>NZ_LMBZ01000017.1:173-123518 GCF_001439635.1 Solibacillus cecembensis | reverse complement strand
GGTAGCCTTACTGACGGCGTTCCCCACACATTAAAAATCTGGGCACAGGACGGCGATGGTGGTCAATCAGCTATCACTGAGCGCACATTTTACGTTGTACCAAACCGTCCACCAGTATTAACCGTTGATACAGTGCAGCCGAACGGTAATATTAACACGGACAAGTTTTCAATCACAGGTACTGCTAGTGATCCAGACGGCAACCCCGTTTCAGCTGCCTACCGAATTAACGGCGGTAACAGCGTAGCACTCGAAATTACTGACGGAAAATGGGCATTTGACATTGCACTATCTCAATTACAAGTCGGACAAAATACAATCGTTGTCGAGTTAACGGACAGCTATAATTTCAAAGTCAGTAAAACAATCAAATTAAATAAAACTGAAGTAAAAACGCCTATTTTGGATTCAGTAGCGAGGTATCGAATCGAGCCACCTAAAGGATCTGCAAAGGGCGTTTTATTGTTCATTGAACGAGATGTGGACCTTGATTTAATAGTAGAGTTATCTATGACATTAGTTGGCGAGCAAGAGAATTACGTGACACTTACCCCTGTTAATACTGCACCAATGAATGATGGAACTTTAGAAGATACCTATGAATACGAGGGGTTAGAAGTAAAACAAAATATCATTCTAAAAATAACTCAATCACGAACAGATTTATCATATAACCACAAAATACATCTAATTTCAGGGGCGGTGGACTAAATGCCATTTGAATACACAGTACGCAATCCAGATGGAAGCATGGGCGATAAGAAAAAATTTGGTGTCGAGGAAACAGAGAAGGAAATGGCTGCACGTTTAGAACAAGAAAATAAATTGTTGAAGCTTCAAAATCAAGCGAACACAGAGCGCATGGAATTCATGGAGGACCTAATTACTGAAATTGCAATGAAGGTATATGAATGATGAGTTTTTTTCAATGGATTTTATTGTACTTGAAGGGAGGTGAGACCATGATGGCAATGTTTTTCGCGCAACGTGTAATTTTAAGCAAAACAAAATTTGGTGAAGTACCAGCGTCTTTACAAGGGGGTGTAAAAGAAATTCTTGTTGATTCAGGCGTTGGATTTTTAGCTGAATAATTAAAGTCATTTGAAAGAAAAATCACCCTACTATAGAATAATTACTATAGTGGGGTGAAATGACAATGAAAAGAATTATAGAAAAAGTGAATCTTGATAGAATAGTAAAAGAAAAAATGAGAGCTGATGAAATAGGCTTTCATGATGAAAAGTACTTCAATAATATTTATAAAACAAAATATGGTGAATCTGTATTGGTGAGTTATCCGGAAGATTTGATTGTTGAATTTGCTACAATTTTTTTAACCAGCTATATAAAACAAAAATACCATAGGGCTCTCATGTATTTAGTATTTAAAGAAACAACAATGCAAATTCAAGATATTCAAGTTTTGAATGACGCAATGAGTAGGGGGTATGGTGATTTATTAATGGCAACCGCAATTGACATAGCGAAGCAAAAAAATGTGAAAGTTATAACGGGTCATATGGTTTCAGATTCAGTAGAACAAAGAAATCGCCAAGTGAAGTATTATTCAAAATATGGTTTTGAAATAGATGATAAAAACAGATTAAAGAAATTCCTGTAAAGATTTTAAGGTTATATAAATATGAGGATGCGTCAATAGACGTGTCCTTTTTATATTGAAAAGGAGCTGATTTACATTGCATTTTGTTAAAGATTATTTAAATTTACTTGTTGCTAATCCAATTGCAGGTACAGTTGGAGCAACGACATTAGGAATACTTAATTTTATGTATGGTACCGGCATTACATTGACTGCTATGGGTATCTTCACTGTATTACTTGTATTAGATTGGATTGCGGGACGTGCGGCATCTAAAAGAGATGGTTCATACGCCAGTGAGTATGGCATTAATGGTGGGTATCGTACAGCGTTTATCGTACTCATTTTATTTGCGGCCTATCGCGTTGATGTTGCGTTAGGATTACCCTATGTAGCATTTGGTTATCTTTTATTAAACTTCGGATTACCAATGTGGCGTTCAATGACAGCGAATGTATATCGTGCCGGTTGGGATGTATGGATTCCACAAGCAGTTTTAAATCGCGTTGCCGATGAAATTGAACATAAGGCGGCACGTGCTAACAAAAGACTTTCTGAACGGGAGCAATATTTAAATGCAAAAAAAGAAACGGGTGATGAATGATGAGTAAATTACCTATCGAACAATATTTGAAAGAAGCGTTCAAACGTAATAAATCGAACCAAACACATAAAGACGTTCATGCACGTGCGGTCGAATTAATTCGTCGATGTTGGGCTGAAGATGTCTTTATTATTTTTACAGATGGCTTGCGTACTAATATAGATCAAGCCGTACTATATGGAAAAGGACGTAAAAATTATTATTACAACGGTAAAAATTATTCAAATCCTTCAGCTAAAGTCGTTACAAAAGCAAAGCCAGGAACGTCTATGCACAATTTTGGACTAGCTTTAGATTTTGTTACATGTGATGGATTTGGGAAGAATATTGACTGGGTTGTCGGCAAGGATTGGAAACGTGCAGCGGCTATTGCAAAAGAACTTGGATTTAGCTGGGGTGGTGATTGGAAGTCATTTTATGATGCACCTCACATCGAATACAGTCGAGGTTATGCAGCAAGTCAAATTGCTGCAGGTAAGTGGCCAGTGTTAAAATCGTTTAAGCCAATTAAACTAACGGACACGGAACCGATTAAAAAAGAAGAGGTGGACAAATTGGACTTTACATCAGAAACAACGAAAAGTGCAGTAAGAGATGAGCTGCAACAAGCGGTAGATAAAAAAATCATCGATGGATCATGGTTAGATAAGTTTGATGAAGGAACCATGACAAATGGCGATTATGCGGGATTAAAGTTAATTATTGCTCATCGTTCTGTAGCTAAATTAAAATAGAAGTTATTATAAAAGCCCATCATTACTGTTTAATAGCAGTGATAGTGGGCTTTTTTTAGTTTATAAAGTGAAAAGTTAATAAAAATAATATTGCTTTTATTATGGATTTTTAGGGAGATATAGTAAATTAATAGTAAGAAATTTAGGAGATGTGGTGAAGAGATGTTTGGTTTAGGTATCTACAAGAAGAAAAATATTGAAGTGTACAAGGAAACGATTAAAAATGACGATCGAAATATTATGGATTTGAAGCAAGAAATTTTACTGCTGAAAGACAAACAGAAGTTAATCCAATATATTGAGGAAATTAAAAAATCCAAATATGAATCAATTATTGATATAGGGATTAATAAGGGAGAACCATACGTTTTAATAAAAAGAGTAACTCATAATAGTCTAAATATTTCAATGAAAAATTCATACATGAGACAAACTCCAGATGTACATGCATCATTAAGTAAGGAATATAGTTGTAGTAAATTAGATGGAATCTGTTCACCAAATAAAGTGGTATCCATAATAGATATTGATGCTATAACCAAAAGAAGAGGGAATGGAAGAATTTTAATTGATGCGCTCATTTTGTATGCTAGAGAACACATGTATGAAAAAATAATTGGAGAGTTGACGGATGAAGATAAAAATGATACTCCTGGTTTACCAGAATTCTATAGAGAAATGGGCTTTATTGTGAATGAAGATGAGTCTAGTTTTGTTATGGAATTATATTATTAGTTTTTGAATTTCCTTTGAAAGAAATATGAACGGTACAAAATAAGCCTTTATCAATATTGACCGTAAATTTAAATAATCAAAGCCCGTCACACTGTTTACTTCTAAGTAGTGGCGGGCTTTTTGCATATATAGAACTTATAGGGGTAGCATCATAAAATTGCAGATTTACAACGATAAGGAATAAATGTCTCATAAACGACGGGTTTTGAGATAACATCGCTAATCTTTTAAAAAGTAGCTATTTTTCAGCAAAAACTGTTTCAAAAGATTACTCAAAATAAAATCTTTACGCTTATAAAGTATTTTCATTTCTTGGTATATGGGCATCATAAAAAAACGCCAACTTTTTAGTTAGTACTAAGAAGTTGGCGCTTTTTGAAAAATATTAAACTTTTTTCTTAACTTGATGGGTATGAGGAGCCCCTTAAAAAGGTTTTCTAGAATGTACCATTCCAGCTAATTATGTCTCAGTTTCAAATAGTATTTTTTTTAAATGCTTTTTTCAAAATATCAGAAAATCCTAAATATAAAAAAACTAATGAAAGCCCAATTTGTTGCTCTATATCTAAATTATTCAAATAAAAATAGAAGGTAATGCATGCAGCTAAGACTATACCCAACATTTTATACCTTATATACTTATTCTCTTCATCTAGTAAAGTTAGAACTATTGGGATAATAAGTAAATAGATGTTAGTTGGATACCAAATTAAAATTAAATAAGAAAGATATAATACAAAACGAAAATGTAAATTAGATTTAGAATTTAACTTCATAGCAAATGGCTCCTTACATTCTTATGTCTAGTCTAAAAGCTGTATTTTTAGCATAATGGTTTTCATGTTTTTTATAACTAGTATTAAGAATATTATAAGTAACTTTTTTTGAACAGAGTATATTCTCTTTATATATTAATTCAAAAGTCCATTCACCACGTATAAGTTTTGAGCTCGTTTTTAATACAGCATAATAATTTCTAATACCGTTTTTATTATTTTCATGTAATAATTCATGATCCATAAAATAAAGATTCCCGTTAGGATCGATAATTTGAAAAATAATAAGAGCATCACTTGTTACACCGCTAATTTCAGACCAAAAGCAAATTTCATCATCTAAATTATTAAAAATTGATTTAGGTTTAATTGGTTCAAGTGACCCTTGTAAAAAGCCACTACAAAAAAGACTATTCGTTTTTGAAATTTTGGCCTGTGAATTAGAAATCAAAGAAGAGTATATAGAAAAGAAACCATTATTTATTTTTGCCACTTTGCTATTGTTTGTATCACAAACCCAAAATTGCTCATTTACAATGAAAGCATAAAAACAAATATCAAATTTTTCATCATCTTTTATTTCCCACTGGATATTGTCTTTACTTACTAAATCTATTACATTTTTTTCTTCTGAATTACTTATATACGCTAACTTTACAGAATCCAATTTTATAAAAGTATTAAAAGTTATACTCATATTGAAATTGAGAAATGAAGTGAAAATATGATTTCACTTTCACAAGAATATTTATTTTCCATACCCAAAAACATCCGTAGCTACATTTTTAACTGATCTATAACCAAATTCTCCAAGTAACCCCAATGCTCCGCCTCTTGCTGCACTGGATAAACTCCTCTCTGCAAGAGCATTTGCAAATGCTCCACCCGCTACAGCGTCAGGAGTTTTTGCATTTCCATACACTGTTTCATTAGCTGCTTTATTAATTGCTTTTCCATAATCTACAAACACTTGACCTACTTCTTTTGCAGCTTTATCAAGTGCTTTTCCTGTTTTTGTATTGCCTAATGCTTCTCCCCATTGTTTTCCGAGATTAGTAGCATCAGAACGTACTTGTGTTGCCATCAAAAATCACTCCTAATTTTATATTCATTATTTATCTTAGAAAAAATCTGACGAACAGTTTATATTAAATTATTCACTCAGATTATCTTTCTATGTAACACAAAACATTTAAGCGCATTAATTAATTTTATATATAAAATAAACGCCTCGAGGTATTAATATACTAACATAACTATTTTTGTAATACAATAACTTTATTTACTTATATTCGTCATTTTGTAAAAATATTTACAATTAAAACGATAAGGTAAAAACGTTTCCAAATGAAAGTTTTGAAAAACACAATCAAGCCACGGATGTTGTTAAATCAAGGTTTCGTGTCTACTCTTATGAATGGTGTTTATACATATTTTTATACAAATAAATCAAACGGTTGATGTAGTAGTATTTTCTTTTGTTTGAGTTGTTCTTCACTTTGCATAAATCTGGCGAGACCTAAAAGAGAAATCTCCCTCTTTTATAGATTTTTTTACCAATTTACTGTAAATTGCTGTTAAGGGGGGTGAGATGATGCACAAGTATAAATTCATAACAAATTGCGGTGTAAATTTAATATTTGAGAGCAAGTATCATATCGACGAGTTAAAGCAAGTAGTATTTTCGGACGGCGCTACATTTATCCAATTCAAGGACAACAAGATTGTAATAAAATTAACGGAAATGAAGGATGCAGAAATTGATGGTGTTAAATATCAAATTAGATCATATGCAAATTAAAAAATAGCCTTCCACAATTTTATCTGTGGAGGGCTTATTTTTGTTGTTTTATTTATTGTTAAAGTGATAGTTATTTTAATCCCATTTGCGATTTATTCATTAACTTTCCACCTTGGAACATTAACGAAGCATTACCGCCAAATGAAGTGCCGTTGTAACTGTACATTACAGTGTCGCCAGATTCAGATATAACTGCACCTTCGCCACCAAGGATTTCAAACACTTGATCTTTCGTCATGCCATTTTCTATTTTGTTAAATTGTTCAAGGGTAATTTCAACATCAGAAGTTTCAACTCCAAATTGAGCTTTATTCATCAATTTTCCACCTTGGAACATCATTGTAGAAGATGATAAAATGCCATCTGTTTCAAATTCATACATAATAGTGTGGTATGGGTCGCCCGCAGCTCCTGTTTCAGAAATAACATTACCTTCAGCCCCAACGATTTTAATTACCTCTTCATATGTCATTCCATCTTTAATCTGCTTAAACTTTTCCTCAGTTAATTTGCCTGAATTATCATCTTTAACAGTAGGCTCAGAAATTTCTTTTGTGTTAGCATCCGTTTGTGTAATAACTGGTGTTGTAGCATCCTCTTTTTCGTCACTACACGCAGCTAATAATAATGCTGATAATGCACCAACATAAAATAATCTCTTCATTGTAAATCTCCCCCAATTATGTAATTTTTCATACAGATAGAACTATATCAAATTTACTATTGTAAGTCAGCTACAAAATAATGGAATTAAAATAACTTTTTTATCATTCTCTTCAAAGAAGGTTTACGTTTCTTCTTAATTATTGAACCTGGCTTTTTAATTGGTTTAACTCCAACTGCATCATATAAGGCTTTTTTCGCTTGCTTCTTTAATTGTCGTTTCTTCTTACTAATCAACTTTTTCAACATGGTTAATCCTCCGCAGTGTGATTTATGACCTCGTTTCCATTTTACTGGATTTATAGATAAAACGACATAGCAAAAAAACAGACAACTATTTGTCGTCTGTTGTTAACTTTATTTTAAAATCATCATACTGTTTTTTAGTAATCGAGTTATAACTAAAATCTTTATATTCTCTTTGGTTCCGTTCTGTATAATTTTTTTTTTGCCAAAAAGGTTCAGGAGTACCTTTGATTAATTCTGTCCCCGTTACCCACTCGTCCTGCCCGTGACGACTTCTCCACTTGTATCGAACTAGATAATATTGTTCTTCCATTATTCATCAGTTCCTCTCGTTAAATTTTAGTTCCATCTTCTAACACGAAATTAGCTTCGAGTCTTACTCCACAGATAGCAGCGATTTGTTTTAATTCACTCATTTTAAAATCGTCACGTCGCATTTTGTTGGATAAATTTTGTGATGATGTCCCCATCTCTTCTGCAATTTCTTTAACTGTTTTTCCTGTTTTAATAAATAAAATTTTTAATTCTTCTGTTCCCATAAAAACACCTCTTTTCCCTTGTTACTCCTAGTTTTATTATACACTTTTTAGTTACTAAGTAAACGAATAAATATAAATATTAACCTAGGAACGTTTACAAAGTAATTTATATATGTATAATGAAACTGTAAAGTTACTTAATAAACCGAACGGGGAGGAAACACAATGAACATCATAGCAACACACAGACCGAACATTTTTTCATCAGTAGAAGAAATGGATCAAGCGGTTAGCAATCACATTTACCACAATGCAAGTGAGCTCCCAGTGAGCAACCGTAACATTTTACGTGTTATTGCAGCACATGCATTTACACCAATTGGTACAGCACGTTTAAAATTTGAAACGATTGCGCAGAAAGTGGGATGCAGTCGAGTAACAGTTAGCAGGGCGGATTAAACGATTAAATGATTTAAACATCATCGCAATCACGCAAGGCACGAAATTAAACGGCATTCAAGGTGCTAATTATTACAGCATCTTAAATTTTTCACACGAAATGATAATGCGAGAGCAACCGCGGGAAATGATAACGCGAGCAAAACACGAAACACCACGTAGCAGTAGGGCGCAAGACATGAAAAATCAGACGGAAGCTTATAATTCTTTTAATCTTTGCTCTAATCCTTTCGTAAATCCTGTAAGTAATAACGTAAATGCGCATTCTACGCCCTTAGATTTAAAACTGCAATTAAGAGACATTTATCAACCAAATTCTGTGGAAAACATTCAGGCGTTTGAGGAGCTTTGCAAAATCGCTTTTGGTCGATTAAAGCAATACATGCATAGTCATAGCGTTCCGTATTTACAGCTGGAGCAAATCGTTTTAAAAGCAATGCATGATTTAGTCCGCAAACGAAATGTTAAAAATCAATTTGCTATGTACAGCTCAATGATCAAGCGCCAAGTCGAACAATTATTTGTTCAACCTATCAACCCAGCAATCAATACTCAATCAGTTCAAAGGGGCCGTGAAGCAATTCCAGAATGGTTTCATAGTCGACATGAGTTAAACAATGAAGTTGTGAATAACAGTATTGATTTTGAAGCGGAACGAAAAAGAATATTAGCGAAATTGGGGTGAACAATATGAAAATCGATAAAAAGAACGTTGAACGATTATTCAAGCATTTGAATAATCATCGTTCCTTAGCAGCTAAATTAAAAGGTGATAGCCAAGCAAAGGATTTAATTGAGGCGGAAATACGCGGGATTGAATTAGCGTTATTAGTTCTGGGGATTGAAGCCAAATGACACATTTTGAATACATGCAGCAACAAGGGCAACTTACGATTGATGATATTTTATCCACTTCATTTGATATTCCAATAGCGAAACATGCAATTGGAGACAATGTAATTATTAACATCGATAACCAATCAGATGATGCGGATTTCTTCCTATATTATTATCCACATCTTATTAACAAATCGGGATACCTTGTGGATAGTAAACAACTTAATAGTAGGCGCAAATTGTATCTTGTGGAAGTGCTGGGTGAAAGACATTGGTTTTACGAGTCGGAATTGGTGTAGTTCCTATATGTAGTTACTACATTAAACCTTACATTATCAACAGTTTGTATTATTTATTAAAAGTGTAGTTCTTATATGTAGTATCTATAAAATTGAGGTGATTATATGGAGTTTAACGACGATTTATGCATGTTGTTCGCGGACATTATCAAGCAAGATATAGGCAATGTAAAAGTGCTATTTTACATTGCTCAATGTATGCAGACAGCTACACCAGTTACCGTTAAAACTATCACGGATAACGTCAAGATTGCACGCAGAGTAGGAGTTAAAAACGCAGACAATACATTGGTTGCATTTGCTAATCAAGACACTCATATTGACCGTAAGACGGCAGAGCGCATCGTTGATAGATTGGCTTATGCATCATTAATAAACTATGAGGTACAGCACCCACATAAGTTTATTAAGCTGACCGATAGAGGTGTTCAAGTAGCAATTCATATAAAACAAAACATGGAGGTAACAAACAATGGTTAAATCATTTATTACGAATAATCCCGCATTAAACATAACGGCAGTAGGCTTTGGTCAAGCAGGTTCCCGCATCGTAGACGTATTTGCAAAATACACAACAGCAGCGGGAGAACAAACTTATAACTGTTTAGCTTTAAATTCAAATAATGGTGATTTAAAAGAGTTGCGTTTCATTGATCCGGATAACCGCATTAGCCTTAACTTAGGTGGTCTTGGTAAAAATCCTGAAAAGGCAATTAAGATTTTAGACCATGATGTAAAAGTACAAGCGACAATGCATAATTTTATTAATAAAAAATTAGGCACTAAAGACGACTTAGTTTTATTTGTAGCTGGGTTAGGTGGAGGTACTGGTACATCGACCATCGTTAAAGCAATTGAAGATTTCCACGATATGCATAACAAGCCGAAAATAAAAAAAGTGCTTGAAGCGATGATCAACAAGTTTGGTCTGGATAAATACAAGGAAAATCAAGTTGAATTTAATAAAAAAGCATTGGCAATCGCAGAAGAAAATTTTATTAAGTTGGGCGTGATCGCATGCCTACCATTGCGCAATGATGGCCCGGACGTATTGAGACAGGTTAATAAATTCGCTACGAAAATTTGGGGACTTGCCAACGATGTAACGAAAAGTATTTCATTCGTTATGTTCCCAGATAATCAATTTTTCTACGATGCATTTAAGAGCCTACCACAAGTTAAAAAAGAGCAGTTTGATAATTACCGGGATTATGCCAATTACGAGATTGCTAGCACGTTCCATGAAATCAATACAGCAGCCACACAAGGCGGTACGAGTGTAGTAATGGATAGTCAGGACCTAAAACGTGCATTAACGGAACATAAAGGGTGCTTGGTGCTATCGAAACAAGAGTTATCTTCATCAGTTATTGAAGGTTCATCAGATGTTACAAAGCTATTTAAAAAGGCAATTGAAAGTAGCAATATGCATGAACCGGTACAATTAACAGATGGTGATACAGTAACCAAAGTACATCACGTGGGATTATTGGCTGCGTTAGATTCAAAAAAGGATTATGGGAATGGCGGATTTATCGAAAGTGCTACGGAACATTTACATGAGATGCTACCAATTAACGGTACGGTATTCAGTGGATATGTGCAGGAAAAGAACGAGGGGATGGTCACGGCGTATTCATTTTACAAAGCGGATGTTTTACCTGGGCGATTATCAAAAGGGTTAGTTGAGGAGTATAACGAATTTATTGAACGTAATAAACAGATTAACTTTGCAAGCGCTAGTATCGAATCGATTGATAGTAAAGCGGATGATGATTTCGATTTATCACTGGATGATTTGGGGTTGAGTGATTTATTGAAATCAAATGAACCAACTAAAGAAAAAGAATCTAAAGCGGATCTAACAGCTGCGTTAAATGATTTTGATTTTACTTTTTAATGAATGAAAGAAGACCACTCAATTTAAGAGTGGTCTTTGCTATTATTTATAATAAATTATCTTAAAGTTTAACCCCAATTTAACCCCAACACCAATTTTACCTATAAAAAAACACCCTCACCATTAAAGGAGAGAGTGCCCATAAACCATTACTGGTATGCGCTTTATGTAGGTAAGCCACATTGCCGTAGTTTATTATAGAAAGTTTTAAACCACCACTCCTCAAAGTGGGTGTTCGCAAAAGTATTCCTGTCTATCCCAAGTTAAAAACCTGGGCACGCCATTCGTACTTCGATGTAAAACTCCCTGTATAAGCATAAAGGTTAAAACTTAATATTCGTACGTACAACGTAGCCTTAATGTAATAATAACTGAACCTTTTAAGATGTGCAACAAAGCTTGTTTAAAGGAAAAAGTCAAATATTTTGCGGGAAAATCAAACATTAATTGATGTCGGTTGTTTTTGATTTTCAGTGGTATGCGATATTAAAAAAAGCCTTCCTCGTTTAAATGGGAAGCCTTCTGGTGTTAATCTTTATGGTTTTGTAAAATTTGATTCGTAAGCTGGGCAATATCGATTGTCGTTTTTTCCGCGATGACGTCTGCTAATATTTCGTTTTTGAAATAAAGTACACTCACTTGAAGCGGTATTTGAAGCAATTTAGTGAGAGCTGTCTGATACATATAAACAAATTCTCGATCAGTGTTTCCGTGTTTTAATTCGGCGAAGGACTCATAAAATTGGTCGAGCTTATCTGCAAATTCCAGTAAACGACCTTCAATTGTTGCGTCTTTCCCTTCTTTCATACGAGCTAAAAATACGTCTTGTAAATCGGGTGGAATTTCTTCAAAAATAAATTTTTCCATCATCTTTTCTTCTACATGTGCAAGCATTTGCTTTAACTCAAGGCTCGCGTGTTTGACTGGTGTTTTTATATCCCCAATGAACACTTCGGCAAAATCGTGATTGATTGTTTTTTCATATAGGGATTTCCAATCAATGGTATTACCCGCGCGTTCTTCAAGTGTGGCAAAAAACATGGCATATTGCGAAACCTTCCAAGAGTGGGCTGCGACATTATGCTCTTCATATTTAAAACGTCCCGGACAACGGATGATGCGCTCCAAATCATTTAAGCTTGTAAAAAATGCATGAATTCCTATAAAAACCACTCCTTTTATTTGAATCAATTACGGCTTGGCGTAATTGTGTCCAGATTTTTTTCGAGTGTGCTCGAAAAACTCCCCTTAAAAATCTGTGACATCCGCCGGGGCATTAACTTCTTTCAGCAGATGTACTCTTCTTCTGCTGAAAGAAGTTAATTTCATTGTAATACTCATATTACCCGAAAACCAGCATTTCCAAGCAATTTAACGAATGTTTAACATGCGGTTTACAACCAACAATGCCCTTTAGTAATTAGTATATTAAAAAAAGACGCTCAAATGAATGGGCGTCTTTACAAAATCAATTACGCCTCGGCGTAATTGCGTCCAGAATTTTTCGAGCTCGCTCGAAAAATTCCCCTTAAAAATCTGTGACATCCGCCGGGGCATTAACTTGGTTCAGCCAGGGGTGAATCATACAGAACCAAGTGATTATTTGGCATTCATCTCCCACTGATAGAAGTGGAGGACTTATTGCTGAAGTAAGTTAAGCTTGAATGTCAATTACTTGGCCTTTGTAAGGGTGAGCTGCGGCTGTTTGCTGTGGTAGCTCTTCCATCATTTTGATTACACCAGCAGCGCCATTGTTCATTGACTTGTCTAGAATGCTCATTTGCAATGTTTGTTGCAGTGAAGCAAGTTGAGCAGACATCATAGAATTAATATCCAAAAGTATCCTCTCCTTTCATATTTATATCGTCAAAAAACGGAGAAATTAGAGTTACCCCTTTGATTTTCGTGTTATGAAGTTTATTGCTAACAATGGAATAAAAACCTCTTTTCCTGGTGACGCTACTGACGAGGAGGTGAAGAATGAGATATTTACTTATGTTAGTGCCACTTGTATTGTTATTAGGTGGTTGTAATTTATTTCAATCAAAAAGCGTTCCAGTAAGTGCGCCAGAAACACTGACTGCTAAAGCGCTTATGTACAATACAAATGACGAGTTTATCGGTGAGGTGTCTTTCCAAGAGACGGGAAAAGGGGTAGAGTTGTCGGCCCAATTGAATAGCTTACCACCAGGTGAGCATGGCATTCATATTCATGAAGTTGGAAAATGTGAAAAACCTACTTTTGAATCCGCGGGTGCCCATTATAATCCGACAATCAAAAAGCACGGTGTTGAAAACCCACTCGGACCACATGTAGGTGACTTGCCAAATTTAGTTGTTGATGAAAATGGTGAAGTTCAATTAAATTTTATTGCGCCTCAATTTACATTGAAAAAGGGAGAAGTAAATTCTTTATTTGATGCGGATGGTAGTTCGATTATCATTCATGAAAAGGAAGATGACTACAAAACAGATCCTTCAGGAAATTCAGGTGCTCGAATGGTTTGTGGTGTTATTAAATGATGCTGTGTCCGAGGTTTGGGCGCAGTTTTTTTGTTTCTATATAAAATAGGGATTAGTTATTTAGGATGCACAGAGTATCTGAAATATTAATTTATTCATTTCTTATGCGCCGGGTTTCCACATTTATCCACAACTTACTATATTCATAGTTTTGCACTTAGTTAATATTGATTTTTACTAGTTTATTAGTGCATTTTTGAGGTTATTCCGAATTGTTGATATAAACGATATCTTTAAAATTGTTTGACTTTTAAATAATTATGCATGTAAAATAGACTAGAGTTGTAAAAAAGAGGGGGATTTAACATGTTTAAAAAGAATAAACTATTACTTCTAACTATGGTAAGCGCTTTACTATTAGTGTTAGCAGCTTGCGGTAGTGATGAAGATTCAGGTAAAGATACAGAGAAACCTGCTGATTCAACTGCTGATACAGATACAACAGCACAAGCGGATTTTGGCGATGTAAAATATTTAAGTATTTTAACAGGTGGTACGCAAGGTACATACTACCCATTAGGTGGTACATTTGCGGATTTAATCACTTCTGATACAGGCGTAAAAACAACAGCTGAAGTTTCTCAAGCTTCTGCAGCTAATATGACAGCATTACAAAATGGCGAAGGTGACGTAGCTTTCGTTCAAACAGACATCGCTTATTATGGAACTAACGGAACATTAATGTTTGAAGGTCAAACAATTGATAAGGTTTCAGCATTAGGTGCGTTGTATCCAGAAACAGTTCAACTTGTAACATTATCTAAATCAGATATTAAAACATTCGCAGATTTAAAAGGTAAAAAAGTTTCTGTAGGTGCTCCTGGTTCAGGTACTTACGCAAACGCTGAGCAATTATTAGAAATTCATGGTTTAACAATGGATGACATTAAAGCACAAAACTTAGATTTCGGTGAGTCAGCAGATGGAATCCAATCAGGTCAAATTGATGCAGCATTCATTACTGCGGGTTACCCAACAGGTGCGGTAGAAGCACTTAATGCGACGAATGGTGTTCACATTGTGCCAGTAGAAGCAGACAAAGCAGCTGAGCTAATTGCTAAATATCCATACTATGCAGTAGATGCAATTCCAGCGGGTATTTATGGTTTAGAAAAAGAGGTTCCAGCTGTATCAGTAGGTGCGATGTTAGCAGTTAACAAAGATCTTCCAGAAGATTTAGTTTATGCTATGACAAAAGCGATCTATGATAACGTAGGTAAAATTAGTCATGCAAAAGGTGCATTCATTAAGGCTGAAACAGGTTTAGATGGAATTGGTATTGACGTTCACCCAGGTGCACAAAAGTATTTTGACGAAGTAAACAAGTAATACAATGCAAAGGCCTCTGTTGCAAAAAATGCTTCAGAGGCATTTTTAATGGTGAATGTTTATGAAAAAGTGGTTCATTGTAAGTTTTGTTGTAATTTGCTGTGCAGCAAGTTTCATTCCATTCCAAAAAGCATTAGTTTTGACGGAAACAAGAAATGAGCAGCCGAATGTAAGTTATTTATTATTAAATTCGGGTAATGATTTTCAAATCGTTTTTACCCATTCTATTCACCTATCGGATGTCATCGAAAGTTATCGGGTTTTAACATCTAATGAATTTCAACTAGTATCGATGAAATATTCAGATGTTGCAATCGGCATGCCGGGTCATGCGGAAGAAGGGCAAACGCTTACATATGAAGATGATTTATATACATTACGCTATGAAGATGCGAAATTGCCTAATTTTACGCTTCATATTGGCGCGGTTCAACACAAGCTAATACTTCAATACGGTGAGAAAGAATATGATTTGAAAGATAATTTAGTAAAAGGGAAGTCCTATTTTACTGAGGTAAGAAAAATATCATTCTATGAAAAAATGAAAGGTGTGAAATTGAATGACAACAAAGAATGATCAAATTGCTGATAACCAATTTGAACAATTATCTGCTGAAGACCAGCAAGCGTTATTAGAAAAATACGATATTGAATCAAACACGCGTAATGTGAATGGCATTATGAAAAAAGTGATTTATGTGGGACTCTTACTGTTTTCTTTATTTCAACTTTATACGGTTGTTTTTGGATTATTCCCAGCTCAAATTCAGCGTACAGTCCATTTAGGATTCGGTTTAACATTTATATTTTTACTATTTCCAGCAATTCGTAAAACAAAAAAAGATACCATTCCATTTTACGATTACATTTTAGCGCTGCTATCTATTGTAGTTGGTTCGTATTGGGTAATAAACTATGAGCGCCTTGTACAAAGTTTAGGAAGATTGGAAACAATGGACTTTTATATCGGGCTTCTTGCGACGATTTTAGTTTTAGAAGCAGCAAGACGTGCAGTTGGATTACCTATTACGATTATTGCAAGTTTATTCCTGCTGTACGCTTATTTCGGTCCTTATATGCCGGATTTCATGGCACACCGTGGTCAAAGTGTAGACAACATTGTAAATTTAATGTTCTACTCAACAGATGGTATTTTAGGAACTCCTTTAAGTGTATCGGCTACATTTATTTTTGTGTTCTTATTATTCGGTGCCTTTTTAGTGAAAACAGGAGTAGGGCAATATTTTAATGATTTAGCCGTAGCAATCGCGGGAAAATTAATCGGGGGTCCTGCTAAAGTAGCGATTTTCTCATCTGCATTACAAGGAACAATTTCAGGTAGTTCCGTTGCAAACGTTGTAACATCGGGTGCTTATACAATTCCGATGATGAAAAAGCTAGGCTATAAAAAGGAGTTTGCAGGAGCAGTAGAAGCGGCAGCCTCAACTGGTGGTCAATTAATGCCACCGATTATGGGAGCGGCAGCCTTCTTAATGGTAGAGTTTATTGGACGTGGTGTTACGTATTGGGATATTGCGAAAGCCGCAGCAATTCCTGCATTACTTTACTTTACAGGAATTTGGATTATGACGCATTTTGAAGCGAAGCGTTTAGGATTACGTGGATTATCGGATGAGGAATTACCGAATCGTAAAGAAGTATTGATGAAAATTTATTTATTAATCCCGATCATTTTAATTATTGTATTAATGTTAGTTGGTATACCTGTAATGCATTCCGCTTTATACGGCATTTTAGCTTGTATTTTAGTAGGAATGTTTAATAAGGAGACACGTCTAGGTTTTGCAGATATTTTAGATGCTTTAGTAGATGGTGCAAAAACAGCATTAGGTGTCGTTGCAGCGACTGCATGTGCCGGGATCATTGTTGGGGTAGTTGTAAAGACAGGTCTTGGATTATCACTTGCGAATAGCTTAGTTAAATTAGCTGGAGGCAGCATTTTATTAACATTATTCTTCGTAATGATTGCGTCGCTTATTTTAGGTATGGGTGCACCGACAACAGCGAACTATGTTATTACATCAACGATTGCCGCACCTGCGATTATTGCGTTATTAGCACCGGATGTACCGCAAAGTGCTGTGCCAATCGTTGTATTATTATCTGCTCATTTCTTCGTATTTTACTTTGGTATTATTGCAGATATTACACCGCCTGTTGCACTCGCGGCCTTTGCAGCTTCCGGAATATCAGGTGGAGATCCGATCAAAACGGGTGTGGACTCTGCTAAGTTAGCGATTGCGGCATTTATTATTCCTTATATGATTGTATTCTCACCAGCGTTATTGATGATTGACGTAACGGTATTAGAAATTATTTGGGTAGTATTTACAGCGATAATGGGTATGATTGCAATCGGTGCAGGGGTTATCGGATTCTGGTACCGAAAGTTAATGATAGTGGAGCGAGTAGTTGTCATGGCTGCAGGATTAGCAATGATTTATCCAGAATCACTATCAGATACGATTGGTCTAATTGTATTCTTCGCAATGTGGGCATTACAAATCTTCTCAAAAAACAAAGGAAATGAGCCAAAAACGGTCGTTTCTTAAAATGTAAGTGGCATCTAAAAGTCGATTTTCGGTTTATACCGAGAGTCGACTTTTTTTGAGTAGACAATTAAATTCATAAGGTCTAATGCGATTAATCTCGTTTTGAGATAGGTTATATACTTATTATGCATAAATCGCATTTATTAGTTGTAGGTGGGTAGGGAAGTATGTAATAATGAATTTACACAAAATTCAGTTAATTAGGAGTGGTGAAAAGGATGGTTAATTTAAAATCTATTTTAGCAACTTATTTATTGGATGAAGAACATGACACGGAAGTTGTAGAGCAGACCGTAACACAGGTAGTTGAGCAATATGAGCAGTATCCAGCAGGTTTTTTCTCAAGTTTGTAACGGGTAGAACTATCTATTTGCGAATGTGCATTGGGTAGTTCTTTTTTTGTGGATAAGGAACTGCGAGTATTTTCCTAATTAGCTAGGCACCTATTATTAATAATTTTCTAATCGTACTGTATAATAGAAGTATTACATGATATTAGAGGTGCTTTTCATGATTGATGTTAGAAAAACGGAGGAAATGATATTTGAATGGTTCCATTATTTCCACACTCATCCAGAAGTGAGTTGGCAGGAACATAATACAACAGAAAAATTAGCAACCATTTTAGATGACTTGCACATTCAGTATACACGTTTTGAAGACGTAACAGGATTAATTGCCGAGATTGGTGAAGGTGAGGAAGTCATTGCGGTTCGTGCAGATATTGATGCGTTATGGCAGGAAGTTGATGGCGTCATGAAGGCGAATCATTCTTGTGGGCACGATGCAAATATTTCAATGGTACTTGGAGCGCTTTTAGAGTTAAAGGATAAAAAATTAAAAAAGCGCATTCGTTTTATTTTCCAACCAGCTGAGGAATCGGGTGGTGGTGCACTCGCAATGATTGACCGCGGTGTGTTAAAGGATGTCACGCATTTATTTGGTGTTCATTTACGTCCAGTGGAAGAATTACCACTTGGCAAAGTTTCTCCAGCAATTTATCATGGGGCAGCAGCATTTTTGAGTGGGACAATTTCAGGAATTGATGCGCATGGTGCACGCCCTCATCAAGGGAATAATGCTATTGATGTTGCAGTAGCGATTCAGCAAATGTTAAAAAATTTATATATTGATCCATTTGAAGTGTATTCTGCAAAAATGACAAAAATCGTGGCAGATGGTGGTAGTATTAATATTATCCCTGGAAATGCAAGCTTTTCAATTGATGTACGTGCCCAGAAAAATGAAGTACTTGAGCAAATTCAAGCCTACGTGGCAAAGGGCTTAAAGCAAATTTCAGAAATGTTTGCGATTGATGTCAATTGGCAGTGGTTGGATGTAACACCAGGGGCTAAGGTTTCTAAAGAAGCGGCTAAAGAAGCAGAAATTTCAATTATAGAAGCGTTAGGCAGGGAGCATTTAGCGCCAGCCGTTACAACACCAGGTAGTGATGATTTTCACTTTTATACGATAAAGCAACCACAGTTGAAGGCGACAATGATTGGTGTCGGTGCAAACTTAGCGCCGGGGCTTCATCATCCACATATGACATTTGATCACGAAGGTCTACTGGATGGAGCCAAAGTGTTAACAACAACTTTGAAAAACATGGCAATGAGTTAATGAAAAAATGGTCCTCGCTTTTACATTGAGCGAGGACCATTTTTGTTTCCATTCATTTTAGTCGACAAAAGCCACAAGCTAATAAACCAGGGATATCCTTAGAGAAGCAGCAGCTTTTTCTGACCGGTACATGGATGAGTTGAGAGGGATTTTTTCCGCCTGTATAGTTCAGAAACAGCGATTTGTCAGAGAAATAGCGCCATATATTTTTGTCTTCTAGCATTTCTAAGTCTTCGAATGCACGGTCAGAAAGTGCCGGATTTTCAAGTAATGTATGGTAGTGCCAAAGCATAAAACCGAAAATATTTTCCCATAAAACAAGTGGGGAAATCGATGTTGTTTTTCGTAGTTGCTGGATGATGACAGACGCTTTATATAAAATATCGGCCATCACTTGTTCGCGTTCGTCATCCTCTACATAGCGAAAATCATTCGGATTAATATACATAGCTAGTGTATGGATTCCAAATTCATTTACAATAGCAAAGCGCAGATCCTCAGGTTTTCCATCCCAAATTTCATCATAGGTCGTCAGCATATAAAATTGCATAGCAACAAACATGCCATAGCGGCGCCCAAAATGAGAAATGGCAGCAGCTTCTGTTGCAGCATTTGTCACACCCATCATTAAGTTTCGAAAATCGGTTAAATAAAAATCTTTATGTAGGTTTGCCAAAGTAAAAAGTGGGCGCGAAGGTTCTTCTGTATAAATACTATATGAATTGAGTTGACGCATTTGATCATAGGAAAGTGCAGGCATAGATCTCACCTTTTCTTTAATTATTATTTGGTAATAGTGAATGGCTCACTTTTCGTTATTCTTACTATACCATTTTTGCTTCATATAAATAGAAAACTACTTTTATTCAACTGCTACATTTGGAATTATTTGATAAAATATTGACATTTTATATGATAATGATTATCATTGTCATGTGACGCGAGTTTATTTGTAATTCAGTACAAATAAGTTTGGACTCAGCACCTTTTCTCCAAAAGTTAGCTAGTTCAATGTTGCGTTCTAAACTCCCTCATTTAGAACGTGGTTAGGTAAGTGGTGATTATATCGCCCTTTTTCTTTCGATATGAAAGGCCCTGTTATACCTGTGTCCAATTGCGGATACAGGTATTTTTTTAGAGGTGACAAAAACTCCGTGGAACATAAGGCTTCCACGGATCGAAGTTGTATTACGTCATATTTTTCTCTAATAGCAATTGCTTCTTCCCTACAAGCATTGTGTGATAGCTATGGAGTAGCATGCCACCAATAATAACACCGAGTCCAGTTAATGCGAGAGGCGCGGGTAGTGGAACGCTTAATAAAACCATTTCACCAGCCATTGCAAATAACACTTCTGTCGATTGCGTTGCTTCTACTGCTGCAAGTTTGCCTTGATCATGTCGTACACGGTCTGTCGCGATGAAAAATAAAATGGTCGCGATAACACCAGAAGATACAGCCACTAGTAAGGATTGCAGTACTTGGCTTCCTGAAGGTAACCCCACCGTAAATAGCGCATAAATTGCAAGGATAATCCAAGCAGGTAGCGATGCGATTGTCATGCCGAGTACACGTTGAAAAGTATCAATGCGCCCGTCGCAAATCGCCATCATTTTTCGATTTCCTAATGGATATGCAAAAGCGGCGACAATCACCGGTAAAATTCCAAGTAACAAAACTTCTGTAGAAACGACTTTAGCTTGTGGGATTTGAATAAGCAAAATACCAACTAAAATAATACAGGAAATCCCTAATGAAATGACTGGAATTTTAGAACGAATAGGCTTTCCAGCAATGAATGTCACAAATAATGGCGCTAATAAAACCCCAGCAACAATCGTAAATTGCCACGTCCCGGAAACGAGCCAACCTGGACCGAATGCCGCAGCAAATGTAAGTGGGGCATAGAAAAGGACAAAACCAACAAAGCTCCAAATCAACCAAGCACCTGGTTTTGCCTTCACTTCATTAGATAAAACACGAAAACCATTTTTCCCACGTATCGCGACAATTGCAATTAAAAAAGGAAGCATAAAGAAATAGCGTAAGGAAGAGCTCCATAGCCAACTTCCTCCTTCAAGTTCCATTGAATGATTTAATACAAAGGTAACCGCAAAGAATAGAGCGGCAATAATACCGATAAAAATCTCTTTCATAACGCACCTCCTCGTTTAGTTCGAATTTTCAGATACAAATATCGGTAAAAAAATGGAGCGAAAGGATTCACTCCATAAATAAACTTTAGTTACGTGCTTCGAACAACTGAACAATTTCAATAATCACTTCTGTCGCTTTTTCCATCGTTTCACCTGATACGAATTCATATTTCCCGTGCATGTTTTCGCCACCAGCAAAGATGTTCGGAGTTGGTAAGCCCATGAATGAAAGCTGAGAACCATCTGTACCACCACGGATAGGTTCAACAATTGGTGTAATATCAAATTTCGCAAACGCTTCTTTTACGATGTCGACAATTTCCATAACAGGTTCGATTTTTTCACCCATATTGTAATATTGATCTTCCATCTCAACCGTAATGGCCTCTTCACCATATGCGGCGTGCATTTTTTTGCCGATTTCATTCATATATGCTTTTTTCTCTTCAAATTTTACGCGGTCATGGTCACGGATAATATAAGACATTGTTGTTTCTTCAATGCCACCATTAAATTGCATTAAATGAATGAAGCCTTCATAGCCTTCTGTTTTTTCGGGAACGGCATCTTTTGGCATGTCATTTTGGAAGGCAATCGCCAAACCAATCGAATTTACCATTTTGTCCTTCGCCGAACCAGGGTGGATATTCGTACCGCGCGTCGTTACTTTTACACCGGCAGCATTAAAGCTTTGGTATTGTAACTCACCTAGTGGACCGCCATCCATCGTATACGCATAATCAGCACCGAATTTTTCCACGTCAAATTTATGTGGGCCGCGTCCGATTTCTTCATCTGGCGTAAATGCCACGCGAATTTTACCATGCTTAATGTCAGGGTTTTTCACCAAGAAAGCCATAGCTGTCATAATTTCTGCGATACCCGCTTTATCATCTGCACCGAGTAATGTTGTGCCATCTGTTGTAATTAACGTTTGACCAACATAATTTTTTAAATTCGGGAAGTATTCCGGTGTCATTACTAAACCGTTTTGTAATGTAATGGCTTCACCATTATAGTTGTCAATGCGCTGTGGATTTACGTTTGTGCCTGTGTAATCCGTTGTTGTATCAACATGTGCTAAAAAGCCGATTGTTGGTACATCTTTGTCTGTATTAGATTCAAGTGTAGCGAAAAGGTAGCCATTTTCATCTAATGTAATGTCTGTTAAGCCGATGTCTGCAAGCTCATCTTTTAAAATGTGTAATAAGTCAAATTGCTTTTGTGTAGAGGGTGTTGTTGTTGAGTTGAAATCCGATTGTGTATCAATTTTTACGTAGCGAACTAAACGCTCAATTATTTGTTCTTTCATGCTCATGAAAAAGCCTCCTTAGTAAAATAAACTGACTTTATTGTACCACTTTATTTCGAATATTGAAGTATTGAGTAATGCTAAGCATGAATAAAAATTGTGCACCATAATACGTAAACATAATGAGCTGATGTGAATAGGCAACTTCAAACATAAAGCGGTCCAATGCCAAAATCGAATCGGATATAATGAATAATAAAGCGCCTGTTATCGCAAATGGGCTGCCTGTACGGAATGAGGTCCAACCCATTGTTAAAATAATCGACATATAAGCAATAACGGCAATGGCTAAAATAGTGTCACCTTCTTTAAAAATAGAGCCCGCAATCCACACAACCATAAATAGGCAGTATACGCCGAGTGCTATTTTTACGATAAGCGGTGTTTTGGCTACGCTTGTTGTGCGAAATGCGAAAATGTAAAAAATATGCCCGATTAAAAAGAAGCATAGTCCGACGATGAACCATTGCAGCGTATAATCACCGATCGCGCAAAAGATGAGCCCGATTGAAACAAGCCATTGATACGGCAATTTGTTCGGGAGTTTCGTTGTAAATGCCAGTGTAATTAGTAATAGCATTGGAATTAATTTAAATACCATAATTAATGATGAATCAATGGAGTTAATGAAAAACACATAAAAAATGCCGAACACTAAAAATAATGAAATAAGTACTTTCCGCGCCATAAATATTCCTCCTAAAACATATTTTTATTGTAATTATGAATCTTTCCAGTGAGTTATTCGTAAATAATACAAAGAAAGGATGGTCACCATGGGACAACTTTTATTAATTACTTTAATCGGTTCGTTTATTATGACACTATTAATCATACCAATTTCTCGGAAAGTTAAAAGTGGGAAATTATCGACTAAGAATTTAATCGCAACATGTATCGTCATTTTTGTTAGTAGTTTTATTTTAGTATTTACGGCGGTTTATGTATCTAAAATGGATTTGAATTGGACAGCATTCCTATATGTGCTGCCTGTAGCTGCGTTAGTCGGAGCGATTTTATCGGTAGGACTAGAGCAAAAAATAAAATCAGCTATTATACTAGTGGGGATTTTAGGGGTCGCTTATTTGATTAGTGCGCCATTACTAAATGCCGAACAAAAATTTAAGTCCTCACAAATGGAGGAAAAGATAGAAATCAAGGCATTTGATGAAACGAAAACACCTGCAAGTGTACCGCCACAGTTTGTGAAAAATAAAATGAAAAAGGCTTTCGGGCAAGTGCCAAATACGAGTTATTATGAATTAGGTCGTCTGCAAATTCAAAAAGTAAATGGTGAGTATGTGTATATTGCACCAGTTGAGTTTTCGGACATTTTCAAATGGTTTAATGGGAAATCTACACCAGGTTACTTTACGATGAGCGCGACAGATTCAAGCGATAATCCGAAATTTATTAAATCGGAAATGAGCTATATTCCATCGTCTTATTTGAATAAAAATTTAGAGCGCCATATGCGTTTACAATTTCCTACACTCATTTTTTATGGGCAACCGCAATTAGAAATTGATGAGGACGGGAAGCCATTTTATATTCGTTCGTATGGTGAATTTATTTCCGCACGTAACGGTTTTGATGTAAAAGGGATCGTTATAGTGGATGCAAAAACGGGGCAGACAGATAAGCTTGCGCTAAAAGATGTACCGGACTATATCGATGGGGCGATTTCTCCAGAAACAGTGAGCTTACAAAATAGCTATTACGGTAACTATGTACATGGTTATTGGAACAGTGTTGTCGGAAAGAAAGATGTGAAACTACCGAGTGATGAAGGAACGGAAGCAAATGTAAGCCCGATTTTCATGGAAGATGGAGAAATGTATTACTTCACGGATTTCACAAGTCCAAAAGAAGGTGTTGACTCAATGCTTGGTTATTCGTTGACGAATGCTCGTACAGGCGCAGCAACATATTATACAGGCAATTTAGATGAATCATACATGGATTCTCAAGGGGCACTGCAAATTATTGAAAAGGAATTTATAGAGAAGAAATGGGAAGGTAAAATGCCGATTCTTTATAACTTCTACGGCGAGGCAAGCTGGTTAACAGGTGTGCTTGATGCAAATGGCTTCCTACAAAACTATTTCATTGTTTCCGCATCGAATCCTGAAATTTCAGCCTTTGCTTCTACACCAAATGAGGCATTAAAGCTATATAAAACAGCCTTAAATAGTGGTGGTAGTACAGTAGATGGCACGTCTCAGGCAGAAGAAGCAACCGTAACAGGTGAAGTTGTCCGTGTGTATAAAGAGCGTGTCGGTGACTTTACACTTGTTTCGTTCTTAATGAATTCAGGGGAAAACTTTATCGTAAGTTCAGCAGTTGTACCGCTTGCAATTTATTTACAAGAGGGTGACCGCGTCATTATGACATATGCGAAAACGGGCGAGCAGTTCCAACCCGTAAAAAAGGTCATTATTGAAGGGTTATAAAGCATGAAAAAGGGCAGGGACGTACTTTTAACGTCTATGCCTTTTTTCTATTGCGATTCGTAATTTTGGATATAGTGAAGCATTTTTTGTTCACGCTGTTGAATTTGTTGTTCCGTGTACAGCATGACATCTAAAAACTTTTGCCACTGTAAGTTTAAAAGTTCGCGCTCTGCCGAAAAATGATCAGCAGGTTCATTTTTGAAAATATGATTTAAATGGAAAATTTGCATGAGTACCACTTCAGGATTTTCAAAGTTGCAAACAAATTTAACTTTCCAAATGGATGTATGGGCAATATATTGGTTGACGAATGCAGTAGCTGCTTCATATTTTGAGTGCTCTATTTGATCTGTAATTTGAAGATGAATTTTATTTAATTCAATATTGATATCAGATATTAACAATGGATATTTCCGAGCAGATTTTAAATGTTGACGTTCTAATGATTTCGCAATAAATGGAGTTGACATTTCCGATACCTCCTAACAACCTCAGTCACTCATTCTATAATATCAAAATATAACACAAAAAACCTAAGTCATAATGAGTAATATGAAATAATAAAGCATTTAATCATGAAAATAGAGTGAATGAAAAGTACCGAAATTGATTAGTTAAAAAGGCACCTCGCCGAAATGAAAAAAACACCATTTCAACAGAGCGTTAAAACGGTGTGTAAGTTATGCGATTATTTAAACGTAAAGCCTTTTGTTGCAAGGAAGTCTTTCATGAATGGGCGTTTTTGATCGACTAAAAAATCTGCCATTTGCTTTGTCCAATTTGCCATTTTTTGATTAGAAGAGCGGCTTGCATAGTAAGATTCCATCATCGCATCATAGTCAGCTAATAATGTTTCGTACTGATCTACATCATAGCTATTTTCGTGCAACACAGCTGCTACTGGTAGACGAGGTTTTGTTTCATTGCGTTTTGTCGGTGTACCAATCGTCAACGCAAATAATGGGAACACATGCTCAGGCAAATTAAATAGCTCGCTTATTTCAGCAGGGTTATTACGTGCCCCACCAATATAGCAAATGCCGTAACCCATTGCTTCAGCAGCAACTACAAAGTTTTGTGCAAATAATGAAACGTCTGCTACACCAACAAGCAAGTTTTCAGCTGAATCTGTCACAATGTCAACGCCGTGCTTTTGACCGGCCACTTGTAGACGCTTGAAATCCACGCAAAATAAGAAAGAAGCTCCCGCTGTTTTGAACTGGAAATCATTTTTTGATAGCTCACCCAGTTTTGCCTTTTTCTCTTCATCCGTTACCCAAATAACGCTATAGGCTTGGACAAAATGCGAGCTCGCAGCCATTTGCGCCGTTTCGATTAAATCGATAATCGTCTCTTTTGGAATTTGCTCACCTGAATATTTTCGAACCGATGAATGACTTCGTAAAAGTTCTCTTGTTTGCATGTCAATTTCTCCCCCTATGTAAAAATAAATGTAAAGGAACGTTCCTTTAAGCTTATTCTAGTCGATTTATATGCAGATGACTATTGTTAATGCTGTTATGTGCGCCGATAAGGTTTTTTTGCTTGGAATATTATGAATATCAGAAAATTTTAAATTAACTGTTGACGAATGGCTAGAATCTGTTTTATACTGTGAAACAACGATGGAACATAAATCACATACTCTTATCAAGAGTGGCGGAGGGAATAGGCCCTGAGATGCCCAGCAACCAGTGAGTGACGAACTGACTAAGGTGCTACTTCCTACAAGATGCAATTTGCATTTTGAAAGATAAGAGGAGGCAAACTTGCTCATTTGCAAACCCTCTTCTTAACTGAAGAGGGTTTTTTTCATTCAAAAAACTCCTCCTCGATAACACCGATTTCACTTGATTCAGCCGAGGTTCAAACCCTGACTGAATCAAGTGAAGCCCCGGCGGATGTCACAGATTTTTAAGGGAAGCTTTTCGAGCTCGCTCGAAAAAATCTGGACGCAATTACACCGAGGCGTAATTGATCCATCGAATACTATTTTGGAGGTTATGATTGATGACAAATTTACGACCAGAAACATTATTACTACACGGAGGACAAAAGCCAGATCCTGTAACGGGTGCGATTGCGGTGCCAATTTACCGCTCAACGGCTTATGCATTTAAAGATACTGCTCATGCGCAGCGATTATTTGCATTAGAAGAGGCGGGCAATATTTATTCACGTATTATGAACCCGACTGTTGGTGCTTTTGAAGAGCGTGTTGCGTTATTAGAAGGGGGATCAGCGGCAGTAGCACTTTCATCTGGTGCAGCAGCTATTGCATTTTCTATTTTAAACTTAGCAGGTGCTGGAGACGAGATCGTTGCAGCAGGTTCACTTTACGGTGGAACGTATAATTTATTTGCGACAACATTACCACGCTACGGCATTACGGTGAAATTTGTAGATGAAAAGGACCCGGAAAATTTCCGTAGCGCAATTACAGATAAGACAAAGGCTGTATTTGCAGAAATTATCGGCAATCCAAGCTTAAATGTGTTAGATATTGAAACAGTTGCTACAATCGCACATGAAAACGGCTTACCATTATTGATCGATAGCACATTTGCTTCGCCATATGGTGGGAACCCAATTGAATTTGGCGCGGATGTTGTCATTCACTCTGCTACGAAATGGATAGGCGGTCACGGTACGACAATCGGTGGTATTGTCGTGGATGCAGGGAAATTTGATTGGACACAAGGACGTCATCCAGGATTTACAGAGCCAGATACGTCTTATCACGGACTTCGTTACGGAATTGACACAGCAGGGGCTGCATTTGCCACAAAGCTACGTGTTCAACTGTTACGTGATTTTGGTCCAACATTATCAGCAGATGCAGCATTTAACTTTTTACAAGGGCTAGAAACGCTTCATTTGCGTATCGTACGCCACAATGAAAATACATTAAAAGTAGCGGAATATTTACGTAACCACCCATTCGTAGACTATGTAAACTATAACGGCTTTGAAGATTTCCCTTCACATAAATTAGCGAAGAAATATTTGAAAAACGGCTTTGGCTCAATTTTAACATTTGGCATTAAAGGTGGACGTGAAGCAGGTCGCCAATTTATTGACAACGTGGAATTATTCTCACATGTAGCCAATGTAGGGGACGCGCGCTCATTAATTATCCACCCAGCATCTACAACTCACCAACAATTATCAGCGGAAGAATTAAAAGTAGCTGGTGTATCTGAGGAGCTCATTCGCTTATCAATCGGGTTGGAAGCAGTTGAAGATATTATTGCAGATTTAGAACAGGCTTTAGCGAAAGTAGCGTCTACTTTAGAAGTGGAAACACAAGCCTAATATAATAGAAGAAACTTGCTCGCCTTTCATCATTTCGTTAGGGGGCGAGTTTTGAAAGTTTAATACCTAGTAATTTTATAAGAATTATTGACAATTTTAAAACCAAGTAATAAAATGGGAATTATAAACCAAGTAATGTAAATAATGTTGAAGCATCGTTTAAGTTACTTGGAGATTGCGTACTTGCAAGTAGTGAACCCCCTTGAGCAAGTACGCTATCTTAATAAATGAAAAGGAGTTGTTTGAAATGGGAAATGTATACAGTGCACAAAATGTGGCCGCATATATTATTTATGAACTAAATGATCTAAAGAAATTTGTAAACGCAATGGAAATTCAAGAAATTTTGGCGGATGTTGATATGATGTGGCAAAAGGTGTTTGGAAACTGTGCTTTCTCGGAGACAACTCATCATTTATCAAATTCAAACTATGTTGTGAAGGAAGTAGCCGAGCAATACAAAGAACATGGGACAACGCATCTTCTAGAGCCGGCAAAAGAATGGTTTTTAAAATACGGAGAATTTCAACTAGTGCAACGTCCATATGCGATTCCAAACTACACAGCAAAAGAACAGCTACTAATGAAAAAAGTTTTAAGTAATTATTATTTACATAATTTTAATCGTGTGAAATTAGCAGTTTAACCTGTGTTATTAGTATATACGCTAAAATCGTATTTTGACTTCGGGTCAGGATACGTTTTTATTTTTACAAAATATGCTCATTCA
This sequence comes from Solibacillus cecembensis, assembly GCF_001439635.1. Lineage (GTDB taxonomy): Bacteria > Bacillota > Bacilli > Bacillales_A > Planococcaceae > Solibacillus > Solibacillus cecembensis. Next base: position 94,370 of record NZ_LMBZ01000017.1, on the reverse strand, counting down.
AAAGTAGATTTGAATGAAATTTGACCGTTTAGAGAAAACAAATGTCCTTGTAGGAGAGATTTATCTTGTTTTCATGTAATATATAAGATAGAATTTTTATATATAAATTATTGGAATAGTTCGTCTATGTCGTGTTGAACGGGAACACTTGTCACTTGATTCATCAGAAGTGCATATAGATATGTTTTTATAAGGAATTTGGAGGATGAATGGTAATGGCAACAATTAAGGCAGCCATCTTAGGATTTGGCACAGTAGGTCAAGGGATTTATCATATTTTAAACGAAAAGAGGCAGGAGCTCCGCGAGAAGTTGGGCGTGGAGTTGGAAGTTTCAAAAATTTTAGTAACAGATGCAAGTCGCGAGCGCGTGCCAGGAACGCAGCATTTAATGACAGAAAGCATTAGCGAAGTATTTGCTGAACAGGGCATACAAGTTGTATTTGAAGCGATTGTCAATGAAGAGCCGGCATTTAGCTATTTGAAGCAAGCAGTAGAACGTAAATGTCATGTTATTACAGCGAATAAAGTGATGTTTGCAAAGCGTGGCGCGGAACTAGAAGCACTTGCGAAGGAAAATGGTGTATTCGTAGGTTATGAGGCCTCCGTTGCAGGTGGCGTACCGATTATTAAAACGATGAAAAATATTTTATTAGTAAATGATGTGAGTCGTGTGCAAGGGATTTTGAACGGGACGACGAACTACATTTTAACGAAAATGCGTGCGGAAGGCTGGAGCTTTGATGATGCATTGAAAGAGGCACAAAGTCTAGGCTATGCAGAGGCGGATCCATTTAATGACGTTTCGGGTCAAGATGCATTTAAAAAGTTGATGATTTTATCGAGCTTAGCATTCGGTGAACAACCGAACTGGTCGGATGTAGAAGTAATTGGTATTGAAAAAATTACAGCCGCGCAAGTAGCAGAAGCAACAGAAAAGGGACTGCGCTATCGCCATGTAGCAGAGGTAGAAAAACGTGCAAATGGTGAGATTTATGCGAAGGTATCACCAGTATTAGTCGATAAAGAGCACCCGCTTTACCCAGTGGATGATGTGTTTAATGCGGTGGCCATGGAAACGAATTATATCGGGACGTTATCGATTACAGGCCCTGGTGCAGGGATGTATCCAACAGCAAGCGTGATGGTAGAGGATTATGCAGAAATTATTGGGAAGCGCGCGGGGTTTACGGTGACGATTTAACCTAGAGCAAGATAAAATTATCATGATTATGAAGAATTGAAAAAGGGAATTTCGTCAGCTTACATAGAGCAGGCGGAATTCCCTTTTATTTTAGAAGATATCGTAGTTAATCTTCATCTTTCACATCGATATCTTCAGGGATCGGTGTGTTTTTCCAAATCTCAATTTCTTCTTTAATTCGTTCGAGATGGAGATGGTACGTATCGAATTGCGCACTGTTAATTAAATAATCGTCACCGTCTGGAACGGCTTTAATACGACCTGCATAAATGTATTTTAAAATTTGATGTTCGGGCATTCCGATATCACGCGCTGTTTGTTCAACAGATTTATACATATAGGTGACCTCCCTCTAGTTGGTGTTCCTTTTATTATAATCAATTTTCAAGGAAACTTCATCTCGATATGATGAGGTAAGTATGATAGCATAGAGATAATTTTGATGGAATTAATTGGAGGATGTTCGTAGTGAATTTATTACCTTATGTTTTTGTATTGCTTGCGGCGATGCTTTGGGGAACGGTTGGAACGACGCAAACCTTTTTAACGGACGGGATTTCGTCATTCGGCGTAGCAGGTGTTCGCTCAGCAATTGGTGGTGGGCTATTATTAATCATTGTTTTGGCGATGCGAAAAATCAATTTCCGCACATGGTCATGGAAATGGACGATTTTAGCTGCACTAGCGATTGCCTTATTCCAAAGTTTATTTTTTACGTCTGTCCGCTACACTGGCGTGGCAGTTGGAACGGTTATTACAATTGGAAGTGCACCTGTGTTTGCGGGGGTGATTGAATGGCTTTTTTGGAAAGTACGTCCGAGTCGAGTATGGGGGATGGCGACGGGGCTTGCAATTACTGGCTGTGTCTTGTTATTCGTGAATCGCGGGGAAGCGGTTATTGATCCATTCGGTATTGTGCTCGCTTTATGTGCAGGTTTCATGTTTGCACTGTATACAAATGTCAGCAAGCAGTTAATGAAGAAAGAGGAAACATTGCCTGCTGTGGCGATGACGTTTACGATTTGTGCTCTCTTTTTATTACCGTTTGCAGCACGCGATGGATTAGGCTGGATTTATGAGGGGAATAATTTATGGGCGATGTTGTTTATGGCACTTGCTGCGACAAGTTTAGCGTATCTGTTATTTTTAGGTGGTTTGCAGAAAATTAGTTCCTCAGCCGCAGTGACACTTAGCCTGGCTGAACCATTAACAGCAGCCTTGCTCGGTGTGTTTTTGGTAGGTGAATATTTAAGTGCGACTTCATGGATAGGTGTCGGCTTATTGCTTAGCGGAATTATTGTATTAACATTAGGTGGACGAAAAGCTGCTTCATAAAGAGGTAGCTTTTTCTTTATAATGAACGGCTTTTTTAATTAGAATTAGGTGATTGGAAAATAATGAAAATTAATAACTAAACAAAAATCTTAAGAATTTCTTCAGAATTTGCATGAGCGGAAGTTAAGATTTACGCTTTAACATAAAGGTATAAGAAAAAGTTGTGAGGTGAGCATATGAAAAAGCTAACGGTGCTTGTAACGGATGATGATCAGGATATTCGTGACGGAATCGAAATTTATTTGAAAAACGAAGGCTATCATGTGTTGAAGGCAGCAGATGGGCTTGAAGCGATTCGACTGCTGGAGGAGAATACTATCCATTTAATTATTTTAGACATTATGATGCCGAAGATGGATGGGATTACGGCGACGTTCAAAATTCGGGCAGCGCGTAATATTCCAATCATTATGCTCAGTGCGAAGGCAGAGCAAAGTGATAAAATCCATGGGCTATCAGTCGGGGCAGATGACTATATTACGAAACCATTTCACCCATTAGAGCTGATGGCACGTGTGAAGTCGCAGCTACGACGTTACGTAGATTTGGGCGAGTATGACGAACCATCTGAGCAAGTTGTAGGGTTGGAGCTAGATGTAGCTGCTAGAGAAGTTCGCGTTGAAGGGGAGCCAGTGAAACTCACGCCGACCGAGTATAAAATTACCGAACTATTACTAAAAAATGCAGGACGCGTCTTTTCAATTAGTGAAATTTATGAACTTGTTTGGAATGAGCAAGCGTACAATGCCGAAAATATTGTCGCGGTACACATACGAAAAATCCGCGAAAAGATTGAAGTCGATCCGAAAAATCCCCGCTATTTAAAAGTTGTTTGGGGACTAGGTTATAAAATTGAAAAATAAACTGTTCACATTGTTCGGTTTATTTGGCGCGGGAATCGGTATTTATTTTTTAGGAAGTTATTTTTATGAATATATAACGGGACGCTTTATACCAACGATGAAGCAGTTCACGTATTTTTTATAGGAGGGAAAAAAATGAAAAAATCAAAAACGCACCTCCAACTTTTTCTTATGTTTATTGTGGCAACAGCCGTTATTATGATTTTTACGCAAGGTAGTCGTTATTTTGGAAAAACGTATTATGAAACGAACTCATTTGATAGTGAAACATATGATTTTATGGAGGGGCTATCGAAGTATGTATTAAATCCGTTGACCGAAAAGGATAAAAGCGAAATATTAACGGTAACGGAAGAGGAAATTGATTATTATCGCATGTATTACGGTACATTACCAGAACAAATTCAAAATATTAAAGATCAATATGAGTTGGACGCTGATGGGGCTCAAGACGCGGAAGTGACTGCGGAAATTGAAAAAGAGCGAGATGCTAAAATTGCAGATATTCGCAAAAATTTTGTAGATGATGAACATGTCAAAGCGAAAATCTTAAAAGCAAAAGAGAAAGCGCTAAAAAACGTGTTAGCGAATTATGAGCAAAATAAAAAGGAATTTTTAAGAAGTTACAATTATTATGCCTATGAAATTACGAATGAAGAAACCGGTGAGGTATTTAGTAAAGGTAGTGTAGGGGAAGCCGCGGCGTATAAGTTCGATATTGATCGTGTAAACCGTTATATACCGACATCGACGTTTAATATTAACTTAAATAATCATGAATTCGCAGGAATAGAGAGCGATTCGATTGAACTTACTAAGGACAATTCACATTTTTATGGGGAAATCACAATTCCTAATTCGCAATTATCAAAAACGGATTTCGGGAAAAATATTGAAGCATTTAATATAACGAAATATAGTTATTACGTTTTAATGATTTTAGGTTTTCTAAGCTTTGTATTATTAATGACACAACTGGAACCTACGAAGAAACAGTTTTTAATTCAGTCAAAAGCATATGACTTCTTTGACAGACTCCCACTTGATATTGTACTCGTTATCATTGGCGTTATCGGTGGATTTACAAGTATCTTTATAAGCGGCGGCGTCATTAGTTCGATTCATACGATTGCTTATTATCGTGAAGGAATGTATAACATTTATGCGTTTGAGTTTATGACTTTTTTAGTACTTGGTTACATTGGTTTTATCTTGACAATTTATTTATTTATGTGGACTTGGAACCGAGTGACGAATATTACGGCAATCGATCAAATTTGGGAGAAAACTTTCCTTTCGAAACTTGTACAGGCTGCAATCGGTATGTTTAGTAATCGTACAATCGGTATTCAGTCACTTATCCTGCTGGTGGTTGTATATCTTGGCGGATTTGGTTTAGCGGTAGTATTTATGAGTAATTCCTTTGGTGTCTTGCTCTTTTATATGTTCTTGTTTGTCATGTTCTTAATTCCAGCGTTGTTTATTTTTATGCGCTATATGAGTTACTTAAATAGCATTATGAGCCATACAAAAGATATGGCACAAGGGCGTTTGACGAATGATTTAAAAGTGAGAGGGAAGTCCCCACTTGCTCAGCACGCCGAACATTTAAATGGTTTGCGTGAAGGCGTTCGTAGTAGTGTAACGGAACAGGCGAAAAGCGAGCGTTTGAAAACAGAATTAATTACGAATGTGAGTCATGATTTACGCACGCCGCTAACATCGATTATTACGTATACCGATTTATTGAAAAATCCGGATATTACAGAAGAAGAGCGTGCGAAATATATAGCGATTTTAGATGCGAAATCAGCGCGTTTGAAAACATTGATTGAAGATTTATTTGAAGTATCAAAAATGGCGAGTGGTAACATTGAAATTACGAAGCAGCGTGTTGATTTAGTACAGCTGTTACAACAAGCTGTAGGTGAACATGAAGAGGATTTTGCCACGGCGAATATTGATTTACGTGTCAACATCTCTGAGCAACTGATCTTTGCCTATGTTGATGGCCAAAAATGGTGGCGTGTCATTGATAATTTAATTATTAATGCCCGCAAATATTCACTCGAAGGTACACGTGTATATGTTAACTTAAAAACGGTGAATGGTGAGGCAGAATTAACAGTGAAAAATGTGGCAAAGTATGAATTAAATGAAGATGCCACAGAGTTAGTTGAGCGTTTCAAACGTGCGGATACATCTCGTAATACAGATGGCTCTGGACTCGGTCTTGCGATTGCGCAGTCGATTGTTGATTTACATGGTGGTCATTTGGATATTGCCATTGATGGTGACTTATTTAAAGTGACGGTGTCTGTAAGAGCAGATAAATAAACGAAAGCTACCACATGATGAAGTAGTCATGTGATAGCTTTTTTTTTACGTGGCGTAATAGATAGTCAATAAAATGAACATAATGAAGTGCAAATATAGTAAAATTACATTCTAATAGTAGTAAAGCTTGAAAGGAGTGTCTCACAGTTGAAATTTTTTTATGCAGGACTCGCCATTGCTATTTATAGTGTGATAACGTTTTATATTGGTTGGAATGTAAAAGCGTTGTTACAGTCGTTCCATCTTTATCGCTGGCCGATTGTTTTTTGGCTCATATTATATTTAGTGGCATTTGGCTTTATAATAGGAAGGTTTCATGAGATTCTTTCGCCATTTAGTATTATCGGAAGCTATTGGATGTTTATTTTGCAATATGGCCTTGTGTTATGCATACTTGCTAATGTGCTTGTAAAATGGACGCCACTTTCCACGAAGATTGTCGGGATGGGAGCGGTTGTAACATTATTAGTTTTATTTATAATAGGTACATACAATGCATATTCGCCAGTTGTGCGCTATTTGACGATTGAGGTCGACAAGCCTGGGGAAGATATGCGGGTTGTGATGGCATCGGACTTCCATTTAGGGGCACTGTCGCATAAAGGGCATTTACAAAAATTTGTTGATTTATCGAATGCGCAAATGCCCGATGTTGTGCTACTTGCGGGGGACATTGTGGATGATTCTCCGCGCCGCTTTTTAAAGAACGGTATGGGCGATGTGATGAAACAGCTTGAGTCGACATATGGTGTTTATGGAATCCTTGGCAACCATGAATATTACGGCAAAGAAATACCGGAGTTTAAAAAGGCGATGAAAGATGCGCATGTGCAAATTTTAATGGATGAAACCATTTTAATAAATAATCGTTTTTATTTAACAGGGCGTGAAGATATTACGCATAAAAAACGATTGTCACTGGAAACTTTAAAACCGGAAAATGAACAGTTGCCATGGTTTGTCATGAACCATACGCCGAATGATTTAGATGAGCCTGCAGTGCTTGGTGTGGATTTTCATGTTTCGGGACATACACATAAAGGGCAAATGTGGCCGAATCACCTCATTACACAACGAATATTTGAACTGGATTATGGTCATTTAGCGAAGGAAAAAATGCACGCACTCGTTTCAAGCGGTTATGGATTTTGGGGACCACCGACACGAATTGGCAGTCGCTCTGAATTATGGGTAGTTGATGTAAAGTTTAAGGAAATTAAGTAGAATAAAGGAGCAAAAAGAATATGGAATGGATTGAATTACTAAAGGCACTCATCCTTGGATTTGTTGAAGGGATGACCGAATTTGCGCCAGTATCATCTACGGGACATATGATTATTGTCGATGATATGTGGTTGCAAACGAAAGAATTTTTAGGATCAGGATCAGCGAATACGTTTAAAATTGTTATTCAGCTTGGTTCGATTTTAGCGGTTGTCGTTGTCATGTGGAAACGTATGCTTAGCTTAATTGGTCTTTATAAAATGGAAGGCCAAAAATCGTCACGCTTTAATTTAGGGCATGTCGTAATCGGTATTATTCCAGCGGGTATATTTGGTGTATTATTTGAAGATTTTATTGATGAAAATTTATTTAGAATTGAAACGGTTATTGTCGGCTTAATTATCGGTGCGATATTCATGATTATTGCTGACAAATTTGGACCGAAAAGACCTGGCATTACATCATTAGATGATATATCTTATGCGAAAGCGTTAAAAATTGGGTTTATTCAATGTTTATCATTATGGCCAGGATTTTCACGCTCAGGTGCAACGATTTCTGGTGGGGTAATGCTTGGGTTAGATCATAAAACAGCGGCAGACTTTACATTTATTATGGCCGTTCCTATTATGGCTGGGGCAAGTGGCTTGTCATTAATAAAAAACTGGGATCAAATTAATATGGACCATTTAGGATTTTATGCAGTTGGATTTATTAGTGCCTTTGTATTTGCATTAATTTCGATTAAGTTCTTCTTAAAGTTAATCGCAAAAGTAAAACTAACACCATTTGCGATTTACCGACTTGTACTTGCAGCTGTATTAATTTTCATATTAGCCGTATAAATAATAAAAAACGTCAAATTCTTTGGAATTTGGCGTTTTTTGTTGTTAGTGTGATAAAGTTCACTGTCATATCCAATAAGTTCTCCTATATTAAAATTAATATGGAAAATAACGGGAGAGAATTGAGGTGGAAAAGTATGTTTTCTTTGAGAAAAAAATATCGAAATATGGAGATATCAGAGGATGTTAGCAAAGTAGGTATATTTATTAATGATCTGGATTGGTTAGTACAAGTGGAAATTATTGATTTATCTGCAGTGGATTTAAAATTAATTCGCAGTGTGAAGCCTAATATTGAAGTGAATATTCGAGATATTGTAGAGGCATTTTATAGTGCCGTTGAGAGTATCCCACGATTCGTTAATATTATTAATCAACACAGTTCATCTGAACGATTACGTCAAACAATGAGTCATCATGTGTTAGAAATGTTTGAAGGGCGTATCGACCAATCATTTCTAGAAAAGCGCCGACGAGTAGCACTAATGCATGTGCGAATTGGATTGACGACAAAAGGGTATTTGGCAGCTTTTCAAAAGTTAGAAAGTGCATTACAAAAAGTTATTTTTAATGCCAATTTTTCACCAGAAGATACCGCAAAAATAGTGGAGGCTATCGGTAAGATTTGTAACTTTGAGCAACAGCTTGTTTTAGAGGAGTATGAAAAAGTTTCAGCAGGTTTACTTGAGGAAAAACAACAACAAGTTAAGCTAGAGGTAAAAACGATTGTAGGGGATATTTCAAAGGATTTAGAACAGCAATCCGGCAACACGAGTAATATTGTTTTAGGTTTAATTGATAATACGCAAACGGTGGATCATTTTGTGCATCACAGTATTGAAAGAGCAATCAAAACGAAGCACGCATCACAAGAAGGTTATCAGCAAATGGCACTGCTAGGTAAGCAAACAAGTGAAATTAATGAAAAGACGGTAGAAATGGCGGCGATGGTGGAGGCGTTAGATTCTTCATCAGCTAAAATTTATGCCGTTATTGAAATGGTCAAACGAATTGCGGGACAAACGAATTTACTTGCTTTGAACTCAGCAATAGAGGCAGCACGCGCAGGAGAACATGGAAAAGGATTTGCGGTTGTTGCAGATGAGGTACGCAAGTTAGCTGATCAGACGAAAACTTCAGTGGAGCAAATCGCAGGACTCATTGCAGTTTCTGGAACAGTCACGACAAATGTTGTTGAATCAATTCACCAAATACAACGGCTTGTTCAAACGGGTTTGGAACAAAATGAGCACTCCTTAGCAACATTTGAGAAAATTACGCATGCAGTCGATACGACGATTGGAGATTTTCAAAATGTTGGTGAGCAAGTACGTGATTTAAATGTCGTCGTTGAAAAAATTGGCGAATCTACAAAATCCCTTGAATCTGCAGCAGGTATGCTAGAGGAAATTATTCACTCGTTTTAGTAAGGTGATTTGTGCGCGGTGCAGAAGTTTAGATTACCAAGATTCATTCAAAAACGAAGGCCGATTTTCTATACTAATAGAGAATCGGCCTTTGTTTTTATTTATTTAACAGATTAAATAATCCGCCAATACCGCCTTCATCGGAGCCTCTTCCGCCGCCACCTTGAGTGACTGGGGCTGCTGCAAAGACGCGACTTGCTAAGCGGCTGAATGGTAGGGATTGTACCCAAACCGTACCTGGACCAGAAAGTGTCGCAAAGAATAAACCTTCGCCACCAAATAAGGCTGTTTTTACACCGCTCACCATTTGAATATCATAGTTTACATCTTGTGTCATCGCGACTAAACATCCTGTATCAATTTTCAATGTTTCACCTGGTTGTAATCGACGTTCATAAATCGTGCCGCCTGCATGAACGAATGCCATGCCGTCTCCTTCAAGCTTTTGCATGATGAAACCTTCCCCACCGAAGAAACCCGCACCTAATTTACGTTGGAATTCTATGCCAACAGATACCCCTTTTGCCGCTGCTAAAAAAGCATCCTTTTGACAAATAATTTTGCCGCCCATTCGACTTAAATCCATTGGAATAATTTTACCTGGGTACGGTGCTGCAAAATATACTTTACGTTTGCCCATGCCTGAGTTAGTAAAGGTAGTCATGAATAAGCTTTCGCCTGTAATAAGACGTTTTCCTGCACCCATTAATTTACCCATTAAGCCTGAACCTTGATTATTTGAACCGTCACCAAAAATCGTTTCCATTTGAATATTGTCTTCCATCATCATTAAACTTCCCGCTTCCGCAACAACCGTTTCGTGCGGGTCTAGTTCAACCTCTACAAATTGCATGTCGTCACCATGTAGCTTGAAATCGATTTCGTGATTTTTCATTAGTGAAACCCCCTATTTATCAATTCCGCCTCGGCGTAATTGCGTCCAGATTTTTTTTCGAGCTTACTCGAAAAAATTCGCTAAAAAAATCTGTGACATCCGCCGGGGCATTAACTTTACTCAGCGAGGGGAACCCTCGTTGAGTAAAGTTAAAATGCATTGTTGAGTATATGTACGTTTTAATTGGGAAAGAAGTTTCAATTAAAACGAGATTATTTTAGTAGCTCCAAAAAAATATCTTCATTTAGTCGATGTTTAGGCAGTGAATGAATGAGGGGTGAAATAAAAGTAAAGAATAAAGGGTTTAAAGGAGATAATATCGAATAAATAAAGTTAAAATGATTTTCTTTGATTGGAGTGGGAGAATATGAAGCTTTTAAATTTTATCGGTGGGAATTGGGTAGAAGAAGCAGTTTTACAAAGAATACCTGTGATTAATCCAGCAAATGGTGAAGAGCTTGCAACACTACCATTATCTACAAAGGTGGAAGTCGATTTTGCTGTACGTGAAGCAAAAACAGCACAAAAAGCATGGGCACAAATACCAGCGCCAAAGCGTGCACAATATTTATATGACATTGCATTTAAATTAAAAGACAAGAAAGAACATCTTGCGCAAACATTGACGCTTGAGATGGGAAAAGTGATAGAAGAGGCAAGAGGTGAGGTGCAAGAAGGCATTGATATGGCACTTTATATGGCGGCAGAAGGAAGACGTCTATTCGGGGAAACGGTCCCTTCTGAATTGCCGGATAAATTTGCGATGAGCGTGCGTTCTCCCATTGGTGTTGCGGGACTTATCACACCATGGAATTTCCCGATTGCCATTGCGACGTGGAAAGCCTTCCCGGCACTGATTGCAGGCAATACGGTCGTGTGGAAACCATCGAATGAAACGCCAATGATGGCCTATGAACTGGCGAAAATTTTTGAAGAAATTGATTTGCCAAAAGGTGTCGTGAATGTTGTATTTGGCTCTGGACCTACTGTTGGAACGGCGATGATTGAGCATCCAGATATTCGGGTAATATCATTTACGGGCTCAACTGCAACAGGAAGCAAGGTAGCAGAACTCGGGGGCAAGCATTTAAAAAAGGTATCGCTTGAAATGGGTGGGAAAAATGCGGTCATTGTCATGGATGATGCAGATCTTGAACTTGCAGTAGAAGGAATTTTATGGAGTGCGTTTGGAACAGCGGGACAGCGTTGTACAGCATGCAGTCGAGTTATTGTGCATCGTGATGTGAAGGAGCAGTTGGAAGAAAAGCTCATTCAAGAAACGAAAAAACTGACGATTGGAGATGGTTTAGATCCATCTGTTAAAATCGGTCCGGTAATTAATAAGGCGGCACTCGAAAAGATTAATCATTATGTTCAAATTGGTAAGGAACAAGGGGCAAGTTTATTAATTGGCGGGCAAATTTTAAATACAGGGGCATATGAAAAAGGTTTTTACTTTGAGCCAACAATTTTTTCAAATGTACAATCAGATAGCATTTTAGCGCAAGAGGAAATTTTCGGACCTGTTATTAGCATCATTGAAGTTGCCAGCTTAGAGGAAGCAATCGAAGTAAATAATAGTGTGAAATTCGGTCTATCAAGTTCTATTTTCTCGCAAGATATTAATAAAGTGTTTAAAGCACAGCAACTTTTAGATACAGGAATTGTTTACGTTAATGCAGGAACAACAGGTGCAGAAATTCATTTACCATTCGGTGGTACGAAGGGAACAGGGAACGGACATCGTGATTCGGGGCAGGCCGCGCTTGATGTGTATACGGAATGGAAAAGTATTTACGTTGACTATAGTGGGAAATTACAACGAGCTCAAATCGACAATAACGAATGATCCGCGTATCCCGTTTACTTCTTTCAGGGGGAACGTGTTCATACAATAGAATTACTTAAATACAAACAAACGAAGGGGATGTTTACATGAAAGTAGTTGTATTAGGTGCAGGTTTAATGGGGAAAGAAATTGCGCGTGATTTAGTAGCGAGTGAGCAAGTTGAAAAAGTGTTTTTAGCGGATGTTTCGGTAGATCCGGCAAATGAATTTGTCGCGACATTAAATACAAATAAAGTAGAAGTTGTTCAGTTGGATGCAGATTGTGATGACGATTTACGCAAAGTCATTTCAAAGGGGCAAGTCGTAATTAATGCCCTGTTCTATACATTCAATGAACGTGTGGCACGCGCGGCAATTGATGTGGAGGTACATTCTGTTGATTTAGGTGGTCATATTGGTGGAGTGACTGAAAAAATCTTGGCGCTTAATGAGGATGCGGTGAAAAAGGGCGTTACAGTTATTCCAGATTTAGGTGTTGCACCAGGCATGATTAATATTTTGACAGGGTATGGGGCTTCAAAATTAGATTCAGTGGATTCGATTAAATTATTTGTTGGAGGGATTCCAACAGAGCCGAAGCCACCGTTGAATTATACACGTGTATTCTCGCTGGATGGGGTATTTGACCATTATACAGAGCCGTCAAAAGTTATTTCAAAAGGGGTTTTATCAGAAGTGGAGTCTTTAACAGGTATTGAACCAATTTACTTTGATGAATTTGGCGTGCTTGAGGCATTTTATACGTCGGGTGGAATTTCGACGTTGCACCATACGTTTCCAGGTGTAAAAACGCTTGAATACAAAACAATCCGATATAAAGGGCATGCAGAGAAATTTAAGTTATTTGCTGATTTAGGCTTCCTTGATAAAACGAATACGGTTACTGCTGGCGGGAATGAGGTCAGCGTCCGTGAAGTAACGCGAGAAGTAATGAAGAAAGAATTAGAATTAGGCAAAGAAGCGGATGCTGTATTGCTGCGCGTCATTATTTCAGGTGAACGATCAGAGGAGCAAATTACGTATGAATATGAAATGATTGTACGTAAAGATTTAGAGAAAAATGTAACGGCAATGGCGCGTTCAACAGCCAATACGATTTCAGTAGTCGCGCAAATGATTGGGAATGGACTCATTACAGATCGTGGTGTATTTGCACCAGAAACGGTCGTACCAGGTCGTGAATTTATTGAAGAAATGGCAAAGCGCGGTGTCATAATTAAAGAAACATCACACCGTTCATCAATGATTGTGAAATGGTAGTAGGTGTGGCTATGAGTCGTGCTTTGCTGTGTCTCAGGTGCTTAACCAGCCTACACAAGCCAATACTTTATTAGAATAAGTACATTGAAGAGTTAGAATCTTTTGTTGAACTTATATAGCGGAAAACTTCTAAACAAATCAGTGATGAATTGTTTAGAAGTTTTTTATTTTGCAATAAAATAAAATAATTCAGAAAAAGGTGAAACGAATTGCAAAATAGTAAGTCTAATTGGGTAAAAGGTGAAATAGGGAGGAAATTTTGATGAAGAAAAGTAAAAGATATAGTTTCGGAATGATTGTGATGCTCGTTTCGGTCATAGTATGTAGCTTTATGTTATTTGATAAAAAGAATGAAGCATATGCATCCACTATTGTGCAAACGGGTGAACCGTATTTCATTTCGTTTAATCAAGCACTTACTGTGGAAAGTCTGTCAGATGGCAATATTTCGATTGTTGATCAACAAGGAAAAGCAGTGGAGGCCAAACTTCAATTAGATGCAGCTGCTAAAGTATTGACAATAGAAGGATTAGCGGTAGGGAATTATACGATTCATGTAAAAAAAGCAGCATTTAAAAAAGGAAAGATACTGCAAAAAGATAATAAATTTGATTTACAAGTAGTGAACAAGATTACGAAAATCACATCAGAACAAGATTTGAAAGCTTATTTCTCAACCTTTTTAATGGTTAATGAATATCCGGTAGCTCTGGAAAGTGAGAGCAAAGAAAAAAGTGAAATGTCATCGGATGTTGCGATGGATAGCATGAGTGGAAACGACGCGGATCGTTCAACAACAAATAATCAGGTAGAAGGCATTGAAGAAGGCGATATCGCGATTACGGACGGGCAGTATATTTATTCCATAGTCGACAATCGAGTTATGATTACGGATGCCAAAAATATGAAAGTTGTAAAAAAGCTAATTGTTAGCAAGGATGCTTATCCATCACATTTAATGCTGCATGAAAATACGCTAATTGTAGCTTATTCAACGTATATTGAAACGGGTAAAGAACCGTATTATGATACGAAATCTGTTGCAAAAGTGGTATTTTACGATGTAAAGGATGCTAAAAACCCAACGCTTATTCGTGAAATTGGTCAAGACGGAAATTTAACGAATTTACGAAAAGCGGGGAACTATTTGTATGTCGTTTCAAATCAAACACCGAATTATTGGATGTTGCGAGAAGCCGAGGATATGGATTTACTTCCGTATACGTATGATACAAATGGGGTAGATCAAGCTTTACCATTTGGCAAAATACGCATGCTACCAGAAAGCAACACACCAAGTTATTTAATCGTTTCAGCAATTGATGTGAGTAATATTGCTTCTGCTAACTTGAATACCGAAAGCTATTTAGGGAATAGTGGACAGCTGTATATGTCACAAAATGCGATTTACATGGCGTCTATGAATTACAACCATATGCCGATTATGCGCAGTGATATTGAAGTGACATCAGAAATTTCGATGCCAGCTGAGGTGAATGAAACGATGATTTATAAAATTGCTGTAGATAAAACAGCGATACGTATGGCAGCGCAAGGAAAAGTAAAAGGTTCCGTATTAAATCAGTTTTCAATGGATGAACATAATGGCTATTTCCGTATTGCAACGACTGAGGGCAATACATGGGGAACAGCAGCCAATTCTAAAAATCATCTATTCATTTTAGATCCTGCGTTAAAGCAAGTCGGTGCGGTCAATGACTTAGCACATGGAGAACGCATTTATTCAGCTCGTTTCATGGGGGATAAGGCGTATATCGTGACATTTAAAGAAACGGATCCGCTCTTCGTCATTGATACGAAAAATCCAAAAGCACCAAAAGTATTAGGTGAGTTGAAAATACCTGGATTTAGCAATTATTTGCATCCAATCGGGGAAAATCATTTACTAGGTATCGGTTATGATACAGAAGTGAAGATGGATCCGGGTTCTAAAGAGCCAATGGTTTTAACGAAAGGGATGAAATTAAGCTTGTTCAATGTAACGGATTTAGCGAATCCAATTGAGCAAGATGCAGTCATTATTGGTGGGCGTGGTACCTACTCGGAAGTGCAACATGATCATAAGGCGCTATTTAGAGATGCGCGCAACAATTATTACGGCTTCCCAATTACAATTTATGAGCCAGGTGATGATGAAGACCGCTTGATATATAAAGGTACGGGCGCACAAATTTATAAAGTAACGACAGCAGGAATTGAACTTGCCGGGGATTTAACGGAGCCAGCAAGACCAGGTGAGCAATACGAAGATTCATATAATGTCGTTCAAAGAATTTTATATACAGATGATACATTGTATACAGTATCACGCACAAAAATTACGAGCTACGAGATGAGTACATTTAACAAGCAACAAATGATTGGTTTTTAATTAGTTGTTCTGAAATAAAAAATTCCGCTTTTGATGACATGCATCGAAAGTGGAATTTTTTAATAGACTAGTGTAAATGATTTATTTATGGTAATTCAATATTTCTGTAACGGTAAGAAACTCGTAACCTTCATTTTGTAAGTAGACAAGGACCGCTTCTAACCCATCTGCTGTAGATTGATGGATATCGTGCATTAAAATAATCGAATTATTATGGATAGTTTTTTGGATGATTGGTAACAGACTGCTCGCATTACGGTGTTTCCAGTCCAGTGTATCAATCGTCCAATTCACAGAAGTTCGAGGCAACAACGCTTTAATCGAATCATTCGTAGCACCATATGGCGGACGGAAAACGGTAGAGTACTGACCAATTGCGTTGAAAATCGCTTGTTCTGTCGATTCGAACTCTTTCGTCACTTCGGCTGCTGAAAGTTTTGTTAACACAGGGTGACTCCAAGAATGGTTGCCGATTTCATGACCAGCATCACGTATTTCACCTACTAAGCTAGGATAATACTGCACGCGGCTACCGAGCATGAAAAACGTTGCCTTAGCATCATACTTCTCAAGTAAAGTTAAAATTTGTTTTGTTACTTTCGGATGTGGACCATCATCAAATGTCAATGCAACATGTTTTTTAGAAGGATCTAAATCAACCTTTGGAATAATCGTTTCTTCTGACTCCATTGCAATTTGGAAGTCTGAAGCAAGTAACGGATTAATGAAGGATAGTGGCATTTCAAATGTCAGTAATCCAGCAGAAGGGTCTGCTATTTCGCCTTCATCAAAATAAATAACGAGTGATTCTTCTTTTAATGCAAAACGGCTAAATGATGACCATTCTGGCTTCGTTGCAAGCATTAGTTTATCTTGTGAAATTTTCCCTTTAAGTTTCGGGTCTTTTAAAATTTCGGATTGAATATGTGATGAAAATGTCTCTAGGCTTTTTAAATCTTCATTGAGTAATGCAACGATATCAATGACCTGGCCTGTTTTACTGTCGATTAAAAACGTTTTTACTTTGGAATGGTGTTCGAGATTGTTTAAAGTTACTTTATTTGTTAAAACAAAGGAATAATAGTGTTCATATTGATAAGTATCTAATCGTATATTGAGTTCGCCCATATGTTTTTTTAAATCTTTTTGAAGTCGCATCATGCTTATGTAATAATCTTTAGAATCATCGATATAAGTAGTAATTGCCTCATTTAATGCCTCGAATGTAGTCAATGGGTATTGAATCGCAAATGGCATTTTTTCATCATTGGAGATGTCGGTAATAATTTTTACACCAGGAAATGAGGATTCTTCCTCTGAAATGTCAGAAGTAATCTCATTGGAAGCAGCATTTTTACCCTTTGAAAATAAGGATTTTTCATTTAAATTTGTTAAAAAAACAATGGCTCCACCTAATGCGAAAATCGCACCGATAAGTAGGAGATCAATCCAAGGTCCACGTTTTTTTCTAGGTTTGTTTTTCATGATGTATGCGCCCCTTTCTCTGAAAAACATCCATAAAAGTTGAAAGTAAAAAAAAGTTGTCTTTTTTACTATGCTTCAAGTAATATGAGCTAAGAAGTTGAAGGAGGTTCCCGACGCAATGAAATATGAACAGAGTGAAATGGCGATTGATTGTTTTTTATTAGCAGGTCGCATCATGATGGAAAGTGGCGCAGAAACGTATCGAGTACAAGATACGATGCTTAGAATGGCTCGTTCGCAAAATATGATGGATACACAAAGTTATGTAACGCCAACTGGTATTATTTTTTCACTGGGGAGAACGCAACCTACACGAATTACATCGATTTCAACAAGAATTACAGATTTACATCGGATTGTGCTTGTGAATAATGTATCTCGAAAGCTTACATCTCAAATGATAACATTAGAGCGAGCTTATGACGAGTTAAAGCGGATAGAAAAAACGAATTATTTTTTACCAATTTTACTACAAGTTTTAGCCGCTAGTATTGCGAGTAGCTGCTTCTTGTTTCTATATAAAGGAATGCTTACAGATATCCCGACAGCTTTTGTGGCAGGGGGGATTGGTTTATATATTGTAACAATTATTCACAAAATGACGCGTGTTAAATTTTTCTCGGAATTTTTAGCGGCAGTAAGCGTCGGAGTGGTTGCCTCACTATCTGTCCATTATGGTTTTGGCACAGAAGTGGATAAAATTATTATTGGGTCTGTTATGCCACTAGTCCCTGGTTTACTAATTACCAACGCTGTACGAGATTTAATGGCAGGGCATTTTATTGCAGGGATGGCAAAGGGAGCAGAGGCCTTTTTGACGGCATTTGCGATTGGTTCGGGCATTGCACTTGTACTATCCTTTTAACTTGATTCAGGAGGCTGTTCAACTATGGGTACGATTATTTTACAAGTTTTGTTTAGCTTTGTTGCGACAGCTTGCTTCGGTGTCATCTTTAATGCGCCAACGAAGGTAATTCCTGCCTGTGGATTTGTCGGGGCAGTTGGTTGGACTGTTTATTATTTAGTGACAGATATGGGCTTAGATGATGTTCGGTCCTCTTTTATTGGTGCTTTTGTCGTTGCTCTCGTTGCCCATTTCTTTTCGCGTAAATTTCGCATGCCGATGATTATTTTTAGTGTTTCAGGCATTATTCCGTTAGTACCAGGCGGCATTGCGTATAATGCGATGCGTAATTTCATGGAGTTCGACTATGTTATGGGGTTACAAAATGGAATTCGTGCATTTATGATTTCAGGGGCGATCGCGATGGGACTTGTATTTGCAGAAGTTATTGTGCAAATGTTACTCGGTATAATGAGTAAAGGGAAAACATCCATTCAATCTTTTATGAAGGTGAGAAAATAAAGCTCGTCAAGTATTGGGAAACCTTACTTGACGAGCTTTTTGTTATTTTATGAGGTTAGGAATTTCCTTATTCATCACAGGCTTACTAATATAATAACCTTGAACTACATCACAGCCATAGCTTTCTAATAGTAGTTGCTGATCTTCAGTTTCTACACCTTCTGCAATGATCGTTAAATTCATTGATTTTCCTAATTGGACCATCCCATGAACGAGCTGGCGTGATTTATCTGATTTTAATAGTGTATTTGTAAATGTTTTGTCAATTTTTAATATCGAAATCGGTAATAGCTGCATATAGCGGAACGATGCGTAGCCTGTACCAAAATCGTCTAAAGCAAAGACGATGCCTTCATTTTCTAATACCCGCATTTGTTTAATGATACCCATCTCAGCTTCTGCTTCAAGTGCAAACTTCTCCGTTATTTCGATTTGCAATAAATTTGCGGGGCATCCTGTGCGTTCAAGTGTTTCTAAAATCGATTTGGCCATATTTTTATCGCGGAACTCGAGGACAGAGGAGTTGATACCGACTGTGATTGGAAGGCCATCATTTTTCCATGCGACTGCCTGTTCACATGCTTTTTCAAGCATGAATGAACCGATATTATTAATTAAGCCCGTTTCTTCCGCAATAGGAATTAACTCATCAGGAGAAACAACCCCGATTTCCTCATCATCCCAACGGACAAGCGCCTCAACCGCTGTGATTTTTTTTGACTTTAAATCTAGTTGTGGCTGATAAAGTACTTGTAAATTCTTTTGATCAAGCGCAAGCAATAAACGTTTCTCAACAATGGATTTACGGTTTAATGCTTTGTGTGTTGCATTGGATAATGACAGAATATTATCTCCACCTGCTGCACGAACATTTGTAATGGTCGCAAGGGAAGCTTTCATAATTTGAGCAAATGTCGATTGATCTTCAGGGAATCGTGTAATACCACCGCTAATAGAAACGGGAATGGCTACACTGCCATTGTAAATAGGGTGCTGCTGTAAATAACTTAAAAAACCATGTGTAAACCATTCAGGTAATGGCGTAATGACAACGAAGTCATTTTCGTTAATCCGCGCCATTGTGCTGTCTTGGAAGTACATTTTCATGCGTTTTGTGAACTCTAAAATGAGCGAATCCCCGGCAAAATCACCATGTAAACCTTTAATTGTATAAAACTTATCAATGCTTAAATAGACGAATGAAAAATGACGATCTTCCTCAATCATTTGCTTAATAATTTGTTCAAGTCGATGTATGTTAATCATCCCTGTTTCAGGGTCAATATAAGCAATTTTCTCCAATCGATTTTGCATCATCTTTTCATTTGTAATATCGCGTTCAATAAAGAAAAAACGATTGTCGATTGAATTTTGGCTAATCATCGGAATTGCTGTTAAGTGAACCCAATATGGTTGCTCATCCTTTGTAATTTTTTGGACCTCACCTTGCCAAATGTTGCCGTTTTGAAGGGTTTTCCAAATGTGTTGCACTTCTTTCACGCTTTCATCATCTGACGGGAAGAGCTGCCAAAAGGTTTTTCCAAGTACGCGCTTCGGTGTCCAATGACTTGTCGTTAAAAAATGCGGGTTTGTATGTACAATAAAACCTTCATTATCAAGCGTTACAGTCATAAATGAATTTTGAATACCGTTTTTTAAGTCGATTAAATGTTGTTGTTCGTCATTCATTAAACGAATGGAGTCAGTCGGGATACAAAGCATGTGAATAACTTGCTGTTGTTGATAATTCATAGGTTTTGTATACAACGTTGAAGAGATGGGTTTATTGTTATTAATGGCTAATTCAACATTGTGATAACACAAAGGCTGGGTGCTTTCTAAAATCGTTGCTAATAGCTCTTTAGTAAGTGTTGGGAGTAATGTGTCAGCGATTGGTTGAAGATTTAATTCTTCTAGATCTGTTGTGGCATATGGATAATCGCCAAAATGACCTTCTAGGAATAGCCCGTCTAGTGATACAAGAAAGGAAGGAAATGGAGTAACTGGTGAAAGTTCAATGCGTGTTGGAAAAGTTTGCTCTTTTGTCATATGTTTGGCCTCCTTATTTCATAAAAAGTTACTATAATTATAAGTAGAAATACAGTCATAAGTCATCGTTATAGTTAACGGATATATCTAGAAAATCCTGTAAGTAGGCTTAATAGTCTATTTTGATTTTTAAGCAATGAGGAAAATACTAAACGTTTCAAAATGTAATTATAGTTCAATTTATATGTGAAATCAATTGGCAAAATGTATATACATAAATACATAGATACATAGACTTAATGATTGGATAAAGATTTGTGAATTTTAAAAGTTCGATTACATAAGTTATTTAGAGGACATATACCCAATTAAGTTAAAAGTTAAATATTGATGTCCTGTTTTTTTGAAAATTTCCAGGTGAAGAGAAACATCAGTAGTTGCGAATCCGCAGTAGCTCTACTAGAATAAGGACATCTGATGTATAGAGAAGTGGAGTAGGAAAAATGAATTTATCGGCAATTACAGTATCGTTTCCTTTAGATGAAGAAACGTACGAAGAAATCCAAGTGTTATGTAAAACATGTGGTCATATTGATGGGCAAATATATCAGCAAGTGATGAATTTACCTGTTGCGAAAAGCTATGAGATGAAAGGTTTTTATGTGCTTGTGTACGACGATGAAAAAAATGAATTGGTTGGTGCAGGGACAGCGATTGATTTGATGGGGTTAAATACGTATGAATGGTCGATGGTTGTTGCGCCGATGTATCGTCAGCTCGGTATTGGCCGTGCGATTTTAAATGTTCTGCATGAGGGAATGGAGACACGCGGTAGTGATGGTGAGCTTGCATTAATGGTGGAAGGTGCCCATTTTGGTCGTGAATTTTTACAAAAAAACAACTACGTGTATAGTTTTTCAGAAGCGACGTTAGAAGCGAAGGCGGAAGTTTTACAAGATGCACCAAGTTTGATTATACGTCCATTTGTGCAACAAGATACTGAGGAAATTGTGACAATTTTGATGTCAACATTTGGTGATATGCGTGAAGAATCATTAGATTTAATCGACTTTAATTCAACGACTGAAGGTTTGGTCATGTGGACTGTCGAGCATGACGATGTGACTATAGGTACAATCACGACTCGTAAAGAAGGGGAAGTGCAGTGGATTACAGCATTCGCGGTTGCACCAGCTATGCAAGGTCGTGGAATGGGTACGCAAATATTACAATGGGTAAAGGACTATGCGATTCGAAACGGGGAAAAAAGGGTGCTGCTCGATGTTGAGATTGAAAATGCGAGTGCGCTACGTGTTTACGAAAAAGCTGGATTTATGAAATCGATTCAGATGGATTATTTTGTTTTAGTGTAAGCATTCACTAACAGTAAAAATAGGTTGTATAATAAAAGACCTATTTTGGATGATTTATAAAATTTAATATTGAATAGCTATTAAGAAAGAAGATGGTATGAATTTAAACTCATGCCATCTTTTTGTTTGCATTTAAGGGTTAACTACAAGATTTAATGGACTGACTGCGAGTTGCTTTTCATTTAATGTGGCGATTTCTCTACCGTTCATTAATCGATTTAATATTTTTTCCTCAAGTTCTATTAATAGTGGATTCGTTAATTTGCGAGGACGAGGCACTGCAATTGGCTCATCAAAAGCAATGGAGCCATCTTCAATTAAAATAATGCGATCTGCTAGTCGGACCGCTTCACTTACATCATGTGTTACAAGTAGTGCTGTGAAGTTGTTTTTTTGCCAAATTAATTCGATTAGATTTTGCATTTCGATACGCGTTAATGCATCGAGCGCACTTAATGGTTCGTCGAGCATTAAAAGAGAAGGCTCATGAATTAAAGCACGAGCTAATGCGACACGCTGCTTTTGACCACCAGACAAGGTTGAGGGCCATTCATCTTTTAGGTGAAGTAACCCAACCTTGTCTAATGCTTCTTCCGCTAGTGCTGACCAATTTCCCGTTAAGCCAAGCCCCACGTTATCGATCACTTTTTTCCAAGGAAGGAGACGCGAATCTTGATACATCATTTTGACGTTTGCATCGGAGTTTTTAGCAGGAACACCGTCAAACAGTAAATCCCCTTGTGTAATTTCTTCTAAACTTGCTACTAAACGTAGTAATGTGCTTTTCCCACTCCCACTTTTCCCAATAACAGCAACAAATTCACCTTTTTTAAATGTAGTTGTAATGTCATGAAGGATTTCTTTTTTGCCAAATGATTTTTGGAGATTTTGGATATCAATTTGAATTGGTTCATGTTTCATCGTTTCGTATCCTTTCTTATTTGTTATAGCTAGCGTTCCACTTTAATGCACGATTTTCTCCGAATTGCGCGATGACATCTGCTAATTTTCCAAGGAGAGCATAAATGACGATACTTAAAATAATGATATCGGTTTGCATAAATTCACGTGCATTCGTAGCTAAGTAACCTAGTCCAGCTTGAGTTGGAATTGTTTCAGCGATAATTAATGTAAGCCACATAACACCTAGTGCATAGCGTAACCCTACGAAAATAGAAGGAAGTGCACCTGGTAAAAGGACATGTCTAAATAGTTGCCAGCCCTTTAAGTTGTACATTCTGCCCATTTCAACTAAGTTGGGGTCTACATTTCGAATACCATGAAATGTGTTCACATAAATAGGGAATAACACACCAAGTACGACTAAAAAGATTTTGGCATCCTCGCCAATTCCCATCCAAACAATGACTAAAGGAATTAAAGCAAGGTGGGGGATGTTACGAATCATTTGAATAGTCGTGTCTAAATAATGATAGCAATTTTTTGATAAACCGTTTAATACGCCAAGTGCAAAGCCAATCGCACCACCAATTAACATACCTGTTAACGCGCGCCCAAGACTGACACCGATATGTGTAGTTAAATCGCCATTTATAGTCAAGTTCCATCCAGTTGTAATAATCGTAATGGGTGAAGGGAAGAGCGCAGGCGAAACAATTTCCATTTGTACAACAACTTCCCAAACGATTATTAGAATAAATGGAATTGCCCAAGGGCGAAAATCAAAGGTCATTTTTTTCATTAATAGGCCTCCTATCTATCTATAAGCAGATGGGAGTGGGTCGCCCATCTGCTTATAGATATTAATTTTTATTTGTCCAAACTCTTTCTTTCACATTGATTTCGACTGGAATTAAACCAATCTCAAGATATTTATCTGCTTGTTTCTGTTGTGCGCTGATGATGTCCTCTGTAATTTCGGAGGCACCGAATGTACGGCGATTAATTTGCTTACTGATGACATCGTTGTTAATACCAAGTGCTTTGGACATGATGTCAATTACTTCTTGCTTGTTTTCATTTGCCCATTTATCTGATTCATTGATTTTTTCTAAAATAAATTGGACTAAATCAGGATGCTTATCGGCAAATTCTGTCGTTGCAAAGTAAAATGTACGGTTTGGATAGCCGTCGATCTCGCCATTGATTAATGTAACTGAATCTGTTTCTAATTCTGCAGCTGCAAAAAATGGATCATAGGAAGCTAAGGCGTCAATTTGCCCTGTTTCAAATATAGCGCGACCTTGTGCAGCGTCATTTGGATACACCCATTGCACATCATTTGCCGATAAACCAATTGATTCTAATGCAAGAACAGTAGAGTAGTGATGATTTCCACCTTTTAGCGTACCAACTTTTTTATTCTTTAAGTCTTCAACTTTAGTAATGCCTGATTTTTTAAGAGCAACAATTCCGACACCTTCAGGATTTGGTGCGTCTGCGCCTACGTAATAAAATGGTTTATTTGAAGCTTGTGCCTTAATACCAGAACCATCTGCAGCATGGCCAAAGTCGATTGCACCTGCGTAGATTCCTTCCATTAGCGTACCGCCATGTGTAAATAGCTCCCACTTGATCGTAATTCCTTTTTCTTTCGCGGCTTCATCTAAAATCCCTGTTTCTTTTAAAATATGGAGCGTATTTCCTTTTTGATAGCCAATATTAATTATTTGTAACGCATCTCCCTTATTTGTTGCGTCAGCATTTGAAGTGTCATTGCTGTCATTTGAACATGCGGCAAGAATGGTAAAAAGGAAGAAAACTCCGAGTATACTCAGCCATTTTTTCATTTTAATTCCTCCTAAATAAAGCGATATAGTGCATTTGAGATGGTAGTTGTTTTTGGTTCGCTCCCTTTAAGTTGAAGAGCGAATAAACCTTCCCCTTTAGAATGAATAATATCTTGCACAGTACCTTCACCAAGCGGTTCGTAAAAAATAATGTCACCACCTTGTAATGAAAGACGTTGTACCTTGGCATTCCATTCTTTGTCTTCGTAAATTATGCCTTTATCGAGTTGTAAAGTTTCCTGCCAAAGAGCCGTAATTTGTTCTAAATTTCTTACGGCAAATGCTGCCCCATCTACTGAAATATCACCTAATGCATGAGGTGCAATAACTCCACGTTGTTGTAAATCTTCAAGACGCTCGTTATCCTTTTCATCCCATTGTATAAAGAAGGGTAATGTTATAGAATCACTTGGTTTTCCGGCAAATAAAAGTTTCCATGTTACAAGTGACCCGTCTGTACGTCTTCGGCTATGGTTGGATGGTCCGTTTACTTCTAATCCAAGCGAGAGAAAATATTCTGCTAATGCAGTCAGATTATTTGAGCGTAGAGCGATACGCTGTGGACCTGGCTGTAGCTGGTTTTCGATAAAAGTATCACGCAAGCTATATTTAATATTCGAAGCCGTTTTAACTAAAGCTTCATCAAAAACGCCGATTATTTCGACATAGCTTAACCCGAAATAACTTAATGCATTGTAAGTGCCAAGCCGTTCGTGCTTTCCTCCTTCTACTGCATGTAGCCCAATAGATTGGAATGCTTTAGCTGCTTCCTCAGGGACAGGTGTTAAATGGACAAAATGGTCAAATTGTAGTGACATTTATTATTCCTCCTTATTAACAATTCCTATAAACATAGTATGAATTGAATGATAAAGGTGTGAAGGTGGAAAGTCAATTAAAATTTAGAATATTTTAAAATGTTAGTTAAAATTTGGGGTAACCTTTTAAAAGTGAAGGGCAATATCGAAATTTGTTCTTGAAATAAATTTGCACAGTTTTATAGTTGATGCGTTCGTTTGGAATGAAGAGCCTTAGAATATTTTAGCGGGTAGAGAAATTGGGTAATAACTGGATAAATCTAGGTAGTAAAATGTGGTTTGGCCAATTACTGCATCAATTCGGCTAGTTACAGCGGAAACACGGGAAATTCTTAGGAGGCAAAAATAAAAAAGGCATTTCATCTAATAGATAAAATAACCTTTTATTAATAGAAAACTGATATTAGTCATACCTATCTTACAATAAAAAAGTTTCCCTAGAAGACCCTATTAAATAAAGCTCATGCATGGCACGTGTTAAAGCTACATAGAGTAGCTTGCGGTCGATGGCATGGTCGAAATAAGGTGTCTCGAAGGCGAGAACAATCACCGCATCAAACTCTAAGCCTTTCGCTAAATGACTTGGTAACACGAGTAATTTTTCCTGATCAATACCAGACTTTTCATCAAGTAATTGTGCAGGGATTTGTGCATTGTGTAATTGCTCGACAAGGGCTTCAGTTTCTTTTGTCGTCTTGCAAATAAGTGCGATAGAACGGTGACCATTTGCACGAATGCGATCGTATACGTCTTGAATAACCTGAATATCAAATTCTTCTTGCAAGAGGAATTCAGGTTCCTTGCCGTGACGAACAACCGGCTCTACAAGTGGGAGGTCCTCATCCATTTGCGCCAAAATTTGATTGGCCAGAGCCATAATTTCAATCGTTGTTCGGTAGCTTTTTTGTAGTGTTGCGTACGTCGCGCGTGGGAATAACTCAAGCACTGGCGCCCACTCAGTTAATGCGCGGTAGCTATGAATCCCTTGGGCGAGGTCACCAACCATTGTGAACATATCGGTTTCAAGCCCGACTTTCAGTGCAGCTAGCTGAAACAAACTATAATCCTGTACTTCGTCGATAAAGACAACACGCATTTTCCACTTGTCATCAATACCTTTCATTTTGGCATGTAAATAAAGAAGTGCCGCTAAATCTTCCACGACCCATTGTTCCTTCTGATGAGCTT
Organism: Solibacillus cecembensis; assembly: GCF_001439635.1. Lineage (GTDB taxonomy): Bacteria > Bacillota > Bacilli > Bacillales_A > Planococcaceae > Solibacillus > Solibacillus cecembensis. The sequence continues at coordinate 67,773 of NZ_LMBZ01000017.1, read as the reverse complement.
GTACAAATTGCTCGACCTCTTCCAACGACCATTCAGGCGCCAATTCATTTAATAATGTTCGATTCGTAATGATGTCACGGTACATCGGTTTAATTTTCGCTTTTGTAAACTTTTTCATATATAGGGTAGCCGTCGTTTTTGCTTCCTGTTTGATTTTTGGAATGCGTTCATCACGCTCGTCGATAAATTTCGTAACGATGCGACGACGATTTTCATCATCACGAATACCGTTGAGTGCACGTCCAATCGCCTCTTCATAACGTCCGTTTAATGTCGTGAAAACCGCTGTTGATTTTCGTTTCACTTCGGTTTGAATGACCTTTTTAATACGTTCAAGGCGTTTTTCAATCGGCATATATTGAAACTCGATTAAAAACAACTTCTTTATATAGCTGCCTTGCATAATTCGATATTTTTCGATAAATACATCGTCGAATAAATCGGCAAGTTGCTGTTCATAGCGTTGCAAAAAACGGTCCATTATATGTTGGTAAAGCTTGCTTCCTTTTTCTTTTGAAATAATAAAAGTGTCCAGACTTTCAGATTGGCTAGCAATAATTTTTTCGAGCTGCTCATTTGGGTCTTGTAGCTTTAATTTAATGCCCGTTGCATTTTGTACATATTCGGCATAGGTTGTTTGGCAAATTTTATCGACACCAAGCTCTGGTAAAACATCGCCAATATAGTCGATGAATAGCTGGTTTGGCGCCAAAATCATCAGTTGTTCAGGTTTAAAATGCTCGCCCATCGTATATAAAAAATACGAAATTCGGTGAAGTGCAATCGTCGTTTTTCCGGAACCGGCAGCCCCTTGTACGAGAATGGGTTGACGTAAATGGGCACGTATAATTTCATTTTGTTCTTTTTGAATCGTTGAAACGATTTCTGTTAGGCGCACATCCGCTTTTCCTTCGAGCGCTTCTTGCAACAGCTCGTCATTCGTTGTTAAATCCACATCACGGAAATTGAGTAGCTGGCTATGCTCAATTTTATATTGGCGCTTCGAAAATAAATGTCCACTAAGTTCTTCATCGTGCACATCGTATGTTAAATCACCGAGCCGTCCATCATAATAGACGTTTGCAACAGGGGAGCGCCAATCGACAATGATCGGTTCATGTGTGTCGCTATGGAATAAAGATGTTTTTCCGATATAAAGAAATTCCTCATCTTCACCGTCACGTTGGAAATGAATACGGGCAAAATAAGGCTTTTGGCGAACAGCTTCCAGTCCTTCTTTTTGATTGCGAGCCATTTCAAAAAAGCGCGTGTTCGTCAAAATGTTTAAGAAACTATCACTGGAATCAATGTATTCTAAATTGGCCATTGCAGAGCGGATATTGTCCTGCGCGGCTTGAAGATTTTGTTTCGAACTTTGCAAAATATGGTCCATATAGTGCACTGTATCAGCAAGGCGTTGTTGTTCTTGTTTTAAATCAGGATGTTCCATGGTCATTCCTCCTATCATGAAAAAATGTTAATTTTGGTCTTTTGGTAAATAAAGTTATCTGAAGTTATGGTTAACTATAAGCAGTGGAATTAACAGCGGTTACAATTCGTCAAATAACGAGTTGTAACCGCTGTTTTTGAAACATATTTATTACCACTTCGCAGCATGTTCTTCGATACAACCGAGCATTTGCTGAATATGCAGTATTTCGCCATTTGATAGTGTAACTCGCCCATCATAATAGCCCATCATTTGGTGAACTTCAGAGCGGACGAGTTTGGCATTTGTTAGGGCTACACGTTCAAAGAAGGGGGTAAAAGTAAGTTGAACAGTATCGCTAAATTTTGATGTTACATGCCAAGGTTTCATAAAGTTTGTTCGATCATAGTCAAAAATGACATCTTCATGTATTTTCGTCATAATCCCATCAACGAACACAGCATTCTCAGTCATTCCGGTGCCATCCGTCCATTGACCGCCGAAATTTAAACCAATTCGTCGTTCACGAATGCGCTGTGAAGCCATGCCCCAATTCCAAGTCGCCTGTCGTGGCCAAACACCGCGCCCGTAATCTAATACAGCAAAGCTTTCTTCTGGGGTGAATGTAAAACGTTTGTCCCCAATTTTGACAATGCCTGAAGTCGGTAAAGTGTGATGCTTTGCGGTAAATTGGAAAGTTTGGCGATTCCATGGGATGACTACATTTAATGATTCATCATTTTTCGGGTGTTGAATCGTTAATTCCGCATGTAACTGTTCGCCGTCAAAATTCGCTGAAGTAACGGTTAAGTGCGTATCGCCATTGAAATATGTAAGTTGAATCGACATTTCATTGTTAGCAAAATTTACGGTTTCAAGTACTTGTGTGGGCATTTTTATTTTTGTGCCAAGTGGAATCGTTATCGTTTTTTCGAAATAACGTTGTGTTTCATATTCAAGGAAATAGACGAAGCAAACCGCAGCGTAATCCAAATGGCTAATCGTTGCAGAAAATAAAATATCTTCACCATATACGCACCAATAATTCCATTTCTTCTTCCGCATAAAATGACCAGATAGATTACAATCGATAATCGGCTTACGTGCAAATCCGATTGCTGCGGGATTTAAATTCCCTTTTTTATCACAAAGTGTCGTTGGTTGCAAAATTTCCTTTTCTGCATGTTGCTTCATCATCATTCCCCCCAAAATCAATCGACTAAGCCTTAGCATAATGGATTCCCAATTCCCCCAGGCATCCTCAAAAAGAGCCACTTAAAAATCTATGACATCCGCTAAAGCAAGTTAATACATAGTTAAAAATATTGTAGCAGACATTTTAGAAAATAGTGTAAATTCACTCTGTAACTTATGACGAAATACCGAAATAATGTGGAATTCTTATGTCGAACATGTCGTGACCAGCATAAGTACATAATCCAAAAATATTCGACATATGATGACATAAAAGAAAATAAAAAGGAGAAAATAATATCGCTATTTATTATAATCGATTAGCGGCAGTTGCTTATGCGCAGCGTTGGTGGAATGATAATAATCCGCAATTTCCTGTTTTTCAGGATGATTGTACGAACTATATTTCGCAATGTTTATTTGCAGGGAACGCGCCGATGAGGGGGGCACCGCCAAATCGTGAAGTGGGCTGGTGGATGCTTGGTTTAAATGAGCGTTGGAGTTTTAGTTGGTCTGTTTCGCATTCGCTTCGCTGGTACTTGGAAACGTCCAAGCAAGGATTGACTGCCAAGCAAACGAATGCGGCGTCTGATTTAAACCTGGGTGATGTCATTTTTTACGATTTTCAAGGGAATGGTCGCATTGATCATAGTACAATTGTGACGAGTATAGTCGATGGTGTTCCCTATGTAAATGCCCATTCTTCAAACAGTGCAAATCGACTTTACACGTATGAAACATCGACAGCTTACACACCACAAATGCGCTATTATTTTTATAAAATTGCCGATGTTTTCAACTAGTGATTGATATATTAAAAGAAACCTAATTATGTTATGGTGGAACTAATGAACGAAGGAGGATTTGAAATGACACTATCAGTAAAAGAAGCAATTTTACAACGCCGCTCGATTAAAAAATTCAACGGTACACTTGTTGAGAAAGAAACGGTTTTAGAAATTTTAGATGACGCGAAATGGGCACCGAATCACGGAAGTCGTGAGCCGTGGCGTGTCGTAATGGGCGCTGGGGATCAGTTACCACACGTATTGGAATTATTACGCGATTTAGCCGTTCCAAAATGGCAGGAGCTTTCAGAAGAGGCACTTGCTACACAGATGCAAAAATTTACGCTAGCAGGTGCTTATGCATTTATGTTAGTGAAAGAAGATATGCGTCAAAAAGAACGATTAGAAGATTATGCTGCGGCATCATGCTTCTTGCAAAATGCACAGCTATTAGCTTTGGAAAAAGGCATCGGCACTTGCTGGAAAACACCAGGCTTTTTAGATAATCCAAAATTCCGTGAAGCATTAAACGCGCAACCGAATGAGCGTGTCATTGCGATGCTTCAATTTGGTCATTATGATGAAGCACCAAAAGCAAAAGAGCGAAAAGCGGTAACGGAATTCGTTAGCGATTTTGGCGCGTAAAAGCCAATAAGATAAAGGCGGATGCCATTTTGCATGTCAGTTGACTGCAAGGGGCATTCGTTTTTTTCATCGTTGTTCAGTATGTGTTATTCTAAATAAGTTGTGTCCATATGACGATAGTTAACTGACTGGCAACGTGCGAGTCATAGATGGATAACAATAAAGTAAAAGAGATAAGGGAGTAGCTATGCGATACAAAAGTTTAAAAACAAGACTCATTGTAATTTTATTATTAGTAGGAATTATTCCAGTGATGGTTACAGGAACTTATAATTTTATAATCTCTTCTAATAGCTATCAAAATGTTCAAAATGAAACACAAGAGCAGATTGAACATGCGGTAGCGCAGCATCTTGATAAAGTAACAAATGATTTGAAATACATAGCAGAACTGTATGCACAGGATATACGTGTGCAGCAATTATTAACGGAAACAAATCGAGGAACTCTGGAAACAGAAGGAAAAGCATTATTTGAGAGCTTGCAAAAAGAACATCAGCTAACGGTTTTAGAGTTTGGTGATGTACAGGGTAATGTTTATTTGCGGGGTCATAATGTTTCAAAATACGGTGATAGTAAAGCAGATGTAATGGCTATTCAACAAGCATTAAAGGGACAGACAATTAGTGGATTTGAATATGGTTCAAGTGGGCTATCTGTTCGGGCATTTGCGCCAATTAAACAAGAAGGCAAAGTAGTTGGGACGTTACAAATAGGGCTTGGTAATGAATTTCTAACGGACTTCCAAGCACTATTCCCAAGCACAGAAGTTGATTTAATTAATGCAACAGGTGAAATTGTTCGATCTACACATACTGACCGTATTGGAGAGCAAATAGTAAATGACTATTTTGCACAAGCGATGGCAGGGGAACAAACACGATTTACAGATTTGAAACAACTAAAAATTGAAAGTTACTTGCCTATTCAAGATCCAACAGGTACAGCGGTTGTGAGTACGCTGTTATTAGTACAAGATATTACAACAACTCAGAATGCGATAAGCCAAATGAAAATGACGAATGGCATTGCTTTACTCATTACGATTTTTGCAGCGATTGCAGTGGCACTATTTTATAGTCGTACATTAACAGTTCCGATTATTAAAACGACGCAGATGATGCATACATTAAGTAGTGGTGATTTAACGAGTCGAATTGCGGATAATAATCGACGTGATGAAATTGGCAAACTGATGACGGATATGAAGAAGATGCAGGAACATTTACACAAAACAATTTCAGAAATAGCACAAGCTTCTACGACTGTAACGACAAAAAGTACGGTACTTTCACAGTCGGCCAAGGAAGTTTCGCAAGGCTCTGAGGCGATTGCTGAAACGATGGAATACCTATCAAAAGGTGTGGATAAGCAAACGGTTGAGGTTTCGGAAATATCGGGAATTATGGTCGAGTTTTCGCGCAAATTAGCAGAATCCACAGCTCAAGGGAATCAGTTAAATACGACGTCAGAAAATGTACTTACTTTATCAGAAGATGGTGCAAAGTTGATGAATACTTCAAATGAGCAAATGCAAGAAATTCATCAAGTAATGAAGGAATCCATGGGGAAAATGGTGCAGCTTGATCAGCAGGCAGTACAAATTTCATCCTTTGTTTCCATTATTGAAGAAGTTGCCAACCAAACGAATTTATTGGCACTGAATGCGTCGATTGAAGCAGCACGCGCGGGCGAACATGGTAAAGGCTTTGCAGTTGTAGCGGATGAAGTTCGGAAGTTAGCGGAGCAAGTTGGTCATTCGGTTACGGAAATTACATCGATTGTGTCAGCAATTCAGCATGATTCAAAAGAAGTGAGCGCATCATTACAGCGCGGATATGGTCAAGTTGTTACAGGTTCAGAGCAACTTGAAATAACGGCAAATACGTTTAATGAAATCCAAAATTCCGTATCACAAATGGCGCAATTTATTACGATGATGATTCACAACCTTCAAGAAATGAGTCATGAAGGGCATGAAATTAATGACGCTATGCAGGAAATTACCGCACTTACAGAAGAAACAGCAGCAAGTGTGGAAGAAACGACAGCGACGGTCATTCAAACAAGTGCAACAATGGGCGAAGTTGCTACGGCAACAGAGCAATTATCCGATTTAGCAGAGCAATTGAACCGTGTTGTGAAGGATTATAAAATTTAAACGAAGTGACTCCCACAGTATTTTAAAATACTGTGGTTTTTTTCTATTGGCTGCAAAAAGATAAGTGCCTGTTATTTTTATGAGAATTGTCTTTTTTATTCCCGCGTTTCATATAATGAATTGTTCTTTTATTATGAAGAAAAAGGAATTCAACTCATGGATAATCACTATTAAAAAGTTTCATTCCCGCTATTTTGGGAAAAGGAAAGTATCGAAAACATTGGAGGGATTCATATGTCTGAAAATGAAGTGAAACGCTCTATTGATGTTGCACATTCTAAAAGTGAAATGCTCGAAAAACTCCAGAAATTGCGTACACCAGGTTTAGCAAGGCAAAACACCATTTATATTTTGACAAATGAAGTAAATGAATTTCATGCATTAGCACGGGATGCACAAATTCAAATTGTCACAACACACGGCATCCGCAACCACTTAAAAGCATTGTTTACAAAAGAAACAGCAATTGAAAAAACACTTCACCGGATGCTGTTATCACCTACAGAAAAAAGAGAGTACATGGAAGTGATTAAAAAAGGTGGAATGGTACTAGTGTCGGGTACGGATCCATTTTACGAAAGTGAGTGGACGGGGCATACATTAACAAAATGGATTACGAATCAAAAAAATCCATCAAACTTAATTATTTGGGGGTTAAAAGAAATTCGTCCAGTAGCCTTCAATCCACAACGAGTAATCCGCATGCCAGATATGGCGGTTGCAGGTGAATTTGGAATGGCGGATGAGGTGGAACCTGATGAAATTCCGTTACAGGATGATCAGCGTTATATTCGTGATCCGAAGACAGGGGAACTAGGGATTTATCAAGCACCGCATAAAGACGGACGCGCTTCGTAAAAAAAGCAAAAATGACATTTTGACTGAGAGTCGAAATGTCGTTTTTTGTGTGTTAATCAAACTTAAAAATAGAGGGTATTTTATATTTTTGTGGAACTTAGTGGTTAGTTAAAAAGCTAGGAAGCTGTATAAAAAAGGGTCAAAGGGGAGGCGCGAAAAGATGGGGAAAGTTGTAGCATCTGTTCAAGAAGCGATTCATGATATTGAAAACGGCGCAACGATATTAGTAGGGGGGTTCGGACTTTGTGGCATTCCTGAAAACTTAATTGCTGCTGTCCATGAAAAAGGGGTTAATCAATTAACAGTAGTGAGTAACAACTGTGGAGTAGATGATTTTGGTTTAGGGGTTTTACTTCCGAATAGACAAATTAAAAAGATGGTTGCTTCCTATGTAGGGGAGAATAAATTATTTGAACAGCAATTTTTAAATGGTGAGCTGGAAGTCGAGTTAACACCGCAAGGAACACTTGCTGAACGAATTCGTGCGGGTGGCGCGGGTATTCCAGGCTTTTATACGGCAACTGGCGTAGGAACAGCGATTGCAGAAGGCAAAGAAGAGAAGGCATTTGAAGGTAAAACGTATATTTTAGAGCGTGCAATTACAGGGGATTTTGCACTTGTAAAGGCATGGAAGGCAGACCGCTCTGGAAATCTTGTATTCCGTAAAACATCGCGTAACTTCAATCCACTTGTAGCAACAGCTGGTAAAGTGACAATTGTAGAAGTGGAAGAACTGGTCGAGGTAGGCGAGCTTGCGCCAGATGAAATTAATTTGCCAGGTATTTATGTACAGCGTATTGTTCATAGTCAATCATATGAAAAGCGTATTGAACGTCGCATCGTAAGGGAGGAAGCATGATGGATACTCGTCTAACAATTATACGCCGTGCTGTAAAAGAAATTGAGGACGGTATGTATGTCAATTTAGGAATTGGGATGCCAACGTTAATAGCCAATGAAATTCCTGCACAATACGATGTCATGCTGCAATCCGAAAATGGGATGCTAGGAATTGGACCTTACCCGACAGAAGATGAAGTCGATGCAGATCTTATTAATGCCGGAAAAGAAACGGTAACAGCGCGAGCAGGAGCAGCCTATTTTGATAGTGCAGAAAGTTTTGCCATGATCCGTGGTGGTCATATAGATGTGGCCATTTTAGGAGGCATGGAAGTATCTGAAACAGGTGACCTCGCGAACTGGATGATCCCAGGGAAAGTTGTCAAAGGTATGGGTGGTGCAATGGATTTAGTCGTTGGTGCGAAAAAAGTGATCGTTATTATGGAGCACACGAATAAATACGGTGAATCTAAAGTAAAGCCTGCCTGCACATTGCCATTGACAGGAAAAGGCGTCGTCCATCGCCTTATTACAGATTTAGCCGTGTTTGATTTTAAAGATAGTCGTATGCAGTTAGTGGAATTACAGGATGGCGTGACACTCGAGGAAGTTCAAGCGAAAACCGAAGCGCAGTTTGAAAATAAACTTTAAAAAATAGCCGTAACCTAACGTCATGTAGTATGGATGTTTAGGTGCGGTTATTTATTATAATTTTAACGGTCAAAAACAAGCAGGATTGTATATTACGCTTCTTTTATTTGCTTTTAAATGGATGCTAAAGACTCTCATTTAATGTTCTTTAGGAATAGCTTTATGCCCGTTATTAAAATTCCCAGTGTCGATATAAATTGGTTTAAAGGTGAATAAAATATTTCGAAAACTGCGAATTAACTAACATGGATAGATTCATAAGTATAGCGTTAAATAGTGAGTTTTAACTTGTTACCGTTGTGATTGGATATGTATTAACTTGTATTAAAATTCACCTATATACAGGTTCACTTACAAACTACAGTGTAGTTGTATTTAAAAGTTTGCTCAATTACTTTGCTAATATAGGGTGTTATAGGATTTGTAATTAAAGGATTTCTACATGCATAAAATGGGTATCAAAAGTTATCAAGAAGTGAAATGTCCGCGGGAAAAGTATATACGATGAAAAATGTAGTTGTATAGGCTTACCAATTGTAAAAATATGATTAAATGAACTAATACTTCCTTGTGTGAAGTGAGAATAATAGAAGCTCTTTTCTATGCTAAATAATAAGGAAGACGAACATTTAGTTCTATCTATCGAGAAATTTAATCTAGCTTTTCAGAATAATTAATTCTTGCATAATTATGCAATAGAGATTAGAATGAGATAACACTAAGTTGTGGTTTAGAGGGAAACTTTAAATCGCAAGAAATATTAAAAAAGCATTGCGAGGTACTATAAAATGTCGGATTGGTTAGATTTATACAAGGAAATGGGCGACTATTTAGCGCCAAGTATGGCAAAGGATCACCCAAACCTTCCAGTGGTTAAAGAAGAAGGATGTTACTATTACGGGGCAGATGGTCGTAAATACTTAGATTTTACTTCAGGAATTGCTGTTACAAATACAGGTCACCGTCATCCGAAAATTGTACAAAGTATTAAGGATGCAGCGGATCAGTTAGTACATGGACCATCAGGCGTGATTATGTACGAATCAATTTTAAAATTATCAGAGCAGCTAGGTGAAGTGTTGCCTGGTGATTTAGGGTGTTTCTTCTTCGCCAATAGTGGAACAGAAGCGATCGAGGGCTCATTAAAATTAGCAAAATTTGTTACGGAACGACCATATGTGATTTCATTTACAGGCTGTTTCCACGGTCGTTCAATGGGGGCACTTGGTGTAACAACATCAAAAAGTAAATATCGAAAATTTTTACAACCATCACATCTTTCATATCAAATTCCGTATGCTGATGTAAAAGGCGTACCAACCGGTGAAGATGTTGATACATACTGTGTAGCGCAGCTTGAAAAAGATTTTAAAAAGTTATTCAAACATCAAGTAACACCAGAAGAAGTAGCGGCTGTTATTTTAGAGCCAATACTTGGCGAAGGTGGCTACATCATTCCACCAAAAGCATGGGTGAAAAAGATTCGTGAAATATGTGATGAACACGGAATTTTATTAATTTTTGATGAGGTTCAAACGGGCTTCGGTCGAACGGGTGAATGGTTCGCTGCGCAATACTTCGATGTGACGCCAGACATTATGGCAATTGCTAAAGGGATTGCATCAGGCTTACCGCTTAGTGCAACAGTTGCTTCAAAAGAATTAATGAAAAAATGGCCAATCGGTTCACACGGTACGACTTTTGGAGGAAATCCAATTGCTTGTTCCGTTGCATTGACAACATTAGAAATTCTCCACGAAGAAAACTTAGTTGAAAATTCTCGTGTAGTGGGAGCTTATGCCCGTGAACAGCTTCTTAAAATGAAAGAAAAATACAGTATCATTAGCGATGTGCGTTCAGCAGGTTTAATGATCGGAATTGAGCTTTCAAATCCGGAAACGGGTGAAGTAGATGGTAAAGCAGTAGGACAAATATTAGATTACGCGCTTGAAGAGGGCGTACTATTCTACTTATGTGGGAATGAAGGCGAAGTGATTCGGATGATTCCACCACTTACAATTACAACAGAACAAATTGATGATGGCTTACAAATGTTAGAAAGAGCAATCCAGCGTTACTTACAACATTAATAGGAGATGGATAATATGAATAAAAAATGGTTATTAGCATTACTTATGACATTGGTTGTCGCAGTACTTGCAGCGTGCGGCGCATCTGATAAAAAAGATACAACATCAGGTAGTGAAGGTCCGACAGATACAAATACAGAAGATAAAAAAGTTTTAGTAATGGGTACATCTGCGGACTACGCACCATTTGAGTATGTAGAAACAGCGACAAGTGATGAAATCATTGGCTTTGATATCGACCTTGCAAAGACTATCGGTGAAAAATTAGGCTATGAAATTAAAGTAGAAAACATGGATTTCAACAGCTTAATCACAGCATTACAAGCGAAAAAATTCGACATCGTACTTTCTGGAATGACACCAACACCTGAACGTGAAGAAGTAGTAGATTTCTCAATCCCATATTATGAAACAGAACAATATTTAATATTTGATAAAGAAAAAGATTATAAAGAGCTTGCAGACGTAAAAGGTGGTTTAGTTGGCGCTCAAGTTTCTTCAATTCAAGAAGATTTAGCAAAAGAATTTGCTGAAGAACATGGTTTCAAAGTAGAAAGCCGTAACCTAATCCCTGAGCTAGTACAAGAATTAAAAACAGGTCGTTTTGATGCAGCCGTTATCGAAAACATCGTTGCTGAAAACTACTTAGCAAACAATGATGATTTAGCAGCATTCCCTATCGAAGTGGAAGAGCCAGATTTCAAAGCAGCAGTGTTCCAAGAGGGTAGTCCACTTAAAGCTGAATTCGATAAAGTGATCGAAGAATTAGTAGCGGATGGCACAATTGATGAACTGAAAGCAAAATGGTTTGTTGTAGAATAAATATCATTGGGGCGTCATTCAGCGAATAAGCTGGGTGACGTTTCTAACTTTTTTAGGAGAGTAAGTAAATAAGAAATTCAGAGAAAGGAGGGCTACGATGTTCAACTTTGAAAAAATCGTGCCCTCTATTCCTTATATTTTAGAAGGAATAGGCGTTACACTACAGATCGTTGTTGGAGCAACAATCTTGGGATTAATTTTAGGTATACTTTTAGCGCTATGTAAAATTGGGAATATAAAACCATTACGCTGGTTTGCCGCATTTTACACGTCAATTTTCCGTGGGACACCATTAGTATTACAATTAATGCTAATTTACTATGCAGTACCACAAGTATTCGACATTCAAATTCAGGCCATCCCTGCCGCAATCATCGCATTTGGATTAAATTCAGGTGCTTATATTTCTGAAATTATTCGTGCAGGCATAAATGCAGTCGATAAAGGGCAAATGGAAGCCGCAAAAGCACTAGGTATTCCGTATTCTAAAATGATGAAAGACATTATTTTACCGCAAGCAATGAAAAATATATTACCATCGTTAATGAATGAATTCATTACATTAAATAAAGAATCGGCAATCGTAACGGTAATAGGAGCTATGGATATTATGCGCCGCGCGTACGTAGTTGGTGGTTCAACATTCACATATTTAGAGCCGCTACTAATCGCCGGTTTAATCTATTATGTAATGACATTAGTATTATCATTCCTTGGCCAAATGCTAGAAAAGAGGATGAGACGTAGTGATTAAAATTGATAATCTAAAAAAATCATACGGTAAAAATGAAGTACTTAAAGGTATATCAACAGAAATTAAAGAAAAAGAAGTAATCGCAATCATCGGACCATCAGGCTCTGGTAAATCAACATTTTTACGCTGTATTAACCGTTTAGAAGAACCAACAGCAGGGGTCATTTCTATTGGAGGTGTTGAAATTACTGATAAAAACGTGATGAAGATGCGTGAAAATTTAGGGATGGTGTTCCAACACTTCCATCTGTTCCCACACAAAACCGTTTTAGAAAACTTAACGTATGCACCAATTAACGTAAAAGGCGTGACAAAAGAACAAGCCACGAAGTTAGGTGAAGAGCTATTAACGAAGGTGGGTCTTTTCGAAAAAAGACATGAGTTTCCGAACCGCTTATCAGGCGGACAAAAACAGCGTGTTGCGATTGCGCGTGCACTAGCAATGAATCCAACGGCGATTTTATTCGATGAGCCAACATCAGCGCTCGATCCAGAAATGGTAAAAGAGGTTTTAGAAGTAATGAAATCTCTTGCTGAATCAGGCATGACGATGTTAATTGTTACGCATGAAATGGGCTTCGCAAAAGAAGTAGCAGACCGTGTGCTATTTTTAGACGGGGGCATATTAGTAGAAGACGCACCACCAGAGGAATTCTTCTCAGCGCCAAAATCAGCGCGTGCGAAAGAATTTTTAGAGAAGGTTTTATAAGAATAGTAAGCAACGTACCCGTTTGACTTTGCGGGTGCGTTTTTTTATTTAATCGAAATTATTTGTTCTTACTTGAGTCAAAGTAGTAGGGAAGAATTAAAAAATAGAAGAAAAGAAAATACATTTAAGTGACGTTGAAATGAGATTGTGAAAAAAAAAAAAAGAGGGATTTACCATGTGAAAAAACCGTTTAACATGGTAAATCCCTCTTTGGAAAAAAGAAAAAGGTAAAGTGAGTAGGCTACTTTACTTCGGATACGTTTGGCACACGCGTCCGACTTGTCCATCTGTTAAGCGGACCTTAATGCCATGCGGATGTGAACTACTATTTGTTAGTAAATCCTTCACTATACCGCGTGTCTTTTTACCTGTTCGTTGATCTTGTTTAAGTACGATGTCGACTTGCAAGCCTGCAAACACATCGCTACGATTTTTCCCGTTCATTATAATCGCTCCTTTTCGTGATTGTTTTAGTAGTATAGCATGGGAGTTTGATTTATTGTATGTAATGCAATTCGTAGTAATATTAAATTGTATAAACAAACTAGAAAACTTCCAAAGCAACTTGACCAATTAATAATAGTAGAATAATAGTTAATAGCCCTTTCGCAAATCGTAAAGGAATTTTTGCTACGATGAGTAAAGCAAGCTGTGTACCAATAATTGATCCAGTAGCTAAAGCAATCGCATAATCCCATTGTAGGAAGCCGGTTTGATAAAAAACGATAAAAGCGCCTAAACAACTACCAAAATTCAACACTCGACTCATCTGTGTTGCTTTAACATATGTATAGCCTGATTTTAAGAAGTATAAAATACTAAATGAAGAGGAGCCTGGACCAAATCCACCGTCATAAATTCCGATAAAAAAAGAAACAATGGAAATGCGTGCGGGATCTTTACTATCTTCAGTTTGATTTGAAGCTGCGCTATACCATTTATTACTTTTTTTGGGAAAGACCTAAAGCAAATAAAAGTAAAAATAACGCAATCGAATTCAGCCAACTTTCAGGTATGGAAGACGTCACGAATGCCCCGATGCCACCGCCAACTATTGAAAACAAGATGTATTTCTTGATTACTTCCCATTTCAATTCTTTAGCCTTCAATAAAACGAATAAACTAGATAATGAAGCAATTCCAGATGAAAATTTGTTTGTTGCAATACTAAATTGAATTGGAATGCCAAGAAGCATCATCGCAGGCAATGTAATTAATCCGCCACCACCAGCTAATGTTCCAATAAATGAAGCAACAATGCCAACACCTATTAAAATAAGCAAAAACTCTGTACTAGAAGATGAGCTTATTTGTGTTAATAAAAGAATTCCGATTATCAAAATTATTGCGAGTCTAAGAAAAATCCGCATATCATTTCCCCGATTTCATTATTTTAGAGTAATACTTATCGAATCATAATTCTAATATTCATGAACTTGCTGTAATGGCTGCAATTTTTTATAATAAGAAAGCTCATTCCATTGCAATGAACAACTGTCATCTATGGAACGAGCCTTCCTTCATTTAAAAGCTATGCATGATGCAGCCCAGCGAATATTCCGCCTTTCTTTAACAATTCCTCATATGTGCCTTGCTCTTCAATCCCATTTGGCGTTACGACGAAAATATAGTCCGCATCACGAATCGTTGCCAAACGGTGCGCAATAATAACAGTTGTGCGGTCTTTTGCCAAATCGCTGAGTGACTGCTGAATAATGCGCTCCGTTGCCGTATCAAGGGCAGATGTCGCTTCATCCAATATTAAAATCGGCGGATTCTTCAAGAACATTCGTGCAATGGCAAGACGTTGTTTTTGCCCACCAGATAATTTAAGTCCACGTTCACCAATTTCTGTTTCAAATCCATCCGGCAACTGCTCGATAAATTCAAGTAAATTCGCTTTTTCCGCAGCTTGTAAAATTTCCTCAAAACTTGCATCGAGATTACCGTATCCAATGTTTTCACGAACCGTACCCGTAAATAAGAATACATCCTGCTGTACGGTACCAATTTGCTGTCGAAGTGAATGTTGTGTCAGGTCACGAATATCATTACCGTCAATCGTAATCTCACCATCCGTCACATCATAGAAGCGGGGAATTAACGCACTAATGGTTGTTTTCCCTGACCCTGATGGTCCAACAAATGCGACTGTTTTCCCAGCAGGCACTTTAAATGACATATCCTTAAGTACTTGCTTACTATCTGCGTAGTTGAAGTTTACGTTTTTAAATTCTATATCGCCATTTAATTGATCCACTGCAAGTGCATTCGGGCGGTCCATAATCGATGGCTCCTGATCAAGTAAATCACAAAAACGTTTAAAGCCGGCCATCCCTTTTGGATACATTTCAAGTAGGGCGCTAATTTTATCAATCGGCTTAATTAATACATTCGTATATAGTACGAAACTAACAAATTCCCCGTAAGACAATTGATTTTGATATGATAGCCAAGCTCCGACAACGAGCACTGTCAACGTCATTAAACGTGTCACGATATAAATGCTTGAATGCGTGCCTGCCATTACTTTATACGCATAAAGTTTCGCCTTACGGAACAAGGAATTTTGCGATTTAAAACGCTCTTTTTCAAACTCCTCATTCGTAAATGATTTCACGACGCGAATGCCCGAAAAACTATCCTCAACGCGTCCATTCACGTTGGCAATTTCACTATACATGACTGTCCAACCCTTTTTCATACGCTTATTGCTCATATACATCACAATAATAAGGAAAGGCACCATGATGAGTAGAATGAGCGCCAGTGTCGAATTGATATTGAACATAATCGTAAATGCCCCAATAAAGGTCATCACCGCAATGAACAAATCCTCAGGTCCATGATGTGCGAATTCACCAATATCAAATAAATCATTCGTAATGCGACTCATTAAATGCCCGGTTTTCGTATTGTCAAAAAACGTGAACGGCTGACGTTGCACATGATTGAACAGCTGCTGACGCATATCCGTTTCAATATTCGTCCCCAGTTTATGCCCTAAATAGTTCACGACAAAGTTCAATCCTGTACTAATAATGTACGTAATAAGCAGTAAAATACTAATCTTCACAATCGAGTCCCAATCGTTCGTGGGCAGCAAATCATCGATAAACCATTGCACCGCCATCGGGAATAAAAGGTCTAAAATCGCCACAACAATCGCACTCGAAAAGTCGATGATAAACAAGCGCTTATGCGGTTTGTAGTATGTAAAAAATCTTGTAAGCATAGGTAGTCCTTTCTGTGTTTATCCCGCACAACTTGAATGCGGGATAAATGTAGTGTAGTTAAGTGGAAATCGTTATTAATTGGATTATAGCATTAATGTGGGGGATTTTTCGAGGGGCGAAGGGATTGTAATGTCTTGAATGAATCCAAATCTTATTCGATGGAAAAGAGAAGTGGTAAACTATATAAAACGATAGATAGAAGGGGGTCCATATGAATTTTTATATTGTAATGCAAGGTCGAACATATGAAGAGGCAAAAGATAAACAAGTGATTTGGTGTTCGATTTTCGATAACAGTGGGAAAACACCGCATACTTGGGAACGTATGAGAGAAGTAAAAAAAGGTGATGCAATTTTCCACTGTGTAAAAGGTGAAATTGTAGCAGTAAGTATTGCACAAGAGAATTGTCGTGAAGGCGTCAATCCAATAAATGAATCAGGAAATATAGGAAACATGTTCTCAGCTAATTATGAGGAACTAGCATTTTCTATTAATATTAAAGAGCATTTTGATGTCATTAATCCACTATTACCAATTAAATATTCACCATTCCAATCAAATGGTGATGGTAACCAGGGCTACTTATACCCATGCAATGAAATGCTCGCAATGAAATTACTCGAACTTATTAGCGATGCGAATATTTATGAAGAAAATGAAGAACAGCTTGAGTTTGCGATGAGCATGATTGCACAAAAAGAACGCGATACACTAGCACCCGTGTTAATTGAAACCGAAGCAGAAGCAAAGGTGAAAATCCGAAAAGGGCAGCAAAAATTCAAAAAGCATTTAACTCCATTATGGAATAATCAATGTGCTTTATGTGGGATTACATTGCCAGCATTGTTACGAGCAAGTCACGCAAAACCATGGAAAGATGCAACAGATGAAGAACGCCTTGATCCGTATAATGGTATTTTATTGTGTAGCAATCATGATGTTTTATATGATCAAGGTTTTATCGCTTTTGATGGAACTGGGAAAATTCATATTTCATCTGAAATTGAAAAGATAGATTACATAAAATATGGGATTCATGAAAAAATGCGTGTTAATCGGGTAGAGGAAAATAAAAAGTATTTTAAATGGCATAAGCGGAATGTGTTTAAGAGAAGTGATGAGGAAATATAATGAAGAGCTATTGCTATGGTTGTTTCCGTAGCAATAGCTTTTTTCTATTCCTCCACTAAATAATGATAAATATCGTATTGGACCGGTTGCTCTAAAATCATATCCATTGTGACAACAGGATATGACTTACCCTTTTCGGTTACTTTATCTGGTTGAGCGGAACTAGGGATTACTAATCCTTTACCAAGATAATAAAAATCTTTACCTTCACCATTATCTTTCTTTACAAATAGATAAACATTTGTACCATTTTCTTTGGAATGGATGAGGGTTTCCATTTCTTTAGAATGTAAGTATCGATTTTTTGTAGAGCACCATCTAAATGATTCAGCTGAAAGGAACTCATCCATATAGTTTGTCTCTGAACCATCTTCATCTTTTTTGTGATAATTCACAAATATAGGGAAGTCTCCGTTTTTAGGGCGACCGCCATTCAGAGTACCTTCCTCATTTTTATCCCAATTTAAAATACGACAAACTTCACGACGAGAATATTTTTGATAAAGTGTAAAAAGTTCGCTGTTTTTATATGTTTTATTTTTAGTGAATGCACATTTAAGCAAATCGACAACATACTGTTTGAAATTATCATCTAGTATTGATTGTTGAAATTCCTCATTGAATGAGTAGGTTTCTTCAATGCTAATAACAATAGGTTTAAAACCAAACTTTTTTCGGTCATTTTCTACGAAGAAGTTTAAAGAAAATACATTTTCCAAAGAAGTAATTGTATCTTCATCATAGTAAATGGATCTATCATTTAACTGCTCTATGAATTGACTCTTTGTCACTGTTTCTTGTTGAATAAGTAACTCTAGTAATAGTATTTCATGAATACGTTTGCCAGGTAATAAATCCTTTCCAATCATCATTAAAATTGCCTTTTCATAATCAGTTATAGACGGGATTGGTTCTTTTATTTTTAATAAAAAGTCGTAATATGTACTAGCATAGTTAATAATTACTTCAGGATCTAATGAATCATGTTTTATAAAGTCAAATAGAGTTGGGTTAGTACCAAGTCGATTTTTTAGCTCATGATAACTATCTTCTAAAATTTTCTTAGTAGACAATTTTGCATTTGAAATGGCATCGAAAATTTGCTTCTTCGCAATTTCCTCAAAGTTAATTGTAGAAACGCCTTGTATATAATTAGTGTTGACGGTGCGACGGCGAACATTGTCCTTATTCATTGATCTATCACCAGAAAGTGCAATAGGGATTAAATAGTTGTTTTTATAGTTGCCGATGAAATCAATAATCGTCACATATTCCTTCACTTCATGTTTACGTAATCCACGACCAAGCTGCTGAATAAAAATAATACTTGATTGTGTTTGACGTAACATTACAATTTGATTAAGGAAGGGGATATCAATTCCTTCATTAAAAATATCCACTGTTAAAATATATTCCAATTCACCATTTTCTAACTGAGCAATTGCTTCTTCACGTTCTTCTTGTGTATTGTCCCCAGTAAGTGCAAGTGTTTTATAACCGCGCATATTCAATAAATTTGAAAGTAACCGTGTTTCTTCTTTAGTACTACAAAACATTAAACCTCGAACTCGATCTCCTGAAAATCCATAGTAAGAGATTTTTTCGATAATATGGTCAATCCGCTCTTTATGAATCAGCTTTTGCAAATCAGCTGTTTCGTCAATTAATTCACCATCAAGCTCATAGTCTGTTACACCAAAGTAATGAAATGGACAGAGCATATCTTCTTCTAATGCAGCCTGCAGACGAATTTCATAAGCAACATTGTAATCAAATAGCTCATAAATATTGAATTGGTCTGTTCGTTCAGGAGTAGCAGTCATACCTAGTAGAAATTGTGGTTCAAAATAATTAATTATTTTTAAATAAGAGTCCGCTCCTGCACGATGCACTTCATCAACTAAAATATAATCAAAATGATCTTTTGCAAATTGCTGTAAATAGGGATCCCGTGACATTGTTTGAACGGTTGCGAATAAATAACGTGCATCTGTATTTTTGGAATTCCCTGATAAAATGCCATAATCATTAGGATCACCTAGCAAAATTTTACGGAAATCTTGCATAGCTTTCTTTAAAATTTGTTCACGGTGAACAATGAATAGCATTCTTTTAGGAGCAGCATTTCTAACATCGAATGCGGACAAATAGGTTTTACCTGTTCCAGTTGCAGAAATAATAAGGCCTCGTTTAGCACCACTTTGACGAAGTATCTTTAACTGTTCAAGCGCAGCGGTTTGCATTTTATTTGGTCGAATCTCTAAGTTTTCTCTTAAAGGATTTGTTACATATAAAGGTGGAGAAGCTACTTTGTTTGCAAATTCAGGTTTTTCATAAAATGAATTATATTGAAGAACCCATTCTTCTGTTAAGGGAGTAGAATCTTGCCAAGTCTGATCGAATTGATTTTTAAAATGATGAATGACTTCCCCATTTTCAAGAGAAGTTAAATAAATATTCCATTCAAAATTTGCTTTTAAAGCACTATCCGTTAAATTGGAGCTACCTACAATAAGTGAATAATGCTGTTCGTGTTCAAAGATGTAGCCTTTAGAATGAAAACCTTTCACATCTGTTACACGCACTTCTACATTTTTTAATTTCAATAATTCTTTAAACATTTTTGGTTGATTAAAGCTCAAAAATGTAGAAGTTAAAATACGTCCTGTAATTCCTTTTTTTTCAAGATCATAAAGCATTGTTTTAATTGTTGCGAGTCCACCTTCTGTGATGAAGGCAACTGAGAAAGTGAAGGTTTTGCAGGTTTTCATTTCTTGTAATAAAGATGAAAGTACATTTTCATGCGCCTTATTCGATAATAATTTTGGCTTAAACTGAGAAGAAACGGCTTTATTTTGATCGATGAAACCTTTATATAATGAGTTTTCTAGTTTTTGGATTAATTGCTCCATTAAATCTCCCCCTCAATATTATGATTGTGTTAATTTTTCAACAGCTGGTATATCTGCGGGTGCAAAATCTAGCATATGCAATGCATCTCGAGGTACCCATTTTGCATCGGCATGTTCTAATATAGTGGGTATTCCTTTTGCAATTTTAGCCATGTATGTTTCAAGACGAACGATAAACGTCCCATAGTCATATGTAGTATCTTCCACTTTTTCTCCAACTAAAATTTCGCAAGCAAACTCCTCTAATATTTCTCTACGTAATGCTTGTTGAGGAGCTTCACCCTTTTCAATTTTTCCACCTGGGAATTCCCAATAGTTTGGTAGAGACATTTGTGGGCCACGAAGCGCGCAATAAATTTCATTTTGTTCGTTCTCTATAATAGCTCCAACAACATGTATTTGTTTTTTCATTTTGAATCCATCCAATCCTATGTATTACTCCATATTATATAGAAGGCGCGAAGAATAGGGAGATGAAATTATAAGATTCAATATTTTTCTAAATTTTATCATCTTTCATATATATGGTAGAGGTGAATAATATGTAGGTAGCAGAAAAGAATGAGAATTTTATTTTCACAAAATAGTTAAGTTCATAGTTAAGTCTCATATATTTTTCACAGATAAAAATGCAACAACAACTTTTTTCAAACGTAAAATGCCTGTTCGTCCAAATTGATATACGACTTAAATATAAATATGTGACAAATTAATGCTAAAGTCCTTATTTGGCGCTTATTTAAAAATATGTTGTATATTGAATTCGACAATTGGAGTAAGTATGGTTTTTATTTAATTCTAATTAGAATTTTCGGTGTGGAAGAAAAGTGATCAAGTTTTATTTAGGGATGAATTTTGATTGATACACAAAGGATAATTGAAGTATGCAGTAGGGAAACTTTGAAAATATCGAGAGTTAAACTAATTCTACGCAGAAGATTATTCGGAAAGAAAAGGGGATAAATTTGCTCTGTTTCTTAAAGGATTACGAGCTTTTTTAGTTTATTTACTCCAAAAAAATATAGGTCTTTTCCCCCTCCGTTTGCTATTGAATCACAGTCAAACAAGCAAAAGTGGCTTAATTTCCCCCATTTTTAATCGGAAAAGACGTGGTTTTGAGCTAATTAAGCTTGGAAAAACAGTAAAAGCATGCTACATTATATGCTTTTGCAAAGAAATGCCAACTATCCGAAAAGGTTTGGGTAGTTGGCTATTTATTATTCTAATCATTACTTCTCATCGAATTTCTCTAAAGATAAACTGACCATCTTTCCAATCAGCATTGTCAACAATCATGGAATAAACAAAATCCCAGGAATTTAATATGACTTTTTCATCTTCCCAAAAAGTAACGGTCATTTCTAGAGTTATATTACGAGCTGTATCTGTAACTAGGACATTGAAATAATTATCTAGCCTGGACCAATTAATAAATTTACTACTCATTCATATGCTCCCTTGAATACGTATTGATTCCTGCATACTCCAAAGCTGCATTAAACGAACCAAAGGCACTACAAAGACTTGTTGTGGAAGGATAATCATTGTTGTTAATAAAATCTCGAGTCATCGGTTTACGATTAAACTTTTCAACAAATTCAATGAGCTTCATTTTATAATATCCCTTTTTGTGAAATAGTATTTCTTGTTGGTAGTCTAGATGCCTTTGATAGATTTGTTCAATTTTTTGAATTAATTCCGTTTCTCCGTAAGTTTGTAACCTTTCGATAATTTCATCTGCAAAAACGTATTTTAAGTTCTCTTGATTAAGTCCATTCGCAGTAGTTTTGTATAAACACCAAAATTCTACCGCATAATCGAACTTGCGGGCATTGTTGAACTGTTTCATTTTTCGTTTATCCGCATAATTTGAAGTAGCTGCATCAATAATTAATTTCTTTGATGGGATGACAATATCTGGGCGAGATTCTTCGGATATTCCGGAATATTGGAATATATAATCTATCTCGAATACTTGTACAGACCGCTCGACGAGATATTCCCATGCACGCCATAATGAAAAATAATCAACAATTTCAATGCCAGCGAGGGTTAATATTGCATTCCAATTCTCAACCCTCTTATCTTTGTACTGCTTGTAAATAAAGCGGCGATAATATGTGTAGGAACAAGGATAGTCAGGGTTATTTTCAAGGTCTTCAGTAGTAGGTGGACGGTCATTTTCTGCTGTAAATTTCCGTAAGTAATCTAATAATTCTTCTTCGCTAATACGAGCAAACTTTTGTTCTTGATAGGGCTTCATTGTGTATCCGTCCCGCGCAGCTTTACGTTCTTTATTTTGTCTATTGAACTTGCGTGTGCATTCACGACAATATTTTTGTAAGCCATCATGAGCTGTTTTATTTTTATTGAAATTGCTTTTGTCTTTCACTGTATCGCAGCGACGGCAATTTTTTGTAGTCATATTTGTTCCTCCTTATAGGTGATTTAGAGAACGATCCCCTAAAAAGAAAAAGATCAAACATATGTTTCTTTTTTTGTTGCTGGAACTCGATATACCACTTGTCCTAATATTTAATGGGCCCTCGAATACCCAATCCTAGTTTTCCAACATTAAGCTCCTCAAAAGACCACTTCCTAGAAGACATGTGTCAAATAAAAGAAAATAAGCTCGGATGTTAGCCGTTTGTGATGACTATAAGG
The DNA here is from genome assembly GCF_001439635.1 of Solibacillus cecembensis. Lineage (GTDB taxonomy): Bacteria > Bacillota > Bacilli > Bacillales_A > Planococcaceae > Solibacillus > Solibacillus cecembensis. The sequence goes on along the minus strand of NZ_LMBZ01000017.1, from coordinate 44,888 downwards.
TATACTAGACAAAGTGACTAATTGAGGAAGTAGGATAGAAAAAATGCAAACGCAATCGAAGAAACAGTTGTGGGCTCAAGCCGTGAAAACGGGCATTATTAAATCAAATTTAATCCCAATGATCGCGGCACTCATGCTTGCACTTTACACATACGAATTAAATTTTGTTGAACAAATTCCAACCATTATTTTTGCGACGCTTGGTTCAGCGGCAGTCATTGCGGCGGCGGGTGCGTTTAATAATATCTATGATAGAGATATTGACCAAATCATGTTACGAACGAAAACTCGTCCTACCGTAACGGGAGAATTATCTGTAAAAACAGTATTAATTACTGCAATTGCATTGCTTGTAAGTGGTACAGTTTTATTGATTTTAGCTTCACCACTGGCAGGTTTTTTAGGACTGTTAGGTGTATTTTTATATGTTGTTCCATACACAATGTGGACGAAAAGAACAACGATTTGGAATACGGAAGTGGGCAGTATTTCAGGTGCAATGCCGCCATTAATTGGATGGGCTGCCGTGGCGCCAGATATTTGGCATCCAGCTGCTTGGGCATTATTTCTAATTATGGTTATTTGGCAAATGCCTCACTTTTATGCAATTGCAATCCGCAAAAAAGAGGATTATGCAGCCGCTAATATCCCGATGCTTCCAGTAGCAAAGGGTGAGAAACGCACATATATCCAATCGAATATTTACTTAGTATTACTCATTTTATCGAGCTTCTTATTTTTACCTTTAAGCTTAGGGCTGACAATTGTATCCTTTATCTTAAGTGCCATTTGGCTGTGGATGAGTATTACTGCTTCAAAACAAAAGGAACAGAAAAAATGGGCCAATAAAATGTTTGCCTACTCACTGTTCCATATGATGGCGATTTTCGGTACAGTCACTATTTATGCAACAGTTGGAATGATCTTAAACGCGCTATAAAATTTAGGAAGAAGCATTTTGAGCTTATATGTCAAAATGCTTCTTCTTTTTCATTTGTAATATCTGTATCCATAATTACGGTAAATATCCAGTTGTTGTATAACAGTTTACGAAATTGTGAACGGAAAATGTGATAAAAATGTGACATTTGAGGGATAGATATTTTTTGTGAGAGAAAGTGATGTTATGATTAACTTGTCTTAAAGAAACAGCTTTATGACAAACTTACTCTTTCATTAATAATGATAAGTTAAGCTCAATGAACCTTAAAATGCTATGTTCGACAACTTATATAACCTCCCCTAATGTTTATATATTTAATTGCAAAAAAAGGTAATCAAACTCCAATGCATCAGTGGCATTGGAGTTTTTTTGTGCAATAAAATTAATCAATTGCGCCTTTGCGTAATTGTGTCCAGATTTTTTTCGAGCTTGCTCGAAAAACTCCCTTAAAAAATCTGTGACATCCGCCGGGGCTTAACTTGATTCATCCCCCACTTATAGAAGTAGGGGATGAATCAAGTTAAAAAGCTCGGAATTGCATGTAGCAATTCCGAGCTGTGTGTTATAGTTTCACCGAAGCGACTTCGAACATGTAATCGCCAAGTACGCGTAGGCCTTGGTCGAAGTTTTCTAAGTGGAAGTGCTCGTTCGGTGCATGGAAGTTTTCACTTGAAAGACCGAAGCCCATTAATACAACAGGTAGATTTAAAATTTCATCAAACGCTGCTACGATTGGAATCGAGCCACCACCGCGTATATAGGCAGTTGGTACATCGTAAACCTTCTCATAAGAGCGACCCGCTGCTTGAATAAGTGGGTGGTCAAATGGTGTTAAGTACGGTTTTCCTTTGTCGAATTCAGAAATGACAACGTCTACACCAACAGGCTTATGCTTTTCAATATGTGCTCTTAAAAGTGCCACGATTTCTTCTGGATCTTGATCTGGCACGAGACGACAAGTGATTTTTGCTCCGGCTTCTGCTGGCAATACGGTTTTGATGCCTTCACCTGAGAAACCACCGAATACGCCATTAATTTCCAATGTTGGACGCGCCCATGTTTGTTCTAAGTAAGAAAAACCAGCCTCGCCGAATAATTCCTTCACGCCAACTTCTTCTTTTAATGCAGCTTCATCAAAGTTTAAGTCACGGTAAGCTTGGCGTTCCTCTTCTGAAAGGGGAAGTACCTTATCATAGAAGCCTTCTACTTGAATCGTGCCGTGCTCATCACGGAAAGATGCTAAAATTTCAGTTAGTGCATGAATGGCATTTTGCACGCCACCGCCGTAAAGACCTGAGTGTAAGTCACCTTTAGCCCCGCGAATATCAATTTGCACGCCTGTTAAACCACGTAATCCGTAGCATACAGCAGGTTTCCCTTTTGCATAAAGCCCTGTGTCCGAAATTAAAATTAAGTCAGCTGCTAATTTTTCTTTATTATCTTCTGTATATTGTGGAAGAGAAGGACTGCCGATTTCTTCTTCGCCTTCATAAATAAATTTCACGTTCACTGGCAACGTGCCCTCTGTTGCAAATAATGCTTCAATCATTTTCAAATGCATGTAAACTTGGCCTTTATCATCTGAAGAGCCACGTGCAAATAATTTATTGTCACGAATTTCTGGCTCGAATGGGGGAGAATCCCATAAATTTAATGGATCAACCGGTTGCACATCATAATGTCCGTAAAATAGGACAGTTGGCTTATCTTTCGCATGTAGCCATTCGCCATAAACAACTGGATGGCCTGCTGTTTCTTCAACGGTAACGTTTTCAATATTTAGTCTTTTCAGTGCATCGGCTAACCAATTGGCAGCTGTGCGCATGTCTTCTTTATGTTCAGACAAGGCTGAAATACTAGGAATACGTAAAAATTCATTCAACTCAGCTAAATGTTTGTCACGATTTTCTGCAAAGTATACATCTAATTTTTCCAAATGGCTCATTAAGAGGGCCTCCTTTTATTTCGGGATTGGAAATAGTATAGCATAAGAAGATGTTTAACAAAGCAGTTGTGTCCCATTTATTGTAGGAATTTCATTGCCACCTAAATACTTCAAGCTAATTACAGAAAAACATTTGCAAAATTACTTTTGGAGAGGCATTTCTTCTTGTTCTTCACCTACTTGAAATGGCACGGTCATTACTGAAATTGTTGGAAATTCGAGCAATGCCTGTTTTAAAGAAAAAGCATGATGATTATGCAACATCGCATGCCACTTTTTCTGTGTGACGAGCTGTGGCACCGTGACAATGACGTGATAGTGTTTTTTATCAGCAATGCCTTTCAATTTTAAAATGGCACGGACGAGAGGTCTTAATAAATGCTGATCAGTTGATACGAACGCAATGAGCCGAATGTTCGGTGCTACTTGTGCCCATTTTTCTTTTATTTGTTTCACCTCTTCATTGGACTTTCCAATATAGAGCGCATAAACGTCCGTGCAATGTTGTAAGTCGAGAATCGCCAACGCCTTTTTTGTCGTTTGATGAATGCCGCTAATCGGAATAATCATCATTTGCCCACGATAAACAGGGAGGTCGCTCTCCAATTTCAATGTGCGCTCTACTTCATCATAATGGCGGCGAATGTGTATGCAACCATACATAATAAGTGGTACGAAAATAATGACAGGCCAAACGAATTGCCATTTTGTTATGACTAAAACAATCACAACAGTAAGCGTTAAAATCATGGCAAGCAGTGGTAGTATCATTTGCTTCGTTTTCCAGTAGCAAACGACTAAAGCAAATAATGCACATGTAAACGGTACAAATACGCCGACTGCATAAAGCGGAATGAGCTGCTCTGTATTTCCTTGGAAAATAAAAATACATATGACAGCGACTAAACTGAGTGCGATCATGCTATTAGAGTAGCCTAAGACGATTCCCTCGATTTAGAAAAATACGCGGTGCATAGCCGTCTTTCGCTAAATTTGCGAGCAATTGAGGGAATGCTGCAAATGAAGTATTTGCTGCCAATAATAAAATGCTAACTGTTACTGCCTGAATGAAAAAATAAAAGCCATTTCGCCCAACGATATGAGCTGCTAACTGTGATAAAACTGTTTGTTTTGCGGACGGCTGAATTTGAAAATGTGTCGCTAATAAAAGGACACCACTTAATAAAATCGTTAAAATCCCTGCTAATAACAGCATTGTTTTTTGTGCATTTTTTACAGTAGGATGTTTGAAATTAGGTACCGCATTACTAATTGCCTCAACGCCTGTTAATGCCGAGCAACCAACAGCAAAAGCTTTAACGAGTAAGAGCCAAGAAAAAGCTTCCATTGTTTGTGCAGATACGATATTTACATCATTCCATTTAAATAATGCCATGATAAAAAGGGCAAACATCGATATAATGAACCCATACACTGGAAGCATAAGCACCCGTGCCGTTTCAGTTACCCCACGTAAATTTAAAAGTAATAATCCTCCAACAAATAGCGTGCTAATAAGTAGGCGATATGCATAAAACTCAGGAAATGCGGAAGTTAATGCATCCACACCGGCAGAAACGCTAACGGCAATTGTTAATATATAATCAACGAGCAATAATCCAGCTGTACAAAGGGCGACCGAGTTATTCAAATACTTTTGTGTTACTTTATATGCGCCACCACCTTCAGGGAACTGAACAATGACTGCGCGATAGGAAATAACTAATAAAAATAGTAGCGCCAAAATAAGCAATGCTACTGGTAGCGTATACATCGTACTGGCTGCAGCAGCTGCCCACAAAATAATTAAAATTTGCTCGGGTCCATAAGCAACACTAGACAGTGCATCGGATGATAGGAGAGCAAGTGCCTCCTTTTTCGTGACGGTTTGCTGATGACTTTTCGACTTTAAAGGAAGACCGATGAAAAATTGTTTCCACATCTTACATCACACCTTTTTATAAGTTGTTGAAGCTGAAATAGTGTATGTATACCACAGGGCTTTTCATGAATGAATAGCATAATGTGTTTGAACACTCTATAAGACAAGCTTCGTAATGATTATTATTTTTCCAATTTGTCCAGGAGATAAACATTTCTTAATTACGGTGAGGCATGAACTAAAAAAAATTGGAAGTTCACACCCATTTAAGCGTACAATTATTGTAAGGGGGAGAGCAGAATGGTTTATTTATATGTCATGGCAAGTTATTTCCTCGGTTCTGTACTTACCGCTGCGCTCGTTGCCAAGTTAAAAGGCGTCAACTTACAAAATGAAAACAGCGGCAATTTAGGGGCGCGCAATGCGGGGAGAACGCTTGGGAAATCAGCTTTTGTAATTGTTGCAATTGGTGATGGATTAAAAGGATTATTCGTGGTGCTTATTGGACGAATGTTAGAGCTGCCTGAATTAGCCATTGCTCTTGCAGTCATTGCGGTCGTACTCGGTCATCTATACCCATTTTGGAATAAAGGACAAGGTGGCAAAGGGGTTGCAACAATAATTGGGGCAATGGTAATCTTTTCACCGATTCATTTCCTTGGATTTATATTAGGATTTTTAATTAGTATGCTCATTACAAAAAGTGCAACATTAAGTATGATGAATGGTTTTATCCTATATGGAATTTTAATTAGTAGTCATTTTGAAGCGGGGTGGGTCGTGAGTTTGGCGCTTTTACTTGTCCTATGGAAGCAACGGAAAAGTATATTAGAGAGGGTGAAGCCGGATGTATTGGAGTAAAATAGCAACGACAGAAGCAGAATTTGATGCGATTGCTACGTTAAACTATGATACGTTTGTCGAAGAAATTCCGCAACACGAACCGAATCCAACGCGTCGTCTAGTCGATAAATTTCACGAAGAAAATATTTATCTCATTGTATATAAAAATACTGAAATTGTTGGAATGGTGGCGTTTCGAGATGTTCGCCCTTTTTCACTGGATCAAAAATTAGGGGACGTTGAACAGCATTTAGATGAAGCGTTATGCCAGTATTTATGTGAATTACGCTTGCTTGCAGTGAAAAAAACGCATCGCAATGGGCGCGTCTTTACAAAGCTAGCAACCGCAATTTACCGCTATTCTTATGATAAAGGATATAGCGCATGTGTTATTTCAGGTACTGTGCGTGAAGAGAAGTTGTATACACAAATGGGCTTTCGTCAGTTCGCACCACCTGTTGGCACAGAAGAGGCATTGTATTTGCCAATGGTGTTAACGCGCGAGGCGAGCAGAGGGTTTCGTGAGCGATTGCGGGAGCAAAATAATATCTTTTATCCAGGACCCGTGGCACTTGAGAAGCAACTGGAGCATTCCACATTATCACATCGTTCAGAGAAGTTTCAGCAAGATCTCACACAAATGAAAACGCAATTGCTACATCTCGCACAAACAAATGTTGTGATTCCATTAGTAGGGACAGGCACGCTGGCAAATGAAGCGATGTTAGGTCAGCTAAAAAGTGAATTTTATGAAGAACGTGGACTTATTTTAGTAAATGGGGAATTCGGCACGCGCTTGGCAAATCAAGCAAAGCAGTGGGGCTTACATGTGGAAATAATGGATTTTGGCTGGGGACAATCATTGTTACTCGAACAGATTGAACAAAAGCTACAACAAAATAAGTACCATTACATGCTATTTGTGCATGGCGAAACATCAAACAGCACATTAAATTCGCTAGAAGATTCAATCGAGCTATGTAATCGTTTTAACATCAAGCTTTGCGCAGATTGCATTAGCTCATTCGGATCTACGCCGTTTTCGATGGAAGAACTTCATTATGCAACAGCTGTTAGTGGGAAAGCGCTTGGCACGGTTACAGGACTATCCTTTGTTTTTTGTAAGGAAGCACCGAAGAATAGTAATGCGCCGATGTATTTAAATTTACCGTATTATATAGAAAAAGAAATACCGTTTACCTTGCCACATACTTTTGTCATGGCTGTAAATGAAGCGCTCGTTGCGTATCCCGAACGATTTGCTTTATTACAAAAGCACATGGGAAATGTAAGGGACTCTGAATTTGCGAGTTTATTAGTAGGGGAGACTTACCCGATGATTGCGACTGTGCAGCATGAAAAAATGGCAGAAATCATTGCCATATGCGAACTGAATGGCTATTTATTGCATGGGGCAAGTGATTATTTAAAACATCGTAATCTCGGGCAAATTAGCACAATTCAACCGAGTTTTGAAAAGGATTTTAAGAAGTTAAATGAACTATTTCATTATGTAAAGGAAACGTTGTAGGGAATGGTATAGAGAAGTAATCGTATAAGTGATGGGGTTCAATCAATTTCGCCTTGGCGTAATTGCGTCCAGATTTTTTCGAGCGTGCTCGAAAAGTTCCTTTAAAAAATCTGTGACATCCGCCGGAGGCTTGCACTATTTGAGTGGGATTCCCCCACTCAAATAGTGCAAATAATTACATTCAAACTTACAGTATTGTAAGGAAATTGAAAGCCAATCCGATAGAGTGTAAGCCATAAATTTGGCAAAATAGGGTTAAGAAGTACAGCACTTCATGAATAAAAACATAACTTAACTCATATAAATTAAAATCTATCGGAGGCTATTAAAATGAATGAATTATTAACAAACATTTACGATGAATATAACCGTTATATTTATCACCTATGCTTAAAGTTAACACGTAACCAAAGTGAGGCAGAAGATTTAATGCAAGAAGTTTGGGTAAAGGTTATTCGCTACGAAGCATCAGTATCAGGTGTTGACCATGTTAAAGCATGGCTCACAACAATTACGATGAACACATTCCGCGACCGCTATCGCAAAAATGTTCGACGTAGCAAATATATGATGAATCAACCTGAACAATTAGACGTACCGATTTTAGATTTGGTTCCCAATAATGAGATTTCTACAGAAGAAAAAATAGAAAAAACGGAAATCACAAAAATTGTCCAAGAAAAAATGGGGCAGCTTGATGGGATTTATCAAAAAACACTGTGGTATTTCTACGTGGATCAATTTTCACTTGCCGAAATTTCTGATTTAATGAAAGTATCAATCGGCACAGTAAAATCACGCTTATTCCGTGCCAAAGCGCGATTAAAAGAAATTTTACTATCAGATGTCGATCTTGCAGATACATTATTACCAGCTTAATAATTCAACGCCATTCTTAAGAGAGTGGTGTTTTTTTGTTGCTGAATTTTTAACATAAAAAAAGTCATCTGACACGGTGTCAAATGGCTTTTTTCTGTTAATAAGAGTAATTTAAATGCACTTTTCAAAAATTGTTCGGAGTGTTTTAATTTCATCTGCGGTTAACATGCCGAAAATGTGCTCAAAGAGTGTTTCAACATGGTGACGAGAACGCGCTAATATTTCCAAGCCAGATTCAGTAATATGAATTTGCGAAGCGCGACGGTCTGTTTCGTTTTGCGTTTTTTCGATATAGCCTGCATGAAGCAGTTTTGACGTTAAAACGGTTACGCCACCTGTCGTTATTTTTAACTTTTCTGCAATGGCAGAAGGGCGTTTCGGTCCTTCCATTGCTAAAAAATCTAAAATTAAAATATGCGATTTTGAAAAATCTAACTCATTATGATTATTCCATTCATTCGCAATTCTTCGCTCCAAAGAAGTCATTGTCTCAAAAAGTATTGCTAGTTGCTCGCGTTTAAGCTCACTCATTCATTGTCAACTCCACATAGTTCCACTAATCTACAGCCAGCTCTTGCAAGGCATTTAATTCAAATGCACGAACTTTACGTGGAATGAAACGACGAATATCCATTTCGTTATAGCCAATTTGAATGCGCTTTTCATCAAGTAAAATAGGACTACGCAACATACGAGGATGCTGCTGAATTAAATTATATAATTCTTGTATTGATAGTTGTTCGATATCAATTGCAAGATTTTTAAAGTCATTCGAGTTTGTTGCGATAATTTCATCGGTACCGTCTTCAGTCATACTTAAAATATGTTTAAACTCTGCTAAAGTTAGAGGTTGAGATGTTGTACGTTTTTCTGAATAGGAGATGTTATTTTCATTTAACCATTTCAATGCCTTTCGTGAAGAAGAGCAACTTGATTGTGTATAAATTGTTACTGTCATAATAATTTCCTCGCTTTCCCATATTCATTTGGTAATAGCTTAGTGGTAAGATATTTGTTTATATATCTTACTGCTAAGGTAATTTGTTTGCAATACTTATTTGTATAATTCTTCTAGTGGGTAAGGGAATAGATATTATTAGAATTTCCACATAAAAGGATAGAGTAACTCGCGGTATTTTTGTGAGAGTTATACCTTACTAATATTTACCCATCGACCTACTAATTTATACGTTTATTGAAGGAAAAAGTTTCAGAATTTTATATTACATTTTTGTAAATTTGATGAGTTTAGTCAGAATTGTGATGAGAAAGGGGACTTCTACCTGAAATAAGTAAAGACCACCATTTGCACACTTTTTGCAAATGGTGGTCTTAGGGTGAGTGTTTTTAGCTTATTGTAATTCTTTCGTATCGCCTGTTGTGAACCAGTCTTGCACGTTCCAAACTTTTGTCACAAGACCTTCATAAAATTCAGGTTCATGTGATACGAGTACGATTGTGCCTTTGAATTCTTTCATTGCACGCTTTAGTTCTTCTTTTGCATCGACATCTAAGTGGTTCGTAGGCTCGTCAAACAGTAACCAGTTCGCCGGGTCCATCAGCAGTTTACATAGTCGCACTTTAGCTTGTTCTCCACCAGAAAGGGAATTTAATGGACGAGTAATATGATCCGTTTTTAATCCCGCTTTTGCTAATGCTGCACGAACTTGCGCTTGCTCCATCGAAGGGAACGCATTCCATACATCATCAATCGGCGTAATTTTATCTGCTTTTACCTCTTGTTCAAAGTAAGAAGGGGATAAATAATCTCCTAAAATCACTTTTCCATCTAGTGGTTTAACTTTGCCGAGCATCGTTTTTAATAGTGTTGATTTACCGACACCGTTCATACCGACAAGGGCGATTTTTTCACCGCGCTCGATTTGGAATGATAGTGGTGGAAGGAGTGGTTTTTCTTTGTCATAACCAATAACTAAGTTCTCCGCTTCTACAACGTAACGACCTGGTGTACGTGCTTCTTTAAACTGAAACTCTGGCTTTACAGCAGTTTCAGGACGATCAATACGCTCCAAACGGTCCAGCTGCTTTGCACGAGATTTTGCACGGCCACTCGTTGAATAACGTGCTTTATTTTTTGCGATGAAATCTTCTTGTTGCTTGATGAAATCTCGCTGCTTTTCATAGGCATCGATATGTTGGCGTTTGTTGATTTCCGCAAGTTCAATAAATTTCTCATAAGTGGCTGTATAGCGCGTCATTTTCGTGAATTCTAATTGTAAAATAACAGCGACCACATCATTCATAAATTCCGTATCATGTGAAATTAATAAAAAGGCATACGGATAGTTTTTCAAATACATTTTCAACCATGCAATATGCTCTTCATCTAAATAGTTGGTCGGCTCATCTAGTAATAATACTTTTGGCTTTTCAAGTAAAAGTTTTGCAAGTAGAACTTTTGTGCGCTGACCACCAGAAAGTGCCGCAACATCGCGATCTAGACCGATAGCATCCAATCCTAAACCACGTGCAATTTCGTCAATTTTCATATCAAGAGTGTAAAAGTCACCAGCATCCAGTGCATCTTGAATTTCTGCCATATCTTCTAATAACTTTTCTAAATCTGCATCCGGATCGGCCATTTGCATCGTAATTTCATTTAATTCTTCTTCTTTTTGATAAAGTGGTAAAAACGCATCACGCAGCGTATCACGCATCGAACGACCAGGCGTTAAAAGTGTATGCTGATCTAAATAACCATAATGTGTGCCAGGTAGCCATTCAACTTTTCCTGTATCATGAATGGCTTGTCCTGTAAGAATGCTCATAAGTGTCGATTTACCAACACCATTTGCACCAACAAGTCCGATGTGATCGCCTTCAACAAGACGGAAAGAAACATCTTTAAATAACGTGCGGTCACCAAATGAGTGCCCTAAATTTTCTACTGTTAATATTGCCATAAATAATCCCCCGATTGATTTTGAAGTTTTTATTAATATTAGGAAAGGGCATCATTCCATGTTATTTTAACGAGGAATATGTCTTTCGAATTAAAAAAACTCGCAAGCTACTTACAATGCTGCGAGCTGTTTATTTAGTTCTGCAAGCTGGATTTCCATATTTTCAAGACGAGTAAGCGCCTTTTGTACTGATTCCGGATGACCTACTGATTCTAGCTTTTCCATATCGCCTTGAAGGTTAACGTAATCCATCTTTAATTCCAAGATTTCTTGCTGCAATTGGCTTTTTGTTGGCATAATAATTACTCCTTTTGAACCTTCACTGAGGCAAATTAATCTTTTCATATTGTATCATACGAATGAATTTTTTGTCGTCAAGGAAAGAATTAAATTATCGTAAGTAGAAAAGAGAAAGTCTGATTTTCGGTTCAAATAGTGGAAGGAAATGTTGTGTAATCTTACCTGCATTACAACATTAACGGTAAAACTTAAATATGGGCGATATTATGGCGTGAATAAGCTAAATCTAGCAGCAATGTTTGTAAAATTTCATTGTTCGTTAAAATATCGAGTGCGCGCTGCTTTTTGACTGCTCGTTCACGACGATGCTCATGCAGTAACAGCTCCATTACCGCATTTTGGATGATGGATTGCTTCATTTTTCGACCAAGCCCAATATGAATAAAACCATTTGCCTCACGAGAAAATGCATAGTTTAGTTCATTTTCATGCTGGGCAGTAGTAATACAAGGAATCCCTGCAGCTGCCACTTTGTAAGGGGTATAGTTTGCATTGCATATTATTAAATTGGCTTCAGGCATAAGATGGAAAAGGGCATCTGAACGGCGAACGATTTCGGTATTGCGTCTGCTCAGTGCCATCATTTGCAAATCCTCTACATTATGTGAATAATCATCATCAATCGCAACGGAAATTTTTAACGGAATTTGCAATTGCGTTAAGTGACGGAGGGTGCGGTACGTTAAATTATTTGTATCACCGTCCTCAAAAGCGACTACAATATGCGGTAAATCTTGCTTGATGGAAATATCGCCAGTGTCGATAATATGACTTGCAATCATCTCCAACTCTTTCGTTACAGCAAATGCGTAGCTGCCCGCCAATTCATTGGCAAGTGGTTGTTCATGAGACTCCTCAAAGAGCGCGATAATATTACAATCAATGAGCTGAGTACCATGACCGAAATCATCAAAATGAACAAAGGTTGTACAAAATGGGCGAATGAGCTCAATCTGTTCGATGTTAGTATCTTTTCCATCATGAACCACCAGATGTGGCTCTAAATTTCGTAAGTGACTATTTAGTTCTTGCGGCTTTTCAAAGAGGAGTACATTCAAATCCGTTTTTGTCAGTTTTTCTATAGTTCGCGAATTGTCCGTGCGAATAAATAAATAAACCATTTCGCCTTGCTCCTGTAATAACTGAGCTAAAGTAGCTGCGCGCTCAAACGGATATGTGCCCTTTATATCACAATGCTCCACAATAAATACGATTTTCTTTTTTTGCAACACAATCCCATCCTTTCCACATTCCCTATAAAATATGGTGAAATGACCGAAAGTATGTATAAATAGATAGAGATAAAACAATGATTTTAATTTTTAAATAATAATGAGAGGGTGAAATAAATGACAGAAATGCGTTCAGCCCTAGTAGTAGGTGCAACAGGGGTAGTTGGTTCGGCACTTGTGAAGTTATTGTGTGATAGTGGAAAATATGTTGCGGTGAATGTGATTTCGAGAAGAAAACTTAACTTTACGCATCCAAAGCTCAATGTAAAGATTCGTGAATTTGATCAAATTGCAGATCAAGATATGGAATTTGCCCACGAGATATTTTGTTGTTTAGGAACGACGATCAAAAAAGCAGGGTCCCAATCAGAATTTGAAAAAGTAGATTTTGAATATCCGTTATCAATTGCTGCACTCGCTAAAAATCATGGGGTCGCACACTTCATTGTCATTTCTGCGATGGGTGCAAATGACAAGGCAATGGCTCATTACAGCCGTGTCAAAGGAAAATTAGAGAAGGAATTAATTGCGATGAATTTCCCGCAATTATCAATCGTTCGTCCCTCTTTAATAATTGGAGACCGTGATGAATTTCGTTTAGGTGAATCAATCGGGGCAAAAGTGATGAAAGTAATGAACCCATTATTAGTTGGAACCATGGCTAAATATCGATCTATTTCAGCAAAGCAAATTGCCCTTGCGATGTTAAACATTGCGTTAAATGGTGAAAAGCAAAGTGTAGCGATTTATACATCAGAGCAATTGGCTTCAATGAAAATGCCAGCTGAAGTGGAAATTGGGGATACAACTTCGGCTGATAGATTATTTAATTGGGATAAGTATAAGGACGAGGATCTTCCACCTGTTGATAAAGAAGTCATAATTGATCGTAGTAAAATAAAAGAAGTGAATCAGAAAAACGGTAAATAATAGGTACTAAAGGGATTTCGGTTAGACGGATAAACCCTCAAAATCAGCATAGGGAATGACGATTTAGTGTAGCGACTTATTTGTATGAAATACTATTGTAATAAAGTCAGACAAAAGACTGAAATTTATGTTTCTTAACCGGTAACCTATTAATCGGGTATGTCCATCTGATACAATATAGTATAGATATTAGTTAGATGGAGGAACCCACATGAAAATCTTACTTGTCGATGGAACAATTTTCGGCCGCAAAACCGGCGTTCTTTTAGAGCAGGTTCAACAATATATTAAAGAAATGAATTCGGATTTAGAGCTAGAAATATTATACTTCGCTAATTTAAAGCATCAAATTTTAGATGGTAGTCCTCTTAATGAGGATATGAAAGGGATGATTCAAAAATTTGAGGATGCAGAAGGTTATATTTTTGCTTCTCCTATTTTCCAAGCTTCTATCCCAGGCGTTCTAAAAAATGCATTCGATATGATTCCACCAAAAGCAATGCGCTATAAGCCAGCTGCTATTATTGGAAATGGGGGCACGTATCAGCATCATTTAGTATTGGAAAATCAATTGCGTCCGATTCTTGATTATTTTCGCTGTTTAGTAACACCAAATTACGTGTACACACATGCCGATCATTTCGATCAAGACAATAAAATCATTGATGAAGATGTACAAATCCGTTTGCGTGAACTTGCTCGTGTATTCGTTCACTATTGCGAAGTGAGCAAAACTTTGGCGAAGCAACCAGTTGATATGCAATAAAAAAATCCTGCAACCCCATTTAAATCGGGATTGCAGGATTTTTTGTATTTGAAAAGGTGATGCATCGTATGAGTTTAGCTGACGATTGACATTCTTTCATGAAGACATGCTAAAATGTCTTCTGCAACATCATGCGCAAGTTCAAGTTCGGAAGTGAAGCCGACGCATGAACAGTTCATTTCACCTAAAATATACGTGTCAGCACCAGTTTCATCTGTATCTAAAATAAAATCGGCTGTCCAAATTAATGGTAAATCATGCCCGCCAAGAAGTTCCTTAATCTCATCTAGCTGGCCTAAGAAGCTGTTTACAAGTGTTGTCCATTGTTCAGGCTTGTCGTAACGATACTGTGCGCCAGAAAATAAAGTAGCGCTAAAAGCATCTGCATCATCTGCTGGTTTCTTATGTACGACATTAATCGGTTTGTCACGCAGCATAAATAAACGGATTTCGCCTTCTTTAATTCGTGGTAGGAATGTCATATCGACAAGCATGCCATTCTCACCGACGATGTATTGCTCACAAAAAGTCATAAACTGCTCCAGTGTATGATATTCAACGTGATTATCCTTTGCTTCGGTACATTTTATTTGAGCTGTTAAAGGTACTTCGTTGGCATCCTTTGCAAGTGGATCGACAACTTGTACACGCCAAATGCCTTCACCTGTAGAGCCACGATTTTGCTTTAATACGCGTTCACCAGTAGCGAGTGCTTTAGGAAAGTTTGATTTAAAATTCTCTATTGTATAATATGCAAACGTGTCTTCAGGTACAAGAGCTGTATGGCGTAGTTTTACTAACGCGTCCTTTGCGCCGTAGCTGATCATCGCATCTGGATGAGGCATACCGATCACGCCTTCTTTACATAATTCACGAAGCATTTCAAAATACGCCGTTTCGTGCTTCAAGTTCCCAGGATTAATACGTGACACATAGGCAGATGCATGCTCTTTTACATAGTTAAAAATGGCATCACGGTTCTCTAATTCAAAAAAGATTACTTCTGCATCTTGCCCCCGTTGTTTGAGCGCCTCCACCATTGGCATCGTATCGCCACGATAGCCATCAGAACCTTTATCACTGCCACCTTGTACTTCAAAAAATATAACTTTACTCACATGCGACCGTTCCTTTCGAATTATGAATTTTATTTTCATAATAACTTGTAACGAGTGCGTTGTATGTAGGAAATATAGCGTTATTGTTACAAAAATAGTTAACAATACGAAATACCTGTCGTTAATGTAGAGTGGAATTGTAGTGATTAATAAAAATAGTCTGTATTTTAATGTAAGTTTATCGGGGATTTAGGTTAGTGTGAAATTACCGTGTAAAATGGAGGGTGAAAATACCTTGATATTATAATGTTCTCAAGAAAAAAAGGTGATTTTATTCAGTACTCCACATAAATTAAAAATAAAAAGACACTTCAAAAAAATAGGAGTAATGAATCAAATTAACATAAAAATTTGCCTTTCAAATAAATTGAAAAAATATGAAGAAAATGTGTCTAAACTACATGGGACGTGCATTGAAAAATATATTTGGAAATAATATGAAAGGGTAAAAGCTCCTATATATTGTAATTGAACCAAAGGATATGAATAAATTTATGTGCAGCTGTTGATTGAACCGCAGAACATTTTGAGGTAGCATTAGATTTCGTATAAAATCAATTATGCCTCGGCATAATTGTCTCTGGAATCGGCTTTGTGGTTGCACAAAGGATTCGCTTCCGATTCCGTGACATCTGCCAGTGGCTTAACTTGCTTCGGTTGGGATTTGAACCTCAACCGAAGCAAGTTAAATTAGACATTTTTAAAAGTTAAGGGGGCCAAAAAAAATGGAACAGAATATTTGGCAGCAGGAGCAGACACATTTATCAACAATTAGTGAACTCCTTAAAATGCATATAGCGGCATTAACGGTCCAACTGAAAAGACAAAAAGGTGAAATTGTCGAAGAGCGTACATTTGCTTCATCTGAATTTAATGATGTTTCAGGGGAGAATGCGATTCAATTTTCGCAAATGTTGCAAACGATGCAGCTCCGCGAAAGAGAATACTTAAATGTGAATGAGCAATTAGCAAAATCTAAAATTTTATATAAAAGTCCTTACTTTGGACGAATTTCTATAAAAAATGAACTAGGCGAGCAGGAACATTTATATATCGGACTATCAACATTTCGTGAGCCGGTATCGGATGACATGCTTATTTTTGACTGGCGCGCTCCGATTTCAAGTTTATTTTATGAAAATAAAGTAGGACCCTCTCGTTATCAAATACCTGATGGCGAATATATTGACGTTACAATAGAAGGAAGACGCCAATACAAAGTAACATACGACCAATTGATTCAATTATTTGACGCGGATATTTATATTGGAGATGAAGTGTTACAAGGTTTGCTTTCGGATACCGCAAAGGAAAAAATGAAATCGATTGTTGCCACGATTCAAAGCGATCAAAATGCCGTTATTCGTTCGTCTAATAAGGATAATTTAATTGTACTTGGTCCTCCAGGTAGTGGGAAAACGTCGGTAGCTATGCAGCGAATCGCATTTTTACTTTATGAATATCGCCAAACGATGAATGCGCGCAGTATTTTACTCATCTCGCCGTCGGATTTATTCAATGATTATATATCGAATGTCCTGCCAGAATTAGGTGAGGAAAACGTGCAGCATACGACCTATTTTCGTTTGCTCCGTGATTTAAAATTGACGCAATATAAATGTGAAACGAATTATGAGAACATTGAACGCTTGCAAAAGGCAGATGCAGACGCACGCGAGCATTACGCCTTTAAAGGTTCGCATAGCTATACGAAGCAGTTGCTTAGTTATATTGAAAGTGTTAAAAATGCGGGGATCCCGTTTTATAATTTGAAGATGGGTGAGGAAGTATTTATTTCAGCCCGCAAGCTATCGCAACTTTTTTATGAGAAGTTTGGCGAACTTGATTTAGATTTCCGGTTGAAAAAAATTCGTACAGTGCTACAGGCGAAGTTACATGAACGAAAGCATAAGGAACTGAAACTGCGCATGAAGGAATTACGTGCAGTTAACGCATATATTGGGTCAGATAAAGAACTTGAACAGCAGGCGAATAATGAATCAAATAAACGTTTTGGCAGGCTCGAACAGACAATTGAGCAGCTTGGGTTTGTGAATATTCATAAAATGTATTTGCAATCCATCACGTATACGAACGACAATTTATTCACACAGGAGATCCAGGCCCGTACAGCACAAAAGTTGAAACATCACGTGCTTTATTATGAAGATTTAGCACCGGTCATGTATTTACAATCGGTTGTGAAAGGACTTTATGCGAATAACATCATTAAACATATCGTGATTGATGAAATTCAAGATTATTCTTATTTACAGCTACTTACATTAAAAGTAATGCATCCAAAAGCGCATTACACTTTACTTGGCGATCGCAATCAAATCGTCCATCCGCAAATGAAAGATTCACTGGATGGACCCATTTCAAAGCACTTTAAAGTAGTGGAACTCAATAAATCGTATCGTTCTACAAATGAAATTACCGATTTTATGAGTGCAATTTTACAAAATACAACGACGCTTTCCCTCGGTGTCTCGGGAGATAAGCCACAAATTATTGAAACACAGCAATCTGCTAAAGCAATCCAGCAATTGGTAGTGGCGCAGTATAAGGAAGAGGATAGCTTTGTTATTTTGTGCAAAAATAAAGCCGCTTGCGAACGATTATATGAAGAGGTAAAGCCACTTGTACCCGATTTGCAGCTCGTGACGGAAAAACAAAAAGTGTATATGAAGGGAATCCTTATTATGCCGGGCTATATGGCGAAGGGCTTTGAATTTACAACGGTTGTGTTAGCGGATGCCGATGCAAATGTATACGCGGAAGAAATGGATGCCTTTCTTCTATATACAATCGCTTCACGTGCAACGAGAAAGCTATTCCTTTTAACGCGCGGACAATTACCAAAAGCACTCACACAAATTGCGCCACAGCATTATTGCAAAGAAGTACAAACGATTTAGGCGAATTCTTATGGATAGATAGGATTGTTGATTAATTTACTCATTATTGCCCGAGTTTACTTTATTTTTAAAACGTACTTGTAACGAATTCCAGAAAGTGATAAAATTTTGAAAATTACAAAAAAGAGGAAGCGTTAAACGTATGCAATATTCGGATAGTATTTTAAACACGCCATCATCATTCATTCGAAATATTTTAAAGGTGACCGATGCGAAAGATGTCATTTCCTTTGCGGGTGGCTTACCAAATCCCATTTCATTCCCAATCGAGCAATTAAAGACATCTGTTGCACATGCGATTGATGAAAATGGGGCGAAGTTATTTCAATATTCAACGACGCAAGGCTATTTACCTTTGCGACAGTATATTGCGAATAAATATAATCAAAAGCAGCCAGGACTAGATTTTAAACCAGAGGATGTTTTTATTACAACCGGTTCACAGCAGGCATTAGAGCTAATTTCGAAAGTATTATTAAATAAGGGCGATGGCGTTATTATTGAGGAGCCGGGTTATTTGGGCGCGATTCAAGCATTTACATTGCGTGAACCAACATTCCACGCGGTGAAGTTAGAGCAAGAGGGCATGAATGTTGAGGAACTAAAGGAAGCATTAAAAAAGCCAAATGTGAAAATGGTATATACTGTACCAAACTTCCAAAATCCAACCGGTTTAACGTATACAAAAGAACGTCGGGAAGAAGTATATGGCGCGGTAAAGGATGAGGATGTCATTTTTATCGAGGATGATCCATACGGTGAATTGCGTTTCACAGGGGAGCATCTGCCATATATTGCGGCGGGGAAAATGAAAAATAGCGTCTTGCTTGGTTCATTTTCAAAAACTGTGACACCAGGTATGCGCTTAGGCTATATTTTAACGAAAAATCACGAGTTATTAGGTCATATCGAAACGGCGAAACAAGCATCCGACCTGCATACAAATATTTTTGCACAATACATTTTGCATGATTATTTAGCGAATAATGCATATGAAAAGCATGTAGAAAAGATAATCACACTTTATAAAGAACAATCGGATGCAATGCTTGCCGCTATGGAAAAATACTTCCCGCCACATGTAACGTACACAAAACCAGAGGGTGGTATGTTTATATGGGTAACGATGGAAAATGGCGCATCGGCTCTTGAAAAATTTCAGGAAGCAATGGATGTGAAAGTAGCATTTGTTCCGGGTGATCCCTTTTATACAAATAAAACGGGTGTGAATACAATGCGGTTGAATTATACAAATGCAACACCAGAAGTGATTGAAGAGGGAATTAAACGATTAGGGAAGATTTTGTAGAATATAAAAGCAAGTTTATTTCCATTTGAAGGAGGTAAACTTGCTTTTTTAATTGCTATTTTTTTGTAGTATACTATTTTTATCAGAATTTCCATGAAAAAGGAGAATCCCAATTGATAAATATTTCACTCAAACCATATACAGAAGCTGGAGAACTGCTAATTCCAGCGGTGCATTTAAAAATCGAAAATAAAATAACGGCTATTTATAGCGACGTGACAAAGTTAAATTATTTAAAGCAGCAATTGTTAAAAGAACAAAATGTTTATGTACATACGCAAGATCACGGGCAATACAATCGACTGACAGTGGAGGAAACATTTCGTTACTACACAATGCTTTATGAGGCAAATATGAAGGCAGAGCAGCTTTGGAAAGAATTTGGGCTTAAGCAGCAATTAAAAAACAAAGTAGGCGAGTTAACTTCGAGTGAAAAGCGTTTATTGAGCTTTATTCAACCCTTTTTACAGCGGAAACAATGCATTGCCTTTGTTGAACCTTTTCAAAATTTGCAACAAGCGGAACGTAAAATTATTTTGCATTTGCTATCATTACTCCAAAATCAAGAAAAACAAATTATTTTGTTATCGAATAACTTAGAGGATTTAATTATTTCGGGTGGCGAAATTTTTAGGTTGAATGAACAAGGCTTACATCCAATACATATGGAGGAAGAACGAGATGAGCAGATACCAGTGGATACTATTCAATTAAAAATCGAAAAGATTCCAACGAAGAAAGATGAAAAAATCATCCTTTTTAATCCACCAGAAATTGATTACATTGAAAGTATAGAAGGGGATGTGTTTGTTTATGTGGGAGGAGAGGCTTTTCCGTGCACATTAACATTAAGTGATCTAGAAAATCGCTTAAAACCATTTGGATTTTTTAGATGCCATCGCTCCTATATCGTCAATTTACAAAAGGTAAGGGAAATTATTTCGTGGACACGCAATAGTTATAGCCTATCTTTGCAAGGCTTTACGAAAGCGGAAGTGCCACTTTCAAGAAATAAACTTGCAGAATTAAAGGAGATTGTCGGAATTTAATCTATTTCCTGGGGAATAATCGGTACCATTCATCAGGAAATAACGCCATACAACACGAAAGCACAACCATTCACCCCAAATATAATGCACCTTCTATAAAACTCCTTTAAATTTAAGGTAACAACTGAATTGAAGGAGGGCATGCACATGTCGAAAATTATTGATGTGCAAAATTTGCAAATGAAGTTTGGGAAGGAAGAAGCGTTAAAGGATGTTTCCTTTACTGTAGAGAAAGGGGAAATATTCGGCTTTCTTGGTCCAAGTGGCTCTGGGAAAACAACAACGATTAAAATTTTAACAGCACAGCTTACACATTCATCTGGGAAAGCTTCCGTATTTCAACAAAATGCGGCGGACATGAATCAAATGGAAAATAAACAGAAAATCGGCATCCTTACAGATAATAGTGGGTTATACGGACGCTTATCTATAGAAGAAAATTTATTACTATACTGTAACTTATATGAACTACCAAAAAGCGCAATGGATGAAGCACTGCAATTTGTTAATTTACAAAATGAGCGCAAGAAAAAAGTGAATAACCTATCTAAAGGGATGACGCAGCGTGTAATATTAGCGCGTACTATTATGCATAAGCCAAAATTATTGTTTTTAGATGAACCAACATCCGCATTAGACCCAGTAAATACAAAGCATATTTATAAAGGGTTGCGAAAGCTTAATGAACTAGGTACGACAATATTCTTAACAACGCATGATATGTCGGAAGCGGAAACGTTATGTGATAGAGTCGCTTTCTTGCATAAAGGTGAAATCCGAGAAATAGGCGATCCAGCGATGTTGAAAAAGAAATATAGTGATCATTCTTTCACGGTCGAATTAACAGATGGGGAGAAACATGTTTTGCTTAATGGTCAGGAAGATGCACAGAGATTATTCAACTGGATGAGCACACAGCAAGTAGAGCGAATTAACACGAACGAACCATCACTAGGCGACATTTTCGTACAATTAACAGGGAGTGATTTATAATGAATATTTCAATTAGACGAATTCAGGCTATTTTTATGAAGGATTATAAGGAGTTTTCACGAAATTATGCTGTTTCATTTGTCGTACTAATCCCCATTTTCCTTGCAATCGTTTATGGGAAAAGTGGAAGTAATTCGATCCAAACATATTTCCTACCTATTAATATGACGTTTTCAATGGTAACAGCTTATATTCAAGCTTGTTTAATTGCAGAAGAAAAAGAGCGCAATACGTTACGTAGCTTAATGATGTCTCCGGCTTCTATAACAGATATTTTACTTGGTAAAAGTGTATTAGTTTTTGTCATAACGGCAGTTCTTTTAGCTGTCTCAATGTTTTTAGTAGGCTATACACCAGAAAACATTCCAGTACTTGTAATGGGGTTAGTCGTATCGACAGTTTTTTATATCGCAATGGGAATCATTTGCGGATTATTTACGAAATCGGTGATGGAAGCGTCGCTCGCAATTTTGCCAGTCATGATTATTTTCTCTTTTGCTCCTCTTGCAATTGTGTTAGGGGAAACGCATATTGTTTATAAAATTGTCCAATGGTTACCGGGTAGCCAGCTTATATTATTAGCAGAAGAAATAAATAAACAAGCGTCTACAATGAGTTTGTTAACACCGATTGCTGTCATGTCTATTTGGTCAGTAGTTGCGATATTTATTTCAGTTGTGCTCTTTAAAAAACGCACGAAAGATGAATAATTAAGATGAAAAAACATCAGCTCAAATGGTATTAGCCATTGAGCGGATGTTTTGTTTTTTGTATGCGTATGACATAACAAAAAGGCACTCCAAGGATGGAATGCCTTTTTTGCAACTAACTATATGAACTATTAATTAGTGAAAATTAAAGTTTTGTAACGTTAGTAGCTTGAGGACCACGGTTGCCGTCTTCAACTTCGAATTCAACTTTTTGACCTTCGTCTAAAGATTTGAAACCGTCGCCTTGGATAGCTGAGAAGTGTACGAATACGTCATTGCCGCCTTCAACTTCGATGAAACCGAAACCTTTTTCTGAGTTAAACCATTTTACTGTACCTTGTTGCATGAGAGAAAACCTCCAAAAAAATTAAAATTATCAAACTGTTAGTGCATTGAAAAATTCACATGCTAAGCAATTTAATTACCCTTATTGTATAACAACATTATCCAACTGTCTAGTATAAATTAAGGGTGTGATGTGGGATTTTTTGTTATTTCATATAAGAGTAGTGATAAAGTAATTGGAAATACTGTGACAATTGGGTTTTCCATCAATAATAAAATCCCTCGTCATTTCACGGTGAGTAGAGGAGAAGTTTGTGTGGTATAATTTTGCAAAACAAACGCATTTATGCTCGTAATTGCTAATAATACTTTAAAATGGAAGTGGAATAAAAATGAACTAAAGGATATATTCCCTTTAGTTCATTCATTTTACTTGTCTACTTTAAACCCTTTTAGCAGGTCTGCAAATGCATTATTAATCGGTTCTTCTTCTTTGTTCTGCTGCTTCATAAAGTTCTGAACAGCACGCTTATCTACTTTACCGCCGCCTTCTTTTTTACGACGGGCTTCGAATGCAGATAGTTTCTCGCGATGACCACATTTACATACGAAAATTTGGCCATCCCCTTCACCATGCAGCTCTAACTTTTTCTTACATTGTGGGCAACGTGCGTTTGTAACGCGTGCTACATTTTTACGGTGACCGCATTCACGATCCTGGCAAACGAGCATTTTGCCTTTTTTGCCGTTCACTTCGAGCATTGGTTTACCGCAATCAGGACAAGATTTTGTAGAGATATTATCATGTTTATATTTTTTGTCGCTTGATTTGATCTCGGCAACAATCGTTTTTGTATGCTGCTTCATTTCGTTAATGAATGCTTCTTTTTTCAGCTTACCAGTGGCAATTTGCTCCAGCTTCATTTCCCATTCTGCAGTTGTTGTAGGTGATTTTAATGTATCTGGTACAAGGTCGAGTAGCTGACGACCTTTTGATGTAATATGAATATCTTTCCCACGTTTTTCAATTAAGAAGGAATTGAATAATTTATCAATAATATCTGCACGAGTCGCAACTGTGCCAAGACCACCAGTTGATTTTAATGTATCAGCGAGCTGCTTATTTTGCGTTTCCATATATTTCGTTGGATTTTCCATTGCCGAAAGTAATGTTGCTTCGTTAAAGCGCGCAGGTGGCTTCGTTTGACCTGAAGTTTGCGCGATTAATTTGACGTTTAACGTATTGCCTTTATCAATGCGCGGCAATAATTGCTCCTTCACATCATCGGTTGAATCTTCATCCTCAAAGCGATTTGCATACACTTCTTTCCAACCACTTGCTAAAATTGTTTTACCTTTCGCAACAAATTGTTCATCACCAATTTTGGCACGTAATGTTAATTGCTCGTACTCAAAAGCAGGGAATAGCACGGCTAAGAAGCGCTTCACAACTAAATCATAAATTTTACGTTCTTTATCCGTCATTGCTGAAAAGTTAACATAGCCTTCAGTCGGAATGATCGCATGGTGATCACTTACTTTACTGTCATCAACGAATGATTTAGACGTTTTTATTGGTTTAGTTAAAATTTTATTCACCAAAGTACGATATTCACCGACCGCACATGCTTTTAAGCGTTCTGATAGTGTGCCTACAATGTCGGATGAAATGAAACGTGAATCTGTACGAGGATAAGTTAAAACTTTATGTTGCTCATACAGTTTTTGCATATAATTTAATGTTTCTTTTGCAGAGTAGCCAAAGATTTTATTGGCATCACGTTGTAATTCGGTTAAATCATAAAGACCTGGTGCGAATGTTTTCTTCGGTTTCTTTTCAATGTCGATAACCGTTGCATTGCCATTGCCTAAATTTTTGACGACCGCATCGATTTTTTCTTTATCAAAACTACGTGAATTGCCTTTCGAATCTTGCCAAGTTAGTTTTAATTGATCGGTTGTTTGTGCTTCGATACCGTAATAAGTTTGTGTTTTGAAATGTTTAATTTCATCTTCACGTGTCGCAATAATCGCGACGGTCGGTGTCTGAACTTGTATACTTAACTTTGGGTGAAAATCTCATATATGTTAAAATTCCCATAGTACCAATACTTATATTAGCCCATTTTAGTAAGTGATTGGGCAGAAAGGAGATGAAATATGACAAGGGCAATTGTTAGAGAATTTGAATTCCGAATAAGAGAAGATATAACTGAGAGGGCGATAGCCATTGCAATTAGAGATAAGAGCGGTTTAGTTATGCCATCACCTCTAAGTAACTTTATTAAATCTGAATATACCAATAAGGGTTTGTCTTTGCAGAGCCAAAAGAATGCTGCGGAAACTATTGTTAGAATGATTAATTATTTATATGAAAGAATAGAAGATGGATTAGAGGAAGAGTTACGTCACTATGGCCTTAGCGCTATAACATTAGAACATGCTGCACAATATATCACAGATCGTTCTTATTGTACTCGGTTAAACAAAGAACATCCTGATAGGCTTTCAAGTAACTATGTTCTTTCTGAAATCATATATATTAACAATTTTTTTTATTGGTTAGAGAGGCAAAAGTTTTTAAAACAAAACTACAAAGTGCAGATGGAAAAAATAAATTATATTGGATTAGAAAATAATAAAATCAGTAGGACAGTCAAATTAAATGTATTTGATTTAAATGATGTTGAAATACTTTATCCCAAAAAAAATTCATCACTTATTTCTAAATTGAAGGATTTTGGAGAGAATAGAGAGTCATTAATCTCTGATTTTATATTAACAGCACTCCGTGTAGAGCCAGGAATTGCTTTAGGAATTGCGTTAGAAATGTTAGGTGGATTAAGACGAGGGGAGGTTGTTAATTTAATGCAGTCTAGCATTAAGAAAAGAAATAATATATTTGTAGTGGAGATTAGAGATAATCAAAAGGAGTTATTTTCCGCTTCTAACTACAGTTCAGATATCCAAGTGAAAAATGAAAGAGACCAAATATGTCTTTGCACAGATTTATTAGAATACCTATATGCCCATCACCTAAAGTACCTTTATAAAATAAATAATAAGAAAAGTAAAGGATTATTTATTTCAACTAAAACTAACCTTCCCATGTCAGGAAATAACTTCTCTGAGAGATTCCAGAAAGTTAAAAACGAATTTCTTGAAGGTTTATTGGAAAAGCAAGATTTTGAAACCTATAAAACCTTAATTAGTAAGCCTTGGAGTACACATATCGGTAGAGGAATTTTCACTAATACTCTTCTAAAGTTAGGAATAACACCTTCACAATTAGCATTGTTACGTGGCGATAAAAGTATTACTTCTGCCCTTAGTTATGTAGATGAATACAGTATGATTCAAGCAGTAAAAACAGCACTTAATGAATTCCATATTGATTATTAAAAGTGGGGAATGGAAACGTGACTAATAATAAAGCAAAGATTAACTTTACAGAATTGAAAAACATTTTACATGATATTGGTAAAACTCGCTTAAAACAATTAATAAATGAATATCAAATAAAAAATGAAAAACATGGTGTAATGATACTATATTTAATTACTGATGTTATCCAATTGAAAGATGATTTAGATCAAAGGTATATATACAATAAAAATAATAGAATTGAAACTCCGGAAATATTATCACTAGGTATTTTGAATCCATCAACAATATTTAAGAAAATTCTAAAACAGCCGCTTGATAGAATATACGAATTTAAATACACTTCCTATTTCTATGATCGTAAAGAAATAGAAGAATATCTAATTGAACGCAAAAGTGTAAGAAAAGCATTTGGCATAAAAGATATACAAGAGGAATTAGGCCTCACACATTATAAATCAACACAAGAAGTTATAAATATTACAAAAATTATCCCAATACCTTTAAAGTACTACAACAATAAATTAAAATACTATCGAATTGATGATGTAAAAAAAATAAAGGAATTGATTCTACAAAGGTACGAATTCAATAAAATTAATAGGTTAAGCCACAATCAGATATCCGAGAAGTTCAAATTAACTAATGCTAGTATTTCAAAACTTAAACCTATTAAAACAACAGCCCTTGATAGAATACATGAATTTCATAAGTGTACCTTTCTCTATGACAAACAGCAAGTTATGGATTATGCAAATCAGACAAGTGTCCCTTTTGAAACATATAGCACCAGTGAAGTTAAAACTGTATTAAACTTTTATGATTCAAATTTATTATTTAGGTATCTAAAAAAGTTATATATTAACCCTATCGATTTAAATGGGGTATCGAGTATGAGGTGGGATAAAAAAGCTATAGATGAATTATCGATAAAGAAAAACGGACTTTTAGAAATTTATAATAATAAATTCTTTACAATTCCTGAATTTGAAACGAACTTTAATATAGATTTTAAATCTGTGAAGAGAGCTTTTGAAAAAATTAATCAAGAAATAAAATACTATGAGATTCCCCCAGAGATAAAATTGGATAAATACGCAAAATTGAGCTTATTATTAGCATTTGAAGATTTGGAATTTTTGTTGAAAATTTTAATAAATAATACTTATTTAGGTAATCATTCAGAGATTATAGAAAAGAGGGATATCTTTTTAAAAAATAGTGATTTTAATCTTTTAAGTATAAAACACGAAAGAGAAAGCGGTGTAAATTTCCTATTAAAAGATTTAAATTCTAAAAAAACACAAATATTTATAAAACACACTGAAATCCCAAATATAGAAACTCTAAAAAAAGAAATTGATAAAATGATTTCTAATAAAAAATACAGAAGTAATTACTTAATCTCAAAAGAACAAATTTTAAAAAAGTACAACATTAGTAATAGAATCTTTAAATTCCATCGAGATTTAAATTGTGAGAAAGTAAAATTTATTAGAAAACTTTCATTAACCTTCTATGGGCTTAAAAATATTGAAAATCTATTTAAAGAATTAATTAATTCACAAAAAGAATTATTAGAAACCCATTATAGTATAGGCGATCTTAATAATATGGGGTTACATTACAGTAGCGCTATATTTTCAAAGTTTAGATTTATTGAAGTACCTTTATCTTTGAAATTTGGCCTTTTAAAGAAAAGTAAAATTTTATACTCTAAAATAGATGCTGATAAAAAAATCGAAGAAATCCGATTACGGGATTTTTTTATAAAATATAAAAATCGTGAAGATTTATTGCTTTTGCCTAGCAAGGTATTCGAAGAAATTATCGAAACTTTAAAAGTGGATTTTAATATGTGTAAAAATTCCACGCGTGTTAATCAAACATTTATTCTTTGGAAAAGATATGTAAAAGAAAAGTTGGATACTTCTCACGGTAACAAATTCAATATCTATAATGATATGACCGTCTTTGCGAAATTGACACATATATTATCAGAAAAAGTACAAGAGAGGGATATATTTCTTTATACAGTAGATGAAATAGAGGAAATTTTATTTCAAGAAGATATATTTAAAACATGGAGGTTATATCTTATTACTTTTCTGATATTTATTACTTCAAAAAGGATAACGAAATATAAAGTTGAGGAATTATTAAATTTACGTAAAAATATAGTAGCTGATTGTAAGCCTAGAGAAACAACTGTATTTACAACAGAGGAATTTATAGCATTAATTAATTATGTAAGTGATACCCCTTATCATAAAGATGCCGCAATTAAAGAATTTATTAGCCCTAAAAAGGGGAAACGTAAATATTATGAATATTCATCGGTCTGGCTATATGTATTAATGCATCTTAATAATGCTTGGAGAAGCACAGATATTATTGAAAAAATCCCCAGAATATCATTACCCAATTCTATTGATTCCATTGAAAAATTCCGTGATCATGAATTATCTTCTGAAGAAAGAAGGTCAATTTTATTTGAACTATCTGGAAAGTTAATGGATATACATCACAATAAAAATTTAAAAAAGGCTTACTTTTTTTGTTCAGAAAAATTAGAAGAACCATTAGTAAACGCTCTTATTTTATGTGAATTAAAATGCCGATTGGAAAGGCCTCTAGTAAATAATTTAATAAAATTAGAAGATAGTAATAATCTCGGTAAACAGGGCGGCTTACATAAAGTATTTTTTGAAAATTTCGATATCCCTGGTTTTGTTTTTACAAGTCTAAAGGCGAATCGTTCCTACATCAAAACTTTAAAATCTGTTTTAAACCAACTAAATTCTGATAATGTGATGACAATTTTAGAACTTCAAAGAAATCATGGTTCATTCGATGTTACTAAACGTTATACCCCCATAAGTACGGAAGAAGCAAATATGATTTTAAAAAGATTAGCATCTGTAGGTTATTTTGGTTATACTTACACACTTTTAACTAACATGCTTCTAGGTAAACAAGGAGTTGAAGTAACTACAAATTCCATTGTATTACTAAAAGAGGTTTTTGGTGATATATACAAAGTAGAAAACTTTATAACTCAAATAAACAATATAGAGAAAGCAAATCTTAACGTTTTTGAATACTTTGAAAAACTAGAGATTAATGAATTAGAAAATCTTTTGGGATTAATATCTTTAGGACAAAAACCAGCTAAAGAAGATCATTGGCAATGTGTTTTGGGCGATTGTATGTATTTAGATAGAAACTGTGAAAGTTGCCCTTTTGCGATTCCTAATTACTATGTTTTAAATTCAATTTTAAAAAAGCTTACCAAACATATAGATGATTACGAAAGTAATTTTGGTTTAGGAATTGAAGGGGAATTGGTAAAATCCAGTAAATTAATCCACCGTTATCTGTTGATATTAAGTTCTGCTAAGAAAAAATTCGGAGAAACTGCGATATCTAGCTTTTTAGGATACGATTACACGATATTTAAAGAAAAGTTAAATACACTAGATGAATTTAAACATTACCTTTATTTAAGAGAGGATAATTATGAATAGAGAATTATTTGATCAATTTGAAACGTTAACTACTGAAACATTAGATTTTATGGGACAAAATATTGAGAAAAGATTTGATAGATTGAAAATAACCTTAGAGAATAAAGATATTTTAAAAATTGAAAGTAATTTCAGTGATAGCATATGGCGTTGCAAAAACTTACAAAATTCCCTTAATAGAAATATTAGGTTTTTGAGTATTTCAAAAAGTAATATTCAAGATGTAAATCTTTCTAAAGCACAATTTTCCTTAAAATCCTGGGCTATTTCACAGTTAGAAAATAATTATAGTCTTGATTATATTGCAAAAAAAATTGCCCATGTAAGAGATGGCTTATTAGTAAGTAATTTTTTTGATCTTAGTTTATTAGAAGAATTTAAAACTACTTTTTTTAATCCGAACTTAAGCAAAGCCTGGAATTATGCTAAAGCAGCTTCATTAAGTGAATATTTATCGTATACTGAATATCCAATAGATGATGAATACTTGCTATTAATTATAGAAACACATAGGAACAATATAAGACCACAAAAGCCTATTAGAATAATCCCTTCTAGTAAAGATACGTTGAAGTTTTCATTAATTATTGAGGATTACTTTAAACAGGGTTTAAATTTGCAAGATTATCTTAAATATTTTCCGATACATTTGTGGTGGAACTTAACAAATATTATCCCTATTCGGATTGGGGAATTTTGTGTAATTCAGCGTGATTGTATCACTCTAATTGATGGAGAATATTTTATTACTATCCCCCGTTCTAAGCATCAATTCAATCGTAAGTTACAATGGGATAAATTATGGATACCTACTGATATAGCAGAGTCTGTGTTGAATTATATAGAAACAACAAAGGACTTAGGGTTCTCAAAAACACTATTACACTTCTTAGCTACAAAGTACGATCCCAAAACAAATCAATTTATTACACGTTCTAAGGAAGAATACTTAGATAGCTTTGTTTATTATAATTTTGGAGATTTACTAGATGATTTTTATTCTGAAATTATCAAAGGTCAGTATGGATTTGAAATAGAAGAAGATAATGAAAATGCTACTACAGTTGGAGAAAAGTTTATGCATAGACGAGTTCGCCCGAACGATACACGTCATTTCGCATTTTTAAATTTAATGATACAAGGCTATGATCCTCCTGAAATCGCACGTTTAGGCGGACATAATAGTATCTACGCTCAATATGCTTACCATCAACATCTAGAATATTGGGTTGATTCTGATTTAATTAATTTGTTTATATCCAAAGGATATATGTTGAATGGTCTTAGTGGCCACTTTTTCCAAAAGGTAATTTTTAGAAAAGCAATTTTCAACCCTGAATTAGAATCTTATCCAAATGCCCATAAACTAGCACTCGGGATTTGCATAGACCTAGAACAAAACTGCGAAGTAGATGAGCATTACATTTGCAAACATTGGCGTATTACAGAAAATGATTATTTCAATAATCAAGATATCATAAATTCAATAGTGGAAACTCAGGAAAACTTACTGAAAACAAGTTTAGAAAAATTATTAGATTTACACAAAACGGCGATATTTAACAAAGGGGAAATTACTTCCCCCGAGGAAAATATGCCATTTAAAAATTTATTAAATACACAGGCTCAAAAAGTAAAGCAAGCACTCTTTCAGTTAGCACAATTAAAAGATAGAGTAACTGTTCCGGTTCAAATAAATGTAAATAGGGATCAATAGAACTTTAAATAAGGGGGCTACTATGGCACGTGGACGTAATAAAAAAATATACGATACAGAAATCATAATGGGCATTATTAATAAATATTTAGGAGAAATGGCTAATCCATTTTTAAAAATTGAATATCGCCCAATTTATGAATTCGCTTGTAATCTATATAAATCTGGCCAATTAGATGCTTCTATTACCGAGGAATTAAGTAATGATTTTTGGAGGAAAAAAGAGCGACAGGGGCGTATGTTAGTAGATGAAGTTAATAGTTTAAATCTATTACGAACAAACAATAAAAAAACTGAGTTTACAATGGTTTCTACTAAAAATATTGTTGAGCAATACTCACTTGATAAACCGGCTATCAAAAAGAAAGTCATTGCTCAATTACAAATTAATGAACAAGGGTATGTATCATTACAAAAAAAATATGAAAGGCAGGAACAAAAGCTTGAATCGTTTGAAGCTGAAAATAAAATATTAAAAGAAAAAGTTCAAACACTAAGGGAACAAAATAACATCTTAGTTAAAGTAATGATGCAGTGGGCTAATATATCAAGCGTAAAAGACATTGAATTAGTTAATACGATTACCACAGGTAAAACAAGAACGAAAGTAGTTGAAAAGCTATTTGAAGATATGTTTACAGATGATCCGCATCGAGCATATAAAAATATTAATTTCTCAGAACCTAAAATATCTAATGTAACTAAATTAAATGTAGCTCGTAAAAATACAATAATTGATGATTACGACTTATAAACGTATTCAAGGTAAACAAATTGCTAAACAAAAGGCAGACTTTAAAGAAGGTCGTCCTAAGAAATACACGAAAAGGCAATTAGAACATGCTATAAAGCTATTAGAAGAAAATTCATACAAGCAGTTGCTGAACTTAATGGTATTTCTAAAAGCACGCTAGTTCGAGAAAAGGAAAAGTTAATTTTCCATTAGGAGATGAGATTATGAGTGTTACAAATTTCGAAAAGATTTTCCAAGAAGCAACGGAAAATATCCGAAAAGAACGTCCAGAGGTTACAGATGAAATATTAACTCAGGCAATTAAAAACACCTTTAACCGATCTTTGTTTGAAGAAACAGCAAATGTAATATACGACTCATTAAAACAAACAATGTATAAAACTTTGAGTCAAGAACAATTACTATACTTAGAATTTACATCTAGACTTTCGCAACGTTGGTTAACACCTCTTTCCCTATTAGATACTATGATAATGATTTCGGAGGAAATCTGTACGGATTCCATTGATAACACTTTAGAAATCCAACCTGAAAATAATACTGGACAATTACCTTCAACTATTACTTCATTGCGATATTTTACGATTATGAAATTATTGTCTAAAATAATTGTTACCGCTAAAGAAATTAGTTACTTACTAAAAGGAGGGTTTTCTGATGCAGCTATTTCTCGTTGGCGTACACTTCATGAAATGGACACGGTATTGCAAATCTTCACTTTAGTCTATAATGATCAAGACAAAATAAACGACATAGCATTGCGTTATAATGATTCCGCTATTTTAGAACAATTTAAAGAATATAAAAAAATTAATAGAAAAGATAAAAATTCAGAATTATATTTAAAGCTAAAAAAAGATGTAGACGAAATTATAGCAAGCCGTGGTGAAACCTTTTATAAAAGTTATGAATGGGCTCGTCCATTAATATCTAAGGCGGGTCCTATTTACTTCAAAGATTTAGAATCTATCTGCCAAAACAATCATTTAGAAGGATATTATCAACAAGCAAATTATCAAATTCATGGTAGTCCATCAGGTGTATATTATAGTAATGGTGAAATAGAGGATGACCGGATACCTTCTGCAACATATGTTTTTGGTCCAAGTAATTATGGATTATCTTTACCAGGTCAATTAACCGCTATCTCACTTTCAAAATCAATGGCTACATTTTTATTAATTAATCCCAAAATGGACCACGTTATACAGGCGAACGTTTTTAGCTTAATTTCAAAAGATATATTAAATGAGTTTGAAGCTGTTCAACAAGAAATATTAGATGAAGAATTATTATATTTACAAAATGAAAAATTCTAAATTAAATACAAAATCATTAATAGCACATAAAAACGGAGGCAGAATAATTGCCTCTGTTTTTGTTATATCACTTTCATACAATTCAAAATATCACTAGCTAAAATTTTTGAACCGGCTGCACCTTTTAGATATTTCAAATCCCCTATAGCTAACCAATCAATTTCATTTAAATCCACTAGTAATTGCGCAATTTTAATGGAATCAGGTTGTTGTGATTTAGCTAAGTAATTTTCATTAATGATTTTGTTGCCCACCATTGCTAATGCATTTAAACAGGTAATGTGCGTCATTCGATATAGTGATTTATCTTCCCATTCATCAGGGAATAATTCTTTAATTGCATTAAAATAAAACAAACATAGATTCAGCTTTTTTTCTTTTGCGAGTTTTTCTAAAGGTGATTTTTTTGTTAAAAGCTTTACGATGTTATATAGATTTTGCAATGTAATATGCTTATCTTTGTTTCGTTTTCCCGTTAGTGTACCTTTATTAAAAAATGGACTCTCTGGCTTTAAAATAAGATTAGTTGCTACCCAACTGAGATCATCATTGTCACGGTTTAAATATCGGCTTAATGAAGTACCTATCCCTTTTGCCTTTGTATTAATAACATCAAATAATTTAATTTCCTCATCATCATCTAAAAAGTGAAATGCAAGAAACGGAACATTTAATGTACTTTCTGTTTCACTGATATATTCTTTAATTCCTTCTAGGCGATGTTGTCCATCCATCAATGTAGCCTTCTTTTTACAAATAAGTCTACCTAGATTAGGGCGATGCTTATCATATACATGGAACTCCCAATTACCAGCTGCATTTAACAAAATAGGTGTATAAAGTGATTCCTCACCTTGAGATAAATAATTAGCGAAATCGCTGCAACGCTTTTTATTTATTGGACGTTGATATCCCTTTCCTGATGAATCGTTATATAACTTTGAATATGAAAAAGTAACTGCTACTTGTGAAGATACAAACCCTTGATATGCTACTCTACCACGCATTTTTGATTGAATTACATTTTCAATTGCAATGTTAGAAGGTAAATTATTACTCATGTTTTTGCTCCTTTTTTCAAATTAACATCATTTTAATACTAAAAGATAGTATAAATCAATTAAAATTAACTTTTAAGTTATTTTTTTTATATTTTAATGGTATGTGATGTTTATTTGACCTCACCTAGTCTAAAAGTGAGGTGATTAATATGGATTTAACAAAAAGAGTAGGAATGAATATCCGAGCAATAAGAAAATCTCAGAATTTAACGATTGATGAATTGGCAGAGAAATGTGATTTTCAATCTCCATATTTATCAGATGTAGAGCGTGGAGAAAGAAATATTACATTGCAAACATTGAATAAAATATTGGATGCATTGAATGTGGGACCAGGAAAGATACTAATCCCTGAAAATGTGAGTGAATTAGAAACAACTGATATTCGTGAAGAATTGATTCAGTTATTTTTAAGTATGCTAGAAGATAAAAATGAAGATGATCTTCGAATGTTGTTAAATGTTTCTAATGAGATTTTTAAAACTTATAAAAAAAATTAGAAAACAGCTTGTGAATTTTCACTCACAAGCTGCTTTACTAATTAATTTTATTTTTTTCTGTAGAAGAACTAGTGATTTGCAAACAATATTCGAACACTTTTTTATTGTTTATAACTATTAAAGTTATTTTCTGTCTAGCCCTAGTTAAAATTTGATATAACATTTTATCCATATTATATCCAGGTGATTTCGAAACATGATTAGACGCTAACAATCCAAATTGGTCATAATAAAAATTTTCGTCGATTACGCCAACAATATTATCAAATTCTTGACCTATAATTTGGTGTGCATTAGGATTATAATAATTCTGATATCGATCATAACTTACCTCGCCAAACCACGAACCAGTGTAGCTGAATGCTTCCCAATCTAACTTTTCTAATGTTTCTATATGTTTTTTTGCAAGCTTAGAATTATTAAAAAACAAAATATCTATGTTTTTGTAATTGATACTAGAGTTTACTTTACTTTTATCAAATAAATTATTTATAAAACTAGATAATTCTTCATTTATCCGAATTGTATTAGTAAGGGGAAATACTTTTGCTTCTAATTCCACCTCGATAATTTCAGGTATTTTCCTTTTAAATTCCCAATCTGAAAAACACTGCTTTGGATCATAAGAAAAAATACAAATTTTATTAAATTCTTTTACTTTATCTACTAATATATCAAACTGATCTCTTTTATTTCTTTGTGACTCATCAAATATAATTAAATCGTATTCACTTAGATGGTCAATATACATAGAAAAATCGGAAACCGATTTAATTTCCCAACCCAGATGAGTATTTAAAATTTTTTGACCAGAATTTAATTCTGCACAATGTATAATTAAGACCTTCTTTCGAGCATCTATCAATGTCCTAGCTATATCATAAGTTAATAATGTTTTACCTGTTCCAGGCCCTCCCTTTATTCCTATAAAATTAAAGGTATCGTTTTTATTTACAATTCCAATTATATCTTCTTTAATATTTTGTTGATGTTCTGTTAAAATATAACTTTTTCTTAAAAATTTTTTTGTTGAATTAAATGGAGAGACTAAGAACTTTGATGGGGTGAATAATTCATTGATTTCAATACTTTGTTTTAATTTTTGACGTTTCAATTGGTCAATTATTATATCAAAAGATATTTCGATGAATTCATTATTTTCATCAAGTGTATATAATTTCTTTTCTTCAGCTACAAAAGTAAAGCAAAACTTCTCTTGTTCTAAAAAATTTAAATAAAATAGGTGGTCAACTAATTGTTTTTTTGCTTTGATTGGATTTAACTTACGCTTCAACTCAATATTGATTATTGAATCTTTTCCTATTCTTAATAAATCAAATTCACAGTTAATTTGAGGGATTTTATAACCTATAAAAAATGAATTTAATTCAAAAATTCCCTTCTCATAGAGTACTAAAGCAAATGCATTTAAATCTTCTAATTCACTTTCTTTAAGCGAAATTCCATAATGTAATTTAAATTTTTCATAAACCTCGGTATCAAAATTTTTGTAAGTACTTATTAATGAATATAAATTAATCGGTTTCATATTTGGCTCCTCCGTAATGTCAGTCCACTTTTTACCAACATGATAACATAATAAAGTTTGCCGATGGATTCAATTTAATTGTAGCTTTGTAATAAAGATTGATTATTTATATTAAAGATCGATAATTTGTAATAAAGATTGATTAAAATCATCTCTCCTCTTTATATTCCTTAGAGGTTAGATGATTTTTTTATTGGATATTTATGTTAATGTAATTGTAAGGATTGTGAAGAAATGTACTTAAACTAACGGGGCAGGTTTGTTGAATAAGCAGAACTAGATTTTCTCTGACTAATTAGGGGGTATTTATTTATATTTGGAACTTATGTTTGTATCGGACGTTTTAAAGTAAAGGCGAAGTTTACTTAAATAAGTGTAGAAAATTTTAACCTCCTCACTTGGGGTTTAAGAGTAAAATTAGTTAAAAATTGAACGGGGTGAAAAAATGTATTGGGAGAGTCTTCCAAAATTATTTTGGATAATTTACTACTTATTTTTTATAATATCGTTTGGAACTGCAATTTTTAATGTTATTCGAATAAAAATGGTAAGTTTGTCCGTTATTACTATAGTTATTGCAGTAAGTGTTCCGATAATAAGCTTTGCAAACAGCATCGGGAGAGAAAAAGGAGTTAACGAGTTTGAACATTTAGTTGCTCAATTACAACAAGGTTCCTTCTGGTCTATTTTTGTAATCATCGCTTTTTTATATCTACTTGTTTGGTGGGTTTTGTTTCTATTCAAAAATAAAAAGAAGGCAGTTCCTTATTAAGCTAACGGGGGCTTTAGTGCAACAAGCATTTCGAAAATTTTCTCAAACGACACTTTGGTGACTTTTTTATTCATATTATTATATTTACAACAGTAGAATGTTACGTTATAGACAAAGCATTAGGAGGATTATTTATGAAGAAAAAAATAAGAATTATATTGTCCTTATTCGTTCTTATCTTTGTTTTTATGACTACGGCATCTTATGCAAAGAATTATCAATTTGAAAAAAATTTTCTAGATATAGGTTATGAAGAAGTTAATAAGGCAGTTGAAAAAAGTAAAAAGCATTTTAAACAAGAAATTGCATTGCCTCTTCAGATACCACCAATTACATTTACTCATAATTTTGGAAGGTTCAATAATTCGGAGGGATCAGATAATGACTCCCTCGAAATCAAATATTTAAATAAAAATACAGGGGAAAATCATTATCAAATTCAAGTAAGACCAATTGATTTTAAAGTAAAGTTTGAGGGAGAAAAGATAAATCGAACATTAAAATTAAATGATGGTAATGATGCAATTTATAGTACTGCCGTAACAGGTTTTAATATTTTGACATTTGATAAAAATGGATTGCAATATATTCTAAGTCTTGATAAAAAGGTATCTGATAATGCCTTAGAAATTTTAATGGACATAGCTAATTCAATAAGTTAATAATATTAGCATCGAATATAACAAACTTCTTAATGAATCACGCATGATTCTAAGGTTTGGTAACCTTTATTCAATGGCAATTTTTATAGCTAAATAACTGTTGTCATTATAAAATACATTAATCAATAATTAAGAGCAATTTTATTTAGGTATGATTATACAAATTCAGTTGAAATAACGTTCCCAAATACAAGTTAGTGAACCAACACCCCCATTCAATTGATAAGGGGGCGTTTTGGCTGCTTATGAACAGTAAGTACCCAACCGACGCTTTGGCTGTATTTTTCATTCTGGAGGGTATTTATATGTTTTTAAGTGTGTGTGATTTACTAATTTAACTTCAGGTCCAGAAGAAATTTCATAGGTCATTCTGTCTTTCCCTATTGGAATCCATTGCCCGCCATCAGTAGGCTCTATGTCAAATGTAATTTGCAATTGGAAGCCACGGAAGCCATTAATTCTTCTTGTTTCTAACACCTCAATTTTCCAAGGGGCGACACTAGGTGAAAAATCCTTTACAATCTTTGGATAATAATAGTTACGCAAATCATTTTCAATATAAGGAGTCAGCATATTCATAAGCATATCCTGTAATCTAAGTTCATCAGAGTCCTGAGTTGGTACAACTGATGACACGATTGTTGTTTGAATAGAAGTAATAAGAACAAGGGATAGTATAAAAATGATTAACATCTTTTTCATTTTTTTCAATACACCTCTTTAGGACTTTTTCTAAATTAATTGTATTGTTCCCTTTGCTGAATAAATTATGTGCTTATTCAACTAACAGGGGCTTTCCTTCAACAGGAGTAATTGTTTTTTTTCATCACGTAATATAAAAATAATTGGTTTGGTGGGATTTATAATGAGTTTATATAGTAACGCATACGCAATCGTTTTAAGGGAAAATGTCATGTTGTTGATTATAGCAATTGCTTTATTGCTCTTTACGTTCTCATTTTGGGTTGGAATCCCCATTTTTGTAATAGGGAATATGCTTACTGAATTAAATACACCTATTTTCATGCAAGGTGTTTGTATCTCAATTTTCGTCGGCTTGTTCTTTTCCTTATTTTTCATTCCAATCAATTTAAAAGTTGCAAAAATGGTTGGGGAAATGAAATATGTTAGCATAACACAAGCATTCAGTCGTTTACACTTAGTATTTGTCCTAATAAGTGCAATCGTTTTTTATTTTGTTATTAGCATTATTCTTTGGACTACAGGGGACTTTCTCTTTTAATCATTCATTATTCTTGTTAGTTATTAAACTAACGGGGGCTTTACTTGAAGATCATTGAGTTGCAAATGCAGCTCTTTTTTTCTTATTGAACTAACGGGGCAGGTTAGTTTAATAGTGTTGTTTAACTTGTGTTCAACAAACGGGTCAGTTTGCGGTATAAAGGTACTCAACTGATAGTTGATATCTCAGTTTACTAAAAACAACTAACATTATCGTGCTTATTCCCCAAGTTTCATTTATATTTTGAAGTAAAGGAGGACGAATAAATGGAATTAGGCGGCAAGTTAAAAGAGCTTCGAAAGAAAAACAATCATTCTCAACAACAAATAGCAGAGATACTACATGTAACGGCACAGGCTGTTTCTAAATGGGAAAATAATAAATAAGTACCTGATATTACTACCCTTGTACAAATAAGTGATCTGTATAATGTCAGCTTAGATTACTTAATTAAACCAGACAAACAATTACAAAATAAGTTGTCTATTAGAAACGTTTATCTAAAGGTAATTAATTTACTTATAGTTGCCTTTATTTTAGTTACATTTTTATTTATAGGTTTATTAATAAAGGCTGAGTTTTTCTTGTATCAGCATAGTTTAGGTGGCTGGTTAATGGTTGGATTAATCTTCCTGTTCATCATTTTCATTTTTTTAAGCCTTTATTGTTACATAGTGATGAGGAAAAAGTATTTTGTATTTCTTTGGAGCACTGTTTTTACGTTAAGTTGTATAATTTTTATAGGGTTATTTTATAATTACATCATTCAATTGTTTTGATTAATTAGGAATAGATTTTTTCACATCTTATAATTAAGTTATTTCACAAACGTGTGCGATTCTTGAATAAGCTTCATTTTTTCTCTTTACCCTATGGAGGATTTATAACGTATACAAAACAAACCTAAATAACTTTCCCAAATCAAAGCTTGGTAACATTTCAAACAGCGACAAACACTGTTAAATCGGTGTTTGTCGCTGTTTTTTATAGAAAATAACACTCTGAGACGCTGCGAAAAACAATTTTAAAGAAGACTGTTCGATCCACTTGTTCTGAATGGCGGTAACATATAAATAGAATCTCAATGAAATGTCACCAAAGGACGCTTTGGGAAGATTTATAAAGGGATTTAAGGGTGTTTTATTGAAAAGTATAGTTAGTAACAACCAATATATTGAAAATAAATATTTGTAGAGGGAGTAAATATGAACAATATAAATGAATTAGAAGAAAGAATTAAACGTATTGAGGAAGAAATTCACCATATTGATAGGCTTGATGAAATGACTTATAGAGTTGAAGCAAAGTTAAATAAAGCTGTAGGGTTATTAATGAGAGTGGTTGAGAAAAACGAACAAATTGATAAAAATGATTTAGATTATTTGCTTTTAAAATATAATGTAGATGCTCTGAAGTACTATGAAATCCCTTCATTAATCAATAAAATAACAATTAAGCATAAAAGAACTGGTGAATATCCAAACTTTTACGAACTTCATCAATGTGTAACAGAAGCACTTTCTCTCACTGAAGAAGATAAACAAGTTTTTTCAACTGAAGTAACTGAAAACCTGTTAAAAAAACATATGGAAATTGAAGAATCATTTATGCATCTACCAGGATTTATACCAGTATGTGAAAAAATTCTTTCAACTAAATGATTTGTGTAATGTATTTAATCTAATAGGATTTTTAGTGAAACAAGGATTTATAACGTATACATAAATAAACCTAATAACGTTCCCAAATGGAAGTTAGGGAATCACCTCCATTCAATTGAATGGGGGGGCTGCTTATGATCAGTATGTCCCCAAACCTCATTTGGGGAAGTATTTCTTGTTTAACTAACGGTTCAAGTTAGTTGAACAAGGATTTGAAACTTTATTTTAAATTTAATGTCTAATTGAAAGAAGTGTTAATTATTAAAAAGGTATTTACTTTATTATTGAGTTTTGCATTAGTTGGATGTTCTCAAGAACTAAAGATAGTTGAAGAAGTGATAAATAACCACGATGATATTCAAAATTTAGGGGGGTTAGACAGATTTGTTAAGAATGTAGAAAATCAAAACGAAGCAAAAGTAAAATATATTCAGTATGGGATAGAGGGACAACGAGGAGTTATGACATTAACGTTCGATGGTGTACAAGTAAATGTTTCTCATAGTGTAGATGGTGATTTTGTTTCAGAATATAATTGCAAAAAAGTAATAGTTGAAACTGAAGAAGAAACACAAAAATATATTCTCAGCGAATGTACTGGGAATTTTATCGGGGATTTCGAGTTATTATCAATTCAAAATAAATTCAACTAACAGAGACTTTAGTGAAACAAGGATTTAAAACGTATACATAACTAAACATTATAACGTTCCCAAATGAAAGTTAGGGAACCAACACCCCCATTCAATTGAATAGGGGGTGTTTTGGCTGCTTATGAACAGTAAGTACCCAAACTACGCTTTGGGAAGGTTTCCCCCCTTGAATATAGTGTATAATTTATAAAATGGTAATTTAAGGGGTGTAATTTTGGGGAAATCAAAGAAAAATGAACTACTAGAATGGGTTAAGGCTATTGCTGTAGCATTTGTTTTTGCTATTGCTATAAGAACGTTTATTTTTTCACCAATAATAGTAGATGGTGCTTCAATGATGCCAACATATGAGGATGGCGACAAAGTTATAGTAAATAAAATCAGTAAGCAAATTTCTGGTATCGAAAGATTTGATGTTATCGTATTCGAAGCCCCTATTGGTAAGGATTATATTAAACGGGTCATAGGTTTACCAGGAGACCATATTGCTTATGAGAATGACACGCTTTATATAAACGACGAAGCTTTTGAAGAATCATATTTAGACTTGTATAAAGAACAATTGCTAGACAATGGTACACTAACAGAAGATTTCACTTTACAGTCTTTAACAGATTATTCAACAATACCAGAAGGCTATTTATTTGTTTTAGGTGATAATCGCAGAAAGAGTACTGATAGTAGATATACTAGTGTGGGATTAGTACCAATGGAAAAGGTACTAGGAAAAGCCAATATTAGATTCTATCCATTTGACAGTTTAGGGATTGTTAAATAATTCGATTCATCAGAGAACCTATAGGATATTTAGCGTTACAAGGATTTATAACGTATACAACAATAAACAAAATAACGTTCCCAAATAAAAGCTTGGTAACATTTCAAACAGCGACAAACACTGATTTAACAGTGCTTGTCGCTGTTTTTATTAGAAAATAACGCTCTGAGACGCTGCGAAAAATAATTTTAAAGAAGACTGTTCGATCCACTTATTCTGAATGGCGATAACATATAAATAGAATCTCAATGAAAAGTGCCCAAACGACGGTTTGGGCACTTTTTTCTTCAACTAACGGGCAGGTTAGTTGAACAAGGACTTTTTGATAAGATAGAGAATATAACTTTAGATAACCAAAACTCGGGGAGAGATTATTTAAATGGTATTTTCAATTCGGTATAGAGGAAAATTTTTATGAAAAAGAAAATAGTAATTTGGATTACAATCCCACTTTTATTGATAGTATTTGTAATAGTTTATTGGAATTACATTTCCCAAGCTATTGAATGGAAATTGAATTGGGGATTTGAGGCACCTATAACAAGTAAAATAGAAACAGTAATCTATACAAGAAATGGCTTCCCAAGTGAGGGGCAGACCTTTCGTGTTCTTAATTATAGGTCTATTGAACCCAAGTTAAAGGGGAAAGATGGTTGGAATCCTATAAATGAAGAATCCTTTGATACTGTCTCAAGACACCTTAAAAATTTTCAAAGTAATACGGTTAGTATAAACACGGATACGCAGAATCTTAATGAATTATTTCATGAGAATCCCGTGACTTACGATAATAATGATAAATACTTTTATAAATTGGAAGGTAATAGCTATATACTTGCAATTTCAAATGCGAAAGAACAAAAAATTTTTGTAATGGAATGGATTCAGTAATAGTTGAAAATAAAAATCTTCTTTAACTAATGGGGGCTTTAGTGCAATAAACATTTCAAGAATCGTTCCCAAACACCGCTTTGGTAGCGTTTTTAAAATATTTCAGGAACTAAATGACAGAATATTCGTTATGATAGAAAGGTTAAAAAAATTAAACTGAAGGAGCGTTAATCAAATGAATTCAGCTGTTATTTTTGATATGGATGGTACCTTATTTCAAACGAACTTAATTTTAGAGCCAGCACTCGAATCAACTTTCGAGCAATTACGCCAAAAAGAACAATGGACTGGTACTACACCGATTGAAAAATATCGAGAAATTATGGGTGTCCCTTTACCTGTTGTTTGGGAAACACTATGCCCCGAACATTCGCCAAAAATGCGTGAACAGAGTAATCAATTATTTCAATTAGCACTGATTGAACAAATAAAATTGGGTAACGGTGCTTTATATGAGGGAGTAAAAAGTACGTTAATGAAACTGGCACAAACGCAGCCTTTGTTTATAGCGAGTAATGGGCAAACTGATTATTTACAAGCCATTGCAGAAACTTATAATCTAACGAAATGGATAAAAGGTATTTACAGTATTGATTTAATTGCTTCAGGGAACAAATCTGAATTAGTAGCAACTGTTCTAAAAGAAAATGATATTCAAAATGGGTTTGTTGTAGGTGACCGTTCATCAGACATTCAAGCAGCCCTTGATAATCATTTAATATCAATCGGCGTTCGTTTTGATTTTGCTCAAGAAAAAGAGTTAGAAAAAGCAGATTACGTCGTGAACCGATTTGATGAAATTTCAGCTATTATTGAAAGTGAATAGAACATACATAATCCACCTAAATAACGTTCCCAAATGAAAGCTTGGTAACATTTCAAACAGCGACAAACACTGTTAAATCGGTGCTTGTCGCTGTTTTTATTAGAAAATAACGCTCTGAGACGCTACGAGAAATCATTTTAAAGAGGACTGTTCGATTCACTTGTTCTGAAATGCGGTAACATATAAATAGAATTACAATAAAATGTTGCCCAAGGACGCTTTGGGTGCATCTCTTATTGAACTAACTGGCAGGTTAATTCAAACAAGAAAGCGAGGGAACAATTTCCATTTCGCTTCGTTGTATAAAATGAATAATAGAAAAGGGGTGGGCAAATGGGAAGAGTTTTGCTCTTATCAATAACAGTTTTATTATTACTTATTTTATCTGCTTGTGCAGGGACTCCTGATGTTGCAATTGAACAGAACAATGAAAATATGGTTATTAATATAAAAAACAATGCTAATTTTGATATCTACGGAGTGGAAGTAAATATATTAGAATACTCACCAACAGGTGTTAATGCTGACGGTTCTAAAATTAAAAAAGGTGATTCACTTAGTTTTGAATTGCTTACTAAAGACATCGAGTTAAATGGCGAAACTACAATGAA
Organism: Solibacillus cecembensis; assembly: GCF_001439635.1. Taxonomy (GTDB): domain Bacteria; phylum Bacillota; class Bacilli; order Bacillales_A; family Planococcaceae; genus Solibacillus; species Solibacillus cecembensis. The sequence goes on along the minus strand of NZ_LMBZ01000017.1, from coordinate 420 downwards.
AGTATCGATTTTAATAAATAACAATATAAAAAATAATGACAATCTAATACCAATAAATAAAAAAACTACAATTGAATTGGACAATAATAAAGAACTATTCTTTGAGATTACTGGTGATTCAATAGAAGAGGCAGATTTAAAAAGCATAAATTGAAATTGTGAAGAAATGTACTTAAACTAGCGGTGCTTTAGTGAAACACGGATTTATAACGTATACAAAATAAACCTAATAAACGTTCCCAAATGC
>NZ_LMBZ01000016.1:136352-136700 GCF_001439635.1 Solibacillus cecembensis | reverse complement strand
AAGCGGATACCCAAGTATTTAACCGAACGGGAGATCGAACACCTTCGTGAATCCTGTCATTCCCCAATGGAAAGAGCGATTTTCGAATTTATGTTTTCAGCCGGTTGTCGAAATGGAGAAATAGTTACGTTAGAAAAGAACCGTATTAATTGGTCCAATCAATCCGCGATTGTTAGAGGTAAAGGTGATAAGAAGAGGGAAGTTTATTTTAATATACGTTGCGACATATGGCTTAAACGGTATATTGAAAGTCGGAATGACAATAATCCTACCATCTTTGTAACAGCAAGGCAGCCACATAAAATGAGTGTTGCCCAAATGCGATACATCATCAAGCGGATCTCCAAT
>NZ_LMBZ01000016.1:136238-136345 GCF_001439635.1 Solibacillus cecembensis | reverse complement strand
CGTGCTGAAATTAATAAAGAGATTCATCCACACCAACTTAGACACAGCTATGCAACTCACTTGTTGAATAATGGCGCTCCTATTGAAGTTACTCAAAGTCTTATGGG
>NZ_LMBZ01000016.1:0-136210 GCF_001439635.1 Solibacillus cecembensis | reverse complement strand
AAAACTACGGAAAGAGTATTATCAAAAGTACTTTTAAATGTAAAATGAGCAACGTCTTAAAAGACGTTGCTCTACTTTACTAATGCTGCCCTGTTTGTTCAATAACAGATAAAAAATTTAACATATACTATCCTTATGTTTCATAAATATTCTTTCTTTAATTACAAATAAGAAGCTGAACTATTACAAATTTTAGTTCAGCCTAAAAATAGCTTATTATAACTTTAAACATTGTATTAGATAATACGATTCACAATGCGCGGAGTAATATGTGGAAACACATGAGTTCTAGTGGTTTTGACTGTATCACAAGGGACATTTGAGCCTAAAATCTACAATTCAAACGATTTGGCATTTTTTAATTTCATGCAATTTCGTTGGATACAGGGCTTATTAGACAGCACCTTGTTTGATTTTTAGTTTGTTTCTAACAAATGTATAGATATTTAAAATAACGCCTATAACAAAAATAATAATTGCATGGGCAGCAAGGAATAACACCATAAACCCACCTGCAAAAGCAATTCCTGTTCCGTCATCATTTGGGTCATTTGCAATCAATTTAAGCATTAAATACATAAAGCTAAAAACTATAACAGGAACTAAAAGCGCCATGCCAATCGCAGAAACCCATATAGGGATTTTTTTTGTTCGGTATAAATAAATTGCTAACCAATCACAAGTTATAATGGTAAGTATTAAGACAAACCAGACGATAGTATCTCCGTTCATTTCCAATACACCTCTTTGAATATACGTTAAAACCATTTGTAAATTTTGTAAACTTAAAGTAGCCATTTTTATAATGTTCTATTTTTGGCTCTTGGTACATTTTTAATTTAGCTACTCGAAAAGAAGGAAGGCTGTCCCTTAGTGGACGAAATGCATCAGTAGACAACGCGAAAATGGTATAAACAATGTCTTATTCATTGCGAAACCTTTGGTATATCCAAAGCTACTATAAAATTGTCCCTTCAACTTTAGACATTAAAACATGAAGATAATGAAATTAACAGGTTATGAAACAAGCATCTTTATTATTTAACACACCTTTACTCAATCTACAATCTCAATTCACAGTTTCCTTTAATAGTCACTAATATATTTGGGGTACCCGTCATCTGTTCCTTATTGTATTAGCATTTCGACATAATTTACATCAAGGAACTTTTATTGGTCACTATTATCAGTACAAAATAATAGCCGCTAGGCATAATTACACAGCGGCCCTCGTTTATCTTTAATTTAACAACCTCATTTTTTCATCAACAAGCTGTTTCAATTCATGTATTTTTAAAGATAGTTCCTTTTCAAGGTTACTAATATCAGATTGCCTATCGGTCACCTGCTCCTTCATATCCATTAAACCTTTATTCGCCTCATTGATTACTATTGCCTCTTGATCTAAATTACTTCGAGAAAACCATCCTTTTTTTCGCTGCTTCATTATGTCATTTAATTGATTGGCATATTCATTTTCAATTAATGCCAAATTAAATTTGCTATCCAAATACAAGAATTTTCTCCACGCTTCATTCAATCGTTGTGTTCCGCGCGTTATTTCATATTGCTTCGTTAAAATTTTTTTACTATATTCCGTTATCTGAACACTATCTATTAAATCGGTAGGGGCTGCCATCGCTTCTTCTGACTCATTAATGTTTTTATTTTTTATTTCTGATTTCAACGAAGTTAATTTTTCATCACCTAAAATATTCTTTATATCGCTCGTATTATGATGTGGAAGTTCTAAAATCGAAACAACTAAATACATTTGATAAATTTGTAAATATTGAAAGCGATAGTTTCGGCCCGCTTTAAAACTTTTTATATAACCGATTAAACGCATAATTTTCATGTAATAGCGCAAGTTGTTGTCTGATACGTTTAACAAATCGGCTACCTCTAAAGTTGAGTATACTTTTTCTGGATTTACGTAATCCAGAAAATCAGGGTATAGTTGTTCCTCTGTATATCCTTGTATTTCAAGGTGTTTAAATAATTTATCCTCTTTAAATTGATTATCTATTTCTTTTTTTAGATCCATTTATGTCTCCTAATATTCATCGAAATTTTGTGTATATGCATGAAAATAGAGCCACTAATTTAGCAGCTCTACTTTTTCTAGTTCAATTTAATTAAAAGTAAACACGACAGCTTGTTGATTTTCCTCGTAAAATAAATTCATCACTTCTCGATTCCTTAACAGCATCATCAATTACTTCAATCATATTTTCAGTGGCAGGCTTCACATAATTTAAATCTACTCCTGTATAACTAACGTGATAACCCTTGGACTGTACTAATGTTTCAAGTTCTTTCATAAGTTCGAAATCAAACGCTTGATGTGCATTGTTACGTTCTTCAATTGGATTATCACATTGCTCTACAACCGTCGAAATTTCTATGCTTACCTTCCCTTGATATAATTGCTTCATTCTACTTCATCCCCTTAGTAATTTGTTTAAAAGACATTCCATCAACAAATCCTTGCTTATAAGAATAATCTACAATAAAATCAATTGAATTCATCACATCATCAATATTACTGTTAGTTATTTTGGCGATTTCTTCAGCGTTTAAATTTTGATGGTTTAGCAAACTAATGATAATTTGCGATAAGTCTTTAAACTTACTGGCTACTTCATTGTTCGAATAAATCGATTCCTTTCTTGCTAACATATAAGCAGTTACAGCTTCCGAAAAATCATTAATTGCTCTCACCCCACAACTCAAATGTGAATATATTCTATTCGGAATAAACTTTCTTAAAGTATAATCTATAAATTATTGATTGTAAAATGGAATAATTGTACGATTGTATAAAGCCCAATGAAAACGGAGTTGTTTACCCATGAATCAGATTACCGTTGGCCAATTAATACGCCATTTACGTACGAAAAAAAATTTAAGTATGGTAGAGCTAGCCTTCCAATTAGAAATTTCACAGCCTTCCGTATCACGAATTGAAAACGGCACAATAGAAATTACCTTAAGTCAATTCGAGAAAGTATGTTGTATTTTCGATTTAACACCCGCGCAATTTTTCAATCTTTTAAATCAGCAAGTAGACACACAGCTAGATGACTACATTGGTGAAAAAAAGGATTTAACTACCGAATTACATGTTTTAATTGATCAATTATCCTCTGAGCAAAAAAAAGGTCTCTATGTTTTTTTACAACCTTATAAAAAATAAATTAAAGCCAACTTTCAGAACGGAAGGTTGGCTTTGATTTTTATTTGAAAAATATCTTTTACTTGTTCGAATTAAGTTTATTGGATGTTAGTAGTTCAACTTTCTTTTATACTTTTATATTTTATTTAACAATTTGAATTGTTCTTTCGGAACTCCTACGATCTAAAAAATTTAGGATAATCACCCTTCATTAATCCTAAAATACGATGCAATCGAGACATAAGGTTGCAAGATTTCTACACTCCAAATCATCAAATATATTAAAAAAATCCAAATTACTGGTTAATATACTAATCTCGATTTACTGAATAAAATAGTTCGCTACTATTTATTCAGCTCAATAATTAGCGATTCCTATAGTTTGAAAACCCATCCACAGATTGTGCCGTTGCCAAACTTTGTGGTGGTCTAGTGCCAAAGCGGTTGCTATGCAGTAGTTGCAAATACTTTTCTCAATTTTAGCTCAGAGAAACCTAATCGATGCTAACACATCTAAAAATGTAAGAAGCTAATCCTCTAGGCGATGGGAAAAATCGTCAAGTGCTTGTCCACCTGTATATATACAGGTATGTTACAACCTGTATCAGTGAACCCTTGTCTACGGACAAAAGCCTCACTTTTTGTCAAAAACGACATAGCTTGCGGAATGCAGGTATAAGTGAGCCGCACCCAACAATTGGTGACAAGTGATGGGCTTGTAGTGTGCAACCTAAGAACTCACCTTATTATAGTCGTTCTTTTTATACGATATAGACTGCAAGTTTAAATGAAAGCAAAGCCTTTTGATTAAGCTTTCAAACTGATTGCTGGATATAAATTTTATAAAAATCGGACTTTCTTATACTAAACTGCGCCCTATAAGGTCTATATCACCTTATAACCTTGATATACATATGTTCCATACATTTACNAAAACTACGGAAAGAGTATTATCAAAAGTACTTTTAAATGTAAAATGAGCAACGTCTTAAAAGACGTTGCTCTACTTGACTATGCCCCCGTTTGTTTAAATACATTTTTTCACAAACTTATAAAGCAACTGTACTTTTAAGGTTGTTTGTATCCTTTAAGAACTTCTCCGTTAGTATTTCTCAATTTTTATTGTTCTATTTTCTTCGCTAATTGCTACGTTTTCTGTTTTTATGTAATTCTGATAATAAATTTGATTCTGAATTAATTGGTAGAAGTTCCGAAATGAAAAATGTTTTTTGCAGTCGATTTAATGGGAAATGGTCATTCGACAACAGTTATAATAACAATTTTCTTGCTTGCTCAAAGGTCTTATACTCCTGAAAGAAATGATTATAGTTTGCTATTTGGTCTTCAAAAAATTCATACTGATAATAGTATTCAAAAAAAGACTTATATAGCATGTCAATTTGTCCTTGTGGAAATTGATTTGTCTTATCTCCTAAAACAGAACTTAACGTTGCAGCTAAGTTATCACAGTAATTGTTGGTTTAGAATAAAGTTTAATTATAAATTACTCTAATTCCTTGATTTTACTGTATATAAAAAGCTGTCGTTTTGAATAAAGATTAATCAAAATGACAGCTTTCTTTTATTTTTAATAACTGTTTTTTATAAAAAAGATTGATTATTTTAAATCTCTTTATTCCGCAAATATCTAACTACCCAGCGTCTCTAACTAAAATGAAGCAGTTATTTTTTGTGGAAGTTTATTACTCATTTTACTTAACCCAATAAATATAACCACAATGATTAATATAACCGGGGCTAACTCTTTCGGGAAAAATAGCATTAGAGACAGTCCTACTAGTAAAGGTGTCTTTAAAATAGAGATCGAAGCACTACTACCTATAACAGCTACGATAAAGAGCATATCTAGTTGTGGAAACAGCGTCGCGATAGCGTAGCCTTGTAATATGGAAGCAAATATTACTGGTAAAACATTTCCACCAACCCAACCTGACTTTAAACAAAACTCCATTAAAACCAGTTTTAAAACAGAAGCCAAAATTAATGTAGCAATCGAAAGTGTCGGTACTAAACTAGGCAAAGCTTGCATAGAAAGTTGGCCGGAAAAAAGTAGATTAGGAGCAATTAAAGACATCAAACCAATACCAATACCACCGATAACAGCACTTAAAATAATTTTATTGTTCATTTTAGAAAAGAATGTATTCATTGTTCTTTCCATTAGTTCATATAGTTTACTAAACAAAATACCAAACAAAATAAAAGGAATAAAAAGAACCAATTCATCCAAACCCCAATTAGTTTCCCCTAATTTTGTCACAAAAGGGGGTTGGTCTGTTATTTTTATTAAAAACATAAAGGCAACCATACCGTTAACGATAAATACCATATATAAAAATTTTTTAAATAGAAGCAGCTTTTTCTCTTTAGGAGCCCGATCAGGATCATAGGAAATAAGGTAGTTATGAGGTAATGCTAATTTTTTCAGTCTAAATAACCAAGATTCCTTTTTCCATTCGTTGTAGGAAAAATAAAAGTAACGCAGTTTATCCCCCTGCCATACCGATAACGCAATAACAGAACTTAATAGGGCTGCTGCGGGACCTACACTTGCACCAAAGACTAAAATAAAAAAAGCAATTAAAAAATTGAGCCATACATATGAATAGTCAATTCTTTGAGTTGTTTTTAATTCAATAATAGAAGCATTAGCTGTTTTAGGCAGATTTCCCCACTTATACCTGCTAAAACCTACTAAAATACCACCAAAAATACATAAAAATAATGGATAGATGAAGGGTGTTTTTAAATTATTGGATATGTCAGTCCATAAAAAATCTGTCAACTCATTAACTAAAATTAAAAAAACAGAAGAAATAGAACCGATTATCCCACTTAGAATTAAGCCATAAACAAGTAATCCGATTATTTTAAAGTACTTCTCAGTCAAAATAAAATTCCCCACTTTTAAAATGTATATTAAGACTCTCTCTTGTTGCTTTAAGTAACTATATTCATTTGAAATACTAATAATTTTAATTATGTCGATATAATTATACTTGACTATAAAATGAAAAGCTACTTTAAATGAGTAGCTTCATTTTTCATTATACTAATTCCAACCACGCGACAGCTTCGCAATGTGCGGAGTATATGTGGCAACACATGGGTGCTGGTGGCTTTACTTTTTTAGTTCTTATCCAAGAATAACAAATAAAAAAGGCAATTCAAGAAAACGGTAAGATATCATAAAGCAATCAGGTCATAAACTCTTTGATATCAAACATTTCTTCTTGAACTGCCGACTAAATTTCAACAACTAATTAGATTTTACATTCTCATTTTTGTAATTGTACTGCGAAGGGTCAACTGGAGTATAACCTGTTGGCGTATAGAATCTCAATAAATCACCATTCACCACTCTGTCAGATAATCCCATTTTATAATCTACTTCATTTTTGATAGATTTCGCCATTTCTAATTGACTATCTTCTAATAGTAAACCTGTTTTATTATCATAAAACTTTTCATTAATTGAATAAATCGTAGGACTGACAAAATCGCCATTTCTAAATGGTACTACTTCATTATGCTTTTCTGATAATAAGTCTGAGCCAAATTGAATATAGTTTTGCGTATCAATTCCTAGTAAATGTAATACTGTTGGAAGAAGGTCTATTTGCCCACCATAAGTATGGTTGGTTCCACCTTGCATTCCTGGAACATGTATTAATAATGGTACGCGTTGTAAATTAGCACTTTCATATGGTGTAATTTCTTTTCCAATGACTTGTTCCATCGCTTCATTATGATTACCTGAAATACCATAATGGTCACCATAAAGAACAATCATCGTATTATCATATAAGCCTAATTCTTTTAATTGATTGAAGACCTGTTCGATTGCTTCATCTGCATAACGTGCTGTTTGAAAATAATTATCAACACTTGCATCTCCAGTATCAGCTTTATCAATTGTTACTAAGTTTTGGTTCATTTTATATGGATAGTGGTTCCCTACCGTAATAAATTTCGTATAAAAAGGTTGTGGTAACGAACTTAAAAGACTTTTAGATTGTTCAAAGAATGGTTTATCTAACAAACCATATTCAGCCCTGTCTTCCGAAGAACTCGTGTCATAATAACTACCATCAAAAAATTTATCGTATCCAAATGATTTATAAATTTCATCCCGATTCCAGAAGCTTCCGTTATTACCATGGAAGACAGCTGATGTATAACCATAATCTTTTAAAATACTAGGAGCTGCTTGGTACGTATTTTGTGCTTTGGTAATATAAGCAGACCCTGTTGGCAACCCAAATAAAGAGTTTTCCAGCATAAATTCTGCATCGGAAGTTTTACCTTGAGCCGTTTGATGGAAGAAATTATCAAAATACATTGTATTCTTATCTTTTGCTAATGAATTTAAAAATGGTGTAACTTCTTCACCGTTTAATTTATAGTCGATAAGAAAGTTTTGGAATGATTCTAAATGTAAATAGATGACGTTCATTCCTTGTGCTGTACCAAAATATTCTTCATTAGGGTTGGCGTAGGTAGATTTTGTATAGTTAACCACTTCTGTAATATCACTACTATCCGCCAAAACTCTCTGTGATGATGCTTTCAGAGTTTCTACTGAGTCATAAATCGTATAGTTATACATTCCTAGATATTTCACAATATAGTTTCTATCAAAACCTCGAGTTAATAGTTGCGGACGACTAATTTCGGCTAGTCCTAAATTTACGATTGATATTACGAGTGCCAAAGCAATAATTGCTATTGCTTTTTTATATCCAAAACGATTTGTTTCTTTTTGTACTTTTTTTGAGAATCGTAGGTAAAACATTACAATGACATCCACAAAGAACAAGATATCATAAGGTTGTAATAAAGAAAGAATACTACCACCTAAATCTCCGAAGTTCTGCGTTTGGATAATTGTAGGTAATGTAATAAAATCACTAAAGAATCGGTAATAAACAACATTGGAATATAAAAGAATAGACATCAGAGCGTAAACTACAACTAGTGATGTATACTTTCTCTTTCCACTAAATAAAAATGAAAATCCTAGAAATAGCATAGCTGATCCTAGTGGATTTAGCATTAAAAGAAATTGTTGAAGGAACCCTTCTACACCTAGTTCAAATTGTGTTGCTTGAGTGATGTATGTTTTAATCCATAACATCAAAACAGCTAATATATATACCCCAAAAAAGTTGTTTAATAGGTCATCTTTTTTAGTTATTAGACTTTTCATTTTTGCACCTACCTTTTACTAATTTACATTTAAATCTAAATTTATATTAATTTAGATTATAAGTATAAAATTCGAAAAAATGCTACTTCACAATAGCTTTTTTAGTAGCTAAAGTAGCTTACTCCCCATTTACACTTCTGTCAAGCTGTTAATATAACGAAAGACAATTAAAATAGTTTCTTCTATTTTTAATTTTGTCATAAAAATACCCCGCAAACGTTAGTCTTTAACTAACATTTACGAGGTATTTCAAGCCATAATTCTTTCTTTTACATCTCCACAAAGTTCAACCACGCAACCGCTTCACAATGTGTCGAGTGTATGTGGCAACACAAGGGTGCTGGTGGGTTAAAGTATTGGCTAGGTCCTACCATAGTAGAACCTAGCCTTTTTTATTTATCTTCAAACAGTTATTTCTTCAATTAAAGCACCCCGTTAGCTTAAGTGCATTATTTCACAAACTCTAGATTTCCTCTCATTTATTACAGGAATCCTGCTTATAGTGAAATAACAAAAGAACTCTTATAATTAAGAAACTCCCATAAAAGACACTGACTAAACTGCCACTTTAGCAGTTTACGGAAAGCCCACTAAATTCCGATTTTTTTTATAATTAATAGGTAAATGATGGACTATAAACAATAATAAAAGCTGTTTCCAAGGGGAAATTATTAGTTTACACCCTTGCAACGATGCGGTTCTTTAGTTTTTTAGTGCAAATAAATATACTGTGGATAGGAGTTGATCATATGTATTTTTCTTCAAAAATAAAAGAAGAACGTCAAAAGCATAATATGTCACAACAAAAGCTCGGAGAAAAACTTAATATTAGTAGACAATCCATTTCCAAATGGGAACGTGGAGAAAGTTACCCTAGTATTGAATTGTTAATTAAGTTAAGTGACATATTTGATATTACTCTTGATGAATTAGTAAAGGAGGATAATTCTTTGAAAGAGAAACTCATAAAAGATAGCCAAAAAATAGTCTATCCAAGGTGGAAATTGTTTTTTGATATACTTCTAATAATCGGATTTTTATTCATACTAGCTAAGATATTCATTGTAATAGGTAATAAGTTATTTGATTTAAATATTGTGTTCTTACAGGATTCTCTTTTATTTCAAATTGGACCGTTTTTTATGACTATCATTGGAGCAATTGGCAGCGAATCTCTAGCTAAAAAATACAAATAATCGTTTTGGATTTAGAGTAATACACTAATTATATAGGAAAGTCCCTTCAAAGCTTGTCGGGACATTTTTATTCATATATCAGGCTAGATGTTTGAGGAAAAAGAAACGGCTGAAATTCTTGTGTTACAAGGGTCTCAGCCGTTTCTTTTCCAGGATGGATGTTGGGTGCTAAAATAGTGTTTTGATTTTTATTTTATAACTAGTTTGACCATTTACATTTCATTAACCTGATTCATAACCTAGTTTAGATTGGAGTTACATCCTAATAATGAAATACTTAAATTCTTTAATTTCACGCCTTCTCATAGCCTTTGAAAAAGTACCTCTTATGACTAATAACTAATATTACCAGTTGGATATAATGTAGTACCTCCAATTGAAACTTTTATTTCATTAGATAATGGAACATTGTATTCATCAATAATTGTTCTCCACCAATCCCATGCAAGACCCGTACATTCTCTTGCATAAATTCTAATATTTTTTGAATTAGGCGGAAGTGGTATTACTGTAGAGAAATGAGCAGTTTTATCTTTCCAGCTTCCATCCCAAGTTTTATGGGATAGTACTTCTTTTCCATTCTCATCATATGAAAATTCATCCCAGGCTACTTCAAATTGAGCAACATATGCACCATAATGATCCAGGATGATGCTGCCTTTAGAATATTCTGTAGCTGTCGTCTCGATATAATCTGTATTGTTATGAACAGCAGCAATCGAATTGTCCTTTAAGAAAACACTTGTATATGAAATAGGGTATGCTGGATTTTTAAGACTAAATTCTGCATTATCTTTAATTATTTTTCTAATATCATTAAAGTCTTTTGAGACAACCTGGTTATGCGCTTGTGAATCTCCACCTAATACTACAGCAGTAAAGGAACTTTCTTCAAAAATATCTTTGTACTGTCCACTAGTTTCTACATTAGTATTGATATCCTTCAGTAAGGCTTTAAAAGCAGCTTGTACATCCTTACTCTTAGAGCTTGTTTCTAATTTCACATAAATTGTTCTGCCATAAGCTACATTTGACACCATAACGGGAGGGGCATCATTACTTACCCCTTTACGTGTTAACTCTTCAAAATGAACACTGTCATCAAATAGGTCTGATGGATTGTTAGGTAGTTCTGCACTTACGGTATAAAATAATTGTTTATACGCCGCAACCATCACTTTTTTCTCTCCATTTGCAATCGCATTAAAGTCAATCCCCAGTGAATTGTCAAGAACATTGGCGTTAACATTCAGAGTGCTTGCTATTTGAGATTTGCTATAAACCATAGATTCTGAATATTGTAGTCTTGCAGGTAAAGTATGGGTTGTTGAATATTTTTCACTCCAAGTAGATACTAACTCATCTACTGCCCCAGATACATTACCATATGTTGGATTATATACTGCGATAGTATTTTCTCTTTTCATGCCGGGTAAATCTATGCTAATATTTAGCGGTTTTCTTTTGGCCACCAATAAACTAGGTTGATTGTCTGCAAAAGCTTGGTTTGCAAGTTGTAATGCTCCTGGATATGCACGATTCGCCATAGAATCGATAATTGAAATATCCACTGGTGAAGTTGTAAGTGATTTTTTGTTACGTTCAACCACTATAAACTTATCATTTGAGTTTATACCCTCTTTTGGAACAAAACTATCAATCTTATCACCATTCACTGCTAAAACTTCGCTGTTATTATAGTTCAAATTTGCTATACCAGTATCAATGTCATTAGATTTGCTTGTTTCGCTAGCTAAATTAGTATCAAGTGTTTCAGCAAAGGAAATAATCGGATAATTTATAATGCATAAACAAACAGCTAAACTCACTAGAAATTTCATTACTTTAAAATAATTTCGAATCCCCAAAAAAATCACTCCTTTTTTAGGAAATTATACCACAAAAATATTTTATTCAAATATAGTAGTTTAGTTGTGTATTTGCATTACTATAGTGCGGACAAGTAAATTGTTAAAATTATAATATTCTTACAACTGCAATTGCAATATAATGATGATTAAAACTAAAATGCCTGATTTATGAAATCCATATTTACCATTGTAGCTACTTTACAACCTACTGCAGCTGCTATTACAAGCAAAGTAGATTTAAGCGCTCTGGATGAAGGAGTGTTTAGAATCTTATTTTTCAGATTATACCGATTTAATCAGAGGGAAGATACTTGACCCTCAAATCGAAGAAGTGAACGTTAAAACTAAAGGTGGAAATGAGTTTAAAGCAAAACTAATCGAATATAACAATGACAAGGAGTTTTGGTTTTTAGTTACTAACGGTGTAGACCTTATAGGCTCTATTGCAGAGCCATCCGAAGTTTTTGCCTTCCTTTTAGATTCAATCTTTTGTATTTCATTTTCAGAATAGCCCTTTTCTTGCATCAAAAATTCCTTGACCTGTTCTTCCGTAGAACGAATTATCACAGGATTATACTCCGGTTCAGAAGAGTTTAAGATATTAATCATACTAAACATTATTCCAAATATAATGGCAATTGCTGCAAAGGCCATCATCATTCCTTTTTTCATTCCTATCTCTCTCCTTGCTCAAAATATCCATCCATAAACGATGATAATAACATCAAATCAACAATGAAATATTTCAAAATCTACCTTTCAACATTATAAATCTAGGAATAGTCTTGTACTCGTTTGAGTATTATGAGAGTGAAGTAGATGAAAGTGCAAAATACGTAGATTCATCTTCAATTGCTATCTTTAGATTTATCTACACATCATCACACACTGAAAGGGGAATCGAATGGTCGCATATCATAAACAAACAGCAGATGAAGTCATGAAGAAATTGAACGTGTCCAATCAAGGTTTGTATAATTATGACGTCCTCAAAAGGCAAGAAACAAACGGTTATAATCAATTAACAGAAGGTAAAAGGACAAGCACATTGGCCGTTTTCTTTGGACAGTTTAAAGATTTATTAGTCATTATTTTAATCGTTGCCGCTGTTATTTCATTTCTATTAGGCGAAGTAGAAAGTACTATTGTTATACTCATAGTCATTTTTTTAAACTCCATCCTTGGTACGGTGCAGCATGTGAAAGCCGAGCAGTCTTTGGACAAGCTCAAAGCACTCACCTCCCCCGTTGCCAAAGTGATGCGCAACAAACAAATTATCGAAATCCCTTCAAAAGATATCGTCGTTGGGGATTTGCTTTATTTGGATGCTGGGGATTATATCAATGCAGATGGACGCTTATTAGCCAGCTATAATTTGCATGTGAATGAAAGTTCGCTGACAGGTGAATCATTAGCCGTCGCAAAAATGATCGACCCTATTCGAAAAGACCGTGTTACAACTGGAGATAAAAAAAATATGGTGTTCACAGGCGGCTTCGTGACGAGTGGGCGCGGCATTGTGATTGTAACAGCGATTGGCATGGATACGGAAATCGGCAAAATCGCCAATTTAATGGATACAGCAAAGGAAAAGAAAACCCCTCTTCAAGTAAGTCTCGATCAGTTTGGGGAAAAATTAGCTTTAGGCATTACGCTCATCTGTTTAGGTATCTTCCTCATTGACCTATTTCGTGGACGAGCATTAGGTGATTCGTTCATGTTTGCCGTTTCACTTGCCGTAGCAGCCATTCCAGAAGCATTAAGTTCCATTGTGACGATTGTGTTAGCATTTGGTACGCAAAAAATGGCGAAGGAAAACGCCATAATCCGTAAGCTTTATGCGGTTGAAAGTTTGGGCAGTGTATCGGTCATTTGTTCTGATAAAACAGGTACATTAACGGAAAATAAAATGATTGCGCTTCAAGTGTACGTTGATCAAAAAGTCGTACCATATGATCAACTACATACAGATAACACGTTGCAAAGAAATCTACTTTTAAAAGCTGTTTTATGTAATGATGCGTTGGAAAGAGATGAAAAAGAAATTGGCGATCCGACTGAAATTGCCCTCGTGAAATTAGGCAAGCATTACGGTTATGATGAATTACGTATTAGAAATCGCTATCCTAGAATTGCTGAAATCCCTTTTAATTCGGACCGCAAGCTGATGAGTACCGTCAATCACTTTGAACAGAAAAACATCCTCATTACAAAAGGGGCTTTAGATGTTCTGCTCAATCGCATCGTGAAAATCGACACGTCAAACGGTCCAATTCCAATGACAGATGAACAGCGTAGAAAAATCGAAGCCATCAATAGCGGCTTTTCAATGAATGGGCTGCGCGTGCTGGCGATTGCATACAAAGAAGTGAATGGCAATCAAATAATCGATGAAAAAATCGAACAGGATTTAACGTTTGTCGGTTTAATTGCGATGATGGACCCGCCAAGAAAAGAAACGAAAGAAGCGATTGAAAGCTGTATCAATGCTGGAATCAAGCCTGTCATGATTACAGGTGACCATAAATTAACGGCGACTGCCATTGCGAAAGAAATTGGGCTGTTAAATGATCCTTCAGAAGCCATTGAAGGACATGATATTGAAGGGTTAACAGATGAACAGCTACAAGAGTTGGTTGAAAATATTTCCGTCTATGCTCGTGTCACACCAGAGCAAAAAATCCGTATTGTCAAAGCATGGCAGGAAAAAGGAAATGTCGTGGCTATGACAGGTGATGGTGTCAATGATGGCCCCGCCTTAAAGCAAGCGGATATCGGTGTAGCAATGGGTATGACCGGTACTGAAGTAGCAAAAGATGCGTCAGCTATGGTTTTGACCGATGATAATTTTTCAACAATTGTCACAGCCATTTCCAACGGTAGAAGTTTATATACGAATATTAAAAACGCTATTTTGTTCTTATTGTCCGGGAATGCTGGTGCGATTTTTGTTGTGTTATATGCAACGATATTTGGTTTAGCCGTTCCCTTTGCACCCGTTCATTTACTATTTATTAACCTACTGACAGATAGCTTACCTGCCATTGCGATTGGGTTAGAGCCGCATAATAAAAATGCGATGAAGGACAAGCCGCGAAATATTCACGCTCCGTTATTAAATAAAGCCTTTACAACACAGGTCCTACTCGAAGGTTTATTAATTGCCATTGCGACAATCGTTGCGTTCCAAGTGGGCTTAGCAACGGGCGATACACTAACAGCAAGTACCATGGCCTTCGCCACATTATGTTTGTCACGACTTGTCCACGGCTTTAACTCACGGTCGAAAGAATCCATTTTCGCAATCGGTCTGTTTTCGAATTTATATACATGGGTTGCGTTTTTAATAGGTGTTTTAAGTTTACATGTCGTGTTATTTGTACCCGCGCTTACAGGTGTGTTTGAAGTAGCCACGTTAAATTCAGCACAATTAAGCCTCATTTATTTCTTGTCTGTCATGCCATTCCTCGTGAATCAATGGTATAAACTACTATTCGTTCGAAGTAAGTAAACGTAGAATGAAACAAACACCATTTTGAGCAGTGCCTTCAAAATGGTGTTTTTATATTGTCTTTTTGTACTACCTCGCGAAAACTTCAAAAATACCAATAATGATAAGCAACCACCCTGAAATAGCTGTCGAATACCTTCCGATAAATGTTTTCGAAATGAGTGATCCGAAATGACTCCCCAATCCAACGGTTACAATAGAGAAAAATCCGATTGAAAGTACCGTCCAAACTGCGGAAATTCCGTTCGCACCAATACCAATGCCCGCAGCTAAGCAATTGATCGATAAAATAAATCCAAGAAGAATCGATTCGCTTAAAGAAATGACATTATTATTATCTCGATCAACTAATTGTGGATTTTGCAAAATTTCCTCATGGCCAAATTTTTGAGAAACTAACGTCCACAAACCTATGACACATAGCAAAAGGCTCCCTAAAAGATTGGCAATATGTACGGACATATACGTGCCGAGCGTGCCACCAATCCATACCGCGAAATACGTGACAATCATCGAAGTAATCGCAATACTTACGTTTGATAGAAATGGAATTCTCATTTGTTTCACGCCATACGCTAAGCCAATTCCTAAGTTATCTAAATTTGCCGCGATACCGATTACAATGATGGTTATCCAATGCATGATGGTCCCCCTCGAAATCATCGAACTCCTTTCATCATATGGCGAAAAAAATAATAAGTGCCAGAGCACATGAAGTTTCATATGCCTGATACTTATTTACTGCGTATAGCGTTCAACGAGCTGCTGTAATGTTGCTTCGCTTAACGGACCGACAATACGATGCAACTCCTCCCCCTGTGCATTTAAAAGAACCGTTGTCGGAATCGTTAAGACACTGAATGCCTTTCCCGCTGAATCCTCACCATCTACTAAAATCGGATACGTGACGTTGTATTGCTCCAAGAAGTTTTGTAATGCTTGCTCTCCATCATCGCGCGCGGCTAAATTAACGCCAACAAGCTCGACAGTTTCCGGAAGTTTTTCTTGGAATGCTTGTAAATGCGGCATTTCCGCCTTACACGGCGGACACCACGTCGCAAAGAAATTAACAATAGTCAGTTGCTTCTCTGCATTGTGTAATGTTCGGCTATCCCCTGCTGTTGTCGTTAACGTAATTTCTTCCATTGTAATGGATGCTATATTTTTTTGCTGTGGTGCATACAACATCATCCCGATGAATAGCGCAATCACCGCAATCGCAAATATTTGCTGTAGCTGCTTCGTGCGACCAAGTGCCACCAACAAGATAAGGAACACAATAAAAATCGCTGGCCACACAGATTGAAGCGGGTTCTGCATAAATAAAAGTAAGCTCACAAAAAACGTAGCAATACGGCTATTTTTGAATAGGACAACAAGTGCCATAACCGCCAAAACAACAATTAGCCAATTTTGCAGCAACAAACCCATAATAACGTGGAAACTTGCAATGAAAAGAATTAAGCCTTGCCATAATGCGTCTAAATGAAGCGTATGCCGTTTTCGAATAAGCTGAAGAACCGTAATGAAAATAGCTAAATAATGTCCTTTCATTCCCCCATCAAAATAAAGGATGGACATAGGTGCATTGATAAACGCATCAAAATAAAAAATGATATAACTAAGCTTCCAAATGATAATGTATAAAAAGAGGTATGCATCCAATTGCGCATCCTTATTCTTTTTCGTCATCCATTCTGAAATAAAAACGGCCCCAAAAAATGCGAGCCAACTATATGGAACATTGATGGAGCCGATTGATAAGTAATCCATATGCGTCCTTTCTTCGATCAAAGTAGAATTGATTCTTCATTGTAAAAAAAGGACAAGCTTATTTACGCTTGCCCTTTTTCATTTATTTAAAATTATAAGTCGTCACAATAGGCTCTCTATTTAGCACTTGATCGTTGTAAGCCTCATACAAGGAAATACCGAGGAATGAACCTGAAATATTATACACATTTTCATAACCACTATTTTCTAACGCCATAACCGCATTATAGCTGCGTTGTGCAGAGCGGCAATGTACGTAAACCGGTACATCCTTTGGAATTTCGTGCATGCGCTCACGGAACTCACTTAACGGAATGTTTAGCGCACCTTTTAAATGACCATTCGCAAATTCATTCACTTCACGCACATCAATAATCACCGCGCCACTTTCCACTAAAGAACGTACTTCACTCACACGCACTTGCTTGAATCGCCCATGCATAATATTCGTCGCCACTAATGCCGCCATATTCACAACATCTTTTGCCGTGCTAAACATTGGCGAATACGATAATTCAAGCTCCTTTAAATCTTCAATCGTTCCATTCATCGTTATAAGCGTCGCCATCACGTCAATACGCTTGTCCGCATTCCCTTTGCCAATCGCTTGTGCACCTAAAATACGACCTGTTGGTACTTCAAAAATCAGTTTAAAATGAAGCGGATTACTTGAAGGCATTAACCCTACTTTATCCGGTGCAATGACATACACCGCCTCTACGTTAAATCCAGCTTGTTTCGCGATATGCTCCGTTAAACCAGTTGCTGCGGCATTGTAATCAAATATTTGGATACTAGAAGAACCAATAACACCTTTATTGACAACCGGTATGCCGTAAATATGATCTGCTACAGCACGTGCTTGACGCTGCGCTGGTCCGGCTAATGCTAAACGTGTCGGCTTATTCAGTAGGCGGTGATACACTTCGATTGCATCCCCTACCGCATAAATATTGCGGTCATTCGTTTGATAATTTTGATTCACTTTAATGGCACCTGTTTCACCGATTTCAAGCCCTGCTTCCGAAGCAAGTGATGTTTCAGGACGCACACCAATCGCTAACACAACGATATCCGCTTGAATTTCTTTACCCGAGTTTAATGTAACAGCAGTTTCCGAAATTTTCGCTAATCCGTCATTTACAATAAGCTCTACACCTTTGTCTACCATTTCTTTGTGTAAAATTTGCACCATATCATCATCAAATGGCGTTAAAATTTGTGGGGCAAATTCTACAAGTGACACGCCACGACCAGCGAGCTTCAAGTTTTCAGCTACTTCCACACCGATAAATCCGCCACCAATGACTGCGATATTTTTAGCGTCGATTTCAACAATAGCCTTTTGTAAACGTTCAATATCAACGACATTACGCACCGTAAACACATGTGGTAATTGAACTCCTTCAAGATTCGGTACGATTGGGCTTGCTCCTGGTGATAAAATTAAACGATCATAACTTTCCTCATACGTTTCACCCGTATCGCTATTTTTAACCGTTACTGTTTTTTCGGCACGATTTACTTTTACGACTTCACTATTTACACTCGCGTCGATGTTATATTTAGATTCAAATGATTGTGGATTCATTAATAATAAACGATTGCTATTTTCGACAATGCCACTTAAATGATATGGTAATGAACAGTTTGAAAAGGAAACATGGGGTCCTTTTTCAAACATAACAATTTGAGCGGCTTCATCTAAACGACGAATACGTGCTGCTGCAGATGCCCCACCCGCTACGCCACCAACGACTACGATTTTTTTCATTATGAATACCTCCAATTAGCTGATTTAATTTTTATTTGCTACTTCTAGTTTATACCCCACAAGGTATATTGTCAACGGTGGGTAGATCTTTAATCTAGGAAAATTTGATGTTGATTATTATTATGAAGTATTTCCCCCCAGAATAAATATTATCTCAGTTTTTCTTTTTACCTATTTTTAGTAAATAGTGTTAATGAACTTGAAATTTATGTTAAAATAGTAATGTAATTTTGGTTTTTAAGAAAAGAGGTTTGGCTATGCTCATAAATGACTATATTAATAGAAATTTCCCTAACTTTAACCTTAGACCACCCCTGTTTTATAACTGGGAAATTGGCATACGTTTCGAATTAGGCGTTGGGTGGGATAGAAAATACAATTATGAAAACAGTCCTTATGTACAAGGTGTTTATAAAAGGGCTGTCACGTTATTTGAAGCATTACATTTACAAAACGAGGATATTTTTGTTGTAGTAGATGTGAACGATTTTGGAGATGGAAAATCCTACAAGCACAAAACGAGGCTTTTTTCTCCCTATGTCTATGAAAAATCAACCTTATATAAATTGAAGCATGCAGAAATGTCTTATATTTTTCCAGAAGATGATGAAGACGGAAAATATAAAACGCATAGGTTTACTCTTAAATGTAAAGCGTCTGATATTAACTATATTTCATTGTTAAAGGCAGTATGCAATCATGATTTAGGATTCCAACCAAGCATTTTTCATAGGGTATATTTTTTTAATATCGAAAGGAAAACCATATTTCACGTGTACGATGATCGAGGCTGTGATTTGCTTGCTACCTCAACTGAATCTATACGAGACATTTATAACACATACAATGATTGGATATTAGATTACGACAGAGATGAAATTGATAAAGTGTTTAAATAATCCTTGTTGAACGGTGCTTTCGTTCAACAAGGATTTATAACATATACATAAATAAAACTAAGTTATAAAAAATTCTAAGCTATATGACTGATTAGCAACTTTTATTTGTTTAAATGCAAAGGAGGGCATAAGATGGATAACCAATATTTTGTAGGTTGGGGTACATTAGCCTTGATAAATGCTGCACTTGCGCAAGGGAAGAATAGAACAGGCTTAAATTGGTTTTTACTATCTCTAGTGTTAGGGCCATTAGCAACATTAATTCTGTTATTTGTTGAAAAAAGGCAGGAGAATTAGCATGTTTATCATGAGAACCGTTTTATTATGGATTATTATATCAACTATCATTAATGCATATTTAATGACATTACCCATACCTGTTTTACGAAAAAGAAATTATCCAGCTAACTATGTTATTCAAGAAAACAACCGAATAGATTTTCAAACCAATACGGAATGTGCAGCATTTTCGACAGCGTATGTGTTGCGCCATTTTGGATTAGACGCTGAGGGTGAAGCGTTATATACGCATTTCCCTAGTAAAACGAAGTCAGGCAATGTATATCCAAAGGGAATCCGTACAGTGTTTAAAAATAAGGGCTTTAAAACAAACTATTTTAAAGGAAATATAAATACATTAAAGTACGAAGTTAGTAAAGGAACTCCCGTAATTGTTTTTATTAAAGTACATAACGATCGCAATAATTTGCATTTCGTCCCTGTTGTAGGCTATGACAAGGAGTATATTTATCTTTCAGAATCATTAAAGCATTTGGGGAATTGTGAAGTTGATCACGGAAACTATAATCGCAAAGTTCCGATAAATGAATTTAAGAAACTATGGGATATAAAGCAAATCCATATGCTTTTTTATAGCAATACTTACATAGCCATAGACGCCACACAAAATTAGTATTAATGATAGGGTCATGTCAGAAAAATGTGGGTTTATAAATTTAAAGAATGAATGATTACCCAACGACGGTTTGGTAGCTTTTCTCCAGTGAATTTTAGCGCTAGATTTATTCAAAGAGGATATTCCTCAATTAGATGTAGATGTATTTAGCGGTCGCGGAAAGCTTTTTGCAGGCGAAGCTTTCGATACACTTACACAAGCAGAGCGAACAAAAATCGCTCGTTTAGATGCGTTAAGTGTTGAATAGCACCATTCTTTTCGAAAACAACCAAGGAAATAGAAAAGCGTATTTTGAATTAATCAAAACACGCTTTTACTATACTCAATTAAATCATCCTTTTATTATCATATGACTTAAATTAGCGTCCCTTTAGTAGACGTACAGTTCTTCACAGTCTCGCTAATCTGCCATAAAACATCAATCAGTCGTGTACTGTTATGAAAAGACTTGTAACTACCGTTTCACTTACGTTACATAAAAAACTTGCTGAGAGAAGCAACACTGCAAACGATTTACTGTAAAACAATAGTTTTAGCTCGGTCTTCATTGACAGTATAAAGGAAGAAGTTTAATGTAATATCTTTTTCCTTTATATTTTTAAATATTTCTACTTGTTTGTGTGTTCTAAACACTCCATCATTAGAACGAGTTTCAGCAAAGATTCTTTTGCCATTCTGATAAATAACATTTTGTGTGATACCACCAAATTGCTCGTTCTTACTTTCTGATTCAACAATTAAATCATTACCTTTCTTATAGTAGGTAATATCAATTGGATACCCGTTTAATTCTGTTTTTATAGTCTTTGGCACATCAGAAATATTTGTTAGCTCTACTTTGTCTTGCTTTTCAGCTTCATAAGAAACCTTCGCATCATTTAAAGTAAGAGAAATTTCTTTATTCGTAATATCCTTTATCAGCCCCTGTGTTTCAAAAGAAATATAATCATTAAAATAATTTCCCAATAATTCCTGCTCACCAATTCGTAATTTAAACTGACGATAGTTGAAATGAACTACATTAGAATTAGAATCTATATATTTTCGATCAAAATAAAGCTTCATCTCACTCGGTGTAATAACAAGCTCGTTAAATTGAAGTTGCACAGAGCCTATCTCAATTTTTTCATCTATATCCATAACAAATGTAGATTTTTTAGCAAGATCCTGATTGTATTGGAAATCCAGGCTCCACGTATCTGGTTTATAACTTACTGTATCAGAATAACTTAAAAATACCCCTAATTTTTCTACCACTTCTTTTTGTATCTCTAGTGAATCACTACGTTTAATGACATTTGGTTGTGGACGTTTATGAGTAATGCCAAAGCTCGCAATATTTTCTTCTTGAATTTTATAAGATAAATATGCGTGTTCTATGTTATTGGACTCTTCCAGATTGATAAGATAATCCAATGTATATTGCCCGTTTTGATATCCATTTGAAGTGAATTCTATATGTGATATTCCATCTTGATTAATAGTAACCTTTTCAGGGTACGTGTTGGATTGAACCACATCTTTTAACTCTACACTTTTCCACTGCGTCTCCGTTACACCTCTAAGTTGAAGTGTAACATTGCTGTTGTGCGGGATTCCCTCATCTGTATGTAGAATCCCTACTAATTGATCCGTTTCCTGATTATATACTGCGTTAGCCTCCATCTTTATTTCTTTTCCGTCATTTATTTTGAGTAATGCTTGTTCGAAACCTGCTGCATTGATTGGGTAATCATGATCAATATCTAAGCTAAAGTTAATAGTAGTACCATTTTGATCTGAAATTACATTATGAATATTTAGTACACCAGCTTCGTTTTCTACAGCTTTATTGACTTCCTGTCCAAAGCCATGTTCTAAAGAAGTAATAACGCCTGTTCTATTCATATTTCGCATCCAGTCCAAGATTTCTGTTGTATATTTAGCAAATACAGGTGTGGCTGATAAAACAATTGTGAACATAATGGCGGTTAATATAACTTTTGGTTTGTAGCTATGTTTTTTTGTTTTATAATTATGATTTTGTTGTTTACGGATGATTTTAATCCACATTTCATGCTCATTAGGATAATCTACTTGATCGAACTTCACTTTTTCTTTTATTAAATCGTCCATATTACTCACGATGATCCCTCCATTCAAATAACAAATTATCATTTTCTTGGATAAAATTTTTCGTTAATTTTTTACCTTTAAAAAGCCTCGATTTAACCGTCCCTTCGGGGATTTTTAGAATTTCAGCGATTTCTCTATCTTTACAATCATGCACATATTTCAATACCATTACCTTCCGTATGCGAACAGGCAGTTTGTTCATTAAGTCGACTAACTCACTTTTATTTTCATTGAGCTGTATTGTTCGCTCAATATTTTGGGTATTGTCAACTCGTATCAATGATAGGAAATCAAAATTCCCTTTTAATAGCAGTCTGTTCATTTTCTTTAAATAATTGCGAGACATATTCATAGAAATACTAAGTAACCAAGATTTTTGATTTTGTACAGATTGGAAATCTTCACTCAAAGCTTTTGCAAATACATCCTGACAAAGGTCCTCTGCATCGTATTTATTTTGAAGCATGTAATAGCAAGCTCTGAAGACGTCCTTATAATATGTTTGAAACAAGACCCTTGCATCGCTAATTTGTTCCACAATCCCACCTCCTTTTCCGATTTCTACACAAGTAACAATTTAGTATTATAAATAGTTCATTTTTTCAAAAAAACTTTTACTCAATTTCTTTAAATGATGATGTTCACAAATCATAATTTGTTAACTTTTGTTATTTCCTACGTTTTTAAACTCACGATTTGTTGTGATTATCTAAAGATTTTAATTATTAGATTTACTTAATACATAATAAATTTTAGGGTGGGGCTCATGAACAATAATAAAAAATTAGGCTAATTGATACTTTCTTTGATTCTTATTATTTCTATAATTATTTTCAGCAACCCTAAATTCTTAATTCCATATGGATATGAATCAGCTATAGATGGTTATGTAATAGCTAGAACATTAATATTAATTTTTATCTTATACAATATTACTAAGTTAGGGTTTTCATTTTTAAAATGATATTTATTCAATACAAATCTATACGAAAAAAAGTTCCCAAAGATAAGTTTGGGGACACATGTCAAAGCCACGAATGTTGTTAAATCAACGTTCGCGGCTATTTTTATGAACATTGTTTATACGTTTTTTTATACAAGTGGCGCAAACGGTTGATGTAGCCATATTTTCACTTGTTTCGTTTGTTTTTCACTTTGCATAAAATCATCTATATTTCTTTAAGTTGTAAAGTCTAATGAATGGGACACCTTTATAGGGGTTCTTTCTTAATATTTCAATAGATGTACAATTTGGTTTTGACAGAATAAATAAGCATTTGTTCTATACAGTTATCAATTGCTAATCTCCCCTACCCATACCAACCAAATCACTTAAAAAGAGCAGAAACGCTGTTCAACCAACGTCTCTGCCCTTCTCTAATAATCTATTCAGCTATTCTCTCAAGCTGTATCTTTTAAATGGAAATTATAGTGGAATATTTCCGTGTTTTTTATACGGACGATCTTCCTGTTTTGTAGAAAGCATATCTAATGCTTGAATTAATTTAATACGTGTTTCGCGTGGGTCGATTACGTCATCTACCATACCGCGTGAAGCTGCTACGTATGGGTTTGCGAATTTTTCTTTGTATTCTTCAATTTTCGCAGCACGTGTTGCTTCTGGATCTGCCGATTTTGCGATTTCACCTGCATGGATAATGTTTGCTGCACCTGCTGCACCCATTACTGCGATTTCTGCGTTTGGCCATGCAAACACTAAGTCTGCACCAATTGATTTTGAGTTTAATGCCACATATGCACCGCCGTATGCTTTACGTAAAATAACTGTAATTTTTGGCACAGTTGCTTCTGAATATGCATAAAGGATTTTCGCGCCGTGACGTATAATACCACCGTGCTCTTGTTTAACACCTGGGAAGAAACCAGATACGTCTTCGAATGTAATCACCGGTACGTTGTATGCGTCACAAGTACGAACAAAACGTGCTAATTTATCAGATGAATCGATATCTAACCCACCTGCTAAGAATTTCGGTTGGTTACATACTAGACCAACTGATTCACCAGCGATGCGTGCAAAACCAACTACGATGTTTTTCGCGAATTCTTTTTGAACTTCCATGAACGAGCCTTCATCCACGACCTGCTCTACTACTTTACGTACATCATAAGATTTTGTTTGGTCAATTGGCACAACATCTACTAGTTCAGAACGGTACTCGTCACCTGTAGTATACGGTTGCTTCGGTGCTTTTTCTTTATTGTTTTGTGGTAAGTAAGACAGTAACTGCTGAATTTGAGCGATTGCTGCATCTTCATCTTCTGCGCGGAAGTGAGCGTTACCCGATACCGCATTGTGTACTTTTGAACCACCTAAACCTTCAGCTGAAATTTTCTCACCTGTTACAGTTTCGATTACTTTTGGACCTGTAATGAACATTTGTGACGTTTTATCCACCATTAAAATAAAGTCTGTGATCGCTGGAGAATAAACCGCGCCACCAGCACATGGCCCCATGATTACTGAAATTTGTGGAATGACACCAGAATAAATCGAGTTACGGTAGAAAATATGTCCATAGCCATCAAGTGATAGTACGCCTTCTTGAATACGCGCACCGCCTGAATCGTTAATGCCGATAAATGGTGTACCGTTTTTCGCAGCTAAATCCATTACTGTTGCAATTTTTTTCGCGTGCATTTCACCAAGAGCTCCACCAAATACAGTGAAATCTTGTGCGAATAAATAGATGTTACGACCGTTAATTTTACCGAAACCTGTAACAACACCATCACCAGGTCCTTCTAATTTTTCCATACCAAAATCTACTGTGCGGTGTGTAATGAATGGATTAATTTCAACAAATGTGCCTTCATCTAAAAGCAATGCAATACGTTCACGCGCTGTCTTTTTACCTTTTTCGTGTTGCTTTTCGATGCGGGCATCACCGCCACCTAATTCAATAATTTGCTTGCGGTCATAAAGTTCGTTAATTTTATCAAACATATCTAGTGTAATTGTCATTTTTAGTTATCCCCTTTTCCACTTTTATCGCATAATTCATAAAGCACACCGTAAGAATCTTTTGGATGTAAAAACGCAACTTCTGCGCCACCAGCACCTGGTCCTGGCTCGTCCGAAAGTAAGCGAACTCCTTTTTCACGAAGCTCCGCCATGCGCTCGCGGATACCTGTTACGCCAAATGCCACATGGTGAATCCCTTCGCCGCGCTTTTCTAAAAAGCTATGAATCGCACTTTTTTCACTCATTGGCTCAAGCAATTCGATTTTCACGTTGCCAGCATCAATGAAAGCTACTTTAACTTGCTGCGATTCTACTTCTTCTACTTTTAATAGTTTTAAACCTAACGTATTTGTATAATATGTAATCCGTTCATCAATATTACGAACGGCAATACCAATATGATCTACTTTTTCCACGCGTGATACTCTCCTTTAATAATTCAATATTTTGCAAGTCTGCGTTTATGCAGTGCCTATACATATTTCATGAGTATTGCAACCTATCTAAATGTTCCGAGCCATTTTAAAATTCCGAAAATTCCAGATACACAAGGGCTACTCTGTCTTTGTCGTAAGACGCGGTGCTCGTAGCCTGTGTTCCCCCGATTCAACCGAGTCAAAGGAAAATAGAGAATTTTTTACTTAATCAACATCAATTACGCCTCGGCGTAATTGCGTCCAGATTTTTTTCGTGCTTGCTCGAAAAACTCCCCTAAAAAATCTGTGACATCCGCCGGGGCTTAACTTGATTCAGCGGGGTTTGAACAATCCCCATTGAATAATATTTCACTTTTGGCATTCATCTCCCATTTATAAAAATAGGCGATTTCTGCTGAATCTAGTTAATTGTACTTGAGAATTCCTTGAGATTTGTTACACTATTACTAGTCCAAACGAAGGAGCGAAAAAGTATGAGTAACAAAAAATTTCAAAAGATCGTCGTTTATTCAATGGTTGTTATTATGTTAATTTCAACAGTTGCAATGGGCGTTGCCGCAATTATGTAATGGATGTTTTATACATCCATTTTTTTAGTGCTTTGGTTTGAAAGATTGCTTAATAATTAAATACTCGTCCATTTCCTCAATGAATTGATACATCGCAGCCATTGCTAAAAAGGTTTCGTGATCTTGCGGCAGTGGCATTTTTGCAAACTCCTCTTTCACAATTTCTAATTTTTCACGATAATGGCTCGCTGTATTTCCTGAATGAACATTTTCACTTAACTCCTCTAAAAACGTAGCGATTAACGGTGCTTGAACGGTCATGACAGGGAGCGCTGTAATTTTAGGTAGCACTCGCTCAATAATTTCAAGCTGTTTTTCACGCATGTCGAAGTAAACATAATAAAAGTTTTCCTTCCGCGTTAAATGGTTCTCTACGTCTTTAAATGCAAGCGCTTTTGCAGCATTTAACACGTTTGCTGCTTCAATAAGCTCTTTACCATCCCACATCGTATCACCGTTCCGTAAATAACCTGCGATTTCAAACAGAATTTTTTTATAAATAGTTTCAATTTTCAGACGGTAATAATTAAGTTCTGGTTCGATATCAGGCATATACATATTGACAATGAGTCCCATTCCAAATCCAATGGCCATGAGAGAAAGTTCATTGACAAGCAAATCGACCGTAAAATTCGCTGTTGAAAAGAGATGCATTAAAATAACCGCACTCGAAACAAAACCTTCCGCCACACCAAGCGACACAATTGTCGGAATAAATAACAGTAAAACAACACCTAATACTACCGGAGAATAACCGAATGTTTCGAAAAATATGAATGCATAAAGCATGCCTGTCAAACTCGCAATAATCCGTGTATACACTGCGCGAACGGACTTTTTCTTCGTCGGCTGAATGCAAAGGATTGTTAAAATACCCGCAGCCGTAAAAAATTGCAAATCAAAATATTGGGCAATTGCGATCGCAACAGCAGCACCGAACGCCGTTTTTAATGTACGATAGCCGATTGAAAATTTTTTCATATCGGAGCGATTCCCCCATCATTTAGGAAGTGCATGTCCTTAAGAGCATTCTTAAGGACGTACACAACATGTAAAATTATAGTTCTTCGCAATATTCTTCGAAGTTTCCTTGCAAGTTTGTTACAACAGACATTGGATCATGTCCTTCTATTTCATAACGACCTACTTCAGCCACTACTTGTCCATCTTTTAATAATACAAATGATGGAGATGAAGGAATGTGATCTTCACCAAATAAATGGCGAGCAACATTTGTCGCTTCTTTGTCTTGACCTGCAAACACTGTTACAAGGTGGTCAGGACGTTTATCATAATGAACCGAATGCGTTGCCGCTGGACGAGCAATGCCTCCAGCACAGCCACATACCGAGTTGACCATTACTAAAGTAGTACCTTTGCGAGCAAACGCATTTTCTACCTCTTCAGGTGTACGTAGTTGCTCATAGCCTGCTGCTTCCATTTCAGCACGTGCCGTTGTTGTCATTTGTTGCATAAATAAATCGTAATCCATATTCATAAGCTTTTAGCCCCTTTCAAAGTACTCTTTAATCATAGCAGTGCAAGCATAGAACTGCAAAGCACAATCATGACATTTCATCGCCCTTTTTTTCATCAAAAAGTGCGTTCACGCCTTGAGTTACAGTGAGTAGGCCTTTTAAGATATCGTCCTCTAATGAACGGACCTGTTTTTTGCGCTCAGAATTTTGATAGAAGGAGTCGATTAAGTGGTCTGTAATCATCGAATGGAACCAATCACGCGTTTGCGCATGACGGCGAATTGACCAATAATTTGACTTTTTCACCGTCGCCTCAAATTCCATTAACATATTCCAAACATCGTCAAGCCCCTTCTTCTCCATCGACGACACCGTTAAAGATGTACTCATCCAGCCTGGTGTAGACGGCTGTAAGAAATGGAGGATTTGCTTATACTCTTGCATTGTTTTACGGGCAAAACGAGTATTATCCCCGTCCGCCTTATGCACAATAATGCCATCCGCAAGCTCCATAATCCCCTTTTTCATGCCTTGCAGCTCATCGCCTGCCCCTGTCAACACGAGCAGCAAGAAGAAATCCACCATACCGCGCACATAAGTTTCACTTTGACCAACGCCGACCGTTTCAATAAGGAGCACATCATAGCCTGCTGCCTCGCATAGGAGCATCGTTTCACGTGATTTTTTATGCACGCCACCTAAAGTACCCGCGCTTGGTGATGGGCGAACGAAGGCATTTGGTTGACGCACGAGCTCCTCCATCCGTGTTTTGTCCCCAAGAATACTCCCGCCAGACAGCGAAGAACTTGGATCAATCGCAAGTACAGCGACACGTTTGCCCACCTTACTAAGCATCGTCCCAAATGCTTCAATGAAGGTACTTTTCCCTGCACCCGGAACACCTGTAATGCCGATGCGAATACAATTCCCCGTGTAAGGTAAAAGCTCCTGCAATAGCCTTTGAGCCGCTTCCTTATGCACATTGTTCGAACTTTCGATCAAGGTAATCGCCTTCGCTAAGGAAGTGCGATCACCTTCACGAACTTGCTCCGCTAATTTCGAAATATCAAGATGTTCCTGCTTTTTTTTGCGGAATTTTTTCGGGTTTGAATAATTCATGCCATCATGACCCCCCTTTACGCCTTCCATTACAAATAAAGCGCTTGGCTCTTGATTATTTTTCGTCATTATTCTGCCACTTCCTCGTAGCCAAGCTTTTTGTAGATTTCTTCGATAATTTTAATTGCTGATACTGGAATGACTGTACCAGGACCGAAAATAGCAGCTGCACCTGATTCGTATAGGAAATCATAGTCTTGTGCTGGGATAACCCCGCCACAAATAACGATAATATCTTCTCGACCTAATTTTTTCAGCTCTGCTACTAACTCTGGTACAAGTGTTTTATGTCCTGCCGCTAAGCTTGATACGCCGACACAGTGGACATCGTTTTCATTGGCCATTTGTGCTGTTTCTTCTGGCGTCATGAATAATGGTGAAATATCCACGTCAAAACCTAAGTCTGCATAGCCTGTTGCGATTACTTTCGCACCGCGGTCATGCCCATCTTGACCCATTTTCGCCACTAAAATACGTGGACGACGCCCTTCATTTTCAATGAAGCCCTCTGTCATGTCCTTCACTTCTTTAATCATTTCATTATCCGAGAAGTTCGCAGAGTATACGCCCGAAATCGAACGAATAATTGCTTTATGACGTCCTGATACCACTTCAATTGCATCCGAAATTTCGCCTAATGAAGCACGCGCACGAGCCGCATCTACCGCAACAGCTAAAAGGTTTTCCCCGCCATCTTTCGCAGCTTTTGTTAAACGTGCTAAATGTTTTTGTACTTCTGCTTCATCACGGTCTGTTTTCATTGTGTTTAAGCGTTCAATTTGTTGGTCACGTACAAGGGCGTTGTCGATATCTAAAATATCAATTGGCTCCTCTTCTGCTAAACGGAATTTATTTACACCAACAATTGTTTCTGTTTTTGAGTCGATTTTCGCTTGACGTTTTGCCGCTGCTTCCTCAACTTTCATTTTTGGTAGGCCTGTTTCAATCGCTTTCGCCATACCACCAAGTTCTTCAATTTCCTCAATTAATGCCCATGCTTTTTCTGTTAACTCTTCTGTTAATTTCTCAACATAATAAGAGCCGCCCCATGGATCGATTACTTTTGTCATTCCCGTTTCTTCCTGTAAGAAAAGCTGTGTATTACGTGCAATTCGTGCAGAGAAGTCAGTCGGTAATGCAATTGCTTCATCTAATGCGTTCGTATGAAGTGATTGCGTATGGCCCATGGCTGCTGCGTTCGCTTCGATTAATGTACGTGTCACGTTATTGAATGGATCTTGCTCTGTTAAAGACCAGCCAGATGTTTGTGAATGCGTACGTAAAGCTAATGTCTTTGAATTTTTCGGATTGAATGTTGACATCATTTGCGCCCAAATACGACGTGCTGCACGCATTTTCGCAATTTCCATATAATAATTCATGCCGATCGCCCAGAAGAATGATAAACGTGGTGCAAAGGCATCAATATCAATTCCAGCTTTTAAACCAGTACGTACGTATTCTAGACCGTCTGCAAGTGTATAAGCTAGCTCGATATCATTTGTCGCACCAGCTTCTTGAATATGATAGCCCGAAATCGAAATCGAGTTGAATTTTGGCATATGTTTCGCTGTAAATTCAAAAATATCGGCAATAATTTTCATCGACATTGCAGGTGGATAAATATACGTATTACGCACCATATATTCTTTTAAAATATCATTTTGAATCGTACCCGCAAGTTTATCTGGTGATACGCCTTGCTCTTCTGCCGCAACAATATAAAATGCTAAAATTGGTAATACCGCGCCATTCATCGTCATGGAAACCGACATTTGATCTAACGGAATGCCCGCAAATAAAATTTTCATGTCCTCTATCGAATCAATCGCTACCCCAGCTTTACCTACGTCACCTTTTACACGTGGGTGATCAGAGTCATAGCCGCGGTGTGTTGCTAAGTCAAAGGCAACTGATAACCCTTTTTGTCCCATCGCTAAGTTACGGCGGTAAAAGGCATTCGATTCCTCAGCAGTTGAGAAACCTGCATATTGACGTACTGTCCACGGACGCGCTACATACATCGTTGGGTAAGGTCCACGTGTATTTGGCGCAATCCCTGCTACATCTTTTATATGTTTAACATCTTGAATATCTTCAGCATTATAAACCGATTTTACTTCGATGCCTTCGTTTGTCAGAAACGAGCCTGTTGAAGTTCGCTGCTCTTGATTTAAAACGTCTTCAATCACAACGGAATTAAAATTTGCTTTACTCATTGTTGTACCCCCTTCACGCTCGCTACTACGCTGTTCAACTTTTCAACTATGTTTTGACCTGCAAAAATAAAGCCGTTTAAGCCGTTTGCTGTCCAAGCCGCTTCGTCTTCTTTATATTTACCCGCTGCATCTAATACAACAGTAGAACGTTTGCCTTCTAATAATGCCGGAACTAATGCTTTCGTATCTTCATCGGTCGCTGCGATCACAACATAATCAAATGCCGCATCCGCTAACCATTTTTCCGCATCGTAAATTGACGTGAAGCCTTCTGTTTGCTCAGCGACTACACCTGCTGTTGCAAAGAAGCCTTGTACAAAATCAGCACGTGGCTTGTAATTTTTAAGTGTACCAAACGTTAAAATAGCTACTTTCACACCTGCTTGCGCGAAGTTTGCACGTAAATCTTCAAATGGAATAGCTAAACGTTTCACATCCGTAAATTGTGCGTTATCAACTGTTCCGATTGCATCCACTCGGTTCGCATAAATATTTGTGCCAATTAATGAATGCTTGCGTGTTTCTACCGCTTGAATGCGCTTACTGTAAACCGCGTCAATATCAGATTGCAGGGCTGTATATGCATCCAAACCACCTGCTAGCTCGATTTCAAGGAATAATGCCCACGCTTCTTTCACAAAATCCGCTGTTAACGACTCTACAAAGTACGAGCCACCAGCAGGATCAAGGACATTTAATACATGTGATTCCTCTTTCGTAACGAGGGACACGTTACGCGCGATACGAACCGATTGCTCTGTTGATTTTGTTAAGCAATCATGTGGATGGACTGTTACTACATCCGCGCCACCAATTGCTGCTGCGAATGCTTCATTACCTGCACGTAGTAAGTTTACATAAACATCTAGCTTTGAAAAACTGCGTACAGATGTTTCGACTACTACTGGGACAGCGCTTGCTTCAGTGCCGAATGCTGAAGCAAATGCTTTCCACAACACTTTAAATGCACGAATTTTCGCAACTTCTGAGAAGAACTGTGTATCAATTGCGAAGTTCACAAAGAATTTGCTTTCAAATGCTTTGAAGTCTTCCACGCTATTTGCAAATTGAGCTGCTTGCGCTAAGGCAATCGCTAGTTCTTGTACCGCATTTGCGCCTTTGTTGTGAAACGGAATTGTATCCGCTGCATATGTACGCACATTTGGATAATCTGCTAATTCAACCGCTTCAGGTGCAATAATATAGCCTTCTACAGTCGCACGTTTTGCTTCTTCAATTTTTGTGAAAACGCTTAATAATTGATCAGTAGTTGATTGTACATTCAGTTTAAATGAATATTCAGTTAAAAAATCAGCTAATTGTTCAAGTGCTTCTTCATTCCATTCGAAAGCAACTTGGCTATTGATTGTGATGACATCATTGCCACGAGCTAGGCTTTCTTGTAAGTTTGCAAAGAAACTTGCCGCATCTTCCCCAACAATTTGCTGCGCTACTGCAAAATCCGATTCTTTTGTTAATGTACGAATCGTGGAAACTTGTTTTTCTAATTGTTCACCTAATTTTTCAATTAATGTTTGTTGTGTATAAAGAGGCTCTAACGTAATATTGTCGATTGTTTTTGTGAATAATGATTCGAATGGTTTCCCCTTCAAAGCTTTTACTGCTTCTTCTTGCCATTGTTCATAACTCGTTGATTGAAATTCAATATCTTTCATATTGGTTGTCATATGGACGCTATGTAGCTTCCCCCCTTGTTCTATTCCTGTACTATATATTACCCGAGAATGTTCTGATAATAAAGAAAAAAAAATAAAGAAAGCCCGAAACTACAGGCTTTCTAGGTGCTTTTAGTAGACTGACATCTTCTGTTTATCGACATTTTCGAGTAATTCTTTGACGCGACTTAGGAATTTACCGCAAATTAGCCCATCTAAAATTCGATGATCTAATGACAAACATAAATTCACAATATGGCGTGGTGCAATCATATTCCCCTGTACTATGACAGGTTTTTTTACAATACTTTCCACCTGCAAAATGGCTGCTTGTGGATAATTAATAATTCCCATAGATTGGATTGAACCAAATGAACCGGTATTATTTACCGTAAACGTTCCACCTTGTATATGGTCCATTTTTAACTTACCATTTCGCACAATTGTAGAAAGTTCGTGAATTTCCTTGGCAATGCCTTTGATTGATTTTTCGTCGACATTTTTAATCACTGGCACGAATAACGCATCATCCGTCGCAACAGCAATGGATAAATTGATATTTTTCTTTTGAATAATTTTATCCTCTGCCCAAACGGAATTGATGAGCGGATATTCTTTTAAAGCTTGCGAGACGGCCTTTAAGAAAAAGGCAAAGTACGTTAAATTAAAGCCTTCTTTTTGCTTGAACTCCGATTTAATGCTGTCACGATATTCGACAAGCTCCGTCACATCAACTTCCATCATCATCCAAGCATGTGGAATTTCAAGTGAACTGCGCACCATGTTCTTCGCGATGGCCTTGCGTACAGATGTAATCGGAATTTCAATATCCCCTGAAGCCGTCGTGACACTTTCCGAACGGCTCGGCGCTACATCTGGCGCGCTCACTTTTTCTGGCACGTGTTGTTGTTGCTCGACCACTTGTAGTTGTGGGCGTTCCTCTGTTTGAGGCTCAGGTTTTCCAGCCGCAATATATGCTTCCACATCTTTTCGTGTAATGCGGTTTTCAAGTCCTGTTCCTTGTACATGTGCTAAATCCACATTATTTTGCGAGGCTAATAACAGCACTGCCGGTGAAAAACGACCGACCGCACGTTTAGGACGCTCGCTCTTGTCAGGCGTTTCCACTACTACTGGTGGTTGTGACTGTTGTCGTTGCACCCCTGCATTTAAAATGGCTGAGCTAACATTTGAACTGCTTGCTGCTGGTACTTGCTGTGGTTCTGCGCCCTCTACTTCGATGGAGCAAACAATCGCACCTACTGGTAATGTTTCGCCTTCTATTGCAATCAATTCTTTCACAATTCCAGTAAAGGAGGACGGAATTTCGGCATTTACTTTATCGGTCGTTACTTCCGCGATTGGGTCATATTTATTTACCTTGTCGCCCACTTTCACTAACCAACTATCGATTTTGCCTTCCGTCACACTTTCACCTAATTGTGGCATTGTAATATTTTGAATCGTCATTTGGCATCCCCCTACAAATCAATTCAATTACGCCTCAGCGTGATTGCGTCCAGATTTTTTCGAGCTCGGGCCCACAGGACGTGGGTCAGTCAGCCGTTGTCACACGACGTGACGTTTTTTAGGCTGACTTCCTCTTTAAAACACATTAAAAATCTGTGACATCCGCCCCGGGGCTTAACTTGATTCTACTGAATCAAGTTAAAACGCGGCTAGTTCACGAATGGCGCGCTCTACTTTTTCAGGATTGATCATAAAGAACTTTTCCATTGTTGGCGCATAAGGCATAGCTGGCACATCTGGCCCTGCTAATCGCTTTATTGGCGCATCTAAATCAAAGAGGCAATGCTCGGCAATAATGGCCGCGACCTCACTGATGATGCTACCCTCCTTATTATCTTCCGTAATGAGCAAGATTTTCCCAGTTTTTTTCGCCGCTTCAATAATCGCTTCTTGGTCTAAAGGATACACCGTGCGCAAATCTA
This sequence comes from Solibacillus cecembensis, assembly GCF_001439635.1. Lineage (GTDB taxonomy): Bacteria > Bacillota > Bacilli > Bacillales_A > Planococcaceae > Solibacillus > Solibacillus cecembensis. The sequence goes on along the minus strand of NZ_LMBZ01000016.1, from coordinate 101,311 downwards.
AAATATGCGTTTCAATGCCATCTTTCGCTAGACGTTCTGCTGCTTGCAATGCGAAATGGACCGCCAAACCATACGTAATGACCGTCACATCGTCCCCTTGACGCTTCACATCCGCCTTACCAATCGGAATCGTGTAATCATCGGTCGGTACTTCCCCTTTAATTAAACGGTATGCCCGCTTATGTTCGAAAAATAATACCGGGTCTGGGTCACGGATTGCCGCCTTTAATAAGCCCTTTGCATCATACGGTGTGGACGGAATAACGATTTTTAAACCAGGTGTCCCTGCAAATAATGCTTCAACGGATTGCGAGTGATAGAGCGCGCCATGAATTCCGCCCCCAAAAGGAGCACGGACAACGATTGGACAGTCCCAATCATTATTCGAACGGTAACGAATTTTAGCCGCTTCCGAAACAATTTGATTCACTGCTGGCATAATAAAATCAGCAAATTGCATTTCAGCGATTGGACGCATACCATACATCGCCGCACCAATAGCCACACCTGCAATGGCACTTTCTGCAAGCGGGGTATCTAATACTCGGTACTCACCAAATTGGTCATACAAACCAGCAGTCGCTTTAAAAACGCCGCCTTTACGCCCAACATCCTCACCTAAAATAAAAACGCGGTCATCTCGTTCCATCTCTTCTTTCATAGCAAGATTAATCGCATCAATATAGGAAATCACAGGCATTATGCTTCATCTCCTTCCGCGAAAACATATTTCAGTGCATCCTCAGGTGCTGCATAAGGAGCGGCCTCTGCATAATCCGTCGCCTCGTTCACAATGATCATCAGTTGCTCATTGATTTGCTCGAACCAAGCTTCATCCGCAATGCCTGCATACTTTATATACTTTTCAAAAAGTAAAATCGGATCTTTTTCGCGCCCTTCTGCGATATCTTCCGCCGTACGGTATTGACGGTCATCATCATCCGACGAGTGTGCCGTCAAACGGAATGTGACCGCTTCAATTAAAGAAGGTCCCTCGCCATTACGTGCTCGGTCCGCTGCCTCTTTCACCACTTTATACACTTCAAGCGGATTTTTTCCGTCCACTGTGACACCAGGCATTCCGTAACCAATACCGCGATCCGATACCTTTGCACAGCCGAGTTGACGCTCTACTGGCACCGAAATCGCATATTGGTTATTTTCCACCATAATAATGACCGGCAATTTATGAACGCCCGCAAAATTGGCCCCTTCATGGAAATCCCCTTGGTTAGAAGAACCTTCACCAAGCGTCACAAATGTGATGAAATCCTTTTGTTGTAAACGACCTGCAAGCGCCACCCCAACTGCATGTGGTACTTGTGTCGTAACAGGAGAAGAACCCGTTAAAATTCGATTTTTCTTCTGCCCAAAATGTCCCGGCATTTGACGCCCACCAGAATTTGGATCCTCTGCTTTAGCAAACGCAGACAGCATTAAATCCTTTGCCGTCATGCCAAAATGTAAAACGACGCCCATATCACGGTAATACGGTGCGATATAGTCTTTTTGATTATCCAGCGCAAATGCAGCACCTACTTGAGCGGCTTCCTGACCTTGACAAGAAATAACAAAAGGAATTTTCCCAGCACGATTTAATAACCACATGCGCTCGTCAATTCGTCGCGCAAGCAGCATTGTTTCGTACATTTTTAGGACATCTTCCTCCGTTAAACCTAATTGATCATGCGTTACTCCCGTTTCATTCACACAAAACAGCTCCTCCCTTATCAATTACGCCTCGGCGTAATTGCGTCCAGATTTTTTTCGAGCTTGCTCGAAAAACTACCCTTAAAAATCTGTGACATCCGCCGGGGCTTAACTTGATTCAGCTGGGGGGTTGCCCCCCACTGAATCAAGTTAATAATGAATCGCCTTACCTTCAACTGCTAATGCCGCTTCACCAATGACTTCACTCAATGTTGGATGCGGGTGAACCATCTGACCCACTTCCCACGGTGAAGCATTTAAAAAGAGACTAAGTGCTGCTTCTGAAATTAAATCGGTTGCGTGTGGACCAATTAAATGGAAACCAATTGCATCATTCGTTTCTTCATCCGCAATCACTTTCACAAAACCATTCGTCTCTCCGTAAACGATTGCTTTGCCTATCGCTTTAAACGGGAAAGTGGCCGTTTTAATTTTATAGCCTTGGTTTTTTGCCTGTTCTTCCGTTAAACCAACACTCGCAATTTCCGGATAGCTGTATACGCCTCGTGCGACATTCGCATAATGGAACGGGATATGATGTACACCAGCAATATGCTCCACTGCCGAAATCCCTTCATGTGAGGCAACATGCGCTAGCTGCATACCGCCGATCACATCCCCTATCGCATAAATATGGTTTTCCTTCGTTTGAAATGACTCATTTACTTGAATAACGCCATTTTCAATTTCAATTTCCGTATTGTCAATGCCAAAATTTTCAACATTCGCTTGTCTACCAATCGACAGTAACATCGCTTCAGCTGTCAGCTCTAATCCTGAAAGCTTCACCGTTACAAGCCCATCCGATTTCGAAATATTTTCAGGATTTAACTCGACATTCGTATAAATTTTAATGCCGCGCTTCGTTAACAGCTTCATCATTTCCGTTGAAATATCGCGGTCCTCTGTCGGTAAAATACGCGGCCCTACTTCGATAATCGTGACGTCTACATCAAAATCATGCAACATCGACGCCCATTCAATACCGATCACACCCCCACCTACAATAATGATGGATTTTGGCAGTTCCGTAATGTTCAAAAATTCATCCGATGTAAAAATCGTTTGGCCATCAATATCGACACCTGCAAGCTTTCTCGGTCTAGAACCCGTTGCAATGATAACGTTTTTTGGAATGAGCATTTCATTTTCAGAACCATCATTCATTTCAACAGAAATTGTCCCTGGCATTGGCGAAAAGATGGAAGGTCCTAAAATGCGACCATAGCCGTTATAAACATCAATTTTCCCTTTTTTCATCAAATGCTGAACACCTTTATACAATTGTTCAACAACCGTTTCCTTGCGTGCTTGAACTTTGCCGAAATTAAGGACGGTTTGCTGTATTTCGATACCAAATTCATCGGCACGTTTTGATTGTGCATATACTTCGGCACTTCTAAGCAATGCTTTCGTTGGAATGCACCCTGCATGTAAGCATGTGCCCCCAAGCTTCCCACTTTCCACAATAGCCGTTTTTAAACCTAATTGCGATGCGCGAATGGCAGCAACATAGCCACCCGTCCCGCCACCTAAAATAACGACATCATATTCTTTCGCCATGCTGGTCACTCCTTTGTTTCTATGAATCAAAAGTTTTTCTTATCGGCCATTCAAAATCGATTTTTCGTTTTGTAAAAACTGGCTGCGCGATTTGGCAACGCGTGCAATACGTTGTTCCGCTAAACGATTCGCTGCTAAATACGTTGGGATATTTTCCGTTCTCGAAATGTCAAAGATTTTTTCTAAGCTCGTATAAATTGACCCGACACGCTTCATCGCACGTTCACGGTTGTAGCCATACAATTCATCCGCTACATTAATAACGCCACCCGCATTGATTACATAGTCTGGTGCATACACAATGCCCATTTTATGAAGTGCTTCACCGTGACTTGACTGTGCTAATTGATTGTTCGCTGAGCCTGCAATGACTTTTACTTTTAGTCTTTTTAATGTTTCATCATTAATAGTCGCACCTAACGCACATGGCGAGTAAACATCCACTTCTTGGTCATAGATCGCATCTGGTGAGACGGCTGTTGCACCAAAATCATTTATAACGCGATCAATGGCCGCTTGATTAATATCAGTCACGACTAATTTCGCACCTTCTTTATGCAAGTACTCACAAAGTGTATAGGCAACGTTTCCTAAGCCTTGAACTGCTACTGTGCGACCTTCAAGTGAATCATTGCCAAAAGCTTCCTTCACCGCTGCTTTCATGCCAATGTATACCCCGTAAGCTGTAACCGGTGATGGATTGCCTGAGCTACCGAATGCTGGCGAAATACCAGTGACATAATTTGTCTCTTCATGGATTAAATCCATATCCGCTACGGTCGTGCCTACATCTTCTGCTGTAATGTAACGCCCATTCAACCCTTGAATGAAACGGCCTAATGCGCGGAACATCTCTTCATTTTTATCTTTAAATGGATCTCCAATGATAACGGTTTTCCCGCCACCTAAGTTTAATCCAGCTGCTGCATTTTTATAAGTCATTCCACGAGCAAGTCGGAGTGCATCTTCTATTGCAGATTCTTCTGATGCATATGTCCACATGCGTGAACCTCCAAGAGCTGGACCTAACGTCGTATCATGGATGGCAATAATGGCTTTTAGTCCTGATGCTTCATCTTGGCAAAACACCAATTGTTCATAATCATACTTTTGCATATACTTGAAGATTTCCATATTAACATCTCTCCTCTGATAAGTAAGCGCTTACTTCTCGCTTTTATTATTATTTTGTTGTTTATGATAAATATTTGCTTGAACACGCGCAATGTATTTATCTATAAATTTACAATACTTTCAAAATTAAAAACACGCAACCATAAACTTCGAAAATCATTTTAATTGTAATATTCAGATAATTACCTCTATTAGAAAGAGCGCTTGTTTTCGTATTCGTTTGTTTAGATTTGAGGGGGCAAAAATTATAGAAGCATAGTAAAATGTCGTGATTTGTCACATTTCTCTCATCTTTTTGAGGAATGTTTTTCATCTTCTTGACTTTCTATTTTACCATTGTAAAATTAGTTTAGTTATTAGAGGAGGGGTTCCACATGGCTCGTATGGTCGCATTTATCATCTTAGTCATTCCAGCAATCATGATGGCTGCTGGCATTAAATTTATGCGTGATACGTTATTTGGGATATTAATCTCACCATTTCCATGGCTTTGGTTACAATTTATAGTCGGCATCATCTTCTTTGTCGCAGCATTTTCATTCTTTGCGGGCTTCCTACTCCGCCGCGATCGTAAACGCGGAAAAGTTGCCCCACGCTGGCAAAAATAAAAATACAACCAACACTTGTCAATTCAAGTATTGGTTGTATTTTTTTGTTGAACTTTTCTTATTCTATCGGGATAATCCGTAATCCAGCCAATTACAGCTGGATGTGGGGCAGATAAAAACGATTCTGTCCCGACAATCCCATAAAACCGAATTCCTTTTTTCGCCTCTTCACAAGCTGCTAAATAGCGTTGTTTATAATATTTGCGGTGCGCATGCACATGGTCAATGAAATCTAAATCACATAATGTCTGCCAATTAAATTTCTTCGTTACTAAAAGAGCCGTTTCAAAATCAGGGCGTACTTCCTTCACGATTTTTAACAACTCGATATGAAAAGATGAAAAGTGACTATTTGCTGGTAGCTTCAATTCGCTTATTTCATTTTTAAGTGCCTCTGGATTGACTAATACTGATTCTTTCAATTCGATATTCAAGGCAATTTTTTCGCGATTTGCCCAGTTGACTAATTGCGAAAAAGACATGATTCTTTTCGTTGATAGGATTCGTTTAAATCTGGTGCCGATACTATACTTAGATAATTCCTGAAACGTACACTCATTAATATTTTTTCTTACACCGGCTAACCGAGTTAAATCCATATCATGAAACACGACTAAAATCGAATCCTTTGATACTTGAATATCCAGCTCAATACCATCTGCTTTTAATGCTTTCGCTTTCTCAAACGCTTCAATCGTATTTTCAAGCTCATAGGCAGATGCGCCGCGATGTGCATAAATCGGAATAGGTTTCATTAAACGTTCAACTCGCCAAATTCTAGTAAAAATCGCCCATTTGTTGCATTTGATAAAATGGATGATTTCTTGCCAATTTGGATGTATGTACCTGGATAAGCTTCTTTCGTAACGTGAATCTCTTCTCGACCTACATTGCGTAAATCATGCATTAACTGCTTAATTTCTCGATCTAAATCCGTCGCCATTTCCTTATTGGATGCTAATTTTTGCTTCGTTTGTTCGAAAGTCGCAATTTGTGGACGCGTAAAATTACCCACGACGGGCAACACACGATTCACTTGCGATTCAAGCTGTAAAATATCTTCTTGCATCGTTTTTAATAAAGCAGCTTTACTTTGAATCATCTCTAAGCCATCTTGTTTATTGATGCTATTAATAATAAGTTCCGTGCGTCGTTCTAAACGATTGCCAGAGACAGCTGTTTTAATTACGCTTTTTGCGATGGCCGTTCCACCAATAATCTTGCCTTTGCGCTCATCAACTAAAATCGAATGGCCTTTCATATTGGAGCCCAGTGCATAAAATCCAATGTTCACATCTTGCCCTGCCACGAGGTTTGCTTCATTGACGTGCTTCACAAAAATATTGCCTCCTGCTTCTATCCGTGTTTGCCCTAACCCAAAAATACCCCCACGAATAAAAATATCGCCATCAATTGATTTGATAAGCTTAGCACCTGACACACCTTCAGCACCCTCAATGGAAATATCACCTTGTGCAATAACCGTGAAGCCTGATTGAACCGTCCCGCGAATCGAGATTGAACCATTAAATTCGAGATTACCTGTCTCAACACCGACGTCACCGTTGATTGGTAAATGACGATTTACGCCAACCATCCCTTTTAAATCTTCAAGTACACCACTTATTTTTGAACGGATAACGGTTTTATCCTCTTCTTCCACTTCATAAGCCGATTTGCGATCATATTTTAATGCTACATCACGACCCATTTGAGCTTGTATGATTTCACCATGCACGTTATAGCCAGGTATACCCGGTCCAGCATGAATTTTCTCCCCTAACCAAGCACCTTCTTCAATTTCATAAATAAAGTTCATATCATAATAATCTGCCTTGCCATCTTCGCGAATAACAGGTTTTCGTTCTGGAATTTGCAAATAGGTAACAATGGCATCATCCCCCTTTATCGGTGGGGTACCTTGTGCGATTAAAATTGCTTTTCCACAAGCAACTGATTCTAATTTTATATCCATAATTCCATGTTTAATATTGTACTCTGCTAATAAACCGCTTACATCTCGCTGGAACTTTTCCTTATCTTCACGGATCGTTTCAAGTGTTTCATAAATAAATAGTGAAGCCGACATTTTATCACGCGAAACTTCCACGGTAACTGATGGAAGCCACTTACCTATTTCAGCTGGTGTTTTTGACACGTTTGCTAATACATTTTTTAACACTGCAAAGTTTGTTAATTTTATTCGAGGGTTTAGGCGTACAATGGTATCAAAATCTTTTAATAAAAAACCAGTTTGCAATGTTTCAACAAATATTTTTCCATTCTGTTCTGTCACTTCAATAAATTCATTTTCAAAAATAACCACGTATATCCTCCCTTCCACTTATCTTCTAGTATATACAATTATTAGATTTTTGTTTAGAAAAATATTACGAACATCCGTTTTTTTTAGTACATTCCCTACCTCTCTCCTAGTATTGCGATTTCACATAGGGATAATGGTCTATCCCTATTTATTCGAAGTATTCGTGATAATGAATCTATTTATGATACTTTTTTGATAAACCTTAAGAATATTCATTATTTTAGTCGCTAGTTGCTCTCTCAACACGCCCAATAAGTTGAATTATAAGTCTAATGTATGATTTTTTTGAAATATAAGATATTTCAATTCGATTAATCCATTTTACTTTTACTCCCCCTTCTGAATCCTTAATTATCGGAAAATTTTACAAATAAATTCCTTGTATTGTTAATTTTTGCAACACATTTATACTTTGTTTAGGATATTTATTCGCTTTTCCCATAAAAAAAGAGCGTCCATAATTGCCTTGGACGCTAAAGATAGTTTATACGAAAGATTCATCGTGCAAACTAAAAGAAAGGAGGTAAAAATAAATGAATTATGCTTGGGCGTTGCGTCTAGATTTGATTATTTTGCTGCCACAATTCAAATCCGTGACACCCGCCTGGAACATGACTTTCGTTCAGCGGGAGTTCAAGTATCTACCGAACGAAGAAAAAGTATAACTAAAATTATCTTACCCGCCCACGCCTACAAATAAACATATTTTTCAATATTTGTTTATTTATTTGCAGCTATCTCGAACATTGCTATGCTACAATTTCAGTATAGGAATTATCAATCAAATGAAGAAACATTAGGGGGTGTTCATGTATGAATCAAGTAGGTGTTGGTGGTGTGTTAGTTAGCTTTTTTTCGATTTTCGGATTGTTATTTACCGTCGTTCCCATTATTTTTTTCCTGTGGTTTGCTATAACAACAACGAAGCAATTGAAAATGCAGACAAAATTATTAGAAGAGATTAAGGCTCGGTTAAATTCTTAACTAAAATTTCTTAATTTGAGTTCTACATAGTTTGAACGACAGAAATTCTTCTATTTTGATAAAGAATTTTCGGAATGAATGCGCCTTAATTTTCTAAGCTTTTTCATCGAAAATTAAGGTGAATTTTATCGAGTAGGTGGCCACAAGATGACTAAAATTCAAGTAATTATTTTAATTAGCACAGGTTCTGTATTATTTTTATTTACCCTCGCAACGATGTATATGGATTTTTTTGTTCCAAAAATCGGTCCTATTGGAGATGGAAAAAGACATTGGACAACTTATTCCACCTATACTAGCTCTTTATTAGGTGCAATATGCTTTACTACATACGGAATAATCGGTTGGTATAAATTAAATAAGCAAACATAGGTATTTTTAGGCTAGCCATAGTCTTCTCGACTATCAACTCAATTGGATAACATATTGATAAAAGGGACGAAAGAAGGTTTGTAATTTGAATTATGAAGATGAACTGATAAAAATCATTAGGAACGATTTATTCCTTATGACCATCCTAAAAACAGTTGAGTTATTAGATTTACCGGATTGTTGGATTTGTGCGGGGGTTTTAAGAAATAAATTATGGGATGTTTTACATGGTATCCACACTTCTGCAAATGATATTGACGTCATTTATTTCCAAGAAAATGATGTAACAATTGAAACAGAAAAAAGGTTCGAAGCGCAATTACATCGTTTACTTCCCGATTTACCGTGGTCGGTGAAAAACCAAGCTCGCATGCATCTGAAAAATCATTTACAGCCCTTTAGTTCTTCTTTTGATGGAATAAGTCATTTTCCTGAAACTGCTACAGCAATAGGCGCAAGATTGATAAATAATCATATTGAAATTATTGCCCCTTATGGATTAACTGATTTATTTGAGTTAAAAATTGAGCCAACTCCTAAGTATTTAAAGACTGAAAAATTACATCCCATTTATCAACAAAGAGTCGCAACGAAAAAATGGAAAACTATATGGACAAATTTAATATTGAATAATTAAGGCAAATTTTGTTGTACAATCATCTTTTCAATTGCGGTCGATAATTATTTCTGCCTGTATTTCAATCATTAGCGGTATAAGTGCTAGAACTATCTTCGGTAACGGTAGATTGGATAATTCGTCAAACTAAATTTAGCGTCATCTATTTCTATCCAGGCTAATTGGTCAGCATCTTGTATGTTCCCAACAAAACGGTAATCTACAATATATAAACGAGTGCCATCATAGTACTCAGCAGCTTTCCAAACCTCTCCTTCTTTTCTCGGGTCAATTCCAAATTGCTGAAAAAAACGTTGGATCCCTGGAGTCATACGCTAAATAGCCTCTGCATAATAACAACAATCCACACACCCACAATGTTCTTTATCAGAAATGAGAGGGAATGGTTTATACAGTTCTTTAGTTTTCTCTATATCTACGTTCACAAGATGCCCCATTCGTCCTCCCCCTTTATCAATTATTTCGCGCTATCATAACTCTCTTAGTAAACAACGGCTTTTTTTACTATCACTCGAATTAGCATAATTACCGCTGCTATTATCCATATTGTAACGGTAAGACCTATCATGATTAGAGCTAACAACGGCCCAGGTCCCCCAAAGGTTCTCGTATACTGAAATAAAATGATGATTCCGACCGATGCGACAATACACATTCCAACTAACACTTCGACCCAGCTAATAAATGGTGAACTAAATACCAACCCACGATCAAAAATAATAAGTAAATACATGATGATTCCTAATCCAATTAATAATAACACTAACAATAATTCGCAAGTGACAAGGATAGGTAGTTTAGCATAATCAAGTTCGGGATTTAAAGCGAGCATATCTTCTGCGATACTTGGCAGTACATATCCTCCGAAAAATAGCACACCGATTGCAAACACAACTATTAAGATTTTTAAAATATTTGACGTTATGTTCCCTTTCAACCTAATCCACCTCCAAAGTTTCCAACTAATTACAATATAAAGCTCAACAACATTGCATGTCAATGCATATTTATTGATAAACAATAAACTTTCCGCATTTAATATGCTCCAAAACAAAAATCTCCTATACATATTTTGTCTAAAGAACAAAAAAATTCACCTCGATATAGAGCTATCGGGGTGAATAAATAATAAAAATAGATGTACTTTAGTATGGGGTAAAACTCGCAACCAGGAATAATTCCTTCAAGGTTACAATCGGAATGGGGCCCACTCTTCTTCAATAGCGTTCACTACCCATTTGCCATTCTTTTCTGCAAGCGTATATACAAATTAATTTCACGGATTAAATCGCTATTCTCCAATCCATTTCATGGGCAAATATACGAATATTTAATAAAGTTTAACAAGCTTTTGAATATCTAATCTCAAAAAATCACGCTTGCTCTTATGACGTTGGCTTCTACTTGCGCCCTATTGAATAGTTTTATAGGGATGCTTGTTCCCAATTGCTCACTATGTAATAAGATCAAGTCACCTTCTTCTATAACAATTTCCTCCAGGTCGTCAATCGTTATATGTACTGGTCCGTTGATGCAATAAAAAGCTTCAGCCATTTGACGTACGCCTCGGTTGTTCAGATTGGCTATTTCGTGATAACTACCTCTTTCAACAGTTATCGCTTCAATATTACCGCTGCATCCCTCCGACAACATAAGATTAAAATCTCTTACTTTGCCAAAACTTCGAGTAGTCCATCCCCCACTGAATCGGTCTTGTTCATAAGGCTTCAAATGTACATGATGATGCCCTTCATGTTGTAACGTTATTTCTCCATCAATGACCATAATTAATCTGTTTATATCCGGGAGTAGGGTGAAAACAGACTCTTCTATTTCAACTAAAGCTGAACTCATTCTCCACTTAAAATTTCGCTCTATATAATTTGCTTCCTGTGGATAAATGGCTAGCTCCGTCGTGAATCCACCTGACCATTCATTCGTCGTTTGGTCATTCTTTCTAATTAATTGTATTGAATACGGCATATTTTAAATTCTCCTTCTTTAGTGTGAAATATTAGTACGTTAAAACATTCCAGCAATGACGTACGCTAACCAACCATTTATACAATAGAGCTTTATGTTATTCATCAAAATAAGATGTTCCGGCTATTTCAAGTGATTCTTGATTCCAAATTGTAGCAGGTGAATTGCTTATTTACAACCGTATTAATTTGAAGAATAGACAAGCCATTTCGTAAGTTTTTGTAAACTCAATAAACAAAAGTGCGTAATAATTCACGCTTATTAGTTTAGTAATTTATAGCCCTCATTAAGTAGTTTATCGCTTAATTATTTTGCGGTTTGACTACTCTACAACTGCTGTAAACCCTTGTCCCACCTAAGCTTAACTCGCACCATCTCAATGCGAATCTTGTCCGCAATCACGGCAATGAATTCACTATTGGTCGGCTTTGATTTCATATGATACGGAATTAACAGTTTAACGTAAAACTGACGCAAGGTCATTCCGTTGCTATAGATATTTAATTATTTCAAATATGTATAAATCCCCCAAACGATTTCACATGTATAACTACCCTACTTTGCGAATGAAACTACGTTAGAATTGCGTCCCACGGCGCAAAAAAGAACGACCACCATAATAAAATGTTGACCGTTCAGCTTAATCATTGTTCTAAAACATATTCCGCTAATACGCTTTGAACTTTATAAATATTAGTCGATTTATTAAAGTTTTTCTGTATCGGCAACGTGTTACCCGAAACCCATATTTTTAACTCTGCTTCTAAATCAAATGTCCCCGCAGTTTCAACAGAAAAATGAAGTATGCTTTTGTAAGGAATTGAATGATACTCGGTTTTCTTTCCAGTTACCCCTTGTTTATCAATTAATATGAGCCTCTTATCCGTAAAGATAAACGTATCTCTTATAACTTTGTATGCGTTTTTTATTGTTTCGTTAGGTATCAATAATTCTTTTAATTCATCCTGTAATTTATCTAAATTCACTTCGGTTGCATTTCCTATTAACCCATCGAATAGCCCCATATCAAATACCACCTTCACTTATTTTATATATTATATATAACCCTATTTTTAACATATATTCAAGTAAACAAACAATTCATTGTGGTGAATGAGTTATAAATTTATCAATAACTGTTTATAGTACATGAGTTCATCCGTATGATCCTTCGTAAATTAGTTCTATTGAAAATCTTTAACTATCGATTTATTATACATTTTTCTCCTTTCCATTTACGTTCTTTAAATCCTTCAACGGATTTTTACGGATAGTTTGCTCGTTGTAAAGCTGCGAATAAAACGCTTTGATATTGCGTACATAGTTTGCTATCGTCGTTTTGCTAACGGGTTTACCATAATCGCCACGACGCTCCGGGTAGTTGACGGGCTTATCAGCAGCGCTTACTTCAAACTTGCCCCCTTTCTTCGATTGAACGGATATAAGCCTTTACGTGCTCCCCTGTGACGCTCTTAACGTCATTAACTTCGAATATATCTTCGAGATAACGCGCAAATAGTTTTAAAGTTTGTTCATACGAACTTAGCGTTTTCTTCGATAGACCTTTCGCTGAACAATCGAGTATGTAACGGGCAATCTCTACTAAAAACGGACTTAACGCCATAAAAAATACGCCTCACCAAACAGCGTTAAAAACTGTTTAAGAAGGCGTTATCGTATACGTAATATAATCGTTAAATATAATAAGTTTACCGGTCATTCTCCGATAGCCATTCGCTGCCAAATCACATTGTACCAGGCTTAACTCGCCACCATCTCAATGCGAATCTTGTCCGCAATCATGGCAATGAATTCTGAGTTTGTAGGTTTCGACTTCATATGATGCACTGTGTAGCCAAATAGCTCAGAAATAGACTCATAGCTACCACGGTTCCATGCGACTTCGATAGCATGACGGATAGCACGCTCTACACGTGATGGCGTTGTATTAAATTTCTTGGCGATTTCTGGATATAAAATTTTCGTTACCGAGCCAAGTAACTCGATATCATGGTAAACCATTTGGATTGCCTCACGTAAATAGGAATACCCTTTAATATGAGCAGGAACACCGATTTCTTTAATAATGGACGTAATCGTTGTATCTAGTTGACGTTGATCAAGTTTTGCTGACGAATTTGGTTGTAAAACGCTTTTTCGTTTCTCCACCTCGACTTGTTGGCCCGCGCAATGAAGTATTTTTTGTACAAGCTGTTCAAATTCAAAAGGCTTTAACATAAAATATGAAGCACCATAATTGACAGCCTGTTTCATCACATCTTCTTGTCCAAAAGCCGTTAACATAATGACCTGAGTTTCACCGCAACGTTCGTCATTGTACATGGCTTCTAACACAGCAAGTCCATCCAAATGTGGCATGATAATATCTAGCAATAAAACGTCTATCTTATGCTCTTCCAACATTTTAATACATAGTTTCCCATTTGCTGCCGTCGCGACTACTTCAATTTGAGCATGATTTTTAAAAAACAGTTCCATCGTTTTTACGAGTTCACGATTATCATCCGCAATCGCAATTTTTACTTTCGTCAAACAAAATCCCCCTTTAATTTTAAGTTTATTCAGGTATCTACTAATCCACACGACCTATTTCATCCAAGTACCGTGAAAAATGAAAGCTTTCATCACATTGTACTGTCTGTCATCGAAATTGAAATTATTGCGAAGAAAAATAGCCTTTATTATTTTGTCTAGCAACCCGCCTTTTTTGCTTTCACATTAGTGAGTTTTCGACAATATTTAAAAAAACCCTTTAAAACATTAAAAAATGAGCATCAAGCATTATAATTTCACATTATATCGACAATAATAGCGTTAATTCTCCCCTTTTGTCGAATGCACGTATGTACAATTTTAATAAAGAAAGTAAAAAAAGACTACACTTATTTAATAAGTGTAGTCAATAGGTTCTTAATTCGGGCTTTTTTTCAGCATTTCGATTACTAAAATTCCTGCGCCTTTTGTCGGTTCTTCCACGAACATATGCGTTACAGCCCCTACAAATCGGTTATCTTGTATAATCGGGCTACCACTCATCCCTTGTATAATTCCTCCCGTTTTTCGAATTAATCGTTCGTCTGTCACAAAAAATGTAAACGTATTCCCATCTTGCTTATTAATTTCAATCTCAAATGTTTCTACATTTTCTCCATCAATGCTCGTTAATAATTGAGCTTGCCCCTCTTTTAATTCATCCGCATGTATAATTTCTAGCGCCGGATGCACACTGTGTTGTAGCGGTTGTTCCCATTTTCCAAAAATACCGTAAAGCTCATTACTTGCAACAGTGCCGAGTGGTGTTAATGATTTATTGACGATCGAAATTTTATAGCCTGGCTGACCGGGCACGCTCTTTTTCACCTGAGAAATGGATGCTGTAAAAATAGAGCCTTCATCAAATTGTGGCGGTTGTTTTAAAATGGAGTCGACAATTTGATGCCCTAATGCGCCATACTCCATTGTTTGCGGGTCGATAAATGTTAGCGTACCGATTCCATCTGTTTCTGTTTTTAAAAAGGGCATTAAATTAAAAAGTTGATCTTTTGTTATGCTCACTTTCTTTGTTCCCGATTTTTGCTCAACCGTTAATTCTACATCTTTCTTTTGATTTTTCAACACCGTAACGTCAGAAAGTGTTTCATTATTAACTTTCGTAATTTGATCTCCCTGTTTTAGCCATTCACCTGAATCCAGCAAAACATCATGTGAGACAAAAACATTAGGCAATTGGAGCTGCACACCGATGGATTGACCCATTGGAATTAATTCCTTTGCAAAGCCTTGTAATGGAAATGCTAAAAATAATACGACGACGAGTAATGATCGCAACCTTTGCTTCATATTTCACCTCCTCTGTTTGCTTACTATGTGACAGTTTGGATGAGTTATGAACGGAAATTTTTTGGTGTATTTGAAATTGATTTTGTATCGAACTTAACGAATAATTTTGTGAATCTTTAAAAGACATACACCATGCGTTTCCGTGTGAAATAATGTTTTTCGAAGTAATTATTTTGGATAATTTTCACTTTTTATTTACTAAAAAAATGTTTTCCCACCAAAATAAACGGATAAATTTCAGTTTCAACGTGAAATTGGAAAAGATACCAATATTATTTCGAAAAAATAATTTTTCGAAATAAATAATGCTTATTCTTATTCATTTATAGCTAAAAACGCATCCCTTGTTTCAGCAGGATGCGTTTTTAGTATTCCCAATTTATAAGTCATTCATCGCATTTTTACGTTCATTAGCCATTTGAATAAGCTCAGAAGCATGTTGCAATGTTAATTCGGTAATTTCTGCGCCACTCATCATGCGACTAATTTCTTCTATGCGCTCGGTTTCCTGCATTTCAGAAATCGTTGTAAATGTGCGGTCATGCTCAACTTGTTTTTTAATATAATATTGGTGATCAGCCATCGCAGCCACTTGTGGTAAATGAGAAATACAAAGCACTTGAGAATTCCCCGAAATCGCTGCAATTTTTTCAGCAATCGCTTGTGCGACACGGCCACTGACACCCGTATCCACCTCGTCAAAAATAATCGATGTAATTCCATTTGACGTCGAGAAAATCGTTTTCAGCGCCAGCATCATCCGTGAAAGTTCGCCACCTGATGCTACTTTTGGCAAGGATTTTGGCGGTTCCCCAACATTGGTCGAAATATAAAAAGCAATGCTGTCTCTTCCATTCGCATCAAACTGCTCCTGGGCCTCGAAATTCACGACAAATTTCGCTTTTTCCATATGTAACATGCGCAATTGCTCCATGATAGCATCACTTAAAACAAGTGCATTCTCTTTACGAATAAGCGTTAGCTGACTCGCCAGTTGTGCTAATTCCTGTTCCATTTCATGAAGGAGTTGCTCATTTTTTTGCATCGTTTCATCACGATTCATGAGCTGCATTAATTCTTCTTCTATTTTTGCATAGTACGTCAAAATTTCTTCAACCGTCGTACCATATTTGCGTTTCATTGTTTGATATTGTGCAAGGCGCTGCTCGACCTCATTTAAACGCTCTGCATCGTACTCCAAATCATCCAACGCATTTTTAATTTGATAAGCTGCATCTTGGAGTGCATAAAAGCTTGTCGTTACTGCTTCAGACGCCTCTTTAAATGTCTCATCTAAATTCACGATTTGATCCATTGACTCCATCGCATTGCCAATAAAATCAAGTCCATTTGATTCACCAGATATCGCTTCATATGCAGTATTGGCATGTTCAAAAATTTTATGGAAATTCAATAAGCGACGACGTTCATCATTGAGTGACTCTTCTTCGTCCACATTGAGGTCGGCTTGTTCGAGTTCTTGGATTTGGAATTGGTACAAATCGATTTTTTGCGCCATTCTTTGCTCGTCCATACTCAGTTCAGCCACTTCTCTTTTGAGCTCGCGATACGTGTCATAAGCCGTTTTATAGCGTACTTTCACATCTTGCAGTGCTGCGCTCGCAAAGTGATCAAGCAAGTGGATATGATATTTCTCGTCCATTAACTCTTGGTTTTCATGTTGTCCATGAATGTCAATTAAACTCCCGCCAATTTCACGTAATACCGTCAATGGCACGAGTTTTCCGTTAACACGACAAATACTTTTTCCCGAATCATTCAAATCGCGGCGTAAAATAATGGTTCCTTCTTCCACGTCGATTCCGTGCTCTTCCAGCTTGCGAAATATTGGATGTTGCTCATTTTGAATTTGAAATAATCCACCGAGTTCGGCTTTTTTTTCACCATGTCGAATAAATTCAGTTGAACCGCGCCCACCTGCTAAAATATTGACCGCATCGATAATAATCGATTTCCCTGCACCTGTCTCACCTGTTAAAACGGTTAATCCGTCAAAAAAGCTAACGGTTAAATCATCAATGATTGCAAAGTTGCGAATACTTAATTCTCTTAACAAACAAATCCACCTCGATTTATAGCATCTCTAATAAACGATTTTTAATGTCTTCTCGGTCCTCTTCTGTACGACACATAATTAAAATCGTATCATCTCCGCAAATTGTTCCTAAAATTTCGGACCAATCTAAATGGTCTAATAAAGAGCCGATTGCGTTAGCATTACCTGGTAACGTCTTCATCACTAAAAAGTGGGACGCCCCATCAATTGATACAAATGCATCCGCTAATGCACGATGTAATTTTTGGATTGGATTAAAGCGTTGGTCCGCAGGTAAGCTGTATTTATAACGGCCATCTTGTAACGGAACCTTCACTAAATGTAATTCTTTAATATCACGTGAAACCGTCGCTTGTGTCACGTTATAACCTGCATTTTTTAAATGATCTACTAAATCGTCTTGTGTTTCAATTTCATTATTTGTAATAATATCGCGAATGCGAATATGGCGTTGGCCCTTATTCATCGAGGTCACCTCATTAAATTTTATTCAATCTATGTATATTTACACTACCATTTGCATAAAAGAAATTCAAGAAAAACTGGGTGGAACCGTTCAAAATTCTCTTTTAGCAATTTATTTTTGGGTAAGTACCATACATTCCTTGACTAAAAAAGTTATGCATTCATTTAATTCATGACACGACTTTATTTTCTTGCAATATTATGTCGTGCTATGAATAACCAAAAAAGCATCTCCCTTTACCGCACTAGGAGATGCTATCTATTTTATATGCATGATTTGACTGCTAACTTATTTTAATCCCTTTATTTCTTGCGCTTAAAGATAACGATCAATAGCACTAGAACACCCATTAATCCAATGAAAGCAGCGACCCACCAATAATAGTCATTGCTACTTTGCGTTACGGTCTTCCCTTGCGCTTCATTTTCACCCATCCATTGCTCATTCGTGAAAATTTGATTAGTATTCATTTGCACAATAACGTTGGACGAGATTTCGGTGTTGCGGATGAAGCTCAGTAATTCTTTCGGTAAAAAACTTGTTGCATCGCTCATTTTATCAAATACGAGCATCGCATACTCTTCATTCCAAATATTCAGCTGTAAAAAAGTAAACATCGCCGTCGTCGTATGGATAAAACCATGGTCCGTTAACTGCGCAACGCCATTGTTATACCCCATAACGAGATTGTCCACCCCACCCAAAATCGGATGCATCGTAGGACCGCCAACGAAAATGACATTCCCTTTCTTCAGTTGCTCCTCTTTTACATCACTCGATTTGATAACCACCATTTTCGGTGTGGCATTATTCGTCGTAAGTGCACCATATAATCTCAAAAGCTCATCCTCAGAAACTTCACCTGCATCTGGCACAACGATAGTCAATTCATTATCATGCTTAGCAAATGGGAACGGAAATTGGCTGAATGTCAGGTTACTTGACGTATCCGTTGTCGCCATTGGTAATCGTAATTCACTATCATCATAAACGTAAATCCATTTCTTCTGATCTGTCGCAACACAAGGATTTTGCATGACAAGTCCATTCGCCGCTACTTGAATTGCTAACACTTGCGAATCCTTTAAAATAGATGGATCAAATGGCACGGTCACCTTTACATCATTATTCCCTTTAGACGAAAGTGTTTGCATATCTACCGCATGTGGAACACCATTTAAATAGACAATCAATTCTACTTTCCCCTCTAAAATACTCGCACTATCTGGACGTTTTGTCAGTTCCTCATAATTGGCAATTATATCGGAATATTTTAAGTGTAATTCAATAGAAGGATCTGTCACATTATGTTTGTTCACTGGTAAATAATAAAAATACGAATTAGTCGAATTCATTTGGTCATCTAATGTAAAATCTACTATGCCAAGCTGTTTAAATGTCAAATTATTTGAATCAACATGCTTATTCACCGCAGGCATTTCCCCAATAACAATCTTTTCTCCCGTTAATTGCGACACAATCGACGGCGTTGTTAACACAGCAATTTTGTCAAATTCTGCAGCGTTTTTCGCATTTACGAGCAATGCATGGACTGATGCGCCCTCATTCTCGACTTTCAATTGCGAAATTTGCAGTCCTTTTTCTGGTGGCTCATTTTGAGTAATGATTTTCTTTACCCAATTAGATGAAAACTCCTGTTGTAAACCAATTAATACAAAATGATTTGTTAACGAGTTCACCTCTTGTTCCTTTACGACATGTACGGAATTTTCTGCAGATTTCTGCGCTAAATAATTCGCTACTTGTAAAGCGGCATTTACTGTTTCCATCGACGCTTGCTGTGGTACGACGACTAGTATTTTTTCATTCGGAGTTCCTGTATATAAATCCGGGTAACTCGATAATGATTTCCCTACAATTGGTGTCATGCCATCAACATTTAAAAATGAATTAATTTGTACTGTTACCCAGTTACTCGTCGATTGTTGCGGAACACAAATACCTTCCTTTAAAAAGCCTGTAAAGCTAAGTGTAATACTATGAATACCCGCCTTTAACGCCTTTGTTGGTAAATTCACCTTAAATTCGGTCGTTGTCTCCGCAAGTGAAATGGATTGAATCGGCTCACCATCCACTTTCACCGTTATTGCAGACGGCTCAATTAATAAGTTCGAATGATTAATATAAAATTGGGCGTAATAATCGCCTGGTTGCACATCCGATAACAACTCATAATAAAAGCTCTTTTCTGAAATGGGTCCTTCTAAATGAATCATTTCATTTGTTAAAGACACTTTTTTATTTGTAATCGTTGGTTTTATTGACAAATCAGTGGATATTACCTGAGCATATCCTCTCTCACTACCGATAACTATAATAAATAACATCATACAAACTAAAACAAACATCCGTTTTCGCATGTTCATTTCCCTCCTTTTGTCGTGAAACGTTCAGTTTTATACCACTTATGCTCTTCCTTAAAAATAACGCGTTTCATTTCTAAAAAGAGTGAATAAATTACGAGTAATATCCACATTTGTGAATATGTAAAATACATCGCGATTACATATAGTATATTTTTAAACGTTAATTGATCCTTTTCGATACTGAGCGTAATCATAACCTCTGTTAAAAATAATAAAAATGCGAGTGCCCATAAAACGACGGCTACATTTCCAATTGATAAATTCAGATCAACGAAGAAGTTGATAATGAAAATACCATTTGAAATGATTACGCCGAAGAAAAATAGAAAATACGTAAAAAAGAAGTAAAAAATATCAAACATAATACGCTTTTGCTTCATTGAAAACAATTTCCCTAAAAATTTCAAAACGACATATTGATTACCTCGTGCCCATCGCGTTCGCTGACGCCACCATACACCTAACGTTTCAGGCTCCTGCTCCCATGTAATTGCGGCTGGGAAAAATCGAATATGATAGCCCAAATTATAAACACGAATTGTCAATTCAGTATCTTCCGCCATAGCTGACTCATCCCAACCACCTAACTGCTCAATCATTTCACGGCGGATGGCAAAATTCGTGCCAGGTATCGTCGCGACGCCAAACCAATGCCAACGCCCCGCCTGAGCCATCCACTGAAAGCAAATCGTTTCGATATTAATAAAACGGGTAAGCCATGTTTGGGCCGCGTTCACAACACGGAACTTCCCTACCATTGCAGCCGCTTTTGGATCATTTAGTAATCCCATCACTAAATACCAAACTGCTTTTTTCTCTGGTGTATTATCTGCGTCATATACAGCAATAATGTCACCTTTACTATGTAATAGTGCATAATTGAGCGCAGTTGATTTCCCTCTCCCTTTATATTTACCCTCTGTTTCGATGATTTTAATGAATGGATAATCTTGCGCAAAACTCTCGCCAATTTCCTTCGTATTGTCACTGCAATTGTCACAAATTAAAATGACTTCTAAGCGATCTTTCGGATATGACAGACGTACCATTGCTTTTAATGTTTGGGCAATCACGACCGCTTCATTATGGGCTGGGATAAAAATGCTGACAAAAGGTAAATCCCCTTTCATCTTTTTCTCCCACTCTGGAATCACTTTTCTATATTTCTTAAAATGCAAGTAACCACCTTGTGCTAAAAACATATGATATAACAGCATGAACCAAATCAAAAACATAGAAGTATAAAATAATAGATTGGCCATTATAATCGCTCCTCAAATAACCTTTTTCGATAGCGAATACGTAAAAGGAATATATTTATTGTAAAAATACTAACAAAAATTGTCGTCAATAGAACGATGAGCCATAGTACGATTTCGAGCGGACGTTCCTTTACCATTACACGTAAGTCATCTTTATATGAAAGCGATGAGCGTGTCATTATTTCGCCATTCTCAACTGTTACGCTTGTTTTATCAGTTTTTACGACTAGTTCTGTGTTCTTTACGTCCAACCATTTTAAATTTGGGACCGCATCAAACAGAGCAACCATCTCTTTTAAATAATCGATTCCTAAATAAGGATGATAAAAACCACCTAACATCGAGCCTGGCACCTTTACAACTTGTGCTATTTTTTCCTCCATAGCTGTAATCGGATCACTTTCCGATGGATCCACGAAGCCAACTGTTTCAGGGTATAACACCATCCCATTCAACCGTGTTGGTCGGCTCATGAATAATGGGCTATTCATAACACCCCAATTCGTATCAGATAGCTGCATTTGACCAAAAACACTAGAAAAATAATTTGAAGCAATACGATAGCCATTCGCACCCATTGTATAATGTGGTGCCTCAAACGCAATCGGACTATAACCTAACTCGATTAAGCTATGAATCGATGCTGTTAATTTTTCGTTGATATACTGTGTTTCGATTGCCTGATAAGGTTCTAAATACGTATGATACGCATCCTCACTACTAAATTGATTCGCTTTTTTAAGCAATGTTGGCTCGTCCTGTGGATTCATCGTCGTAATCGGTTGATTCAGGACAGAATCCCAAAACTCAAACCCTTCACCTGTTTCCGTATA
The DNA here is from genome assembly GCF_001439635.1 of Solibacillus cecembensis. Classification (GTDB taxonomy): domain Bacteria; phylum Bacillota; class Bacilli; order Bacillales_A; family Planococcaceae; genus Solibacillus; species Solibacillus cecembensis. Next base: position 79,108 of record NZ_LMBZ01000016.1, on the reverse strand, counting down.
ACGATACGTATGAGTATAGCCATGCGCGATAATATAAGCCCCGCGCTCCACCAAATCATCTAAAACCCCTTTTAGCTCCGGCATATCACTAAGCATCATTGTTTTTCCAGTTTCATTATTCACATATACAGGAATGACAGCCAAATACACAGGAATACCACGGTCTAATAAATAATCCCCCGCTTGCTGCAGTAATTTTGGATCCGTAACCGGTGAAATATCCTCTAATCGAATGTATGCATAGTGCGATTCTGGCTTATCAATTTGGAATAAGTCATATAAATAGTAGGAAAAAATGTAACGTTCTTCTTCAAAAAAATCCGTAAAATTGATATATGATGCTCGTTCCTTTTTCATAATGATTGGGAATGACTTTTCGTATTGCTTTCCCTCTAAAAGAACTTCCGTATTCCCATCAACTTGAATTTCATTTACGACGACTTCATAGTTCAATGGCTGATTATCAATATACCGAACGGAAATATCCCCAATAAACTCCCATTCATCAAACTGCGGTAGAAATTTGGCAAATTCACCGATGCCTAATAGTTCCTGTGAATAGTTTGAAAGTAAATCAATTGCTCGACTTGAAATTTCTTCATCTGTTTTCGCATAGGCGACGACAATGTCTGCTTCATCTAAATACACTTGCTCTAATTGATCCACATGAATAATATCAACCTGCTCGAACAAGCCACTCATCGTCGCTTGAATCATTTGAACATTGGCCATTGCGATTTCATCTTGATTTGTATAAACAAGGAGGACACGACGTTCATCTAAATTTTGCATTTTTGCATCAACACTCGGCGAAAAAGTAACGGCAAATAATAATGTGACAAATACAATGATTTTACATCGCATAAAAAATAATCTCACTTTCAAGCTCCTCGATAAATTGTTCGTAGGAATGCTGTTTTTTTATATCATCATATTCATTAAAGCTAATATGAAATGAAAGTGTGACTGTTTTTCCATTTGCTAACTGATGTGTTTGTAATTGTAATGCCAGTTTTTCAATTATGATTTCGACATGAGCTTTTGGCGTTTCTGTTAATAAAAAGGCAAAGCGATTATCGAAATAGCGAAACTTCCGGTCAGTCGTACGTAATTGCTCATTTGCTTTTTGTCCAATTGTCATGAGTAAATGTTGCATCTCTTTAGCGCCGTATGCTTGATTGAACTCGTTATAATGATCTAGTTCAACTAATAACAGTGTAAAGCTTCCACCATGACGATTGACACGACTCATTTCTCGCTTAATTTCTACTTGCATCCGTTTTTTGTTATCGAATGATGTATCCGTATCGATCGCCACGAACTGTTCCACCTCGTAGCGTAGTCGTTTCTGTTCATTCACCACGTCGCGAGTTCGCTCTTGTATCGTCCCAGCGACAATGACACTCACAATTAATGCAATACCAAAAATGACAAATTGATCGATGGATAGCATTTGCAACTGTAAACTACTGAATGTCGTATTTTTTACGGTCGCAACTAGTAACGTAGTTCCCATTAAAAAAAGGAGAAATAAACTTGCAACTAACCCATTAAGTATCCCATTAAATAGCGCCAATCCGATAGTCATAAACAACAACAGGGCTAGCAATAAATTCATCGTCGGCGTACTGTCAAAAAACAGGATAAATGAACTAAATATACATAGGAGAAATAAAATTTGAATATACATACCATATGCTGACTTAAAAAACGCCCTCATCTTTTCCCTTCCTTTCGGCAAGCAGTGACAACACATTATCAAACATATGTGTATAAAGTCCGTCTACTACGATATAGCCTCCATAATAAACGCTGTCCGAATCACTGATGCGGATTGTTAAAAGTTGTTCATATAATTGCTGTGCGAGTTCTTTTTCTTCAAGCTCTAACATCATCAAAGTAGCTAGGGCATATACAGCTGCCGATTCGTAATTTACGGTTGGTTTTTTTGTTTTTGGGTTAATACGCCCGTAAAGCACACCTTCTGATGCCATCGCTTCTTTAGTTAAAGTAACCAATGTTTGAACGTCGTATCCCCATTGCGCACGATGATAGCCGATATAATATTGGTCGATTAAATTAATCTCATCTTCATACTCATAGCTTTTCGTCGTGACGTTGTAGCGTTGAGGAAAAAAGCCATCTTTAGAAAGTGGAGCATTTTCGACTATATTTCGATTCGCTGTATACTGATTTTTTGTTACAAAGCCTTTTTCATACAACATGTCATATGCTTCTGGAATGATATACGACATCGTCACGAAATTTGCCTGACTAGAAGTTGCTACATCATAGTAATCCACAAAAACGCCATCCTTAACATTCAAATGAACCATTGCGGTTGCCATTTTATCCGCGAGTTTTTTATAACGCTCTTCCTCCCAAAGTTCTATCCCATTAAACAATGCTTGCATAATGCGTAAATCGTCGATTAAAGCATTGACTGTAGACGTTTCATCATTCAAAATGCGCCATGAAATGGTGTTATCTTTCGTCAAAAAATATTTTTCCACTACTTGTACTTGTTTTTCAAATTGGATTGGATCATTTTGTTCGACTAAAAATTCCATCCATAAACCAATAGATTCAGATAAATATTCTTTGGATCGCTCCGTTATATCTGTTTGTAACCAGTTATTGTTCAATAGATGCCCCTCGATAAATTGCTGAGTCGGCAAGCGATCTCTTTCGTTCGATTTTACATATTTTTCACGCTGACATCCAAATAAAATATACATACAAGTAATAAAGAAAACAAAAACAAACACGAACTTACCAAAATTTTTCATAAGTACCACCTCATCTCTCTCGTTGAACATACCCAAAGATGTGTTATTTTAACAGTTTTCATTATAAACTAAAAAAAACACAAGACAAAGTCCTTTTGACCTACTTTGTACTTTTATCTTCTTTTTTAAAAGAACATACACTACTTTTTGGATATATAATAACCATAATTATACAAAAAATACACAAACTTGAATTATGACTGAATTGAGGAACTCTGGCAAATAACGCAACACGTTGCGACAACGCCTAAGTGACTAACATCGTTTTAATCCAAAAACACTTGCGGATGTCACAGGTTTTTAGGAGGAGCTTTTCGAGCGTACCTAAAAAAAAAATCAATTACGCCGAAGCGTAATTGATTTATTTTAATTGCGCATGTGCATTCTTTACAACAACATCGAAATCGGTAAAATATTCTACTTCTTCACCATCATGTGGGTTGTATAAATGGAATAAAAATTCGATATTCCCTTCGCCACCTGTAATTGGAGAAAATGAAGCGTCTTTTACAACAAATCCAGTTGCTGTTGCCATTTTCGCTGTTTCTTCTAGCACCGCTAAATGGACTTTCGGTTCGCGGACGATACCTTTTTTGCCGACATTTTCACGTCCTGCTTCAAATTGCGGTTTAACGAGCGCCATCACATTACCGCCTGGCATTAATACCGTTTTTAAAACCGGTAAAATGAGGGCAAGTGAAATAAACGACACATCAATCGTCGCAAAATGAGGTAAGCCCTCTACTAAATCTTCTGGCTTCGTATAACGGAAATTGGTTTTTTCCATCACCGTTACGCGCTCGTCGGAACGAATTTTCCAAGCGAGCTGATTGGAGCCAACGTCAAGTGCATAGCAATGACGCGCTCCGTTTTGTAAGGCACAATCTGTAAAACCGCCTGTTGATGAGCCAATATCGAGCATTAATTTGCCGTCCACTGACATATCGAATATTTCTAAAGCCTTTTCGAGCTTCAGACCACCACGCGATACATATTTTAAATCTGACCCTTTTACTTGAAGTGGCATATCAATCGCAATTTTTTCGCCTGCTTTATCGATGCGAATTTCATTTGAAAACACAAGCCCCGCCATAATCGAGCGCTTTGCTTTTTCGCGTGTTTCACATAATCCACGTTCAACAAGTAAAATGTCTACACGTTCTTTCGGTTGTTTCGTCATACTTTATTAAACCCTACCTGACTGTTTTTTGGGACTAGTTGCTCAATGCGTTTGACTGCTTCTTCCGCAGTTACATTAATTTCGGCAAGTAATTGATCCACATCACCATGCTCGATAAACTCATCTGGAATTCCAATGCGTTCAATCGTACTATTTCGGTATTTATGGTCAAATGCAAACTCAAGTACCGCGCTACCAAATCCACCTTGTAACATCGATTCTTCTATCGTTAAAATCGGTAAACCGGCTTTCATAATTTCATGCAGCATGTTCTCATCCATTGGTTTAATGAAACGAGCATTGACAACACGCACTTGAATGCCTTGCTGTGCTAACACATCGGCTGCTTCCATTGCCATTGGTATCGTCGTACCGAATGTTAGAATAACTGCATCGTTACCTTCTCGTAACACTTCCCACGAGCCGATTGGCAATGCCTTTAGTTCCGCATCCATTTCAACACCGTAGCCATTACCACGTGGATAACGTAACGCAATTGGACCGTCATTGTATTCAAATGCTGTTTTGACCATATGTTGACCTTCATTTTCATCTTTTGGCATCATTAAAACGATGTTCGGAATATGTCGTAAAAACGAAATATCAAATACACCTTGATGGGTTTCACCGTCTGCACCAACTAAGCCAGCACGATCAATGCCGATAAATACATTTAATTTTGGACGTGCAATATCATGTAATACTTGGTCATATGCACGCTGTAAGAAAGTTGAATAAATTGATAAAAACGGTTTCATATGCTGTGTCGCAAGTCCAGCCGCCATTGTTGTCGCATGCTGTTCGGCAATTCCAACATCAAAGAAACGGTTTGGGAAATCCCTTTGAATGCCCTCAAGTTTCGAACCGACAGGCATAGCAGGTGTAATCGTGACAATACGCTTATCCTCCGCCATACATTTTCGAACGGATTCTGACACTAAACTACTCCATGCTGGACCTTTTGTAGCTGACTTCACAAATGCGCCTGTCTCAATTTTATAAGGTCCTGTACCGTGCCAAGTGCCAACTGTATCGTCCTCTGCCGGTTTATAACCCTTGCCTTTTTTCGTAAGGACATGCACTAATACAGGCCCTTTTACTTTTTTCGCGTACTCTAATGTTTTTTCAAGTGCCTCAAAATCATGGCCATCAATTGGTCCTAAATATTTAAAGCCCATTTCTTCAAAAAACACACCCGAAACGACTAAATATTTTAAGCTATCCTTCACACGTTCTGCTGTAGAGGCAAGCTTGTCCCCAACGACAGGTATTTTGAGCATTAATGATTCTAAATCTTCTTTTGCACGTGAATATTCCTTAGCTGTACGCAAACGGCCTAACACGTCATGCAGTGCCCCGACATTTGGTGCAATCGACATTTCATTGTCATTTAAGATGGTAATCATATGCGTCTTTTCATGCCCAATATGATTCAGTGCTTCCAGTGCCATACCACCAGTCAATGCACCGTCACCAATAATTGGCACGACAAAGTTTTTATCCCCTTTTATATCACGCGCAGCTGCCATACCCATTGCCGCTGATAATGATGTCGAGCTATGACCTGTTTCCCACATATCATGGTCACTTTCGACTAACTTTGGAAAACCGCAAAGCCCTTTAAATTGGCGTAAAGTATCAAATTGATCTGCACGACCTGTTAAAATTTTGTGCACATACGCTTGATGCCCTACATCCCATAAAAATTTATCCTTTGGACTGTTAAAAGCTTTATGCAACGCTATCGTTAATTCCACAACACCAAGATTTGGCCCAAGATGACCACCTGTTGCTGCGCATTTTTCGATTAAAAAAGCTCGTATATCTTTAGCGAGGGCTTCTAATTGCTTTTTATTCAAGTCTTTTAAAAAGGATGGACTAGAAATTTTTGTTAAATCCATCACATCCACACACCTTTTCTTCAGTTTATTCACCATTGTGATTTTTCTATTATAGCAATGTAAACCGTTTGACAAAAGTTTTACACTCTTTTATTTTGTACGTTTTACAATATATTGTGCTAATTGCTCTAAAAGCGCAGTATTTGTTTCAATCATTTCCAGTGCTTGTAGTGCCTGTTCATAATGATCAACAAGCTTTTTCTTTGCACCTTCTAATGTAAGTAATGCGGGATATGTACTTTTATCACTCGCAACATCCTTGCCAGCCGTTTTTCCTAATTGCTCAGAAGTGCCTTCAATATCTAGAATATCATCTTGGATTTGGAATGCTAAGCCAATATGATGTGCGTATTCTACTAATGCACGGCGCTCTTTTTCTGGCGCATTTGCTAATACTGCGCCCGATTCGATACTAAAACGTAATAAAGCCCCAGTTTTATTAACATGAACGGTTTCAAGTTCTTGTAAATTTAATAAACGCTGTTCGCCGTCCATATCTAAAATTTGACCGCCAACCATGCCTTCCGCACCTGCTGCAACACTTAATAACTCAACAAGTTCAATACGCTTGTCAGCAGCAATATCAAGTCTTGTCAATATGCCAAATGCTAATGTGTTTAATGCGTCCCCTGCTAATGTTGCTAATGCTTCGCCATAAACAACATGGTTTGTCGGCTTACCGCGGCGTAAATCATCATCGTCCATACATGGTAAATCATCGTGAATTAATGAATATGTATGAATCATTTCGACAGCCGAACCAACAACATAGCTCGGTGCTAATGGCTGTTCATACATTTCACATACCGCCGCCACAAATAATGGACGGATGCGCTTGCCACCTGCTTTTAAAGAGTATAGCATCGATTCTTTTAAATGTTCAGGCGCTTGAATCTTTTCAACTAATTGGTACATTTCCTTTTCAATTGCGGGAATATTTAATTCAATAAATTGCTTCAATGCGTTATCCATAAATTAATCTTCTCCATTTCCTTGGTCGAAAGGTTGTTTTTCACCATTTTCGCCAACGATTGAAATTAATTGCTGCTCTGCACTTTGAAGTGTATCATGACAAAGTTTTGATAGCTCCATCCCATTTTTATAAAGATCAATTGCTTCCTCTAACGGTACATCACCTTGCTCTAACTTGCGAACAACCTCTTCTAGCTCGGCCATCGCCGTTGCGAAATTTGGCTTTGTCATCGTTTTCCCTCCTCTTTTTGTACATGCGTTTCCAATATTTTAGCTTGTGCATAGCCATCTTGGAAAGTAATGGTTACGACATCATTTTTTGCTAAGTCCACAGTTGATTTTACTACGATTTCATCCTTATACGCTATACTAAATCCATTATTCATAATGGCTAATGGATTTAATGCTTCCAACATGCGTATATGGTTCGCAAATTCGACTTTACTTTGCGCCAATTTTTGCTGCATAGCACGATTGAGCTGATCCGTCCGATGCGCTAATTGCTGCTTTGACACGGTTAATTGATGCTGTGGTGAAAATTGTTTTAATTGGCTACTCATTTGTTGCAATGCTGTTTTTTGTTTGAATACATATAAGTTTAGCGCATTTTCTAATTTGCTATCCATTTGTGCAAGTTGTTCTGTAAAAGGACGATATAATCGCTCCGGGGTTGCGAGTGGATACGAATTTTGTAATTTCGTTAAACGATTGCGTTCGAACGTTAAGCGTGATGTCATCATTTGATGGAGCATCGATTTTTTCGTCAATAAATTTTGGTAAAGCTCTTGCTGATTCGGCACCGCTAACTCTGCTGCTGCTGTTGGTGTTGGTGCGCGTAAATCCGCGACAAAATCGGCAATCGTCGTATCGGTTTCATGTCCGACTGCACTAATGATGGGAATGCGGCTTTCAAAAATCGCACGTGCTACAACCTCTTCATTGAATGCCCATAAATCTTCAATCGAGCCACCACCACGCCCGACAATGAGGACGTCACAAAGTGCTTGACGATTGGCCAAATAAATATTTTCGGTAATATTCGGCGCCGCGCCTGCCCCTTGTACGAGCGTCGGGTAAATGAGTATTTCCACTTGAGGGAAACGGCGATTAATGGTCGTACAAATATCGCGAATGGCCGCCCCTGTAGTTGCAGTTAGTATTCCGATTGTTTTTGGAAACTGCGGAATCGGTTGTTTAAAATTGGCGTTGAATAGTCCTTCTTTTTGTAGCTGTTCTTTTAATTGATTAAAAGCAACAAATAGGCCACCAATGCCATCTGGTTCCATCGTTTGGGCATACAATTGGTAGACCCCGCTCGATTCGTATACATTAACGTCCCCTCGTATGAATACTTTCATGCCTTCTTCAGGCTTAAAGGAAAGTTTCGATGCTTGCGAGCGGAACATTGTCGCGTTAATGCGTGATCCATCATCTTTTAATGTAAAATAAATATGTCCCGAACTATGAATTTTCACGTTCGAAAGCTCCCCCATAACATAAACATCCCGTAAATGTGGATCGGCATCAAATTTGCGCTTAATATATTTGGTTAATGCTTTCACGGTTAAATAAGAAGACGATGTCATATACGTTGTGCTCCTTTTTGGTGGATTCTTTTTGGATTTTTATTACTATGTATTATTGATGTTAATGCTTGGTTCGTAATTTCCCCAAAAAGAAAAGCTGTTTCTCCTCAGAAAAACAGCTTCTGTATTACTATATATTATCTTTTTTTACGTTGTTTGTCGTGCAAGTACATTTTCAGCTGATTGTACGGTATTTGAAAGAAGCATTGTAATCGTCATCGGACCTACTCCACCTGGTACTGGTGTAATGTGAGAGGCAATACCGTCTACATCTGCAAAGTTGACGTCACCGCATAATTTATTATTTTCATCACGGTTAATCCCAACATCAATAACAACTGCGCCTTCTTTCACATGCTCCTTCGTTATAAAGTTCGCACGTCCAACAGCTGCGATAATAATATCCGCTTGTTTTGTGAATGAAGGTAAGTCTGGTGTTTTTGAGTGTGTGTATGTTACCGTTGCATCTTTTTGTAGTAAAAGTTGTCCCATTGGTTTACCGACAATATGGCTACGACCAACGATGACTGCATGTCTCCCAGCCACTTCAATGCCTGAGTACTCAAGTAATTTCATCACGCCATAAGGAGTACATGGTAAATATGTATCTTGACCTAACATCATTTTACCGACACTTACTGGTGAAAAACCATCCACATCTTTTTCAGGTGAAATCGTTGCGATCACTTCATCTTCATTAATATGTTTTGGTAATGGAAGTTGTACAAGAATCCCATGAATATCTTCACGTTCATTTAATGTACGAATTTGATCTAGTAAATTCTCTTCAGTTGTTTCTGCCGGAAGTTTGATTAATTCCGAATACATACCGATTTGTTCGCACGATTTTTGTTTGTTGGCCACATACGTTTTTGAAGCAGGATTTTCCCCTACTAAAATAACCGCTAAACCAGGTGTTAATCCTTGTTTTTTTAGCGCTTCTACGCGTATAGCTACTTCACCGCGAATTTCTTGACCGATTTCTTTCCCATTAATTATTGCACTTGACATGTTGTGACTCCTTCCAGTGATACCTAAAGTTTATGTAAGATCTAGTTTATCTTCAATTCTTTTCGCCACGGCAAAATCTGTAACATCCACCAGGGCAGATGCTGAACAAAAATAAACTAGCTTTTCTAACTAAAATTCAACTAAAAATTCATCTTTAACTTCTTTATCAAAATGGCTACATCCCGCAAAATGAAGTGCGGACATGTCCCCCTAAATAAAGCTTTACTTTATTCGGCTGAGAATTTCGAAAGTACACCGTTAACAAACTTGCTCGATTTTTCATCACCAAATGTTTTACTAAGCTCAATCGCCTCGTTCATCACAACTTTACTTGGTGTTTCAGTCGCAAACAATAATTCGTATACGGCTAAACGTAGCACGGTTCTTTCAATTTTTGGTAGACGGCTTAACGTCCAATTTTCTAGGTTTTTTTCTAGCGCAGCATCAATGTCTGTCTTATTTTCAGTTGTTCCACGTACTAATTGTTCTAAAAAGGCATTCGATCTTTGTTCTTCTTCAAGTACATGTCCAATTGCCTCTTCAAATGTAAGTTCTGTGCTGTCCAACTGAAACAATACTTGTAACGCTTTTTGGCGCGCTTCTGTTCGTTTCATTATTAAAGGTCTCCTTCATAAGTAGCATTAAGTCCTATGATAGCACATTTTTATTATCATATCACCGTTTCGATTATTTTTTTAAAAATCAAATTTGTCGTGATGATCTACTCATTTAAAAACTTGTGCTGCCTTAACTGCTTTTTGCCATCCATTATATAAATCATTACGCTGCTGGTCGGGCATTTCCACTTCAAATTGACGGTCTAATTGCCAATGCTTTTCAAGCGCTGCCGTACTGTCCCAAAAGCCTACTGCTAGCCCTGCCAAATAAGCTGCACCAAGCGCGGTTGTTTCGTTTATTGCCGAACGTTCTACTGGCAAATTTAAAATATCCGATTGAAATTGCATTAAGAAGTTATTTTTCACTGCCCCACCATCGACACGCAACGTTTTAATATCCAATTGAGAATCAGAGCTCATTGCCGTTAAAACATCGCGCGTTTGATAAGCTAAGGACTCCAGTGTTGCTCGAATAAAGTGTTCTTTCGACGTACCGCGTGTCAATCCGAATACCGACCCACGAACATCCGAGTCCCAATACGGGGTGCCGAGGCCGACAAAAGCTGGCACAACATACACGCCATCCGAATCCTGTACTTTTTTCGCATAGTTTTCACTTTCAGCTGTATTTCGAATGAGTCGCAAGCCATCTCGCAGCCACTGAATCGCTGAACCTGCTACAAAAACACTGCCTTCTAGCGCATAGTGCACCTTGCCGTCGATCCCCCAAGCAATTGTCGTCAGCAGCCCGTGTTCTGAACGCACCGCTTCCTCCCCTGTATTCATCAGCATAAAGCAGCCCGTACCATACGTATTTTTCACCATACCTTTTTCAAAGCATGCCTGACCAAAAAGTGCAGCCTGCTGATCCCCTGCAATTCCTGCAATCGGAACCGAGTGACCAAAGAAATGATTCGCTGGAATTTCACCATATATTTCAGATGAAGGGCGAACTTCTGGGAGCATAGAAGCTGGCACACCTAAAATATCGAGTAGCCCCTCATCCCATTTCAAATCAAAAATATTGTACATAAGTGTGCGCGAAGCATTCGAATAATCGGTAACATGAACTGCACCATCCGTTAGTTTCCAAATAATCCACGTATCAATTGTACCAAATAGCAAATCGCCTTTTTCCGCTTTTTCACGTGCACCTTCTACATTATCAAGAATCCATTTCACCTTAGTCCCGGAAAAATAAGCATCTAGTAAAAGACCCGTTTTTTCTCGGAAAAGCTGCTCATGTCCCGCTTCTTTTAATGCTTCACAAATCTCCGCCGTTTGACGAGATTGCCAAACGATTGCATTATAAATAGGCTCCCCCGTATGTTTATCCCAAACAACCGTTGTTTCACGTTGGTTTGTAATGCCCACGCCCGCAATTTGTTCCGCTTTAATATTATTTTTCGATAATACTCTTACAATGACTGCTAAAATGGAGCTCCATATTTCATTTGGATTATGTTCAACCCAACCAGACTTCGGGAAAATTTGCTTAAATTCCTGTTGCGCAACAAATTCCACTTGGCCATCTTTATTAAATAATATGGCACGCGAGCTTGTCGTTCCTTGATCCAATGACATAATATATTTTTCCATCGCATAATTTCCCCCAAACAATTTCATTCAATGATTGCTTACCACTGCATCAATGGCTTGCTGTAATTCTTTATGATATTCGGATTTTTGTGCCATTGTCCAGTGTAAAGTTTTAGCCATTTCATCTATGACGACTTTTTTTACTTCATTTACTTGAAAAATATTAAAAAGCAGTGTACCTGTACGACGAATAAAGAAATCAACAGGCTTGGCAACAGCTTCGTAATGCATCGCATAGCGCAGTTCACCATATAGGTCAGCATCCAATGACGTATCATTTTGCTCGGCGAAATGAAAAACTTGCGCGCTATTCGTCCCGTACCTACGTACAATTCTTTCACTTTGTTCCTCCGTTAAACCGATTTGAACACCGCTTATGGTTTGCCGTTCCACAAATTGTTCAAAAAATGCCGAGCCGCTTAAATCGCCACCTGCTACGGGCAATTTTTTTGTAATGCACTTTGAATATGTTTGATGATATTCGTTTGAAAGCTGCTTGCTCACTAAATTCACAATTTTTTCAGCCATTTTTCGATAGCCTGTTAATTTTCCACCTGCAATCGTAATAAGCCCTTGCTCCGACTGCCAAATCTCATCTTTTCTTGAAATTTCCGATGGGTTTTTCCCATTTTCGTGAATTAATGGACGTACACCCGCCCAGCACGATTCAATTTGCTGTTCAGTTAATTGTAAATGCGGAAACATAAAATGTACCGCTTGCAGTAAATATTTTTTATCTTCCGCTGTAATGGTCGGTTCCTCTATTACACCTTCATAAAATGTATCGGTCGTACCTACATACGTTTTTCCATCCCGTGGAATGGCAAAAATCATGCGCCCATCATTTTGCGTATCAAAATAAATCGCTTGTTGCAACGGGAAATCCTGCTGATCAAACACGACGTGCGCTCCTTTTGACAAAATTAAATGCTTTTCAGTAATCCCTGCATCTAATTTTCGGACTTCATCTACCCAAGGTCCCGCCGCGTTAATCACTTTTTTCGCCTTGATAACATATTGTTCTTGTGTTAATTGATCTTCCACCGTCACCTTTGTAAAAGCTGAATTCCCGGCATCTATTTTGATTACTTTCATATAATTGACCGCATATGCCCCTCGTTCTACCGCTGCTTTTAGCACTTCGATTGTCAGCCGTGCATCATCTGTTCGATATTCGACATACATGCCCGCGCCTAGTAACCCCTCTTTATTTAATAACGGTTCCTGCTGGAGTGCATCTTCCTTTGACAGCATAAATCGGCGCTCGCTCTTTTTGACACCTGCCAAAACATCATACACTTTGAGCCCAAATGCTGTGGCAAGTGGACCAAATGTGCCGCCCTTATAAAACGGCAATAACATCCAAATCGGCGTCGTTACATGCGGACCATTTTCATAAACGATAGCCCGTTCACGACCAAGTTCAGCGACTTCTCTTATTTGCATTTGCTTTAAATAGCGCAATCCCCCGTGAACTAATTTCGTGGAGCGACTAGAAGTCCCAGCTGCAAAATCCTGCATATCTACTAAACCAACACGCATCCCCCGTGTGACGGCATCTAGTGCAATGCCCGCACCGGTTATGCCACCACCAATGATCAAAACATCGAGTGTTACTTTCTGTAAGTCACTCATTATTAGTGGACGTTGTAAGAACGAAAATTTCTTCATGATGCACCCCTCCATTATTTTGAATTCCGTTTTCCCCTTTGGAATTTTGTTAATAGACAATTCCCCTTTGATAATCGCCATTTTCTTAGCATTAATAGAAAAAATACATCGGTTATTAGCAAATTCGATACAATTAATAGACAAATCCACTAATTCAATAGTCAATTTCCCCAGCTCACAAAAATTAACCATTGTTTTCATAATAGGATCATATTGCAAGCTCAAATTCTGATGCTGAACAAAAAAACCTAGCAAAAGAATTCTCTGCTAGGTTTACATGATGGTATTATTTTAATCAATTTAAACGGAAAAGTTTATTCCGCTTCCTTTGCCGTTTCAAATTGAATGCCTGTCACATGAATATTTACTTCACTTGTTTCAATTGCTGTCATGTTTAAAATGGCTTGGCGAATAGATGTTTGTACTTCTTTTGCCACTTTTGGAATAGCAAAGCCGTACTTCACTGTACAAAATACATCAATTACAATATGACCGTCTTCTGACATGGCCGATTTAATTCCTTTTGAGTGTACTTTTTTACCAAAACGTTCAACGACACCCGATGCAAAGTTACCACGTGTTGACGCAATACCTTCAACCTCCGTCACAGCAATACCTGCGATGACTTCAATCACTTCCGGTGCAAGTTCAATTTTCCCTATTTCATCTTTTCCAACTGGTGTTGGTTGTACGAATGATAATGGTTGTTTTTCAGCCATATGTGAAACATCCTCTCTTTATGTAAAGTCGCCAGTTAAGGCATATATAGACGATTGCTAAGCTTATTATACTACAATTAACGCGGCGATGTGTGCTTGTAATCACGTTTCCCTAAAATAATTGCTGTGCTGTCATGCAACGTTTCAAATCGTGTCATTCCATACAAATTGTTCTTGCTGCGTTTCGATTAATTGTATTTCATATTGTGCCATAAGATGCTTCGCCGCAAATAAAACGTCCTGCTTTGCTTGAAGCATTTCTAACGTATCGTTTGTATTCACAAAATAGCGAACTATGATACGGCAAGAGCTTGGGCGTAGTTCATCCATTGCGACATGGATAATATTTTTCAATGTTTTTGGATGCATGGCAATTTGTTCATGCAAGGCGTTAATAAATTTCACGACGTTTTCTTCATTATTTTCGCTTGATACGAATAAATAATGTTCGATTTTACGCTGCTCACGCTTTGTTAAATTATAAATGGGACGATTCACTAAATAGGAATTTGGGATATAAACAAGCCCTTTGTCACCCGTTTGGATAATCGTACTCCGTAAATTAATATCCTCTACTGTCCCATCAATTTTCCCATCACCGGTCATGATCCAATCGCCAATTTGGAATGGCTTATCCAGCGCAACACTCATCCCACCAAAAATATGCGCCAGCGTTTCACGAATCCCAAATGCGAGGGCAACCCCTGTCAATCCAATGGCAGTTAAAAAACCTTCTAAATTAAAGCTCCATACTGATGCAATGGAAAACATCGCTATGACCATTATAATGACTTTACTAATACGTAGGAAAAACGGTGTTAAAATATCTTGATTTTCACCCGTTTCAAAGCGAGCTGGATTTCTTAAATAGAAACTTAAAATGTCGTACAATGCCTTGAATATAAAGTAAATATAAACCGATTCAATGAAATTTTGTAGTTTAACTACATCAAATAACCAAACTTCCAAAAGCATGGATAACGCTGTTAAAATAAGCGTAAAGATAAATGCATTGCGGAATGCTGGAAATGTATATTTCGTTATATCACTTAATACAGGATGCTGCTTTTTTTCCAGAAATTTCGCCGACTTCATCACAATTGGACGGATGACAAGAAAAAGTATAACCAAACCGACGACAGCGATCAAAATTGCCGCTAATCCATCCGTCCATGTTGGTGCCTTCACTGATGGTATTAACCATTTAATTGAATCCCACAAAAAAATTCCACCCTCTTAATTCCCGCAGTAACGGGCTGTAATTCATATGTAGCAATTCATAGAGGTGTGACTAATACACCCCATATGAAGCCTCACTTTGTTATTTGCGCTTGCATCATAACATGGTCGTGCTTATTTTGGCTAATAAAAAATATGGGTTTGCTAGCTTTATTTCGATTAGAGCTATCGGGTGACCTCGAAGGCTTATTCCTAAAAAGTATCCTATGTACTTTAGATTTAAAGAAAGTTTACATATCTTCAGCAAAGGCTTTTACCATTGCCCTCTCATCAAGATACCATTTCTTCTTTAATTGCGAAGAATGATAAGGATTATCGCTATGAAGATGTGGCTGTGAAATAATACTTTTAGCAACTGGCGCTTTATAAATTTGATTAAGCGTTTCGAGTGGCTCCGGATATTCAAAGTATAAATTTAATACTGGGTGTGGATTTTCATTTCTCCAATTTGCAAATCCTTGAGAAAAGTTCTTATGTTCTGGCATTTTTACCTGTTGAAAGATTTCTGCGGACAATAATTTTTTTGCTAAGCAATACAGACCATGTGCAGGTACACATAGCTGTTTCAATGACTTACTGAAATCTGCCCGCATGTATCCTGCACACATTTTTTGTAAATTCTCTCCCATTCCCTCAACATCTTCAGTGTGTAATGCAAGAATAAATGCCACCCCCGAACGCTCCCATTGCGGTTTTTTTGTGCCGATAAATTTTTCGGCAGCAGTGAGCGCTTTTGGTAGCAACTTTTCATCTTTATACCATATCGCCATTAGGAGATTGCTCATCACAACATAAAACGGGTAGCCATTTTTAGTTAAACCGAGTTCATGTGGCAGAATACGCTCTATCGTTTCATTATCCCCACATGCGAACGCCTCTAAAATATGTAACAGATTTGTACTATGATCGCGTCCTCCTGCACATCCTGGAAGTAAGTTATCGCGCATTTGCTGGAAAATTAAATCATTCCACTTTTGCCAACCTTGATGAGAAAAGCACTCATTTAACCATCTATCGTAGTCAGTTTTTAACAGCCCATACGATATAGATCTAACCATTACCTCTAACACTCCAAAGCCCTGATCCGCTCTTTCTTTTGCCTTATTTAATATTTCCTCATAATTTATCATACACTGCTCAATATAGTGATTGTTATTCATATCCATTAAACTTCACGGCCCCAATCATTCTTATTACTTCGTTTCAAGGCAAAATTTATATAATATACCTTCTATTTGGATGAGTTCACTTAAAGTTAATTTACCATATTTTCACTTTTTATACTATATTCAAAAAGCCCATGCAAAATTTTACCTCGCGCACAGAACTGCCTTAATCAAACTACATTTAATGTATTTTTATAATTTGCAGTGCATTGTCAGAGTTGTTTTTTTGCATTGGGTATTACTTAATAATAATTTGGTACAAAAAAACCTCCCAACAAAATAAATTGTCAGAAGGTAAAACTTTATATGTTTTAAATTATTCCACCTACACCCGCAAAACCAAATTAAGCCTTAACAGATGTACCTAAAATATCGTTCTCTTCAAGGAATTTCGTGTTGAATTTCGCTGATTTGAACACGTCATTGTTCATTAAAGCTTGGTGGAAAGGAATTGTAGTGTGAATTCCTGGTCCAGCTACTTCAAATTCTGATAATGCGCGGTTCATTTTAGCGATCGCTTCTGCACGCGTATCCGCATGAACAATTAGTTTTGCAACCATTGAATCATAGAAAGGTGGGATTGTATAACCCGCATAAACAGCAGAATCAACACGTACACCATAACCACCTGGTACTACGTAAGTATCTACTGTACCAGCTGAAGGCATAAAGTTTTTATATGCATTTTCAGCATTGATACGGCATTCAATTGCCCAACCATTAATTGTGATATCTTCTTGTTGGAATGGTAGCTTAGCGCCTCCAGCAATTTTTAATTGTTGTTGTACTAAGTCAACACCCGTAATCATTTCAGTAATCGTATGTTCCACTTGGATACGCGTGTTCATTTCCATGAAGTAGAATTTATCTGCTTGGTAATCATAGATAAACTCGATTGTACCCGCGCCTTCATAGTTACAAGCTTGTGCCGCTTTAACCGCAGCTTCCCCCATCTCTGCACGACGCTCTTCAGATAAAGCTGGAGATGGAGCTTCTTCAACAAGTTTTTGCATACGGCGTTGAACCGTACAGTCACGCTCACCAAGGTGAACAACATTGCCGTGACCATCTGCAAGCACTTGGATTTCACAGTGACGGAAATACTCGATAAATTTTTCTAAGTATACGCCTGGGTTACCGAATGCCGCAGCCGCTTCTTTTTGTGTAATGTCGATGCCTTTAATAAGCTCTTCTTCAGAACGTGCTACGCGAATCCCTTTACCGCCACCACCAGCAGTTGCTTTAATGATGACTGGGTAACCGATTTTAGCAGCCCATTCTTTACCCGTTTCGATATCAGGTACAATCCCTGTGCCTGGTACTAAAGGAACGTTTGCCGCTTCCATTGTGTCACGTGCAACGTCTTTAATCCCCATGATCTTAATCGCATCAGAAGAAGGACCGATAAATTTGATGCCTGCATTTTCACATGCTTCTGCAAATGCAGCATTCTCAGCTAAGAAACCATAGCCAGGGTGGATCCCGTCAACGCCTGTTTTTTGCGCAACGCCTAAAACAGCTGGGAAACTTAAGTAAGAATCTTTTGATAGTTTAGGACCAATGCAATAAGCCTCGTCCGCTAATTTTACGTGTAATGCATCTGCATCTGCTTCAGAATAGACAGCTACAGTTTGAATACCTAGTTCCTTACAAGCGCGAATAATACGCACTGCAATTTCACCACGGTTTGCAATTAATACTTTTTTCATAGGTGTCAGCACTCCTTATTCAGCTTTTACTAGGAATAAAGGTTGACCATATTCTACTAATTGGCCATCTTTAACTAAAACTTCTACGATTTCACCTTTAATCTCAGCTTCAATCTCATTGAATAATTTCATCGCTTCAACGATACATACAATTGACTCGTCGCCTACTTTATCGCCCACTTTAACAAATGCAGGTGATTCTGGGTTTGGAGATTGATAGAATGTCCCAACCATTGGTGAAGTGATTTTGTGTAAATCCGTTGTTTCAGCTACTGGTGCTGCTACCTCAACTGGTGCTTCCACTTTTGGCGCTGCTACTGGTGCTGCTGCAACTGCTACTGGAGCCGGTGCTGCTGCTTGTTTAGGTGCTACTACTTCTGTAACGCCGCTATTTTTTTTAAGTTTAACTTTTGCCCCATCTGCTTCATAAACAAATTCATCAATAGATGATGCATCTACTAATTTAATAATTTCTCTAATTTCTTGAACTTTGAACATTCTGAACTCTCCCTTTAAACAAAAATAATAATAACACAATTTCTATTTTATAATTTTTTGAATACTTTTGAAATACATTCTTGAAAAATTATTAAAAAATCACATAAAATAGAGGATAACTGTGTTAAAACAAACAACTTAACATTATCTGCTCTATAACACAGTCACCTTTTCATGCATTACTATTTATATTTTCTCAATAAAACGGTTTAATGTCCACCGTTACTATTACATTTTCGTCTACTTCAGTTTTAATTAGGTGCACAATTTCATTCGCCTGTGCTTTTGAATTTTCATCTGACATTACAGTAACGGCTACTTTTTCATCTTCAATGCGCACTAATGCGTCGTCATAGCCGAATGATTTGACAAGCATTTCTAGCGTTGCCTCTGTTGACTCTCGATTAATGAGCTGCTCCATTTCATCAAATGCCGCGCTTTTTTCTTCTGCCGTATATTCCGAAGACGCCGTTTTTAATGTTAACTGTTCGCGTAATTGACTTCTTTTATTGCTTACTTCCAAACGCATCTCTTGGAATAGATCACTTTCTGAGTTTACTGTTTTTGTAATGTCTGGAGTAACCCCTAAAATATCCGTTTCATCTAACGCACTATCTGTAAAAATAGTCAGCATATTTCCTGTTTTATTACCATCTACGGCATAATACACACCAATTACCGCCACTAAACTAAATAATGTTAAAAACCACACTGTACGTTTTTTTACCTTCATTTTTCTTCCTCCTTCATTTGCATAGGGACAATTTGAATGCGATGCGCTGGTATTTGCAAGGTTGTACTGACTGTCGTTTTCAATAAACTTTTCACAGTCGATTGATGCGCACCTTCTGCAACAATTATGACCCCAGTCATTTTTTGCCCTTTGGAGAGCGTTAAGAAATTGCCGCTTTCTGTTTCTTGCTCATAATGAAAATACACTTGAACTTGTCCTACAGCATCCATTTCACTCAAAATTTGTGCCAACTGCTGTTCATCCGTCAATCGCTGTTGTCCTTTATTTGTTGAATTCAATGTGAACATAAATATTACTACGATTACGACGACGCTCCCAATTAGTAAAAGAGGACGATTCGCTTGTTTTTTATCCACATGTGTGCGTAATGCGCCCCCCTTTTCATTTTTTCATCTCAATGTATGAGAACTTTTGATACTTTATGCAAAGAGGGACAAGAATAAATGAGAGACTGAAATATAAAGTGCTAGTTTTACATACACTTGCCACTCCTTTTCTTCTACAAAAAATAATAGGCTACTCCCGAGCAAAACAATCAAAAGTATATCAATCATGTGTTCCCTCCAAACGAAAGCTGCATTAAAACGATACATAGCATCACAATAAAAATAATCGAAAAACCGAGTAACAATGCGACCGCACAGAGCACCATCAACGTTTTACCTACATCATCAAACAGACTGCTAATCCGCGTATTCGAAAAAGGTTCCACGAGCGCCCCAATGAATTTAAACATAAGCGCATGAAGTAAAAGCGTCATCGCCGGGTAAAACGCCGCGCTCCACACAACGGCCAAAAAGCCAATCCCGAAAACGGTCGATATGGTCGATTGCGTTTTTTGAAATAATGACAACCCTTCTACAATTAAATTGCCAATGAGTGGTATATTTTGTTCTACTAATTTTTTTATAGGAGATTTCACCGCATCATTTAATTGAAAAAATGCCACTCCTGAAAAAGATAATATTGACGTGAGTGCTAAAACGGAAGCGACAATAATGCTTAAAGCAGAAGACCGGATGAGATCAGCCGCTTTTGCAAAGGAAATTGTTGGATAAATTTTTGTACAAACATCCAAAACTAATGCAATCAACAGTGATGGAATTAACAGTTTTGTACAAATAAATAGTAAAAAATGAATCACCATAATGATGACAGGATTCCAAGCAATAAAAGTAAAAATGGTTGAAACCGCGACAAGCATGGTCGAAATAATCGGAATCATTAGGATAAAAAAGCTTTGAAGTACCGTGATCAGTTCACTTAGGACGAGAAATGCATCCATTATTTTTTGTGCGAACATCGCGATAAAGAGGAGTATAAATAATTGTTCGATAATCGCCGTATGCTGTGGTAGGATGGCAATTAGTAGTAAATAGAGTAGAATATAGAGGACTGTGAACGAGATTGCTGTAAGAATCGAATGAATCGGTTGCGAAAACATTGATAGGAAATAATCCATTATTGTAACCTTTCTAGCAATTCCAGTACGGATTTAAACGCTGGCTGCAATTCATTAAACCAATACCCAACTAAAGTTAATCGAATAGACAATTTCACAACGAAAGTAAATGCTTCATATTCCATTTGCTCTAATAGTTCACAAATCAAATCACTTAAAATTAATAAAAATGCGGTAAATAAAAGTCCTTTTGTATACGGGGCTTGCCTAAACGTTTCCTCTAGCAGTTGCCAAAATGGAATTAACTGTCGCCGAATAATAAATTGAACAAATATAAAAAAAAAGACGATGAGAATAATCGCATGAAGCCTGTCCATAGATTGTTTAATCAGCTGAAGGAGCAATATAATGATGACACTTGCAAATAATATACTCATTTAACCTAAGACGGATAACCATTGAAAGAATACGACGATTTCATTAAAAAACAACCGTAAAAATCGTATTAATTCTACTGTTATATAAAGATACGCCACAAAGAATAAAAAAAACGAAAACTCTTTTTTCCCTAGCTGTTCAAAGAATATATGAAGAAGTGCTATAACTAAACCTACTCCTGCTACTCGAAGCACATCTTGCAATTCCAAAAAAGCCCTCCCCCCTTACCGAAACTATATGCAGGACGAATGAATTTAAGCACTTGAGATAGTTGCTTGATGCCATCAAATTCTCTTATACATATTTTTTTGGACGAGCTAGCTTTCGTATATGCGGCGCAATTTGATTAGTTGAGGATTGGTTCATTGAAAATAATTACAAGAAAAGACGCAGAAAGGATATCTCCACTTCTGCGCCCTATATAATCAATTTAACTTGTTGGTGTTAACTCTTCAATAATCTCTTGAACAGAAGCAGCTTTCGCTAAATAACTATTTTCACCCATCCATAGCGATAAATATTGTGGCTTATTTTGCTTAGCACTTTCCTTGCGAATAGCTAGCGTTAAATAATGCTGGACTGGATAAGGTGCGACAACCGAGTCCTTTAGCTTTTCTGTAAATTCATTTTTTAAGCCGCGTGCATATTTACCAGTAAAAGCTTTTGTCAATGTAGTTGCCTTTTGTTCCGACTCCAACACCGCTTTTTTATGCGCATCGCTTATTTCACACTCATGTGCCGTTAATAAAGCTGTGCCAATTTGAACCGCTGTTGCGCCTAATTCCAGCATCTCTTTTACTTGCGCAGCCGTCATAATTCCACCTGCTGCGATGCAATTAATAGATATATTCCCCCGCACATCTTGCAGCAATTGTTTTGTCGGAATCAATTCAATCGGATCTGTAAAAGAGCCACGATGTCCACCCGCTTCACTTCCTTGAACAACGACTGCATCAAAGCCTGCATTTTCAACTGCCACGGCTTCTTCCACCGTCGTCGCTGTCCCAATCAAATAAACGCCATGTGCTTTCAATTTAGAAATCGTTTTTTCATTTGGTAGACCGAATGTAAACGAACAAATTTTTACATCTTCATCGATAATAGCTTGTACTTGTCCATCAAATACTTCCGTGGAAATAACGCGCTGTGTATTGGATACACCGAGTTCCTCATAAAATGGTTGCAATGCGACACGTGCATCTTGCAATACCCCAATATCAATTCTTGGTTCTTCTTGGACAAATAAATTTACACAGAACGGCTTATCTGTAAGTGCTTTCACTTGCTGAATGAATTCTTTTGTTTCAGCACCATTTAAATAGCCTGCTCCAATCGCCCCTAATATGCCCGCTTCACAACATGCTGCTACAAATTTTGGGGACGTCACACCTGCCATCGGTGCTTGAATCATTGGTTTTCTTAAGGCGAAATTTTGCATCATCAAACTCACTCCTTTGCTTGATTATACTTTATTTTCAGTCTACTTTCACCATATAATGTAATATTCTCCTCGAAACTTGAGAAGTCAAAAAAAGACAGACAATCGAAAATAATTGTCTGCCTTCATTATGAATTAAGCTCGTGAAACGTATGAGCCTTCAGTTGTGTTGATGATTAATTTGTCGCCTTGGTTTACGAAGAATGGTACGTTTACCATTACACCCGTTTGCATTTTTGCTGGTTTTGAACCGCCAGAAGCTGTATCGCCTTTAATACCTGGCTCTGTTTCTGCTACTTCAAGGACAACCGTGTTTGGTAATTCAAGACCTAACATTTCGCCTTGGAAAGTTTGGATGTGAATTTCCATGTTTTCTAATAAGTATAATAACTCATCTTTAATTTGTGCTTCCGCTAAAGTCGTTTGATCATAAGACTCCATGTCCATGAACACATGCTCGTCACCTTGTGCATATAAATATTGCATTTTGCGGTTTTCGATCATTGCTTTTTCTACTTTTTCACCCGCGCGGAACGTTTTTTCTTGTACGTTTCCGTTACGTAGGTTACGTAATTTTGAACGTACGAAAGCAGCACCTTTACCTGGTTTTACGTGTTGGAATTCTAGTACGCGGTATAAGTTGCCGTCAACGACAATCGTTAAACCCGTACGGAAATCGTTTACTGAGATCATGAGTTTTTTCCTCCAAATTATAAAATGATTAATTGCTTTGTCGAATGCGTTAGTACTTCATTACCCGTTTTAGTGATTAAAATATCGTCCTCAATTCGAACGCCACCAATTCCAGGTAAATAGACACCAGGCTCAATTGTTACCGTCATATTCGGCTCTAAAACCGTTTCTGAGCGGAATGATAATCCAGGTCCTTCATGCACTTCTAAGCCGATTCCGTGACCAGTTGAGTGGCCAAATGCTTCGCCGTAACCATTTGCTGTTAAATAATCACGAGCTATCGCGTCTGCCGCAATACCTGTCATGCCTGGACCTACTTTTTCAAGTGCTAATAACTGTGAAGCTAATACAACATTGTACATCTCCACTAATTTATCTGAAGGTTGCCCTACTGCAATTGTGCGCGTAATATCTGAAATGTATCCGTTATAGTATGCACCAAAATCAAGCGTTACAAAATCACCTTGTTCGATAATTTTATCTGTTGCGACACCATGTGGTAACGCTGATCGTAAACCACTTGCTACGATAATATCAAAAGATGAGCTTGTCGCACCTTGTTTACGCATGAAAAATTCTAATTCATTCGATACATCAAGCTCTGTTTGACCAGGCTTAATAAAGTTTAATATATGTGTAAATGCATTATCTGCAATTTCACATGCAACCTTAATAATATTAATCTCTTCAGGTGTCTTAATCAAGCGAATTTTTTCAATTAACCCTGAAAGTGGAACAAAATCTACTTTTACTGTCTTTTTATACACTTCATACAACCCATAAAGAAGTGCATCCTTCTCAAATCCAAGCGTTTTGATGCCCATTAATGCCACTTGTTTACCCACTTCTTCAAAAATCGTTCCTTTATGTTGAACGATACGGAAATCTGTAATTTGTGCCTCCGCTTGTTCGGTATAACGGAAGTCTGTAATAAATACCGCGTCATTTTGCGAAACAATCGCAACACCAGCCGTACCTGTAAAACCCGTCATGTAACGGCGGTTATAGTCATTCGTAATTAATAATGCATCTACACCATTATCTAGTAATGCTTGGCGTAATTTTGGTAGTTTCAAGTTATTTCCCCCCCACTTATCTTTGTAAAAACTTACGCATTGCGAGCTCATAACCAAATGTGCCAAGACCACAAATTTGACCGATACATTCTGCGGCTAATTTGGATTCATGACGAAATGCTTCGCGTGCATGAATATTAGAAATATGTACTTCAATTACAGGAACATCTATTGCGGCAATGGCATCTCGCAGCGCAATAGATGTATGTGTATATGCTCCAGGGTTAAAAATAATACCATCACAACCACGATCCGCAGCATCGTGAAGCCAATCAATTAACACACCTTCATGATTGGATTGGTGAAATTCAATTGTTGTATCAAAATTAGCTGCTAATGCCTCACATTTTGCTTGGACATCTGCTAATGTTTCAGAGCCATAAATTTCTGGTTCACGCTTGCCTAATCGATTTAAGTTTGGACCATTCAATATTACCAATTTCATCATGAATTCCCCTTTTTTCGTTACTCCCCCTATTTTATCATAGACTTTTCAGACATCAATACTTTCGACTGCTCCGACAATTGGAAGCGGTAATATTGGGCGGTTTCTGTTAAGACGCGTAGCCCGATAATGACGATGACGATAAAAGGAATTGATAATTTTTTAATGGACTCCAATTCCATCGGCAAATGTAAAATTCGGAACTCCAATAAAATCGCGAAAATCAAACCGGCAATGAGTGAAAAAGCAAATGGAGATTTTCCGATGATTGTGCGCGCTAAAAAATAAACGAGACAAACAAGGACAAACACACCAATAAAGAAGATGAGCCACCTTTCAAACACATTCGGTTGAAAAGCCTCCCATTTTTTCATAAAGCTAACCGGGCTCCATTTAATCATATGAAACAAATGGAGCAACTTTAAACTACCTACAAAATAAATGGTTACAGCTAGTGCTGTATAAATAATCGACATTGCGCATGCACCTCTTTCTCGTTTAAGTTTCACCAAACGAAAAATTTCCTATACCTTTACGTAGTGCTTTTTCATAAAATCTAGTACAATAATAAAATCAATAGTTAGAATCTATTTACAGAGAGTGGTGTACTGCAAGTGAGTAATAATGCGCCGGTATACGGGGGGCAAGCACTTCTTGAAGGTGTCATGTTCGCTGGGCAAGATCATATGGTAACAGCGGTTCGTCGAAATGACGATACCATTGATTATTTCCATATTAAAAAAGAGAAAAAACCGATTTATCAAAAGCTAAAAAAAATACCTTTTGTACGTGGTGTCGTTGCCTTAATCGAATCGGCTAGCTTCGGTTCACGTCACCTCCAATTTGCATCAGATCGCTACGATGTCGATCCAGGCGAAGAAAACTTAGAAGAAGGTGAAGAGCCTTCTAAGTTAATGATGATTTTAGGCGTTGCACTCATTGGGGTTTTAACATTTTTATTTAGTAAATTTGTTTTTACATTAGTACCAATGTTTATGGCAGAATTATTTAAGCCATGGTTCCCAGGTAAAACGATCCAAATTTTAATCGAATCTGCCTTTAAGCTCATCTTATTACTTGCCTATTTACAAATTATTGCGATGACGCCTTTAATTAAGCGCGTATTCCAATATCACGGTGCCGAGCATAAAGTGATTAATTGTCACGAGGCTGGCATGGAATTAACAGTAGAAAACGTTCAAAAACAGTCTCGCTTACATTACCGATGTGGTTCTAGTTTTATTTTATTTACTGTTTTTGTCGGCATGTTTACATACTTCTTAGTGCCCGTTGATCCTTTATGGGTGCGTCTAGTAAGCCGTATTTTATTAATTCCAGTTGTCCTTGGTATTTCTTTTGAAGTATTACAAGCAACGAATGCAGTACGTAATGTACCCGTGCTACGTTATTTAGGCTACCCTGGCTTATGGCTACAATTATTAACAACAAAAGAGCCAAAAGACGATATGGTTGAAGTAGCGATTGCTTCATTTAAAAAGCTACACGAAATCGAAAAAAATCCAGAAGTTGCTGCTACGTTAGCGCATGACTAATTGAATGATGAAAAAAGCGATGCATATTTTTCCTTTGCATCGCTTTTTATTATTAACGAACCTCAGCAACTATCACATTTGCTATTGGATAAGTTTTATATGTTTCTATGAAATCTTGGCGTTCCTCAATTTGGATTGGAGGAAACAATGATGCACCTCTGTAAAGTAACCAAACACACCTAGAATATAATCTCCATTTCCGGTTATAAATTTATTGTTCCCACTTTCAAACAACATGCTCATATTTTACATTTCTGGATTTTTAATGTGGACCCGAACTTTCATTTGGGAACGTTTATTTGAATGCCTTTGCATTTACTTATATTGACAAAATAAACCATATGCAATAAATTTATTACATATGAAACATATTAATAATGGCGATGAATTACTCTTGTTTTTGGAAGCTTTATCAAATTCTCATCGATTAAGAATTATTAGCATTTTGTCTAATGGTAAACAGTATGTTAGCCAACTTGCTAGAGAGCTCGGTATGAGCAGACCTCTTTTGTATTTGCATTTACAAAAGCTTGAAGAAGCAAACATTGTTTCAAGCGATATGGAATTACTAGAGAGTGGTAAAGCAGCTAAATACTACATGCTAAACTCTTTTGAATTACAGTTAAATGAGGAGCTTATTTCTAAATTAGAACCAATACTTACCCTCAAAAAAATAAGAAAATGGAGGATTAAATCCATGTCTAATGGAGCTACAGGTGTAAATATAGGAGATATAGTATCAACAATCATTATATTAGGTTTTATGGTAATTCCAATAATTTTAATCGTTTTATTTTACAAAGCATACAAGAAAAATGGGGAACGTGCAGAGGAACGATTAAGCATTGAAAAACAGCAAACATTGAATTTACAAAAACAAGTGGATGAATTAAATAAACGAGTAGGGAAAATCGAAAGTTTTTTAAAAGAAGTAGATTAATAGCTTACAAAGAGCCATTAGGAAACATATCACAGTTTGACATTTCTGGCTTTTTAATGGGGACCCAAACTTTCATTTGGGAACGTTATTTGATTTTTTAAAAAATTATTTATTAGATTGCTGTTTTTTTATCGTAAACTCTTCATATTCTCCCCAACAGATGTATGCTACACCCAATATTAATGCAATCATACTGCATATACTTAAAGGTTCTCCAACATAACTTAACATCGCAGAAAATAGAGACTCATCCCAACTCAAAACACCCGAACCAAAGATTGCCGCACTCATATATTTTGAGGCAAATAAAAAAGCAGCTATCGCTATAAAGATAACTCCTGCTCCGCGCTTATTCATTCCATCTACCTCCTTTTTCACTATTATTCCAATAATCACGACCGATCCTCTAAGAACTCTTATCTGATAATCCTATTTAATAGTTAGTTCTTTAATCGTTACATTTAGCAACTTCGCAAAATTCATTATCATAGATTTAATCGTTTGTATATCATTGGAATTTGACATTTTTATTTGAAGTACTACTCCACCTCTTAAACTACTCCTATTTTCTAATTCTATACTAAAATGGTGAACAAGCTTATTTATAAACGCGGTTATTTTATCGTCATTTCTTTTCCCAACAAACAATAAAATCCTAATTCTATATTTTCTAACGGACAGTGAATGCTGATTCAATGCCCAAATATATGTATCTTTTTCAGCATCATAATAGCTTGGATCACCAAATTGTTTCGCTTGACCACAATGTTGGCAAATTGCTTTATATTGAACATAAAGTACACCAACACTTGGCTGTTTAACATTTACATACACTTCATAAGGAATAAACACATCATGTCTACAAAAATCACAAATAATAGGCTCGTCAAAAATCGTGATACGACTCTTTTCGGGCCATAAAGATTGATCTGTACCACTCATTCTTTTATCACTTCCATGTACTCTATAATCGATACATACTTTTGCAACGTATGATCGAATCTATTCTTTTCTTGAAACATTCGGACATCACCACATGACGTACAATAAAATGATTGCAATGTAAGCTGCTCCTTTACTATTTCATCTAAAGGGCTTAAATCCATATAAACCTCACGATGCTGAAATTCATCATGCTGACAAAATAAACAAATAAGCTCCTTATCACGAATTTTTATTTGAAACGTTCCTCTGCTACTCATCCATTCACCCCTTTTTAAAAATACTAACTTTCCTTTGCACCGCTTCTGATTTATCGCTTAACCCTATTATTTAAATATTAATTTTAGTTGAACATGCTTTGCAGATAAACTTACCTTCCAGATTTAAAAATGCCTTGATTTCAGTAAATCCTTTTCTTTTCGGATATTTAAGTTGTACAAAAACTTCTTCATCACCTTTAATTTCTGTAAGACATTTCATACACTTTGGAACTATTAAGCTCATCATATCCCCTCCAATTTCCAATAATATAATGTCTATACTTTAACACGATTATAATTTCCGAATTTTTCATTTTTTTATGATTTAGATACTAAAAGTGGTGTTTTTGGTACTTTTCAGTAAAACAATATAAATAATTATTTTACATATACTTCTTGTGAAAACCTGAGTAAATAGCCATCTGGATCTTGAACTAAAAATTCAATTTCTTTAATTAAGGTTTCGCCAGTAGTATATTCGCTAACAAAAGGCTCCCTAAATAGTGAAATTGCATGTTGATTTAGTCTATTAACAATCGGTTGAATATCCTCAACAATAATTTGGAAATTAACCCCTCTACCTAAGGGATATTCTAATAAGCCTGTCTCCCAATGCCCATTCATTTGCTCAATCATTATTTGGGCGTTATTGATTGAGAGAAATGCAAATTTATCATTTGATCTTTCATATTCTAATTGGAACCCAAGTAACTCTATATAAAACCACTTAGATCGTTCTATTTCAGTAACTGTCAACTCTGGTACTAACGCATTAAATTTCATTTTCAATACTCCTTAAAGTGCATACTACAATTAATTATACAATAATTGTTAATACAATATTATCCTATTCAATCGTAAGTTAGCAAAACACCCTGAGTGAACCGTTCAATCATAAGCAGCCAATTATTATTCGCTCCATATATTTAGCCTCCCGAAACAAGAGCATTGAGTTCCCCCTTTTTAAATGGCATAATATAGGGAAAATGAATAGACAAGCTAGGGGATGTTTCATGAAAACAGTTTTCCAATTTGTAAAGCGTTATAAAATAGCAGCCGTTTTTGCACTTATTTTTATGTTGTTAGAGCTCGCTTTTGAACTCGTCCAACCGTTACTCATGGCTATATTAATTAATGAAGGATTGCTTCAAGAAAATTTACAAAATGTTGTTTTTTGGGGTGGCTGGCTGTTCGTCTTGACGTTGCTGTCGTTTATAAGTGGGGTGTTCAACTCCTTCTTCTCCTCACACGTCGCTCAAAGCTTTGCCTATGATTTACGAAAAGCTTTATATTCGAAAATTCAATCTTTCACGATGGCGACATATTTAACGTTTCCTACATCCGGTTTGATTACGCGCTTAACGAGCGATTCGAATCAAGTCACATCGATTGTATTCATGATGTTGCGCATTGCAATGAGGGCCCCGTTAATGGCGATTGGATCACTTATATTGGCCTTTTACGTCAACGCGCAAATGGCACTTATACTTTGTGTCAGTACGCCGTTTTTAGTAATCTTCCTCGTGTGGATGATTTCACGAGGTATCAAACTTTTTGCACGCGTTCAGTCTCGCTTAGATGCCGTGAATAAACAATTACAGGAAGGCTTGCAGGCGGTGCGTTTAATTAAGGCGTATATGCGCGGACAGTATGAAGAAAGTCGTTTCCAAGCGGTTGCAGAAAATTTAAAATTCGATACGGTAAAGGCAACCCGCTTAATGGAAATTGCCCTTCCGATTTTACAGTTCGTCTTGAATGTTAGCCTACTCATCGTCATTTGGGTTGGTGCACAGCTCATTGATACGAATAGCATTCTTGTTGGGGATTTAGTAGCTGTGGTGAACTATGCATTCCGCATGACTGCCGCGTTTTCCATTTTCTCATTCATCATCATCGCCTACGCACGCGCCAAAGCATCTGCCGAGCGCATTGAGTCGATTTTAAACATGGAAGATGGAACGGAGGAAGTGACAGCAAATCAACAGCCGATGTTACCGCAAATGGCGATTCGTTTTGAGCATGTATCTTTTGCCTACCCTACTGCCAAAGAGCATACATTGCAGCATTTGAACTTCTCTATTGCAGCGGGTGAAAAGGTGGCGATTATGGGCGCGACCGGTTCAGGGAAATCAACTATTTTGCAACTCATTGAAAAGTTTTATGAAACAACAGAGGGTGAAATATATATAAATGAGCACAACATTAAGGACATTCCATTGCAGCAATTGCGCAGTTCCATTGCCTATGTGCCACAGCAATCTCTGCTTTTCTCAGGAACGATTTTAGAAAATTTACGCTGGGGGCAACACGACGCATCCGAAATTCAACTCAAGGAAGCGACGAAAAAAGCGCAAATTCACGAAGCCATCGAACGTTTTGACCTTGGCTACGAAACGGTCATCGGGCAAAGAGGTGTCAATTTATCCGGTGGACAAAAACAGCGTCTCGCCATTGCGCGTGCACTGTTAAAGGAATCTCCGTTACTCATTTTAGATGACAGTACGTCCGCGCTCGATGTCGCGACGGAAAAGCAGCTTTGGGACGCACTGGATACAGAGCAAATGACGATGCTTATAGTCACACAAAAAATTCAAACTGCCCAAACAGCCGATCGTATTATCTTGCTTCACGAAGGACAAATCGATGCTTTCGGGTCCCATGATGAACTGCTTGCTACGAACCACTTGTACAAGCAAATTGTTGCGTCACAACAGGAGGTTAACGCCAAATGAAAATATTTGACTATGAACCACTCATTACAAAAGAACATTTAAAAACAGCAAGTGGCAAAAAGAAAAAAGGCGCTCGAGCGGAAAACTGGACGTACACATTAAAACGCATTTTTGATTTTATTGCTGAGCAAAAAATGCACCTCTTCCTTGTGCTACTTCTTGTGATGATTAGTTCTGTACTGGCGCTTGTCGGACCATTTATTATTGGACGGTTGCTCGATCGTTTCGTTGCAGATGGTGTCTTCAGTACGCTTGATACTTGGCTTTACGGGCTCGTATTCGTTTACTTTTTATACGGTGCTGCGAGCTATTTCCAAAACTATTTGATGGTTGGTATCGCCCAGCAAACGGTGTTTCGCATTCGAACAAGCTTGTACACACACTTTTTTAAACTTCCATTACGCTTTTTCGACAAACGCAAGCATGGGGAATTAATGAGCCGTGCAACGAATGATATGGAAACGATTAGCGCGACATTAAATAGCGCGTTCATCCAAGTGTTTTCGAGTATTTTAACGCTAACAGGAACGTTTGGCGTGATGCTTTATTTAAGCCCTGCCCTAACACTCATTACATTGATCATTGTGCCCCTTATGTTTTACGGCATGCGCTGGATTACGAAGCGTACAAGCCTATTGTTTAAGCACCAGCAAGCGGCCATTGGGGAGTTAAATGGGCTCATTGAGGAATCGATTACGGGACAACACGTCGTTAAAGCATTTTCACAGGAACCCGAAATGCTGCGTCAATTTGAAGAAAAAAATAAACGCCTTCGCACAGTCGGTTTTTGGTCGCTAACCTATTCAGGCTTCATTCCGAAACTGATGAATGCATTGAATGGTTTAAGCTTTGCCATTGTCGCGTTTGTTGGTGGATTATTTGCTTATTACGGGCATATTTCTATTGGAACGATTGTGATTTTCACCGAATACGCCCGCCAATTTACACGCCCTTTAAATGATTTAGCGAACCAATTCAATACCGTACTTTCTGCATTAGCAGGTGCGGAACGTGTGTTTTTAATTTTAGATGAAAAAGAGGACAATATTGCAGGGGAACCTGTTACTTTAAGCGGTGATGTGGCGTTTGACAATGTCACTTTCCAGTACGAAACCGATGCAAAAAAACCGACATTATCTAATGTTTCTTTCCATATTGAAGCGGGACAATCGGTTGCGCTTATCGGTCAAACAGGCGCGGGTAAAACGACGATACTACAGCTTTTAACTGGGCTTTATGAACAAACAGCTGGCACCATATTATTTGACGGTGTGCCGATTGAGTCCATTTCCAAAGCTTCATTACGCGAGCAAATGGCTTTCGTGTTACAAGATCCGTTTTTATTTGAAATGTCCATTAAAGAAAATATTCGCTACGGCCGATTAGATGCAACAGATGAAGAAGTCATCGAAGCAGCGAAAAAAGCGAATGCCCATACGTTTATTGAGAAATTACCTGATCAATATGACACCATTTTATCTTCAGATGGCAGTCAAATTTCACAAGGCCAAAAACAGCTACTGTCCATTGCACGCGCATTTGTCGCCGATCCCAAAATCCTATTGTTAGACGAAGCGACGAGCAGTATTGATACAATTACGGAGCTTCATATTCAGGCAGCTCTTGAAAAATTAATGGAAAACCGCACAAGCTTCATCATCGCCCACCGTTTAAATACGATTCGAAAAGTTGATTTCGTCATCGTATTAAATGAAGGGAAAATTATCGAGCAAGGTCCGCGCCAAAAACTACTGGAGCAGCAAGGTGTGTTTGGGCAAATGTTGAATGTGTAACTTGCTAAAGCAAGTTACAGCCCCTGGCGGATGTCACAGATTTTTAAGGGAGCTTTTCAAGCTAGCCCGAAAAAATCTAGACGCAATTACGCCTCGGCGTAATTGATAGGAGTAAAGCGCCGATACCCATTTTATTCAAATGGAACATCGGCGTTTTTTTGTTGAAGCGTTAAATTGCGGAAACTTTTATAATATTTCATTGCAATGACAAGTGCAATCAGACAAGCAAGTACAAATGTAATCCCACTAATCCGCAGTGTCATCTGAGCCCCTGCTGTTGTTGGTAGTAATTCAGCTGAGCTTCGATTAGCCCAGATAAATTGAAGAAACGCGAGGATATTGCTACAACTATGTACAACGATTGGCACGATGATCGATTTCGTTTTTAAATAAACGTACCCTAACACGCAGCCTAGGAAGAAAGCAAAAATGACCGTCAGCGGATTGACATGAATCAAACCAAAAAGAAGCGATGAAACGATAATACTTTTTTGCGGGCTCCATTTGATTGTCAGGCGTCTTAATAAAATTCCTCTAAAAAATAGTTCCTCCCATATCGGCGCTAAAATACAAATATTCACGAAAAATAAAACGTAAACAATGAATGGCACAGTTACATTTTGTTCTACGCCTAAAATATTAACGAAAAACTCCCGAATTTCATTTTCAAGTCGTAAAAAAACTAACATCAAAACCGCGATTCCGCTCGAATAAGCAGCTAATTGAAGACAGGCCGTTAAGGATAAATATTTCGTCCACCGAGCCCCCGTCATTACTTCGCCAATTTGTGCTTCACTATACGTAAATTGATGTTTTTTTGATTGATGTAACACATAGAACAATAAACAGATTGAAATGAAAAGTGTCACCCATTCTTGCTTACTTGGTGCATTTGGGAAAATTACCGAGAAGATGGTGATTCCAATAAATATCACGATTGAATAAAAAATAAACCACCGAATTTTAAATTGCTTTAACTGACTCATTTCCAGTTTTTCTCACCC
Organism: Solibacillus cecembensis; assembly: GCF_001439635.1. GTDB lineage: Bacteria > Bacillota > Bacilli > Bacillales_A > Planococcaceae > Solibacillus > Solibacillus cecembensis. The sequence goes on along the minus strand of NZ_LMBZ01000016.1, from coordinate 44,981 downwards.
CCTACTTCATTGTATCAAAAAGCGGGGAGAACATTCCTAAAAATTCCCTCATAACTACGCGAATCATTGTGGGAATCTGGATTCGATTATCCGTATAATCTAGGATTTGTACGTCTAATTTAAAATTTATCCGCTTTCCATAATTTCAACAAAAAATGATAAAAAAGTAAAAGGCAGTAACATTAATTTAACAACGTTTCTGCCTTTTTAAAATTTTTAAATAGTATTGAATTATTAAATTTCAAATATAAATAATTTTTTTATCTATCGGTTATCTGCCAGTAATACTTACACTCTATTCTAAACGTATTAATAATAGTCTGACGGGAACAATATTTGTAAAAAGGAGCTTCGAAAGATGAAAAGAATGTTTGTCTTTGCTTTATTAGTTTTTATTACTTTGAATCTATCTTTTGATGCAGCTGGGGTCTTTGCTAATAAAAACAATGAAGAATTTAAAGATATTTATGAGAGGAAACTTCCCCAAACATTTCATTATAAGTACGATTACGAAAACCTTTACAAGTTCCTAAACATTACTGAAAAGGAATACAAGTCGGAATGGAATAATGGAAAAACAATTTCTGAAATCGCCGAAAAACGTGAGATTTATCCACAACAATTGATATTCTACTTGGCGGAAAAACAATTTGAAGCATTAGATCATGCATTAAATAATAGAGAAATTGACCGTTACTTCTATTACGATTATGCTATATCTTTTATGGAAAGCGATATTATTGAGTTTATCAATAGAAATCCAAATAATAAAAAATAAAATCGACCCGTCATTCAAAAATCAATGAAATAATGCTTATAATTTGTTGTACACGGAAATTTTTGAATTAATTAATATCCACATAACGCAACATTCAACACTCCCTCATTGAAGACTTTATTTTATATAAGTTCAATAAATTGTAGAGCAAAACACTTAAAACATTGGTCCGCCAACGTATTAAGTGTTTTATTTTGAATCGTTATTCTAACATTAACTATCAAAAAATTAAGAATACTCACTGTACTTTTTTTAACTTTATTAAGCTATATAAATTCAACAAGATCGTCAAAACAATCAATATCGTTGAGACAAATAATAGTGTCCCCATTGTATCTGCTATTGCTGATCAATCTTGAATAGTTACCAACTGATTTTGATAACTAATTTGACAGCCAATAGCAATTAGACTTAAAGAAAAACTAATAATTATCTTGGTGATGCTAAGTTTAATTCGGTTCTGTGTTAAAGGAATTATAATTGCAACTATCCCTAGTAATAAGCTAGCAACGTTCAAAAAACCATAACTCATTGAAAGTCATTCCCTTTTATAGGATAGACTTCTACTATTATCAAATAGCTCCTGAAGCATATTTTATAATTCCTTGTTTCATTAAAACCCCTGTTGCTTTAATTGAACGGATTCGCATCATCTGAAATATGGAACTAAATATCAGCCCATTTTAACCAATGACTTCATTGCGGAATTTTCACTTTAAAAGATTCAAACTCAACTGGTTGTAAAGAATCTCTTTTGAATTCTAATTCCTTTGTTTCTCCATTCTCGCCGTATTCCACGCCTCCCCCACCCGTTGGAAGTGCTAAATAAGGAGTGATCGTCAATTCCGTTACATTCGAATCGATTGGATCGAACTGTTTATTACTCTTATATAATAATTTACCTTTTAACTTTTTACCTGTTATGCCACCTGAATGACTCAATATTTCATTTCCATCTTGATCTACCATCTGGAATTCAATGTAATTACCCCGACTTTGTTGAAAATCCGTACCTTTTTCTGAACTTTCATAAGATATGCTGGCACCCGTTTCACTTAACGTTAATTCTGTAACAGTAAGATGAATGCCATCAACATTTGCTATGTGTTGGATAGGAACTTTACTAATACCTGTAATTTGTTTTATAGGCGTTGTGAAATACCATGTCTCATCTTTACTCCCTTGCAAAATCAACCCCAGTTCGAAATCATTCGGCATATCCTCGGATACAGTTATTTCTTGAATTGCAGTCCGAGTTGTGGGCGATTGTATATCTTCACCGTATCCGCCTGAAGATCCATTAGGCATTTCACCATTAATCGTAAAATCCGCACCAGCTCCAAAATAGAATTTATCCAATTCTTTTTCTGATTCGATTATATAACCTATCGTAATATTATTTTGATCATATAAAATTTCATCAAGGGTAACGGATATTCCATCGATCGTCTGTGTCTCGCCAATTGCACTAGTTAACCCTTGTTTTTGCGCTTTTTGTAAACCGATTAGATTCGAATTACCGAAAACAGAACCGATAATAGGTATTTGAGACAAACTACTTGCTAAAGTTGGAGAATAGTAGGATGAACCAATCAATATTCCAAAAACGGCAGCCACACTACTTACAGCATATAAGAACTTTCGCTTTCCACTGTTCATTTGATAACGACGAGTTTTGATTATCTTGTTATTAATTTGTCCTTCCGCTTGAACAATACCTGCTTGAATAGCTGAACGAACTTCTTCTTTTGGAAAATCGTCTAACTGATCATGTGATTTTTTCATTTAATTGAAAACTCCTTTCTAACTCACTCTTTAATTTTTTCTTTGCTCTACGTAAATAAGTTTTTATTGTCCCAACTGGCTTTTCCATGATTTCGGAAATCTCCTGAATTGGAAGGTCATGATAGTAAAATAAGATAATAGATGTTTGATAAGATGAATCAAGCTTGGACAACGCTTCACTCAAATGAAAAGATTCTACTCCGCTGTCTTGCTTTTTTTCTAACCTTTCAAACAGTTCATCTCCCTCATAAGGAATAATTTGATTTCGCTTTTTCAGCAACTGGTAGCATTCACGTATAAGGATTCTAAATAGCCAAGTTGAAAAATACTCTGGATTTTGTAATTGGCCGATTGAAAGAAACGCTTTGCATGAGGTTTCTTGAATTGCATCCAATGCATCTTCTTTCTTACCAACATAAGAAAGCGCTTTATAATAGAGCATTTTTTCTTCTAAAATAAGTAATTCTTCAAATGCTTTAGCGTCTCCATTAATCGCTCTTTTCACTGTATGTACATCATGTTTCACAGTGTAATCCCTCCATTCATTAATTAGAGTAATCTCGACGCACAAAAAGTTTCAACCTCGTCATTTTTATTAATCTGCAACAGGAGCAAATACAATTTTGTCATTTACAATTTACGCCGTCCATTTTAATAAAAGAAAAAGCTGTGCAGAAAATCCCAAAAAAAATCAGAGGAATTTCAAGCACAGCTATTCAAATTATTTATTCAACGCCAATCACTTCATAACGTATAGAGGCTCAATTCCCCCTATATATACCAAGGTATTTTATGATCCATTTTCTTACCTTTCTTACTAGTTTTATCCGTGACGATCCAATTACCATATTTCTTTTGTACTTTATAAATTACATTAGTCCCATCAGATTTTTTAAATAGCATATAACCTGCGTTGTCTTTTATAAAGGTAACTGGATCAATCACATTTTTGTTCGGAATCTTTCTCTCAGGTACCAATATGTTGATTGCTATTTCATCTGCAATCGTAAATAGTGATTTAAATTCATCATTTATTTCTGCTTGGTACTGCAATTGATTGTATGTGTAAGAAGAATAGGAATCCAAATTCAAATGAAACGACTTTTTTATATCCGCTAGAGTTGCTAGATAAAATTCATTGATATCCTTTTCTAGTTGACCCCCCTCATGTTGAAAGCTAATGGTTTTAACCCCAAACGGACTGATATTAAAAGTCATTGTTTCCTTACCATTAGGCGGATCATGTGCATGTTCAAATGTTGTGACTTGGACTTTTGTATTAAAACCCTCAAGCTCTCTTGTAATGCTCAAAATTTTAGCATCCTCAAATTGTTTAAGATAGCCATAATAATTAATAAGTTCTTTTTCTATTGATGGGTAAAGGGTTGTAAGCAACGTATCATAAATAAGCTTATAATCAGGATACTCACTTGGCGCTTCAAGATTTTCTGAACTTAATGTTAACAAAGCCTCTCCGTATAAGTTGTCATTCGCAGGTTTTTCCGCAACGACTGGATGATTATTAATAAGGATACTAAGAAGAACAAAAGATAATATTACCGGAATTTTCTTCATCAAACACTCCTTTAATAGATTTAATTAATGAGTATTTTCCCCTGAAATTTTTAAATCATCCTACAACTAAACTTAGTCGTAAGCTTTCCATCTAGTGCTACACCACTGTGAAGAAAAAGATGGATATTTTTAGTACAACTTGGCGTTATTTTAAAGCGTTTTTAATTGAGAAAGATATTGACGAAGTGTTTCGATAAATGTTTTTAACGCTTTTGTCTGATAGATGGTATTCGTGACAATCGAAAAATTACGTTTGAAAGGTAATCCGCTTACTTTAATTAATTCAACATAATGATTGTGTAGTTCCCTCTCAATCGTCCAGCTTGATAACAACGTAATGCCAATCCCAGCTTGAACGGATTCTTTTATCAGTTGGGTACTACCAAACTCCATTAGTTTTTTCGGTGCTATTCCATAGGTTCTAAAAAGGGTTTCTGTTGCTTCTCTTGTACCTGATCCTTTTTCCCTTACAATCCACGTTTCTTCTTCTATTTCAGAAATAGTTACGTCTCCTCCCCTTTGGATTAAATGATGATTAGGGGAAGCTACGACGACCATATGATCCTCTGCCACAATCTCGGTTAATAATTTATCTTGCTTAAAAATCCCTTCAATAATCCCGATATCTAACTGATGGTTGGTGACTAAATCGATAATTTCTTTTGTATTATGTATGGTGATCGATGGGGTGATCTCCGGATAATGGTTTTGTAATCTAGCAATAATATGGGGTAAAATATATTCCCCAAATGTAAAAGAAGAACCAATCGAAATAGGGCCGCGAGCTTTATTTGTTAAATCATCCACTAAACACTGCATATTTGTATAGAGATTTAGAATTTCTTTAGCATGACGAAAGACAATCTCTCCTGCCTGATTTAAGCGAACATATTTATTTGTCCGTTCCAACAGCCTCGTACCAACTGAATCTTCCAATGCGCGAATATACTGACTGACGGCTGGTTGTGTTAGGTGAAGTTCCTCAGCAGCTCTTGAAAAACTTTTCTTTTCAGCAACCATAACAAACACTTGTAAATGAAAATCCATGTTTTTGCCCCCCTTCCAAAATACAATCTTATTAAGATTAACCTTATAACAATGATTGTTATTAATCTAGCCCAAAAAAATCATTCCATGTAGAAAAATAATGTTTCTTATCGTTAAGATATCAATGACTAATTGATCTATTCCCTTTTCCTTATCATCCTCATTAAGAATCGTTATTTTTCTTATGTATAAAACAGGAGTACGCTGAAAGTACAAAAATAAAAGGGAGCGATTTAAATGGGGGGACAATTGGAAAAACCATTAAATTTAAGTGAGGAAGAAAACCCGCAACAAAAAAAACTGGTGCCAAAACAATCTACGAAGCTTTGGTTAGCAGGAATAGCCTTTACCATTGTCATTGCGGCACTTGGCTATGCATTATCGGTCGTTCCGGGCTTTGATCGTGTGGGACCGCTGGCATGTGCAATTGTTATCGCGGTCATTTACCGGCAATTTTTTGGATATCCTGAACAGATCCGACATGGTATTCAATTTTCGGCCAAGCGCTTTTTGCGATTTGCGATTATTTTGTACGGATTAAAATTAAACATCGATGTTGTTTTGCATCAAGGGCTGGGCCTACTTATCCGTGATATTGGCATTATCGCCTTTGCTATTTTAATGACAGTGTGGTTGGGGAAACTTTTGAAAGCCGATGGATCTTTATCCCTTTTACTGGGCATCGGTACAGGAGTTTGCGGCGCAGCAGCGATTGCAGCCGTCTCGCCAATCGTTAAGGCAAAAGATGAAGATACCGCAATAGGAGTAGGAATTATTGCCCTAGTGGGAACCATTTTCTCTATTACCTATACAATTATTCGACCTTTCCTTCCTTTGTCAGACATTCAATACGGAATTTGGAGCGGAATTAGTCTTCACGAAATTGCCCATGTTGCCTTAGCGGGAGCACCAGCAGGCCAAGACGCCTTAGCCATTGCGCTCTTAGCAAAATTGGGGCGCGTTCTCCTACTTGTCCCGTTATGTTTTATCCTCATGTATTGGATGAAACGAAAAAATGCTGACGATTCGGGGGAAACAAAGATTGAATTTCCATGGTTCCTCATTGGATTTATTCTTATGAGTTTGTTCGGAAGCTATATTCTCGGAAAATCAATTCCCATCTCTACAAGGACACTAGAGGGAATTTCGATTTTTACATCCTTTATTTTGACATCCGCTATGGTTGGCCTTGGCTTAAATGTCAGTTTAAAGGATCTTCGTACAAAAGCAGCTAAACCACTGATTGCCATGCTCATTACATCTGTTTTGGTTTCGGTTGGTGCCTATTTTATTTCTTAGGGCGTATTATTATCGTTAGCAGGGAGATGGGTGTAAGAAATCGACTAGGTCCTGAATATCCCCCTTTTTTTATTTATCTCAAACAGTTTCTTCTTCAACTAAAGCCTCCATTCGTTGAAGAAGAAACTTAATAATTAAACATTGGAGTTTCAACGGCTTGCACTACATTTTGATGTAGAGTAAATATTTTTTTGCGCTACCCGGTTAGCCATCCATGTAGCACAAAACCGACGCTACACCATAGAAAATGAAAAATTATGACGTTCTTTCATGGGAGTCATGCCGTAGCCAGCCAAAAAATGCAGTCACTTTGACGAATATCAATGTGACTGCATTTTATCTAGTACTTGTTTAATAGAGGGAATTATAGCCATTTACTAAGCTGTTCTTTTGTTGCAAGGACGAAGTGATCATGTCGTGCTTCAATTACTTCTGCATTTGCGGGGGTTTCTTCATGCTTATATGGAATACGTACACGTTTACGTTCATATTCAGGGTTTGGCTGAGGTACAGCTGATAGCAATGATTTCGTATATGGATGAATCGGATTATTATAAATTTCATCTGCCAAACCAAGCTCTAAAATTTTCCCACGATACATAACAGCGATACGGTCAGAAATGTATTTGACCATCGATAAATCATGGGCAATGAATAAATACGTCAAACCACGTTCTTTTTGTAGTTGCTTTAATAAGTTAACAACTTGCGCTTGAATCGAGACATCAAGCGCGGAAATTGGTTCATCGGCAATAATAAAGCTTGGGTTTAAGCTTAGCGCACGTGCAATACCGATACGTTGACGTTGACCACCTGAAAATTCATGCGCATAGCGGTTGGCATGTTCGCGATTGAGCCCAACTGATTCCAAGAGTTCGCCGATTTTTTGTTGGCGTTCTTTTTTATTTTTATATAGCCCGTGAATATCAAACCCTTCGGCAATAATTTCTCCAGCCGTCATACGTGGATTTAACGATGCATACGGATCTTGGAAAATCATTTGCATTTCACGGTGGAATTGCATGGAATCTTTACGAGAAGTATAGGAATTTACGTTTTTCCCATTAAACAAAATTTCACCTTCTGTAATATCATAAAGCCGCATAATTGAGCGTCCAGTTGTGGATTTCCCACAGCCTGATTCACCTACAAGTCCTAAAGTTTCGCCCTCAAATACATCAAAGCTAATGCCATCCACAGCTTTTATCGGCTCTTTTGCTGAACCAAAATGCTGTATTAAATTTTTCACTTCCAATATTTTTTTTCTCATTATGCTTCACCTCCTCTAGATGATGCAATACGGCGAGCAACAACTTCAGGAATCGGAATATGTGGAGCATTTGGATGCTGTAGCCAAGTTTTTGCAAAATGCGTTTCAGAAACTTGGAACATCGGTGGCTCTTCTTCAAAATCAATCGCCAATGCAAGCTCATTTCTTGGCGCAAATGCACAGCCAATAGGTGGATTGATTAGGTTTGGTGGTGAACCAGGAATCGCACGTAAAAGCTCGTCGGAAGAATTGTTTAAATCCGGCATAGAGCCTAGTAATCCCCATGTATATGGATGTTTCGGATCATAGAAAATATCTTCAACAGTACCATATTCAACAATTTGACCTGCATACATAACAGCTACTCGATCTGCAACGTTTGCTACAACGCCCAAGTCATGGGTAATGAAAATAATCGACGTATTAGATGATTTTTGAATTTCTTTCATTAATTCTAAAATTTGCGCTTGAATCGTTACGTCAAGAGCTGTAGTTGGCTCGTCCGCAATTAAAAGCTTCGGATCCGCAGCAAGTGCAATTGCAATAACAACACGTTGACGCATCCCTCCAGATAGCTCATGTGGATAGGTTTTGTAACGCTTTTCAGGGAAGGGAATCCCAACTTGATCAAGCAGTTCAATAGCTCGTCTTTTTGCCGCCTCTTTTGAATCGGCTTTTTTATGCTTTAAAAGTACTTCGGTAATTTGCTTTCCAATTCGCATCGTTGGATTTAGTGCTGTCATTGGATCTTGGAAAATCATCGCCATTTCATTTCCTCGAATTGCTAGCATTTCTTTTTCACTAAGTGAAATTAAACTTTTCCCATTAAAATGAATCTCTCCGCCAGCATAAATTCCTGGTGGCTGTGGAATTAGTTTCATAAGCGCATTACTAGTGACACTTTTTCCTGAACCGGATTCACCAACGATGGCCAGAGTTTCACCTTCATATAATTCGAAATTTACGCCACGTACCGCTTGCACAATGCCGGCGTACGTTTTGAAATGAACATGTAAGTTTTTAACATCCAAAAGTTTCTTTTTCATATCGTACACCCTCTTCTATTTACGTAATTTTGGATCTAGTGCGTCGCGAAGTCCGTCTCCAACAGCGTTAAAGGCAAAAATGGTTATCGAAATGAAGACGGCAGGGAATATTAGACGCCACGGTGCATTTTGAATGGCCTTATTTCCTTCTGAAGCCATCGTTCCCCAACTTGACAACGGTTGCTGAACACCTAAGCCGATATAACTTAAAAATGATTCAGTAAAAATCGCAACTGGAATCGTTAAAGTCATTGTTACCAAAATTGCGCCCATTGCATTTGGAATGAGGTGGCGCTTAATTAAATGCCATGTATTTGCACCTAAAGTTTGAGAAGCTAATACAAATTCACGATTTTTTATCGAAAGTACTTCAGCACGTACAATACGAGCCATATTAACCCAACCCGTTATCGAAAGGGCAATAATCATTGGTATTAACCCTTTTTCCATTACTACTAATAAAATAATGACAACTAATAAATAGGGAATCGCCGTTAGAACATCGGCAATACGCATCATAATATTATCGACACGACCACCAAGTAAGCCAGAAATACTTCCCCAAAGAACCCCAATAATTAAATCGATGAAAGCAGCTGCGAGCCCGATAAATAAAGAAATACGAGCCCCTACCCAAACACGAACAAATAGGTCACGAGCAAGGTCATCTGTACCGAACCAATGGGTAGCAGATGGCGCAGTATTGTAAAGTCCTGTGTTTTCTTCATAAGTCCATGAGGAGAACATCGGTGCAAAAATCGCCATTATAGCAACAAAAGCTAATATGATGAGCCCAACAATGGCTAATTTATTGTGAGAAAATCGATACCTTACTTCTCGCCAGAAAGATACCGGCTTTTTGTTTAATGTATCTGCCTCACTTGTACGAGCTCCAACAATTTTAAAACGTTCAGGAGCGATATGGTCGAAGTTGTTGCTATTTGTTGTCATGATTTTTTCGCTCCTTTTAGCTTGATTCTTGGATCAATAAATTGATATAAAATATCTACAATTAATACAGCAAGTAATAATATAATCGAATAGAAAACGGTTACACCCATGATTGTTGTATAATCACGGTTTGTAATGGATTGTACGAAGTGACGTCCAATACCTGGAATTGCAAAAATTTGTTCGATAATGAAACTACCTGTTACGACACCAGCAGATAAAGGTCCTAAATATGTGACAACTGGCAACATTGCATTGCGTAGTGAATGTTTGAAGACGACTGACCATTTGCCAATACCTTTTGCGCGTGCTAACTTGACATACTCACTATTATTTTGTTCTAACATACTTGATCGTGTTAGTTTTGCAATGAAGCCGGCGTGTGTTAGGGTAAGGGCCGTTGCAGGCAATACTGTGTACATAAAGCCTTTCCATCCAGTTACCGGGAACCATCCGAGTTTCAAAGAAAATAATAATTGAAAAAGGCCTGCTAAAATAAATGATGGTACCGAAATCCCTAAGACGGCGATTACAGTCGACACATAGTCAGGAAACTTATTATGGTAGAGAGCGGATATAACACCAAACAATACCCCAAGACCAATGGCTAAAATCATTGCCTCAATTCCTAAAACTAAAGACACAGGGAATCCTTCTGAGATCATAGCGTTTACAGAACGCCCTTTATATTTCATGGATTCACCAAAATCAAAAGTAAATGAAGAAACTAAATAGTCTTTATATTGAATGTACCAAGGATTATCGAGGCCATACTTTGCATTCAGTTGCTGTTCAATAGCTGGTGGAAGCTGACGTTCACTAGCGAACGGACTACCCGGAGCCAACTTCATTAAGAAAAATGTAGCAGTGATAATAACAAAAAGGGCAATAAAGATGTGAAGAATTCTCTTTAAAATGTAGTTAAGCATTTGACAGACCTCCTTTGGGTTTACAGAAAATTCCGCGATATTATGAAAGGCTGCTCTAAATCACGAGGATTTTTGAGCAGCCTATCGTGTACAATTACAAAAAGAATACTGATAAATCGTTTAAATTATTTGTTGATATCTACGTTTTTTAGTGAAATGTTACCTAAAGCGTCTGGCACCATACCTGTTACATAGTCTTGATTAATGTAAAGGTTTGTGTAGTAGTAGATTGGAGCTACTGGCATTTCATTCATCATGATCGCTTCTGCTTCTAATAATATTGCCGTACGCTTTGCAGGATCTTTTTCAATAACAGATTGTTTTAATAATGCTGTGTAATCAGCATTTTCCCAACCAGTATCGTTGTTACCATTTGAAGCTGTGTTGTACATTTCTAAGAATGTATAGGCGTCGTTGTAGTCAGCAATCCAACCCATACGACCAACTTGGTAGTCTAAGTTTGAAAGCTTGTCTAAATACACTTGCCATTCAGAATTATCAAGTTTCACTTTAATACCTAATTGTGAAGTCCAACCTTGTTGAATGAATTGAGCGATTGCAGCATGTGCCTCAGAAGTATTGTGAGAAACTTTAATCTCTAAATCTGCTGGGCTAGCTAAACCTAACTCTTTTAAACCAGCTTCTAAGAATTTTTTCGCTTCTTCATAATCAGCATCTTTGAAGTAACCTGAATCATCGCCAAAACCTTCAACAGCGTTTGGAACGATACCTAATGCTGGCTGTTGCTCACCTTTAGTAATGTTTTGGATTAGTCCTGCACGGTCAATTGATAAAGCTAATGCTTTACGGATGTTGACATTACTCATAATTTTGTCAGTTGTGTTAAGTTTGTACCAATAAATACCAGAGTATGGCGCTACATTTAAAGAACCGTCTGATTTTAAACGGTCAATCGCATCTAGAGAGATTGTACCGAAGTTTGTACCTAAGAAATCAATTTCACCAGCATCATACTTCGCCATTTGAGAGCCTTCTGATTCTACGATTTCGATGTTTACAGTATCGATTTTAACGTTTGATGAATCCCAGTACGTATCCGACTTTGTTAATACAATGTTACCATTGTGAACCCACTCAGTTAAATCGTATGCACCGTTTGAAACAATAGAATCTGCTTCAGTAAACCAGTTTGCATTCGCTTCTTGAGTACCTTTATGGAAAGGATACATTGTTTTGAAAGCGGTTAACTCTAAGAAGTACGGAGTTGGTACTTCTAAAGTAACTTCGATTGTTTTTTCGTCAACAACTTTAATACCTAAATCATCAGCTGAACCTGTACCGCCGTGGAATGCTTCAGCACCTTTGATTGGGTATAAAATTGAAGCATATTCAGATAGGTTTGCTGGATCTAAAACCCATTTCCAAGAATAAGCAAAATCCTCTGCAGTAACTGGATCGCCATTTGACCATTTTGCATCACGTAATTTGAACGTGTATGTTAATAGGTCATCAGAAATTTCATAGCTTTCAGCTGCAGCTACTGTAGCTTCGCCGTTTTCCATAGACATTAAGCCTTCGAAAATGTTTTGAATCATAGTACTTGAAGTCGTATCTGTTGCTAAACCAGGATGTAATGATGGTGGCTCAGAACCGAATAATAAGTTAATTTCTTTTGGTTCTGATGGTTTTTCTGTAGTGCTTTCAGTACCTTTGTCTGTAGTAGTGCCTTCAGATGATGCGTCCTCGTCCTTACTGTCATCTCCACCACATGCAGCAAGTACGATCGATAGTACAAGTACCATCATCAATGTTAGAAATTTGTTGAATTTCATTTACTTACCCCCTATTTACATAATATTCTAATAATTCTGTAAAGCAATATAACTATATCAAAAACTATAAAAATAATAAATGTTTTTTTGAAGATTTTGTTAATTTATTTTTACAAATATTTAGTAGTGTAATATTTATGCGATGTTTATTGGATATATTTATGATGGAATTGTTGTATTAATTAGTATTTTTATTTATTGAACATGAAATCATAGGTAAAGTTCATGCATTGTTTGAAAAAAAACAATTCTTACAATAACTACAATTCAAAATTTCATTATCTATTCATATTGACTGAATATGCACAACCTTATTCAAAATATGAGCCTTTGTAGCTTTGTTAGAAAAGCATTGAAATCTTTTTTGTATCTACGTTCCAACGATTATGCATAAAAAGGGATGAATGAAATGTAGAAAAACACTTAAAACATTGGTATGCCAACGTTTTAAGTGTTTTATTTCGGCCAAAAACTTGCACTTGGGAATGTTTATTTAGTATATGTTATAAATCTTTATTGTATTAAAGCTCCGTTAATTTTACAAAAACAACCTTTGAATTTTGGAGCCAAATCTTTGTAATTAATAAAGAATTCACTTATTGGATAAGCAGCAAAATAGGGAGAGACATCTTCATTAGCCAATAGACATTCTTCGTAAATAAAGCTAATCTTTAACGATCTTTGAATTTTAACCTCACTTTGAGTTAATAATTTCTCCAGTTCTCTATATAATTTATCTAATGGTTCATCAATAGACCTTTCAATCGAGAACCGCCCTGCAAAGCTACCCCACCATACTTAAAATGTGTTATAAATTTCATTATATATCTTTAAACTGTTGGTATTCATTACGAATAATCGTTGATAAAACACATTCTTCTCTTCATAAAAAATTTCCATTTCGTTACATTGGTGTTTCGATAATTTTTCAATAAGATCATTCCCTAAATCTTTGTACTTTGATACAAATTCCCCGTCAAATTCTACTTTTGAAGAAAATAGGGATGTCTGTGGTTTTCCGTACTTTGATTTTGATGGATAAAAAAATTTTGAATATATACCATAAAATTCAAAGTATACGGTGCATCCGTTTCAATAAATAATCCTTTTTCCATTTACCTTCCCCCCTCTTTAATAACAATTACCAGTGATAACCCACTATACTACTTGGATTATAAAGATTCGTTAGTTGCAGTTAAAAAATTTTCCTAACCGAAGTTTGGCTATCATTTCTTTTCATTAAACGTTGTAAATTTGACAGGACTGATTTCGGAAATATTTATTAGATTTAAGTTGATTTATGATTAATTCTTGGTTTTAAAAATCCCGAAGCAATTATTAGACCATTCCCTAATAAAATATATGTAAGTGCTACAGATTCATTTGGAATAAATGTATTGAAATCAAAAGCACCGATGAATCTTACTAAACCACTTATAAACAAAAAGAAACCAAAAAGAAAAACGCTTTTTTTAAATGATGAATTTGTTTTCATATATTTGACATACCTCCTATATTTGGATGAATGACTTATAAAAGATAACATTCTTAAAGGATTTTTTTAACTATTGGATTGATAAAATTACTGTACAATATGTAATAAATGCGCAATAGCGAATTGCACATAAAAATTGTAAAATGATATTATTGATTTTTACGTCAATGATGCAAAATAACGAAAGTTGAAGATGGTTCACCGTTAGCTATTTCTTTTAAAAGAAAACATTTAACTGATAGGAAGTGGTTAAAATTAATAAGAAAAAGTATTGGATCGTATTTTTAGTTGTAATTATTATTTTACCTATTCTATATGTGCAAATTAACAAAATTGCGTATGCCAACAGAGTTTCAGACTACCTTATTGAAGAGAAGGACTATAAAAAAGAAGAAATTAAATCAATAGAAGGTATCTGGGGTAAAAAGATGCCCTCATTTTATGTAGCCGTAATTTTCAAAGATGAACCGAATATCGAATATACTTATTTTGCTCATGGCAAAGTACGTCAATTTGAATTTAGAACGATTGATGGTACAACAGTAACAATAGATGAACTAGAAAACTATGAATCGTTTTTATAAGTAACCCTAGCCCCTACTTAAGTGCGTTATTTAGGTACTTATGTATGGCTATATTAATCTTTCTGTCCTTCCCATTCCTCTCGTAAAATTCCCATTCTAATCGAATCATAGTAATTCCCTTCATAATAACGAACCTTACGTATACGGGCTTCCATTTGCATTCCTAATTTTTCACCTACGCGAATCATCCGCTCATTTCCAGACCATGTAGTAAAGCCAACACGAACTAAAGGCATTGTATTGAATAAATGATCAATCCACAGTTTTAAAGTACGGGTGCCGAGCCCTTTTCCCCAATCTCCGCCTTCGTAAAAAAGAATCCCCATCTCTAACCATTTCGATGGTTCATGTTCCCAGTAATAAGACACTGTTCCACACAAAATACCATCAACTTCAACCGCCCAAACGTTTGATTGACTCATCCAACTTCTTCCTACAGGTAAAAAATCATCGAAAGATTTGGTTTCATGTGGATAATAAGGTGCATTCCATTTCTTCCATATTGGTTTTTCTTCTTTAAATTCTAATTCCCAAATACGATGGAAATCTGTTTCTTCTATTGGTCTAATTATTAAGTTTTGATCTTTATACAAGTTATAGCTCTCCTTATCAAATAAATTTCGTTTATCGTTTTGTAAATCGAAAAAATTATACTAGCCGCAAACTAATTCTAACAATTAGCTACATTTCAAAGTTTCATTACTAATTGAGTAATTATTAAATATCTAATAGTGGAATAATATTAATTATAGGTTCTTCATATGGATGTATTTCTTTAATTATTTTTAAAGTTTCTTGTATCTTCAAGTACTCACACTTAAATTCTAATTTACATTCGGAACCAAATGAAATCTCATTTTTTTCCCCATTTTAAGGACTTGATTCATCAAGAGGTCTCCAATAACCTTTTGTTTCTGTATAAGATATAACGTGGTCATAATTTCCAACAGTTAATATACCAAGAGCATTTAATTGATTTCTTATACTTTCTATAAATGTTTCTGGTAGTAAAATTTCTACTTTTACTGTAGTAATGTTCATAAAAGCCCTCCCTTCATTTGTATTGTTATTTTATTGATATAATCCCTTTTATAGTAAATATTTTAACATATATTATATGGATTAATGTTATAACTTTTTATAAGCCCCCTATCAAAGCATCACTTGGAGATGTTTTGAAATGCTTAATGCACTCCCCTCTGTTATCCATTCATAAATATAATACTTCCTACTGCTTTGATATAAGCAGCATCATTTATAATTTCCTATGAAAAACCTGCACCGAGAATAAATAATTCTAACAATACAAAAGAAAAGGCAGCCTATAATAAAAAGAGCTGCTAAAAAATAATCGTTTAATTTTTAATAGTTGAGGATGCCCTACAACAAGACCATCCCTTCTAATCAGGCATATCATAAAATGTTAAAGGCAAGCAGCAATGACGAACTAATATTCATGAGACTATGAATGATCCAACTAGGCAAGATAGATCCATTCCCTAGCTTTTCATTTACATAGCCCATCATCCATCCAGCTAAAGTCGCAAAAATAATGATTGAAATTACTAAAACAGGATTTAGTAAAGTAAATAGGAGTACGCCATGTAAAAGTCCAAATAAAAAGGCTTGAATAAAATTGCCAACTCCGATTCCCCACCAACCCGAAAAGACTTTTAATAAGAAACCACGAAATAATAACTCTTCCGATAAACTAGTCTGTACAATGGCATAAATCAAAATAGGGAAGATACTTTGCATACCCATAGAGGTAAACCTTTCATTAGCTATCATTGTTTTGTCCTCGATAGCAGAGAGTAAGATTATCCCTGACACCAACAATATAGCAAAAGACAAAACAGAAAGAATCAATGCCTTTGTTTTATTGTGGAATACTATCTTTTTTAACCCAATCCAATACGTAAATCTTTCACGCTTTCTAAAGGCTATCATCCAATAAAAGAAGGGAATAATAGCGAAAATAATCACATGTATGATTCCGTCTATAATCGATTGAATAAACAATGTTCTACCACGCTCCCTTGTAAACGTTAAACAAATTTTAACAAATAACGGAAGTAAATGGTATGTATAATTATTTATACACCCGGTATAGATTGCTTTTTGCAAGATTCCTCACAAATATGTAATTTAATTTACATCAACTAGTTTCATGATTTTAGTTTTTTTTAAGTATACGAAGACTGTAATAGCTATACTAAGAAACCCTATAATTAAAGTAATCCAGAAAAAAATTCTTCCACCTACTGTAGGCGAATTGAAAATAGAACGATTAAATAATAGTATAATGCAACTTATTCCCCCCCAATAAATAAGTCTCCATTTAGGCTGATGTTTTATTAAGTAATAACCAAATACATTCAAAATATAGAATATACTTATTAGCATAATTACGGGGAATAATGGCTGATATTTAGCAGCATAAACAAAATAATCAAGTTGACTAATATCATGTCCATTCATAATCTCAATGTTAAACAAATTAGAAAAAGGTGTAGAGTATCTCCACTCCCAAGGAATATCTGTTATTGCACTTCCTTCATACAAAGTGACAAATGTTGATAAAGCTAAAATAAAAAATCCAACGATTATCTGCAACACATATTTAAACATTTTTACCACCTAATTTCCTTATTCATTATAAAGACGTATTAAGATACTCTTTGTTCCAAATTAAGAGTATAGCCATAATAACTTGCAGCGGGTACAAACATACATAGAGCAGTAGTTACTTGTCTAAATCCGTATACTATATCCGCCTTATAATGAAAGCTTCCCAAAACTCACTTTCGTGATGCTTTTATTTAAAATTAGACCGTATTGTGGTAAATTTAGGTGAGGTAGGTGATAATCTTGAAAAAATTTACTGTATTTATACTTAGTTTCGCAGCATTATTTATAGCATTTCAAGTAGGTTCCGGCTTGATACTTACTGCTTTTTACACGCCTAATCTCACTTCAGTTCCTAATGATTTAAGTCAAGAAGTATCATTTGGAAGTGCTTCAAATCCATTACT
Organism: Solibacillus cecembensis; assembly: GCF_001439635.1. Lineage (GTDB taxonomy): Bacteria > Bacillota > Bacilli > Bacillales_A > Planococcaceae > Solibacillus > Solibacillus cecembensis. The sequence continues at coordinate 27,394 of NZ_LMBZ01000016.1, read as the reverse complement.
ATTAGCATTGCTAACTGCTACAGTCGCTTATTTTCTATCTCAAAAGAAATTTACAGTATCAAAAAATCAAACGAACTAACATTTGACTAAATGAAAAAACGCAACCTTTCATTGTGCTTCTGAAAGGTTGCGTTTTCAACTAAATCAAGTTAATCAAAGGCTTATGGATCTTTGTTTGAACTTACATGCTGGTGCGGGACTTCATTATTTTTTAATTACTTCCACTGATCATAAATTCAACCTGTGCTTTTAATTTATATTTTTTCTTTTGTCCTGTTTCCTCATTAGCTATAACATCAAAATCAGCAAGACCATTTACAACATAATGCCCCTCTGGAAATTCCTTATTCATAATTTGTGTCATAAACTCAATATATTCTTTTTTGTCTTGTGAACCGTATCCGCCACTCCCCCTATATTCTTGACGAAGTGGTTCTCCTTTAACCAGTGTCGTACTTACTAATGGTTCTTCCATATTGTATCCAACCTCATAATTTCTCGTCGTCTCAACAATTGGAAAATAAAATGGCGAAGCTGAATGGGAAATTACAATTTCATCTTGATCGCCTGTATACTCTAATTCCGCATAAATTTTTAACGGCTCATTCTTACCGTATTCTGCTTTTTCTGTCACAAGCCGATAAATAAAATCCTCTTCAGTGACCTCGGCTTTCGTTTCTATAATTCGAGTATCAGACGGCTTATTATCAACTTTTTCGTTACTGTTTTGTTGGCAACCAAATAAGACAATCAATAAAAATAGAAAAGACAGAATTAAACTAATTTTTTTCAATATCTATACGCCCTCTTATAAAGTTAGATTTCGTTTTAATACACTTATTTTTTTCATATACATCGAAACAAAAAAACATAGTAAAAATACTAGTGATACACATAATGAATACACCTCAGGATTGTAACCCAATAACAAATTCATACCAAATAAAGGCGCAACATAAAGAACATATAGTGGATATTGAATTGAAGAAAAAACATCCAATATCCATACCTCATAAATAAAGTTTTGATAATGATGAACTACAAAAATAAATACGCAACCTATAAACCCTATAATCATAAAGCTTCTGTATAGTTTCCCTCCAAATAGAGCATAAAATACGAATACTAGTAAAAATAAAAAAGAAATAAGAAAATTGGAGAGACTAATACTTAAATCCGGATACTTAATAGCGGGCATAAAGTTAATAATAAGAGACAATGAATAAACTAACACTATAAATAAAGTCCTGCTATTTTTCAAAATACGCTACCTCCCCTTAAATGATTTATACACTTATCGCTATCTGAGCAAAAAGGTTCAATGTTTAATTTGGTGTAATTTTACACTTTAAGAGTATTTTGTCAATGCATTTTATTGATCTTCCCCTGGGCAAATGCAATGCTAATATTTAACTACAACTCAAAAATCTGTACCGAAAAACCTTCAAAAATCAGATTTTCCAGCACAGCTAATATTATTATTTAATCATACCTAAAAGATTTACGTCACATCGATTTACTTAATTTTACGGTAAGAAAATGATCGCAATATAATATCTTCTCTTCTAAAGCATTCTCACAATAATTTGAATGCTATGGGTAATGATAACTAATGGGCCGAATATAATGCAGAATGTCGTTAACATACTTTTTTTATATCGTTTTTGTCTTATAACACCAAAAACAGTTAGGCTTATTCCAATCGCAATAGATATTATTGACAGAATGATATACAGCTGTGCACTGATTGACGGAATCTGAAAAAGACTTTCTATTTGCATCTCAATTTTTCTCCTTATAACTCATATTTTCAATTAATCTTTGAATTAAATCGCATCCTCATTGTCAATATTTCGGATGGCAAAATACGCTATTGCTCCCCCTACAGCTGCAAGTCCTAACTGAAATGGAATGAAAGTCACCAATGTGAATGGTGGGTTATAGGAACAGGCAATTGCCACCACGATGAGCGATGAACCAATTGTTGCCGGAACAGAATAATTGCGCATTCCAAAATACAATGGGATTAAGCACATTCCCGCAGAAGCGGTAGCAAATAGGACGATGTTTATGATCTCTCCTATAAACTGATTTCCTGTCATTTCAAATGGCACGATTGGAAAATAAGCATTAATAATAGAAAATAGACCAGCAACAATAGTATTCGATAATATCGTTGTAATGAACGTTAATAAAGATATCAGCATCAATTTACTAGCAATCATTTTCTTTCGACTAATAGGATAAGAAAATAAAACCAAAATCGTTTTATTTTTATATTCCTCAATAATGATTTTCGCAATCAATACAGAGGCAAACACAATAAAAATCGCCCTAACGTTGGCACCAATCAATACATATACATCTTGGTAAGTTAAAATGGGTAAATCATTTTCTTTTAGTGCAATAGTAATAGCGAAACAAATAAGAGCTGTCAAAATGATTGTTGCGATAAGCGCGCCTTTTACATACCAGCCTAAGTTAAACTTTTTCATTTCTAATTTCATTAGCTGCAACATAGAATTTCCTCCCCCTTACCGTTATTATTTAAGCAAACTTAAAAGAATTACGTCACATCGATTTGATCAATTTTACGGTAAGAGAGATAGGCAATGACAAGTCCTAATATACAAAGTGTAATAGGCACAGCAATGAAATCGAACAAGCTAACCTGACTACTGCCACCATTAATAGATGAACTAAGCACGCATCCAATTAATATTGCTGAAGTAATTGTTGCAGGCGTTGATTTTTTTCTCATACCAAAATATAAAGGAATCAGACTTACACCAGCGATCATAAATGAGTTAATCAAAGTAGTCGGAACTATAGCCATCATATCCTGTATATGAACAGGTACTTCAAAGAAACCAATCATTGGATTTAAAATAAAAACGAGCATACTCATAATAAAAGTAGTAATGATCATGCTGAAGAAACAGAACAAAAAGACGATTAAAAGCTTAGCTTGCATCAATTTTTTTCGTTGCAACGGATATGTAAATAATAATTGAATTGTTTTATTTTTATATTCTTCAATAACTACTTTTGATAAAATGACAGCTGAGAATATCGTGAATGTTATTCTAATAAAAATATCCGCAAAAGCCATGTATCCTGCATAATCTGTAAATATTAACTCGTCTTCTACTTTAGAAATCCAGGACATAAAACACATAGCAGTAAAAATGGATACAATACAAATAGCCATGCCTTTAAAATAACTAGATAAATGATGTTTTTTCCATTCTAGTCTCATCAGTTTAAGCATGGATTCCCTCTCCGTTCATTAAATTTAAGAAATACTCCTCTAGTGAGCTATGCTTTTTATTGATGCTTTCAATCTCAATATCATTCATAATGAGTGTCTTCGAAATTTCTTGCTGCGAAATGGTCTGTTCATAAATACGAATCATGTGTTCATTCATGATTTTATAATTTTTAATACCTAGTTTATGGTCTAAAATGTAAGTCGCTTTTTTAATATCTAGCACCTTAAGCTCAATGTACTCGGTCTGTTCGCCATTAATATCTTTCATAGAAACTTCTTTAATTAACTTGCCCTCTTGAATAACACCAATCGTATCCGCCATTTGTTCCATCTCAGCTAGAATATGGCTTGAAACTAATAAAGTAATACCGTACTCTTTGCATAGTATTTTAAAAAGTTCTCGTAATTCTTTAATACCTATTGGATCTAAACCATTAATAGGTTCATCTAAAATTAATAGTTCTGGTTTTGTCGAAATAGCTCTAGCAATACCTAAGCGCTGTTTCATTCCAAGAGAAAAATCTTTTACTTTTTTGTTATCGACATTGTGCAATTTAACCAGATCTAGTGCACGATCAATGCCCGCTTTGTCATAATAGCCCATGTACTCACAATGGAGTTCCAAGTTTTCCTTCGCTGTCAGTTTTTCATAAAAAATAGGATATTCGATAATTACGCCCATTCTTTTAAGTACTTCATATGATGTATTCGTTAATCGCTCTCCGAAAATTTCAATTTCACCGCTAGTCGGTTTTACTAAATTCGTTAGCATTTTCATAATCGTCGTTTTACCAGCACCATTAGGTCCTAAAAAGCCGTAGATTTCACCCTTTTTCACATGCATATTGACACCAGAAACGACTTCTTTTCCTTCAAACACTTTCGTAAGCTGATTTGTTTTTATTAGATAGGTCATTTTTCATTCCCCTTTCGCTCTGTATTTTTATTGTACAAAATGATTTTCTCTTTTTTCTTACCCATTCCTTACGAATTTCTTAAGTAAATTAAGTAGGAAAATATAAAGCCTAATCCCCATTTTTAAATGAGGAATTAGGCTTTTGATTTACAACATTTATTTCTAACGATGTTTCATCTTTTCTTTAAGATTAAATAAAATTTTTAATCGTCCCGGCCAAATGCTTTCGTCTTAATACTTTTCTTATCCAGAAATTCTTCTATTTTCTTCTGCTCTTTTCCAATTGCTGCTCCAACATTAGAAATTAGTGATTTAAGATTTACTTTTGGAATAACTCCTTCATTTGCGTCACTCATTACATCATCGAACATAACATTTATTTCATGAAGCGTCTCATTTACAGCTGTAATGTACCCACTAATCCTCTTAGACTCTTCTTCATAACCTTCAGGCAATGTATTATTTAAAATATAGTTAGAAAAATTCTCATCATTTTCTTTTGTAAGTTTGCTAATTTTGTCTAACTTTTTTAGTTCTTCTGTAGTGAATTCCTCTTCCTCATCTATATAATCTTGAAATGGTTCTCTAGCATTAAATAATTCTTCAGAGCTATCTAGATATGTTTTGATACTTAATTTTATTTCTTCTTCGTCAATTATACTATTTCGTTTTTCTGAGATAAAAATAACATCCGGAATCTTCACATCCTGTATAGAAAAAACTTCATTCTCTTCCTGATCCTCAATAGTGTCAATATTTTCTCCCTGCGAGCATGCGCTTAATATAAACAGAAATAATAAACTAAAAAACAATTTTTTCATAATAATTTCTTCCCCCTTACAATTGACAAGTATTCTATAATCATACTACTGAAAATAGAATACTACGTTTTCAAGCTAAAACTGTATCCTCTTAAACATAATCGTAAAAATAGTTTTTTCATAAGGAATACTTGAGAGATGGATTTCACCACCTAGTGCCTCTACTAGCCGCTTCGTAATTGTCAATCCAAGTCCACTACCTTGATATATGCGATTTCTCGAATCTTCTAATGTATACATCCGTTCAAATACTTTGTCGATATGTGACTCAGAAATACCTTTTCCCTTATCCCATATATCAATATAGACATTCTTTTCATCACTTCTTAAAGTTATGCCAAGTGTTTTTCCATCATCCCCATATGTAATGGCATTCGAGATTAAGTTATTGAGCACTCTACTTAACACATCAGCATTGCCAAGTGTATAGTATTGATTTTCTGGAATATCGATTTGGACCCTAAATCCTTTTGCTGTAAGTAAATCATAGAATGCTAAAATATTTTGCTGACATACTTCATTCATATTGATTCTCGTTAACTCAAATTTTTTGTCCCCAGATTCTAATTTTGCCAAGTCGAAAAACTTATGAATGAGTTCTATCACTTCATTTGTTTTCGTTTGCACCTTTGTTAGCAATGCTCGTCTTTCTCCCTCACTCAGAGTGTGATCTGTATGCAAAATTTCCATATATCCAAGGACAACTGTCAGCGGCGTTTTTAAATCATGCGATACATTTGCAAGCATCTTGCGCATCGAAATTTCTACTTTTGAATAATCAGCCTGTGTTTTTTGCTTCGCTTCTAATAAAAGATTAATGGCCACTAACAACTTTTGTAATTGTGCATCATCCGTAAACACTAATAATTTTTCACCTGTTTGTTTTTCTACAATATCCTGCAGCTTTTCATATGTATAATTTAAATTCTGACTTTTACTTTTCTGCACGTGATATTGAAAAACAACTACACCTAGCAAGATGATTATGATGATTATTAAAAAAGGTACCATACTATATCACTTCCATCTTATAACCGATTCCCCATAAGGTTTTTATATATTTAGGGTTTGAGGGATCATCTTCAACCTTCTCTCTCAGTCTTCTCATATGAACATTAATGACATTTTCATCGCCATAATATTCTTCATTCCAAATATACTGATAGATTTGTGCTTTCGTAAATACGCGGTTGCAATTTTTTGAAAACAGCTTTAACAACTCAAACTCTTTAGAAGTGAGTTTAATGATCTCGTCTTTTTTCCAAACTGTATAGTTGATTATATCTATTTTCAAATCACCTACTTGAATAATGTCGTCCTGTTTCTGTAATGGCGCTGAATATTTTGTTGAACGACGTATGCCCGCCTTCACCCGCGCAGCTAATTCAATCATCGAAAATGGTTTGCAAATATAATCATCCGCTCCAAGGCCTAATCCAATCGCCTTGTCCACATCTGAATCTTTCGCAGACATCATTAAAATAGGAATAGCACTTTTTTCACGAATCAACTTCACAACTTCTAAGCCGTCCATTTTCGGCATCATAATATCCAAAATGATTAAATCAAACGCCCCTTGCCGAAATTTAGTCAGACCAGCCTCGCCATCAGCAGCTGTCTCTACAGTAAAACCCTCTTTTGTTAAATAGGTAGCTACCATTTCTTGAATCGATTCATCATCTTCCACAAGCAAAATTTTAAATTGCATGCTCCGGTCCCCCTAACTTTACATACTTAATTATATCGCAATACTCACATTATGTAAAAATTAGGTAATAAACCCTTTATATTTCTCACTATCCAGTAGAATGCTGCATATCTAGGCACAAAAAAAGGAAGTCGAATTCACTTCCTTTTACAAAAAGATTAATGAGAATAAGTAACGTTTTTTATTTTTTACTAAACTCTATTAATTCTGCTATGTTGTACTGTTTTTCAATTTGTTGATTTTCATCGTCAGTCCAAGCCACTGTAATTATTGAATTATTAAACGCTTGCTTAATGTCCCCTTGGGATAGTCCTTTTGCATAATAGACAAGTTGATAGGAATATTCCGCAAAATTTTCAGATGTATTATCGAGTGACGAAGCACTTCCATACCAATAACGGTCGATATCATCTATACCATTCAGCACGTTCTTCCAATCATCAAAACTTTCAATTTGTCGAATTGTTACATCATCTGAATGTTCCATATGGAGTGTATATTCAAGTACTTTAAAATCCTCTTGCTTTGGTTCATTTAAATCTTTAGTGGCACCCACATTACTGTATTCATCATCACTAACTGGCGCAATCTTTACTTCAATTTCTATAGTAGGATCTTCATTATTACAGGCGGTCAATAATAGAAAAATGAAACTTGCGAATATCAAACTTAATTTTTTCATACTTCCCCCCATGAATGCGTTGATTTGTGTACTATTTTTTATGTCCCAAAATCCCAATTGAATTAAGAAATTTTTTAGTCAATATAATAATGAGACTACATACGATTGTTCCCCCAATAAACGAGATGCTAAATAAAACTACTGGTGAACCAATAAAACCGACCATCATCATATCGTTATGACTTGTAGCGACATAGCTCCCAAATATATTTAGCTTGGCGAATTTCATTTTCATATATGGCCATCCAAAAGTATACATGAAAATTATTATATGTATTAACAGCGTACAAAAGAATCCTTGTATAATCGTTTTCATTACAAACTCTCCCAGTTAAAGGTCCAAAGAAGGAATCTACTCCTCCCTTGGACCGTTAGTTAAATACTTAAAATACACATTTTTAAAAATTGGAAAATTGAAATTCCGAAATCAGCGCTGAGGAGCACAATTTCCGGTAAAAACAGCTCCACACAGAGGTCTACATTACAAAAAATCTTAATGCACTTAATAAATCATTTTCCCAAACACGCCAGAGATGTTCATCTTGCGTTTCTTTATAGTTCACATTTGCACTGTGTAAAAGAAAGCATTTATACAATTGACGGTTTCTCGTCAAAATATATAATTTTTCATTTGACATGGGGGTTATAAATTCATCCTCGTATATACCAACCGTTTGATATACATGCCACCCCGAAAGATTAATGTTCCCTATTCGTCCTATATCCTCTATTGATACAGCAGGAGATTGTAGCATTAAATGCGTCCATCGATCCGGGTTTTCCAATGCGATATTTAAACTAATATTACCTGCTAACGAATCTCCTAATAGCCCCCTTTTTAAAATCACTTCAACCTTTAAACTTTTCTCGAAGGTGGGGATAAATTCGTCGTCCATAAAGCGAATATATTGCGAAAAAAGCGCACCCTTGCTACTAAATGATGCCCATCTTTCAAACGAATCTCCAGGATGAATGCACACAAACACAAGATGCTGCGCTAATTCAGGATTGTCACGTACTAAATGAAGCATGGCTTGTTCTAAATTTCCCAATTCCAAATAGTCAAATCCGTCCTGAACATATATTATATACGCATTTTTTATATCATTACACATAGTGAGAACTGTATAATGTATCGTTTTATTTAAATGAAGACTAGTGAACACACTATGACCTTTATTCAACGCATTATGAACCTTTCAAATTCGCCCCACCATTGATAATCCTCTAAATAGATCGTGTCAAATAACATAACCCCATTTGTTTGTTCTTTACATAACTTTACAGCCTTCAGAAATTGCTCGACATTATCTTGATAATCTTTTAAATACAAACTAGCGATAACAGGTATTTGCCCATTAATCACTTCTTTGCTCATTTCAATTGCCCCTTCAACGCTGTACCAATTGGCTGGTCTTTGATTGTTTTTAGCCTCTTCAATCGTGACTTCTGGGTAATAGCAGCCTGTCATAATAAAATCAAATTCCTCTGCATACGCTACTGTGCAGTATGTATCAGAAACCCATTCGAAAGATGGCTGATACGTTTTACTACCCCAGTTGACACCTTCATTGTAATAAAGTGGGTACCACGAACCAACATATATAGTAAAAATCAAATCTGTATTTTTTGTTTTCACTACATTTCTTGCTTTTTTAACGAAATTCTTAATATTATTTGCTCGGAACTCTGCCCATTTAGGGAACAGTTTACCAAAAACAGGTTTTTTATGCTCAACTGTCATAATATCTGTTGGCCAATTTTCTATTTTTTGTTCAATATAAGCTCCAAATTTTTCTTTACTTAAACGACTAAAATCTCCATAAATATTCGGATAACGGCATCTATCTAATACGATACCATCGATTTCGTAATGATTAATAATTTCTTGAATAATCGTTAATTCATAAGCCTCCACTTCTGGGTGAATTGGATTGACGAAAATGGTCGGATCATTATGATTTTCCATAGCTGTTGGCATATTAGAAAATGCCTCATCATAGTGCGTAACCTTCCACTCCGGTCTGCTAAATACCATTCCTTCTTTATTTATGCCACTGCCTTCTGAAAACACATCAACATTTGCAATAATCTTTAAACCAGACCCTTTAGCATGTTCAATCATTTCTTGAAGAAAATCTCGGCCTTCCCATCTCTTATATTGTTCATCTTTCATTTCGCTTACATGATAGGCAAATTGACTTGGATAGGTTGTAAATCCATATGGAATTTTCGCATCCACTACTAAATGCGTTATTTTACAATTTTGGGCATGTTCGATTAACTCTTTCATTTTATTAGCATCTAGTAATCTAGTAGCATTCGCTAAAAAATCTACCCATAAAATATTCGATTGTTCCATTTAGTTCTTCCCCCTTATAAGTCAAGTTCCTCTGGCCAATGAAGCTGAATGCCATTAGCATTAAGTAACGTTTGGTACGCTTTCAAATACTTTTGTTCTTGCCTTACCTGATGAGGAGTCACTTGGTTCAACATAGAAAATGCCACTAAATACCCTGCTGATTCACCAATATTCCACTCTGTTGGATGAAGCCTATAGCAGCCATTTGTAATTTGTGTTGTGCCAATATTTTTACAAGCTGGAATTACATTTTTTACGCGGATAGGCAGTAAGGCACCTAACGGGATTTCATAAGGATAGTTTGGTATATAAAAGCTTCGGTTCGTTACCGTCGTATGATGTAGATCTAAATGATAGCTACCAACACCGACACTATCGAAATAGGTGCAAATGCCTTTGTCACCCCTTATTTCCTTACTAACTTCTTGCTCTGTTATTGTATGCATCGCTTTAATTCTTCTCGATTCTCGAATATATGGATACTTTGCTAGCCCATCCTCTGTACCCATAACATCCTTTCGAAGCCTTAAACTAGGAAAACCTTTTCCCCCATCTAATCTTGGCGCCTCTGTTTGAAGCCAGTATAAGAGGGATAAGCTTTGTTGTTTAGCATTTTTTAAGTTCTTCTCCATTTCCTCATTAGAAACATCAATAATTGGTCCTATAAAATAATCATTTTGCGCCCAATTTATTAGTGATATATCACCCTCATATAGCGCTCCATCAATATTTTTAGTATCCAGTATTCTCCGATATGTAAACAAAGAGGGTATCTGTTGTTCATTGGGGAATAATGTGAATTCCTTTAATTTTGTCGTATCATTTGCATCTACGGCATACCAGCTAAATAAAGGAAGGTGCGAGAACTTTGGTATATAGTTACGCCAAAAATCATATTGCTCTGGCTTTTCAATAACAAAATTTCCACCCTCTATATAATCAACAGCAAAAACATAAGTAAAGGACTGCATATCTTTCGGATTTGATTCTTCTAAAGCATGAGGTTCTCCAGTAATTGATCTAGATTCAGCACCTGTTACATATTCAACCCCTGCAATTGGTAGGACATCACCACATTCAGTTGCATCCAAAAAATAGTGTCCACTCAATTCAATTTTTGCTAACTCATTGACATGTACAACTGTGATGGACTGTACCGTATCTCCGTCCTTTGTTGCCTCTATCGGTTTATAGTTATATAAAATTTTTATTTTCCCGCTATTTACAAAGGGTGCCAGCATATCGAAAATGACATGTAGCGCAACTTTAGGCTCATGTGCCAGCCTACTTACCCAGCCATTACCAGGATTCAATAAATCATTTTCTTTTGCTTCCTTAGTAAGTGGATAGTTGTCACGATAATACCCGCGAACACGATTTCGAAATTCCCGGTACGTACTTGTGCAGCCAAAGCTTTCGATCCATCGATGTTCATCTGGTGGTACTCCTTGACTTGTAAGCTGTCCACCTAACCAATCTGTTTCTTCCGTCATAATGACCTGAAAGCCCATTTTGGCAACAGCTAATGCTGCCATGCAACCACCTAGGCCTCCACCTATGACAATAACATCCGAAGTTTCATGTTTATTCATATAGAAGCAACCCCTTTTATTCAGTACCTTTCTTATTCCCTGCCAATTTGCTATGTTCAACCGTTAAGCCAACTTCAAACATCCGGCTCCATGGCATTAAACATTCCTTGATTTGTATGCTATTTTCATCATCGTTTAGATGCGCTTGTATAAATGAAGTGAGTTGTGATTGCACAATGTTAGCAACGACACCTTTTTTGCCATCCACACGGAAGTAATCGTAACCTAGCTCCGGTAATCGATTATTCGTTACATCATTTCTTACATAACTGCAATATCCCGCATCTTCTACATAGCGCAATGCTAAAAAATCGCGATGAGCTTGTGATTCGCCAAAAACATTGTAAAACATCCCCTGTGCAATGGCTGTTCCTAATGAATTGGAGCTAGTATTCCAACCTGCATATCCCGCCAATGAGAAAAGAAGTTTTTTACTTTTCATAAGTTTTACAAGTTCTAAGTCTGAACCATTTGCGAAAGCTACATCCGCTACGATACAAGGAATCGTTCGTTTCTTCACTGTGAATTCAAGCTGCTCCACAAAATCAATCAAATTTCGATTCACTTGATAAGCTGAGCTCAGATCCCCTTGACTGGCAGCCTCCACCATTGGCTCTACAGGTGTATTCACAAATAAAACAAGATTCGCTTCTTGCATATTTGTCGTCATCAGTCCCCCTACAGCAATTATTTGATATTTAAGTGTCTCAAATAATGGCCTGTCTTCGTATAGTGGCGTAATGGCTTGTCCTTGAATACTTGAAAATACCGGATAAATTAACGGTCTGTTATCTTGAAAAACATTCAACATTCTTGCAAGTAAAGTGCAACCAACTTCATCCGCACCTGGATACATATAAACATTTAGTTCTAAATTATGTGCTGCAATCGCTCCTCTAACGGCTTGTTGGTCCATAGCTGTCCAACCATAAGGAGCCGAATCATCTTGCGGAATAATAAGGAAATCAATGATTCCACTTTTTACATATTCAAGTACTAGCTGATTGACACCGACATTAATCTTTCTTCTCGCTAAATAATCTTCAACATGCTCTTTAGGCAATTGACCATTTAATGCTTTACATTCCATTTTCTCCTCCAATGATGCGAGGTTAGCCGCTATTAAATGTGAAAGTTCGCCGTACCGGAAAATTTCTTTTCCCCAGTGCTCATAGTAATCGGGTTCTTCATCATTACTAGAATACTGAGGACATCTCATAATTAGATTAAAAGCATATATTTTTACTTTTGAGTTACACGCTTTGATTCTCGAAAGCTTGTTTAGTATTTTTTCGCAATCCTCTAACGACAGTTGATGCAGTCTTGAAGGGATAATTCCGCCAAATAATAATGTATCTATTGAAAGAATAAGACCATCTGCATCCATAGACTCCTTATATAACCAATCCCATAGTTGTTCTGTGTCCCCTGGTTTCTTTTTCTCCCCCATTAAATTTAAACTAGGGCGTACGAGATTTACTTCCGTTTGATCGGTTAAAAGGTTTGGAAAAGAATAATTACATGGTCGCTCATCTAATGGAACATAAACAATTTTTTGCATGTATACATCCCCTCGTAATCGACGTTTTTAAAATCAGCAAATTACCTATCCTTTTATAGCACCTGAAATGCCTTCCATAAAGTATTTTTGAGTTAACAAAAATACGATAATAATCGGAAGAACAGAGATCACTGTCCCAGCAGCTATCCATCCAAAGTTAAAAGAAAACTGTCCATTTAGGGTACTTAAAGCAGAAGCTAATGGATACTTGTCTGTATTCAATACAATAATTGGCCATAAAAAACTGTTCCAACTTGCCATAAATTCGAATAAGGCAACAACAGCAATCGCTGGTTTTATCATCGGCATCATTAGTTGCCACCAAATACGAAATTCAGAGGCACCATCCATCTTTCCAGAATCCCTAATGTCGCTAGGAATACCCATAAATGCCTGCCTAAATAGGAAGACATTAAAAACTGTTACGAGGCTTGGAAGTACCACACCAGTAAATGTATTGATTAAACCGAGCTTATTTATTGTTAAATAATTGACAACTAGACCCGCAGCGGCAGGGATAATCATCGTAGCAATCAACGCTACAAAAATAATATTCTTCCCTTTAAACTTAAAGATAGCTAATGGATATGCGGTTAAACTACATAATAAAATACTGAATACCACACCAAAGAATGTGATAATGACTGTATTCCATATGTATTTAAGAAAATCCATATACCGCCAAACATCTACATAATTTTTAAAGTCAATAAATGTAGGGAATATAGCAGGTGGAAAAGCAAATACATTTTTTCCAGGCATTAACGAAACACTTAATAACCAAAGGAATGGTCCCATCATCAAAAGAGCAAATAGTGTTAACGGGATATAAATAAGGAATTTATTTTGAATCGCTTTTAGTACTTTTCTATTTTTCATCGCTTTATCCATCAATATGGATTTACACCACCCTTCTTATTAAATAGGAAGATGAAAATACTAAAGAACATAATAATAAAACTAATAATTAACCCTAATGCGGATGAATAGCCAAATTCAAATACTTCGAATCCTTGTTGGTAAATATAGAGGCTACTCGTTAACGTTTCATTCCCAGGCCCCCCAGATGTTAGGACAAATACTTCATCAAACACACGTATCGCTGACATGAGGGAAATCAATGTGCAGAAAAACACATATGGTTTTAATAAAGGTATGGTGATTTTTCTAATGACTTGGAAGTTGCTTGCCCCATCAATCTTCGCTGCCTCAATGCAGTCTGTAGGAACTGCCTGCAAGCCTGCAAGATAAATCATCATATAATAGCCCAACCCTTTCCACAGGGTAATAAACATTAATGCCCAAAGTGCAGTGTCCTTATCAGATAACCAATTGATTTTTTCATTTACAATGCCAATAGACAGTAGTATGTAGTTCAAAACCCCATTTGAACTCATTAACCAACCCCAAATAATCGAAACCGCAACCATCGAAGTAACGACGGGAATATAAAAGGCAGCACGGAAAAACTTAATCCCCGCGATTTTTCGATTGACTAATATCGCCATGAGTATCGATAAAATTTGAATAAAAGGAACAATAATCATGTATAACAGTGAATTTTTAACAGATGCAATAAAATTGATATCAGAAAATGCCCGTTTAAAGTTTTCAAAGCCTACAAAACTTGTTTCACCGATCACCGAATAATTTGTAAAGGCTAGAGGGACACTATAAATAATGGGCCAAAAGGTAAAAAGAGCGAGCAATATTAATCCTGGACCCATAAATAACCATGCAGTTTGGACCTCTGAAAATCTACTTAATTTCGCAACTCTTTTCCGTTTCAAAGGGCTCCACTCCTATCGAAAATGGGTAGAAATGCATCTACCCATTCATTTTTTCTTCTTTAGCGACTTAAGATATCGTTAATTTCTTTTTCAGCTGCATCCAATTCAGTATTAAGATCTTGATCATTAATATAGATATTTTGCAGGCGCTTATTAAAGGCTTTATTTACATCATTCGCATTTTCAATACCTAGGTAAAAGTCTGACGCTTTATCTAAACTTTCAACAGATGCTGTTTTTGCTTGTCCCTCTAATGTTCCATCGTTTTGATAGAAGAATTCATCCTTCGCAGCTGCTTTCGTTGAAGGCAGCGTATTTGCTACTTTAGAGAAAGCCAATTGATTTGCGTCGTTTGTTACATAGTGTGCAAATGCAGTTGCTGCTTCAGCATTATCAGAAGCATTTGGTACAACTAGATTCATAGAGTTCGTAAAACGAATACCTGCTTTTCCAAGTGGTGCTGGCACGGCAATCGTTTTCTTGTATACATCTGGTGAAGCCGTTTTTAATTGATTAATAAATGATGAACTAGAGATCATCATCGCTACTTGCTCACTACCAAATAGTTGAACTTGTTGGGCGAATGCAGGAATATCCTTAGGAATAACCCCATCTTTAATTAGCTCTATATTGCTTTGGATATACGCTTTTACTTCATCATTATTAAATGCAGCTTTTCCTCCTTCAGCCACTTTGAACCCTTCTTCAAGAATAGAGCGCGTTTCCATCGTGAAAACATAACCGAAAGAACCCGTCTTTTCTTGAATTTGTTTCCCCCAGTTAGCCAAATCTGCTTTTGTTTGTGGAGGAGCTTTTATATCTAGTCCAGCTTTTTCTACTAAGTCTGTGTTGATATAAAGCACTGGAATTCCTGTATACCAAGGCAATGCATATGCACCATTATCAACTACTGTAGAATTGTAGATTCCGTCAAAATAGATACTTCGCTGTTCTTCTGTTAATTGTTTATTAAAGTCTGTTAATGCACCTTTTGAAGCCATTTGACTTGCCAATTCAGTATTTAAATTGACAACATCCGGTGCTTGCTTACTCGCAATGCTTGTTAACAATTTATTTTGGATTGCGTCATACGGGAAGTCTTTCCAATCAATTTTTACACCTGGATTCTCTGACTCATAATTAGCTATTAAATCAATAAAGTAATCATTAAATGTCGGTTGAAGAGAAATCGTCCAAAACTCGACAGTCGTTGTTTCCTCCTTCTTTTCTTTCGGAGGATCAACTTCCTTTTCCTTTACAGTTTCTTTTGTATTATTACACGCAGCTAAGGTACCTAAAACTAAAATAAACATCATTGATACAAACAGTAATTTTTTTAGTCCACTCATAACTTTCTCACCCCATTATTTTTATACATTTCTACTAATCCCCCTATATTTTTTAAACACCACTCTAAAGCGCTTACAAGTAAGTGTTACTGTTAAGTTATGCCTTGTTAGGATATTTAATCCATAATTAATCTAGAAATATTTAAAACTCATACTATTCAATTGATATGAAGAATCCTTTTCTATACAACCTCTTTCAAACTTGAGAAAAAAGCTATATAAACTTTAAATACTATGAAGGAAGAAGTAATGGTTGAATTAGTCGATGGTGGTCTTCTCATTAAACCAGTTCATAAAATCCCTGATGATTTGCAGAGCAGTTGTTGGCGAGTTTAATTGAAAAAGGATTCAGCGGACAAAATTTATTGAAGGAATTTAAAGGAGCGACAATTAATACTGGATGGACAACTTTTCGTGCGGTAAATGATGATGACGCTATATAAAAGAAAAAACTTATATTAAACGTGAAGGGGCGATTTCAATGAATGATGCAGTGGTATAAAACAGAAGAACAAATCTTACATCTAGTTGAGCGTGGTGTAATGTTACATGCCATTTTTGTAGGTATTCATCCATTTATTGATGGCAATGGCCGCACAGCACACCTCTTACTCAACTTAGAATTGATGAAGGATGGATTCCCCCAGGTTGATTTAGGAGAAATACTCGAATTTCATTAGGAACTTTATTAAGGAAATACTGGATGGTTTTGGTTAATCAATACGTGTGTTAAAAATATCATTATTACTTTTCCGCGCACTGTTTCAATGCCATCATTTGTTTCTCTAAGCCCTTTTTCATAAATACACGAAATAGAATACTTAAGATATTTCCTGAAACCGTTTTAGGCGTTACTTCTTCTGCAATATAAAGCATACTGGAATGAGCACTAATTTCTTTAAGGCTATACGAAACATTAATTAAGAAAGAAGGGTGATCCATTTGAATACTTAAATTATTATTTTTTGTGTACGCAGTAACTTGCCCTTCATATTCTTGAATACGGTTTCCTTCTTTTAACTTTTGCTTAAACTTAACTCCAACCGGATTACTACTATCAAAATCCGTTACATATTCCGTTCCTTCTAATCCTGTCATCCATTCTTTTTGTTTATCATTATCTTCTAAATATGAGAAAACTACCTCAATAGGGGCTTGTATCTCAATTTGACTTGTTATTAACAATGTTTTGTTCCTCCAATTAGCGGCAGTGATCAAATATATTCTGCACAGGTTGTAAAAATCAATAAAACTTGTGTTCTCTTATTACACATGACTCTTTTTGTCTTTTTGTTTATTTCTAACAAATGTATAAACATTTAAAATGACACCTATAACAAACATGATAATTGCATTTAATGCAATTATCAATATCATAAATGCTCCTGCAAAAGGAATTGTTTCGTCTTCTGATTCTAATTCAAGGCTCAAGATGTCGCCTACTCAAACCTTAAATATATAGAGCCATAGACGATTATCTGAACTAGTAGCGCCATACTAATTGCAGATACCTATATAGCTACTTTTAATCTATTTTAAATCCAAAGATATACACTTCTTCTTTTACACCAGTGCCATATCCCGTTGTTACTATTATGATTAATTTCTTGTTTGACTAAAGCCCCCATTCGTTGAACAAGGGCAATACAATATTTCTTAGTTAACGTACTTCAACTACAAATGTATAGGACAATTCACCATTTGACCATTTTGCTAATACCTCATAGATATATTCACCTTTTGCATTACCTCCATCATTTATTGAGTACGCTTAATCAACAGACTGAGGTTCAATACAAGCGGTTTTGGATATGATACATCTTATAAACATCATTTAACTTGGAGACTTTTTTACAATGCCATATAGTGTCGATGTAGATAAATTTTCTGATGTAAGGAGGCAAACCAATGCATAAAGTTTTCACTATTTTCAAACGTGATGTTCGTAACATCTCGACAAACTGGGTGGCTGCCATCTTAATTGGCGGCTTAATTTTCTTGCCTTCTTTGTACGCATGGCTTAATATTTACGCTTCTTCAGATCCTTATAGCAGGACCGATAAATTACCCGTTGCTATTGTAAACGAAGATAAAGCAGTCGATTTACAAGGTAAACATATTGACACGGGTGCACAAATCGTCTCGACACTAAAGGAAAATCCATCGATGGAATGGCATTTTGTATCTCGGCAAGAAGCGATGGAAGGTGTTGAATTTGGAGATTATTTTGCCGTCATGATACTTCCCACTAATTTGTCGGAACAACTCGCTTCAGTTGTGTCTGGTGAACCTAAAAAAGCTGAAATCGAATACTATGTAAATGAAAAATTAAACTCCATTGCACCGAAAATCACTGAAAAAGGGGCAACGGTCATTGTCGATAAAGTAAATAGCCAATTCGTTTCTACTGTAAATGGCGTCATATTTGATTTACTGAATACACTTGGTCTTGAATTAGAAAAAAACTTGCCCGATATTAAAAAATTCGAGAATTACGTATTTGACGCTGAAAAAAGCTTACCTGAGATTAATGATTTATTGAAACGCGGATTGAAAGATGCGACAGATGCCCAAGCAATCATTCAACTAGCTGAGGGGAAATTACCACAAGCAAAACAAATTACAGAAGAAGGACTTGGCCAAATCAATAACACTGTTGGTTACCTAACAACTGCCGAAGAAAAACTAGACAAATTATCTCCAAAAATCAAAGCCGACTTAAAAAAAGTCAGTGAAATTTCAAATGAAGCAAATGACTTTTTGAAACAATTACAAGGCATGCAATTGGATTTCACAGAACTTGACAAGGCAAAAAAAGCACTTGATTATCGGATGACTGAAAGTATTAATAAGGTGGATGGCATCAAGCAAGACCTTGTTCAATTGCAAGGTTTAGTGCAACAGCTACCAAAACAGGGGGATAAATCTGATGAAAACCTATCAAATGATGCGGACAAAGAACAGGGAAGTAAAATCGGACCAACACCATCACTCTCTTCACTTAACTTAGCCGGTAAACTAGACGACGCGATTACGAAAACAGATAATCTAAAAAATCTATTACAAGAGGCACAAACGAATGCACGGACAGTAAACGATGCCGTTAATGGAAAAGCAGTTGAATTACATCAAGCTATTGACGATATACAAAATATCGCAGCCAATACATCCGTTGAAATAGATCAATTTATGAAGGAGTATGTCGCTACGATTGAACCAACCGTCAAGAAAGAAATCGCGAATGCTAAAGGAACAATAGGAAAAGCAAAAAAATTACTAGTGGAAATTCAATCTACGTTACCAAAAGTGGGGGAAATTCTTGGCACCTCCAATCATGACTTGACAGAGGCGAAAAAAACGATTGAAAAAGCGATTGCAGAGTATCCTTATATATCTGAAAAAGTGAATCAATTAGCGGCCAAGATTCGAACTATCCAAGGAGAAATTGATATTAATGAAATCATTCAGTTACTGCAAAATGATCCAAATGCCGAAAAAAGTTTCTTTGAAGAACCGATTCAATTAAAGGAAAATAGCTTATTCCCCATTGATAATTACGGGACAGGTATGACCCCATTTTATACTGTGCTTTCTTTATGGGTCGGCTGTCTATTGCTGATTTCATTGCTCTCGACCGATTTGCATGCCGAAGAGTATTCAGCTCGGCAGGTCTATTTCGGTAGGTTGTTAACATTTGGCGTCATAGGACTATTACAAACACTTATCGTTGTAGGTGGCGATCTTCTGTTACTCAATGTTCATATACGCGAACCTTTTTGGTTTATCATTTTTGGATTGCTCATTAACGTTGTGTTTATGTCCATTGTGTACACCCTCGTTTCTGTTTTTGGAGATGTTGGTAAAGCGATGGCGATTGTTATGCTTGTCTTACAAATCGCAGGTTCTGGTGGAACGTATCCAGTGATGCTACTCCCCGATTTTTTCGGAGCAATAAGCCCATTCCTACCGTTCACGTATGCTATTGATATCATGCGTGAATCAACCGGCGGAATCGTTTGGGAGCGCGCAGCAAAAGATCTTGCTTTTCTATCGTTCTATGCAATCATTTTCATCGCGTTTGGCGCATTACTAAAAGAACGTATAAATAAATGGACTCATCAACTGCTGAAAAAATCAAAGGAAGTGGATATTTTTCATTAAAAAGTACCTCTGTAAGCAAACATTTACCCTCATACGATATTCTTCAACATAGGTTTGTAAAAATTTATGATATGTACCTTCGGTTATCGTATGGGGAGTATTGTTTGATCAGTAGGAAATCTATATGGATAATATATGTTGAATTAAGTGCCTTTTTGAATAACCTGCACCGGATGCAATTAATTTTAACAATACAAATGAAAAAGCTATGCTGGGAAATCGCAATAAAAATTGGATTTCCTAGCATAGCTTTTTTTAATAATCAAACAATCGCTAACTACGCCACCGTTTCACAATTTGGTGGGTTTAAGGTATTGACTAGATCCTTCCATTAAGAAAGCTAGTATTTATGCTTAAGTAGATAGACGGGGTTAATTCCCTCCCTATTTATAAATTGTTGTATAACCATTAATTTATAAACTAACACCAACCTCACAGCCGCTTCACAATGCGTCGAGTGTATAGTGGTAAATGCATGGGTTTTGGTGGGTTTAATTACCCCCGCCAACTTCTATTATTATGAAGTTTTTAGAGTGCTATAAATAGGTACCCCCATGAAACGTTGCTATTTCAATTTAAGCTAGTGCCATTTTAAATCATTTGTTTTCGCCTTTTGAATGTCATACTTTATTTTTAGAAACTTCAGTCCGAAAATTTTCATTTCATGTAAAGCAGTTAATTGTGTTTCTGTCGTTGCCTGAATTGTAAAATGTTCAGAAAGAGGCAGTTTAATGATAAATTTATGAAAAGCTAAATAAATCCCCGCATCACCTGCAGCTTGAGTCGTTAAATAAAGCTTGCCATCTTCCACATGCAAATATAAAATACCGATCATCGTAGAAAAAGGAAGTGGTAATGCGATGTTCATATATGTATGTTCTGTAGTATGCTTCGAATAAATGGCTGTGAAAACTGTTTTCTCATTAATTGTTCGGATCCATGCTCTTGGCTTTTCCCTGCCATCCGTTGTCGCATCTACTGTTACAATTTTGCCAGTCATCTCCATCTTTCTACTTGATAACGGTAAATTAATTTGTTGAGTTAGCGTGCTTATTCCTTTATAAATCAAAGCAAATGGCCAAAACCACGGCTGCCATCTTACACTTGCAAAAAGTCGATATTCATTCGTATGCTCATAAAAATGCTTAATTGCTTTATGCATCTTCTCAGTGCTTACAAAATCACTCATATCATCCACTAAACCCTGATACGGTTCATTTTTTGTTTTTAGTTGCCCCCTAATTTGACTTGCAGGAAACGTAAATGAACACTGCTTTGTCGTTGGTGTATAAATTAGCCAGCCTACGATCGTGAATCCACCAAAAAATAGACAATTCGTAAAGCCATGGAACGCGAGCATATCTGGAATATCGACAATTGATTGCCCTGTAAAATTTCCGTACGCATAAAGAACGGACCAAAGTATTGAGAAACAAACAGCTGCAATAGAAAGTCGAATCATTATTCCTTGCAAACGATAAAATTTCGTTCGTAATGTGACCAAAAATAAAACATAAATCGCAATAATATATAAAATGGCAGATATGATTTCAATCGTAGTGGATAACGTAATGCCAATTGCCATTAAAATCGGCCCTGATGCAATTACAACGACAATCGGTTTATACAGCTTGCTTGTTGTAATTCGACCAATTACACCGACAGAAATACAAAATAAAAACGCAGAATAGTGAAAATGAATAGCGGTTAACCAAGTAATAAGTGGTGTAAATCCAGTATCAATTCCTGCAATATACGCAAAAAACCAAACACCGCCAATGACTAAATACATCATTCCAATATCAATTACGATTTCAGCTGTATTCGTAAATCCTCGTTGTAAAAAACGGCGCATGCCAATCCAGCTAATCATTGCTGTTGCTACTAAATATAGTCCAGCCCCAGTAATCGATAGTACCTCGTTTATGTTAAACGCGACCAATGTGACCCCTAGCATTCCAATGGCTATTATTACCTTCTCACTTGTTTTTAACTCGACGATACATTGAAGTAGTAGTGGCACAAATAAAAGTTGTGCAACTGTTAAATAAATAAAAAAATCAACATGATTAATCGGTATCAAAGTGATGATAAAAAGACTGATTCCAAGTAATGATAACGGACTATATAGCTTTTTTAAATTGTCCTGCATACATCATAAGCCTCCCTAGCAATGGATTATGAATTGATACATGAATGGTGTATACATCACGTTCATCATCATATGCTTCCTCTACAAGCACTCGCCCTTCCAATAATTTCGGCATAGGTATTTCTAGCTTGCCTAATACAAACCGTTGCACACCTGACCGAATGATTAAACGCCCTTCCTTAGACACCGAAAAATGCAAATCGGAGTAAAACAATGACGGTGATCCTAAATAATCTTTTACAATTTTCTTCTCTGTATCAATCGTCATTTTTGCATCAAATCGACGCACGATATCTCCAAAATAAAATGCTCGCTCCCATTCAACTTCATACTCATTATTCGGTAAAACGGTACATGTGTTGCGAATCGAAAATGGAATTTGTTCACCTGATTCAGGAAATAAGAAATTTACTTTAGTAGCGAGCGAATAAAAAGGCGTTAAAATTTTTGCGCCCGATTGGATTTTTTGCATAATACCCGTTGCTACAAAAGGTTCTTCCAAAGGCAATAAATAGCGTTCTTGTAATTTTGGATGTAGCTTTTGAAAATCATCACCTAATAATTTTTGGTAAATCATTTACTCACCGCGCTTTCTTTTACAGCTCTTGGCAGTTGGAATGTTTTGATGTAATACAAAACCAATAATGGATAATACGAATAAAGCTATATTTAATGTCAACACATTAAAGGGACCTGTTAACGTTGCACTACTTGCTGCAACTGCACTAATCAATAACATTGGAAATAAAGCAATTTGAAGAATGTATAATGGGCGCTTATTTATAGGCATGAGCCAGATTAAACTAAACAGTATTTCGGCAACCCCAATTCCTTGTACCACTAATTGTGCGGCAGTACCTTTTATTCCACTAATCGCTGAAATTAGGGCGACTTCTTCTGGATGAACAACGATTAATTTAGGAACAAGCCCTTGATAAAACCAAATAAAGAAAAATAATATTGAAATAAGGATCGATAAAAAGAAGCGGCGATACTGTAGTGCTGGCGGCTCTCCCGTATCAATCCATCTCTTTAGTACATCAAAGCTAAGTGCTGTCGCCCATCCTATAAGTGGTCTAAAAACAACATCAAAAGCCTGCCCTATTTTGCCATATCGTGCATCATAGTCATATTGCGTCAGAAAAGTTAACTTATCCCCCTTTGGTACATACTGCCAGTAACCTTTCCCCTGTACGATTGGCGATATTCTTTGTTCGGTTCCAAAGTGCAATGATGACGTTCTCGAGCCATTCTGTTTATGATGTGTTCCCTTACTTTCACCCCAGCCCTCGACAGAAATAAACGGTAATACATTTGTTTTATATGTAAAAGTTTGTGGTGAATCCTCCGCTTTTTTTGGAATGTAGTTAATTTCCGAAAATCGCAAATCCCACTGCTCGTGTAATTTTGGATTTTGTGTATATTCCCAAACCGTATCAATGGGCGCATTCATATTTATTTCCACATATATGGGTTTTTGTTTCACCTTTAATACCCCATTTCTCAAATTAAATTTTCTCATTTTAGAACCCTAAAATTCAACACATCCCCCTCAATTATACCCTCCAGTAAAATCAACTATAAAGCTCGTTATCAAATTTTATATATGAAGCGATTGAACTTTGATATTATTTAAATATGTCTTTTTATAAGGTTAAAAGTACAAAATCACTCATATTACTTGGTGCTTTTTTAAGCATGACATTGATTGCCTCTATTTTACTGTCCCTCTTTAATCTCTTTCATTAAAAATTACCACTTCGAAAAAAGTATTAGTTGGAATTATTATTTTAAATGCGCCTCAACTAAATCTGTCAACCTTTCTTCAGCAAAATAAAAACCATAAAGCGATTTCCCTTTTTCAATTTGAGCGCGGTGTTCAGCTAGCTTTTTTGTCGCCAACGCTTTATTACCAGCTAGCTTTGCAATCATCCATTCACTGCGCTTATAACTAATCGGCTCAACCGGCATCATCATACGATGTAGCACTCGCAATTGCTCTACCGTTCCTCGTTCTTGCATAACCAAATCCAGTTGCTTTACATGCGTTAAAAACTGCATCATCATTTTATTTTTCTTCGTCACTGGCAGTGCTTTATAAGCCTTAATCTCTTGCGATGCAACTTCAAACCCACTTGTAAGTAAATCAAAATAAAACAATAAGTAGCTATTGCTTATAAGTACCTTCAGCCGCCTGTACTGTTCTCGTCTGCTCAACTAAATGACTTGACCATGAAGTCGGATGCGCTGGTGACATCATTTCCTTCATTAATAATATCGAGCTAACAAGCTGTTCTTTGTCCGCACCATTTGCGAGTAGATCTAGCATGACACGCCCATCTGATTTAAACCCACCTTTAAATGGGAGGGCAGTTACAATAAAAATCCCCAAATTCAGAAAACCGAACAACTCTACCCACTGTAAATCAAACAAAAAACCGAAAATAAATAGGCCAATACTAACTAAAAACGAAATAATGGGTCCACCTGCTGCAAACCAGAAATGCTGACGACTAATTGTTTGTAAATCGGCCGTCTTCGGTGAGCAACTTGCTACGCCACCGAAAAATGCCCAGCTTTTATTGGCACTTATTTTGCCACGCTCAATCGTAATCGGTCCTGCTGTTAAAAAGTTAAACTGATAACCTGCCGCAACACCAAATAGTACATGTCCTAGCTCATGAATGATAAACGTTACAATTGCTAGCAAAGCAAATCCCCCAATTTCTCGCATGGTCACTGCTAGATTCGTAAACTGAAGAGCTAGTATAACAAGCGTAAACAAAACAGTTGCACCTAATGGACTTTTCCAAAATTGCATAGCTATCCCCCCCTATTGTAATCGTAAACGACGATATGTTAATGCAATATACATACTGATACATGGAACCATTAACATTAAAAAGATTATAAATAACACTTCAAACACCGCGCTCATTGCCCCACCTGAGAACAGCATCAATACGTAAGTTATTATTGTGAAACCTACTGTTATCCAAACTGCAGGCATAATTGAATTTTGTAGACGCAACAGCTTTTCCACCTTCGTTTCCTTGTCCGAATAAATCGGCTCTGTCCCAACTGGTGCCTTAAATAAATGCGTATTTGTATGATTATTTGTACAAACATGCTCCCAGCCGGCGTACTCAAACATCGCAAAATATTCGTCTTCATCGCCTTCTGCTAAATGATGGATATCGATACTAAAGTCGACTTCTTCTGGCTCCCCTTTTTCTAGTTCATAGCCAATTCCCTTATAACGCTTGACGTTCCAACCTTTGCTAGCAAACTTTTTTAATCGTGTTAAATCACCTTTCTCTGAAAATGCAATGCCTCCTGAAGTGAAATATTTCGTTTTAGTCATGTGAAATTTCCCCCTGTAGTCCGATTTGTGCAAAGTGAATCATTTTTTGCCGTCGTACCATATCATGACGTAGCACCGAGCGTCCTTTATCCGTTAATGTATATACTTTTCGACGCGAATCACTCTCGTCATAAAGCACAATATATTCCTCGACTATTAACTTTTTAATATTCGTATATAGCGATGCCGGGCCAATTTTTACTTCGCCCCCTGTGAGTTCTTCAATTTCACTCATCACTGCATAACCATGCTTTGGCTGTGCAAAAGCAGCCATAATATAAAAAACGGAATCCGTTAGCTGCACGAAAGATTTCATATTTTGTTACCTCCTTATATCACTTTATGATATATCTAAAATCAATATATCATAAAGTGATATATAGTCAATGAAATTTCTGAATAATTGGATTTAAAACGATTCATGGGATCCCAACGAATAAGGATAGATTAAGATTTCAAAAATTTGATAATAATAATTCACAATTTCATTATGTTCAACCAAACAATATGATATATAATGGTGCGGTCTGATAGTATAAAAAGGGTTGTGTTTTTAAAATTTCAATTTTTTTATAAGATGGATTCGATTAAATGAATGCAATTGCTATTGAGTTTTTTTGCACCTACATCAATTTTTTTGCCTGAAAATGTAATAGTAAAGTTGGTAACAGCTGTAGAGAAAAGACTAGTCAACAGTGGCGTTAATGACGTAGTAATTGATCCGAACGCTGAAGGTTATTTTAGTTCCGTGTGGAGTTGGAGATATGTATGCGGATGGTCCCGATTCGATTAATGGGCATGATTTTAATAAAAATTAGACACTAAAGGATTCAGAAAAACTGGAGGGTCTTTTAAAGAAGAAGTTTTAACTTGTTTAGTTGGGCATTATTCGCTGCATACTCTTTGCACCCATTATAATGACTAATCCTTCTAAACTTTTATAAAACTGAGGAGGTTCGGTATATGAAGCAACGCAAATTCCTAATTATGATTTTATCAATTATTTCAGTAATGTGGATAATGCATACACTAACAAAGAATTTTGTAGTAGATCCAAGTTTTCGGGGATTCCTATCAAAAAAAGATGAACTTCTTTCTAATCAAATGCTATGGTTATTGATGATACGAGTTCATATTATTCTTGCGATAATTACACTCCTTACAGGACCTCTCGGAATAATTAAGCGATTACGTTTGAAATTCTTAACATTTCATCGATGGAATGGTCGAGTCTATGTTTTATCTATTGTGTTAAACTTTATTCCCGGTTTATACGTTTCTTTCTTTGCGACAGGTGGCTGGCCAAGTACAATAGGGTTTCTTACCTTAAATACACTATGGCTTATAACAACAATATTCGCTTATATATACATAAAAAGAAAAGACGTCTTACGGCATAGTCAATGGATCACTAGAAGTTTCTTTCTATCCTTTTCCAATATGACTATTTATATCATTGTCGCAATTACACATAGTGGATTAGATCTTTCCTACAGTCTTTCATATACAATTGCTGTATGGCTTTGCTGGATTTTCAATTTAGCAATAGCAGAAATTGTGATTAGAAAAAAATACTTATATGATATTAAGGGACTGACCCCAAAAGTATAGACAAATAAAAAAAGCATCTTCGATTGAATTCGGGTTTAGATACCTAAAATTCAA
>NZ_LMBZ01000015.1:51906-137114 GCF_001439635.1 Solibacillus cecembensis | reverse complement strand
AAATTATTGGGGTGAGATAGTTTACTGAACAGATATGACATTGTGAAAGAATGTACTTAAACTAACGGGGGCTTTAGTAAAACACTGTCATCAAAATATAATGAACTTGGAGATACATTTCCCAGCTCGTTTTTTATGTGCAATTTAAATCAACCTTTACCTTTAACACTGCTTTTTTAAATAAGGAAGTATTTATGAAGTAGATGTATAGGAAAGAGGTGTTTATCCAAGGAGGATTGACGCTTTTTCGTTTAACTATTTGACTATCTAAGGGGTTTAGTTGAATAAGAAGTATAAAAAATTTTTTTAAAAAGGTCGGGGAGATTACATTAGATATACTTGTCCTTGTTGTGTGTTAGGAGGAGAAATTACAATGCGTTGAAAAAAAGCTGACAGTATAGAAGTACGATAATCAACTTCTATACTGTTTGCTTTTACAAAAATTTTATGAATGAAGTGATCTAAATTGTTAGTGTTAACCCCTTAAATGGCGGTTTTGGGTTTTGTTTTATAGTAATTTCGTTTACAATAAGCCGTCTTAATTAATTTTATCGTCATTCATTATTGGATGCCGATTTTGTATTAGATAATGCTTTCTTTACACGAACAGCAATTGATTGCTCCTTTATTATTTCATCAGTCCGTCCAAAGCCTCTTTCATCTCAACCGCATTTTCTTCAAACATTTCCTCATGTAAATGAACATAATACTTGTCAGTTGTGCGGTAATCTGTATGACCCATTAAATATTGTAGGTATGTTTTATCGATTTTCTTTTGAACTTGATATGTTGCAAAGCTATGACGTAGTCCATGAGCCGTAATTGTTTCGATATTTAAAGAGGTAAGGACCCTATTTAAAGAATTATTAAATGTATTATTACTCATGACTTGTGCATTACATTTCGCTTTATAAAATAAGCGACCCTGTTCGTTCTCAATGTAGCTATCGGATATTTGAAATGCTTTTAATAATGTAATTGCTTGGATAGATAATGGGATTGTTCGATCTTTAATGTCTGTGTCGCCTTTTTGATTTAAATTTGGATTTTTTAAATCTGTAAATCCGCTTCCACTTTTGTAGTCCCATTGTTGATAGATATGAATGCTTTGACGTACAAAATCTATATCCTTCCAGCAAACCGCGCATAACTCCCCGTAACGAATTCCGGTTGTAGTGGCTAATAATATCATCATTCTTTCCAAAATTGATAGATTACAATTATACAAATAGCTTAGTAGAGATTCATATTCAGTTGCTACGATAAATAGATTCCTTTTTTTTAGTTTCCTACCTTGTATGCTCACATCATTTGTGAAATTAGATTGGATTTTATAATGTTCAAAAGCATGTTTAACAAAAGCGCGGATTTGTTTATTTAATTTTTCGTTTGTACTTTTTGTATTATGTTGCTGTGCATCCATAAACTCTTGATACATATCATGAGTAACATTAATAAGTAATTCATCACCAAAGAACTGTTTTACTTTATTATTCGTATTCAAATAACCATCAATAGTATTTTTATTTAATTTCGACTTTTTCTTTATTATCCAGTTTTCAAGTTCTATATTGAATGGAAGGAGTTCATATTTAGAACGTATTTTCTTGCGAATTTTCTTTTCGGCTGCCAAATTTTCTTCTACATGCTTGGCTGCAACTTTCGCTTCTGCTTGTGTTTTAAAACCACCTTGTCTAATGTTTCCAAACGGATAATTACTTACAGAAAAGTACCATGATGTAATTTTTCCTTTATTATTTTTTCTGTTTTTAATATAGGCCATGTTAATTTCTCCTTATTTAAAGATTTGATTGAAATTATTGTCTAAGAAAGTTGCCATTTTTTTTGCATGAAATGTCCATGTTTGCCCTTTCACTTTTGGATAGTAAACAAAACCACCGTTCGCAATATCTAGTATTTTTCGATGGTAAGGGGGATAAAGTATCTTGTCTTTAATCCATTCACTCTTTTTCCCTACTTTTTTTTCTAAATCGCCCATTGACCAATAAATACCATGTAACTTTGAGTCGTTTAATTCTTCATATTCGATTTTCGAAATTAATACCGTATCCTCAGGCAAATGAATTGTTAAATTAACTGATAGTTGTTGCATTTATTCCACTCCAATTTTTTTTCTAATATTTAAGTTACTATTGATAAATTAATCATCCAATTATGTAACTCAAACTATTTCAAACCATAATAGCTTCAAAGATTTAATATTTTAATAGCCGGAAGCAATTTTTTTTATTATTTTTTATAAAATCTCAAGAATTGTGTTCTCTCCTATAGATTAAATAGCGCAAACCCATTTAGGAGCGCTATTTTTATAGTAGTTTAATTAGGTTTACTTGCTATTTGGCAGCTGGTCGGTATTTAAAGATTTCAATGCCTCATTTAATCATTTGAAATTTAAACAGTTAACAATCCATATATAATTTAAAATTATTAACTGTATTTTAACTCCTCGGAAAAAGTAACTTTATCAGAATATTTGTGTCCAAGACGTTTGGCTATTACGTTTGTAGATACTCCAGGATTAGAATATAAGTAATGGATTACATGAATTGAAAATTACTTTAACTTTAAAAGATTTTGAAATTAATAAAATCAATTCGTAATGTGGATTGGATTGAAAAAATCATTGTTATTATTTGGGGAAATTAAATTTGGAAACTATTAATGGTGACCAATGATTGAAACGAAC
This sequence comes from Solibacillus cecembensis, assembly GCF_001439635.1. Classification (GTDB taxonomy): domain Bacteria; phylum Bacillota; class Bacilli; order Bacillales_A; family Planococcaceae; genus Solibacillus; species Solibacillus cecembensis. Next base: position 134,407 of record NZ_LMBZ01000015.1, on the reverse strand, counting down.
ATGGTACAATATACCGATATGTAGTGACTATTAGTAGTAACTCTTACAGTAGAGCTTACTATTAAAGGTTTTAAGCGATATTTATGAAAAAAGAAGCAGGTTGCTAAAATATTCTTTAGCGACCTGCTTCTAAGTTGTTAGTTGTTATAATAAAACGAATGAAATTTCCAAGTGTTTGAATTTCATCTAAGACAATTTCAATATAATAAACATCCAATGTAACATTATTTTAGGTAAACCCTATTTATTTCTATTTTTTATGGTGTCTCCTACACATATAATATAGGGATACATGAGTACGGCAAAGTCCATAAAGTTCAACTTTTTTCAAATCAAAGTAATGTTCATGTATTAACAATAAAAGTAAATTGAAAATCGAAGAATAATTTTAAGTTATAGTTAAATAGACAGTTTGATTTATAAATTTAATTCATTTACACAAATTATACACTAAAATCTCTACAAACCCAGTAATACCAACGTCCCAGTGAATACTTAGAAGTACTCCTGGGACGTACAGTTTTATAACGTTATACTTAGAGAAATAAGCACTTTCGCTTATGATTCAATTTTACAGTACTCGGTCAGTCGAGTTTTTGTACTAATGAATTGTAGGAGGAGGTGCTTTTTTCTTTGTCTAAAAAGAAAGGGATATTCGATATTCAAATTGAACAACCGCTATTTCAAGTTAGAAAGCATGAAGAAAAACGAAATGATTTAACAAATAAAAAAGCGTTATCTGTAATATCAAATGACTTACTGTTGGACTCAAAGGCATTAGGACATAATGATTTGTCGGTGACTACAAAGTATTTACATACAGAATTAACTGATATAGCAGATAAGTTGAAAGATTATTTTTAGTGATAAGCTACAGCACTTTGCATTAAGTTATTGTAAGGCAATTTTTTAGATATTACATAGGTAAGGTTTACCAATGGATAAAGTGGGTTTTTAATGGTTTAATATTCAGTATATTCAAACGAAAAGGGGTGTTGTTATTGGAGACTTATGATTCATTACCACTTGAAATTTTAGTGGAGTTTTATTATTACATAATCAAAAACATAGAAGAAGGAATTCTTTCTCACGCCATGTATTACGAATTGAATCTTATTAAACAAGTAGCCGAAAAAAAGGGGATCTCATTGATTTACTTATATAATCAAGGTTCACGTATGAAATGATATACATAAAGATACTGCATCAGTCTCTCACATACATACACATAGCACATGCTGAGATGACTCACATGTCTATACAGTGCCATATTGCAGGGGAGTATGGAGTATATGGAAAGGTAAAAGTAAGATAAGGTCACAGTGCACCTGGTACTCGCTGAAGCTATCACAACCCATCATTTATGCAAGCGACTTAGCGGGATGATAACTCCAGGCTTAATTGACTCGCATAACTCACTAATATAGAGGTACCGTACCTGGAAAATTGAAACAGATGAAAAAGAAACGAACCAAACGGGCGGATGCAACAGGAATCTTTCTTGATAAATGTCCTTGGAGGGTATGGAGAGGAGATGGCCTAATTGCGGGGATCGTCTACCCAATTATTTGTACGCGTAGTAGTTTGAAAATACGACTTACAATAAATACCGATATGCATATAAAGTCAATAGTACCATCGGATTAGAGAACTCTCAAACGCAGTGAAATTTGATTAGGTGTAACGGGTATCATCTAATTAACCTCAATGAGGTTTTAAGGGAAGGGGTGGTTACAGATTTCAATAATTAGTGGCAGCTGTTTCAGAAAATTAATTTTTCGGCGGAAATTTCTCTAACTTTTCTGCCCACCAATAAAGGAAGGAATAGTTACTCAACGATGCTTTGGGTGCATTTGTTAGTGATGAAATTAGTATAAGAAGGGGGAAGGAAAAAATGATGATTATGGTTTTCCTTTTAAGCGGTTGGATATTGAGTTGGTTTAAGTTTGATAGGTTGTTTATTCAGGCATTTAAAGAGCTATTTAACAAGGAAATAACAATTGCAAGTTATTATTTTATTTTCTTTTGCATTGGTACAATAGGTGATTTAGTTTTATTTTTTAATGGAGATTATATAAATCGCTTATTCAGCTAGCGGGCGCGATTGTTTAATAAGAGTTTTTATTTTTATTAAATTCCAGATTACTTTAGTTAATTAAAGATTTATAAAGTATACAAAATAAACGTTAATAACGTACCCAAATGCAAGTTTGGGGAGACTCCATTAAGCCACAAGTGTTGTTTTTGGCGGGTGATTATTTTCATAGTTTTTGTCTATTATTTGTAGGCATCTCTTCGGTGTGGTAGTGATTTTTCGTTAATCTCACTATAACAAAAAAGAGGTGTCTTTTTTGCTTATTAAATTGACAATGAATCTATTAAATAAGTCGAAAAGGTGGTACGGGCAACTGATTACCCTGTTATATTGGATGCGAAAGTGGAATCATTAGTTAATCTTATTCTTAAATAGTTTTAAAGGTACATATTATAATATTGGTTATTTTGATAATTTTCCGAAAAAACAGAAGACATTGTTTTTTAATTGTGCTAATATTATCAATTAACGGAAGGTTAAAGGTTAATAGCCTTAAATAATGAATGTCAGCTTAAAATCAATTAGTAGTATGTGATTGTAAAATGCTCGATATGGAAAGGGGAAATTTGGGAAGGATTCTATCAGTCACTGTAAGCGCTTCAATCTCTACAGGGGTGTGAGAATTACATGAAAACTTAACTAGTGAGTTCATTAGAAAAATTGAATAATCTAGTAATCAATTTAGAAAGAGGGTGCTGTCACTTGTATTTTGTTAAACGCTTTTTGGCAATGTTTTTAACCGTTTGGATTATTGCAACGCTAACTTTTATAGTCATGAAATTTATTCCTGGAGATCCTTTTGCTACAGATGCAGACGTGTTTCCGGAGGAAGTCCTGGAAAATCTAAGAGCTGCTTATAATTTAGATAAGCCAGTACCAGTTCAATATTTTTTGTATATGAAGGATTTAGTTACGTTTGATTTGGGAACTTCGATTGTTTCGAATACTCGCTCAGTGAATCAAATTATCGGTGATGGTCTACCTGCATCGGCAATACTAGGTCTCTTGTCGATGGCGATTGCAATATTCTTCGGAGTGATATTGGGAGTAATTGCTGCTCTTAATCATAATAAAGCGATTGATCACATTTCAATGGTTATTGCGATTATTGGTATTTCAATACCTAACTTTATATTAGCACCACTTCTTATTAAGTACTTTGCGGTCGATTGGCGAATATTGCCGGTCGCGTCATGGGGAACTTGGCAACATACGATTCTGCCAGCACTTGCGCTATCAACAACTCCTCTTGCTGTTGTGGCACGTTATATGCGCTCTAGTATGTTGGATGTGATGAATCAAAACTATATGAAAACAGCGGAGGCCAAAGGGCTATCTACATATAGACTCGTTGTTCAACATGGTATTCGAAACGCGATTCTACCAATTATTACATTTATTGGACCACTATTTGTTTCATTGATAACTGGAACCTTTGTTATTGAAAAAATCTTTGCAATTCCAGGGATGGGTCGTTACTTTGTAGATAGTATTTTCAATAGGGATTACCCAGTTATTATGGGAACAACAGTATTTTACAGTTTAATCTTGGTTGTCACTTTGTTCTTAATAGATATGTCCTATCGTTTTATTGACCCAAGAATTAAGTTGACGAGCAAGGGAGGGTGACATGATGAATAAACAAGCAGAGCAAGACTTATTCATCCCGGTGGATCGTAGTCAATATGATAAAGAGGTAGCATTACGACCGAGTTTAGGTGTTTGGAAGGAAACTATTCTAAATATATTAAAGAACAAATTAGCGTTAACAGGTTTAACACTATTAATACTTATCATAACTTTAGCAGTTGTTGGACCAATGTTGGCTCCTTACTCAGGATCAGAGCAAGATTTAAACAATACGAATATAAAGCCATCAGCTCAACATTGGTTTGGAACAGATGACTTAGGAAGAGATGTATGGGTACGTACTTGGTTAGGGGCAAGGGTATCCTTAACAATTGGTATTGTGGCGGCGCTTATTGACTTAGTACTTGGTTTAGTCGTAGGCGGAGTATCTGGATATATGGCTGGTAGAGGTAAAAAAGGGGACCGGATTGACGGACTACTCATGAGATTAGTGGAAATTCTATACGGCATTCCTTATCTACTGCTTGTTATATTATTAATGGTCGTTATGGAACCGGGAATTAAGTCGATTATTATTGCTCTGTCCGTAACAGGTTGGGTCGGAATGGCACGTATCGTTCGTGGACAAGTTTTACAACTGAAATCACAAGAATATATAAAAGCTGCAGAAAAGTTGGGAACGAGTACATCAAAAATAATTGTCCGTCATTTACTGCCGAATACGATGGGGATTATTATCGTTAACCTAACATTTACGATTCCATCGGCGATATTTGCGGAATCATTCCTAAGCTTTATTGGTCTAGGCGTGCAGGCACCCCTCGCGAGTTGGGGAACGATGGCGAATGATTCGTTGGGCGTTATTCTAAGCGGGCAATGGTGGCGCTTATTTTTCCCAGGCGTAATGATTGCTCTTACAATGTTTGCATTCAATGCGTTTGGTGACGGATTGCAAGATGCTCTCGATCCACGTGTGCGTAAATAATGTTCGATAAATAAAGTAAGGATTGCAAATATAATAAACTGGTAGGTGATTATGTGACTCATTTATTAGAAGTGAGAAACTTGGGAGTGAATTTCAAAACTTATGGTGGAGAAGTTAAAGCTGTTCGGGATGTTTCTTTCCATGTAAACAAAGGGGAAATCGTTGCTATTGTAGGTGAAAGTGGTAGTGGTAAAAGTGTAACGGTTCAAACGATTATGGGACTAATTCCAAAACCACCTGCAATTATTAATGCAGGAAACATTTATTTCCAAGGACAAGACCTTTTGACTTTGTCGAAAAAACAAATGAGGAAAGTAAACGGTTCCAAAATAAGTATGGTGTTTCAAGATCCGATGACATCACTCAATCCAACGATGAAAATTGGCAAGCAAATTGCCGAAGCGTTGATTGTCCATAATAATTTAAGCAAGGCAGAAGCAAAAGAAAAAGCGATTGAAATGATACGACTCGTTGGTATTCCGAATCCAGAAGAAAGATACGAACAATATCCACATGAATTTAGTGGTGGAATGAGACAAAGAGCAATGATTTCAATTGCTCTTGCATGTAGTCCAGAACTACTTATTGCAGATGAACCAACAACAGCATTAGATGTAACGATTCAAGCACAAGTTCTTGAACTCATGAAGGATTTAAAAGAAAAAATAAACACAGCAATCATATTAATCACGCATGATTTAGGTGTAGTAGCGGAAACGGCTGAACGTGTCATTGTAATGTACGCTGGAATGATTGTAGAAATAAGTTCTGTGGAAGATATTTTTAATAATCCGAAACACCCATATACATGGGGATTACTTGAATCCATTCCGGATATTACTGCAACGAGTGAAAAGAAGCGACTGATTCCAATAGAAGGAACTCCGCCAGATTTATTTTCTCCACCAAAAGGTTGTCCATTCGCTCCAAGATGTAAATTTGCGATGGAAATTTGTATGGACCAGATGCCACCTGAAATGGAAATCAGTGAAGGGCATTCTGCGAGATGTTGGCTGAATGATCCACGTTCGCCTGCTCCAGAAGAAGTCATTCAACAAGGGAGGAAGAGTTCTTGAGTGATAAACTCCTTCGAATCGAAAACTTAAAGAAGTACTTTCATATAGGACAAGACCGAGTTATTAAATCTGTAGATGATATCTCATTTGATATTTATAGAGGAGAAACCTTTGGACTTGTTGGAGAGAGTGGAAGTGGAAAATCAACACTTGGACTCACTGTTGCGGGTTTACATGAAAAAACGGATGGCAATATCTTTTACAATGATGAAAACCTTTCAGATATGAAAGGGAAGAAAAAAGTAATCGTAAATCGTGAAATGCAAATAGTATTCCAAGATCCCCAAAGCTCACTTAACCCAAGAATGTTAGTTGGCGATATTATTGCTGAAGGAATTGATGCGCATAAGCTTGTTAAAGGAAAAGAACGACAGGCTCGAATTTATGAGTTATTAGAAAAAGTAGGGCTTAGAGCAGAACATGCGAAACGATATCCACATGAATTTAGTGGGGGACAACGGCAGCGTATAGGGATTGCCCGAGCATTGGCCGTCAATCCTAAATTTATTGTTGCAGATGAGCCGATATCAGCATTGGATGTTTCTATACAAGCGCAGGTTATTAACTTATTGGAAGATCTGAAGGAATCTGAAGGGTTAACGTATTTATTTATCGCCCATGATCTAGGTATGGTGAAACATATAAGCGACCGGATAGGGGTTATGTATTTAGGGAATATGATGGAGTTAGCGAGCAGTGATGATTTATTTTCGGAAGCATTGCATCCATACACACAAGCCCTATTATCAGCAATCCCAGTAGCTGACCCGAGCGCATCAAGAAAAGAACGCATTGTACTTCTCGGAGATCCACCAAGTCCAGTTAATCCACCAAGTGGGTGCCGCTTTAGAACGAGATGTCCACATGCAATGGACATATGTAGTCAAGAAATCCCGGAATGGAAAGAAGTTAGATCAGCCCATTTTGTTGCGTGCCATTTATATAATAATGAAGGAGTGGATGAAGTGTGAAGAAGTGGATGTTATTATTCATACTCTTATTGTCAGTATCAACAGTGCTAGGAGCTTGTGGCGGTGATAAAGAAGGGGAAATGGGTGAAGACGGTAAAGGTGTGAATCAAGAAATCACACTAAATATTAAGACTGAACCGCCTAGTTTAGACCCTGGTCTTTCAACGGATACAACATCCGCATGGGTGCTCGATCATGTATTTGAGGGTTTATATACAACGGATGAAGACGGTAATCCAATACTTGGAGCGGCAGAAAGTGTGGATGTCTCAGAAGGAGGCGCAGTCCACACATTTACAATTCGTGACGATGCAAATTGGACAGACGGTACACCAGTAACAGCTGCTGATTTTGAGTATGCGTGGAAACGCGTATTGAATCCGGAAGTAGGTTCAAGATTTGCTTTCTACCTTTATTATATTAAGGGTGCAGAAGAATATAATACGGGTAACGGAACAGTAGAAGAAGTTGGTGTAGAAGCAGTAGATGAAAAAACATTAAAAGTGACGTTGAACGCTCCTCTTGGCTACTTCGACAAACTTCTTACAATGTGGACGTATTATCCAGTTAAAAAAGAACTAGTAGAAGGTAATAAAGATTGGTCAACGGATCCAGAAACATACATTAGTAATGGTCCATTTAAAATGACAAAATGGGCACATGATAGCGAAATAGTTATCGAAAAAAACAAAGATTATTATGATGAATCAACAGTAAAATTAAATAAAGTTACATTTAAGATGGTGAACGAGGCAACGACGTTTTACCAAATGTATAAGACTGGAGAGCTGGATTTAATCTCCACTCTACCTACCGATGTATTAGAAGCAGAACGAGATAGCGATGAATACCTAGTTGTACCTCGTTACGGAACGTATATGTATATTTTTAACGTAACGAAAGAGCCGTTTACAAACGCAAAAGTTCGCAAAGCATTTTCACTTAGTGTAAATCGTGATCTTGTTGTTGATAACATTAACAAAGCGGGAGAGATACCAGCATATGGAATGGTTCCACCAGGTGTGGCAACTCCTGATGGTGATTTCCGTGAAGTTGGCGGAAAGCACTTTGAAGAAGACGCAGATGAAGCAAAGAAACTATTAGCCGAAGGTATGAAAGAAGAAGGTTGGGACACGCTTCCGCAAGTAGAACTTCTTTATACAACATCTGAAGGCAATAAAAAAATTGCCGAAGCAGTTCAAGAGATGATAAAGAAAAACTTAGACATAGATCTTAAGTTAGTCAATCAAGAATCAAAAACACAGTTGGCAACAGTTAATCAAGGGAATTTCCAAATGTCTAGAATGGGGTGGGTCGGAACATTTGTTGACCCAGTAATCAATCTAGATTACTTCTTAGGTGGTAGTCCGAATAATCGTACCGGATGGGTTAATGATGAATATGACTCACTTCTAGAGCAATCGAAAATTGAACAAGATGATAAAAAACGATATGATTTACTTCACCAAGCTGAAGCTGTTTTAATGGAAGATATGCCTTTCATCCCAATGTATTATAACTCAAACACATACTTAACATCTCCAAAACTTGAGAATGTAGCATATTATGTGAATCGTCAACCGTTCTTGAAATGGGCAGAAAAAGTCAAGTAATAAACCAATTTAAGAATATAGGTTTTTAACAATTGATAAATAGATTCTGTCTTGTTAATCCCTTTACTTTGGAGTTGTATAGGGATGCCTGTACAAGCCAAAGGTAAAGGGATTTTCTTACGAATAGAACTAGAAAATTCATTAAGAGGTGTAAAAATGGACAGTCAATTATCTCATTTTTTAAATGTATTCACAGGATTCGGTTCTGCTGTAATTCCAGGGAAAAATAAGTTTACGTTTTTGAGTAAAAAGACAGGCATTCCTCAGGTGTATCTTTGGAATGGAGAAAATGAAGATATTACACCTTTTGGAAAGTTTGAAGACAGGATTATCTCGGTTTTTCATTCCCCATCCGGAAAAAACTCAATCGTTGGAATGGATTATGAAGGAAATGAAAAACAACAATTTTACTTGTTGGATGAGAATGGGGATTACGAAGACCTTGTGGTGTCTCCTGATCATTTCCATAATTTTGGCGGTTGGTCTACAGATGAAATGAAAATTATGTATTCTAGTAATCGACGCAATAGCGGATGCTTTGATATTTTTACATTGGATATGGTAACAAGAGAAGAAAAAGTAGTATTTGAATATGACGGCATTTGCGCCCCAATCAGCTGGGTGACGAATAGTAATAATCAAGTTATAATTAGTATACAAGAAACAAATATTGACAATTCGTTGTATCTTCTTAATATCGAAACAGGTGAAAAGAAAAAAATAGGACCTAAAAATATATCTGCAAGGTATAAATCTGTCGTGTTGTCGAAAGACGGAAAAACAGTTTACGTTTTATCGGATTTTGAAAATGACACAATGGCAATTTATAGTTTTACGATCGATGAGCCTGGAAATTTGGAGGGAATTCTGACTGAAGCGATGTGGGATATAGAAGAACTTTCACTTGCTCCGAATCAAGAAACATTAATCTATAGTGTGAATGAAGGCGGTTCGTCAATTTTAAAAACATATGATTTTGTGACAAAAAGGATTTCGAACCTGGAAAATATACCAAAGGGTGTCATCAATTCGATTTCTTGGTTGGATGACAGGCGTTTTGTATTTGCTATAAAAAGTCCTGTTATACCAGGTGATATCTTCATGTATACTACAAATGAAAAAGTAGCAACTCGTGTTACATACCTCGGTGTATCAGAAGAAATTGAACACCTTTGGACTCGACCGGAGTTATGCAAATTTAATTCATTTGATGGGGTAGAAGTTCCATATTTTTATTATGCGAAAGAGAAAAAAACTAAATCGACAGTTGTTTATGTACATGGTGGACCTGAGAGCCAGATTAAAGAAGATTTTAACCCTGTCATTCAGTATTTAGTTTCCCAAGGATTTGCAGTAGTAGCGCCAAACGTAAGAGGGAGTATGGGTTATGGTCGTAAATATTTACAGTTAGATGATCGAAGAAATCGTATGAATTCTGTTGCTGATCTTGCGAGCTTAGTAGATAATTTGATACAAAATAAAGGAATTGAAAGCAATAATATTGGAATTATAGGGAGAAGTTATGGTGGATTTATGGTGTTGGCAGCACTTACGCATTATCCAGACTTATGGGCAGCGGGCGTTAATATTGTTGGAATTTCTCACTTTAAATCGTTCTTGGAAAACACTGGACCTTGGCGTAGAAGATTAAGAGAATGTGAATACGGGTACCTAGGAAAAGATGATGATTTCTTTGAAGAAATTTCGCCATTGAATCATTTAGATAAAATTCAAGCTCCACTATTGGTATTTCATGGTCGGAACGATACGAGAGTTCCGGTAAGTGAAGCAGAACAACTAACAAAAGAAATGCTAGAAATGAAAAAAGATGTTGAACTCTTTATATTTGAAGATGAAGGGCACCAAACAGATAAATTAGAAAATCATATTACCTTGAATACAAAGGTTGTTGAATTTTTCAAGAAAAACTTATTGGTAAATAGCTAAGATTTATATAATGAAAGGTGGGCCTGCATGATTCGAGTTATATTTTTATCTATAGTCTTTATTTTGATGTGGTTCGTCAGTAATTTTGGCTATAATTGGAGCAAGATAGAATGGGTGAATATGTCGTTTTTTGTTGGACTCATTTCTTTTATGGCTCTAGCTATTATTTATATTATAAAAAGTGAGTTATTTAATTTATTTTTTAAAGGATTTAAACTTATTGGACAAATGATTTATCCAAAATCGAGAGCGATGCAACGAGTTGATGAGATGATGGGGAAGAATGAAGGTTCACCCCTCATCGATGCGAAATATCAAATCATCTTTTTCCAAACGCTTCTTTCGATTGCGATATCGTCTATGATTATATCTATGTACGCATTAATTAACCTTTGATGACAGTGGATGAAGAGAAGAGGGCAGTGAATGGATAAGGTACTAAAAAACATTAATGTAGATTCCTTTATTAATGAAATTACGCCTCAGCTCATACAATGGCGTCGAAGTTTTCATAGTTACCCAGAAGTAGGATGGACTGAATATGTAACAACGTATCGTATAATGCGTGTACTGGAGAAGTTAAATTTTATACTCCACATTGGAGAAGATGCCTATTCTTCCGTCGATCGAATTGGCGTACCTGATGAAGCAATTTTATGCCAGGCAGAGCAAAGTGCATTGAAAGCTGGTGTTCTAGAAGAGTGGATTGAGAAAATGGCTGGCGGACATACAGGTCTTGTAGCAACTTGGGATTCTGGAAAACGAGGAAAGCATATTGCTTTAAGGTTTGATATCGATGCATTGCCGATAGAAGAATCCATGGATATCGAACATTTTCCATGGAAAAACGATTTTCGGTCAGTAAATCAGGGAACGATGCATGCCTGTGGTCATGATGGGCATATAGCAACCGGGTTAGGAGTTGCGCACTTTATTGCAGAACATTCAGATGTATTGACCGGGAAATACACGCTCTTTTTTCAACCTGCTGAGGAAGGTGGTCGTGGCGCGTTTGCTATGTCAAAGAGAGGTTGGCTAGACGATGTAACCGAATTTATGTCGGGACATATTGGAATTAATCCTCTTAATATTGGAACAGTAGCAGCGACGACGACAAAGTTTTTGGCATCAACAAAAATAGACATTACGTATAAAGGGCGTTCTGCTCATGCGGGTATTGACCCGGAAAAAGGTCGAAATGCCCTCCTTGCATGTGCGGCGGCAACGATGCATCTTCAGGGGATTACGCGAAACTCAGGTGGCGCAACTAGAATCAATATTGGGAAGATAAACGCGGGATCGGGACGGAATATCGTTGCTGATTTGGGCCGATTAGAAGTGGAAACACGTGGTGAGACGGATGTTTTGAATGACTATATGTTTGAAGAGGCTAAGCGAATTATCAATGCAAGTGGAAAGTTATATGATGTTCAAGTTCATATGGATGTTGTTGGGCATGCAACGGATATAACTTGCGATGAAGAATGGATTGACTACACAAAAGAAGTTTGTAAAGACAGTAAGACCATCACTAACGTTTTATCAGAAAGCGCACTTGGTGGATCTGAAGATGTGACTTATTTAATGAAGGAAGTCCAAAAAAATGGCGGGAAAGTAACATACTTTATCTTCGGTACTCCCCTTGCAAATGGGCACCATCATCCCGCATTTGATTTCGATGAAAAAGTATTGCCTATTGCTGTTGAACTTTATGCGAGGATGATTGTTTCTTTAAATATGGGGGCGAAATAGCATTGAAAATACGATTAGGGTTAATTGGACCAGCAGACTCATTAGAAAACATGATGAAAGTGTCAAGTGAATTTGAGGATATTGAAATGATTCCGTTTCCATATCAACAGATTGAAGAGTCACGTTCAATATTAGAAAAGAACAATCACGAGATTGATCAGTGGTTGTTTTCAGGGCAGGCACCTTATCATTACGCACTTGGTGAAGGTATCATTACAGCTAGTCAAGCGAGTTATCCTGCACTACATGGGGCTAGTTTTTTAGGAACTTTACTTGAGGCGTTGATTTCTGAACAAAAAATGATCTACCGCTTTTCCGTTGATACAATTGAAGAATCTGAAATAGAGACAGGGCAGTTACAGGATAAATTGCAACATATGCAATTTTATTATTATTCTTATAAAGGATATATTCCCTATGAAAAGCTCATTGCTTTTCATAGGGAACTTTATGACTCTGGAAAGATAGACGCTGTCATTACTTGTTTAGGAGCGGTTTATTCAGGATTAAAGGAACTGGGTATTCCGTGTTACCGAGTAAGGCCGTACGACATTTCGATAAAGCAAAGTCTTGAGTTTTTGACAGAGCGGGGTAAGTCAGGGAAATATAGATTGTCGCAATTAGCTGTACTTGGAATTGAAAATATCAATTTTGAAAACGCAGGTGAAAGTAAGTACTTATCTTACCGGGAAAAACACCAAAAGCTCGATATGGCGAGAGTATTACTCGATTTCTCCGAAAGCATAAAGGGCTCATTTGTACAAATGGGTGATGATTTGTCGTTTATTTATACAACTAGGGGCGAGTTAGATCTAACGATGAATCGAGTAGTAATTCATTCATTAATTGATAATATTAAAATGCAAAGTGGACTCGTGGTTCGAATAGCGCTTGGTTATGGATTGACCGTGTTAGAAGCGGAACAAAATCTTCGTCATGCATTTAAAAATGCACAGGATTATCCGGAAGTAGTAGTTGTTGTGAACGAAAATAGGGAAGTAACAGAATATCGGCAAGATGATGTAGCCATTCATTTTCAGCAAAGAAAATGGGGGGAAGAGTGGGAGAGACATTTTAAAGATGCTTCAATTTCTCCGGCGGTCGTTTCAAAAATTCAAGTATTTGCTACTCACTATAAAAAAACACAAATCACGTCAAGTGACATCGCTACATGGCTGAAAAGTACGGAGAGAAATGGACGAAGAATCATATCTGAATTAGAAAAGATGGGACTCGCGGAAGTAATTGGTGAAGAACAATCGGGACACCGAGGAAGACCGAGGAAATTATACAAATTGAATTATTAATGAGAAAAAAGTCAGTGAGATCAATTGAGGGCACTGAAAAAATTAAATTTCACAAAAGATTTATACATGAAAATCACATTTTTCAGCCAATTCATTGAATGTAGTGATAGCATTTAATTTGTGTCATAAATGGAAATGAAACATACTCAAATTCCCGCATCTTTAGTCATACATCAAGTCGCTTGACATGAAGCCTCTATCGATATAATTACTGCTAATAAAACCCAGCAGAATAGCCTATCATATCGACTTTTTTTGTTAAATTCATTTTAATCACCACACTTATAGATTATGTGAGGAAAATTAAATATTAAGTACCAATAAATATGAAATAAAACCTTTATATAAATTATACACAATGACCCCGGAATCCTTGATAAACAAAGGATTTCAGGGATGTTTAAAAGTCTACTTTGGACGTATCGAGGTTCGAATAGAATAAGTGGTGGGCATTTTAATGCATTGAATATTTACTACATATTGATTTATAGGGATAACAATGTAAAGTGAGTTCTTCAGTGCTGGTTATTAAAACGATAATAAAGGAGAAATGTAGCATGGGAGTTTGTGTTTATTACACTTGTACGAGAAATCATAACCTTACCAACAGTGAAGAGCAAGTGATAACGGCCATCATCGATAAATACAATGCGGATTTTGAAATGAAGGATATTGGAGAGACGTTTTGTGTTTATGACTATGATCAGGATGAACCAACAGTGGTCTTTGCTGGTTCAACAAAGCTACCCCTTTCAGATGATTTTGAAGATGCATTGCATGCGCTGTTTTATTGGTTATCCTGTTTGACGGATATTAGGAGAAATATTTCTAATGGGGATTGGCATGTGCATCTGGATGATACGGATGCTATTTGGGATGAGGAAAATGGTTGGCAAATGGCGGAAGGTTAATATTCATTTTCCCAACAATGTACTAGAAATATCGAGTAGTACGCTGGAAAATACATAATTAGTTTTTGTAAAAATTAAATTAAGCAAAGATGGAATGGATCGTCTCTAGATGATCTTTTCCTTTTTTTTATGGGACAATATTTATTGCAACAAGGGACTAAGGAGGTAGTTTATCTTGGTAAGGTATAATAATTTTTGTGAGTGTTTTTTACAATATAATTTAGATGGTGTTAGTGGGTGTACCAGGTACACGAATAAAATTTAACTTGAAAGCACTTTATGCCCAATTTGCATTGCTACAATAATTCACAAAAGTTTAACTAATTACTAACAAATAGTAGTGAAATATTTACATTTTAGGTATTTATCCTTACAATCAAAAAGGGGTTTTATTATAATTAAGTAGGTACATTAATTGAAATTGTTTCGGGAGTTAGTACTTATGGTTACTCTTTTATTAGTTGGTTCGTTAGGTATTGTATCATTTTTTGGCTATCAATTAACTAAAAATTAATGGTTGATAATTTTACGACACAAGCGAATGGGCAACTTGAGGCCATTACAAACAATATTGATCTTTGGATAGAAGGAAAACAAAACCTTCAACAGTCCGCAGCTGAACTTGATATTGTGAAAGAACAAAACATCGAAGCAATATTGGAATTTAATAGTCGCTTAGAGTTGGTTTTACCGAATACGGAAACAGCATTTGCCTTTATCGACGCGGAAGGTTTCGTTCATTTACCAGGGGGGGTAACCGTCCCTATCCAAGATGCTGAACATACGCAACGAGGGTTAAACGGAGAAATTACAACGATAGGACCTTATCCTTCAGCGAGAGATGGTAAACCGATTGCATTAACAGTTGCACCTGTACGCGATGCACAAGGAAAAGTCATTGGTGTAATCAATGGTGGTAATTACATGGATGACTTAGTTGAGATTATTTCAAGCGTAAAAGTTGGTCAAACAGGTCAAGCCGTTGTATTCGTAAGAGATGGTGCGATTGTTGCTCATCAAGACAATGATCTCATTTTAACAAAAAATATCGCTGATTTAGGTGAAGATGTGCTTGTTGATGTGTTAAATAAAGTGATGAATGAAGAAGAAGGTACGATGGCAGGTATTGTGAATAACGAAGACCATTTCATCTACTATTCAAAAGCGAATAAAGTGGATTGGGGCATTTTTATCATGGTGCCAAAATCAGAAGCGTTTGCAAAAGCAAATACATTGTTGATGTTCTTTGTTTTAGTTGGCGTGGGTACTGTTGTGTTTGCATCGATTCTTTTATTCTTCCTCATTAAAAAGATGCTTAAGCCATTTGATGCCATCAATGAAAAACTAGATGTGTTAGCTTCTAATGAAGGTGATTTAACGACAAGAATCCCAGTTACAACTCGTGATGAATTTGGAGAAATGTCTACTCGATTTAATTTAATGTTAGAAAATCTACAAGGGATCATTTCAGGTGTGCTGCATAAAGGAGACGAAGTGAGTCATTCTAGTACTTTACTACGAGAGCAATTTGATGACATGTCCATTGTCTCGAAAGAAATTACAGAAACCATTCAAGAAGCAGCTACCTTATCCGAAAGTCAAATGGAAAGTTATCAGAAGAGTTTATCGTACATGGAAGACATCAGTAATAACGTTTTATCCATTTCTGATATTTCATCGATCGCTTCTAGTGGTGCTTCTGCCGCTTCACAAAACGCAGTGGACGGTAGCGAAAAAATTCATAGTTTAAACAAGCAAATGGACTTCATTCAACAATCTGTACATGAGTCCTCGACAATGATTAAAAATTTAGAAGCTCGGTCAAAAGAAATCGGTCAAATTTCCGAAATGATCACACATATTGCTACCCAAACAAACTTACTTTCATTGAATGCCTCCATTGAAGCTGCACGTGCAGGCGAACATGGCCAAGGATTCAAAGTTGTGGCAGATGAAGTGAAAAAACTTGCTGAGCAATCAGGAGAATCGGCTCGACAAATCTCAGATATCATTCAGGAAATTCAACAAGACACGGAGAAAACGAATCACACAATGGACATTGGTATTTAAAATGTCCGTATTGGGATGGAACGTATACTTGAAGTGAATGATACGTTTGAAAATATCGTAAATTCTACAAAAACGGTTGCGCATCAAATCGAAGAAAACTTTAGTTCGATTGAATCTCTTGCCAATCACATTAAAGAAGTCGAAGAAATGATCAATAGTAATGTGTCGATCTCACATGAAGTGGCACAAAACTATAACACCGTTGCTTCTTCTTCTGAGGAACAATTATCTTCTATTTTAGAAGTGCAACAATCGGTCAAACATTTATCTGTATTGACAGAAGAGTTACAAAAAATATTAGGTGATTTTAAAGTGTAACAAAAAATAAATTAAAGCATGTTTAAGACCGCTAATTCGAAATTGAATTAGCGGTTTTGAATGTTTTTATATAATAGAATTCGGGTTTGTTTTGAAAATCTGTGTAGTGAGTTGATTGCAGTATATGGTGTGCGAGAACAGTCCATATTAGATTTGATTTCCATGTTCTCTTAAAAGAGAAATAATTTAAGGGTATGGCGATAGTTCAATCCGATAACGTATTCCATTATTTTGAAAAACGATCATTGAAAACACAAAATATTTTCGTTATAATGATTTCTATGTCAGAATAATCAGAATTATATAGGTGGAGAGGTGGGGAAATAGGGACCCTAAATGGTTTGAAAAAAGAAGTAAATAAAACTTTTAAAGAAAAATGTGTTTTCGGTTCGATTAAACAAATAGAGATATTGATATAACAAAATAGTCTACTAAAGGGGAGTTGGTTAGAATGTTTACTGCATTAACACCATTGGATTGGAAAAGAAGAGCGATTAAGTATTACCCACAAAAAGTAGCGGTTATTGACGGAGAAAAACAGTTTACATATAAAGAATTTGGACAACGAGCTGACAAGTTATCTGCTGCACTATTAAAAGCTGGTATTCAAAAAGGCGATCATGTCGCAGTCATGCTCCCAAACACTCATTATATGCTAGAAAGCTTTTATGGAATTTGCCAAATAGGTGCTGTACTTGTACCTCTTAATTACCGACTAAGTGCAGACGATTTGGAGTATATCATTAAGCATAGTGACACCAAAATGCTAATAGTAGATGAAGAATTTACAAGTCCTATTGAGGAAATTGAGAATCGTTTACCTTTTGAACAAGTTATCGTTGTTTCTGTAGAAGGCGAAACAAATTCATTGAATGCTGTAGATTTTGAAACATTTATCGAACAAGATTCCGATGATTTTACGCTACCAAAAATGGAAATTGATGAAAACCAACTTCTGACATTGAATTATACGAGTGGTACGACATCTAAACCTAAGGGTGTTATGCTAACGCATCGAGGGAACTACATGAATGCGGCCAATTTCTTGTATCATTTGAGTGTAAAGTATGATGATGTATATCTTCATACTTTACCAATGTTCCATGCTAATGGTTGGGGTGGAGTATGGGCAATTACAGCGGCTGGTGCAACGCATGTATGTTTAAGAAAAGTGGAACCGCAAGTTATTTTGAATTTATTTACAGAACATCAAATATCTTTATTATGTGGTGCACCGACAGTTGTTAATTTATTGGTGAATGAACCATTGGCTAAAGAAATGAAAATTACTACAAATCCGCGAATGGCAACTGCAGGATCCCCTCCAGCAGCCGCACTTATTGCAAAAGCACAAGCAATTTTAGGATTAAATATGATTCATGTGTATGGGTTGACTGAAACTTCACCATTCATTTTATACAATGAATGGAAAAATGAATTCGATGAGAAGTCACTTGATGAACAAGCTACAATTAAAGCGAGACAAGGAATTGAACTTGCTTTTAATGGGGAAACGAAAGTAGTTAACCAAGAAGATGGACAAGAAGTTGCATGGAATGGGAAAGAACTTGGTGAAATTGTCACTCGTGGAAATGTAGTCATGGATGGTTATTACAAAGATCCAGAGAGAACTGCTGAAGTGGTTAAAGACGGTTGGTTCTATACAGGAGACTTAGCTGTAACGTATCCTGATGGTTACATCGAAATTCAAGATAGAATAAAAGATATGATTATTTCTGGGGGAGAAAATATCTCATCCACAGAAATTGAGGGTGTATTATATAAACATCCCGATATTTTAGAGGTTGCAGTTATTGCGATACCTGATGAAAAGTGGGGGGAAGTTCCAAAGGCAATTATCGTACTTCATAAAGGAAGAACAGTTACAGAAAAAGAAGTAATTGACTACTGTCGTTCGAATATGTCTCATTTCAAAGCGCCAAAATCAATTGAATTTGTAGAGGCATTACCAAAAACAGCTACAGGGAAATTGCAAAAATTCCGTTTACGTGAAATGAACTGGAATAGCCCTAGCAAAGTAAATTAACAAAAAACTCACTCTGGTGGTTTAAAGTGACACCTGTTAACTAGATAGTGGTAAAGGTTAATACTTTATGAAATCTGAGTTCTGAATTCAAACACCCAGCTGTTTAATTGTTATCCTGGATAACGTACTATAATAATGGACAGTAAATGTAGAATACAAATAAAATATTTATTCATTTGGATTCTACACACCTTATTTGAAAAGTCAGTAATACCAAAGCTTTAGAGGAACATCAAATTCCCTCTTGGGACGTACTACCAAGCCATACAGCCATAATGGTTGTATGGCTTTTTTCTATATAGGTTAACGAATAGAACTTATTTGACTTAAATATATTTCATTGAGATGGAACCTTTCCCCTTACTATATTTAACTGTCGCATATGAGCCGTTCACTAAAATATTTTGTGGAGGTACATGACCTACATCAGCATTTAGAATAATAGGTATATTGAAGACTTTGAAAACATTCTTTAGTGCATCGGTTAGCGTAAAATCACCCATATCTTTATATCCGCCAGCTCTTCCAAATAGCACACCTTTAATATTAGAAAACCAATTATTTTGTTGCATTTGCCATAAAGCTCTATAAATTTTTGCCGAATCCATATCAGCTGTTTCGAGGTACCAAATGACGCCTTCTTCATGACAGTATTGATTAACAAAATTATTAACATTATCAAATGGAGTCCCTACTAAAACCTGTAAAGTATTCACACAACCTCCAATCAATCTGCCGGAAAATATTACTTCATCTTCGTTGTATAACGTTTTCCATTCTGTTTGAGAGTCAAAATAAAATCCTGTGGCAGGATTTGAGAACACTTTACCCCAGCACGATTGATATTTTTCTGATGAATATTGTGTAATTTCTTCATTTTCATTGGAACTAAGAACATCAATCCATTTACTAGATAGCTCATCCCACTCAGGGGCTGATAGTTCAGTAAAGTTCACTCCATGGGCGGAAGCATGACCTGTTATTGTTGTGTAAGCAAAATTTAATGTGCTAATGTCTGAATAACCCAATATCCATTTGGGGTTCATTTCCTTTAGCTTATTCCAATCTATAAATGGTAAAATTTCCATTGCAAAGTTACCGCCCCAGGGAGGTATTATGGCATTTATACAATCATTTTGAAGAAAATCCATAAGTTCTGCTACTCTTTTTTCTATAGAAGCACTTCTTCCTTTGTGTTGCGTTAGCACCGTTTCTCCAATTAAGACTTTAAATCCGTTTTTTTCTACTTGTAACTTTGCTTCTTCTACGAGGATATGTAATGAACTTTCTACCCCACTTGAAGGTGCAGTAACACCTATACAATTGTTTGGTTTAAGAGCTTCGGGATATTTAATTTTCATAAAAAACCATCCTTTCGAATTCTTATTTGTTTTTCTAGCAAATTCCCATTTCTAAATAACCATTTGAAAAAAATTGTAACATAACAGAATGTTGATTGGTTAATAAGTGGTAAATGTTTAAGGGGAGAATTATTCATAACCACAATTTTTGTATTATTAAACTAAAGTCAAACAAATATTAGATTGAATCATTGAAATGATACTTTACATCTTCTATTGATGATGTTGGACCAGAAAGTTCGGTATTTTCATAATAACCAAAGAAAGTTTCTCTGCATTTTTGTACTGTATCAACAGTATCTTTCAACGGCGGTAATGTCCGTGCACCAGGTACAAGAATAACTCTGGAAATTCGCTGCAATTTACGAAAATACTTTGAGTGAAGTTAGAAGGGGAAGTTTTATGTGTGTAAAATCTTGCGTGAGTTTTTCTTGGGCACCAACAATTAAAAAAACATAAAAAAGGACTTGCATATATGAAGTTTAATCATACACAAGTCCTGTTTGTCTTTAATTAAAGCACTCTTTAGTGAAATAGGTAACTCAAATGTATGTAAAGTTACACCAGTTAAAAATGTACTGACTCAAGCTTATTTAACCAGTTATGAACTAATGCATTAAATACATCGGTTTGTTCAATTTGCAGGTTGTGACCAGCCATATCTAGCACTGCAAAGGTTGCTCTTGGATAATCTTCAATGAGTCGCCACACATCATGGTATCCGACTACATTGTCTTGACGTCCTGTGATAATTAATGTGGGATATTCAAGATTAGATGAAATATCGAATGTAAAACCATATCCATTTTGACGGATTTGGTTTAAGAATTCATGATTTGTTTGTTTGGAAGGAATTAAAATTTCATTTTGAAACCTCTCCCATTCATTTTGACCTTGCACGACCCCCATGGAGCAAAATTCATTCGCATCCTCTGGAGATAAATGTGATATTAAGTTGCTATCTCTTTTTAGAACGGTTTGTAGTGGTACTTCCCGTTCATCAAATTCAGGTATCGTCATCGGTGCCATTAGCAGTAACCCACGAACGGTGTCTTGCCGTGAATGGATTATTCCTCTAGCCATGTACCCGCCATATGAATTACCACAAATAATAAACGGTTGATCAGGGATAAGCTCGTCCAAAAGATGCAATATTGCTTCCAACATATCATCAGAGTTTTGAATAGAAGGTTGTGACTCGGAAAGCCCCATGCCAGGTAAGTCTATGTATATTCTTTTCCAGCCGCTACGATTTTCGAATAATGGTTCCATTGCGTGTAATATAACTTGATGGTCAAGTGTCCAACCGTGCAACAGGACGATGGGATATCCTTCGCCGATTATTTTATAGTGAATGGTCATATATTTGTTTCCCCTTTTCCTGTGAACGGTTTTACAGCTACTAGTTTGTTTGCAGCATGACAGTGATGAATATTGTTTTCGTGCTCATCTTCAAACGTATAAGAACGGTATAAAGATATCGTCCAATCTTTATATAAATCTTGTAACTCTCCATCTTTAAAAATGCCATGAACAAATGGGGCTAAGTCATCAGGAATAGGAACTTCATCAGTGAAAACTGTGATAATATTACAACCTTTTTCATTTGTATGCTTCTTCATTTGATGAATTAAATGTACCCAATCAATGCGCGGCATAAAATGAAAGACACCATGCGAAATAATTAGATCAAACTTTTTTTCAAATGGGTAAGTTGCAGCGTCCTGTACATATGCTTTTAAATTATGTAGTTGATGGAGCTCTTTATAACGATTAATTTTAGCAATTCCTGATTCTGAAACATCAATTGCCTCCACGTTAAATCCTAATTTAGCTAAATAAATAGCATGTCTTCCATCTCCGCAACCAATATCTAATACGGTAGCATTAGGAGTTAATTTTTTAGTTTGCTCGATCACTTCCATGCTTGGATTACCAAAAGCGTAATACCCGTCTTCTTTATAATCTTTTTCCCAAAACGGTTGCATAAGTATAGCCCCTTTTCTTAATTAACTGTAAACTCTCTTAGCAAAAAAATTATAACATGGTAAAATATAGATTGGTATATATATGGTAAATGACGTAATGAAGAAAATTTAAAAATCCAATATAAGGAGCGAAAATACATATGGTGAGGAAGAGAAAAACGTTACCGAAAAATTTTAATGAACTTATTGAAGCAGGCGATATTGTAGCATTACAAGAGGTATTTACAAAGTGCGAGCTCGAAGCATATGGCGGTTATAGTAAAACAACAGCCTTAAGTTTTTTCAAAGTACCGGATGAATTGGTTCGCTGGCTCGTGGAACAAGGTGCAGATATAAATGCGAGAGACAATTACAAAAGAACAGCTTTACATAATCAGGCGATAAGTTGGCATGGGAATATTGAATTGCTTCTGGAGTTAAGTGCAGATATAGAAGCGTTGGATTATCAAAATGAGACCCCTTTATTTGCCGCGGCTGCTTTTTTTAAACCAAATGCGGTGCGCACGCTCGTTGCTAAAGGCGCGAATATTAGCGCGGTCAATAGGATGAATCAGACGCCTTTAGATAAAGCGTTAACAGTATGTCGAAATATTGATATTGTCCATATAGTGGAAATTGCCGATATTTTATTGAATGCTGGGGTAACAATCACACCAAAAATGCAAGATTCCGTTAAGCGAATTGGAGAAGATTTTGAATTCCATAGAGAAGGTTTTAATAAAGAATATTTGAACAAAACGGATGTGGCACTTTCTTGTCTTTATGTGCTATTTGATGTTCCGCCAGTGGAAAAGCGAAAAACGCATGATGGTACGTCTCCAATAACGGTTAATTCAAAGGGCTGGCAGGCGCAACATAATGAGCTTTGGAGTTTACTAATTCCTTCACAAGGATCTGCACAAACCGTACAGGGTGAAGTTATCCGTATTACTGGCAAAGTTTCATACGAAATTTTAGATAATGGTGGCATGAACTGGGATAATGATTTCCGTAAAATGCTCAAAAGTTTGAACGAATATTTTAGCTTAGGTACGCCATTACATTCCGATGCACTTCAGGAGGCAGCCACTTTAGTGAAAGAGCTTAGCAAAGGCGATGGAGATGGAGATGAAGAAACTGCGAGGCTATGCGAGTTGGCAGTGCAATGGGTACTTAGCAATCCCAATCCGATTACTTTAGAACAGCCTGAATATACGCGTTAATTTATATTCGACTTATTCATTTGGTGTAGGATACCGATAACCGCCCAATAATGATAAAGGTTAAATAGGTTAAGTAAAGAGTCATTTATTAGAAATGAGGAGACTTACATTGATGAAATATGAAATTCCTAAACTTTTAAAAGAACATGAAACCCTAATTAAAGGCACTTTTAGGTATAGTAACGAGATAAGTTTTAAGCGTGAAGAAACAAAGCCCTGGGATAGTAAGTTAGGTGGATGTCCTTATTTGAGAGATAGTAAAGATTATCCAACCGATCCAGTTGGAAAACCTATGTTGTTTTTAGCACAAATCAATCTGGCGAATCTTGAAAATATAGATGAATTACCAGAAAAGGGATTACTGCAATTTTTTGTTGCAAATGATGATTTGTTTGGTTTGGACGACCCGATACTAGTGAGATACATTGAAGATTATGAAGAAAATGAAGAATGTTTAGTAAAGAAACAACCTTATGAAAATGAAGAATATAATATGAATCTTCCTTTTTCACACAGCGGTAAAATGTATTTTAAATCAAGGGAGATGCCTATGTCTTCCTCATTGGATCTATTTCGAGAAATTTTTATGAATAAGCTATCAGAAGTAGAATATGAGAAATTGAGTGATGATTGCTATAGTAGCGAGAGTAGAATTGGCGGTTATCCCTATTTTGTTCAGAATGACTATATTGGTTTTGATGACAGCGATTTTCTTTTATTGCAGCTGGATATCGATGAGGAATGCGGCATTATGTTTGGGGACTCTGGGAATTGTGTTTTCTCTATTCCAAAGGAAGCTTTGAAAAATAGGGATTTTTCAAAAATAGTATACGATTGGCAATGTTGCTAGTAAGATGCCAGCATGATTATCCGTTCGCAGTATAATTTGAGCTGTTCAGGAATCTTTTATATGTTTTTATGTTCAACAGATAGCATTACTGCAACTGTTTACCAGCAAAGTTAAGGCTGTTCGTTTTGTCACGATATGGTGTATCACATAATAAATTTAACCTATACGACTTGGAGGGGAAACCATGACCGAAGAAGTAAAGACAACTGGATGGGATGCAATTGAAGAATCGTTAACAAAGCTATACGGAGAGCAGGAGCCGAAACATTATGGTACTATAATTTCTTATATGCTCGGTGGTCAAGATCCATTAGATGGCCTGAGTGCTTATAAAGCGGAAACACCTTCTCCGCACTGGCATATTGTAACTTTTGGTTTCTCGGAGCTTTATGAGAAGGAAATGAAAGATCCTGAATATAGTGGCTATGGGTTTGAGCTATCCTTTCGAGTGAGCCGTAGTCAGGATGAAGAGGAGCCTCCTGCGTGGGCATTGAACTTACTTCAAAACATGAGGCGCTATGTGTTTGATAGCAACAATATTTTCGCTTCTGGTGATTATTTAGATGCAAATGGGCCCATCTGCTTGGAAGCCGATACACAGCTAACTGCTCTTGCCTTTATACCTGATTCACAATTAGAAACATTGCATACATCAAACGGGCGCGTGGAGTTTCTTCAAATGGTTGGGATTACAGAGGATGAGCTAGAGGCTATGAAAGTATGGAATACAAGAGGTTTACTTGAAGCTGGAAAAGCAGAAGTTCCAGGCTATATTACAGATTTATCTCGAAACTGTATGCTGCAAATCCCTGCTATTCAGGAAAGTGTTCAAATCGGAATAGATCGTGACGGTTCGAACACGGGCTATTTATTTGTGGATCAATTGGCTTGGGAATCCCGTAAAAATGGTTTATTCAAGAAGAAACCATCTGTGCTCATATTAGGAGCGAAGCAAGCAAGTACGATCGGAAAGCTACTACGAGGTCGATTGCTGAAGGGAAAAGATTTGATGTTAGTGAGCAAAGACATAAATGTAACATTGGAGCATGATTTAACGACTGAAATCGAAATAAATGAGGGCACGGTCCATTTAAAATTGAATGAAGCGGTTATTAACGAAATCATGTACAAACTGCTGCCTAAAGAAGGAGAAATTCGATTGTCTTCTTCTAAAGACTTCATCGTACAAGTTGTGAAAACTTACATTAAAGATCAAGATGGAAATGTGACATCTATTATTGGATAAATAAGCGGGTTACTAGACAATAATGGCGATTTATTTGTTCTACTTCAAACCAAATATGGATTTCAAAAATTATTATAGATTTACTAAAAGAAGAAAGTTTAGGGCCTTGGTTGAAGGGTTTTGAATGTTTTTCTTTTTTTCTTTTTGAAAAAATCTGGATGCAATTACGTCGATGTGTAATTGATGAAACCCATTTCCTTTTCTAAAGAAAAAATATCCATGCAATCTGTAAGTAATAAACTGTCGATCTCTTCAATATTCAATTCATCGATTGTAGTATCAGCTATGCAAGTTAGACCAGATTCTCCCTTAATAGGTTCATTATTAATCCCTTAAGTGCTTACAGGTTTCTCTTCTTGCATTAGAATGGAAAGCGCAACACTTAACTCATTCTCACTAAATTGAGGATATGGATAGGCTACACTACACTAAGTTGGACAGATAAAATAAGGGCTAGTAAACTTAGATTATAATGGCTATTGCTATTATGACACTTCAACGTCGAACTGGAGAAGAAAAAAGGAGATAGAAGATGAAGCAAAAAAAATCTTTAAAGTATAAAATTATCACGGGAATCGCTATTTTTCTAATAATAGTAGCTGCGGGATTTTTTATTTATGTGAGTTCATACTATAAGGCAGATTCGTTAGCCTTGGATAGTTTGAAAACTGACTCTTTCGTTAAAGTTGAAAAAAATGGAGATATATTATTTGAACCAGTATCTAATGCTAAAAATATAGGCTTTATTTTCTATCCAGGAGCAAAGGTAGAAACTTCAGCATATGCAAGTATAGCAAATGAAATAGCATCAAAAGGGTATACCGTTATTATTGCTAAAATGAAATTCAACTTAGCCATTTTATCGCCTAATAGAGCAGATCGTATAATAAGTAATTATGAAGATATTGATACTTGGGTTATAGGCGGACATTCTTTAGGAGGAGTGATGGCGTCAAATTATGCACTTGAAAATGGTGAAATCAAAGGTTTAGTATTGTTAGCATCCTATCCACAAAATAAATTAAACTTTACTGATAAACCGTTGAAAGTCTTATCATTATGGGGTAGTAATGATCAAGTTGCAGATTTAAACAAAGTAAAAGAGGCTAAAAATGTGATGCCAAGTGACGCAGAATTCATAGAAATAAAAGGTGGAAATCATGGAGGTTTTGGAGATTATGGAAATCAAAAAGGTGATGGTGAATCATCCATAACAAATAAACAGCAGATGATGGACTCAGCAACTTACATTATTGAACTTTTGGATAGTTTAAACTTAGAATAACATTTTAAACGGGTAAGTCACCTCGAAATAAGGAGCAATAATGAATGAGATTATGGCATGTTGATTTATTGGAGCATCTACCGAAAGGACAATTACTTTCACAGTGGAGAGAATTAAATAGTATCTTTGCTAAAGAAGATCAACACATATTGATTAATTATATATACGAATATCCTAAAGATGATTTGTACATTTATACAAAAAAGGTAATGGATGAAATGACGATGCGTGGTTATAAAATTAGAACTTACGAAAAAATGAATAAATACTTTGAGGGTTTAGAGTTAGGTCCGAATTTCAAACCTTTTAAGGATCATCACGATAATGAATATCTTCAAATTTGCTATTACAATCTAAAAGAAAAATATATGCGTGGTCAGAAAGATTATGAAGAGGACATGTACAATAATTTATGCAGGTATGTAAAGGGAATATTATTATCCCAGTAGTAACATTCTAATAAAAGCCGCAGCGTTTGCAGATACTGCATCATATAAATAACGGAACAATTTGTGGATATGAGTTCATAACTAAATTAGTAAGTACTCGCAAGCCTTACAGCCATAACGGTTGTAAGGTTTTTGTTTTTTCATTTAGTTGCATAAAAGTTATAGGTGCCTAAATGACTTCCTGAGAATAAACCTTACTCAATAATAGTGAATTTAGTACTTAAAAATAATATTAAAACAAATCAAACGGATAAGTTGTTTTATGTTAAAATATTCTATAAAACACTTAAATTTTCTCATTTTTTCTATATTTATTGTAAATTCGAGGAGGTTGTCAATTTTGGGGATGAATAATTATATACAGCAAGTGATCGATCAATATAAAAACGTTATTCAAAATTTTTACGTATTATGTATTTTCGATGAGCTTGAAACACAGTATGATTACCTGTCTTTATACGAACAGCATATGGCAGACGGAACTATTATTGCTTTAGATCATCATGATAGTGCATCTTATTCAAAAAGATATGTATTAAGTGAAGACGCATATTTACAAAATGAGGAGTTGTTTTATAAACTTCGCATAGAAGCAAGAAATCGTACAATCGAGAAGATGGCAAAGTCTGTTATTTTTTATGTTGTGGCACAAAATGACGATACGAATCAGTCCATCTTAAGTAATCAATCACTTCTTGATGAAGCTCTTCAGAAAACGAAAAGAATCATTCGAAAATCAACATTCATTAGTGACCCGATTACATGGGATTATTTTTATAGTTGGTGTAGAGCACAGCTAACGACATTTGTTTTTGAAGAAATGGTCATTACAAATGGTGTGAATGGTTTGAAAAATTTAACACCAACCGAATTAAATGAGTTATTTGTCGAACGGTTAACGAGCAATTTGACGAGTAATGGGGAGTTTATTAATAAATTTTCACGCGCGATCGATTTATATATTCAAGAATGGCAACGGAAACTTATTCATGAATTGAACAATAATATTCAAACGTATTTACGAATTGAGCATGCCGTTGAAAAGCAAGAGGTCATACGAATAGAACGAGAAAATATACAAATAACAACTGTTCCAAATTATATTTTTGTATTAAATAGTGTCGTTTATCATGCGGTGAGAGAAGCAATGTATCGACGAGATTTTACACAGGGGGCTCTAGATTCTTGGCCACAGTACAACTTTATTAAAGGTAAGACAAAAGGGCATATACGAATTATTCCAAAGCTTGAAAATGATAAAAATACGATGACTTTAAACGAAGATTCATTGATAATGGCGCATACTATTGTACAACAGTTATCGACAATCGATGTTGATGTCCTTGATATTTTATGTAGCATATTTTTGCACAGATCCAAACATACTGAAGAAATTATCGAAATTGAGTTAGCCGATATTTTAGTAATGCGCGGCTTAAAAGCAAAGTTAGGTGGAGAGGGGAGACGTGGAGGTTTTGAAGCAAAGCAGAAAGAGCAAGTCATCACGGCATTAAGTAATATTCAAAGTTTATGGTTAACGATTGAAAAAACGGTCATGTATAAAAACAATCAACCTGTACAAGTTGGCGTGCAAGGAAGAACCATACTATTTAAACAAAAAGACGGTAAAGAATATATTGTGAACAAAGATAATTGTAGTAAAAAGATTTCATTTACACTCGATAAAGTGTTGGCAAAATATTTAACATCATCGCAAAGGCAAGTTGCGCTCTTACCGCTAAAGGCACTTAGGTATCATGCTTACCGTTTTAGTTGTGAAAAGCAGCTATGCCGATACTTGAGCTGGCGTTGGCGTACGCAAGCTTATAAAGGAGACTTTTTGCAGTTAAATAAAATTAGCACATTACTAGAGGCGAGTGGTGAAACGTTAAATAAACGTTCTCCAATGCGTACGCGTGAACGATTTGAAAAGGCGCTTGATCAATTAACTGCCGACAATATTATTGCAGATTGGCATTATGTGAATTGGGACGAAGATTTAGCTTTAAATAGAGGGTGGACAAAATATTGGCTCAATACATCTGTTGTCATTGAACCATCGCATGT
This sequence comes from Solibacillus cecembensis, assembly GCF_001439635.1. GTDB lineage: Bacteria > Bacillota > Bacilli > Bacillales_A > Planococcaceae > Solibacillus > Solibacillus cecembensis. The sequence continues at coordinate 105,277 of NZ_LMBZ01000015.1, read as the reverse complement.
TGTGAAGGATCATTATCGCTCTATAAAAAAAATGGATAAAAACGCGACTCCACAAGATGAAACAGCAATGAAAAAAAATGCTGTGCTTAGAAAGATAAGTGAACGCCTTCTGGAAATTCGTAAAGAGCATAAACTCACACTATTAACAGTAGCAGAGGAACTTGAAGTGTCAGCATCCTACATCAGTAATATTGAACGTAGTCAAGCAAAGCCATCCGCAAAGTTAAGAGGAAAAATAGTGAAATGGATGGAAAAATTCGGTTGATAAAACATTAGATTTCCTTTAGAGAAAATAATTTAAAAAATGTAAGGCTTTACTGAAGTTACTAACTTTCGGTAAAGCTTTTTTTTATGTGAATGCGCTTACAGGGGGTTAGTGTCGAGGTTAACTTGCGTAGTTGTCGGGGTTATAAAGTGCATATAATTTTTTATTGAAATTTTAAGCCCAGTCATATCAACGGCTGAGGTATTTTATTTTGAAATAATATGGTCTTTATAAGTATATAAATTTACATCCTGTAGTTTTCTGATTATTTAAATAGTTGTTGTTAAAGTATTGTTACAGATATTGAATCTGATGAAAACAATACTAGGGGTGATAGTTGATGACTCAAGAAATAATAAGTTATGAAACTTTAAGACCGTTGTTAAACCCAAAGGCAATTGCTGTATTAGGTGCATCAGAAAATAAGTATAAAATCGGACATTTGCAAATCCAAGCTTTAATTGATGGAAATTTCCAAGGTGAAATTATCCCAATTCATCCTTCAGCAAGTGAAATTGCAGGGTTAAAAAGTTATCCATCATTAGCAGCTGTGCCAGGGGATATTGATCTTGTCATTTTTTGTGTGAGCTTTAATCAAATAAAATCGGGGTTAATCGCTTGTGCTGAAAAGAACGTAAAGTCGGCCATTATTTTTGCATCAGGTTTTTCTGAAACGGGTGTAGAAGGGCAAAAATTACAGCAAGAACTCGCTCAATATGCGAAAGAACATGGTATCCGTATTGTCGGACCTAACTGTGTAGGGCTTGTGAATACTTCAAACGGCTTAATCGGAACGTTTTCACCAGCTATTTTAACCGTACCAATGGATGGAAAAAAAGGTGTAGGCTATGTTTCACAAAGTGGCGCGTTTGGTGTTTTAACGTACATGGCAGCAGCGCAACAAGGGGTTAGCTTCAACTATTTCGTTAGTACAGGTAATGAGATGGATGCGAGTTTCGAGGATTTTATTGAATATATGGTGCACGACGATGAGACGAGCATTATTAGTGGCTATTTAGAAGGCACGAAAAAACCTGAGAAATTAAAGGTTTTAGCAAAACAAGCTTTAAATAAGAAAAAACCAATTTTATTGATGAAAACAGGGCGCAGTGATGCAGGAAGTCGGGCCGCAGCATCTCATACAGGAGCATTGGCTGGATCAGACATAATTTATGATGCCTTTTTCAAACAAAATGGCATTGTACGTGTGGAAGATTTTGAGGACATTATTGCATTTTCAAAATTATTTAATGCAGAAAAACTTCCGACTGGTAAAAACACGGTCATTATTACGAGCTCAGGTGGTCGTGGAATTAATGAAGCGGATCGTTGTGAAAGCTATGGTTTAAATATCGTTGAGTTATCTGAGGAAACGAAAGTTGAAATTAGGAAAACATTACCTTCCTATGCAAGTGTCAGTAATCCAATTGACTTAACAGCCGCGGCTTCTGTGACAAATCCAGAATTTTATTTAGAGCCATTAAAAGCATTGGTGAATGACCCGGATGTGGATAATATTATTTTCACGGACTTCCCATTCAATTGGGATGAAAACACGCCGATGCTACAGGAGTTTGTGGCGGTTGCTAAAGCGAGCAATAAAGTGATAGGTCTGTTCCCATTCCCGCTAGATGGCTTGACTTTCCCTAAAGCGACCGACACGCTTGTCGCAAATGATATAGCGGTTATCTCAGGTACATTAAATCCAGTTCGAGCGTTATCGAAACTAGTGCAATATAGCTTATATGTGAAGGAAAATGAACAGGTATCAGATGTTGCCTCTGATTATGGTGCAGCTCCTATAGAAGATTTATTACAGCCTGGATCTACTTTAAGTGAATCAGAAGCAAGTGAAGTGCTGGACAGGTATGGCATTCCTACGACAAAACGCGCTATTGCAAAAGAAGCGGAAGAAGCAGTTGAAATGGCAAAAACAATTGGTTTCCCAGTTGTGTTGAAAATAGATTCACCACATATTCCACATAAGACAGAAGCAGATGCCATTCGTTTAAATGTATCTTCTGAAGAGGACGTACGTAAGGCATTTGAAGAAGTGATGTCGAATGCAAAAAATTATAATCCTACTGCGAAGTTAAATGGTGTATCCGTGCAAGAAATGTTGCCAAATGGTGTGGAAATTATTGTCGGCGCACACAATGATGAAACATTCGGTCCGGTTATTATGGCGGGTCTAGGTGGAGTATTTGTAGAAGTGTTTAAAGATATCGCATTTAAAGTGGCACCGTTAACTCGTAAGGATGCAATCGATTTATTAGAAGAGCTCCAAGGAAAAGCAATTTTAGATGGAGCCCGTGGAAAAGCGCCTGTTGATAAAGAGGCAATCATAGATGTTCTTTTAAAAGTATCAAATTTAATGAACGACAACAAAGAAACGATTAAAGAGCTCGATATTAACCCATTGATCGTGTATGAAAATGGGATAAAAGCGGCAGATGCCATGATTGTCGTACAGGAAAAAGTGGCAGAAATACAAGTAGTAGGAGGGTAAGTTTCATGGAATTAACACATTTAGTTGGAAAAACGAGCAATCTCTTTATTTTTCAAGTAGACCAGCGTCATATTCGTCAATTTGCCCAGGCAATTGGTGATACCAACCCTTTATATACAGATGAACAATATGCCAAAACGACTGTACATGGTGGGATTATTGCACCACCAACATTTCCGGTTGCGATTAGTCCGGATGATAATGAGGAACAGTTTGATTTAGGCTTGGATTACCGCCGTATGCTTCACGGAGAGCAACAATTTATATATACGCGTGCTATTCGACCAGGGGATGTATTGCACTGTCAACTAAAGGTGACGGATGTATACGAACGTGAAGGAAAAAATGGCCCGATGGAATTTTTAGTGCTCGACACAGAAATAGCGGACGCGGCAGGAAATCATGTAGTAACGAGCCGTACTAATATTATTTATCGACCGCTAGTAGCGAAATGATTTTTTGTGGGCTGAGTTTCTAAACTTAGCCCGAAAAAGAAAGGGGAATGCTGAATGGTTCAACTTGATCAGTTAGTAGAGGGGCAACAGCTACCAGCACATACAAAAGAGCAGGTAACAAAAGTACAGCTTGTAAAATATGCAGGAGCATCAGGTGATTTTAATCCGTTACATACAGACGATGCATTCGCACAAAAAATTGGTTTACCTGGTGTTATTGCACACGGCATGCTCGTAATGGGATTCCTTGGGGAGTACGTAAACAAACTAGCTGGAGATGTGGCGATTGTAAAGGATTTTAAAATGCGTTTTGGTGCCATGACAGTGCCAAACGATATCATTACTTGCCAAGGTGTTGTGAAAAAGATTTATGAAGAAGATGGCAAACAAATCGCTGTTTTAGAATTATTCGCTGAAAAAGGCCCACAACAAATCGTCGGCTCAGGCGAAGCAATTTTACAATTTTAACTGAATTAACTGAAATAGAAGGAGTGGATGGATGATGAATAATATTCGAAATAAATATGCCATAGTCGGCGTAGGTGAAAGTAAACGTTCTAAAAATTCTGGGGTGACGCCATTACATTTAGCATTAGATGCAGCGCGTGCAGCGATTGCCGATGCGGGTCTAGAAGCAAAAGACATCGACGGCTTTATGAGTTATTCAGAGAATGATTCGTGCACACCACATCAAGTAGCTACGTATTTAGGGGTACGCCCTGGTGTAGTGAAAGAAATCCTTGGTGGAGGCAGTAGTACAGAATTATTAATTGCAGATGCAATTGGTTTAATCGAAACAGGACAAGCAAAAACGGTGTTAATTTACCGCGCGATGAACGGACGCTCAGGCATGCGTATGGGCGGTGGCGGTTGGAGTACTGATTTATTACAAAATGCTTTTGATGGCGGCAGCTTCCTCATTCCATACGGCGCAGGAAGTCCAGGACAATGGTTCGGATTATTTGCGACACGTCATATGCACTTAAACGGTTTAACACAGGAGCATTTAGGCCATGTTTGTACGAGCTTTTATGAACATGCACAGCGCAACCCAAATGCGTTTTTCTATGGCAAGCCTTTAACATTGGAAGATTACATGCAAACAGCTCATTTAAGCTCACCGTTTACGAAACATGACTTTTGTTTAGAGTCAGATGAAGCGAATGCAATTATTGTTACATCTACGGAACGTGCAAAAGATTGTAAGTCTACACCCGTTAAGATTATGGGAATGGCAGCTCGCCAAACCGTATCTCATGCACACTACTGGAAGAACTTAGACGAGGTTGCATCAGATTATGTTGCACCAGAGCTTTATAAGGCTGCTGGTATTTCACCAGAAGATATTGATGTCGCGTCGATTTATGATTGCTTTAGTTGGGTAGTGTTACGTCAACTAGAGGCATATGGCTTAGCACCAAAAGGCGAAGTAGGCGATTTTGTAGCAGCAGGGAACTTGAGGCTAAATGGAAAACTACCTACAAACACAGCGGGAGGCATGTTATCGGAAGGCTATACACATGGCATGAACAATGTGCTCGAAATTGTGCGTCAAGTACGTCATGAATATGCAGGCACGAACCGACAAGTAGAAAATTGTGAAATTGGCATTTGTACAGGCTGGGCTGGTCCAGATATTGCAGGTGCGATGATTTTAAGCAAATAGGAGGATATGAAGATGAGTGAAGAGACAAAAGTAAAATATGACAAGCCAATTCCATTAAAGACAATCGATAATACGCCATACTGGGATGCTGCGGATCGCCATGAATTGGCCTTACAAAAGTGCGAAACATGCAATTCATATAATCATCCTCCTGGCCCAAGCTGCTCGAATTGTGGAAGCGTCGATGTTATTTGGAAAAATCATGGAAGTGACATTCAAGGGACGGTATATTCTTACGTTGTGTCCTATCGACCATTTTTACCAGGCTTCCAAAATGATATTCCATTGGTCATTGCAGTAGTAGAGTTGACCGACCTTCCAGAAGTGAAAATTATGGGCAATATTTTAAATGGCAATGCAGAAAATGTCACAATCGGCAAAGCTGTAAAGATGGTCTGGGAAGATGTCACAGAGGATCGTGCAGTGCCACAATGGAAACTTGCATAATTCATATTGAATAAGGGGGTAGTAGCAATGGATTTTTCATATACAGCACAAGAAGAACAGTTTCGAATGGAGTTGCGTTCTTGGTTAGAAGCCAATTTACCTGAAGGTTGGGTAGAGGGTACTTTTGAAATGCCAGAGGAGCAAGCCGCTTACGGTCAATTTTTACGTGATTGGCAGAAGCAACTTTCTGACGGACGATGGGCAGCGATTGCTTGGCCAGAAAAGTATGGTGGCCGTAATGCGACATTAATGGAAGAAATTATTTACCATCAAGAAATGGTACGCGTAAAGGCACCACCATTAGTAAACTATGTTGGCTTACACATGGTAGGGCCAACATTAATACAATCAGGTACACCAGAGCAACAGGAAAAGTATATTCCGAAGATTTTATCTGGTGAAGAAGTTTGGTGCCAAGGTTATTCTGAACCAAATGCGGGTTCTGACTTAGCAGCTGTTCAAACAACGGCTGTCAAAGACGGAGAAAAATGGATTATTAACGGTCAAAAAATTTGGACGAGTTTTGCGCACTTTGGAGATCGTTGTTTTTTAGTAGCACGTACGAGTAAAGGTGAGAAGAAGCATCATGGTCTTACATGTTTCCTACTCGATATGAATCAACCTGGAGTAGAAGTCCGTCCGATTATTCAAATGGACGGAGAGCATGATTTTAATGAAGTGTATTTAACGGATGCGGTTGCTTATGATAGCGAAGTGATTGGTCATGTAGATGATGGCTGGCGCGTAACGATTTCGCTACTTATGCACGAACGTACAGGAATCGGTGCGCAAGTATTTTCATTAGAACAGCAATTTAGCGAATTAGTCGGTTTAGCACAAACGGTGAAAGAAGATGACATTCCACTTATTCAAAAAGCCGAAGTACGTAAACGGATGCTCGATTTATATATTAAATCGCGCGGCTCACTATTAAACTATTACCGAAATTTAACGAAGCAACTGAAAGTCGGACACCCAGGCGTTGAAGGTTCGATGGATAAGTTATTCGTAAGTGAAGTGACGAAAGAGTTGTTTTCAGAGGCGATTTCATTGCAAGGGCAGCAAGGTTTATTGTGGAAAGATGACGCGGTTTATGGCAATTCTTATTGGCAAAGAAATTACTTGTATTCATTTGGCCAAACAATTGGCGGTGGTACGAGTGAAATTCAAAAGAACACCATTGGAGAACGTATTTTAGGATTACCTAAAGATGTAGGACGATAATAGAAGAAGAAGGTGAATACGAATGGATTTTTCATTAAGCCAAGAACAAGAAATGTTTCGTGAGTACGTAAGGAAATATTTAACGGACATGGAACAAACGAAGGTAGCACGCGATTATATTGACAATAAAATCGAGCAGGTAAAAACAGTGCTTTCAGAGTTACATGAGTTAGGTTGTACACAATTGAATATTCCAGAGCAATACGACGGTATGGGTTTAGGGAAGCTCGATTTAGTGCCGATTATGGAGGAGATGGGTCGCGCATTAGTGCCAGGTCTCCATTTAGAAACAAGTGCATTTGCTGTGCCAATCATTGAACAATTCGGTACGAGTGAGCAAAAGGCAATGTATTTACCGCAAATCGCAAGTGGTGAAGCAAGTTTTACCATTGCTTGGCTAGAGCCGGGTCGTAGCTACAAGCAACAAGGAATTCAAGTGAAAGCCACACTAAAAAATGAAACAGTTGTCATAAATGGTGTGAAAACACAGGTACCGGATGTCGGGTTAGCACAATATTTAATTGTACCGGTGCTAATAAACGATGAAGTGACAGTTGTGATTGTAGATAAAAGCACATCAGGTACTACTTTACGCGATCAGAAAGGCTTTGATGAAACACGTAAGTTAACAGAGGTGACATTTGATAAAGTGGAAGTACCTGTTAACGAAATCATCGGTCCGATTGGTGATGGCTGGTCGATTATACAGGAAGGTTTATTGTCTTACAATGCAGCATTATCTTCCGTTGCGGTAGGTGCAATGGAACATATTGTTGAAATGGCAAGTGAATATGCAAAAATTCGTGAACAATTTGGCAACCCAATTGGACGATTCCAAGCCATTAAGCATCGATTGGCTGATATGAAGCTGGATTTAGAAACAGCCAGGTCTCTTTCTTATTATGCGAACTGGGCACTTGAAACTGCTGCAGAAGACCGAATCGAAGCGATTTGTAGTGCACGTATTTTTGCCACACAAGCCTTTATTCGTTTATCTGCTCACAATATTCAAATCCATGGTGGTATTGGTTTTACGGAAGAAATTGATTGCCATTTATTCGTCAAGCGTGCTCGTTTCTATGAAAATTATTTAGGTAGTATTGAACAATATTACGAGCAAGCAATTGAATCATTAAACTGGGAAATACCAAAAAAATTGATAGAGAAAGAAATCATTTTAAGCACACAGTAAATACGTTTTGTTTGTATCAGCAGCCATTATTAGATAAATTTCATAAATTAAGTTGTCGCTATGTTTTGGAGAGATTTCTCACTTGTAAAATACGTATTTCGTTTCTTACAGGGGAAATCTCTTTTGTGTACTTGTTTTCATAAGTAGATAAGACAAAATTTAATTTAGAGGGTGATAGAAATGTTTTTTAAAACAAATCGAACGGTTGAATCTTTATCGTACAAGCAAAAAGTACTATTAATGGTTGGTATATTTTTATGTATGGAACTTGGCCTTATGGTTTCTTCTGAGTTTTCAGTAGCACTACCAAAAATTATTGAAGATATTGGTGGAGTAGAATTTTATTCGCTTGTGTTTACGGCTAACTTAGCAGCTTCTGCAATTGTTACACCCATTGTCGGAAAGCTGAGTAATATTTATGGGCGTCGTCAGCTTTTAATTATCGGTATTTTAGTTATTTTAGTTTCAGAATTGCTGACACCAATGCTTGTATCGAACATTTATCACTTAATGATCTTCCGCGGTATACAAGGTTTAGGAGGCGCAGCAACAGCTGTCGTAGGCCTCATTGTTATTAGTGATATTTTTGATATTGAAAACAGGGCGAAGTTTTTAGGGTTTTATGGTGCGTTAAGTGCTATAACGGCCATTATTGCTCCAACTGTTGGCGGTATTTTCGTGCAATACATGTCATGGCATTGGGTATTCTATTCAATTCTACCAGTTGGATTACTTGGATTATTTTTCGTCATTAAATTCATGCCAGAAATTCCAAAAGCCAACAATTCAAGTTTAGACTTTAGAGGCATAACGATTTTAAGTACAGCCATTTTAATTTTCATCGGTATTACAACATTCGGTGGAACAAAAGTACCGTGGCAATCCGTAACAATGCTTGCGTTAGTTGTCGCTTTAGTAGCAATAATCTTTATCTTTATCAAGAGTCAAAAGAAAAGTATCGATCCAATTATCCCGTTACACTTATTCAAATATCGCGTCTTTATTATTTGTTTATTATCGGTAATGTCGATGATGTTTGCTGTAACGGGTTTACTTTACTTTTTACCGATGTTCTTACAAAACATGTATGGGTTCACACCGACTGAAACAGGCTTATTTTTAACTTATCGTGGGATTACATCGTTTATTTTTGCTGCTGTGAGTGGCTTTGTAGTAGCTAAATTAAGAGACTTCCGGTTAGTTGCCATTATTGCAATGATCATCTTTGCAGGATCAATCTTTGCGTTAACATTCTTTACGACAACGATTACAACATTGGCGATAACGACAATTTGTTTAGTTTGGGGTACATCAAGTGGCGTTTTAGTATCGATTTTCCATACAGGCATTCAAATGAACTTGCCGAATAAAGATATTAGTATTGCAATGGGTGTTATTCAGTTATTTGTTGCAATTGGTTCACTGTTTGCAACATCACTGTTAGGTCTTTTTTTACGCAATGCCGATTTAAGTGCAGGGTTTAGCTATATATTATTTACATGTTTCGGTGTCGTGCTATTTGCATTAGTCGTCTTTATTGCTGTATTACAACGTCGTGATCTACGCGCTGAATCAGAAGCAGAGGCGTTAAAACAACAGAATTTAGGAGGAGAGCTAGCTTAGTTCGATATACTTGTTCCAGCATTATTCAGTCGGGGTTCAACACCCGGCTGAATTAAAGGGGGCAGGTTGACCTCTCTAATTGGCGAGCTCGAAAAAATCTGGGCAAGAGTTAGCCGAGGTGTAATTGATCTTTACTTGGAGGAGGAAATGATATGGTTCCAGTAATGGCCGAAAAGTTACATGAAATTTTTGAGAAGCAATCGAAGTATCAATGGATAGCACGTAAGTCTACCGCGAAACAGCGCGCGGATAAATTAACACGTTTAAAGGAAGCTGTTTTAAATCGTATGGAGTGCTTTGCAAATGCTGCAAATCAAGATTTTATGATACCTGCTTCTACCGTTCAAAATCAAATTTACTCCGTTATTCATGCAATCGATTATGCAATTGAAAATGTAGCACAATGGATGAAACCAGAGCCAGTTGAAAACCCACAAGATAGCGAAGCATATATTTTATATGAAGCGCGTGGTCGTGTTTGTATTTTTGGTACTTGGAATTCACCGATGTCTGTCACAATTCATCCACTTGCAGAAGCACTAGCTGCTGGCAATTGTGTTGTCATCAAACCAAGTGAATTTAATCCGAACTATAATAAAGTATTACAAGAAGTGATTGAATCCGTCTTTGATGAGCAGGAGGTTGCGCTTGTACAAGGGGAAGCCGATGTATCAGAACAGTTATTAAAGTTACCTTTTGATCACTTTTTCTTTACGGGTAGTCCACGTGTTGGAAAAATTGTCATGCGTGAAGCTGCCAACCATTTAGCGGCAGTAACGCTTGAATTAGGAGGGAAATCTCCAGCCATTATAGAAAAAGGGTATGATTTAGTTAAGGCAGCACAAAATTTAGTTTTCGGTAAAGTGTTAATGGGTGGTCAGTTTTGTATTTCCCCGGATTATATTTTTGTGCATGAGGATGATGTTGCTACACTTGCCGAAACTTATTGTCAAATGACAGTAAACATGCTTTATAATGAAGGGGAAATCCGCTTGGAAGAGCGTACACAAATTGTAAATGAGCAACATTATAAACGCATTAAAAACTTATATGAAGATGCGCTAGCAAAGGGGGCAGTCATTTTAAGTGGTGGCACATTTGATGATGAATACCGCTTAATTGAGCCCACTTTACTTGGCGGTGTGACGAGAGAAATGCTTATCGCAGAGGAAGAGATTTTTGGTCCTTTAACATTTGTGCACACATATACGGATATCAATGACGTATTACATTATATCCAATCGAATCCGAAGCCACTCGCGTTATATATGTTTAGTGATCAAGAGGATTTCCAACAACAAATTTTGGCATCGACTTCCTCCGGTGGTGTCACAATTAATGGTATTTTCATGCATAATGTTCACTTACCATTGCCGTTTGGTGGTGTAAATAATTCTGGAATTGGTAGCTTCCATGGTATTCATGGGTTTAAAACATTTTCTCATAACCGTGCGATTTATAAAGTGAATTAATTTAAACGGTACCTGCTCTTTATAAAAGAGCAAGTACCGTTTTATTTTATCCATATACTGTAATAAAATAAAACTTAATAAAATAATATTTCTTTCCCCACTTTAAATCCCCCATTTGAGCAAAAACTATTAATAAGTAGCATGTCATTAAATAAGTCTTGAAACAATTATTAGGACCCTCTTTACTAGTAACCCAATTTTTGAGAGTATATTAACAAGTAGAGCATATTCGTATGGGAAATATTAGTGGGGTAAAGTGGTTTTGAGTAGGGGGATTGGGTTTGAAAATAATTAATTCGATCATAGGGATAATCATTATTATTATAGGTTGCTTTTTGATGAGTATTAAAGTCTATAATGAAACAGCCAAAACAATAACTTATAAAATTTTAGGATTTATTATTTTAACTGTAGGTGCTTACTATTTAAAAAGAATTGCGAAGTTTGGAAAGCAGTAAACTGGGGAGATAATCAACATCGCAGGTAAATAAGCTTATTCCAGTATTGGAACCGATTCTGGAATAAGCTATATTGTGTTCGCGATATAACCAAATATTCCTAACGAATTTCAAAAAAGGGCTTCCTCTGTCTAAAAAAGAAGTATTAAGAATAATTGATCCCCAAAGTCTTCACAGTCCCTTGTGTTTCATAGTATCAAGGTAAAATCATTTGCGCTTCTATCTAACTGTTCGGATGACTCCAAAATAATAGAAAACTCATCCATAGTCTCCGATACCCGCTCCTGGCTAGTTCGGAAAATTTAATGTACGTTACCGATGCTGCGGGTAATGAGGTTGATTTCCTCGGTAATTAAATCCACATTCGTTTTCACCTCAGAAATAGATTGTTGGACATTATTTGAGATATTTCGAACTTCTGTGGCGACCACGTCAAATTCACGAACAGCCACTCCAGCGCGTGCAGCCTCAAACGCCAGTAAATTAGTATGTGTAGCAATATTTTGAATGGTACGTGTAATGCTATATATATAGTCTGCTTGTTTTTGAAGCGTTGATAAATGCTCAATATTATGTTTAGATTCCTTTGCGATGCGGTTGATAGTTTCTAAAAGAATGTTATTTTTTTGAATGCCCTCACCTGCTTGTTCTTGCAGGCTTTCAGGCATGTTCATAAGTTCTATAGGAATTACTTATAATATCGAGTTGGCAGTATACTTAATTAATATTTATAAAAGATGTCATTTTTTTCGTGAAATCTTCGGCAGATAATGGTTTACTGTAGTAGTAACCTTGAATAATCGTGCAATTTAAATCCTTTAAAATTGATAATTCTTCCACAGTTTCTACACCCTCTGCCACGACCTCAAGTCCTAATGATTGGCCCAATTGGTTCATAATCGATACAATTGTCGTACTATCTTTTTTACTATCTAGATTTCTAATGAAGGATCGATCAATTTTAATTGTATCAACGGGATACTGATTCAAATATCCGATAGATGAATAACCAGTTCCGAAATCATCAAATGCAATTCGAATGCCCATCTCTCTTAGTTGTTTTAACACCATTATTGATTTTTCTGACTGGTTCAACATGATGTTTTCCGTAATTTCTAATTCTAAATGGTTTGGATTAACGCCCGTTTCCGATATAATCTGACAAACTTTTTGGACAAATGATGGTTGAATGATATGTGTAGCAAAAATATTAACCGCTACACGTAATTCGGTATTGTGCAGTTTATTCCATTGTTCAATTTGATGACAAGCTGTAGTCAAAGTCCATTCACCAAGCGTCTCTATTAATCCACGTTCTTCTGCCAAAGGGATGAATTTATCTGGTGGAATATAACCAATACCTGGTTCAAACCAGCGAATTAACGCCTCCATTCCAACCAATTCTCCAGTAATCGCATGGATTTTCGGCTGATAGTATAATTCAAAGTCACTTTGAATTAGTTTTTTGCGCAGTTTATTTTCAAGCAAAAGTAACTCTTCGTAATCCTGATTCATACTTGGTTCATAGAGAAGAAAATTACTACCCGCAATGTCTTTTGCAGAAAACATTGCTGTATCTGCATTTTTTAAAAGCTCCTCCGTCGTATTACCGTCTTTTGGGAACAAGCTAACGCCTGCGCTAATATTCGCGAAAAACTCATGGCCCCCAATCAAAAACTTTTCTTTAAACAACTCGATAACACTTTGCACTAACGTATGTATTTCTTTTTCTTCAGTATAAGTAAATTGAATAATAAACTCATCGCCATGCAAACGATAACTAGTGATTCCATTAACAGAGAAATGATGAAGACGATTTGCAAATTCAACTAAAAAAAGATCACCGACTGCATGGCCGAAACTATCATTAATTTTTTTGAAATCATCAATATCTATAAATAAAACACCAAATGTGCCATGTTCTTCTTTTTTTATCAATTCTTCAAAGTGCATAGTAAGCTTTCTTTTATTCGGTAGATTTGTCAATTCATCGTGATAGGCTAAATATTCAACTTTTTTCATATTTTTTTGTGCGGTTATATCTACTCTGATTGCTATATATTGATAAGGTTTTCCTTGTGCATTTAAAAATGGAACAATCGTTGTCTGTACCCAATAAAGTTGATTATCTTTCGCACGATTACAAATCTCGCCCTTCCATACATGTCCATTGCCGATTGTTTTCCACATGTCACGAAAAAAAGATTTGGGGTGAACGCCCGAGTTGAGCATACGATGATTTTTCCCTATTAACTCTTCTCGAGAGTACTTAGAAACCTCGCAAAAGTGGTCATTCACAAAAGTAATTGTTCCAGTTTTATCAGTGATAGCTACGACAGCAGATTGATCAAGTGCATACTTAATATCTTTCAATTCCTCCATTGTATAATCAACATCAAAATAGCCTGTTCGTTTATCTTGCAAGTTATAAAGCATTAAATAACGCCCTTTCTACCCTTTTTAATCTGTATAAGTATCATGATGGTACAAACTCATCAAACCGTTAGTCACACATTATAAACATTGTTACCTATAGGTAGGTTACACGATTTGACTCATAAATTCCTCAAAAAAATGGATGAAGTGTACTTATTATATAGAATTTTACCAAAATTCTTATATTTGCCACAATTTATTACTATATATTTATTATTTAATCAGTTGGTAAATTGAACAACCTTAGAAAGATTACGGATAGAGTTGAGGAATATATATATACGTTTAGAAGGAAATAATTGTAACAATTGAAAAACAGAGTTTTCCGGTTGTGCTCGGAATTATTTTCTTCATCTTAATCATGAGAAAGGATAGCAAGGTGAAAAAGTATTGTAACTATAATATTTTGTAACTAAATACTTTTCGCTATATCGTTAGGTTGGAGTTGATACAATCAATAGTGGTTAGTATATCTAGCAAAAAAACATCAAAATTCTTGGAAATATACGAAAATATGAAACCATAACGTGCTGCTTTTCGTATTAATCATATACGTTAAAATATTAAAGGATGAGAAGTACTTGTTACATTATAAAATATATAGTCAACAACACAAAGAGTGGGTCGTTTTAGTGCATGGGGCTGGTGGGAGCTCAACAATTTGGTACAAGCAAATTCGAGCATATCGTAAACATTTTAATGTGTTGGTAGTCGATCTCCGCGGTCATGGTGATTGTGTGATTACAAACAGTCCGACCAAATATACACTTGATTTAGTTAGTCAAGATATTCTAGAAGTGCTCGATTCATTAAAGATTGAAAAGGCTCACTTTGTAGGGATTTCACTAGGGACGATGTTAATTCGTCAATTAGCTGAAACGAACCCAGAACGATTCCACACAATGTTGCTCGCAGGTGCTGTAATACGAATTACACCTCGACTGCATTTTTTACTTGGTATAGCCAATATATTTAAAAAAATGATTCCATTTCTGTGGTTATATAAAATATTTGCGTGGATATTAATGCCGAAAAAAGCGCATGAGTCTTCTCGCCATTTATTTATACAAGAAGCAAAGAAAATTAAGAATAGAGAATTTTTACGTTGGTTAACATTAACAGCTGGTATCGCAAAATATTTAGTGAAAATTAATGAAAAGGATACAAACATTCCGGCACTTTATATAATGGGAGACGAAGATTATGTATTTTTAGAGCCAGTGAAGCGATTAGTGAAAGAGCAACCATCAAGTAAACTAGTCATTTTAAAAGACAGTGGTCATGTATGTAATGTAGATCAAACGGTGAAATTTAATGAAGTGTCGTTACAATTTTTATGTAATGTATTGAAATAACAAGTAAATTCATTTCATAGGTTTCAAAGGAAATATCCTTTATGTGGTAAATAACGAATAACAAACAGTAAGAGTTGCTAATTCAAAAGCAGTTCTTACTGTTTTTATTGTTTCAAAACGTTTATTTGGAAATAGCGCGTATGCTGAATTTGGGATTTCAGCATATGCAAATGATTTATGTGCTGATAGGGTGGATTCTACTTACGTAAAATCACGTAATTTATGGTACCTTAGAATGCTCTTCTTGCTTACTTTGAATGAGCCAATTGATACTTATAAAGTACCCAATAATCGGGGAAATGCCGTAGCCCATTAAAATAACGGGAAAGTGTCCAAAAAATGTAGTGATTAATAGTGTAAGAAAGTATATACCTAAACTAATGGATGTGATTTTTTGCTTTTTAGGCGGGAAAAACAAGAACGGTATGATAAGGATGAATAGTGAAGTTAAAGCAATGATAAACCATAGGGATCCTAAATCTTTTGCCATAAACAAGATATCTTCTACATATGGAACAGGTGCTAAACTATCTATAAAAATCCAAGAAATAATAACAAAGGTTAATGGAATAAGCAATAGAGTAAAGCGAATGCTATACCGATTTATGTTACATACGAATAAAACTAAAGTTGAAATTACAAATGCTGTAACAGTTGATGCATCAGGTTGTAAAACTAATAAAAAGGATGTAGTGAGAACAATTAGATAGGATTTCCACCATTGATTTTTCGATAATAATGTACTAAGTAGTATAAGAAGTAAAGGCAAAAAAACAATCGATATATTAATGCTAATGGGTCCTAATGTAAGCCATCTATGAATTCCCTCTACCCCAGAGTCAAGGAAGGTCAATAACAATAAAATCATAATTGTAACAACCGGCAAATAGAGTTTTCCTTTTGTGTTCGGATTGATTTTTTTCTTCTTAAACATGAGGAAGGATAGTAAGGTGAAAAGTACTGTAACAATAATATTTTGTAACCAAATACTTTTTGGTATATCGTTTATGTACATAATGATTGCACCTAGTAAAATAGCTGGAAAAGTGATGAATGTTAAATAGTGAATTTTTTGCATTACATTCTCCTTAAGAAGTATTGACCAATTACAAATAAATATTTTAGCATAGGAAATGTTCTGTATCTATGTTTGTTATGAGGCGAAAAAGGTAGTTATTTTTAATAGTATATTCATTGCTTCATAAGTTACCAACATATATAACCACCTATATACTTACATGAAATGGATGTTCTTATTCTAGCATAATCGCCTAATGTTGGGGATGAGTTATAGAGCAATGCTAGAATGGTAATACATAGTACTGCTATGTTTAATAATTATGCGTTTACTTTCTTGGTAAAAAAGCAAAGCAAAGCCAAGGGGGTCTTCCTGCACATAACGGAAAGAGGGAAAATAATGACATTACAACAGTTAAAATATGTGATCGAGGTTGCGAGAAGTCGTTCAATTAGTAAAGCGGCTCAAAATTTATTTATTAGCCAGCCAAGCCTTTCGAATGCGCTAAAGGAGTTAGAAAATGAAGTGGGTATTGTAATTTTCTTGAGAACGAACAAAGGAATTATCATGACACCTGAAGGAGCGGAGTTTTTAGGTTATGCTCGTCAAGTAGTTGAACAAGCCGCTCTTTTAGAAAATCGGTATTCAACTACGCAATCATCGCAACAACATTTCTCCGTATCCGCCCAGCATTATGCGTTTGCGGTAAGTGCATTTGTACGCTTGCTAAAAGATTACGATCGAGATGAATACGAATTTACGTTAAGAGAAACGAAAACTTATGAAATTATTGAAGATGTGAAAAATCTACATAGTGAAATTGGTATTTTATATGTGAATGATTTCAATAAAAAAGTAATTCATAAATTTCTTAGAGAAGATAATCTCATTTTTCATGAGCTGTTTGAAGCAAAGCCACACGTATTTATTAGCTCACAAAATCCACTCGCAAAGCAAGATTTTGTGACATTAACAGATTTGATCCCTTATCCGTATCTTTCCTTCGAACAAGGGGACTATAATTCTTTTTATTTTTCTGAGGAAATTTTAAGTACGATTTCTAGGCCTAAAAATATTCGCGTGAGTGACCGGGCTACGCTTTTTAATTTATTAATTGGATTGAATGGTTATACAATTTCTACGGGTGTGATTAGTCATAAACTAAATAGTAAAGATATCGTTTCGGTTCCTTTGCATGTGGATGAACGGATTACAGTAGGGTATATTACACATAAAAATGTGAAAAATAGCCCTTTGGCGAATATTTATATTGAATATTTAAAAGAAACAATTGCTGAAGAATTGGTTTAGCCATAGTTTTAAACTATAGCTAGTGATACATTTTATGTGTTATCTACTAGCAATTTAATCATGCTACAATCTCCTTACATTACAAATTAAAGGGGATACACACTATGACAGTAAAAAACATCACTTCACCATTTCGACATGATCATGTAGGGAGCTTATTACGTCCTATAAATTTATTACAAGCACGTGAACAATATAAATCGGGTGCAATCACATATGACGAATTAACGAATGTAGAAAATGATGAGATTATCCGCATTATTGAAAAGCAAAAAGAAAATGGGATACTAGGCGTTACAGATGGCGAATTCCGTAGAAGCTGGTGGCATTTTGATTTTTTAGGCGAGCTTGATGGCGTTGAATTATACGCGAAAGAAACGGGTTTGAAATTCCACAAAATGGAGACACGTAAAGGCGGTATTCGTGTTGTTGGCAATATCGATTTTTCAACACATTCATTTGTAGAGCATTTTAAATTTTTAAAAGAACATGCTGGAGACGCAGTGGCAAAACAAACGATTCCAAGTCCGAACATGCTTTTATGTCGCGCGGATATCGAATTCGAAAAATACGAAGACCGAGAGAAATTCCAGCAAGATACGATTTTAGCTTATCAAAAAGCGATCCAAGCATTTTATGATGCAGGATGCCGCTATTTACAATTAGACGATACGGCTTGGGCAGATTTCTTTTCAGAAGAGGGACATAACAAGCTGCGTGAGCGAGGTTTAGAACCAGCGGAAGAATTAAAAGTATTACAACGTATGATTAATGAATCCATTGCTCATAAACCAGAAGATTTAATCGTAACAATGCATATTTGCCGAGGTAACTATAAATCGAATTATTTCTCAAGTGGTGGCTATGATTATGCTTCTGAAGTCATTTTTGGAGGTTTACATGTAGATGGTTTATTCCTAGAGTTTGACGACGAGCGTTCAGGAAGTTTCGAATCATTAAAATACGTTAACCGTAAAGATTTAAAAATTGTATTAGGTTTAATCACTTCTAAGTCAGGGGAATTAGAAGAGAAGGAATATATTAAAGCGCGTATTGCAGAAGCGGCAACATATGTACCACTTGAACAGCTTTGTTTAAGTCCACAATGCGGCTTTTCATCGACAGAAGAAGGTAATATTTTAACAGAAGAACAACAATGGGAGAAACTTCGCTTTGTTAAAGAAATTGCAGACGAAATCTGGCAATAAGGTATTCTCTGCAAAGATTGAATGGTTTGCAAGAAAAATAGACAAATAACTAGTTCGTCTACTTTTTAGAGGAAAGGCTATTATCTTTAAATGGAAATTTTGATTTCCTTGCTAAAGATGATAGCCACGCTCATAAATACAATATACATATTGGAGGATATCATGAATACAGTCAACCCTATTGAAATAGTTAATCACAGTAAGTTAAAAGGCTTTCATTATATTTTAATCATTTGTTTGTTTTTTATTATGATGTTCGACGGCTATGATGTTGTTATTTATGGGGCGACCATTCCTTTGTTAAAAGAAGAATGGGGATTCTCTAATATCGTAGCTGGATCAATTAGTAGTTATACAACGATGGGAACGGCAATTGGTGCGGTCTTATTCGGTTTGTATGCAGATCGTTTTGGAAGAAAAAATATTATTATTTTTACAACCTTCCTTTTTAGTTTATTTACATTATTATCTGGATTTGCAACAACGCCTCTCTTATTTATCATTTGTCGTGTCATTGCAGGATTAGGATTTGGGGGAGTTATGCCGAATGTTGCTGCTTTAATTTCAGAATATGCCCCGACAAAACATCGTGCGGCTATTATTTCATTCATTTTTTGCGGGTACTCTGTAGGTGCGATGCTTGCCTCATTTAGTGGACAAGTATTTCTAGAAAAATTCGGGTGGCAACCTGTTTATTGGATTGCCGGTTTACCACTGCTTATCTTGCCATTTATCGTGCGTATCATTCCAGAATCCCTTAATTCTTTAGTTCAACAAAAGGATACGAAAGCGCTAGCTGCTGTCCTTCGAAAAATAGAGCCGACGCTTCCGAAAGATGTTCAATTTACATTTGCTGAGCAGCTAGCAAGTCAAAAGTCGCCAGTACGCGATCTGTTCAAAAATAAACTAGCTTTAAGTACGACGATGTTTTGGTTATCATGCTTCTGTACATTTATCTTAATGTATTCTTTAAATACATGGCTTCCAACATTAATGATGAATGCAGGCTATGACTTAAAATCGAGTTTGATGTTTATTGTAGCGCTACAATTCGGTTCAATTGCTGGCACAATGGTATTCGGCAATTTCATTAAATATTTTGGTTTCAAACGTGTCCTTATCCCACTTTATTTAGTTGGAGCGGTATCACTGACACTGATTGGTTTTTCGAAAAATATTTATGTTGCTTATGGGTTAATTGTTATTATTGGTGCTGCTTCACTTGGCTTACAAAATATGTCGAATGCCTATGTAGCGGAATATTATTCAGTCGATGTACGCGCGGCTGCACTCGGTAGTACAATGGCTTTTGGACGTATTGGTTCCATTGTTGCCCCAACGTATATGGGGATTTTGTTAACATTTAATTTACAACCACAGATTAACTTTATGGCAATTGGTATTGCGGCGATTTTTGGTGCAATCGCTATGAGTTTTATTCGTGAAGAACGTGCAGACTACACGGTAGAAAAGAGCACAATATCTAATAAAGTCACAAATGTAAAAGCTCCTGCGAATAGTTTATAAACTTTGTTAGTCAAATAATAAAAGATTTCCTTTCATTTTGGCAAAATCACATAAAAAACAGGAACGTTGATTGGATAGCGTCCCTGTTTTTTTATTGCGAAAACGGTGGGCCCTACTAAGTGACTTCATATTAAAAGCTGTATGGCATTGACTAAGTGAAACTGATTCAAGTAAAATAAACTTTTTCCTTCAAACCACATGCATTTTGAGCGTTTTTTTACTGGAATTTCAGGTTAATAGCCAATTAGTTAGCTGTAATAGCCAAATTTACGCGGATTATAGCCATATTACGATCGTTAATAGCCAATATCAGCGAGTTAGAGCCAAATTTGCCACCCCTCTATTCCATGCAGCCTTTTTCTATTCTAAAAAAGGGAGGGATATGGCAAGAACAGATTTTGGTGTTGTCCCATTTATGATATACTCTATTTTGGTAAAATATTTGATGGATTATTATATTAAACCAATTCATATTTAATTTATCAGCAATAAGCAATTGGTTACTTTGAATTGTTAAGCTGATAAGATTGAATTATTTCACTTCAAGTTAATCGTTATTCAAGATTTACTTTTTAAATGAAGGATGGTACACTTAGGTCTATTAAACAACAATATATTGTGTTCGTTTTACGAAGGTGCTACTATATGTAGTTTAAAAGGGAAGTTCGGTGTAATACCGACGCTGTCCCCGCAACTGTGAAGCTGACGATGATTAAATCCACTGTACATTCGTATGGGAAGGAAATCAGAGAATGAAGCAAAGCCAGGAGACCTGCCTTTATTAAAACAAATCGATCATTTCTTCGGGGACTAAGAAATGGGGACGTCACCATTTTTGGGTATTATTAACGTTTCCATTTTCGGCTATCTCTGTTAAAAGAGATAGCCTTTTTAATTTGTTTCAGCCGAAGTCTCCTACTACTATAAGCGGGGGATGAGTGCCAAATAGGCAAATTCTATTCAGTGGGATTCAAACCCCGGCTGAATCAAGTTAAGCCCCGGCGGATGTCACAGATTTTTTAGGGGATTTTTTCAAGCGAGCTTGAAAAAATCTGGACACAATTACGCCGAGGCGTAATTGATTATTTACGAAAAGAGGAATTTATATGAAACTTTATACGAAAACAATTTGTCCGAAATGTCTATGGGTGAAATCTGAATTGCAAAATGCAGGACTTGAAGCGGAAATTATTAATATTGATCACGATGAACAAGCAAAGCAAAAAATTATAGATGCAGGTCTTTTAAGCGTGCCCATTTTAGAAGTGGACGGAATGTTTATAGCAGATGTTAAGGAGATTATTGCTCAAATTGAGTTGATTACACAATGATTGTTTACGCGAGTCGTACAGGGAATGTGCGTAGTGTTGTTTCGAAGTTAGAAAAGGAATCCATTGAAATTTCGGAAGGATTACAATTGAAAGAGCCGTATTTATTAATCACTTACACAGATGGATTAGGAGCTGTCCCTGCAAAAGTGTCTCATTTTTTAGAAGAGAATCAAGCATTTTGTAAAGGGGTAGTTGTTAGTGGCAATAGTAACTTTGGACATACGCAATTTGGCGGTGCTGGTGAAAAAATTGCCGTAACATATGACGTACCTTTAGTGTGTAAATTAGATTTACGGGGCTATCAAGCGGACTATGACGTAATACAAGCATTTTATGAAACGAGGGTGTTAGGATGAAAACATATTTAAAGCTTAATAATGATGTATTGAATCGTTATAGCACAACAGGTCAACTTGAATTAGAAAAAGATCAAGAAGCGACACGCCGTTACTTTTTAGAATATGTCAATGTACGTTTACGTTACTTTATTGATCTCGAAGAAAAAATTAGCTATTTAGTTGATGAAGGGTACTATGAGAAAGAATTTATCGACATGTATGAGATGGAGTTTATTAAGCATCTGTACAAAAAGGCTTATGATTATAATTTCCGTTTCCCATCATTTATGAGTGCCAGCAAATTTTACGATAGCTATGCAATGAAAAGTCGTGATGGGGAAGAAATTTTAGAAAAATATGAAGACCGCATTGTCATTATTGCCTTGTATTTAGCACAAGGTAACAAGGATTTAGCGGAACGTTCTGTTGAAGCGATAATGGAAGCTTACCAACCGGCAACGCCAACTGCATTAAATAGTGGGAAAAAAGCACGTGGGGAATTAGTAAGCTGCTTTAAATTGTCAATGGATGACTCGATGAATAGTATTTCTGAAAATATTGGTTATTGCCTAGAGCTATCACGTCTTGGCGGTGGTGTTGGGGTGAACTTAACGGATTTACGTCCATTAGGTGATCCGATTAAAGAAATTTTAAATCGTGCAAGCGGTGTAATGCCAGTAGCAAAACTTTTGGAGAACTCTTTTAGTTATTCCAATCAGCTAGGTCAACGAAATGGCTCTGGCGTTGTTTATTTAAATATTTTCCACGCGGATATTGAAAATTTTATTTCATCGAAAAAACCGAATGCAGATGATAAAATTCGTCTCGCTACTTTATCTACGGGTATTATTATTCCGAGTATTTTCTTCAACCTCATGAAACGTGATAAAGATATTGTGTTATTTAGTCCATACGATATTTTTAAAGAATACGGCAAGCGCATGTCTGAGGTTTCAATTTCGGAAATGTACTATGAGCTACTAGACAACCCAAAAATCCGTAAAATCAAGCGTTTAAACGCACGTAAACTTTATACAGAAGTGAAAAAAGCACAATTTGAATCGGGCTATCCATTTGAAATTTTTGATGATAATGTCAATGACGTGCACCCACTTAAAAATATTGGCCGTGTGAAGATGTCAAACTTATGTACAGAAATTTTACAAGTGCAGCAAACAAGTTTAATTACGGATCAAGATGAACCGAATGAATACGGGCTAGATGTATCGTGTAATTTAGGTTCAATTGATATTCATGCAGCAACAAAAGTAAATGATTTTGGCGCATTGGTAGATACGGCGATGCACTTATTAACGAATGTGTCTCAAATGACGAACATAAAAAATGTCCCGTCTGTTGTAAAAGCCAATAAATTAATGCATTCAGTTGGGCTTGGTTGTATGAATCTACATGGCCACCTTGTTACTGAAGAAATCATGTATGGCTCAAAGGATTCTGTTGATTTTATGGATCATTTTATGGAAGCGATGAACTACTATTCACTTCAATCATCAATGGAAATTGCAAAAGCGAATGGCGAAACGTTTTACCGTTTTGAAGATAGTGATTACGCAACAGGCATTTATTTTGATCAATATGTAAATGAAGTTGAAAAAGAACTATCTCCTGTTGTGTTAAAAGCACTTGGGAATATTCCAGTCATTACGCCAAAAATGTGGGAAACGTTAAAGCAGGATGTAATGCAATATGGTTTATTCCATTCTTATCGTTTAGCTATCGCACCGACAGGAAGTATTTCATATATTCGTAGTTGTACGGCTTCAATTGCTCCGAGTACAGAGCGTGTAGAAGTACGTGATTATGCAGATAGCCGTACAATTTATCCGATGCCACATTTAACAAATGATAACAGTCATTTGTATGTTGAAGCGTATGATGTTAATCCATATGACTTAATCGATTTATATGCAGCTTCTCAAAAACACGTAGACCAAGGGATTTCGATGACACTTTATGTAACGGACAACTGGACAACAGAGCAGTTGGCTAAAGTATACATTTATGCATGGATGAAGGGAATTAAATCCGTTTACTATGTACGTCAACGATTACAAAGTTTAGAGGAGTGTGTAGCATGTCAAATATAGTTTATGAGGCGGTCAATTGGAATAAGTCAACGAGTGAACTCGCACAAGTATTTTGGGACCAGCAATGGAAGCAAATTTGGTTACCTGAAGAAATTGCCGTAAGTAAAGATATTAAACAGTGGAGAAATTTCGAGCACCAAGATACGTATAAAAAAGTGCTTGCAGGATTAACTTTACTAGACACTGTCCAAACAAATATCGGGATGAACCGTGTTGTTGCTTTCACACCTGATTTACAAGAAAAGGCAGTTCTAACTGTTTTTGATGCTTTTGAGGCAATCCATGCGAAATCTTATTCGTATATATTCACAACGCTTTGTACGAACGAAGAAATAGATGAGCTATTTGAATGGGTAAAGAAAAATGAGTTCTTACAATATAAAGCAAATAAAATTGCCGATGTTTACAACAGTATTGAGGAAGACGATCCAGAAAGTCTCTGGAAAGCAATGTACGCGTCTGTTATGCTTGAATCTTTCCTGTTTTACTCTGGCTTTTTCTACCCATTGTACTTAGGTGGACAAGGTTTCCTAAGAAATAGTGCGGAAATCATATCACTTATATTACGTGATGAATCTATTCATGGTGTGGCAGTAGGATTTTTCGGTCAAAATTTATTTAAGAAATTTCCACTGGAAAAACAAGAAGAGTTAAAGTTATGGGGCTATGAATTATTACTGGATTTATATCAAAATGAAATGAACTATACAGATGATGTTTATGCGGAAACAGGATTATCGCCTGAAGTTAAGGCTTATGTACGCTATAATGCCAATAAAGCGTTAATGAATATCGGTTTCGATCCAATGTTCCCAGAAGAAGAAGTGAATCCGATTGTTATGAATGGTATTCGTAATGAAGGTTCTACTTACGATTTCTTTTCACAAAAAGGGGCTACGTATGCAAAAGCAAAAGTAGCGCCGATTACAGATGACACATTTAATTTTAATCGTTAAGGATGAAGAATAATGAACTTAGAAGTTAAAATCAAAAGAACACACGCGGATGCATTGCTACCTATGCAAGCCAATCCAGGTGATGCTGGAATGGATCTCTATTCAATTGAAGCAACGGAGATTCCAGCAGGAGTAGCTAAACTCATTAAAACAGGCATTCAAATTGAATTACCAAAAGGCACAGAAGCTCAAATTCGTCCGAGAAGTGGACTGGCATTAAAGCATAGTGTAACCGTACTAAACAGTCCAGGTACAATTGATGAAGGCTACCGAGGCGAAATCGGTGTCATTTTAATTAATCATGGTAACGAAACGTTCATAGTAGAAAAATCGATGCGTATCGCCCAAATGGTTATTCAATTTGTCCCATCAGTTCAACTTCAAGAAGTAAATGAATTATCTCAAACAGTCCGTGGAACATCTGGATTTGGAGCGAGTGGTACAAAATAGGGTGAAGCTGGCCATGATAGGCTCGTGACCAGTCTATCGAGTGCATACTTGATTACAAAATAATTAATCGTTACAAAAAGCCCTAAAACCCTTGATAAACAAAGGTTTTAGGGCTTTTACATTAACTCAATCCATTCGTGTGCAAAGTAAATACTTTCAAATCTTCAGAACTAAGACTATAAGACTCAACTTTCTTCTTGTGTTGCTTAACTACTTCAATCGTATCATCAGAACAATAAATAGAGAAGTTAACAATTTTTCCGCCTTTTTTTACAGTCAAGATGAAAGGTGTAACCGTTGTTTCTGGATTTAGAAATAACTGTTCATTCCCTTTTAAAATGAAATGTCTTTTTAAAATATACGCTTCATTAAAATAGTCAATAAATTCACTTTTTGCATGTTCTTCTAATTGCTTTCCGTTAAATGTTAACGACACATCTTGTGCATCAAGTTTTGAAGTTAATGCAAACTTTTTTAATGTCCATGACACAAGTGAACTAGGAGCGTTAAATAAAAAAGTAAACATAGTAAAAAATAGTACTGTAATAACGATAATCCAAAACATATCCTATCAACTCTTTCATTAATTATATTTGGTAACGCTCAAGATGGTATTTTCTAACGGTTAAGTTATTAAATACAACCATTTTTTTTACTTTCCTACCTATTTAAATAGCCCGAATCACATTTAGTTTGCATCATGCTAATAGTGGAAAGTCTAATTAATTTTTATAATAGCTTCATCAAATTGTAAACACAAGGAATTAAGCAAGATAACACAAAATGTTCTTAAACGTAAAATGATTTTTCAATATAACTTCATTCCGATGAAATGGTATCAAATCAACGTTCTTAGCTAAACAGATGGCTTGGATTTCAAAGTGGATGGCTAAAATAGTAGTGAAGTGGATGGTATACTGTAGATGAATGTATATTAATATGAATATTTTTTACCTGGAATGCCTCTGTTGAGTGGCATATAGCAATAGACATAATGGAGTGAGTATTTATGGATTGGAAGCCTGACAGAAAAGCAAAAAAAGCGATTTATAAACAACTCGCGCAATATATTGAGCAGGGGATTGCAGATGGGACATTCCCTCCTGACAAGCCATTACCATCGGAGCGAAATTTGGCGAATGTTCTCAATGTAAATAGAAGTACTGTGGTCAATGCATATGACGAATTAGAATCGATGGGACTAATTCAAAGAACTAGAGGCAGCGGTACGACCATTAGTAAAGATATATGGGGAATTACAAAAAAACGAATTCCTAGTTGGAGTAGATATATTGATGCGGGTTCCTTTTTACCGAATCTCCCTGTCACACAAAAAATAAGAAAAGAAGCTGTTGAACATCACCTAATTAATTTAGCTACCGGCGAATTGGCAGAAGAACTTTTCCCGAAAAGTTTTCTAAGGGAGATTACCTCAACACGTTCTTTTATCGGGAGCCTTGGATATGACCATCCACAGGGAAGTGAAATCTTAAGAAATACCCTTACGAAACATGTAAAAGACAGTCGGGGGATTGAAACGACTCCTGCATCTATCCTTATTACATCGGGGGCGCAACAAGCATTACATTTAATCGTACAATGTTTGTTAAAGCCTGGTGATGCAATTGCAATTGAAGATCCTTCCTATAACTATAGTTTGCCGTTTTTTAAATCAGCAGGTATACAAATTCACCTTTTACCTGTCGATCAGGATGGCATTAACCCGGAAGATTTGCACGTATTATATAAAAAACATCGTATTAAAATGATCTTTTTAAATCCAAATTTCCAAAATCCAACAGGTTCCCTAATGAATGTGAAGAAAAGAGAGGCGATTTTAGATATCTCCTCAAAGCTTGGAATTCCAGTTGTAGAGGACGATCCGTATAGTTTAACAGCTTTTTCAGGAGATAAAGTCCCTACCCTTAAATCATTAGATAGACATGGCAATGTATTATACATTAGTTCCTTGTCCAAAATTGTTGCCTCTGGACTTAGAATAGGGTGGATTATCGGGCCAACATCGGTAATTGAAAGGTTATCTGATGCTAAGCAACAAATTGATTTTGGCCATTCCAGCTTTACACAGTGGATTGCGAATGATTTTTTAGAGTCGCATACATTCAATGCGCATATGAAAAGTTTAATTGAAGAATTAGAAAAAAGGCGAAATCAAATTATTAAAAGTTTGGATACGTATTTAAAAGACCAAGTGGAATATACCATCCCTCAAGGTGGTATTCATATATGGTGTAAAATCCGTAAAAATTATAATGAAAACCAATTACTCGAAGAATCGATTAAAAGAGGTATCATTTATGTTCCTGGCTCGACAATGGGATCTAAAAAGGGCTATGTTCGTTTTACTTTCGCAAGAGCAGATGAAAATTCGATTGATGAAGGAATCAAAAGGTTTGCACAAGCGCTAAATGGTTTATGATTTTTTTCTTGAAAAAGCAGCAAATAAAGAAGTGAAAAACGAAATATGAAGTCTGTCCGAGGTCCTTAATAAAGAAATGCGGATGTATTGATTGCGTTTTTTAAAAAATTTATTCCGCAAATTGCACCCCATTTGTGAGTGGTCTCCGGAAAATTGGGGTGTTTTTTATTAGAAATCGTCTTTTTTTGATTGTCATTTTCGTCACTTTGCATTTTTTTTGAAGCAGGAAGTAGGGAGAGGAAAGGACCTTCTTTGTATGTATTTTTTGTGAGAAAGTCAGTGGTAGCGGTACTTTACTAGATCAATGCTATTGAGCCAGCTATGCACGAAAACAATGCTAAAGTTAATTTATTAAGTGCGCAATATATTGTTTTAAAAAAAACTTTCATTTAGGACTAGCCAAACTCTATTTTATGTTATATAATAAATGTAATAACGTCGTTTAAAAGAAATCAAATAAATTCACATATTACAAAGAGTAATCATGTAATGTAAGATACTTTTTGTAATATGTGGATTTTTTCTTTCGATGAAGAATGATATTATTGAATACAATTAATGGAGGTCATTTAAATGACACAACAAGGTACAGTAAAATGGTTTAACGCAGAAAAAGGTTTCGGTTTCATCGAAGTAGAAGGCGGAAACGACGTATTCGCTCACTTCTCAGCTATCCAAGGTGACGGTTTCAAATCACTTGACGAAGGTCAAAAAGTTGAATTTTCAGTTGAAGACGGTCAACGTGGCCCACAAGCTACAAACATCGTAAAACTTTAATTTTAATGATGTAACCATAAAAGGCTGCCCCAAAAGTTATTTCGATAACTTTTGGTGGCAGCCTTTTTTTGTTGTTAAATCCTACTGAAATCACAGTCACAAACAACTATCCAACAACGATTACGAAAGATTTTCTTGAATTTCTGCATTATATAGAAAATCATACAATCAAGTTAAAAAAGATCAATCAGCATATTGCACGAAAAGATCTTGTAGCGATGTATGCGCTTATGCCTGAGCCCGAGTTAGCGTTACATTTCCCATTCCTACTTTTTTATGAACTTCAGTATAGTATACTTTGTATTAGTTAGGAGGAGGACAGAATGCAACCAATTGATTTAAACAAACGAATTCATATTTTAGATTATTTAAGAGGATTTGCACTACTAGGAATTATACTAGTAAATATCCCAACACTTCTTAGAATTGAATTACCACAAACATCAATAGACATCGCATACAGTAACATTTTAACTCTCTTTGTAGAAGGTAAATTTTTCTCAATTTTTTCATTTTTATTTGGATTAGGATTTTATATTTTTTTAACACGTGCTAAGGCCAAAGATGAAAAGGCTTTTTTATTTTTCATAAGAAGAATCGCCATTTTGTTTTTAATAGGAATTGTACATATGTATTTCCAACCCGGTGAAGCGTTAACAATCTATGCAATATTTGGCTTAGTAGCTTTACCATTCTATAAAGTACGTAAAGAAATAAATTTAGCTTTAGGTCTTACCCTCTTAGGAATAACTGCTTACTTAGGTTTAAAAATAGCTATGCCATTCCCGCTGATTTTACTTGGTCTAGCAGCAGGGCAGTATCGAATATTTGAAGAAATTGAAGATAATCGAAAAAAGATAACAATTTTTACAATCTCTATGTTTGGTGTAAGTTTAGTTGGTTGGCTTTATCAATGGCAATATGCACCACATGCATACTTACCACTTGATAATTTGTCGGACGAACAATTAACTAATCATATAGAAAAAGTAACGATGTTTCCATTAATCGGGATGCAAATCAGTCCATTTGTTTCGGCATTCTATATAGGGACATTAGTGATAATACTTCAACATCCGTTGTTACAAATACTTCTTTCCCCATTAAAAGCGTATGGACGATTGGCTTTAACTAACTATTTAGGACAAACTGCACTTATTTTATTGATTGGAAATGCATTAGATTTAATTTCGAACATCGATTTAATTTCCTCTCTCTGGATCTGTGTTGGAATTTACATTTTGCAATTACTATTTAGTAAGCTTTGGTTGGTATTCTTTAGATTTGGACCAATTGAATGGCTATGGCGGATGGGCACCTATTGGAACGTTCCCCCACTTTTAAAAATGAAATCAGAAGATAGTAATTAGTAAATTATTTGTTGCAATAATAAAAAGTACTACACTTTTTCACCCCTTCTAAAAAAAATCGAGTATGGTAGAGTTTGCCCTCCATACTCGGTTTTTTGCTATTGAAATGAAATTTATTTTTTAAACAACCCAACAATAAAGCCATCCAACCCAAAATAGTTATCTTCGTCAGACATTGGGGTCATTTTTCGTATTTCAATTGCGTTTAATGACTGAAATATTTCTTTAAAATGCATGTTGACTAAAATGGATATCATTAAACTTTAATGTTTAGACTTTTACGAAAAATCAAAATAACCTATGCTATAATGGAAACTATCATTCTATAAAGTCACTGAGGGATAGCTAATGAAAAGACGTTCGTTAAATTTTCAATTTTTCAAATATAATATTTTTTTAGTCGTAACGGTATCATTTCTTATTATTATACCTACTTATTTCATAATGGGGGAAATTGTAGAGCACGAAATTGGAGATCGCGCTCTAAGTGTTGCGAAAGTGACCTCTAAACATCCAGATATTATAGCAGGATTAAAGAAGGCGGAAACAACGGAAGCGTTACAACAACTCGCTTTAGAAATACAAGAAAGTGTCGAAGCCGAATATGTTGTACTAGGGGATGAACAAAGTATACGTTATGCACACCCAGTGAAAGCGCGGATTGGCGAAGAGATGGTTGGAGATGACAATGATCAAGCGTTAATCGAAGGTGAGGCATATATTTCAGTTGCCGAGGGTACTTTAGGAAAGGCTTTACGTGGTAAGGCGCCGGTAAAAGATGAAGATGGAAAAATAATCGGTGTCGTTTCTGTTGGATTTTTATATGAGGATATTTTCTCGATGAATCTCGATTATGGACGCTATTTGATCGTATTATTTATCATTACCTTATTACTGTCAATCATCATATCTACATATTTATCGAATAAAAT
The DNA here is from genome assembly GCF_001439635.1 of Solibacillus cecembensis. Lineage (GTDB taxonomy): Bacteria > Bacillota > Bacilli > Bacillales_A > Planococcaceae > Solibacillus > Solibacillus cecembensis. Next base: position 74,409 of record NZ_LMBZ01000015.1, on the reverse strand, counting down.
AAAGAAGCAGCTATTAAACTATGAACCACAGGAAATCGTAAAAATATTGACTGAGCGAAATGCTATTTTAGAGTCGATTCGAGAAGGCATTATTATGGTAGATACAGAAGGCACGATTACATTAAGCAATCAGTCTGCGAGCGCCATATTAAATAATGATCAACCTGTAGTAGGTCACAATATTAGTACAGTCATCCCGAATACGCGATTAATTAAAGTGATGGAATCGGGGCATGAGCAATTAAATCGAATGATGACAATCAATGGTGTAAAGACATTAGTTAACCGCGTGCCTATTATTAATGAGGGGAAAGTAATCGGTGCGGTGTCGAGCTTCCGACCTTTTGAGGAAATTGATTTAGTGGCGGATGAATTATCACAAGTGAAGCAATATATCGCATCATTACGCGCTCAAACACATGAGTATAATAATTTTCTTTATACGATTTCAGGTTTGCTGCAGTTAAAGGAATATGATGAAGCACTACATTTAATTCATTCAGAGCGTCTCGGTAACCATGCGTTAATCTCGTTTATTAACGAGCATATTAAAGATACATTTATTAGCGGCTTAATGATCGGATTTTATAATCGTGCAAAAGAGTTGAAGGTTACGCTCATATTAGATGAGGATAGTTATTGTGGGAAACTTGGTCAATATTTTGAAAAGCATTTATTAATTTCAATATTAGGGAATTTGGTGATGAATGCATTTGAGGCGGTTGAACATTTAGATGAGGAAGAGCGAATGGTTCGTATATATATTTATGAATATGAAAAAGAAGTCATTTGTGAAATAGAAGATTCCGGAAGCGGTATTGATCAAAATCTACTAAATAATCTATTTAAAATGAAGCAATCAACAAAGGATAAAGAAACGCGCGGATATGGTTTATCTATCGTAAACGAGAATTTAAAAAGGCTGAATGGTGCTATTGCGATTGAAAGCGGCGAGCTTGGGGGAGCGCTGTTTATTGTTTCGATTCCTAAAGAGGGGTAAAAAGCTATGGAAAAAAATATTGAAGTGTTGATTGTTGAAGATGATGTGCGCATTGCTCAAATTCATGAGAAATTTATAGAGCAGCTGGAAGGGTTTCAAACGATTGGGATGTCACATTCAATCGAGGAAGCGAAAATTTGGTTAGATACTTTGAAGCCGGATTTAATTTTATTGGATATTTATTTTCCAGATAAATTAGGGACGGAGCTCATCGATTATATTAAGCAGACGAATCTGGAAACGGATATTATTTTAATTACAGCAGCTGCGGAGGTGGATATTGTGAAGAAGGCCTATGCCAGTGGCGTCATTGATTTTTTATTAAAACCTTTAACATTGCAACGATTTAAAGAATGTTTGCAAAAGTACAAAGATAAAAGGGATATATTAAACTCTTCGGATAAATTGCAAGCGAATGAAATCCATCGCTTATGGAATAATATGACGTTTACTGAGGACGCGAGAGAAAATAGTCCTAAAGGGATTGATCCAGTGACGAAAAATGGGGTCATTAACTACTTAACAACTTGCGTGGATGGCATTACAGCTGAAAAGTTGGGACGAGAACTTGGTATTAGTCGTACAACAGCACGTCGCTATTTAGAGCATTTAATGGTAGAAAAAGTCATTTATGTTGAGCATATATACGGCTCTGTTGGCCGTCCAGAAAGGCGATATTTAATAAAATGAATAGAAAATAGAAAGAGTACACAATTGTTTAGGGGCAAACAATTGTGTACTTTTTTTGTGAATTTTGGAACACTGTGAACAGTATGAACAAAATGGATAATATAAAATCAAAAGACAATATTTCCGAAATATATAAAATAGTCATTTTTTATATTTTAATAAAGATAACGCTTACATCAAAGGGAGCGTATATTCAGAGGGGGGAATATTTATGTCAATGAAAAAGAAATTAGTTGCACTATTTTCGGCAGCATCGCTTACGTTAGCTTTAGCGGCTTGTAGCGATGGTGGGGGAGAGTCTAGCGGTAGTAGCAGTAGCAGTAAGGAAGAGGAATATCCGAAAAGTAACTTGACGATTGTAGCACCATCTGGGGCAGGTGGCGGCTGGGATTTAACAGCTCGTTCAATCGGTAAAATGATGAATGAAACAAAAATAATTGAAAAACCGATTACAGTTGAAAATAAACCGGGTGGCGGTGGTGCTGTATTTATGGCCACATACGCGACGAAAGAAGCGAAAAATGATCATATGTTAATGGTCAAGTCTCCACCGATTTTAATAAATAATTTAAAAGCAGAAGGAAATAGTCCATATGGTTATAAAGATACGACACCACTTGCACAATTAACGAAAGACTTTGGCGCAATTGTTGTACGTGCAGATTCACCATATGAAAGCTTAACGGATTTATTAGATGCGGTTAAAGCAGATCCAACAGCAATTACAATGGCTGGTGGTTCGGCACCGGGTTCAATGGATCACTTGATTACGATTTTACCAGCTTATGAGTATGGGATTGATCCAAAGGCTGTAAAATACGTTTCTTATGACGGTGGCGGTGAAGCGATGGCAGCATTGTTAGGTAAAAATGCGGATGCCATCGGAACAGATATTTCAACAGTTGCCGCTTACGTGAAGAGTGGGGATGCACGCGTACTAGCTGTAACTTCACCGAATAAAGTGGCAATTGAAGGATTAGAAGATGTTCCGACACTTTATGATTTAGGCATTGATACAGAGTTTACAATTTGGCGCGGGATTTTCGGTCCGAAAGATATGTCGGAAGCAGCTAAAACATATTGGGTTGAAAAATTAACGGCATTAAATGATAAGGAAGAATGGACAGCAGAGTTACAACGTAATGGCTGGGAGCAAGATTTCCGTGTAGGGGATGATTTCACTACATTCCTTGAAGAACAAGATAAAATGATTACAGAAATTTTAACTGCTTTAGGTATGCAAAAGTAATAGAAAAGATGCGAGCAAAAACAAATGGCTCGCATCCCTTTTAGGAGGTGTCACAATGATGAATTTAAAATTTGATCGAATGGCCAGTATTGTTTTTCTTGCGTTAGGTATTCTTGTAGTTGTCGAATCGCAAAAAATTTCTACCAGTGCATATGGCTCACAAATTGGACCAAGTACTTTCCCGATAGGCTTAGGTATCATTCTCATTATTTTAAGTATTTTCTTGTTTATTGAAACGATTAAGCATAAAGCTACTTATAAAATTGTAGGTGAGGAAGAAGATATTAAATCACCGAACTATAAGCGATTTTTCATTATATTTATTGCGGCTTTAGGTTACGTTCTATTATTAGAAAAACTAGGTTATTTAATTACGACATTTGCGTTCCTTGTTATTGGATTCCAAACGTTAGAAAAGGGAAAATGGGTTCCTACGATTATTATAGCGGCCACTTTTTCAGCATTTATTTATTACGGATTTGTCAACGTATTAGGCGGATCTTTACCAGGGTTACCATTTTTATAGAAAGGGGGACGTGTAATTGGAAACGATACAATATTTAATGAACGGCTTTGCAATCGCATTTCAATGGCATAATATTTTATTTGCTTTAGTAGGAGTTATTATCGGTACTGCAGTTGGTGTTTTACCAGGTATCGGACCAATGAGCGGAGTGGCGCTATTAATTCCAGTTACTGCTACGTTAACATCTGGCTTACCTGTAGAAATGGCTGCTACTAGCTCAATCATCTTACTTGCGGGTGTCTACTACGGTGCGATGTATGGTGGGTCTACAACGTCCATTTTATTAAATACGCCAGGTGAATCGTCTTCAGTTGTAACGACTTTAGATGGTTACCAAATGGCGCGTCAAGGAAGAGCAGGGGCTGCCTTGTCCATAGCCGCTATTGGTTCGTTTGTAGCGGGGATTGTATCTTTAATTGGGTTAGTTTTATTGGCTCGACCATTATCAAAAATTGCCATTAATTTCGGACCTGCTGAGTATTTTTCATTAATGTTATTAGGTTTAGCAGCAGTTAGTGGTTTGGCAGGGAAGTCGATTACGAAAGCATTAATTATGACGGTACTTGGTTTATTATTAGGTTCGATTGGGATTGATGCGGTTTCAGGTATTGCCCGATTTACGTATGATCAACCAGTACTCTTTAGCGGAATTGAATTTTTAACCGTTGCAGTAGGGTTATTTGCTTTAGGAGAAGTATTTAAAACGATTTTCGAGAAGGACGGCAGTGATGAGCCGATTGCGAAAATTACGCGAATATTACCAACAAAGCAAGATTTAAAAGATAGTGCAGCACCAATTGGCCGTGGCTCTTTACTTGGATTCTTTTTAGGTGTCTTACCAGGAGCAGGTGCTACGCTTGCATCATTCTTTGCTTATATTACGGAAAAGAAGATTAGTAAAAATCCAGAATCATTCGGTAAAGGAAACATTGCAGGGGTAGCCTCTCCAGAATCAGCAAACAACGCAGCTTCGGGTGGTGCAATGATCCCTCTTTTAACGTTAGGTATTCCGGGTTCTGGTACGACTGCGATTTTAATGGGGGCCTTTGTTATGTACAACATTCAACCAGGCCCCTTATTATTTGAAGAACATCCGCAAGTTGCTTGGGGATTAATCGCAAGTATGTTTTTAGGTAACTTAATGCTACTCATTTTAAATATGCCGTTAGTGCGTGTTTTTGCAAAAATCATTCAAACACCGAAGAAATATTTATTACCTATTATTATTGCGATTTCAATATTTGGTGTTTATGCGGTGCAATATACAACATTTGATTTATTAGTATTATTAGCCTGTGGTGTTTTAGGTTATTATTTTGCTAAAAATGATTTCCCTGTTGCACCACTCGTTTTAGCGTTAGTATTAGGGCCGATGATTGAAAATAACATGCGTCGTGCATTAACGATTTCAAATGGCGAATTCAGTATTTTTGTAGAGAAACCTCTATCACTTGTCTTTTTAGTTGTAGCGTTTTTATGGATCTGTATTCCATTAGTTTTAAAGTTACGCGGTAAAAATGTTATTATTAATGAAGAAGGTTGAGTAATACGTGTCATTGTAAATGTGAGCATCCCTGTAGTAATGGGATGTTCGCTTTTTTGCTTTTATCCAATATATCTCAGTAAGAAACTCGAAAATAAAAGTGTGACAATCAAAAGCCACCTCATGATAATTTTCATGAGATGGCTGCTAATTACATTTGATTGTTGTGTTCTTTAACGCTTACTTGGATTGAATTATTTGGTCATTCACAAAGGCTTTTATGAAAAATAGTTCATCATCAGTTGGTTCTCTTTTATTTTTTAACTTAAAGGACTCTATAGCCTGTTCTAAAGAAGATGATGTAACTGCCTCACTTGCTGCTGTTAGCTCATTCCAAAATGTAGTCATTTCAATTAAATCACAAATTGATTCATGACCAAGTAGGAACATTTCAGCATCATACTTTTGAATGTCTTCAATCATTGGTAATAACAAAGATTGCTTGTAATGAAATAAAGAATTTGTAGTTGTACCATATGCACAATCAGCTAAAAACACAACTTTTTCATCAGGAATGTAAACGATTGTAGAATCATCAGTATGAGTACTTTTGATTTTTTCAAGTATGCAAACTTTATTTCCTAAATCAATCGTTAATGTATTTTCAAAAATCATTTCTGGAGAACGCAGCTTAAAACGATCCCTGTTAGATATTTCAGTTTGAATAATCTCCATACACATCGTACTCATTTGATTATTATTCACATACATTTGCAATGAATGATCATCAAATTTAAGATTTTGCCACTCTTTTAATTTGTTGTTTGTTAGGCTATTCACAATAACCGTCGCATCAAATTCATTCATACCAAGAAAGTGATCCCAATGTGCATGTGTAATGACCAAATATTTAACTGGGGGTACATCTAGCTTTGCGATTTCGAGTAAAAATTCTTGAGCATGTTGAGTAGAATTGCCAGAATCTATTATAAGACTATATTGGTCACCACATACCAATCCTAGTGTTGGTCGATCGCGGTCATCTTGATTTGATAAATAATAAATCGTATCGCTTAATTTATTTAACATGGTTTATCTCCTCTATTCTAAATATAAATTGTATGAACCAATTGAAAGAGAAAATCTACATGTTTATTTTAAAATAATATAAGATTTTCTCATTTTATTTTTTTACCATTGGACTTGTACCTCCTTTTTTTACTAAGGAAAATTATAGCATATTGTATGTGCAATTAATTTGATTTTTTGTTAAATTTTAAATAGTCACTTATTTAAGGGGGACAACAGAGGAAAAGACCGGTATTAATAATCAAAAATTTTAGTAGGAGGCGAGTTGCGAAATGATTAAGGCAGTTATTTTTGATTTAGATGGAACTTTGTTAAACCGGGACGAGTCCATGAAAAAGTTTATTGATTATCAATATGAGCGATTGAATAAATGGCTAGCCCATATCCCAAAAGAAAAATATACATCCAGATTTATCGAACTCGACAACCGTGGTTATGTTTGGAAAGATAAAGTATATCAACAATTGACTGAAGAACTTGAGATTACCGAGGTTACTTGGGAAGAATTACTACAAGATTACATAAAACAATTTCAGTATCATTGTGTGCCATTTCCTAACTTAGTAAGTATGTTAGAGGAACTGCGAAGTAACAATTTTATTTTAGGAATGATTACGAATGGATTCGGACAATTTCAAATGGATAATATAAGGGCCCTAGGTATTGAAAGCTATTTCGAAACGATTTTAGTATCTGAATGGAAGGATTAAAAAAACCTGACCCACAAATATTTAAGAAAGCCCTGAATCAACTTCATGTAACACCAAGCGAAAGTATATTTGTTGGAGACCATCCAGAAAAAGATGTAAAAGCAGCTAAAAATGTAGGAATGAAAAGTATTTGGAAAAAAGATTTTCAGTGGGATAACGTGGATGCCGATTTCGTTGTGGATGATTTGGCGGAGTTATTTTCGATAATTCATAAGGTGAATGATGACAGCATTTTATTCAACTAGTTTGAACAGGAATAAATAGAAGAGAAAGGACATGCTTTTTTATGAAGGATGTCTCTTTTGTATTTGCTTTTGGAGCAATAAATTCTTTGCTGGTGAACCAAGTTGCTATAAAAGTGGCGACTATTATCCAAATACGTGCATACTTACTTTTCAATTTGCTAGCCAAAATCACATTACATAAAATTAATTTTAAAAACTTAAGCCAAATCACCTTCCCGCTTGTCTAATAGATGTACAACCAAAACGAAAGGAGGAATTAAGATGAAACTTGAACGTTTAGTAATGAAAGCACAAAAAGGAAATGACAAAGCTTACTTAATGCTTTTCCAGCAGTACGAAGCGGATATTTATCGAATGGCCTATGTCTATGTAAAAAATAAAGAGGATGCATTAGATCTTGTTCAAGAAGTGGCCTATCAGTCATTTAAGAAAATCCGTACATTGGAAAATCCAGAATATTTCAAGACATGGCTGATGAAAATTACGATGAATTGTGCATTGAACTTAATCAATAAAAATAAAAAAATCATCCCACTAAATGTAGACTTTGAAGTGCTTACTGGGGCAGAAGATAAAGACATTGCACTTACATTGTCTTTACATAAGCTGATTGATACTTTGAAAGAGGATGAGAAGAGTGTCATTTTACTAAAATATTATGATGACCGTACATTAAAGGAGATTTCTGAGATATTAGATATCCCATTAGGAACCGCAAAGTCAGTGTTATACCGTGCTTTAGATAAGCTTCGCCAAAATGTAAAGGAGGTAGATAACTATGCATAACCATCTTAAGGAAGAGTTATCAAAAATCGAAGTACCTGTAGAGATTCGTGAAAGAAGTAAACGGGGCATTACTAAAGCAAAATCTGAAATGGGTGGCAAAATGAATCGTTTTTTTAAGAAACGATTGGCTATAGCGGTTATTTCGGCATGTTTAATCGTTCCAACGGGTGTATTTGCTTCTCAAGCGTTATTGGCCGATGATTTATATGGATCATTTGATAATCTTAAAAAATATGCGGCGAGTGTTACAATGAAAAGTTACTTATTATTTGATGCAAAATTGAATCAAGCACAAGGTGACCTAAGTAAAGAAGAGTTTAAACAATTTAAAGAGTTATTAAATGTATTTACAAGTGCAAAACTTGAATATGGTGATAGCAATGGAAATATAGATTATTCTCAAGTCCCTGCAGAACCATTAGAAAAAATTAAAGTAGCTATGTACGAAATTCAAGCATACTTTGATCATTTAAATGGACTCCCATCAAGCCAAGAAGTTTTAACAGCTGAAGAATTTGAAAATTATATTCAAGCCTTAATGACTTATGAAACAATTATGGCACAAGTAGGAGTTTCAAGTGTTCCGGATATCGATATAATTCCTACAGAGTTACAAGAGAAATTTTCCGAAGCCCAAGAATACTTATCTTATGTAAATGAAAAACAAATTGGAAATTGAGTTATAGATGGAAGACAGCTGGGGATTTGTGAGTGTGTATAATATTTAATGTTGGGATTTTGTAAGACTTATGCAAATTTACAAAGTTAAAAACTCCATTTTTATGCATAATTTTATACAAAAATAGAATGTGTTTAGTTGTAAGAAAAATGTACGTCAGCCGTTGCGCTAACTGAATTTGAGAGTTTTTGCATATAAAGCTATATAAATGATATTTAGAAGAAAAGCCACGAAACGTTGATTTGACAGTGTTTCGTGGTGTTGTAATATATCCTAAATTTTGATTTGGGAACATTTATTTGTATGGGTTTGTATAGCCTAAATAAGTTGATGAAACTAAAAAATACAAGCTTAGCTAAATGCACCAATTAAATTTATAAAGTCTCCCGTGTGTGCATCTATCATAACAGTGGCTGCCATTTTAGGTGATTTTATTGTGACTTCCCATTGCATTCTATTTAATAATTCATTCCAAAATCCGTGTTTTTGAGAAAGATTTACACGGATATATTCTTCTGGAATTCCTTCTAGCCCATTAAAATAAATAGATACTCCCCATTCTTCAGGTGGATTTAATAAATATTTTTCCGCATTAATTAAAGCTACGTCCGAACTAATTATGGGTGATTTATAGAAATATGAAAAACAAATTACAACAAAAACGATTAAAATTATTAATATTTTTTTTAAATGAGTACCACCTTAAATAAAATCATTAAGCTTTATATTCAGCATTACTTATTCATATAGTCACCAAAGTTTGATTTGGGAACGTTATTTTGAATGTGATTGTATAACTTATTTGTTCTTTATTCATTATGCGGATTGGTTCACTAATCTTCTAGAAGTTACAAGTAATATAATTGCACTCAAATAAACTACGGACATCAATAACGAGAAAACCCCATAATTTACACCAAATAGATAGTTTAATCCAAATAGTGGAGTTGTAAAAATAATATAAAACGGATAATGAATTGACGCTATCACATCCAAAATAGCATAATCCAAAGTTATATGTTCAAATTTTGTTATAACATACACTATCAAACCAGATAAAAAACCAAAGATTAAAAAGATATTTAAACTTTTATTAAACCCATTTTTAAGGGGTATCTTTTTTACAAATACCAACAAAGTTACTATAAATAGTATAGTTACAAGTAAATTCAAAATGGTCACATTAGAGTCAGGATGTTTTATTGACGGAATTAAATTTATTGCAAAAGCAACGATATAAAAACAGATTAGAAAAATTAATGTTTTTTTAGTCATTGTTTCACCTCGTTCATATTAATTTTATATACCAATATTATACAACACACTAATTCTTATTGTTTTGTTTATTGCGTAGAAACAACTTTCCACAGTTAATTTTCGAACTCTATGATTATAGGTATAGAATGGTGTTGATTTGGTTACCAAAGCGTCGTTAGGGGTCTTTTTGCTCTTAACGTTGTAAATCCGTATGAGCTAGAATAAGTAATTACTTTTTATTTTTAAGTTCTAAAAGTATAGGTGCTATATTCAGTAAGATAGAAACAATTGTCAGAAACCATAATGCCCTTCCGAAATTAGGTACTTCCGTTAAAGCTGACCAATCTTCACCTTTTATCCAATTAGATACAAGGCTATGTTCTGCACAGAGTGTCAATGCTGTAAATGATAATGCCATCGCCATAGCAAGCTTATAATCCTTACCAGCTATATACATATAAAGATTTATAAAAGTTGCTACTATTGCAATAATACCCAATATTAACCACATAATGATACCTCCATTATACTTTTCATTTCTCAGTATAGACGTGAATTGTAATTATATGGTTCCGAAATCCTCGTTATGGACTTTACTATATGTATTATTGATAGCGTTTCGTTAATTTATCTTTATGACTTTCCATAATATCTGTCAAATCAATTTCGTATTTATCCGCTAAAATAAATAAATTATCTAACACATCACCAAGCTCTTCTTTTAAGTTCTCGATCTGTTGTTCTTTAGGTTGTGTAGCTTCATCTGGACGGTCGCGACCAATTTCAATTGTACGAATTGCTTTTGATACTTCACCTACTTCTTCTGTTAAAAAATTTACACGTATAAATGGATTTAAGTCGTACCAACCTCGGTTTTTATAAAATTCTGTAATCCATTTTTGATATTCTAAAATATTCAATGCAAGCCACTCCTTATTTTTCTATAATGGTAATATAGCATAAAGGAGGAAGTAAATTTGAATATTTCAGTTTATTGCGGCGCGAGTTTAGGGAATAATGAATTATATGTCGATGGAGCAAAAGCACTTGGCAAATGGATTGCTGATAATGGACATACGTTAGTTTATGGTGGTGGTAAAGCAGGATTAATGGGTGTTATAGCGGATGAAGTTTTATACCATAACGGTGAGGTAATCGGAATTATTCCGACATTTTTAGTAGACCGAGAGCTAAGCCATCCGAATTTAACACGTTTAGAAATTGTAAGTTCAATGTCAGAAAGAAAAAATAAAATGATTGAATTAGGAGACTGCTATATTGCATTACCAGGTGGCCCGGGGACGTTAGAAGAAATCTCGGAAGTTATTTCATGGGCAAGAATTGGGCAACACAATAATCCATGCATCTTATTCAATGTAGCAGGTTATTACGATAAATTAAAAGATTTTTACAATGACATGGTAACAAGTGGATTTTTAACAAAGGCTGATCAAAAGGCAATGCAATTTACGGATTCAATTACAAAAATGGAACAGTATATAAAAGAATTTACACCGGTCTCGGTAAGAACATATTAATTATACATAAGTAGCCCATCTTTTTATTAGATGGGCTATATTGTTCTCAAATCTTCGTTAGACACATTTAAAAATATTTCCTATATTAAAATACGTGTTACTTAAAGCACATCGATCAGAAACTTTATATTATTTTGGTTTCACGGCATCAACAATCAAAGAAGGGAATACAAGTTTATTACCTTGGTTTCGAGGATCATACTTCTTTGAACGAAAAATTACACCATCAACTCCATCCCAGGGATTTTGATGGAAGTTTCCTTCTTCGTCGCAATATTCTAGTAACTTTACCTTATATCCGGCAGTTTCAAACATTTTAATCAACGTTTTATAATTAAAGACTATTTTATGACTAGCGGCAGGATGTTCTTTAGGGCCGGGACCACCAACTTTGACTATATTTTGGTAGGATTCATCAGAGAAAAAGCCATCCGGTACTGCACAACGAATATAGCCAGAAGGTTTTAGGTATTTAAAGCACAAACTTGCTGCCTCTAAACCTTTTTCATATGTAAGATGTTCCCAGACATGTTCAGCTAAAAAAGCTGTAATGGAATTTTTAGTGAACCTGTTTTGCCACGTATTTTCATCTAATAAATTTAAATCTTCTTCCTGCATATGTTTCCATCCAGGATTATTAATATATTCTCCTGCACCGATAACTACCTTACTATTGTCGATCAATTAGTATCATTCCCTTAATATTTATTTGTCTAATTTAATCAGTAACAAATAATCTCTACTTCGCGTGTATTCAACATGATTTCGTTCGCAGTATGCTAGTAAATCTGTATAGAACGATTGTGGTTGAAATAACATTAGTCGTAGGGGGAACTTAGATTTTTGCTTAATGATTGCAGTTTTAATACGCCAACCGCGCCTAACAAAATTTATCCTTACAATCATACTTGAAGGTATATCCTTTTTGTAAATCGGGAATGAAAATAAACAAATTTTGTACTTGATGATGTCATTTTTAATTGTAAGATGGAATCTAAAAAATAGAGATAAAAATAAAAATACGACGAAGGTACCGCTAAGAATAAAGAATAATGGCGATTCTTTCATCACGATTGTTCCAAGAGATAGTAAGAAAATATGTAGGTATAGTACGAATTTATAAGAGGGATGGGTTTTTGCTATATAGTCCAAATCGGAACCTCCTTAATTATAAGTAAATAGTAAATTTTAAACTTCTCACAAATTATAACACAACGAATTTGGTAGATAAATGGAAAAAACGCAACGAATGTAATGACCGTTTAAAGGCTGAATATCATACAAAAATTTGATTCCTATTTTTAGAACCATGACAGATAATAAAAAAGTCTAGGTATCATAATTTCCCTCCGTTCATATTATGTAAAAACCGTGCCCAGGATGGAGGGAAAGACAATCGAATTTTTAAGAAAAATTAGGAACTATCGAGAAGAAGAAAATAGGCTGAAGTGGGAAGGTACTTTTTCAGATTACTTAAGGATTGTGCAGGAAAGACCAGAAGTTGCTCAGACGGCCCATTCACGCGTTTACAATATGATTAAAAGCTCAGGGCTTGAACAGCGAGATGGTCAAAAGTTATTCAACTTTTTTGGGAACGAAATTTTTGGTTTGGAAGTAGCGTTGGAGCGGTTGGTCGAGGAGTATTTCCACCCTGCTGCGAAAAGGCTAGATGTGCGCAAAAGAATCTTATTATTAATGGGGCCGGTTAGTGGAGGGAAATCCACGATTGTCACGTTATTGAAACGAGGACTGGAACAATATTCACGTACGGACGAAGGGGCAGTTTATGCGATTAAAGGCTGTCCGATGCATGAAGATCCGCTGCACTTAATTCCACAGCATTTGAGAAAAGATTTTTATGGAGAATATGGGATACGGGTTGAGGGGAGTTTATCCCCACTTAATGTGATGCGATTGGAACAGGAATATAATGGACAGATTGAGGAAGTGTTAGTGGAGCGCATTTTCTTCTCGGAGGATAACCGCGTTGGAATCGGGACATTTACACCGTCTGATCCAAAATCACAGGATATTGCAGATTTAACGGGAAGTATCGACTTTTCGACAATTGCTGAATATGGGTCAGAATCAGATCCACGTGCCTATCGTTTTGATGGTGAGTTAAACAAAGCAAATCGCGGAATGATGGAATTCCAAGAGATGCTAAAATTAGATGAAAAGTTTTTATGGAATTTACTTTCATTAACGCAAGAAGGAAATTTTAAGGCAGGAAGATTTGCCCTTATTAGTGCGGATGAACTCATAATCGCGCACACTAACGAAACGGAATATCGTACGTTTATTTCTAATAAGAAAAATGAGGCATTGCATTCAAGAATTATCGTTATGCCCATTCCGTATAATTTAATTGTCAGCCAAGAGGAAAAGATTTATGAGAAAATGATTAATGACAGCGATATGGCCCATGTTCATATTGCGCCACATGCACTCCGCGTTGCAGCAATCTTTTCAGTGTTGACGCGTTTAGAAACACCGAAAAAAGCTGGCGTTGACCTACTTAAAAAAATGCGGTTGTATGACGGCGAAAATGTCGAGGGCTACAATCAAGTGGACTTAGAAGAGCTGAGAAAAGAGTATCCAAACGAAGGCATGCATGGCATTGACCCGCGTTATGTCATTAACCGTGTGTCATCTGCCATTATTCGTAAAGAAGTACCGTCGATTAATGCGCTGGATGTTTTGCGGTCATTGAAGGATGGGCTTGACCAACATGCTTCGATTTCACAGGAAGACAAAGAAAAGTATATGAATTTTATTGCAGTTGCCAGAAAAGAATACGATGATATTGCGAAAAATGAAGTGCAAAAAGCGTTTGTGTATTCGTATGAAGATTCTGCGAAAACGATGCTGAATAATTACCTAGATAATGTCGAAGCGTATTGCAATAAAAATAAAATCCGTGATCAATTAACGGGTGAGGAAATGAATCCGGATGAAAAACTAATGCGTTCAATTGAAGAGCAAGTTGGTATTTCTGAAAATGCGAAAAAGGCATTCCGTGAAGAAATTTTGATTCGACTTTCTGCATTTGCGCGGAATGGAAAACGATTTGATTACAACTCGCATGATGCATTGCGAGAGGCGATTCAAAAGAAATTGTTTGCGGATTTAAAAGATGTTGTTAAAATTACGACTTCATTGAAAACACCAGATGAAGCACAACTGAAAAAGATGAATGAAGTCGTCGCAACACTCATTGACGAGCATGGCTATAATTCAACATCAGCAAATGAATTATTACGCTATGTAGGTAGTTTATTAAATCGTTAAGGGGCGCAAGGGGTATCCAAATAAATTGGGTATCCTTTTTTTAACTTCATGAAGAGGGTGTTTAAACACCCTCTTCATGAAGTTAAAGCCCCCGGCGGATGTCACAGATTTTGAAAGGAGTGAATTGTGCGAGCACAATTCAAAATCTGGACGCAATTACACCAAGGCGTAATTGTTTTTATAATTGCAGTACAAAAACGAAAAAGCATCGCATAGTATAGACAAAGCCATTTTTTTATTTACGTTCGGTGGGTGTATGAGCATCCACTGAACGTAATTGATAGGCTTCATGGAAGAATGAAAAATTTCTATAAAATTGTAAATCGATTGGCATAATGGAAATAAAAAAATGAATAGATTGGTGAGGATAAAATGAGTGAAAATGATCAAAATCGTTTTGTTGTCTCACAGGAAAATTGGTCTCTCCATCGTAAAGGTCACCAAGATCAGCAGCGTCATAATGAAAAAGTAAAAGAAGCGATTAAAAATAATTTACCAGAATTAATAAGTGATGATAGCATCATTTTGTCTAATGGTGACAAGACAATCAAAATTCCAATTCGTTCTTTAGATGAATACAAAATTCGCTATAACTATGATAAGTCAAAGCATGTTGGGCAAGGTCAAGGGGATAGCCAAGTGGGAGATGTTGTGGCGCGGGAACCCGGTGGAAAGAGTGCGAGTGCTGGGCAAGGAAAAGAAGCTGGAGACAAACCAGGGGAAGATTATTTTGAAACAGAAGTAAACATTGAAGAAATACAAGGGTTGCTGTTTCAGGAGTTGGAGTTACCGAATTTACAACAAAAAGAAGCAGCGGATATTACAACTGAAAAAATTGAATTTAATGATATTCGGAAAAAAGGGCTAATGGGAAATGTCGATAAGAAACGGACAATTATGACGGCTATTAAACGGAATGCCATGCACGGAAAAGCCACAATTAGTCCGATTTACAATGATGATTTACGTTTTAAAACGTGGGATGAAGTTGTTAAACCTGAATCCAAAGCGGTCGTGCTTGCGATGATGGATGTCAGTGGATCGATGGGGAATTTTGAAAAGTCTTGTGCAAGAAGCTTTTTCTTTTGGATGATTAAGTTTTTACGATCAAAGTATGAAACGGTTGAAATTGAATTTATTGCGCATCATACATTAGCGAAAACCGTGACAGAGCAAGAGTTTTTTACAAGAGGGGAAAGTGGCGGCACGATTTGCTCTTCTGCGTATGCCAAAGCATTAGAATTGATTGATCAAAAATATCACCCATCTCGTTATAATATTTACCCTGTGCATTTTTCGGATGGTGAAAATTTAACAATTGATAATGAAAAGAGCTTGAAATTAGTGAAGGAACTGATGAAAGTATCGAGCATGTTTGGTTACGGGGAAGTGAATGAATCGAACCGTGCCTCTACATTAATGACGACTTTTAAAAAGATAGATGATCCAAAATTTCGCTTTTCGATAATAAAGAAAAAACAAGAAGTGTATGATGCATTGAAGAATATATTCAAAAAACAGGAAGTCGATTTGTAAGGGGGCTAATGAATGGAAAGAGAGCTTCGCCAAGCAATTGATGAGATTACGGAAATTGCAGTCGGGTTTGGTTTAGACTTTTATCCGATGCGTTATGAAATTTGTCCTGCTGATATTATTTATACGTTCGGTGCTTACGGAATGCCTACGCGTTTTACCCACTGGAGTTTTGGGAAACAATTTCACAAAATGAAGCTGCAATATGACTTAGGGCTAAGCCAAATTTATGAACTTGTCATTAATTCCAATCCTTGTTACGCCTTTTTACTCGATACCAATTCGTTAATACAAAACAAACTCATTATCGCGCATGTGTTGGCTCATTGTGATTTCTTTAAAAATAATGTGCGCTTCTCCAATACGAGACGAGATATGGTTGAAAGTATGACCGCGACTGCAGAACGGATTGCGAGCTATGAGATATTGTATGGAAAAGATGAGGTAGAAAAATTTTTGGATGCGGTGTTAGCCATTCAGGAGCATATTGATCCTTCCATTTTTCGTCCGAAAGGGTCTGCACCAGAGGAAGAGGATATAGAAGAAGTGCGTATCATAACAACACAGTATGATGATTTATGGAAAATAGGGGAGGCAGAAAAACCGCTAGAACAAGCAAAACTGAAGAAGAAAAAATTCCCCGTGCAACCGGAAAAAGATTTATTGTTATTTATTGAAGAATATAGTCGGGAATTAGAAGAATGGCAGCGTGATATTTTAACGATGTTACGCGAAGAAATGCTGTATTTTTGGCCACAATTAGAAACAAAAATTATGAATGAAGGCTGGGCGTCTTTCTGGCATCAACGAATTATGCGGGAGTTAAATCTAACAACAGCAGAAACGATTGAATATGCCAAGTTAAATGCAGGGGTTGTGCAACCGTCAAAAACAACGATTAATCCGTATTATTTAGGGATTAAAATCTTTGAACATATTGAAAAGAAATACGATAACCCGACAGATGAAATGAAGCGTTTCGGTGCAAAATCAAATGCAGGTCGGGAGAAAATATTTGAAGTGCGAGAAATTGAATCGGATGTATCCTTTATTCGCAATTATTTATCAAAGGAATTGGTCAATGAAGAAGACCTATATGTTTTTGCGAAAAAGGGTCAGGAGTATAAAATTACAGACAAGGATCATGAAGAAGTAAAAAATCAGCTCATTTCCATGCGTGTAAACGGAGGATTTCCATATATCGTTGTAGAAGATGGCGATTATTCGCGAAGTGGGGAATTATACTTAAAGCATGGCTATGAAGGAATGGAATTAGATCCGACTTATTTAGAACATGTTTTACCGTATATTTATCAGCTTTGGGGTCGCCCTGTTTATTTGGAAACGATATTAGAAAACAAAGCGATTATTTATATGTATGATGGCAAAAAAGGTAGCCGCAGATTTAAATAAGTGTAGGGGCTATCTGAAATATTTAATGCGAAATGAAATGGAATATGCCCAAATAAATAATTTGCACTTCCCAGTCCGGTAATTTCCGCTGAGGAAGTGCTATTTTTGTTGTGAAAAAGAAAATTACATAACAGATGAGCCAATTACACAGTACAAAGCGGATTAGGAAAAATGGATGGATTGTATTCGTATAGCTCAGACTGTAATAACGAATACTAATATTTGTTAAAGCAATCAACAATAGACTTTATTTATAACGAATGAAACAGCAGGAGGGAATCGTATTGGCAAGTGCAGAAAGTGCATTATCCATTTTTGCTTTAGGTGGTATTAATGAAATCGGTAAAAATATGTATGTTATTCAATATTCAGATGAAATTATCATCATTGACTGCGGAGCAAAATTTGCAGATAAAAGCTTATTAGGCGTTGATTTAATTATCCCTGATTTTACTTATTTACAGGAAAATAAAGATAAAATTAAAGGGTTAATTGTGACACATGGACATGAGGATCATATTGGTGGTATTCCATACATGCTAAAAAAGTTAAATGTGCCAATCTATGCTTCTCGTTTTACACTTGGTTTGATTGAATTAAAATTAAAAGAACATAAATTACTGCGCGATACACAATTAGTTGAAATTACGGCGGATTCCCATTTAGATTTTGAGCAGATGGCAGTTACTTTTTTTAAAACAAGTCATAGTATTCCGGACTGCTTAGGTTTAGTTTTTCACACGCCTGAGGGAAATGTTGTGCATACGGGGGATTTTAAATTCGATTTAACACCAGTAAATGATCAAGTATCAGACATTCATAAAATGGCTGAAATCGGTACACAAGGGGTATTGGCATTAATATCGGAAAGTACGAATGCAGAGCGTCCTGGATCGACACCTTCAGAAAAATTAGTAGCTAGTCATTTAGAAGAGGAATTTCTAAAAGCAACAGGGAAGATTTTTATCACAACTTTTGCCTCAAATGTCAATCGAGTTCAGCAAATAGTGGAAGCTGCTAAAAAAACGAATCGAAAAATTGTATTGCTTGGTCGGAGTATGGTGAATGTAACTTCAATTGCAATGGAACTTGGCTATTTAAACATTCCGAGTTGGATGCTTGTTGAAGCGAGTGAAATGAAACACATCCCGCCAGAGCGCGTTGTTATTTTATGTACGGGAAGTCAAGGAGAGCCTCTAGCTGCACTTTCCCGGCTTTCCACAGGGAATA
Source organism: Solibacillus cecembensis (assembly GCF_001439635.1). Taxonomy (GTDB): domain Bacteria; phylum Bacillota; class Bacilli; order Bacillales_A; family Planococcaceae; genus Solibacillus; species Solibacillus cecembensis. Next base: position 55,690 of record NZ_LMBZ01000015.1, on the reverse strand, counting down.
ATCGAGATGTTAAAATCGTACAAGGGGATACCGTTATTTTTGCCGCTTCACCGATTCCTGGAAATGAAAAAGATGTTTCAAAAATTGTAGATAATGTATTTCAACTTGGTGCAAAGGTTATTTATGGAAATTCCAGTGTAACAGGGATGCATGTGTCTGGTCATGGTTATCAAGAGGATTTAAAGTTAATGCTCACATTAATGAAGCCGAAATATTTCATTCCAATCCATGGGGAATATCGAATGCTTCATATACACCGTTTATTAGCTGAGGCAGTTGGTATACCACAACATCGTACCTTTATCCTTCAAAATGGGGATGTTGTTGATATTGTAGGTACCGTTGCTCGGCAAACACGTAATATACCTGCAGGCGATACGTATGTAGATGGCATCGGTATTGGAGAAGTAGGTGAGGTTGTATTACGCGACAGGAAACAGCTTTCTGAGGATGGGATGCTTGTTATTATCGTTACAATTAGTAAAAATGATGGTTCCATTATTGTTGATCCGGATACCATTTCCCGAGGATTTGTTTACGAAAAAGAATCAAAGGGAATGTTAAGCGATATAAATGAACTTGCGAAAGATGCAGTAAATAAATTTAATGAAGCAAATGCATATGCGATGAAACGTGCAATTAAAAAAGTAGTGGACCAATATATATTTACACTGACAATGAGAAAGCCAATGATTATACCAGTTATTATTGAAATATAGCGTATGTTCAAACCTGTCTTGAAATGTACTTCCCAAGACAGGTTTTTAGAATTATAGGAGTTACTTAATTCGTCTTTTTACTAAATAATAAAATGTAAAGATTTTTACTAAAGATGTAATTTCATTAAAAATTGTTCGCCAATTTTACCGATCTTTCGTATTCCTGTATCGATAAAACCTACATTCAAGTATAGATTTTGAGCAGCGATATTTTTATGATTTACAACGAGAACGATTTCATTGCACTGTGGGAATTCTTGCTCTACGAAAGATTTCAGTAAAAGCATGCCCATTTTTGCATAACCTTTTCCTTGATGTAAATGGTTTACTGACAGCGCGGTTAATAGCATAGCATTTGGATTGTCTGAGTATTCCTTCACGCGCTCAGTTGCATGCAATAAGAAAAAGCCAACCGGTTCATTCTCATTAAGAATTACGATTCCATACTGTCCGTCCTTTAAGTCGCCGATTGTATTAGGTAAAGCTGTAAATTTCCCCTGTTCTTCAGGCAAAATAAACGAATTTAGTGTTTCAATATATTCGCTAGCTAAGTGCTTCAATTTAATTGTATGTTCCATTTATTCAACACTCCCTTATGTGAAATTATACCAAAGGGAATGTATGTTTGTATATATGGATTTAGGTACAGAGGGGAGGGTTATACTTTTAGTGGGTGATGAATTATATTAGTTCCTAAATAATTTCCTACAAGAAATATTGATTTCATATTCATCTTCCAATTTATAGGGATGATTCGAAGTGATAAATCAATCTTGGGTCAACACCGAAATCTGTTCTTGAAATAAATTTGCACATTCTTTTAGTGTATGCGGTCGTTATGGCAGCTTAAAAAATTGATGTTGTGCGCTAGTTTGAGATGAAGTATATCGGATTCTCTTGAGAGGCAGGGAAATCTTCAGTAGGCAAAATTATAAATAGGCTGGCCTGCTTACATGCGCACAAGGCTGTGTGACTCATGTGCTCAGCCAGCCTAAACAAGCACGCACCTTAATTAGAAACTTTATGAGAAAAAACGTACTTCTGTAGAAGGTTATTTTATATAGTCAAGCACATGTTTTAGTGAGATGCCTCAATCTTTATAGAGTTTTATTTTAGTAAATCATCAAGCAGCTGGTTGAATACTTGTTGGTTTTCTAGTGGCGCATTATGCCCCACACCTACAATTATTTCGGACTTACCCAAAGGGGCAAGTTTTTTCATAGACTGCTTCATTAACCAATTTTCTTTTTCACCAATTGTGAATAGAAATTGAGTTTTGGCATTGTTGATATTCGCGGGGAGTACAAAATTTAAGTTTTCTTTTAAGATGTTTATTAAGTTTGCTCTACTCATATTACATGTGTCCATATAGTATTTTTCGAAATATGTATCGCTTATTCCAAGTGTTTTTGCCTGTAATTTAGCAAATGCTTTTTGCCGAATTAATGGATACGTTACAAAAATGGTTGGAGGAATACATAGGCTCATCGTTTTTTTCGGAATAACTAATGCACTATTAATCATTGCACGTTTGAAAGCGTTTGGTCGTTCAGCAATCATTTGAAGGGCAATTTGAGAGCCGAGAGAGAATCCAATGACGTTCCAATTTTTATCTGGGGCTGCCTCTTCAAGTATGTCCCATAATATATTTATGGTTGATTTCATAGAAAATCGTTCATCACTGTTCGTTCCGTGTCCTGGTAAATCAGGGACAATACAGTGATAATTTTTAAAATAATTAATTTGTGATTCCCACATCCAACTACTAACGCCACCACCATGAAGAAACAGCAATAATTCTTCGCCATCCCCTAATTGTTTGAAATTCATAATGTACCTCCTGATCTTTAACTAACTATAAGTGAATAGCTAACGGATATTTTAAAGTACCGCTATAAAAAGTGAATAATTTTAACGAAATCGAAAAGTGCTAGTTCTATTTAACTGTTTTTTCTAATTTTAATTTTTTTAACCTAGTTTTAACCTTTATATGTGATATTTAGTTGCGATTGCTCTACATAGCGATCAAAAGAAAGAGGTGCATACTAGATAAGGAAATAATATAGCATAGTTCTAATATTGTTATTCATAAATTTATAAAGGGGAAATACCACAGCCTATGGTGTAGGAAATAGTGAAGGAGTTTTGAAACGGAAACAAATGCTACAGGCGTTACCATTACAAAGTACATTGGAATAACAAAAGATGTAATCATTCCAGCCACAATTAAAGGTAAAGAGGTGAAGAGTATAGAGTGGTGCTATTTTCCACGGATGGTTTAAGGACCAAGTATATACAATTGATTGGGATTTTGCTGTTTCAGCACTTATGACCATTTTAATTCAATAGATATAAAAAAAGGGGAGAGTTTAATATATTATATTTGGTAATTAACAAAAATAATATGTTGTAACAAGTTTTTATTCTAATGATCTTGAATAGGGTTTAGGTTATATTATAAAAAAGAAATAAATGGTTTAAAATGGTAATATATTGCGTGCAAAATGTTACTGAAGGGAATTATTTGACGAGCTTAGAAGTGAATATTCAAACTACTATATTCAGCGAAGAGAGGGAAAGTAATATGAAAAAATTGAAAGTATCATTTATTCTCGTATTTGTAATGATGGTGATAGGAGTTCCTATCACTCAAGCGGCATCAACTACTAATGCTTCTGGAATATCAATTTCCGTTAATGGAAATGAAATTCCTAGTGACATCTCACCTGTAATTTATGGAGGGACAACGTTAGTACCTTTACGAACTCTTCAAGATGCCTTTGATGTATCCTTTGAATGGAATAATTCTACGAAAACACTAACCTTTGTTAAAGGAGATAAATCAGGAACGCTGATTGTCGGTAACCAGACTGCTAGTATTAATGTTGGTGGAAAAAAGAATACGATGACACTTAATCAGCCACCCATGATTATTCAAAACCGGATAATGGCGCCAGTCCGATTTGTTGGCGAATTATTAGATGAAAAAATTGTCTGGGATGCTACGAAACAAATGATAAGTGTTACTACCGATTCATCGCCTTCCGATGTGTCAGGTAATTCTA
>NZ_LMBZ01000015.1:826-51823 GCF_001439635.1 Solibacillus cecembensis | reverse complement strand
ACAGGTTCGCAAGGAGATAAGGGCGAAACAGGAGCAACAGGTTCGCAAGGAGATAAGGGCGAAACAGGAGCAACAGGACCACATGGAGATAAGGGTGACACAGGAGCAACAGGACCACAAGGAGATAAGGGTGACACAGGACCAGCAGGCCCACAAGGAGATAAGGGCGAAACAGGAGTAACAGGCCCAGCAGGATCACAAGGAGATAAGGGTGATACAGGAGCAACAGGCCCAGCAGGACCACAAGGAGAAAGCGGAGAAAATAAATTAGCTTATGCATACGCAGAAAATCCACTTTTTTCAGGTTCTGTGACTGAGGCAGGCGTATCTTTAATATGGATTAATATGGGCGGTAGTTCAGGTAATTATAATTCTTCGTCGGATGGTATTATTGTATTGAAGGGTGGGACATACTATATAACCTATCATGTTAACTTAAAAGAAGATAAATCTATAGGGGTGAGATTGTTGATAGATGGTTCACCTTTACTTAAATCTTCAATACCCAAGGGTGATGCAAAATCAAGCTATTCAGGTACTGTTATAGTAAATATACCTCCAGGATCTAAAATATCACTGCAACTTTACGATGCAACTGAATCAGTGGAGTTATTAGAAATGAATGAGGGGCAGGGAGCATCTTTGACCATATTAAAAGTTAGCTAAGCATGTAATCAAGAATTGTTTGTGAAACAACCGGTTGTCATTAATATTGTAACTTCATCTTCATTAAAATTGATGTTTGGTAAATGGCGCACATATTTAGTGATGTTCCCTCAACACATTGGGCAATGGGAGAAATTGAGGCAGTTGCAACAGAACGGATTATAAAAAAATAAAAACAAAAACTACATCTGTACGGTTGGGAAGGACTCCGCCGTTACATGTGTAGTTTTTTACTGTTAAAAATAAGGTTAAAAAACATTGAACAGATGGAAATTAACCGTATTATGAATGAAAATCTATTAGGTGCCATGGTGTTCTAAAACTAAAAGAGAGAATTGCGTTTGGTAACCATTCTTTCCTTAACGTTGTGAAGCTGCATAAATTTAACTAGATCCCGTAATTCAACAAGCTGGACTATTTGTTTAATAGTACGGCTATCTTGATTTTTTTATGTCATTTTACAGTATAAAAAAAGGAATTAATTTTTATTAATGTGTTTTAGGTCTTCTCGTAATTTCCTAATTTCTTCAGTTTGATCAAGAATATTATTATTTACTTTTCGAATGGCATCGTAAATCGCAAAAGTACTGAAAAAAACTAGCGCTCCCAATAGTATACTCATTATTTACCTCTTCCTCTTCAGTATACAAAATTAATGAATTCATTTATGTCGAATGAAATTTAATTTTCAAACCTCATATTTGTATTTGCATTTTGCTACTCACACTTTTCATCCCGAAATGTTCATAAAATTCGATTGCATTTGTATTGAATGCCCAAACATTTAATTCGACCGAGGCAGCGCCCATTTCCTTAGCCCAGTCAGTACAAGCTTCAAATAGTAATTTTCCAACACCTTGCTTTTGCGCATCCTTTTTTACACCAAAATCATGAATGTAGCCATATTTACGTTGTACTAATGATTGGAATGAAGGTGAGGATTCGATACTTATAACAGCAAAACCGATGACAGTTTCATTATTTTTAGCAATGAAAATGGTACTGTTTGTATCTTCGAGTAATTCTTGATAATAAGATTCCGGCATCACTGAATCAACATTTTTAAATATAGTTGGCATATGGAGAGCATGTTCTTCGTGGCCTTCTTTCACTAGAGCATTCACAGCTAAATAATCTTCTTTTGACGCTATACTAATGATTTGCATAGTTTTTCATCTCCTTTAAATGGGTGTTTTTGAAATTGTACCATAGCTAAAATGTAATTGGAATATTAATGGTAAATGGATATTGGTAGTTCTTTTAACGACCAAAAAAGACATTTTGGCAAAGGCGCAAAATGTCTCTTTGTTACGAAATATCTTTTAAAATAGGACTAATTCATTCAGGTGTGCGAACGACTAAAACGTCACATTTGGCATGGCGAACGATTGCTTCGGTAATGGAGCCGATAAAAAATCGATCGACTGCATTTAATCCAGTTGCTCCACAAATAATTAAATCAACGGGTACAAGATCTGTTAATTTTTTTGACAAAATACTTTTCGGAATACCATGTGTAATGACCGTGTTTACATTGGTAACGCCTGCTTCTGTTGCTTGTGTACGGTAATTTTCCAGTAAAACTTCGCCATGCTTTTTTACAAGTTTATTCATATTTTCAAATAACAACTCGACACTTGTTGAAACACTTGTATCGATGACATGAACAATATGTAAAGTTGAACCGACATTGCGTTTTGCTACGTCAATTGCTTTACGGAATGCGAGTTCTGCTTCTTTTGAGCCGTCTACTGCAACGACGATATTTTGATAATGGTTCGCCATAAGAAATTCCTCCTTTAGATTAGTTTTATTATATCAAATATTATGTGAATTAAAAATGTTGGACCGTTATTAGTTAAAATATTAGGAAATAAAAACAGGTGAGGGACTAATACGAGTCCCTCACCTGTTTTTAGTGTGTATTATTTTGTTTAAGTGGAACCGAGTTTAATGTTACTTTTGTTTAATTGGAATGAGTTTCAACGTTTTTTGAATACGGAATGCGAAGAAACCTGCGAAAATCGCTAATATAATATCTTTTGGCATAGGAGGTAACATCCATAACCAAGCCATTTTATAAGTAAAACCTTCTGGAGCGGCTGCCCATAATTTATAAGCATAATACATCCAAGTAGTTCCTAAAACATAGTTGATTGCTGTTGCCGTAAGCGCTGCGGTAACATAGGCAATTCGTGTTTGATAACGCTCTACGATTAAGCCTGCCACATAGGCACTTAAAATAAATGTTACGATAAATCCAAATGTTGGTTTCAAAATATATGAAAAACCGCCCATAAATAGTGAAAACACCGGCGCGCCAGCAAGACCAATCAGCATATAAACAGTGCAAGCAATTGCTCCTTTTCGACTACCTAATACTAAGCCTGCTAAAATAGCAAAAAAGGTTTGAAGTGTAATCGGAACCCCGCCAATTGCTAAAAAGGGAACAATTGTAGTAATATTCGCTCCAATCATAATAAGTGTTGCAAACAATGCACTATAAACGAGGTCAATCGTTTTAAAGTTAGACGTTCTAGATACAGTTTCCATAGTAAGCTCCTTAGTGTTAATGTATGAAAAAAATAGGTTAACGTAAATATAAATGGAAATAAGATGAATGTCAACTGATTTTTTTATTTGGTTAACATAAGGGTTTTGGACGGATAAATTCTGAAATAGATGGATAAAAGTTAGATAACGACGGATAAATCCAAAATTGAGGCTATAATAAAAGACAAAGCTTGAAAGAAGAAAAGAGGATACGATGAAGAGTCAAACAAACGAAAATTTCGGATTTCATTTTGATAATAGTTACTTACAATTACCGCATGAATTTTATAGCAAAGTGATATTGGATCCAGTTGAAAATCCAGCAATCCTATTATTGAACCGAACTTTAGCTAAGCAGCTTGAATTGGATGTAGATGCGCTATTTAAAGATGGTGCACCGATTCTTACAGGGAGTCAAATGCTGAAAGAAGCGGCACAAATTGCACAAGCATATGCAGGACATCAGTTTGGCCATTTTAATATGCTTGGAGATGGTCGTGCTTTATTGATTGGGGAGCATGTGACAAAAAATAATACGCGATTTGATATTCAGTTGAAGGGCGCGGGTCGCACACCTTATTCACGTGGTGGAGACGGTCGTGCTGCATTAGGACCGATGTTGCGTGAGTTTTTAATAAGCGAGGCAATGTTTGCATTACATGTCCCAACAACGCGCAGTTTAGCGGTCACGACAACAGGTGAGCCGATTTATCGTGAGCAAGTATATGAAGGGGCAGTGCTAACACGTGTTGCCTCAAGTCATTTACGCGTTGGAACATTTCAATATGCCGCGAGTTTTTGTGACCGTGATTCATTAACGGAATTAGCGGACTATGCGATTATGCGTCACTACCCCGAATTAATGCAGTCTGAAAATCGCTATTTAGCATTTCTTGAGGAAGTGTTAGACCGCCAAGCAGCTCTTATTGCGAATTGGCAACTCATTGGGTTTATTCACGGTGTAATGAATACCGATAATATGACGATTAGTGGGGAAACAATTGATTATGGACCATGTGCGTTTATGGATCAGTACAATCGAGGTACAGTGTTTAGCTCAATTGATACGCAATCGCGCTATGCATACGGCAATCAGCCTCAGATGGCAGGATGGAATATTGCCCGATTTGCAGAAAGTTTATTACCACTCATTCATGATGATGTAGACGAGGCGATACAGCTCGCTCAAAAGACAATTGAACAGTTTTCGTCTATATATGAAGCGTATTATTATAATGGGATGCGTGAAAAGCTGGGCATGTTAACTGTGGAGCCAGGGGACGAGGCGTTAGTGGATGAATTACTTGCTTTAATGGAAGAATTTGAAGCAGATTATACGAATACATTACGTGTCTTATCTGAAAATAAGCAAACGAATGAAGCGATTTTCCAGTCTCCAAAATTTATGGAGTGGGAGCAAAGGTGGCTGACGCGAATTTCGCAACAAGGGACGACCTTAGAAGAAGCGTTGCAAGTAATGCAATCGGTCAATCCGATTGTCATTCCACGAAATCATCAAGTAGAGCAAGCGATTCAAACATTTGTAGAAGGGGACACAGCACCTTTTATGGAGCTATTGCAAGTGCTAACAAATCCATTCCATTTGCAGCCAGAACATCAAAAATACACGCAGCTACCAAATGATGATGCACCGCCATTTGTAAGTTATTGTGGGACGTAAAATAAAAGTGGGAGATGTTGTTTAATCAACATCTCCCACTATTTTTAACTAATTATGACAATCGATTACGATAATCCTCATATTGGAACGAACGAATAACTTTGATCCCTTGCTCATCATTGTATGAGCAAATACTTGGTAAGTTAACCCCGTTGAACATATGCGTTTTGACCATCGTATAATGTGCCATGTCCGTAAAGACAAGCTTGTCACCAGGTTGTAATGGTTCATCGAATGAGTAATCACCGATAATATCCCCAGCAAGACAAGTCATCCCACCTAAGCGGTACGTATATTGCTTTTCATTTGGCATACCTGAACCAATAATCATCGCGCGGTAAGGCATTTCCAATGTATCTGGCATATGGCAAGTTGCAGAAGAATCAATGATTGCGAGTTCCATACCATTGTGGACAATATCAAGTACTGTCGCCACTAAATAGCCGGTATTTAATGCAACCGCTTCACCTGGTTCTAAAATAACTTTTACGCCATAAGTATCTTGAATGCGTTTAATTAAGCTTACTAAAAGCTCCACATCATAGCCTTCACGTGTAATATGATGACCTCCACCAAAGTTAATCCATTTCATTTGATGTAAGTACTTACCATACTTTTCTTCAAAGTGGACAAGAATACGCTCTAGTACGTCCGCGCCTTGCTCACACATCGCATGGAAATGAATGCCCTCTACACCGTCAAGCTCGTCCGGACGGAATGATTCTTCCGGAATACCGAGACGTGAATTGATGTAGCAAGGGTCATATAGTGGTGTTTCAACCTCTGAATAACCAGGATTTACACGTAAACCAATTGAAATGTTTTTCTCATGATTTTGCACTTTTTGCTTGTACTTATTTAGCTGATCAAAAGAATTGAACACAATATGGTCTACATACGTTAAATATTCATCGATTTCATGTTCTGCATAAGCAGGGGCATATGCATGGACCTCTTTGCCGAATTCTTCATAGCCTAAACGAGCTTCGAATAGAGAAGATGAAGTAATTCCTACAAGGTAGTTTTTCGCTAACGGAAATGTCGACCACATGGAAAAGCCTTTTAAAGCTAATAAAATTTCGCAGCCTGTACGGTCTTGTACGGACTTTAACAGTTCTAAGTTTTTTGTTAATAAGCGCTCGTCCACGACAAATGCAGGTGAAGGTGCCGCTTGCCAATCAATTCCTGTTGTTTGATCGAGTGCTTCTTCCATAATGGATCGCTTGCGTTCATTTTTCACGCTGCTCATTATGCCTTAACCTTTACTTCAGAAGTGAAATCTAAATCAACTAAATCAGGATTTTCTGTTTCTTGCCATGGAAGACCCCATTTGTTTAATGCATCCATGAATGGATCTGGATTGAAATCTTCTACGTTCCAAACGCCTGGTTTTTGCCATTCGCCGTTCATCACAAGCATAGCACCGATCATTGCAGGTACACCTGTTGTATAAGAAATCGCTTGAGAACCTACTTCGCGGTAGCACTCTTGGTGATCGCAAATGTTATAAACGTAGTAAGTTTTTTCTTTTCCGTCTTTTAACCCTCTTACGATACAACCGATATTCGTTTTACCTTTAGTAAGTGGCCCTAATGTTGCTGGGTCAGGTAATACCGCTTTTAAAAATTGGATTGGCTGAATCATTTGACCTTGGAATTCAATTGGTTCAATTGATGTCATACCAACATTTTCAAGTACGTTTAAGTGTGTTATATATTTATCGCCAAACGTCATCCAGAAGCGGATTTGTTTTAAGCCTTTAATATTTTTTGCTAAAGATTCTAATTCTTCATGGTAAAGAAGGTAGCAATTTTTTTCGCCGATTTCTGGTAAATTGTAAACCATTTTATATTCTAAAGGCTCCGTTTCAACCCATTCGCCTTCTTTCCAAAAACGCCCGTTCGCTGTAATTTCGCGAATGTTGATTTCTGGGTTGAAGTTCGTAGCGAATGGAAGTCCGTGGTCTCCACCGTTTGCATCAACGATATCAATGTAATGAATTTCATCGAAGTGATGCTTTTGTGCATGCGCTGTGAATACGCCTGTTACACCTGGGTCGAAACCAGAACCTAGAAGTGCAGTAATGCCTGCTTCTTCAAAACGCTCCTTATATGCCCATTGCCATTTATATTCGAATTTCGCAGTATCAAGTGGCTCATAATTTGCCGTATCGATATAATGCGTCTTTGTTGCTAAACATGCATCCATAATTGTTAAGTCTTGATATGGTAAAGCTACGTTAATTACCACATCTGGTTTAAATCCATTGATTAGTTCAATTAGTTCGTCCGTATTGTCCGCATCCACCTGTGCAGTATGGATAATCGTTTTACCGCCGTCTAATTTTTCCTTCAAAGCATCGCATTTAGATTTTGTTCGACTTGCGATCATAATCTCCTCGAATACTTCAGAATTTTGTACACATTTGTGTACGACTACGCTAGCTACTCCGCCAGCACCAATAATCAATGCTTTACCCAATTCCTTGTCACGCTCCCAATCTCAATTTAATTTATTTTGTTTCAATTCGAAACAAGATTGATTATATAGAATAGTAGTGCAGTTAGCAATTATCTTTTTATTAAAATATTATTGAAGGGTTATTTTGTTTTTTAAAAAGAAAAAACATGCAAAAATGAGCATTTGCATGTTTAGATATAGTAAAATTTCGAAGGGTTTGTGTGTGTTAGTGATAACTTTTGTCGCTTTACTTCACGTGTGCCTTTTGCAGAAGTGCATCTTTAGTTGTTACGGCATCTACCGCATCATAAATCGTACTTTCAAAATGATTTACTTGTAGAGATGTGACGCCTTGAATTGTTGTACCACCTGGGGAACAAACTTGGTCAATAAGTGCCCACGGATGCGCTTCAGATTGCAATACCATTTGTGCGCTGCCTAAAACAGAGCTTGCGGCAATTTCAAGTGCCATTTGCTTTGGCATGCCTTCACGAACTGCGGCGCGTGCGAGAGAATCGATATATAAATACGTAAACGCGGGAGAAGAGCAACCGATTGATGTAAAAATCGAAAATAGATTTTCCGGTAATTCTACGATTGTTCCGACAGTCGAAAATAATTGTTCTACTAAGTTTTTTTGCTCTACATTAGTAGATTGTGTTGAGTAACAGCTTGTAGAGGCACCAATTGTTGCATTGATGTTCGGCATAACGCGGAAAACAGTCGTTGTTGGCAGGAAGCTTTGTTGTAAATACTCAAGTGATTTTCCTGCTGCTATGGAAATGACAAGATGATTGTCCATTAATTGTTGTTTAATTATTGGCAGTACGTCGGGAAACATTTGAGGTTTGACAGCAATTACGATGACATCTACGTTTTGCATCAGTTCTTCAATAGATGAAGCAGCTTGTATGCCATACATTTGAACAAGTGCATCTGTCTTTTTTTGTGAGCGGTTAATTCCGTAAATGGAAGAGGCTTCAAACTCACCACTTGCTACCATACCTTTAATAATTGCGGAGGCCATATTTCCAAGCCCAATAAAACCGTATTTCATTTCTTATTCCTTCTTTCATATTAAAAAAGCATCATGTATGCCTTTAAATTCGCATGAACACATAGCGACTAGTATACCTCACGTTAAAAGGAATGCAAATAAATAGCTATATGTTAGATACTGATAAGGATAGGAAATGCATAGCGCCAACAAAAGTTGAATGCAAAAAAATCATCGCACTGGACTATGTCAGCAGGATGATTTATATGTGTAGAAATCATAGTTTATTATAAGAAAAATGCGTTTTTAATGCCGATTGGCCAATCCACAACTTGACCATTTTCCGTTTTTACTTCTAACACTAAAATCTCATTTTCAATCGCCTCAAGTAGCCAATCACTATATAAAAGTAACGGTTTTTTTTCTTCTAATAATTCTTTGAGCTCATTATTTGTGATAGATAAAATTTCTGATTCACAAGTTAAATGAACATGCTGCGGAATAATTTGAAGATTTCCGATTTTGATCGTTCCTGGAATCGTGCCATCAATTTCAATTAGGTACGTCGTGATAACTTGCTTCTTATAATCCACAGTTGTTTCCGTAACGAAATCAAATTTCACAGGATATTCTGCATCATTTACAATAGCGGTGCTTCTACTAACAACGCTGATCGGTAAATTTTGTAATGATTTTTCGAAACGATTCTTAAATTTTAATAAAACATCTTCCGACAAGACAACCATTAAAATCACTCCTTTGATTAATAATGTAAAAATACGCATTAAAACAAAAAACTAAGGGAATAATAGAAAAAGATTCATTCTGTTCCTAACTTGCTTTTACAGAAGAATAATTGATAGGCTATTAATTAAGTATATTAGTATTTAGTATAGCCAATTTTAAGATGATGTGAATTGAAAGAAGAGTAAATTTTGTGAACATATTGTCGTTCTACCGATACACATGTAAAATATAAGTAATGGATAAGATATGAAAAATTACATTGACTTAGCATTGATGGAGTGAAGCGCATGAAAAATAAGAAGAATATTAAAAAGCATGGAAATGTCGTTCTTTTCCCAGGTACTACAGAACGTCTATTAGATGAAGCGCGTGAACTTGCTGAAAACAATCACTATGTACAGGCAAATGAATTATTTGACAAGGTATTTAAGTTAACACCGGGTGATGAAACCTCTTTAAGTGTTTATGCGTATTCTTTATATGAAACGAAAAATTTCAATAAGGCAAAAGAAATATGCGAAGAGATATTGACGCTTGGTCCGAGTATGTATTTTGAAGTAATGGAGCTGTATTTAACGATTTGCATGCAACTGAGACAATATAAACAAGTGGAAAAAATCATCGCTTCCTTATTTGAAGAGGATGTTATTCCATTAGATCAGGTCGAAAAATTCCAACGATTAAAAAAGCTGAATGCGGATATTGCAGGAAATCAAAATGCACAGCTAGAAGAATTTGCGGAAGGCACTTCATTTGAAGAAATGTTTGAGTTGGACGGGGCAGCGTTTATGCAAAAGTCCTTTCCAGCACAATTAGTCATCGTCCATGAGCTAGAAGGAAAAAATGTTCGACCAATGCTGGCTGAATTGAAATGGATTATCGAGCATGATGAGATACACCCATTTGTTCAAAGCTTACTATTAATTTTATTAGTGGAGCAAGATGTTAGCGAATCACTTACGATTTCTAAATTGAATCGGACAGAGACGGTTAATCCTTCTCAATTAGAACTGCCGATGGAGATGCCGCAATTTCAAGTAATCTACCAACATATTTTGAATCGTTTGGAGCAGGAGCCCTCTACACTGGATTTAGTGCAATCGCTACTTGCTAAACACGCTATTGTTACGTATCCATTTGAATGGCTCGATTACGATAGTGAAGATGTGGCCATTAGCTATATTGATTTTGTGAAGACCATGTTCGGGGAAATTCAAGAAATGGATTATGAACTGATCGACTTTATTCAAGGTCTAGAAGCATTAGTGAATTTAACTGACATGTGAAAAAAGTTGAAACATTGAGCATATATGTTATACTAAAATGGTTGTCAAATTATATAAATGACGAGTTTGTTAAACAAACAAAAGTTAACTTTGGAGGTAATATAAATGTCAGTACAATGGGAAAAACAAGAAGGTAACCAAGGATTATTAACAGTTACTGTAGCTGCTGTAGAAGTAGATAAAGCAATTGATGGAGCATTTAAAAAAGTAGTAAAACAAATTAACGTACCAGGTTTCCGTAAAGGGAAAATGCCTCGTCCGATGTTTGAAAAAATGTACGGTGTAGAAGCATTATACCAAGATGCATTAGAAATCGTGATTAACTCTTCATACCCAACAGCTCTAGATGAGTCTGGTGTTGAACCAGTTGATTTCCCTGAAATCGCGGGTACTGAAAACTTCGCTAAAGGGACTGACTTCACTTACACTGCAACAGTAACTGTGAAACCAGAACCAAAATTAGGCGAATATAAAGGCTTAGAAGTTACAAAACTTTCAGTTGAAGTAACAGACGAAGAAGTAGAAGCGCAAATCACAGCTCAATTAGCTAAAAAAGCAGAATTAGAAATTAAAGAAGATGAAGCAATCGTTGATGGCGATACAGCTGTAATCGACTTTGATGGTTTTGTAGGCGAAGAAGCTTTCGAAGGCGGTAAAGGTGAAGATTACGCACTTGAAATCGGTTCAGGTTCTTTCATTCCTGGATTTGAAGAGCAATTAGTAGGCGCTAAATCTGGCGAAACAAAAGACGTAATGGTTACTTTCCCAGCAGAATACCACGCTGAAGAGTTAGCTGGTAAAGAAGCGAAGTTTGTAGTAGCTATTAAAGAAGTAAAAACAAAAGTACTTCCTGAGTTAAACGACGCATTCGCTAAAGAAATCGACCCAGAAGTTGAAACGGTTGATGCTTTACGTGCAAAAATTAAAGAAACAACTGCTGCTCAAAAAGAAGCAGAATCAGAAGGTTCTTTACGTGACGAACTAGTAGAAAAAGCTGCTGAAAACGCAGAAGTTGACGTTCCAAAAGGAATGATCAATACAGAAGTAGACCGCATGATCCAAGAATTCGGTCAACGTCTACAATCACAAGGTATGAACCTTGAATTATACTACCAATTCTCAGGTCAAAACGAGCAAGCTTTACGTGAGCAAATGGCTACTGATGCAGAAAGCCGCGTACGTGTTTCTTTAGTATTAGAAGCAATCGGTCAAGCTGAAAACATCGCAGTTACTGAAGAAGACATCAACGCTGAAGTTGAAAAAATGTCTGCTCAATTCGGTATGACAAACGAGCAAATTTTAACTGCTTTAGGTGGTACTTCAGTTTTAGAGAACGATATTCGTACTCAAAAAACAGTAGAACTTTTAGTTGAAAACGCTAAAATCTCTAACTAATCATTTTTTTAGTAGTTAGTAAAATAGAACTTTGACAAGGTACGGATTTCCCGTACCTTGTTTTATCAAATATTCACCTTTTGACAAAACATAATATAATTGAACATTATTTGTTGCAAGAGAAGTTTTTCTAATACATAATCAATTTTAATACAATAAAAGCAACAAGATGCAGTCAATTTATTTGATAAAAGTAAAAGAATCTTGTAAGATTGTTGCTTGAATAGGGGTGAGCCAAATTGTTTAAATTTAATGATGAAAAAGGCAATTTAAAATGCTCTTTTTGTGGTAAGCCACAAGAACAAGTTCGTAAATTAGTTGCAGGACCAGGTGTTTATATTTGTGACGAATGTATCGAATTATGTTCAGAGATTGTCGTAGAAGAGTTAGGTATTGAAGAGGAAATCGAATTTAAAGATATCCCGAAACCTAAAGAAATATTAAATATTTTGGGTGACTATGTAATTGGACAAGAGCGTGCGAAAAAAGCGTTAGCTGTTGCCGTATACAATCACTACAAACGAATTAATTCAAATTCTAAAATCGATGATGTTGAATTATCGAAATCAAATATTGTATTAATCGGTCCAACAGGTAGTGGTAAAACATTACTTGCACAAACATTAGCGCGTATTCTAAATGTACCATTTGCGATTGCAGATGCAACAAGCCTTACAGAAGCGGGTTATGTAGGTGAGGACGTTGAAAACATTTTATTAAAACTGATTCAAGCAGCTGATTATGATATCGAACGAGCTGAAAAAGGAATTATTTATATTGACGAGATTGATAAAGTCGCTCGTAAATCAGAAAATCCATCTATTACACGAGATGTATCTGGTGAAGGTGTTCAACAAGCATTATTAAAAATTCTAGAAGGTACTGTTGCGAGTGTTCCTCCACAAGGCGGACGTAAGCATCCACACCAAGAGTTTTTACAAATTGATACATCGAGCATTTTATTCATCGTAGGCGGAGCATTTGATGGCATTGAAACAATCATTAAACGTCGCCAAGGTGAAAAAGTGATTGGTTTTGGTTCAAATCCTAAGCTTGCGGAAGAAGAAGGGACATTAATGTCTCAACTTATTCCAGAAGATCTATTAAAATTTGGATTAATTCCAGAATTTATTGGCCGATTACCAGTACTTGCTACTTTAGAGCAATTAGATGTAGATGCACTTGTACAAATTTTAACAGAGCCAAAAAATGCATTAGCGAAGCAATATCAAAAAATGCTTGAACTAGATAATGTCGAGTTAGAGTTTGAAGATGATGCGCTTGTTGAAATTGCGAAGTTAGCGATTGAACGAAAAACGGGTGCGCGTGGATTACGTTCGATTATCGAAGTAACAATGTTAGATGCAATGTTTGAGTTACCATCACGCGAAGATATTAAAAAATGTATCATTACGGCTGAAACAATTCGCGATAAAGCAGAACCGAAACTTATTTTAGAAGATGGCTCTGTTTTAGTGAAAGATACAGATAACAAAAAAACGTCAGCTTAATTTTAGCGGACCCTTAAAATAAACATGCAGCTGACTTTGGACTTTTTTTAGAAGTCAAAGTCAGCTTTTTTAGCAAATACAACTTACCTATATGTATAAATGAGAACATGATACTTCGCAAAGCCTGTTGTTCGTATGCAAGCGTCTATACATAATTAATTGTATGTAAAATTTTTAAAAGTAACACATACTACTTTTAACTGCGGGTTGTTTTTATGATTTGGATGGAGGTGAATACCCGCGTGAATAAAATAATAAAAAATATGCCAATTTTACCTTTAAGAGGTTTACTCGTCTTCCCATCTATGGTTCTACATATCGATGTAGGAAGAGAACGTTCTGTTGCTGCTTTAGAACATGCGATGTTAAGTGACAGCACCATCTTTTTAACGACTCAAAAAGATTTACGCGTCGAATCACCGGTAAAAGCTGATTTATTTGATGTAGGAACGACTGCTCGTGTAAAACAAATGCTAAAATTACCAAATGGAACGCTGCGTATTTTGGTTGAAGGTGTGAACCGTGCGAAAATGCTCCGTTACAAGGATTCTGGAAATTTTACAGTTGCGGATATAGAAATGTATGAAGATGACTCCTACAAAGACTCTGAAACAGAAGCATTGATGCGTACACTTTTAACTTATTTTGAAAAATATGCAAAATCTTCGAATAAAATTACGACAGAAACAATCGAAATGGTATTGGATATTGAAGAACCAGGCCGATTAGCGGATGTTATCGCGTCACATTTACCGATTAAAGTTATAGAAAAACAAGAAATATTAGCGATTACAACGATAAAAAAACGATTAGATCATTTAATTATTCGTTTGCATGATGAGCAAGAAATATTAAATTTAGAGAAAAAAATCGGCACGAAAGTAAAGCAAGCAATGGAGCGCACGCAAAAAGAATACTATTTACGTGAGCAAATGAAGGCGATTCAAACAGAGCTTGGCGATCGTGACGGAAAAACGGGTGAAGTTTCAGAGCTACGTAAAAAGATTGATCAAGCTGGGATGCCAGCGTCAACATTAGAAATAGCTTTAAAGGAATTAGACCGTTATGAAAAATTACCAGCGGCAAGTGCAGAGAGCGGTGTTATTCGAAATTACTTGGAATGGCTTGTTGCGATTCCTTGGAATGAAAGAACAGAAGACCGCATTGATATTTCTTATGCAGAGGAAATATTAAATCGCGACCATGATGGATTAGAAAAAGTGAAAGAACGTGTGTTAGAGTATCTTTCAGTACGTCAGTTAATGAATTCATTACGCGGTCCGATTCTTTGTTTAGCAGGACCTCCAGGTGTGGGGAAAACAAGTTTAGCGCGTTCGATTGCAGAGAGTTTAGATCGTAAATTTGTTCGTGTATCACTTGGTGGCGTAAGAGACGAATCTGAAATTCGCGGACACCGTCGTACGTATGTCGGCGCAATGCCAGGTCGTATTATTCAAGGGATGAAAAAGGCGGGAACAGTCAATCCGGTATTTTTACTGGATGAAATTGATAAAATGTCAAATGACTTCCGTGGAGACCCTTCTGCTGCGATGCTAGAGGTGCTTGATCCTGAGCAAAACAATGCATTCAGCGATCATTATATTGAAGAACCATACAATCTGCAAGATGTCTTATTTATCGCAACTGCGAATGATTTAAGTACGATCCCGGCGCCATTATTAGATCGTATGGAAGTCATTACGATTGCAGGATATACAGAATTTGAAAAGAATGAAATTACCAAAAATCACTTAGTTCCGAAGCAAATGAAAGAACACGGGTTAAAAAAGGCACAGCTTTTAATTAAAGATGAAGCCATTTTAGATTTAATTCGTTATTATACACGTGAAGCGGGTGTGCGTGGTTTAGAACGACAAGTGGCAACAGTTTGTCGTAAAGCGGCAAAAGTCATTGTTTCTGGTGACAAGAAAAAAGTGACGGTCAGCTCGAAAGTATTAGTTGATATGCTTGGGAAACACCGTTACCGATATGGTCAAGCAGAAACAGAAAATCAAGTAGGTGTCGCGACTGGTCTTGCCTATACAACAGTCGGTGGCGATACGTTACAAATTGAAGTTTCATTAACACCAGGAAAAGGGAAACTTCAATTAACAGGGAAGCTTGGCGATGTGATGAAGGAATCAGCTCATATTGCATTAACTTTTGTACGAACATTGACGCATCAGCTTAATTTAGATGCGGACTATTTCGAGCAACATGATATTCACGTCCATGTTCCAGAAGGCGCTGTTCCAAAAGACGGTCCATCGGCAGGGATTACAATGGCCACTGCGATCGTGTCAGCGATTACTGGAAAAGCGATTAAACGTGAAGTCGGCATGACGGGCGAAATTACGCTACGTGGTCGTGTATTACCAATCGGAGGCTTAAAAGAAAAATCATTAAGTGCACACCGAGCAGGATTAACGACAGTTATTATACCAAAAGATAATGAACGTGATATTGATGATATTCCAGAAACAGTTCGTGAGCAGCTCACATTTAAACTAGTGTCACAGGCAGAAGAAGTTCTTGCTATTGCACTAGACGGAGGTTTTAAGTAGTAATGAAAGTCCATAATGTTGAAATGATCGGTAGTTTTGTCCGACCAGAACAATTTCCAGTAGACGGTTACCCAGAGTTTGCCTTAGCAGGGCGCTCAAATGTTGGGAAATCATCTTTCATTAACCGTATGATTGGTCGTAAAGCGTTGGCGCGAATTTCGTCAAAGCCAGGAAAAACACAGCAATTAAACTTCTATAAAATTGAAGACAAATTTTTCTTTGTTGATGTACCAGGATACGGTTATGCAAAAGTTTCAAAATCAGAGCGTGCAGCATGGGGTAAAATGATTGAACAATACTTCATGGGACGCCAGCAACTAAAAGCAGTCGTTTTAATTGTTGATTTACGCCACCCACCAACGAATGATGACTGCATGATGTATGATTTTTTAAAGCACTATAATATTCCAGTTATCGTTATTTCAACAAAGGCCGATAAAATACCAAAAGGTAAATGGGATAAGCATAAAAAAATTGTACGTGAAACGTTACAAATGGATAAACAGGATCCTTTATTCGTGTTCTCTTCAGAAAAAGGCCTTGGTTTCGACGAAGCATGGGCTGAAATTGAATCGCGCATGGATTGGGAACAGCAATAGTATCCACTAATTTGAAAATCATCCTTTTGGTATATCCAAGAGGGTGATTTTTTTCATAATTAATTTTGATGAAATGCTATTAATTCCTTGATGTCGCGCCTCATTAGCCGATAAACACTTTAGGAGGTGCTACATATGGATATTGCAGCTTTAGCAATGTCGATGAACCAAGCGCAATTAATGCAAAATGTTTCATTGGCTGTCACAAAACAAGCAATGGATTTTCAACAACAAAGTACAGAACAAGTTATTGAACTTCTAGATGCACCACACCCAACATCAGGTCACTCGATTGATGTCTCGGTTTAACTTGGATTCAGCAGAATTCTCCTACTTCTATAAGCGGGGGATGAATGCCAAGTATGCAATTCTATTCAGTGGGGGTTCAAACCCCGGCTGAATCAAGTTAAGCCCCGGCGGATATCACAGATTTTTAAGGGGAGCTTTTCGAGCGAGCTCGAAAAAATCTGGATGCAATTACGCTGAGGCGTAATTGATAAAAAGCGGCACATAAATTTTTATGTGCCACTTCAAACGAACCTTGGGTGATATATAGTGAATAAATGGGCGTACATAAAATGAGTGAAGTTTTGTAATATGGGATTGGGATGTTTAAGAGAAATGCATCCGTACGATAATAGAAATCACATGAATCATGCTATTAAGTAAAATTATTACATATTAACATTTTTGTCTTATATTTTGATATAATTACTAGGAGAAAGTAAGAAAAAGGAGGCGGAACAATTGCTAAAAAAAATGGCAACAATTTTAATGGCGATTATTTTTGCTTTAGCAGCACTTCCAATAGGACAACAAGCTGAAGCAGCTACGACATACACATTTGTCAACGTGAAATATGATGAAACAGTCAATAAGAACGGTACGGTTGATCGTACATTAAGTAAGGTGACATTAAAAAATAGCGCTGGAAAAACAGCTACTTTTAATATCGATAAATCAACAAATTTGTACATAAATAATACGTCAACAACGATTGATGGATTTAAAGCTGGCATGGTTGTTACGATAAAAGTAAATTTACGTAAAGTAACGGAAATGCGTGGTACAACAACGATAGAAGAGGGTGCCATTGTTCCGAATAGTAAGCAAGGTGCGGGTGTTGTGACAAAAATCGACCCGAACGGCTTATTTATTACAGTAAAAGTAGATAATGCTGGAACGAAAACGTACTACGTGAAAAATACAACAAAGATTATTAAAGGCAAGTCAACGGTCGATTTAAGTGCCCTTTATGAAGGGGATCGCGTGAAGCTAAAATTTGCTTCTGCGGATACGTCAACGGTATCAGAAATTGATATTATCACTTCTGGTATTATGGTAGAAAATTTATACAAAGCTAAATTAAATACAGTAAACACAAGTAAAAATTCATTTACTGTACAAAATGCACATCCATTTACAAACTGGTTATTCGGTGAAAATGAAAAAGAGGATAAAAATACATTTGTTTTTTCAAATAGTACAACGATTTATGCGGGCAATGAAAGAATCTCGGAAAATCAATTGAAAGACTATAAAAATAGCGACATGTATTTTGTAACGACAAAGCAATTTAGTAAAGAGGTCGTTGAAAAAATTGTTGTATTAGCTAGTAATGAGCGCTCGTATTATCAATCATTATCAGAAGTAAATTCGAAATATGGTTACTTTGCGTTATCTAAAGTAGGTCGATTATTTTATCATGATGGCTCTATTTTAGTTCGAAATGGTCGCTTAGTGGAACCTGATACGCTTGCTGCGAATGGGACAGCTTATGTCATCACAGATGGCACGACGAGCGATAAATATGCCCATGTAGTAAATGTGACGAACGATAGCTTCACATCACCAAACTTATCGTCGCATCAACTTTATTTTGGGCGTTTAGACTTAGCTGATTTAGATGCTTACAAAGTTGAACTTTCGGGCATGGAATACTTTAAAAATAATTTCTGGACGAAATTCAATTCTGAATCGGCCTTCTCATTCAGTAATTCAACAGCGGTTACGGAATTAGATGGCAATACGCAATACAAAATTATTCCAGAAACTGAACTATTCTTATATGAAGGACAATATGGTTACTTCTATGTGAAGGATGGTCATATTCAAGCAATTCACTTCATTAAAAACGAGGCACGTACAGTTATTACGGCGACAGGCCGAGTGGACAGTATTGGCACAAATTCAATTGCAGTGAAAGATGTTAGTCAGTGGGTAAGTGGCGGAGAATGGTCTTACTTCGGAGAGACGAAAGTAGAGTTGAATAAAGTAGTCATTATTAAAAACGGTAAAGCGATTAAAGCAAGCGAATTAAAGCCTTCAGATCGCGTCGTATTATTAATGGACGAAAATTTTGTGACACATGTTGTAATGGTAAACGAATAAAAGAGAGGCATGTAGGAATCTTACTCCTACATGCCGTCTCATATTAAGAAATGAAACGGAAAGAGGGATAATCATTGTGGGAATGAAGAAAAATGTACTGTTGTTATTAGCATTTACTGTTTTCTTAAGTATGATCATTAGTTTACCAGCACACACTTCAGCGCAATCCATTGACTTAAATGGTGGTATAAAAAATGAATATACATATGAAGAATATGTGTTCATTACAGGGAAGCCGATTAAATTTACAGGTACAAATAAAAACGTGACAGTATCAGTCAAAGAAAGTAAAGGCAAGCTAACGGAAACGTATAAATTTACATTAGCGGGACCAAATGGCGAAAAACTAGCACGTAATTTTGTATATACATATGATGTGACAAACTATGATCAAATCGGTCAAAGTACAGCGGATGGGGAAGTTACAAAATTTACTGAAACAATAACGGTAGGCAAGGATAAATATACGCTAGTAGATTATCAATTATCGAAAAGTGCTGTGACGGATAAGCGACCAGCATCGGATTACTATACAGGTAATGCGATTGCGAGAAAAACGTACACATATAGCGGCGGTAGCGGACGCAATGAAACGGTAAAAGAAATTACTGTGAATGCAGATAGTCGTCATGTAGGGTATGAAAATTTCTGGGGAGCTACAGAAACTCAAATCACAGAGTTTGAAATGGTTTTCGATGATGGCTCGATTGGTACAGTGGAAAGTCGAGTATCTACAACAAAATCACGCGAGTTAGAATATGATGAAAGTTCAGCATCTTTATCAAGTTTTAATGGTACTTACAAAGCAATTAGTACGGCGGATACACTTTCAGAATATGTTTATGAACTGCCAAAAACAAAAGGTAAAGTCGCATTAGATATTGACTATATGCCAAAAGTTGAAATGTTAAAAATACCAAAATTCCGTGACCTTTCAGCACACTGGGCACGTGGCAGCATTGAAAAATTATATTCTTTAGGCATTTTAGATGATCAATCCAATTTCTTCTCACCAAACACACCGATGTTACGTTATGATTTTGCGATTGCAATCGGTAAAGCCGTTGATTTACGTGTATTAGAAGATACGTCGAAAAAGAAGAAAGCACCTGCTACGAGCACCTTTAAAGATGTAAAACGCACGGCAAAAGATTATAACTATTTATTAGCTTCTGTTAATAAAGGGGTTATTCAAGGGATGACAGCTACAACGTTTGATCCAGATGGCTATTTATCACGCCAACAAGCGGCAACTATTTTAGTGCGTGCATTAGGGCTTGAAGGAAAAGCGCCAGATCCAGGCTATACAACTTCATATGCGGATGATAACAAAATATCAGACTATGCACGAGATTCTGTTTATGT
The DNA here is from genome assembly GCF_001439635.1 of Solibacillus cecembensis. Taxonomy (GTDB): domain Bacteria; phylum Bacillota; class Bacilli; order Bacillales_A; family Planococcaceae; genus Solibacillus; species Solibacillus cecembensis. Next base: position 31,608 of record NZ_LMBZ01000015.1, on the reverse strand, counting down.
GGCGTCAGAGTTAGGATTGATGAAAGGCAGTGAGGGGAAATTCAACCCGAAAGGCAATTTAACACGTGCAGAAGCTTCATCAATTATTGAACGATATTTAAAATACTTAGAAAATGACTTAAAGCAAAATTATCGTGATGATATTTTGTTCTTTGAATAAGGAGTGAGTTCTTATGACCAATTTTAAGAAGCTAATAGCGGTATTTTTATCTTGTTTGATTGTATTTTCAGGTGTGTTACCTCTATATCCAAAAGATGTAGATGCGGCAACGAATAATGCTTCATTAACGGAAAAAGAAATGCTGAAAATGCTGGCGGAATTAGATGGAGACTACCCATTTGATGTCAATAAACAAGAGATGCTTTACGCGCATTATGGTGAGTTAAATATTCCACTATATGGAGTGGGTAATACTTCGAAACAAAATGCGAATATTTCGAGAGGTCACTTTGCAAAAGTTTTTGCAGCGATGAATGGCTTAGATTTATCGGAAATACAAGCAGTTCAATATTTATACATGAGTGAAATTACGACAGGGGTTACGGGGAAGCGTACGTTTGAAGATTTCAAGACAACAAGCAACCTTAGCCGTAATGATATGACAGCATTTATGTCTCGCTTGAAAAAACAAGGGAAGATCGCATTTGAAGGATTACCAAGTAAAGCATCAGGTAAGGACAATCATAAAATTACTTTACCAGCTAACTTCGTCGAAAACTCAGATGGTTCTGTTCCATTAGAGCCGAAGCCAGGGGAAAATACCGATGATAAAGTAAACCGTCCAAGCGTTTATAAAGCAGTGGAAAGCATTAATGTAGCGTCTGAAAAACTAATTGCAAATGGTGTTGATTCATCATTAATTACAATTCAATTAAAAGATAGCTACGGCAATCCAATCCCGTACGACGAATCATTAGCATTTAAAGTGACATCTGAAGCAGGTGCCACATTCTCAGAAACCAATTCAAGTACAAGTGGTAGTTCAAAAATTATTTATACAGATGGACCGGAGCTAAATGTATTTGTGACGGCACCAGCACTAACAAAATCAATTGTCGATAAAATCCGATTTGAATTAGTAAACAACGATGATCCAAGATTTTATACGTATAAAAATCAAGTAATTGAAGCATCTGTTCGCTATGTGCCAGAAGCAGAATTACGAATTTCATATGAAGTTTATGATCCGGAACAACCAGACTGGACGGGTGGAGATGTTGACCCAGGCGTTAAGCCATTACCTGCTTTACCAGAAGGTGTTATTGACGGTAAAACAGTACCATTTACGGTGAACGGTGTGATCACTGTTACGGATTATGATGAAGATTTAAAACTGTTGACAGGTTCTAAACATGAAACATACACGCACCCAACGACAGGTCAACCAACACAAGGTGAAATTAGTTCTAAAGAAATTCAGTATGGTAATGCAGAACTAAAATTAGAAGGTCAAATTATTTCAGTATGGTTGTTTGAACAAATTTTAGATTATATGATTTATGGCCCTGAAAAGAAACCAGTACCTGACAAGGATAAAAAACCAGGTGACAATGGCTGGGGTGGACTTGGTTCGGCGAAAGTGATGTATACACTTAATAAAGAAGGTCGAGCAACATACGATTTACAAGGCGTTATGAGTGAAGAACATACGGCTCAGTTTAAATCGACATTACATGCAGCGATTATTTATTTAATCAATTTTTTACCAAAAGCAGATGACATTACGTTAGCGCATGAAGAAAGCGTACTCGCGATTAAAGCGCTATATGACCAGCTTGGCCAAATTGATAAAAATATTTTACAAAAAGAATTTGCCCAGGCGATTGGTAAGCTTGAAGGGGCAATGTCGAAAATAGAAATTTTGAAAAAAGGGCAAGAGCTTGAGCAACGTCCTGAAGGAATGGACCGTTATACAAAGGTCATTGTAAACGTGGTGGCACCAAGTGGGGTAGTCATTACAGATTACAAAGGTACGGTTGAAGTAACATTTAATGGTACTTCAAGAAAAGTTTCATTCGATACGAATACAAAAGACTATAATGCAGGGACGGGTTATGCAGGTTCAGCGGTTGTATACTTTGATGATGTCGTTTACGGACAATCAAATGTAACCGCAAAACTTGTCGACAAAGACCCGCGCTATGCAAAAGCATTACAAGGATTGGATAATAAAACGACAACGAAAACAATTTTCGCCAATCCTAAGTTTGAAAAGAATACTTGTAAGGGTAAATCTGAAGTAGCATTTGTCGTGGATCACTCTGGTTCAGTTCGTAAAAATGATCCAAATAACGACACAGCTAAAAAAGTGAAGCAAGTAATTAATCAATTAGCACAAGATACAAACCATGTGTATCACTTTAACAATAAGCCTCATTTTGAAAAATCTGGTGCAGCAAGTGCAGTTGCAAATATTCCTAGCTTGCTAGAGTATAAAAATGATGGAAATTCAACAAATATCGCAGATGCGGTTAAAGTAGCGCTTGATAAATTCACACCTAATCAGCAAACGACAAAGGCACTCGTCCTTGTGACGGATGGTAAAACATCAAAATCCAATATTGCGACCATTACAAAATTAGCACAAGATAAAAATGTGAAAGTGTACACGGTTGCGATTGGAAAATATAATACTATTAATGAAGCTCTTTTAAGAACGCTATCAACAGATACAGGTGGCGCGTACTTTAATTCTGAAACGATTTATAATATCCATGGTTCATTCCAGGCGATTATAAATTCAATTTTATGTAATAAAGAAGTAGTGGATAATAGCTGTGCAGTAGGAGATACGTTATTTAATGAAGCGAGTGTTAACATTTCACGCACCAATGTAATTTTAAATGCCCGCATTAATCAAAACTGTAATAATGTAACGGCTGTTTCAGTAATCTTTACTGCCTCTGGAGGTAGTGTCACATACGATTTACAAGGTCGAGGTGCGTCGATTTATCGATTAACGCGATATGTAAATGAATTTAAGCCATTCAATTTGTATACGGATGTCGAATTCCAAGCGTTTGATCAAGCAGGTCAATTAATTGCTGCGAAAACAGTTAAAATTCAATAAATTATAGTGGAATTGGTTTTCACCGATGAAAAGCGGCGTGTTGGTATGAACCGACACACCGCTTTTTCATTTCTCGTATACAACTAAAAAACTAAGTGCATTGAAATAAAACGGGAAATTTGTTACACTTCCTTTAGAATTATTTTTAATAAATAATACTTTTCATAGCATGTTCACAAAATAAAAGTAATAATTAATTTCTTTATGATAAAATAGAAATAATGAATGAAACGTGTGAGGTGTGTAGGTTCATGCATACATTAGTAGTAGGCTTGAATTATAGAACGGCGCCTGTCGAAATTCGCGAAAAGTTATCCTTCATCGAGCAGGATATCCCGAGTGCAATGGCAGCGCTACAACAGGAAAAAAGCGTATTGGAAAATGTAATTGTATCAACGTGTAACCGTACGGAAATTTATGCGGTCGTTGATCAACTGCATACAGGGCGCTATTATGTTAAAAACTTTTTAGCTAATTGGTTCAATATTTCACTGGAGCAATTTGAGGAACACTTATTTATTCGTGAGGAAGATGAGTCGTTCAATCATTTATTCCGAGTAACAGCAGGTATTGACTCAATGGTGTTAGGTGAAACGCAAATTTTAGGACAAGTGAAAAAGAGCTTCCTACAAGGGCAAGAAATGGGTACAACAGGAACAGTGTATAATCAGCTCTTTAAGCAAGCGGTTACATTTGCTAAACGTGCGCATCATGAAACAGCAATTGGAGAAAATGCGGTTTCGGTTTCTTATGCAGCTGTGGAATTAGCAAAGAAAATTTTTGGTTCCTTACAAAACAAGCATGTCGCGATTTTAGGTGCAGGTAAGATGGGGGAACTAGCGATTCAAAACTTGTATGGAAACGGTGTAGGGAAAGTAACGGTCATTAATCGGACATTTGAAAAAGCCCAACATTTAGCGTCGAAGTTTGAAGGTGATGCGAAGTCAATGAGCGAGTTACAGTGCACATTGCTTGAAGCGGATATTTTAATTAGCTCAACAGGTGCGACTAGTTATGTCATTAATCATGAATTGATGAAAGATGTCGCAAAGCTACGTAAAGCAGATCCATTATTTATGGTCGATATTGCGGTTCCTCGTGATTTAGATCCAAAAATTGGGGATATTCCGAACGTTTTCTTATATGATATTGATGATTTACAAGGGATTGTCCAAGCAAACCTAGTGGAGCGTGAACGCGCGGCTTCAGAAATTACAGCGTTGATTCAAGAAGAGCTTGTCCAATTTAAAGAGTGGTTTAATACGCTTGGTGTCGTTCCCGTTATTTCGGCATTGCGTAAAAAGGCTGCTTCTATTCAAGAAGAAACGATGTTAAGTATTGAAAATAAAATGCCTGATCTGACAGATCGTGAGCGCAAAATTTTAAGTAAACATACGAAATCGATTATTAATCAGCTTCTAAAAAATCCAATTTTACAAGTGAAGGAAATGGCGAATTCTACTCAAGCAAATGAGCAACTCGCATTATTCCAACAAATTTTTGGTATTGAAGAAGAAGTACAGCAAGAAGTGCGCGCTCAGCAACAAGAGCCAAGCCATGCACGCAAAAATACAAATGAAACAGTTGTGAATCCAGGCTTATCCTATTAGGCTAGAGACATAAGTGTTCAGAAGCGTTTTCGTATCTATATGGTAAAATTATAGATATAGGAGACGCTTTTTTTTATTATCCAACTATAGAGAAGTTTTTTTAGGAGAAGGTTGCGTATGACGGAAGTAGCGATGGCTAGATTATATGAGCTCATGATTATTCTTTATGCGCTTAGTATCGTGCTTTATTTTATTGATTATTTTTATAAAAATTTAAAAGCAAGAAGGGTGGCTTTTTGGTTTGTATCCATTGTTTGGATTATGCAAACCGTATTCCTTGTCTTGTATATAGTCGACACAAAACGATTCCCGGTATTGTCCTTATTTGAAGGTGTCTATTTTTATGCGTGGCTTCTAACAACATTATCAATCGTGCTGCATTGTATTGCCCGTGTCGATTTACCGGTATTTTTTGTTAATGTTTTAAGTTTCATTTTTGTGACAATCCATTTATTTGCGCCTAATACGGCAACTCAAATTGTCGGAGAATCGCTTGTTTCAGAGATGTTGCTTATACATATTAGCTTTGCCATTGTTTCTTATGCAGCTTTTTCATTATCCTTTGTTTTTTCGATTTTGTATTTAATTTTATATCGTATATTAAAACAGAAGAAGCTGAATCATTTATGGTCGAGGCTACCAAGTCTTCAACAGATGAGTAAGTGGATCAGTTATTCGAATTTAGTCGGTGTGCCCTTGCTCCTTATTAGCCTTATTTTAGGGTTAGAATGGGCTTATATGACATTGGAAGGGCTTTCTGTTTTCGATGTGAAAATTATTAGTTCATTTATTGTATCTGTTGTGTATTTAGTTATTTTATTATTACATCGCAATGGAAAATTGGTTGGTGTAACATTTGCATGGGTGCAAGTGTATTTATTTTTACTCGTTGTTGTTAATTTCTTTCTTGGCAGCAAATTATCGAATTTCCATTTATGGGTCTAATAGAGAGGTCGGAGTATTTTGAGAAAAATTATTGTCGGTTCACGAAAAAGTAAATTAGCTTTAACGCAAACGAAATGGTTTATTAATGAGTTAAAAGCTGCGGGCGTTCCATTTGAATTTGAAATACAAGAAATCGTGACAAAGGGTGACCGTATTTTAGATGTCCAATTGTCAAAAGTTGGCGGTAAAGGGCTTTTTGTTAAAGAAATTGAGCAAGCATTATATGATAAAGAAATCGATTTTGCTGTGCATTCTATGAAAGATATGCCAGCTGTATTGCCAGAAGGTCTTGTCATTGGCTGTATTCCACCACGTGAAGATGCGCGTGATGCTTTTATTTCAAAAGGTCATGTGAAGTTTGCAGATTTGCAACAAGGAGCAGTCGTTGGTACGAGCTCGTTACGCCGTAGTGCACAGCTTTTACAAGTGCGTCCTGACCTAGAAATTAAATGGATTCGTGGAAATGTTGATACGCGTTTAAATAAATTAGAAACAGAAGAATATGATGCGATTATTTTAGCGGCAGCTGGCTTAAAACGTCTTGGCTGGAGTGATGAAGTTGTCACAGAGTATTTAGATATCGATATTTGTCTACCTGCTGTTGCACAAGGTTCACTTGGCATTGAATGCCGCGGGGATGATGCGGAATTATTAGAGCAATTAGCGAAATTGACAGATGCACCGACTTGGCAAGCAGCTCATGCCGAACGTTCGTTTTTAGCAGCGATGGATGGCGGATGCCAAGTGCCGATTGCAGGCTTTGCGACATTGGACGAGGATTCAATTACATTAACAGGTTTAGTTGCAGCACCGGACGCCTCTATTTTCTTTAAGGAGACTGTAACTGGTACTAATGCAGATGCTGTTGGAAAAGAAGTTGCCAGGGTTTTGACGGAGCAAGGAGCATTTGACTTAATTCAAAAAGTAAAGGCTGAGTTGGATGCCGAGTAATTTGCCATTAGCAGGTAAAACGATTATTTTGACTGGTTCGCACAAAATACAAACGATTGCACCTTATATTGAAGCAAATGGTGGGCAAGTGAAAATGTTTCCGCTTATTGAAACGCAAGAAATCGTGTCAGATGAGGATGAAATGCGTCTTACACAATGCAATGACTATGACTGGCTTATTTTTACGAGTCAAAATGCGGTAAGTGCATTTGTTGCGAAATTAAAACGTTTTGGGTTATCGGCATCCACGATTCAGTGTAAAATTGCGGTCGTTGGTGAGCGAACTGCCGAAAGCTTACAACAACACGAATTGGCGTATCATTTTATGCCTACTGTGTATAGTGCCGATGTATTTGTACAACAATTCAAGTGTGAAGGCCGTGCGCTATTTTTACGTGGAAGTCTTGCGAAGTCGACAATTAAGGATGGTATAGGTGCAGATGAATGGACGGTTTATGAAACGGTACCATCTACTAAGCATGTTCAATCACTTCATGAAGCATTAATTGCAGAACCTGAACCGATTGTCATTTTTGCGAGTCCGTCTGCTGTTGAAATGTATGCACAGGAAATTGTCCCGATGATAGATTGGCGATTCATCAAATTTGCAACGATTGGTCATGTAACGACACAAGCTTTAGCGAAATATGACATTACACCAATTGTCCAGCCACAAACTTATACGATGAAGGCTGTTATTGAACAACTTATTTTGGAGGAAACAAAACTATGACTGAACTATTTTTCCAACGTCATCGCCGCCTACGTCAAAGTGCGGGTATGCGTGCATTAGTAAAAGAAACTTACTTACACAAAGAAGATTTAATTTATCCATTATTTATTATTGAAGGCGACAATATTAAAAATGAAGTAAGCTCTATGCCGGGTGTATTTCAGCTTTCTTTAGATAATTTAGCGACAGAAGTTGATGAAATCGTCGCATTAGGCATTCGCGCGGTATTATTATTCGGGATTCCAGCTGAAAAGGATGCTGTTGGTACGGGCGCATTCCATAATCATGGCATTGTACAAGAGGCAACTCGTCTTATTAAGGCGCGTCATCCGGAGCTATTAGTCATTGCGGATACATGCTTATGTGAATTTACTGATCACGGTCACTGTGGTGTCGTAGAAGGCGATCAGATTTTAAATGACCCATCACTTGATGTGTTAGCACGAACAGCTGTTTCACAAGCACAGGCAGGCGCGGATATTATTGCACCCTCGAACATGATGGACGGTTTCGTGACAGCGATTCGTGCAGGTTTAGACGCAGCAGGCTTTGAGCATATTCCAATTATGTCTTACGCTGTGAAATACGCATCGAGCTATTATGGACCATTCCGTGAAGCTGCGGATGGTGCACCGAAATTTGGTGATCGTAAAACGTATCAAATGGACCCGTCTAATCGTATGGAAGCAATTCGTGAAGCGACTTCCGATATTGACGAGGGGGCTGATTTCTTAATCGTGAAGCCAGCGCTCGCTTATATGGACATTATCCGTGATGTGAAAAATAGCTTCCCAGTCCCAGTTGTTGCTTATAATGTGTCGGGTGAATATTCGATGGTGAAAGCTGCTGCAGGGAATGGTTGGATTAATGAAAAAGCGGTTGTTTTAGAAACATTGCTTGGCATGAAGCGTGCAGGATCCGATTTAATTATTACGTACCACGCAAAAGACGTGTGTCGTTGGTTGGAGGAAAATTAATTATGCGTACTTATGAAAATTCTAAAGCAGCATTTACAGAAGCAGTGGATTTAATGCCGGGTGGCGTAAATTCACCTGTACGAGCATTTAAATCGGTTAACTTAGAGCCAATTTTTATGGAATCTGGTTCAGGCGCTGTTATTAAAGATATTGATGGCAATGAATATATTGACTATGTTTTATCATGGGGACCACTTATTTTAGGACATGCACATCCGGAAGTTGTCGCTGCTATTCAACAGCAAGCGGCAAAAGGTGCTTCATTTGGTGCGCCTACTTTATCTGAAAATAAATTAGCGAAATTAGTATTGGACCGTTTACCATCTGTCGAAATGATTCGTTTTGTTTCATCTGGAACAGAAGCAACGATGTCAGCGCTGCGTTTAGCGCGCGGTTATACAGGACGCGACAAAATTTTAAAATTCGAAGGTTCTTATCATGGACACGGAGATTCATTACTAATTAAAGCAGGTTCAGGTGTTGCTACACTAGGCTTACCAGATTCTCCGGGTGTACCAGCGGATGTTGCCAAAAATACGTTAACGGTTGCGTACAATGATTTAGAATCAGCAAAATTAGTATTTGAAAAATATGGTCAAGAATTAGCGGCTGTTATTTTAGAACCCGTTGCAGGAAATATGGGCGTTGTTCCCCCACAACCAGGCTTTTTAGAAGGCTTACGTAAGCTAACAGAAGAAAATGGTACGGTGTTAATTTTTGATGAAGTGATGACTGGTTTCCGTGTTGATTATGGTTGTGCACAAGAATACTTTGGTATTAAACCAGACCTTACTTGCCTTGGGAAAGTAATTGGTGGTGGTTTACCAGTTGGTGCATTTGGCGGGAAACGTGAAATCATGGAAAATATTGCGCCAGCAGGTCCGATTTATCAAGCGGGTACGTTATCAGGAAACCCACTTGCGATGACAGCGGGCTATGAAACATTATCACGTTTAAATGAAGAAACATACACATATTTTCGCAAGTTGGGTGACCAATTAGAAGCTGGTTTCCGTGAAGCGGCATCAAAATACAATATTCCACACACTGTAAATCGTGCAGGGTCGATGATTGGCTTTTTCTTCACGAACGAAGATGTTATTGATTTTGAAACGGCGAAAACTTCGGATTTAGCATTATTTGCGGAATACTTTAAATTAATGGCGGAAGAAGGTATTTTCTTACCACCATCTCAATTTGAAGGGTTATTTATTTCGACAGCACATACAGAAGCGCATATCGCAAAAACGGTACAAGCCTTCCATAAGGTGTTTGAGAAATTAGCACGATAATACGAATTAATAAAATGACATTTCACCTTAGGGTCGAGATGTCATTTTTTCATTTATTACGTACATACGGTTTGGGAAATTCTCTAGTAAAGCACGTAATATGTCGATAGCATAAAGTTCATCATAAATAGAATAGATTGCACATAGAGTTATTCGAGGGGGGATTAGATGAAGGATATTTCCTGGGAAATGGATGAGTACTTCTTTTTTCCAAACAATTTAGGATCTGTAGCAGAAGTACAGTCAGTAAAAATTTCGCCACAATGGGTACCGATTGAACTCGACAATTCGATGCGATTAAATGGTATTTATCATTTTGCTGTAGAAGTGGCTTTTAATGAGGGAGCGGAAGCAGCATCACAAAAAGGAACATATATTGAGGATTTGGATTTTAATAATAACGTGGGCTATTTTGAATATGCCTTACCTTTTAGCATTGATTTACCAGATACAGCGAAACAACTTGATGGTGTGAAAGTCTCAATTGAAGGAGAACAAAGTGCGGTATTTGATGGAGGGTGTCAAGTAAAGTGGAATGTTAGGTGTCAATTTGAAGATTATGTCGTGGAAAAAATCGACACACAAGAAATTGTCGTGAAAAATATTGAACAAAAAGTAGAACTGCCTGCAATTTCAGAAATTCATGAAGTGGCAGCAATTTCGGAAACTCAAGAAGTGGTAGCAATTTCAGAAACCGATGAAGTGGCAGTAATCTCGGAAACTCAAGAAGTGGCAGCAATTTCAGAAAACAAAAAAGTAAATGTAATTTCAGAAACCCCTGTAGTGAGTGCAAAAGCAGAAACTCGTGAAGTGAGGGAAACGTTGGTATTGAATGAAATAAATGAAGTGGCGGAATCTCCAAAGCAACTGGAGGGAGAATTGATGTATACGGTACCATCAGATGATTTTTATCGAGACCTTTCTGAGGCGTATAAAGTACATCAAGTTATCACTCCAAAAGCTAGAGATAATCACAAGTGAATAAATAACTAAGCCCGATTAGAATAACGAGTATAATAATATCGAAGGTTGTCGGGAAAAAGATTGTTCGGACAGCTTGAAAAACCGTTATTGGGATGATGCAATTTTTAATAAAAAAACGAGTTTTCCGCAACCAAGGTGGGAGTAAATATGGATTATAACCTTTCCGCATTTTCATCATCTCCTTTTTATTAGTATATGCATGATAAGGCCATGAAGTGAAAAAGTGACGCATTGGATTTTGAAATGGTTTTGAAGGTGCAAGGAAAAAATGATAAAGGCATCAAACAAAATCTTATAGGAGAAAGGACATAGTGAAATAAGCTATGTCCTTTTTAATTCCCAAAGTTTTATACAAAATGCACTGGATTACATAAATGCAACCACAAGTTGACGAAATGCATCCCCAAGATGGTAGAATCGAAAGCAATATTTTTCTAAAGTGAGGGTAGCAATAAAATTTACTATTGGAGGAAAAAATCATGAATAAAATGAAAGTCGCAGTAATTATTTTTATGTTAGGATTATTAGTCTTTTTGAAAATTTACCTGAATTCAATACCAAGAATTAGCGAGCCGATATCAAATATAGTAGTTTTTTTAGGGTTCCTCATTGCTGCTATAATATTTGGTATGTCTAAATTAAAAGAAGATCGGGAGTAACAAATAGGGGGAAGTACGCTGGGGGAATTGCGTGAATTCAATTAACCACTTTAACGCTTAAGGTAACATGGAAGCAGAGGAATTTGGGGCGATTAAATACGTCCCCCCTAAATTATTTGAATATATAGCTTACTTACGTTGTTAATACGTAAAGGAAATTTGTTACAATATATATAAACTTACATTTAAAGGAGTTCGTACAAATGACATTTGGAGAGAAACTTTTTAAATTAAGAAAAGAAAAAGGACTTTCCCAAGAAGCCTTAGCAGAAAAACTAAATACAACAAGACAAGCAATTAGTAAATGGGAAAATGGCCAAGGTTACCCCGAGACAGAAAAGGTTCTTATGATTGGAAATATTTTTGAGGTTTCCATCGACTATTTGTTAAAGGATTCTGTTGAGCCAAGCAATGATAAAAACGCAGGATATTATGTTAACAAGGAAATGGCAGAAGGATATTTATTGTCTGCACATAAGGTTTCAAAATATTTAGCGTTAGGTTATTTCTTAATCGCGTTATCCATTATCCCCTATTTCCTATTTAATCAAGACCCAACAATCTATATTATCCCAACTATCCTATTAGCTACATTCGGTATTGGGATGTTTGTATCAACATCGTTTATTGAAGAAAATCAATATAAAGTATTAAAAACAGAGCCCTTGCTGTTTGATGAAAAATACCTAAAAGAATTGACTGCTAGATACGAAAATTTAAAGAAAAGATATTTCGTTATTAATCTAGTGGGTTCCGGTTTATTTGTTGCTGGAATATTAGCCATAGGAATCGAAAGAAGGTTTATTACTTCTGAATTTTTATTGCCTTATTATCCGATATGTATTGGAATAATTGCAATTGGTATCTACATTTCAATACGAACTTCAAACCAGCTTGACGCATATAAACTATTAGCGAAAAACGATATATATACCAATAGAATTTTCTTTAAATTTCAAAGGAAGATGAGAAAAAAGCTGGATGAATTTTAAAGAAACCGTCCCCTCCCACTGGAAGAGAAGTACCCTATGCAGGGCTCTTAGGAATCCCCAAACTACAAATAGGTGCCCTTGGAAGTGGTTAATTATTGAAGATGGATAGACGCATTGAAAGTTTGAAAGTTATTTGAAACAGCGCAGGAGAATGCTGATATGTGAAGTTATTGTAAAAATAATTATTTTTTTGTAAATATACTTTTGAAAAGGGAAACATTTAGTAAAGTTAAGACTAGTAGAGTTGGAATGTTACTTTTTTAGGAGGAAAAATTTGTACAATTTATGGAGTATTTTTTGGACATCATTAAAATTAGGACTCACTTCGTTTGGAGGGCCGGCTGCACATTTAGGCTATTTTCAGCAAATATATGTGAAACAGAAGAAGTGGCTGACAGATGAAGAGTATTTAGATCTAGTTGCATTAAGTCAGTTTTTACCCGGACCTGCCTCGAGTCAGGTTGGTATGGGGATTGGGCTTCGAAAAGGTGGGGTAGCTGGTAGTATTGCCGCGTTTATCGGATTTACATTACCATCAGTCCTTATGCTCATCGCATTTGTCTACATAATGGAACGTTTTCAATTTAATATCGGTTGGTTACAAGGGTTGAAAATTGTAGCAGTGGCGATTGTTGCACAAGCTATTTTGGATATGGGGAAGAAAATATTGAAAACCCCTTTGCAGTATGTGCTGTTAATTGTCGTTACGATAATATTACTTTACACTACATCGATTTATTCACAAATTGGCGTTCTTATCGGTAGTGCAATGATTGGTTATTTATTTTTGAAACAGCCAGGTCAATCTATTCCAAGTATTGTTTTCTCCAAAAAATGGGGCGCTGTATTTTTATCCTCATTTTTTGTGCTATTAATCGGGTTACCTATTGCTGCGAAAATTTTAAAATGGGAATGGCTTGTGCTATTTGAAAAGTTTTATTTAGCAGGTTCACTCGTTTTTGGTGGAGGTCATGTTGTTTTACCTTTACTAGAATCGCAATTCGTTGGTACGTACGTGACTGCGGAATCCTTTTTAGCAGGCTATGGCTTAACGCAAGCAGTACCAGGTCCATTGTTTACGTTTGCTAGTTATTTAGGAATGGTCATTGGGGGTATTCCGATTGCTCTACTTGCGACAGTAGCGATCTTTTTACCGGCATTTTTATTAATTGTTGGGGCTTATCCATTTTGGTCAAGCATTAGCAGTCATCAAGCGTTGCGCGGGGCAGTGGCAGGTATGAATGTAGCGGTCATCGGTATTTTAATTGCCGCGTTTATGTCACCAATCCTCACGTCAACGGTTCGAGATGTAATGGATGGATTTTGGGCAATTGTTTTATTTGTTTTATTAGTAAAATTCAAACTAAAGCCGTGGATCATTGTGGTCATTGGTGTTTTAATAGGTTTTACGTTTTATCGTTAAACCTAAACTGTATTTTTTGCAAAGTAAACCAACGCTCATACTTGAAATTTTGGTGAAAAGAGCGTAAAATTAATTCAATTATATAATTGAAACGTTGAGTAGGAAGAGTACGCTTGAGCGTGATGGTTAGAGAGGAAACGGTAGCTGAAAAGTTTCTACATTGCACGAGCAGAAGGTAGCCTAGGAGTTGACTTAGTGAATGAAGAGTAGCTAATGTCCGGTTAAACACCGTTATCGAATGAAGAGCCTATGGGTGTATTTTTTGCATCCATTGGAATTAAAGGTGGTACCGCGAACTAACTCCCTCGTCCTTTTTTTAGACGACGGGAGTTTTTTGTTTGTTCAAAATCTGGGCGTCATTACGTCGAGATGCAATCGATTATTAAATTGATAGAGGAGAGAGTACAATGACTGAAATTTCAATGCCAACAAAGTATGATCCGCAGTCCACAGAAGCAGGCCGCTATGAATGGTGGTTAAAAGGAAAATTTTTCGAAGCAGATCCAACAAGTGATAAGGAACCATACTCAATTGTCATTCCACCACCAAACGTAACGGGGAAATTACACCTTGGTCACGCATGGGATACAACGTTACAAGATATTTTAACGCGTATGAAGCGCATGCAAGGTTATGATGCACTTTGGTTACCAGGGATGGACCACGCAGGAATTGCCACTCAAGCGAAAGTAGAAGAAAAACTGCGCGGAGAAGGCATCACACGTTATGATCTTGGCCGTGAAAAGTTCCTAGAAAAAACATGGGAATGGAAAGAGGAATATGCCTCACATATCCGTGCCCAATGGTCTAAATTAGGTCTTGGCTTAGATTATTCAAAAGAGCGTTTTACGTTAGACGAGGGCTTAAACGTTGCGGTTAATGAAGTATTTGTAACATTATACGAAAAAGGCTTAATTTACCGCGGTGAGCGTATTATTAACTGGGATCCAGCTGCTAAAACAGCGTTATCTGACATCGAAGTAATTCACAAAGAAGTAGAAGGCGCATTTTACCATATGGAATACCCATTAGCTGATGGTTCTGGCGTATTACGTGTTGCGACGACTCGTCCGGAAACGATGCTTGGTGACTCAGGTATCGCGGTTCACCCGGAAGATGAGCGCTATGCACACTTAGTAGGGAAAACAGTCATCCTACCAATCGTTGGACGTGAAATTCCAATCGTTGCAGATGATTATGTAGATAAAGATTTCGGAACAGGCGTTGTTAAAATGACACCAGCCCATGATCCGAATGACTTTGAAGTAGGTAACCGTCATAACTTAGAGCGAATTTTAGTTATGCATGAAGATGGTACGATGAATGAGCTTGCGGGTAAATATAATGGCATGGATCGTTTTGAATGCCGTAAGCAAATCGTAGCGGATTTACAAGAAGCGGGCGTACTAGTAGAAATCGAAACGCATGTACACCAAGTAGGACACTCTGAGCGTACAAATGCGGTAGTAGAGCCATATTTATCGAAGCAATGGTTCGTGAAGATGGGTCCATTAGCAGAAGATGCGTTAGCGATGCAAGCAAATGAGGACGAAAAAGTAAACTTCGTGCCAAACCGTTTTGAAAATACGTATAACCGTTGGATGGAAAACATTCATGACTGGTGTATTTCTCGTCAATTATGGTGGGGACATCAAATTCCAGCTTGGTATCATAAAGAAACAGGTGAAGTATATGTTGGTAAAGAAGCGCCAGCAGATACTGAAAATTGGACACAAGATGAAGATGTGCTTGATACATGGTTCTCATCTGCGTTATGGCCGTTTTCAACGATGGATTGGCCGAATGAGGACAGTGCAATGTTCCAACGTTATTATCCAACAAGCACGCTCGTGACAGGTTATGACATCATTTTCTTCTGGGTAAGCCGCATGATTTTCCAAGGGAAGGAATTTACAGGAGAACGTCCATTTAAAGATGTGTTAATTCACGGTTTAGTACGTGATGAAGAAGGACGCAAAATGAGTAAATCCCTTGGTAACGGGGTAGATCCAATGGAAGTAATCGAGCAGTATGGTGCTGACTCTTTACGTTATTTCTTAGCGACAGGTTCTTCTCCAGGGCAAGATTTACGTTATTCTACAGAAAAAGTAGAATCAACATGGAACTTTGTTAATAAAATTTGGAATGCTTCTCGTTTTGCATTAATGAACATGGAAGGCTTAACATTCGAGCAAATTGATTTAACAGGCAATCTTTCAACAGCTGATAAATGGATTTTAACGCGTTTAAATGAAACCATTGAACGTGTTACGGCATTATCGGATAAATATGAGTTCGGTGAAGTAGGTCGTGAGCTTTATAACTTCATTTGGGATGATTTCTGTTCTTGGTATATTGAAATGGCGAAATTACCATTATACGGTGAAGATGAAGCGGCGAAATTAACAACACGTTCAGTATTAGCGTATGTTTTAGACAATACGATGCGTTTATTACACCCATTAATGCCATTCGTAACAGAAGAAATTTGGCAGCACCTTCCACATGAAGGCGAGTCAATTACAGTAGCGGCTTGGCCAACTGTAAACCCTGCTTACAATTTCCAAGATGAAGCAGTGGAAATGCAATTATTAATGGATATTATTCGCGCAGTTCGTAACGTTCGTGCAGAAGTAAATACGCCAATGAGTAAAAAAGTAGCGATGACAATTTCAGCTAAAGATGCATCAATTGCAAGCATTTTAGAGGCGAACAAAGGTTATATCGAAAAATTCTGTAACCCAGATGGCTTAACAATTGGTGCAAGTTTAGAAGCACCTGCTCAAGCAATGTCAGCAGTTGTATCGGGCGCAGAAATTTTCATGCCACTTGCAGGCTTAATTAATATCGACGAAGAAATTGTGCGATTAGAAAAAGAGCTTGATAAATGGGCGAAGGAAGTAAAATTAGTTTCAGGCAAGTTATCAAATGAGCGTTTCGTTTCAAAAGCGCCAGAAGCGTTAGTAGCGGTAGAACGTGAAAAGTTAGCGGACTATGAAGCAAAATTTGCAACAGTTGAAAAACGTATTGCAGAATTAAAAAATATGTAAGTTCTATAAAGAGGTGCCGTTTTTCTTCGGCACCTCTTTACTTGTAGAAGAGAGGGATAAAATTGTTTCAAACAATAAAGCAATGCACGGATTTTATATTTACGCTCAAGGCGAGTCAGTATAAAGGGGAGCCGTTGCAATCTGCTAAAATCATTTTAGAGCAGTTAGAGAATCCAGAGCAAAAAACGAAATTTATTCATTTTGCAGGATCGAATGGCAAAGGTTCGACATTAAATGCAACACGAGAACTGTTAATGGAACAGGGTTTAACGGTGGGTGCCTTTATTTCACCCCATTTTGAACGTGCGAATGAGCGTATTACGATTAATAAAAAGCAAATTTCGGATGAAGACTTTTTAAGAATTGCGAATCGTATAACGGCGATTATCGGCGAAAAGTTAAATAGTCAATTTCCAAGCTTTTTTGAATTTATGACATTGATTGCACTTCAATATTTTTCTGAACAGCAGATTGACGTCGCGTTACTAGAAGTTGGTATTGGTGGCAAACTAGACTCTACAAATGTCATTACCCCAGAAATTTCGGTTATTACAACGATTTCACTGGAGCATACGGACATGCTTGGGGATACATATGCACAAATCGCGTCGGAAAAGGCAGGGATTATTAAGTGTGGAAAGCCTGTTGTGATTGGTGTGAAAAATAGTGAAGCTCTAGCAACAATTAAGCAAGTTGCACATGAAAAAAATGCCCCAATATTTGTTTTAGGAGAGCAATTTACTGTTAAAAGTCGCGATTTTGGTCGATTTGATTATAAGGGATCTACTTTAATTGAAAATATAGAGCTTGCTATGGTTGGTGAACACCAGGTGAATAATGCGGCACTTGCGATAACCGCAGCTCAGCTTTTTGTGGACGCGCTAGATGCAGAAAAAATAAAAAAGGCGTTAAAGCAGGCGAAATGGGCAGGGCGATTTGAGCGTGTTGGTACAAATATCATTTTAGACGGTGCGCACAATTCAGAAGGAACGACTTCGCTTATTGAGACACTTACGCAAGTAGAACCGCATAAAAAATACAAATTTATATATGCGGCATTGCAAGATAAAGACCATGAAGTGAGCATTCGGTTAATGGACAATATTGCATCCGCTATGTATTTCACACAAATCGATTTACCGCGCGCAGCAAAAGCACAACAGCTAGCGAACCAAAGTGGGCATGCTCAAAAGTTCGCGCATGAAAATTGGTTGCAATTAATCGAACAGCAAATGGATGAGATCAAACAAGATGAATTATTAATTATTACGGGGTCCCTTTATTTTATTGCAGAGGTTCGCGGTGAATTTGTAAAGAAAGGGTTGATTTAATTGATTCCACTTCTTGAGCATTATAAGGAACGGTGGCATGTACAAAGTGAGCGAGTAATAAAGCCGGGTTTAGCTGCGATTGTGCAGGCGCTCGAACGATTAAATAATCCTCAAAATGCCCTTTCAGTTGTCCATTTGGCAGGGACGAACGGAAAAGGTTCTACCCTTACTTTTGTGGAACAAATCGCAAGGCAGCACGGGTTAAAAGTTGGGAAGTTCATGTCGCCGTGTATAGTAGACATGCATGATCAACTTCAAATAAATGGACTTCCCATTGTGAGTGAGCAGTTGGACGAGCTTTTTCAACAATTAGCAAAGGCTGGATTAAGTGGAAAGCTAACCGATTTTGAACTATTAACCGTCATTGCATTTCTCTATTTTCAACAACAAAAGGTCGATGTAGTGTTGTTAGAAGCGGGTATGGGCGGTCGTGAAGATAGTACAAATGTTGTGGAGCCGATTGTTTCGATTATCCCGAGCATTGCACTGGAGCATACGAATTTTTTAGGGACAACATTGACGAGCATTGCCCATCATAAGGCGGGTATTATTAAAAAGAATAAGCCCGTAATTATTGGATTTTTACCAGAAGAAGCAGAGCAGGTGATTGAAGAGGAAGCGTTAAAACAGCAAGCGCCACTCTTAAAATTAGGTCGGGATTTTGAAGTGCATCAAACAGAACGAGGTGAGATGTATGAAAATGTTGCGAAACAAATAGTCATCCCTGCACTAAACCGTCAATTACTTGGTCACCATCAAGCGCAAAATATGGCTTTAGCGATTACTGCCTTTTTTGAAGTTGCAAAAGTTTTGAATGTTACACCTGTGCTAAGTAAGATACAAGCAGGTGTACAAACTACAACGGTTCCTGGACGCTTTGAGCAAGTTTCACCGAATCTTTATTTTGACGGTGCGCATAACCCAGCGAGTATTGGCATGCTGGTCCATACGATTAAACAGCATTTTCCAGGCAAGCGTATTGAATTTGTGCTCGGCATTTTGGCGGATAAAGATGTGGCGGCAATACTGCGCATGTTAGAGGAAGTTGGAGATGCCTTTTATTTTATGGACATTGATAATGAGCGTGCGATGAAAGCCACACAACTTTTGCAAATAAGTCGTGCAAAAGAGAAGGAAATTATAGAAGATGAACAATCGTTCTTAAAAGAGAAAATCCCATCACAAACAGTAAGAATTGTAACGGGTTCTCTTTATTTATTGAGTGATATTCGCCTGAAACTTAATCCGAATAACTAATAATGATGACAATAAAATAGTTATTTGATACTGTATTTATAAAATTACAGGAATTGTTTAGGTGATGAATCGTTAGAAGAGCCAGTTCAGGATGTAATCGCGTCGCTGTATTTCAGGGACAACTGGCAAATTATATCGAATAGTAGCGAAATATTTTTAGGACGAGACGACAATAGTCTTGTCCTTTTTTGTGCTTATTTTGTTAAGGTAAGCAATAAAAAGAGGTGAGCATATGCCGATTATTCGAACACTTAAAAAAAATTCTGTTGCACAAGCTGTATTTTATGGTGTTTTAACTGGGTTATTAGGCGTTATTGCATTTATCATTATATTAAAATTACCGCAAGAGCCAGTAGAACCAGGGGGACAAGGAGAGGTTATTAGTACTTCACAGCAAGAGACTGAAGGAAATGAAAAAGATTTGGTCAAGCAACCGTTTTTTGCGCTGCAGCATGGTGTATTTTCGAGTTTTGAAAGCGCAGATCAATTTGTAGCTTCCTATCCAACGTTAAATAAAGCTGCGATTGTCCGTGTCGGGGATCAATTTTTTGTCTGGTCAAAAATTGATAACGAAAAAGTTGAAGGTGCAACTCAAACAGAGCCAAGTTCATTTTATAAGCCGCTTGTTTTATCAAGCAGCTGTCCAAAACAGGCTGAAAAGCAGTTGCCGATAACGTTAAAGGATGCGAAGACGTTAACGCTCGATCGTGTGACAAGTGAGCAACAAGCTGATTTGCCAGAAGATTGGAGTGTCATATTACCTGAAATTCAAAAGTTATCTGAAAATACAAGTATCATTCGTTTACATGCATTAATAAATTATTATGAGCGCCTAGACTGCGTGAAAATTGATTTTTAACGGTAATATAACCGTCATATTTGATAAATCATAAAAAAGTTACCATTTTTCAAAATTCCATTTGTCATATACTATTGATGATAGGAGGAATGGTTATGAATTTTACTACGAATGAACAATTTGTATTAGCATCGGCATCACCAAGAAGGAAAGAATTATTAGGAATGCTTGGCGTTCCATTTGTTGTCCATACAAGCGATGTTGAAGAAACAAGTGTACAAGCAGATACACCCCAGCGATATGTGGAAGAAGTGGCGCTATTAAAAACGCGAGATGTTGCGGTCAATCATCCTGGGCATTTGATAATAGGTGCAGATACAATTGTTATTTACGAACAGCAAATTTTACACAAGCCGAAATCACATGAAGAAGCGGTCCAACATTTAACGAAATTAGCGGATAATCGACATCAAGTGATGACCGCAGTAGCAATCATCCAGCCTGATGGAACAGAAACGACCTTCGTTGAGGAGACAATCGTTGTATTTAAAAATGTTTCGAAGGCATTGATTGAAGCTTATGTTCAAACAGGTGATTCATTTGACAAAGCTGGTGGCTACGGCATTCAGACAAGCGGTGCGTTACTCGTTGATCGAATTGAAGGAGATTACAATAATGTTGTCGGTTTGCCAATCGCAACATTAGTTCAAACTTTGCTTACTTTACAACTACTAAAAATCTGATTTTTTAGGAGGATGTAAATGACAGTAACACCAATTGTTAATATGAAAATACGAGATGTTCATGAAGCCGATCGACCTCGAGAACGCCTCATTCGCCAAGGGGCAAAAAGTTTATCCAACCAAGAGCTCATTGCAATTTTACTTGGGACAGGTACGAAAAATGAATCGGTGTTAGCAGTAGCGAACCGTGTGTTATTAAATTTTGAAAAGCTGCATAATTTAAAGCATGCCACATTGGAAGAAATGAAAGACATTAAAGGGATTGGTGAGGCAAAAGCGGTGTTATTACTTGCGGCAATCGAGCTAGGGCGTCGTTTAGCTTCAAAAGATTTAGAAGAGCGCTATACTATCCGTTCCCCCGAAGATGCCGCGATGTATTTAATGCAGGATATGACCTCACTGCAACAAGAACATTTTGTCTGTACTGACTTTACACAAATACAAACTAATTTGGACGTGTTAATACAGCTTTACGTCCGATATTTCGATACGTTGATTGCGGAATCCTTTACCCTTAGGTCTCTCTACTACATCAATCTGTATACTCTCGATAAACATTTGAACAAACGCACGTTTTTCTTCATCGTTTAATTCTGGGAAGTTATCTTTAAACTGGTGCGCGGTTTTTTTCAGAGCAATTAAATCATTTTCACTTTTAACCGGCGTATCAGTTTGTTCTAGTTGGCTTTGTAACTCGCTGTAACGTAAACGGCTATCATCCATCCTACTTTTAAATTCTTCATCTGTAATTAAATCAGAAGCCCATGCACGTTGATACTTTTCGCGCTGGCTTTCAATACGTTTAATCTCTTTTTTTATTTCAATTGACGGATCATCGTTCTCGACTTTTATAGGCGCGGTTGGAGCGGCAACAGAGACAGCCTGCATATAATTAAGTAAAGCGTCCGTAAGAGCGATTTCGCGCACTCTAAACGCGGCTTCATTTGGTTTATTTAAAGCGCACACTTGGCAACGATAATTATTTCTCACTTCGGTGACTTTATCAGTTTTACGTTTCCATGTAGTTCGTTCTGACGTACACCTATTTCCACAGTCAGGACAAACAATCTTCATTTGATAAATAAACGTACTAGAGATTTCGCGTTTTTTGTAATTTTGGCGAGATGTAATAATTTTTTGGAGCTGGTCAAATTCCTTTTTCGACATAATCCCTTCGTGAGTGCCCTCGTATAAATCATCCTTCCATCTCATAGCACCATACAAAACTGGATTATGCATTAAATCCAATAACGTTCGTATATGCCACTTATAACCCCTCTTTGGTTTGTATTCAGTCGAGCCCATATAAATCGATAATTGTCTAAAGCTAAGCCCTTCGCGCACCTTCTGTACCATTAATTTCACACCTTTTATTTCATATTCATCGATGTGTAGTTGATGGTTTTCATCCTTATTAAATCCATACGGCGGTTGTGCGGCCCATTTGCCTTGTCGAGCCTTTTCTATTTGCCCCATCCGTACACGCTCTCCTAAATTCGCAGATTCCCATTCGGCAATGGCTGCAACAATAGTGATAAACATACGCCCCATCGCAGTAGCGGTATCATAAATTTCAGTCGCACTACGAAACGTGCATTTGTGACTATCCAAAAAATCTAATATGTTATGCAAGTCTCGCACGGAACGTGTTAAGCGATCCAAACGATAAACAAGTAAAACGTCTATCAATTCACTTTCAATGTCATTCATTAACTTTTGGAATTGTGGTCGCTTCGTACTTCGCCCTGAAATCCCTTCATCCACATAAAATTTAAAATCCGACCAGCCTTGAGCAACACAAAAAGCCTTCAATCGTTCGCGCTGTGCAGAAATCGAATAACCTTCCTGTACTTGCTCGTCTGTTGAAACTCGTATATAAATCCCTACGGTCATTACTATTACTCTCCTTTATATAAGAAAAGAGCAGCATATGAGCCACTCCTTTCTCGTTTAATTAATTCGCGAATTGATTAATTATTAAAATGTACTACCGCAGAAAATAACTTTTCCGTAAATCTTTAATTCGCACATCGTATCTTTAGGGATAACGATATCCTTAAAACTAATATTATGCGACTCCGCTTTAAATAATATGAAGTTTTCAACTTCGTTCGGTGCGTATCGTTTTAATGAGTATTCACCGTTGTGGCTAAAAATTACTATGTCGCCATCTTGGTACTCGTTTAACTCTAGTTTTTTAGCGATCACTATTTCTCCGTGATTAATCACTTTATTCATAGAGTCGCCGTTTACATACATCGAAAATAACCCATTTGAATTTGCGTGTTTACCTAAAAAGTGACTGGATAAAGAAATGTGTTCTACATTATCTTGTGTTACTCCGTCGATCATTGCGAGCGCTCCAGCTGATACACGTTCGTATAATGGTAGGTTGATGGTGTTTGTAATATAAGGCGTTGAACTTTCTTTGACGACTAAATCGTTATTCGCCTTAAGTTTGTATTCATAAACTTCATTCGTAGAAATACCTAATATATTATCAAGTGATACATTAAAATAATCTACTATATACCTCATAGAATCCATTCTAGGCTCTTCTTTTCCGTTTTCCCATTTCGAAATCATACCTTTATTAAAGTTAGTGCCATATTTATCGTTTAACACTTCGGTTAATTCTTGTTGTGTTAAACCTCTACTTTTACGCAATTCCTTTAATGTTGAACTGAAGTTCGTCATATAATTCACCTCCTTTCAATTAGTGAGTTTATGTTTCCCTAAACCTATTCTATTATACCGGTTTCGAAACCGCAATATTTGTTTTATAAAAATGATATAAAAGTTATTGACTTCGAAACTATTAGGTGATAAATTAAGTTTATAAAGTTTCGAAAGCGAAACAAAAAGGGAGTGAGAATATGAAAAGTATCGAAAGACGTCATACCCCTTACACGAAATTGAAAGCTTATTTAGATGAAATTGATATGAACCAAGTAGAACTAGGTGCCATTATCAATAAATCTAAAAGTGCTATTAATCAAAAGTTAAATGGTACTGGTGGAGATTTTTCATTAAGTGAAGTAAGAAAAATTTGTTTAACATTAGGAATCAGTTCAGACGAATTTTTCGTGGAGCAAGGTGTTTCGAAAGCGAAACAAATAGCTTGATTTAACAATTCAAACTTATAGCAAACGTGGCGGTTGCAACGCTAATAGTGAGCGAAAGAGGTGAAAGAATGGAAGTTAATAAAAATTCCTCACAAGTTGCTGGAACAACGAGCGAGGAAAAAGTTGAACAAGAACAAATACCAATCACTTATTTAGTTGACGGTGAAGCTGCCAGTAGTTCGTTGATAGATAAGGAATCTATCGAAACTAGAGAAATATTTAGAGGTATGAGCTTCAAATATCCTCCAGTATCAAAAAAAGAGTACACGAATGCTTATGAGGAATATATCCGTAGATGTTCATATTAATATTCGTGTTTTTCCAGTAAGTTATTTGAACGTTCTTCATTAGTAGCGATGTCGGATATTTCAGTGATGATAAAGCGTTTATCAGAGGATACAGCTTCAATTCCTGAATAAATGTCGTTAATAGATTGTTCTGATTTTATTAATAAAAGATTTGGGAAAATTTGAATCCACGAGCGTGAACTTAGTTGCTCAATTTTAGATTTGATTGCAATAGCAACTTTGCTATTTACATCCTCTTCCCAATAAAAAGAAATTAAATATTTTTTCATATATAATCCACCTCCAATCTACCAACAGTGTAGCAGATTGGAAATAACAAAACTAGGGAGGTTCTATCATGAATCAAGTACAAGTAATCGTTCATCGTCAAGCACGAGTTTTAACAACAATGCAATTAGCAAGAAGTTATGAAACTGACGAAAAGTTAATCCAGCAAAATTTCAACAACAATAAAGGTCGTTACAAAGAAGGGAAGCACTTCATTTTATTACATGGTGAGGAATTACGAGAGTTTAAGCGCAACTTCGAAAATTTAGGGTTCGCACCTAACTTAAATAAACTCTATCTTTGGACGGAAAAAGGCGCATGGCTACAAGCGAAGTCATTAAATACAGATGCTGCTTGGGATGCTTATGAAATGTTAGTAGACGAATATTACAAAGTCGTTGAACAACAAGCAAAGGACCCGGTAGAACTCGCCTTACAAACATCCCTTAAAAACTACCAAGAAATCAAAGGTATCAAAGAGGATGTGACTTTATTAAAAGATTCAATGCGCATTGACGGTCGTCAAGAGCACGCTTTAAAAGAACAAGGTAAAGCTAAAGTTTTCGAGACACTTGGCGGTTACGGTTCACCAGCATATGAAAAATTAAGTCGCAAAGTATTCCATCGTATGTGGGGTGATTTCAAACGCCATTTCTTATTACCACGTTCAATGGATTTACCGAAAGCTTGTTTTGATGAAGCGGTTAAATATATTGCGATGTGGCGACCAGATACATCGACAGCAATTGAAATCGAATCGTATAACAAGCAAACGAAACTAAAGTTAGTTAAATAGGAGGTTGAAGTATGAAACGCAAATCATTTCACATCCCACTGGAAACCCAGTGGGCAATGCATGACTTCTTTATGAAAACATCAGCTCCACGTTTGTTAGAAAAACGTAGGGCGATGGAAAAGGAAGGGATGGCTGCGGGTGAAAATAAACATTCGTGAATGGCGTCAATTGTCGGTGGAGGAACGTGTTGCGCTGATTGAGCAGCACGTTTCAAAAAACAATGAAAGGTTGAATTTAATGCTGAAATGGTTATACAGCTGGTCACGATTAACAACCCAGCAACGCTTAGTAGTCAGTTCTGGGCAAATAAAAAACCGCTGATTGTGCGACCAATCAACGGCTTAATAAAAGAGAAAAGTCATTTATTTAATGTGATTATAACACAAAAGACTTTGCGAGTGAAATTTTACTCGCTCTCGTCAAGCAGCTTAAAAGAGCGCCAGTCATTGCGCTACCTCCTAAACTTTTAAGTTGCTTGATGGGATTGTCCATCAAAAGAAAAAACCACTGCTGAGAACAGTGGCTTAGAAAAACAATATTTAACGAAAGTATATCACAGGAGGAATCATTAAATGAAGAAAATCGAATTAGTCGTAATGAAATTACGCAATTTTAAAGGTATCTCATTATTGGATGTTGATGTAAAGCGCGAAAATGCACGCATTTATGGTGACAACGCAACAGGTAAAACAACGGTGTTTGATGGCTTCCTATGGCTCCTTTTTGACAAGGATAGCAACAACGATTCAAAGTTCGCGATTCAGACGTTAACTGGCTCGGGGCACAAGGTGCACAATTTGGAGCATACGGTTGAGGCAACGTTGCTTGTAGATGGTATACCAATTGAGCTTAAGAAAGTGTACCACGAGGTTTATAAAAAACCTCGTGGCGGTGCAAATAAAGTATTTGATGGTTATACAACAGACCATTTTGTTGATGGTGTACCTTTACCTAAAAAAGAGTACTTGAAGAAAATCGAAGAAATAGTGCAAGAAGACGTATTCAGATTGCTTACCTCACCATCTTATTTTAATGAAATAAAAGGTGGCTGGCAAAAACGTCGTGAAATCTTACTAGAAATATGTGGTGACATTTCAGACGATGATGTAATTGCATCAGATGCAGCACTAGAAAAATTAAACGATGTCCTTAGCGGTAAATCCATCGAGGACATGAAGAAAATCATTGCTAGCCGTAAAAAGCATATTAATGATGAGCTTGAAAAAATACCGGTTCGTATTGATGAAATCCATAAAATGATTCCGGAAATGTTAATCGATGTAGACGCTTTAAAAGCAACGGTTGCTTCACTAGAAACGGAAATCAATGGATTAAAAGACCAGCGCTACGCTGTAACAAATGGTTCCGCATTATTGGACAAGCAGCACCAATTAAAGGAGCTTGAAATGCAGTTAAACGACTTCAAGAGAACTTTTGAATCGGACAGTAAAACGGAAATTCATAAGCTTCAAGTTCGTTTGCAGGAGCTGCAAGGGAATATCCAAATTATCAAGTCGGAAATTCGTATGAATGACATGGAAAAAGAGTCAATTGGTCGTGAAATTCAAGCGTTTACTAATCGTATTGTACAGAATGAAACGTCTATGCAAAAGCTGCGTGAGGAATTTTCTTCATTAAATGAATTGACGTTTGAGCATTCAGAAGAAAGTGAATGTCCAACGTGTAAGCAGTCCTTACCAGCAGAACGATTAGAAGCTGCACGAAACGAAGCGTTAGCGCAATTCAATGAGCGTATTTCTATTCGAAAGGCTGAAATTAAAGAAGAAGGTCCAGTAATTGGAGAAGAAAATAAACAAATTCAAGCGCAAATTCAATCGGCTAATGACAAAATCACTTCTATTATTTTGCCTAAAACTGAAGTGCTTAACAAAAAATTAGCTACAGCAGAAAAAGAGCTTGCTAAGTATAACGAAAAACTACAACAGGCACAAACGACAGTTCCAGACGTTACAACAGCAGATCAGTATAAACAATTAACTACTCAAATTTCTTCTATTAATGAAGAAATCGTAAAAATAACTTCAAATGCAAATGAAGTTGTTGCAGATATTGAAGCGAATATTCATCAACTGGAAGAGCAAAAGCAAGAGGTTAATGCTGAACTGGCTCAATTTGCGAATGTAGAAGCTAGCAAAGTACGGATCTCTCAACTAGAGGCAGACCAACAACGATTAGCTGCTGAATTTGAGCAACTGGAAGGTAACTTATATCTAATCGAAACATTCACACGTAAGAAGGTTGAAATGCTTACGGAACGCATTAACAGCAAGTTTAAACACGCTCGCTTCAAGTTATTCGAAGAGCAAGTTAATGGTGGACTTAATGAAGTATGCGAAACGTTATACGAAGGCGTACCATACGGCAGCGGCTTAAATAACGCCGCAAAAATCAATGTCGGTTTAGACATCATTAACACACTTTCGGCTCATTACGGCATTCTAGCTCCAATTTTCGTGGACAATGCCGAGGCTGTA
This sequence comes from Solibacillus cecembensis, assembly GCF_001439635.1. Lineage (GTDB taxonomy): Bacteria > Bacillota > Bacilli > Bacillales_A > Planococcaceae > Solibacillus > Solibacillus cecembensis. The sequence continues at coordinate 3,800 of NZ_LMBZ01000015.1, read as the reverse complement.
ACCAAGTTTATCGATGTGGACACTCAACTTATTAGCTTGATTGTGAGTGAGCAGGACAAGCAGTTGCGCGTTGAATTGGATCCATTTGAATTGAAGGAGGCTATCTAATATGTCAGAAAAAACATTCAATGTCATTGAAAGCGTAAAGGCTCAATCGGAATACTGTAAAGAAACTGGAGCTCCTCATTTTGCTCCAAAATCGGGTAGTTGCTGGAACTGCAACAAAAATATTTATGAAGAATTGCCAAAGGAATATCACCTATATGATGGTTCAACAAAAACGATCATGCGTGGAATTTCAGTTGATGAAGCAAAAACACAATTAGTTACAGGCTGCCCACATTGCAACCGTAGCTATTGCGATTAAAAGGAGGCTATCTAATATGTCAAATCAATCAGTAGCAATAATCCAAAAGGATATTACAGATCAAGTTAACGGTAAATTAGGCGAGTTGCAGCAAGAAGGGCTAGTAATTCCGCAAAATTATAATGCTAGTAATTCTCTAAAATCAGCATTTTTCAAACTTCAAGAAGTGAAGGATAAATCGGGTCGTCCTGCATTAGAAGTGTGTAGCAGAGATTCTATTGCCAACGCACTATTGGATATGACGGTACAAGGGCTAAGCCCAGCTAAAACACAATGCTATTTTGTGGTGTATGGTTCCCAATTACAAATGCTTCGCTCATATTTTGGGACACAATCAGTACTAAAACGTTTAAGTGGCGTGAAGGACATCTGGGCAAATGTAATCTATCAAGATGATGTATTCGATTATGAAAATTATCATGGTCGTGAACGCTTAATCAGTCACAAAACTGCTTTTGAAAATCGTGATAAGGAAATATTAGGAGCTTATGCAATTGTCCAAACAGCAGATGATGAAGAAATCTTAACTGTTATGACTAAAAAGGAACTTGAGACGTCTTGGGGGCAAAGCAAAACATCCCAAACAGTTCATAAAAAGTTTCCACAAGAAATGGCTAAGCGAACAGTTATTAATCGGGCTGCGAAGGCATTTATCAATACATCAGATGACAGTGATTTATTGATTGAATCGATAAATAATTCAACTGAAAATGAGTATGAAAACGAACGTAAGGACATTACACCAGAAGAAAATATTCAACAGGAAATTGCACAAAATGCCAATCAAGAAGTTTTAGATGTTAAACCAACTAAACAACAACTAGAGCCAATAGAACATGTACAAGATGCTCAGGTAATCGCTGAATACGAGCAGCAGGAGCTTCTAAAAAACGATGAAGGGCCAGGATTTTAATGATTGAAATCAAAACAATTGCAACAGGAAGTAAAGGTAACTGCTATCACATTAGTGATGGCAGCACCCAGCTTCTTTTGGAGGCAGGCATTTCATTTAAGCAGATGCAGCAGGGAGTTAATTTCGAAACTAGCAAAATAGCAGGTGTATTAGTAACCCATGAGCATATGGACCACTGCAAGGGCGTTGAGGGCTGTTTAAAACGTGGCATGACAATTTACATGTCGCAAGGCACAAAAGACGGCATGGGCTTAACTGATGTGCAAATTCGCACCATTAAAAGCAAAGAGCAGTTCCGAATTGGTACATGGACCATTTTACCGTTCGATGTTCAACATGACGTAAATGAGCCATTAGGTTACCTGCTCCAATCAGATAACGGGTACAAGCTTCTATTTGCTACTGATACCTATTACATCAAGTACAAATTTACAAGGCTTACACACCTCATGATTGAGTGTAATTATGACCAGCAAACATTAGATGAAAATGTAGAGAGTGGACGCATACACCCAGCAATGCGAAAACGAGTTATGAGGTCACATTTTGGACTAGAAAATCTATTAAATTTCTTTGCTGCTAATGATTTAAGCAAAGTTGAAGAAATACATTTACTCCACTTATCAGACAACAACAGCAATGTGGAGCGCATTTTTAAAGCAGTCGCAAGGGCAACGGGCAAGATGATTTATATACCGTAGGAGGGCTAGGGCAATGGCTGAAATCACTTGGATAAAACTTAAAACGGATATGTTCGATGATGAAAAAATTAAACTTATCGAACGTATGCCTGAGGGCGATGGCATCTTGATAATTTGGGTGAAGCTACTCGCCTATGCTGGAAAAGTAAATTGCAGCGGTTACATTATGATCGCCGAAGATATCCCAATGAATGTAGAAGAAATGGCAATCATTTTTAATCGACCTCTCGAAAAAGTACGTTATGCAATACAAGTTTTACAACGTTACAGAATGATTGATGTTGATGAAAATGAACGTGTATGCATTTCAAATTGGGAGAAGCACCAAAACATTGACGGCATGGAAAAGGTTCGTTTACAAACTGCTGAACGTAACAGAAAGTACCGTGAACGTAAGAAACAACAGGCTTTACAAGCTCCCGAGTCGTCACAAAATAACGAGGGTAACGTTAGCGTGACGTCACGTGACGGAATAGATAAAGAATTAGAAATAGATAAAGAAATAGATAAAGAACAAGAACTACTAAAAGAAGGATCGGCTTCGCCTCCTTCTCCAGTAGTAGCAGTAGTAAATCCTTTTAATTTTTATGCTCAAAATGGTTTTGGATTAACTATGAATGACATTACCCGTGAAAAGATTGTTGGCTGGTGTAATGACTTATCAGACGAGCTTGTCATTCACGCTATGCAAATCGCAATGGAACGAAATAGCGTCAGTTGGTCTTATGCAGAAGGAATCTTAAAGAAATGGCACGCTAAAGGAGTTAAGTCCTTGAAAGACGTAGATGCCTTATTAGCTCAATTTGAAGCACAGAGAGCCCAAAAGAACCGTTCTCATGGTAATCAACGCACAGAAAACATTCCCGAATGGTTTAGCAAACATCAAGCAGAATCAGCAGCGGCACAACAAAAGACAAGTGAACCAATTGATTTTGAAGCAGAACGAGCAAAAGTTTTAGCGAAATTAGGTGGAGAATGACCAAACAACAGGTA
>NZ_LMBZ01000015.1:0-815 GCF_001439635.1 Solibacillus cecembensis | reverse complement strand
GATCAAGCAATCAGTGAATTAATCAGCGCGTATGTANTTTCCATTTGAGGCATTAGTGGACGTACATACTAGATTGCTAGGCTGTACAGATGCATATTACGCAGCACAGCAGTTACGCTATCTTCAAAATTTAGTGAAAGCCGGGATGGCGAAGAAAAGGGGCGAAACGATTGAAAGTTAAAACTAGTGAGATGGATAAATTATCATTCAAACCATATGCAGATGAATGTACGACTTTTGAGAACGTGAGAGTTTTACGTTTTTACGAAAAATCGATTGATATCATAACAGATCGTAGCTTAGGAGAAAAGATAGTATTCACAAATTCAAAATCTTTCCCGCTTTATTACGACACAGTGACTTTAAAGATTTTAAATGTGCTGCAGGTAGTAAAATTCGAATCAGACAAAAAGAAAGTTAAATACTGCTTAAAAGAATTAATAGAGCTGTCAGATATAGAGCAAAGGTTGAAGGATTGGAATACTCGGTCATTAGAGGTACCAGCATGACGCCATCATACGCAAATAACGCAGCTATTTACGACAACTACCGTGCGCCGGCTAGATTCATTGAGTTCGAGGGTCGTGTGTATAAGTTCAAGGGCATCGAGAGAAAAGCCGATGTTGATATCCATAACTACAGATGCAATAACGAGCGACATAATTTACGGATCCATTTGCAAGGTGGCGTACCGTTTTATGTTGAGGGGATTTATAAAATTGAGGATTCGGCAGTTAGTTAGGAGTGATAGGGCAATGATTCAAACTTTATCACTTTTTGGTGGTATTGCTGCAGATGATAAAGCATGGAAACGT
>NZ_LMBZ01000014.1:1372-145050 GCF_001439635.1 Solibacillus cecembensis | reverse complement strand
AAAAAAAAAAAAAAAAAAAAAAAAAAAAAAAAAAAAAAAAAAAAAAAAAAAAAAAAAAAAAAAAAAAAAAAAAAAAATCATTTCTCTACAATAAAATCTCTATGGGAGCGATGTTTTTAATCAATCTTTAATTAAAATTATCAACCTTAATTAAAAGGCTATATCACCTTTATAAGTTAAAAGAATAAAATACATTGATATAAGATTTTTTCTAATAATCAACCATAAAATTTCCGTAAATAAAAAAAAAGCATAAGCTTTCATTTGGAAAACTTATACTTTACGTCACAATTTGATTATAGGCTTTCTTTTTAAGTATAATCTTGCCTAAAATAAAATTAAGTATATCTCTGCCAATGCGGCAAAGATATACTTAAAATCACAGTATGACTACGTTTGTAGCCATATTAAGTATGGAGACGGCGGGAGTCGAACCCGCGTCCCTCACTTACCAATCTTGACAATCAAACATCTAGATTGGCTTTATATCAACGTTTATTCCACTAGGGAGGCTTACATATCTTACGAACTTGGTTCAAAGACCTTACTGATTCCATTGTATATCAATTGGTTATCAAATGGTATCGTGTCGTGAGCTACTTCAATTCGTGTGGCTGTATCGGGAAAGCTTTATATTAGTATAGACAACACTAATTTATCGGAAAATACCGCCCTACCTCAATATAAAAACGAGATAGATAATTCTACCTCGCTCACATCAAAGGATGATTTCACTCTTCGTCATGCAAATATTGACCTAAGCTCATCATATCATCTCCATCGATTTTAAAATCTGTTCCCTGATAAATCACCAATTCTATATCTTGCGTACGAGAATTTCTTCGTATTTCTCCAATACCCACAAATTGAATCTCTATATAATTTTCCAAATAAGATTCAATTAATCCAAAATTATTCAAATATCGAGCATTACTTGGTTCTGATATGAAAGCTTCTTCTAATACCACTTTAACTTGCACTTCATTTCTTTCAATATACAAATTTGCAACTTCATCGACTGAATCAATTGCCACCAACTCTCCCATCACAAGTCTAATTTCACCTATATCTGACTGTGAAATACCATCAACATATCGCTTACTTAAATTCCTTCCTCTAACACCAACTACTGAGCCTTCTGTTGTCTCTCCACCCGATAAAGTTGAAACTACATTTACACTTGTTGTACTTTCTGCTTGAGTTGTTTGTCGCGGTCTATTATTTCTATAATTAGCTCTTCTTTCTCTTTCTTCCTCTATTTCTTCATCAGACATATCCATCAATTTCATTGCGTCTTGAAGTGCGTTCTGTCTTCGAGAAAAACCAATATCAACGCTCATTGTATCGTCAGTAAGATTACCTCTTCTAATTGGTAGTCTATCAAATTCATGGATACAGCCTGAATTATGATTATCATTATTCCACGTTCTATAATGAGGTTTCATTCCTCCACTGTAGACTATTCTCGCGTTACAACCCTCAGTTGGACAAAATAAATTACCTTGGTAGATATTTTCATAACTTCTAGTAGTCATTTCAGCCAAAGTAATAACCTCAACATTATCGCCATTAATAAATCTCGCTTCGCTAATTCTCACCAAAAAACCCCCTTTTATTACATTTAATTGTAATATAATTGGTTATTTAAGGCAACAAAAGACTCTATTATGTTGTAATAGTTTCAAAACTCTTATGACCGTTAAGCATCTTAATTATCACTAGTGTTGGGCTTCCTGTGGCTTCTCGGATAGCTCTAACGACCTCTAACATGAACAAGATAAAACGATGATTTTACCTGTATTATCAAGTTCGAGTGAGCGGATTCAAAAGCCTGATAAACCGCTCTTTCTTCTTCAAAATTGTCTAAGCGTAACCCTCGCTATTTCAAGCTCCCCCCTAAGAAATACACAAAAAAAGAGCATATCAATTTCTGTATGCTCCCTGCTTTAACTTTTATAAAAGAATGATTTTATTTCCTCGAACCTCTGTAAAGTCCATACATTTTTATATTTAAAATACCTATATCAAAAAGTAAAACATTTAAGCGTTTTTTAGTCAGAATTTTATAAAATTTAGTGTTTTCATCCACAAAACTTATAATAGGTGACAGACTCGACCATGTGTATTTATATGGTGGTTTCTCTAAAATAGCGAGGATATTCGAGTTATTTATAGTAGTCGAAAATTTCAACATTGTTTGTAAAAACTTCAAAACTTCATTCTCTATAAATTCTTTACGTTTGTAACTTCCTTTTTCATAGTTCGACTCGTATATGTTAATGTAATCTATAAAAGCAGGTATTAATTCTGTTGCCAAAGATTGTTTCAAATCTTCTCTTGTTTCTGTAGCTTTAACAATATTATTATTTTGGACGTATTCAATCATTAACCTTAATAAAATCTGTATATCCTCTGATTTATCTAAATAACTCCTCTTAGATTCTTTGCACTTTTCTGTAATATCAATCTGCAATTGAGAATTTTCTAATTTTAATTTTTTTATCTCCACATTGCTTTTCTTAGTTCCAACCACCCAACTAATCACAATGGAAATTAAATAAATTAAAATTATTACTAGATATACCCATTCTAAGTTATTTTTATCAATATATTTTAATAACTCTTCGATTCCCCTTGTCTTAAGGCTAGGGGTTGCATTTAATAAAACTAAACTCATTTATTATCCCATTTATCTGCTTCAATTTTTAATTGAGTCAGCAAATCATCAATATTATCTAATGTAGCAGCTGTATGTTCCATTAATTTGAAATGATTAACTTCATTAACTACTTCCCAAACTGCTTCTTTTACTTTATCAATACTTTTACTCTTATTAGATTTATTAAAGTGTTCAACAATTCTTTTTTTCTCTGAATCTGTAAGTCTACCACCCTTTATATGTTCCCCATATGAAAAAATAACCCTTTTAAATCGTTCTTCTTGATTCATCTGTAATCCTCCTAAACCATATATTAGCAAATTTAATTTTAAAGATTCTAATCTTAAAAATCAATATATTTAGATAATAATTTTCTAAATATCACTCGTTAACTTGAGCTTTACACTTCTTACTCTCACGCTTCAATGTACTCATACTTATCTTTGTACCTCTGCGGTGCATCTCTTTTTCTACCTGTGCAAATGACATTGTTTCAAGCAGCTTCATGGCTTCATCTAATTGGTACTGAGTGTACTTCTTTGGTCTACCTTCTTTATAGTCTGAGTTTTGCTTTGCAATAGCTTTCCCTTCCTGTGTGCGCTCAATAATCATGCTACGCTCCATTTCAGCAACCGCAAGTAAAGTTGTTAGGAAGAAACGCCCCATGCTTGTATCTTCAAGTAGACCAACATTCAGTACATGAACCTTTACAGCCTTCTCGAATAATTGGTTAATCAGTTCAATACCTTCTTTAGTATTTCTAGCTAATCGGTCTAATTTAGTGACAACTAATTTATCTCCTTTTTGCAATAGCTCAAGTAACTCCTGCAGCTGTGGTCTATCTGTAGAAGTACCTGTAAACTTCTCTTGATAGATATGTTCAACATTCTCGTTATGTAAAGCTTGAATCTGTGCCTCTAGGTCTTGTCCTTTAGTTGATACACGAGCATAGCCATAAACAGTCATTTTCATCCCTCATTTCGCATTTACTTTTGACACCAATTTATGATACCACCTGATACCTTGATAATACAGACTCGAACTTTCGGTGTCAATACTTAAAAGTTGTGACACTAATAACTGTTTTCTGAAACAACCGTTTAAGATGTACGCACCTCTCGTAGAGTAGCTTATCTATACATAATATCAAAAAGTAATATTATTACTTTCAATTAGTGACCTAAATTTCCATATGTTTCGCTGCTCTTTCCTCTAGTTGATGAATTGAACTATAATTGTTCAATTAGCTAAGATTTATAAGCAATTATAAGACAGTCACTAGAAATTGTTCGAAACGCTATCATGTCGTATTAGGTAACAGCTTATCTTAGACACTCTACTTGAATGAGAATCTATACAAAAATAAAGACACATGTTACCATAAAGTTTCAATTAATTAAAAAAAAGGGTGTTGATTATGTTAGAAAATCCTGCTTCAAGACTTCATTCCATTTTAGAAAAAGCTTACGCTATCTCAGACGAACGACATCTCTACAAATATGCTTGGTCACAAGTCTTTAAGGTTAATCAAGAAGACAATGTTGCTCTTCATCAAAATATCAATGGAATGATAGAATTATATAAAGAGACTTTAAAATTAGTTGAAACGAACGAGCGATTAAATATACCTAGAAATATACAGTACTTAAAGAATATAGAAAAAGCTATCTTCAGTATTAATTTCAATGGAACAATGAACGATTTCTTTGAATCATTAGATAGTGAAACTTTATCTTCTTTATACTTTATCGGTGAATTAATTGACTCTAACTCCGTTTTGAACGAGAGCAAAGTAGATAACGAAAAAGTTGACGAAATTCTTGGTGAAATAAACGATTTAATTTATAGCATTTCAGAATCACTACTACCTAAAGATGTTCAAGATATTTTAATGAATAATTTAATCAACATTAGGGATGCTCTTTATAAATATAGATTTTTTGGTGAAGAAGCATTGAAAAAAGCTCTCGAACAAACAATCGGCTCTATATCTATAAACAAATCCATTATTGATGAAAACCAAGACGATATCATTTATCCTCGTGTTGGTGATGTCTTAGGGAAGACAAGCTCTTTAATTACCATTGGAACAGCTGTAAAAGAATACTTACTACCACTCTTTGATAAACTGCCTATTAAGTAATGCTATACTTTACAATGCTCTTAGACGCATCGAGAAATGAACATACGGATAGTTGGTCATCTCAATTGCGTTGAGAGCTGTTTGGCAAATAGCTAGAGGTTTACTTCAGTGAGTATCGTTGCCATTATCGATTATGAGTAATCCAAGACCCACAGAACTCGTTATTTATTTGAACAATTATAGATGACTAATTGTGGTTCACATAAAGTTCATTGTTGCCGATTTACGATACGATAAAGTTTTGGTAGCTCTCGAGCTGTAGATTGAGTCTTTTTTGCTTATCCCATAGGCTTATAGTTGATTGTTATTGTAATGAAGTAATTAAGAGGTTCACCTACCATCCAATTAATGTAAAAACGTGATATAATAGTTACAGTTATAGAGAAAGGAGGTTTGCACTATGTTTTTAAACAATTCAATTTCAAAACCTAGATTTGTAATTTCAAAGAGTAAAGATGGACAATTTTATTTTGTTCTCAAAGCTCCAAATGGTCAGGTTATCGCACAAAGCGAAACTTATACAACTAAACAAAGTTGTCAAAATGGGATTAGTTCGGTAATCACAAATGCTCCAATTGCAGATGTTGTTGATATTACTTAATTTAAGTTATTACCAATAATTTAGTCTAATTCAACCACTTTTGGTACATAAGAGAGGCACATCACACCTTAGCGATGTGCCTTTTCTTATTACAGTCTATCAAGCAAATCCTACTTCTCTTTTTCAATGTTACTCAACATGGTATCAATATTATCCATAGTAAAGTCTAAGATAGCTGAACGCTCCTCACGAGTAGTGGTTTTCTGCTTTAATTGAAACTACGATTGTCCCTTCATCAATTAGCTCATTCACATACTTCAAATTCTCTTTGTACTGCTTATTAGTCGTAGGGTAACTATGTCTAAAGAATCTTTCTACCTCTAATGGACTAATCTGACCAAAGCCGAACTTGATTAGCACCTCTTTTTTATACTTTGGGTGCATCATAATTACATCATACATTCTCATATTAAATTTCTCCTAGTCTGTTAGTTTTGTTTTATATTAGATGGCTAACTGTTGAATGTTATCAAACTGTTCAAGCCATATAGAATCTGTTTCTGCATCGGTCATCATAGTGACATTATTGAACACCTCAAACAGTGCTTCACAATTCTCCAAATACATATCAGCTAATGGCTCTCTATGCTCCTTTACAGTTGCCTTTAGTTGCTTCTTCTCCTTAGCAGGGTTCTTCCCTCTCCATTTCTTGATTGAATCTCATATATGCAATTCCTTTTTATGCTAACTTACAGCTCTGTAGCAACAATCAGACAACCTGTAACATTGATTTCCCCACTCTACCTTCAACACTCACAGGCTCGCTAAATGCCTCTAAGAGCTTGCTACTCATAGCTTGTAACAGTCAATCTCATTTGTTACACATTTTCCATTCCGCTACCAACTCATTCTTTACTATGTTATTATTTCTAAGGTATATAGAGAATTTATTCGATATAGAAAAAAGTAGAAATGAGGTTAAATCAAAATGGACTTTTACAAGAAAAGTGAACTAATAAATAATTTAATCGAAGAGATGAGCAACATGGATTATCAAAGTGGTTCATCTAACCTTTCAGATTTCGAAGCTACAGGAGAAGTAATTCTTACTAAAATCTTTGGTAAACGCTCTAACCATGTCCAAAAGTTCAATAGGGTAAATTTCTACCCTATAGCTCTAAATATGGGTAGAGATAATACTTCTTTATATATAAGGAGCTTTCAAAGTGGAAAAACTTCTATGTTAAGTGTTTTAAATGGAGCTTTAAAAGAAATAGAATTAGATGAATATCTTCTACCCTCAGCTCAGACTCCATCTATCGAAGTAGCTGAACCTACAAGAAACAACAAAGTATTCATAGTACATGGTCATGACAACGAATTAAAAACCGAAGTTGCTCGATTTGTAGAAAGATTAGGTCTTGAAGCTGTAATACTTCATGAGCAAGCTAATGCAGGTAATACAATCATTGAGAAAATAGAGAAAAACTCCGATGTAGGTTTTGCTATCGTTCTATACACTCCATGTGATGAAGGAAAATCAAAAACATCTGCACAGCTTCGCAGTAGGGCAAGACAAAATGTTGTTTTTGAACATGGTTTCTTTATCGCTAAACTAGGTCGTTCTAATGTAGTCGCATTACATAAAGGTGAAGACCTTGAATTACCTAACGATATTTCAGGTGTTGTCTATGTTAAATACGAAAGTGGTGCATGGAAAACCCAACTAGCCGATGAAATGGATGCTAGTGGATATGAAATAGATTATAAATTAGTTAGATAGTTGGATAGTCTAGGGCTTATGTATTTCACATGCCATAAGTCCTTTTCCTCTAGCCTCACATTCATTTCTATAGCTTCATAGAAGACTCTGTAGATGTTCCACCAACCTTCCTCTGCTCCACTTCCAACGCTTATAGGTGCTACAGGCTCGTTAAAAACTTCTAAGAGCTGCTTCGGTTAACGTGCATGAATGTGTATGCTAACTCAAAGTTGAGATGATAGACCTCATCGCATCTCCTGCGAAAATACTAATTGATTTCTGCTACTGAAGAAATGATTTCCTCAATGACAGAGTTCTATCAACCTATTAAAGCTAATCACAAAGAAAAAAGCGATAGAGCAATTACTCTACCACCATTTACGGACTGAACGTTAGTCCCTCAGAACTTAAGTGTGATACCTTCTCACTTTAAGAAGATAGTTCAGCCCCCTACAACCGACCCATGGCACTGATTCGATATAACAGAAAATAACATACTGTGTTATCATGTGCATTCTTAACACATTATTTTCTTTTTGTTACCACTTCAATTTCTTTCATAACCATATCCCTACTTGGATGAGCCGTCATTATTAGCCCAAGCATTCTCTTATCATCAGAAATTTGAAAAACTTCAATAAGCCCTTCCTTTTCCAACCTGTTAAAAGCAGCCTTTATCTTTCCAACACTTGTTTTATACTTCTTTGCTAAATCCTGTACATTGAACATCATCATGCCATTCTTATCTTGTTCAAAAAGAATCACATCTCGTATTTCCCATAATATCACAATTGATAATTCTTGTATCTCCATGTTAATCCACCTACCTTCTTTCTTCGATTTGAGTCTTCTTTCTCGTTTCCACACCTTGTTTGATTCTCCGTCTCTATCCCTCCTAGTATTCGTCTTGAAATAAAACTAACACCATAATTAGATAATTAACAGTCTGATAATAATGAAATATTCATGATATAATATAGTTATAAGGAACTATAAAAATAACATAATAATATGTACCTTTCTCGTATAACAAAAACTAATAGCTCATGTGTTTAACTCTTAATTTTGGGTTTGTGATTAAGATAGAACAAACCAATAAGCACATCAAAAAAACGATACACTAGAAGGAATCATAAATTAGACATTTAACTATTAAGCCTTTTAACGTTCTAGTCGCTTTGCTCCTTGCACTTTTTCCTAACGCATGTCAAGTTAGCATTGTTAAACATGGCTTTGGTCGCCTTACAGCTCCCTCCGCTCATGTTAAACAATGGCGAACTTAACATTTGTTCGTTTTCACTTCTTCGAAGCAAAAACGGTTTCTATAAATACTATTTTCTTAATAAGACAAAACAGTCGCAAGGCTATATATAGCTTATAGACTATTCTGTCTCATACTTAATAAAGTGTAGATTCTACGTTGCTTTTTCTGTCCATTAGAATCTACAATATATTCTTTGGATTCAACAAACTCATAAGGATAACCTAAAGTAACCATCTCTCTATTAGCTATCGAGATATTCTTTATTACCTTTTGTGTCTTACTATTTTTCAACGACAATTGCTTTACAAGTTCTTTGGCTTCCTCAGAAGAAAACTTGTTATTAATATTTTCTTCTAGTATTGCTAGCTTAGCATTAGTATCATCGAGGTAATCATGAATATATACCTTTTCCTGATAACCTAATAGAGATTTAATTTCTTCAAGATAGCCACTAGGTTTCTGTACATACTTTTGGTATCTTTTTAAATTCACCGCAGCTTTAACATACTTCATGTTATTTACTTTTACCGTACCTGTGCCGTCAATGTAAAAAATATCACTCAATTGCGTATGCTTACCCTTAGTTGATTTGACGACTCCATAGAACAGTTTACCTAATTCAACTCTTTCAGCTTCTTTAGATATATAACCACCCAACTGTTTATTTGTATAGTTCCTAAACATGACATTAACCTTTTCCTCAACTTCAACGGGTAATCGCTTTCTCCCTAAACATTGGAGAAATGTGTCAGTATCGAGCATATCAATTATTACATGCTGTACATCTAAATCTATGATGTTCACACCTACATCTAATGCAGAAGTTGCGATTAAGAAAAGCGTATCAAACTTCTCTTCATTGATAATTGTATCAACCTGTGCCTTATCTACAAACTCAACGTAATCACTTTTTACTCCACAAACAAATGTAGCGTGTTGCTCATACTTTTTGAAGATTTGATAAGCCTTTCTGTCACTTTGAATAAAAATCATTGCTTTATGATTATTTTCAAGTAACCAATCCATAGCTTTGTAGAGATACTCGTCAGATTGATAGGCTGAAAGCTTTTCTATATAGCTATAGTCTTGCTCTAGATGGTATTCAATCAATTTTCTTTCTTTATAGAAACGCTTCAAATAATTAATAATAGTATCACCTGTAGCACTTAGAAATAGTATGACTGCATGAGAGTTAGATAAAAGATGCTCTAATGAAATGTCTGTATAATCATTGAAGCTTGCGTCATTGGTAAAGTAGTGCGATTCATCACAAACAATATATTTGAAAGCATTTAACCAATCATTATTATTCCCATGATTATTACACTTAGCTTCAACATTCTGATATAACTTAACCTCGATGTTTGTTATACCTTCTTTTTCAAGAATAGCCTCAGTTTGTTCCTTTAACTTTATCCTTGGAACAAGATATAGAATAAGTTCCCCATGTTGTTTTGCATATTCAGCAAGGACATGTTGAACAAAGTAGCTTTTACCACTTCCTGTGCCACTAGAGATACTGACCATATCACCTGCGTTCCAATTTTTATAATTCTCACTAATAACTTCTGAAATTTTTTTCTTCAACATCTTTACTTCTCCCCTAAATAAAAAGATGTGGATTAATTAACCCACACCTAAATGTATTAACTATGCTGTCTGACGCTCATAACCTCTATCTACAAAAAATTTAGGTTTAGGGAGGATTATTTCGAGCATATCAAATAGCACTTCATAATTAATCTTTTCTAGATGATTACTTTTAATAGTGTAGAATAAATAATCAACAAATTCCTCCATCTCCATTTTTTCTATCTCCTCAATACGTTTATCAATGTCTTCTAAAGTATCAAATAAATAGCCATCAAGACGGTTTTCAAATGTCTCTTCAAGAAAAAGATTTGCTTTAGCTTTCTTAAGCTCATAAAGATGCTTCCCCTTTGCTAAACCTAGAACGAGTTCCGAAAAGCTATCTTTCGGAGTAAAAAAATTATTGTTTTCCATGTTATTGCTCCTTTAAAGTAAGTTATATTAAAGTGCTTATTAGATTAAGCACTACAAATTCGATTCATATACTTATTATAACACCGAAAACTAAGGAAGTCTAACGAAACACGAACATTAAACATAATAATTTGTAAATAGTTCGTATTCTAAGCGTAGACAACACTTAGAGTTAATAAATAATTCGCCTTTAAGTTGTTTTGTAAGCTATATATAAGTATAGTAACAGGAATAAAACATAGCTGTATTCTTTCACTGTGATAACAAAAAGGAGCTAGGCTCATACTCTAGCTCCCTATTCACTAACATTTATATCCCTATATGATTCAACGAACTATGCAAGCGACCAATCCCAAGTATGTTAGACCAATTCTTTTATAGATACTCCCTCAAATCCTTTGCTACTTCTTCAACGTCTAAATCTAAATATTGTGTTGTGACAGCCAAATCACTATGCCCTAGAGCTTTTGAAATGATAGCTATGCTCGCTCCCTTATCGTGTAATCTCTTGGCATACGCTCTCCTAATGGCATGAGCATTAATGTTTTCTAGTCCAAATCGCTTCGAATACTTGTTCAATTGCTTTGAAATAGCACAGTTAGAAGACTTACTCGTATTCATCGCCAATCCATTTTGAGTTATAAAGACGTTTTTATTGTCCATCCCATAATGAGCGCGGATTCCATCATTCAGCTTAATCAACATTTTCAGCATTTCAGCTAATTCTTCATCTATCGGTAGCTTTAAAAACTTATGATTTTTTAGTGTTGAGCCATCAAGATTCAGACATAGTTTCTCAAGGTCAATATGGCGCTCTCTAAGCTCTCCTAACGTACGAATACGAATACCTGTCTTGTACATCAACGTGATTGCACAAGCATCCCTAAAGCCGATGAACGTTGTTTGGTCTATCAATTGAAGAAGCTTATCTATATCAGATTCCTTCGCGCCCTTCTTCACTTCCTTATCAATCTTGATTTGAATGTTGCTCCAAAAACGGTCTTTAATCCAACCATTGTTATAAAACTTACTTAGAACAGCCTTAATTGATTTCAAGCGAATTAGCTTAGTAGCAGGCTTTACCTTTAGAACATCAAGGTAGTGATATAGCTTATCGAGGTCAATTTCCTCTACATAGTTAATCTGACAAACATCTACAAATTGATTAATAATGTATTCGTAGCTCTCAATAGTGCGCGGTCTATTCCCACCTATACGCATTTGGTTGAATATCGTATCAAGTGCCGCGCTTATTGGCATACAACCTTTTTGCACCTCCTCTTTGTTACTAGACAATGCAACTAAATCACCGTTCACAGCAAAAATACCATGCTTACGTTTCCTATTAGACATAGAAAAAACCTCCCAATCATTATGATTAGAAGGTCTAAGAACAAGCTCATATATGTCATTTTTCCATAGGGATAAGAAAAGGGATATTGCCCAAGAGTTCAACTCCCGTTCAATATCCCTAGCTCTTAAATCGTTGATATGACTACGTTTGTAGCCAATTTTGTATGGAGACGGCGGGAGTCGAACCCGCGTCCAGAAGCTCCAATACGCCGGCTTCTACGCGTGTAGTTTGTCCATTTGCGATTCGCGAGCCTTTATGCCGACAAACAGGCGTCTAGGTCGCTAACCTGGAAATCTCTTATTACTGACTCAGGTGGTACCAGCAATCGTATCCCACTAAAGTTGGGCCCGACGTACTGCACATGGGCGATGCAGAGGCCGAGCGCTTACGAGCTTACGCTGCGAAAGCTAAGTTTTGTTGTTTGCCAGTTATAATATAACTTCCGTTGATGACGAAGACGAGACCTCCGACGCGCGACCAGAGCTTGAACCACCCCTGTCGAATCCGTAACGTCCCCGAGTATAAAACCCGAGAAGAGTTCGGCTGGAGACTAAGCTCCTAAACGTATGTCGTATGAGTAGACATACACTGGCTATCTGTAATAAATTATATGACAAATTAGCTAAACTAGCAAGCAATAACAATCCCTTAATACATGTCTCTAAATAATCCTTGCACGTAAATGTCACTACCGTAAAGAAACATTTCAGCATGTAGCTAATTGGATTTTAATTACTAACTTTTTCATCGCAAATTTGATTTCGGTACGCACTAGGGCTGACTCCCATAAGTTCTTCAAAAATATGCACGAATTCATAGTAGCCATTAATCCCTACTACTAACGCAACCTCCTCTACGTCCAATTGAGTTTCTTCTAACAATTGAATTGCTTGCTCCGTTCGTACCTTATTGATGTATTGATTAATCGATAAATTGACTTGTTCTTGAAAGGCCCTTTCATATATGGGACACTCTACAAAAGTTATTTGATGTATATCCTTTAAGCAGTTCTGTATGTGAAAGTTTTTTTCAATGTGGAAAATGATCCTATCTACTACCTCTATCTGCCTTAAAAGCTCCATATTTTTGTAACCACTCCTTTTCTCAGAATTTTATTCTACCCCAATTAAATGTATAAATCATTGAAAAAAGTCACACTTCCTCACTAAAGACTAAACATTCTTAATTTTCAACAATTAATTACACAAAAAGACACTCTCATCATTTCCTATTACTTACAAATATACAAAAAAGAGTGCGCTCATTTTAATAATGAGGCACTCTTTTTATTAGCGTTGGCGGTCTTTGAATACACGTTCCATATCGCGCTTAGCTTCTTTTTGACGCATATCGTTGCGCTTATCGTAATCCTTCTTACCTTTACCAGTTCCGATGAGAAGTTTGGCATAGCCGTCTTTAATATACATTTTTAGTGGAACAATCGTATAGCCATCTCGTTTTACCGCGCCGACAAGCTGACCAATTTGCTTCTTATGTAAGAGCAGCTTACGTTCGCGGAGTGGGTCGTGATTGAAGCGATTTCCTTGTTCAAAAGGGCTGACATGCATATTAATAATCCACGCTTCGCCGTTTCGTAGACGCACGTAAGAATCCTTTAATTGAACCCTGCTTGCGCGAACTGCTTTAATTTCAGTCCCAGTTAGCACCATACCCGCTTCGATTGTTTCTTCTATGAAATAATCATGATTCGCTTTTTTGTTTTGTGCTATTACTTTACCTGCGCCTTTTGCCATTAGTAACACCCCTTAGAAAAGAGCTAGGATTTCGAACATCGATCCTAGCTTCATACATTATTTCTTCTTTTTGTTCTTTTTCTTTTTCCCTTTAGCAATGCCTTCATAGAACTTTGGCTTGTCGTCTGATTTACCATCTT
This sequence comes from Solibacillus cecembensis, assembly GCF_001439635.1. Lineage (GTDB taxonomy): Bacteria > Bacillota > Bacilli > Bacillales_A > Planococcaceae > Solibacillus > Solibacillus cecembensis. The sequence goes on along the minus strand of NZ_LMBZ01000014.1, from coordinate 131,429 downwards.
TTCTACGACCGCGTGGATCACGTTCATCGGAGCCGCTACTTCTTTTCGCTTTTGCCGGACGCTCTTTGCTGGCTCCGCGCGACTTGCTATCACGTTTTTCACCTGTTCGCTCTGGACGGCGCTTTTCTTGACGGCCTGCATGAATGACTCTTGCAGATGGCTTTTTAAATGGTCGTGCGTTCGAAATCATATCCACAATTTCAAAGTCTACTGAAGATTCTTCAATCACTACATTGGCAACGCGAATTTTCACTTCATCACCAATACGGAATTGGCGTCCAGTACGTTCGCCAATCATCATCAATGAGCGATCGTCAAAACGGTAGTAGTCATCGGCCATATTTGAAATATGCACGAGACCTTCTACTGTATTTTCTAGCTCCACAAAAATTCCGAAGTTTGTAACGGATGAAATAATTCCATCAAATTCTTCACCAATTTTATCGGACATAAATTGCGCTTTTTTCAGTGCATCTGTATCACGTTCTGCTTCTACTGCACGGCGTTCACGACTTGATGTATGATCCGCAATGTCATCCATCGCTTGACTCCACTGGAATACCGTTTCCTTCGATGTATCGCCATTAATTAAATACGTGCGAATTAAACGATGCACTATTAAATCTGGGTATCGTCGAATTGGTGAAGTAAAGTGCGTATAGAAATCCGTCGACAAACCGAAGTGACCCAGTGACTCTGGATAATACTTTGCCTGTTGCATTGAACGCAGTAACATCGTCGAAATAACCGGCTCTTCTGGTAATCCTTCAATTGCTGTAATAATTTCTTGTAATGCTTTCGGATGAACCGAATTGCCCGAACCTTTAATGACTAAGCCAAAATTCGTCACGAACTCAAAGAAACGCTGTAATTTTTCAGGCTTCGGATCTTCGTGAATACGATAAATAAATGGAAGTTCCATATGGTGGAAATGTTCCGCAATCGTTTCATTGGCAGCTAACATAAATTCTTCAATCAAACGCTCGGCAACTGTGCGCTCACGTAAAACGATTTCAGTTGGCCAGCCATCTTCTGATACAAGTACTTTCGATTCTTTGAAGTCAAAATCAATCGCACCGCGCGACATACGTTTATTGCGCAACACTTGTGCAAGCTCCGCCATTTCTTTAAACATCGGCACTAAATCTGCATAACGCTCCATTAATTCCGGATGTTCATCTGAATGCTCTAAAATATTGTATACATCCGTATATGTCATACGCTCTGTTGTGTTAATGACACTTTGGAAAATGTCATGCTTAATCACATGCCCACTGCCATCAATCGTCATTTCACATGATAATGTTAAACGATCAAGCTGTGGATTTAATGAACAGATTCCATTCGATAAACGATGTGGAATCATTGGAATAACACGGTCTGTTAAGTACACAGATGTTGCACGCTCATACGCCTCGATATCAAGGACCGAACCTTGTGTCACATAATAACTCACGTCTGCAATGTGAACACCTAGCTTATACGTGCCATCTGCATTTTTAACGACAGTAACCGCATCATCTAAGTCTTTCGCATCTGCGCCGTCAATTGTCACGATCACTTCATTACGTAAATCACGACGACCAACTAAATCTTGTGCTGAAATTTCATCCGTTACTTCCGTTGCCGCTTTCACGACCTCTTCTGGAAACTCTGGTGGAATATCGTATTTATAAAGAATCGATAAAATGTCCACACCTGGATCATTTCGATGACCTAAAATTTTTGTAATCATACCTGTAGCCGATTTTGTTTCATCTGGCCAATGCGTTACTTCTGCAACAACTTTATGACCATCTACTGCACCTAAAGTATCTTCCTTGGCGATAAAAATGTCCATGTTGAGCTTTTTATCATCCGTCACGACAAAGCCAAAGCCGCGATTTGCTTGGAACGTACCGACAAATGTTGTTTTGCTGCGTTCTACTACTTTTGTAATTGTACCTTCACGGCGATCACCAGAAGTCTCTTTTAACACACGGACTAATACGATGTCGCCATTTAATGCCCCATTAATTTCATACGGTGGAATGAAGATATCATCCATACCTTGTTCTTCCGGTGCCACGAAGCCGAATCCTTTCGCGTGTCCGATAAAGCGACCGCGCATTAAATTCATGCGTTCTGGCAATCCGTATCGATTGGAACGAGAGCGAACAATATGGCCCTGTGCTTCCATTTTAACGAGTGTTTTAACGAGTTCACGGAAATCATCCGCTTCCTCTAATTCAAAAGCTTCCTCAATTTCAGAAACTGTCATTGGGTTATAATCCTCTTCTTTCATAAAAGAAAGGATTCGCGTTTGAAAATCATTGTTTTGAGTCATTTTTTACCCTCCTTTGAACAGAAAATATCTATCTAATCATTAGACTGTCCAATCTAATGAATTAAAAAACGTAAGAACCTCTTCATGTAGCTGATCTCTTTCTTTACCAAGTGTAATGACATGCCCAGATTGCTCAAACCATTTCAACTCTTTTTGGATCGATTCCACACCATTATAAATAATATTTGCTGATTGTGGATCAATGACCTGATCTTGACGTGATTGTACGACCAAAATCGGGGCATATAACAGATCAATGGACTGTCGCACTTCTTGAATAAGTTGCTGCAACTGTGGTAAAGAAGCCATTCCTCTATTTTTGAGCGCTTCTATTTCTAGTTCTATTTTCTGTTCATTTTTACCTTCTCGTTTTTTATATTGTTGTGCATATTCGATGACACCTTGCAACATTAGATCGGTTGTGCGCATCGTCATCGGTGAACACATTGTAATAACGCCCTTTACTGGCTGTTGCAGTGCTAATTTTAATGAAAAAACGCCACCTAACGAAAGTCCCGCAACGGCGATTTCTTCATAGCCTGCTTGTTTTAATGTATCGTATCCAGTTATGACGTCTTGCCACCAATCTTCGGGACTTGTGACAATCAGTTCTTCTGGCGGTACACCATGCCCTTTATAATGAGGTGCATGAGAAGTATATCCATTTTTCTCTAAAAAGCGACCAAGTATCCGTACATCTGCGGAACTTCCTGTAAAACCATGTAATAATAAAACAGCCCGTGGACCTGCTTCAAATAAAAATGGTGCAGACATTGCCTTTTTCATCACAATTGCTCCTGTCAATATGTTTCCTTAGAAAAATACGATTCATGCATTACTGCAGAATCGCGATCTTCCTAATCTGGATAATTCTATTATACGTTTTTTTGCTGCGGAACTAAAAGAAAACGCCCAACCATGCATGGTGCTCGGTTAGGCGATTGATTTCATTCGATTAGAATTTTGTAATAGCTAATGCTAATACGAAGAATAAAACAGCAAGAACAATCGTGATACGGTGTAATACTAAATCCATCCCACGAGCTTTCTGTTTACCGAATAGTTGCTCAGCCCCACCTGAAATGGCACCTGATAAACCAGCACTTTTACCTGATTGTAGTAATACAATAACGATTAAAGATAAAGCTACGATAATAAGTAATACTGTAAATATTGTATGCATTTGCTCCACCTCCTAGACACGGACGTTACAATACATAATAGTATATCAAATTCATTGTGTGCTGACAATATATCATTGACGTTGCGAACCATTTTTTGTATGAATTCTTTATTATTTGTTCGTGCTAGGATGTAATTGTTGCGCTTTCTTATATCGACTTAAAGGGTCCTCCACGATATCAATTGATCCTTTTCCGGACTCCTGCTTTCTTTCATACGTGCAATATACGATTTCAGAATAATGTCCAGCATCACTATACAGTTGAATGGCAATAGCATCCTGTGCTAATAATGCAGTTTCTAGCACTTCAAATTGAAACTGATTTTTTTTGGTAATAGGAATTTTTGCCTGATAACCAAATTCTAAAAATTCCTTTTGCCCACTTAATTTAAAGCGAATCGAATAATTGGCCGCTACTTTTTTTGCGTTGGATTCGTCAATTTCACCTTTTACAATGATGCTTTCATTCGCAACATTATATGTAAATTGTACTTTTTTCGGCGCAGGCAAGGCATTTTTCTTATCCTCAAGCTGCTGGCGTTTTTTTATTTTTCGAAGGGCTTTTTTCGTTTTTGAGTTTTTATTATCCTCATTTAGATTTTGCTGCGTGTCTTCATTCTGGTTTGTGTTGGATTCACTTTCTAAATCTACATTTTCTTCTACATATTTAACCACTAATACCCCTCCTAAATTATCCCTTTTTAATAGTATATAGATTATACTATTAATTGAAATGGTTATTTTGAAACTTCTTTTTACGTCATAATAGATTTTATATGCTACATTTCCACTGAATATACGTCAATTGAATCAGTTTGTGTAACTTTTACAAACATTGTACAGTAAAGTTGAAGGTGAAAATGACTAATTCATCCATGCCACACAAGTATGAACTCTCATAAGTTGCGCGCACCGCTATTTTCCACACTACTAGAAATGGCGGATTTTGTTGATGCAAATTAATCAAAAATTTTTACACTATCATTTTATCGAATCACTCGCAAATCGCTTGAAGAAAGATGATTTAGATACGGCCGCTGTCAAAGATGAATTTTATCGTTTGGAAGCTGGTCTTGCTGGTGAAATGAGACTTCAGCAAATTTTGACGGAGTATTCATTTAAGAATGATGCCCAAATCATTTACAATTTTGAATGTAAAAATGAAAAAGGTTCTACCCATCAAATGGATGCCCTCATTTTAACACCTAGATTTATTCTGATCCTCGAAGTGAAGCAAATTGCTGGCACCCTCTTCTACAAACCTGCACAACATGAATTTTATCGGATTCAAGATGATGGCATTCATGAAAATTTCCCCAACCCATTCGATCAAGCGTATCGACATCAGCTTTTTTTAGAAAACCTTTTTGCCTCATGGAAATTGGCTATCCCCATACTTTATACGGTTGTTATTGCTAACTACCGTGAAAAATCAGACAATTCTCTTCAAAATTCCCCGATTTTCCACATTAGTGGGCTCCCAAGCTTTTTAGAAAATTTAAACAAGCGTTTTCCGGTGAAGTCGGTCAATTTGTCATTCATTCGCGCGAAATTAGATGCTATTTATTTCCGATTACCTCCGCGTCGAACAGTGGAAAGTAGCCGTTTGCGCCGAGGTGTACTTTGTAGGGAATGCAAATATTTACATGCGATGCAATATAAACATGGGAGTTGGATTTGTCCGGTCTGTCATTTTAAAAGTAAAAATGCATTAAACGAAACGCTCTTTCATTATCGCATGCTAATTAAACCTCATATTACTAACCGGGAATTTCGTGAGTTTGTGGGGATTTATTCGATACATGCTGCTTCCAAATTATTGATGCGCCTCGGTTTAGAGAAGGTCGGTACGGGGCGTGGCACGTATTATATTATCCCGGAAAATATTTTAGGCGAGGAGGATTAGAGTGAAGTAAGTAATTGCGTTTTGAATTAGATGCGTGGGGTTGTGAGATTGGGGTTAGGGGATGAAATTAGCTAGTTTAGCAACTCATTTGGCTAGTAAATCATAGTTTGGCTAGTTCCTACAGTAAATCAGCTAGTTAGTATCTTAAGTTGGCTACTTTACGATGATTCTTGGCTAGTTTCACACAGTTTTTGGCTAATAACAGCTTTTGGCTCCCACAGCATTCTTTAATTGGCTAGTATGCGATGATTCTCAGCTAGTTCAGCTGCTATTTCGGCTAATTACTCCGCCCCCACTCACTTTCATCCAAAAAAAACACTCAAACAACGGACCACTATCTCCCGTGTTTGAGTGCTTCTAAAAAATTATTTAATATTATAGAAAGAATTCAATCCTTCATAACGTGCAGTTGCACCTAGTTGGTCCTCAATGCGTAATAATTGGTTGTACTTAGCAACGCGGTCCGTACGAGATGGTGCACCTGTTTTGATTTGACCAGCGTTTGTTGCTACTGCGATGTCTGCAATTGTAGCGTCTTCTGATTCACCAGAACGGTGTGAGATAACTGCTGTATAGCCAGCGCGTTTCGCCATTTCGATTGCTTCGAATGTTTCAGTTAAAGTACCGATTTGGTTTACTTTAACTAAAATTGAGTTACCAACTCCTTGCTCGATACCTTGTGCAAGTTTAGCAGTGTTTGTAACAAATAGATCGTCACCTACTAATTGTACGCGGTTACCGATTCGCTCAGTTAATAATTTATGACCAGCCCAGTCATTTTCGTCTAAACCGTCTTCAATTGAGATGATTGGGTATTTAGAAGTTAATTCTTCGTACCAAGCAACCATTTCTTCTGAAGTACGAACTACGCCTTCACCTTTTAAGTGGTACTTGCCGTCTTCTTTGTTAAATAACTCTGAAGCTGCTACGTCCATTGCTAAACGAATTTCTTCGCCTGCTTTGTAACCTGCTTTTTCGATTGCTTCTAAAATAAATATAATCGCTTCTTCGTTTGAACCTAGATTTGGAGCAAAGCCGCCCTCATCGCCAACAGCTGTGTTGTAACCTTTTTCTTTTAATACCGCTTTTAAATGGTGGAAAATTTCAGTACCCATACGTAATGCATGTTTGAAGTTTTCAGCACCTACTGGCATAATCATGAACTCTTGCACGTCTACGTTGTTATCCGCGTGCTCACCACCATTGATGATGTTCATCATTGGAACTGGTAATTGTTTTGAGTTGAAGCCACCAAGGTATTGGTATAACGGCACATCCAGGTAATCTGCTGCTGCATGTGCAACGGCCATTGATACACCTAGGATTGCGTTGGCACCTAATTTACCTTTGTTTTCAGTACCATCAAGTGCGATTAACGCTTGGTCAATTACAACTTGGTCTAATACTGAATATTGGTTTTCTAATTCTTCAGCGATAAGCGTGTTAACATTTTCAACCGCTTTTTCAACGCCTTTACCTAAATAACGGCTTTTGTCGCCATCGCGTAATTCAACTGCTTCATATTCACCAGTTGATGCACCAGATGGTACGATTGCGCGACCGAAAGCGCCTGATTCTGTAAATACTTCTACTTCTACTGTTGGGTTACCGCGAGAGTCTAACACTTCACGAGCATATACTTGAGTAATAAATGGCATAATAAAAATCTCCTCTTTAAGTAAAATTAATATGTTTCATAAGCTATATAATTAGCCAAAATCAAAACTAGTCTTGATTCTTTGGCAAAATTAACGATTTCCCTGTCATTTCAACAGGCTGTTCAATTGCTAATAATTGTAGCATTGTTGGCGCTAAGTCCGCTAAAACGCCATCTTGATGTAACACAACCCCCGGCTCCGTCACAATAACAGGCACTGGATTTGTAGTATGGGCTGTCATCGGGTTATCATCCAATGTTACGACCTCATCTGAATTTCCGTGGTCCGCTGTAATAATTGCTTTACCACCTTTTGCAATAATCGCATCTACAACTTTCCCTAAGCATTCATCTACCACTTCAATTGCTTTGATTGTAGGTTCTAACATGCCTGAGTGTCCAACCATATCCGGATTCGCAAAGTTTAAAATAATTGCATCAAATTGATCAGCTGCAATTGCTTGAAGCAGTGCATCTGTCACTTCATAAGCACTCATTTCAGGCTGTAAGTCATACGTCGCTACTTTTGGCGAAGCGATTAAAATACGCTCTTCCCCGTCAAAAGTTGCTTCACGGCCACCGCTCATAAAGAATGTTACGTGTGGATATTTCTCCGTTTCGGCAATGCGCAATTGCGTTTTACCTGCCTTCGAAATGACTTCACCCACTGTATTATCGAGGTTGTTCGATTGGAACGCAACACTTGCATGCACCTCATCACTATAATGCGTGAATGAGATGAATTTTACGTTCGATGGCTGCTTGTCTGAAAGCTCAAAACCTGCAAAGCTTGCATTCGTAAATACTGTTGAAAGCTGAATGGCGCGGTCAGGGCGGAAATTAAAGAAGATAACCGCATCATTTGTATCAACAGTTGCAACAGGCGCGCCATCTTCTGTAATGACAAACGGTTGAACAAATTCATCATATACCGTTTGTTCGTATGATGATTCTACACCTGCTAATGCAGAAGTAGCCGTTTGACCGATGCCATCTACTAACGCTTTATACGTTAGTTGTACACGTTCCCAACGTTTATCACGGTCCATTGCGAAATAGCGACCATGAATACTCGCAAATTTACCAATGCCGATTTCCGCCATTTGCTTTTCGGTTTCTGTAATATAGTCACGTGCAGTCGCAGGACCAACATCACGACCATCTAGGAAACCATGGACATATACCTCTTCCAAACCATTTGATTTTGCTAATTTTAACAAAGCAAACAAGTGTTCATAATGACTATGAACGCCACCATCTGAAAGTAAGCCCATTAAATGAAGCTTTGAGCCCTGTGCTTTTGCATGCTCAATCGCAGCTAAAAACTGTTCGTTATGGAAGAAGTCTCCCTCACGAATGGATTTATTAATGCGCGTTAAGTTTTGATAAACAATGCGTCCAGCACCAATATTTAAGTGCCCCACTTCAGAGTTCCCCATTTGTCCTTCTGGTAATCCCACTGCTTCTCCACTCGCTGTTAATGTTGCGTGCGGATAAACGTTCCAGAAACGATCAAAATTTGGTTTATTTGCTTGTGCTACAGCGTTTCCCTTTACTTCATCGCGAAAGGCAAAGCCATCTAAAATAATTAAGGCAACGGGTTGCTTAGGCATTTGCTGCTGCCTCCAATAATTTTAGATAAGAATCGGCTTGCAAGCTTGCACCGCCAACAAGTGCACCATCAATATGTTCTTTCCCTAAAAGTTCTTCAATATTTTCAGGTTTCACACTTCCACCATATTGAATACGAATCGCTTGTGCTGTTTCCACACCGTATAATGTTTCCACTACATTACGAATCGCACCACATACTGCATTGGCATCATCTGCTGTTGCTGTTTTACCTGTACCGATCGCCCAAATTGGCTCATATGCAAGTACCATATGTTCCACTTCTGTTGGTGTAAAACCTTCTAAAGCTTTTATAATTTGGCCCGCTACTTTTTGCTCTGTGGCACCTGCTTCACGTTCTTCCAGTGTTTCTCCGCAGCAAATAATTGGTACGATACCATGGTTTAATGCCGCGCGTACTTTTTTGTTCACCGCTTCATCTGTTTCATTGAACATTTCACGACGCTCTGAATGACCTAAAACACAGTAATCTACTTGAATATTTGCAAGCATTGCTGGGCTAATTTCCCCTGTAAATGCGCCTTCATCTTCAAAGTGCATATTTTGTGCAGCAATCGCTAAAGAAGAATCCTCTGCTGCCACTACTAACGTTGGTAAGTATAGTGCAGGTGCACAAATAACTGCATCTACTTTATCTGGAGATGGAATCGCTTGCTGAATCGCTTCAACAAAGTCAACCGCCTCATCAAATGATTTATACATTTTCCAGTTTCCTGCTACGATTGGTTTTCGCATCAAAAAATCCCTCCATCTATTATTTATCGTTTAATGCCACAATACCTGGTAATTGTTTACCTTCCATTAATTCAAGAGAGGCACCGCCACCTGTTGAAATGTGGTTCATTTGTGATGCTACGCCGAATTTTTCTACTGCCGCAGCTGAGTCACCACCACCGATAATTGTATAACCTGCTGTTTTTGCCATTGCATCTGCAACTGTTTTCGTACCGTTTGCAAACTTATCGATTTCAAATACACCCATAGGTCCGTTCCAAATGATTAAATTTGATTTTTGAATCACTTCTGCATATTTTTCAGCTGTTTTCGGTCCGATATCTAAGCCCATCCAGTCAGCTGGAATCGCGTCGATTGCAACAACTTGTGTATCCGCATCTTTTGAAAATTCATTCGCTATAACAGCATCGACTGGCATATGTAACTCGACACCTTTTGCTTTCGCTTGCTCGATAAAGCTTTTTGCTAATTCGATTTTATCTTCTTCTAATAAAGATTTTCCGATATCATGACCCATTGCTTTTACAAATGTGAATGACAAACCGCCACCAATAATTAAATGGTCTACTTTATCTAATAAGTTCTCGATTACGTCGATTTTATCCTTTACTTTTGCGCCACCAATAATCGCTGTAAATGGACGCTCAGGATTTGATAACGCTTTTCCAAGGACATCTAATTCTTTTTCCATTAATAAACCGGAAACAGCTGGCACAAATTTTGCGATGCCTTCTGTTGAAGCATGTGCACGGTGCGCTGCGCCAAATGCATCGTTAATATAAAGGTCCGCTAACTTTGCAAAGCTTTCTGCTAAAGCTGCATCATTTTTTTCTTCGCCTTTATGGAAGCGTACATTTTCAAGTAGCACGATGTCGCCTTCTTGCATGTTGTTTACTGCCGCTTCAACCGCTTCACCAATTGATTCATCTAGTTTTGTTACAGGCTTGTTCATTAATTCTGCAAGACGCACACCAACTGCTGTTAAACGCAACTCTTCATTTACTTCGCCTTTAGGTCGACCTAGGTGAGAAGCTAAAATAACTTTTGCACCGTTTTCAACTAGTTGCTGAATTGTCGGGATCGCTGCACGAATACGCGTTTCGTCTGTAATACGCCCAGCTTCCATTGGTACGTTGAAATCCACACGTATGAATACGCGTTTCCCTTTAACTTCTACATCGTTCATTGATTTCTTTAAAAACATAAAGAAAATCCTCCTTTAATTCGTATCGGATATTTCTAATTTCGTTGCTATGCAAATTCTCATTAAGAATAGTATCAAAATTTAATATCACTTGTCGTTGTTACGCTCTATATTTTTCCATTACTTATTTTTATTCCATGTTAAAAAAAGAGCGGTTAGGTAATCCCTTCCGCTCTATACCCTCATATATTATAATGGTTGCTTCTTTTAAAGGCTATACTTTTTATGACGAATAACATGCAATATGTCACACTTTTTCTTCATTCGACATTAAGGTATGACACATTTAAACTTATTTTTCATTTAACCCTTGTTCGACAATGTATAAAGCTAAGTCCATTAAACGTGTTGAATAGCCGATTTCATTATCATACCAAGATACGACTTTGACCATACGATTTTCCATGACCATCGTTGAAAGTCCGTCAATTGTAGATGATGCTGGATTACCATTATAGTCAATCGACACAAGTGGCAATTCATTGTATGCTAAAATGCCTTTTAATTCGCCTTCTGATGCTTCTTTAAAAGCGGCGTTGATCGATTCACGTGTCACATCTGTATTAAGCTCTGCTACTAAGTCCACACATGATACGTTCGGTGTAGGAACACGCATTGAGAAGCCATCTAACTTTCCTTTTAACTGTGGTAATACTTGCGAAACGGCTACCGCTGCACCTGTTGAAGTTGGAATCATAGACACTGCGCCTGCACGTGCACGACGTGGGTCTGAGTGCGGGAAGTCTAAAATGCGCTGATCATTCGTGTATGAGTGAATCGTTGTCATCATACCGCGTTTAATCCCGAATTTTTCATCCAATACTTTTGCAAATGGTGCTAAACAGTTTGTCGTACAAGAAGCATTGGAAATTACATCCTGCGACGGATCATATTGTGTATGGTTGACACCCATTACAAATGTTGGCATATCGCCTTTTGCAGGTGCTGATAAAATCGCCTTTTTAGCACCCGCTTCAATATGCTTCGACACTTCTTCCATTGAACGCCATCTACCTGTACATTCCAATACAACATCTACACCGAGTTCACCCCATGGTAATTTCGCTGGATCTGGCTCCGAGTATACTTGAACGCGTTTACCGTTGACGATAAATGCAGTGTTTTCAGCTTCTACATTTGCATCATACACACCGTGAACAGAATCAAATTTCAATAAATGTGCTAACTGACCTGCATCTGTTAAGTCATTAACCGCAACTACTTCAAATTCTTCATGTTTCATCGCCTCACGGAATACTAAACGTCCGATTCGACCAAATCCATTAATTGCTAATTTTAATACCATGTGTAATTCCTCCAGTTAAATATATTTATTATTTAATCAGTCTGCTCTTGAGTCAGTTTATGGCCGAGCACACCGTAAAAAACTCACTTAATTTTGGCAATAATCTCATTTGCCGTTCTTTCATCTGTAATAAATGTTGTCTGGCAGGTGGCATTTTTAAAATACGCTTGAATTGCGGTCGCTTTATTAATACCTGCCGCAATCGCAATAATATGCTGTGCCTTTTTTACTTGTTCGAGCTGAATGCCAATCGTTCGAATATGGTGAACAATTTCGCCCACTTCGTTGAAATAATAGCCAAAAGCTTCACCAACAGCACCTTTTTCTTCTAATAGTTGCTGCTCTTCTGGAGAACTATTGCGTCTAATGGCCATCTCTTGCGCCGCGCCAATACCGTGAACAACGATATCGACTTCTTCATATAAAGCCATCATCTCTTGAATCATTGGCTCACTTTTCATCGCTTGATATGCTTGCGCACTTAAATGCTCTGGTAAAAATAATGTGCGATACGTTGCGTTACATACATGTGCGAATTTCGCGACGACTGTATTTGCCTGAAAGCTCATTTCGTCGCCCATACCACCGCGTGCTGCAATAAAGCATGCCGAATTGAGCGGAGTTGTCGGCAATAAGAAATCACCAATTGCTGCAACGGAATTTCCCCCCGTAACTGCAATATTGCATTTTTCACGTGCGTGTTGCGTAATGATTTTCGCGCCTTCTTTGCCTAATACATTTTTAATCGATGCATCTTCTTCAACATTACCGGGAATGATAATAACCCGTTCAATATTAAAGAGCTTTGCAAGTTGCTGCTCTTTCACTGTTATACCCGATATTTCTTGAAATAATGCTTTAAGCTGTTCTAATATGCTATACCCTTGCGCCGAGCAAATCATACCCTTTTGTTGAATAACAATTAGTTGTTGCTCACTTAAAACATCTGTTTCATTGCGCACTTCTCGTTCTGTCCATTGCAGCTGCTCTGCTAAAGCTCTTCTACCAATCGGACCGTACATCTCAATTGCTTGTAAAACACGAAATCGTTTTCTAAAAATCTGTTCGATTTCTGGCATTAACTTACGCCCTGCATCCAAAAAGGAACTTTTGTCCAAAAAACCACCTACTAACTATTCATTGGACACTTTTCGTCCCTATTACCATTTTTATGTCCCGCTTGGTGCAAAAAAATATTTCCTAACCACAGTATAAAGGATAACCGAACTTTCTGCAATTAATTTTCGTTAAATCTGTTCATATTTTATCGGTTAGGCGCTAATTTTTGTCACTTAGCGCCTCATACAATGTTGGATAATCAAGTTGACCATATTGAATGATTTGATGATTCAATTCAACTACAGGAATCATCAGCATATATTTTTCATGAATGGTGTCGTTTTCCTCTATATTAATTATTTCAATTTGAAAAACGAGGTCTTCTTGGACAATTTTTAACGTGTGTAACCCTTCCACGCATAATTCACAGGTTGGTCTTGTATAAAATTTCACGTACATCCTCACACCTCCTCTTCCTAGCATCTAGCTGCTCAATAATAGTGTAAATGTTTGCACATAGTTCATCATGTTCTCTATGCAATAAAAGGAGACACTTCCCTTACTCTAGCTTAGAGCAGCGAGTTGTCTCCTTTCATTATAACGATATCTTGTTTATTAGTCATTTCCATTGCTAGATGTAAACTTGATTAATCATTTAGCAATTGATCTCAGACATTTAATTATTCCATTGAATAGACGGGACATTAATGAGATACGTCTCTGTAACTCCATCCCTTGTATGCACTAGTTCGTACTGTGTTGAATTAGTCCCTGGCGATAGGTTGTGTTTATAATTCATAGTGCCTTCGGTGTTCATTTCTAGAGTTTTCCACTCATTTCCATCTTTCACACGTAACAACATCTCATCGGCGGCACCTTTTCTATTAAAACCTATGGCATTCTGATATTGTTCAGTAAAATTAATCTCATCTACTGTAATAACGTACTCATTATTAGAGTCTCCTGCGCTAATTGTATAGGGAGCAGCTTGATAAGAATTGAAATCTCCATTATGTGCGCCCCACATTTCGTAAATATTAAATGGTTGTACCACGGTATTCACTATCAATTTAAATACTTTCGGACCAAATGTATTATGTTGCACAGTTATTGTGAAAATTAACTCAGTTTGCTGCTGTTCCAACTGCGTTAAAGGTCGTCCAGTATCTGGATTTTTAATACTTACTCCATTTTTCTCAACTTCAAGTATTTGTATATCGGGGGCATTTGATATAAATTCCAAAAATACATTATCAATGTTAACTGGTATTTCTCGTTCAATTAATAGGTTGGTAATATCATCTTCTTCACCACTCTTACTATAATTCAAATCTGTCAGAATACCATTCAATTGAAGTTGAACATCAAACGCTTTCTCTATATCTGACCATGAAGGGGGAGGTGCAGTAGCCACATTCAAATTAAATTCTTTCGTACCTAACTTGTTATGATTCACCGTTACTGTAAATCTCATCTCAGCGCGATCCTGAGACAAATCAGTTATAAATACTCCATCACCATTACCGTCATTGTCTTCATCTCGTTCAGATATAGGTTCACCATCACGCTTAACTTCTAAAAGTTGCATCGATGGGTCCGTTGATTTAAATATAAGACTTACATCATCACCGCTTACTACTATCGGTTCTTCAACTAGTAGATCGGTAATCGATGCTCCTTGCTTATAATTCATAGCTGTCGAACTATCACCTATCTCAAGCTGTAAATCGAACGGCTTCTTTATCTGAGCCCATGTTAGTGGGGGTTCTGTAGGCTGTGGTGGCGTTGTTGAACCGTTATTAGAGTTATCTGGATCTGGTTGAGATGGTGCCATTGAACCACCATTAGAGTTATCTTCATCTGGTTGCGGTAATACCGTTGAACCACTATTAGTGTTCCCCTGACCTAGTTGCTGCTCATTTAATCTTTCCTGCTTCTCGCGTTCATATTTATCTCGTTCAGCTTGGCTTAGCTTAGCAAGCCAGAGCTTTTCTAATGCATCAAGACGATCTTGCTTTAATTTATCCTCTTTTTCTTTTTGCTTCTTAGCATCAAATTCTTTCTTTAATGCATCCTCTTTGGTCTTCTTTGCCTTTAATTGTTCTAAAAGCTGTTGTTCTCTTAACTTTTTCGCTTCAAATTCCCAATCTACATCGCCTTGATTTTTATGCATTTCATTATGAGCCAATTGCCGTTCTTTAATTTGCTGTTGTAATGCTGACAATTGATTTCCAGCTATTTTATTTAACTTGAATGCTTCTTCTGCTAGAGCTAGCAATAAATTATATACATTATCAGTATACTGATTTTGTGATAGCGGCAGTTGCTGAACTTCCGTTGGGAAAGTTGCCGTTGCAAACTGATTCATAAGATTTTGGTTCTCACTAATAATTTTTTGTGCGTTTTCCAAGATTGCTGCTATAACTTCATTACTTGTTGAATTTAACATTTGCGCTAATACTTGGTTATCTATCGGTATCACTTGTAGTTGATCTGGACCACCAACAGTCAATGATGAACCTGGATAAACGTTGTATTGATCAGTATTATTACCGCTTCCAGTAACATTTACATTCCCCGATAATACTGCTACCGTAGGGAGTCCTGTGTTAGGGTCTACACCTACAAAGAAGTTTGTCCCCCGTACGCCCATAATAGCAGTTGGAGTTTCCAATACAAATTCATCTTCTTTATTTTTAATCGATTTTACATCAACCCATGCCTTTCCTTTAAGCATATTTACTTTCGTTGTGGTACCATTCTTAATCGATAGCTTACTAAAGGTTACCTTTGTACTACTCTCTAATATTAATGTATCGTCCTCTGATGTACCATTAGAAAATTTCAATACAACTGAGCTTTTCTTACCAGTAGTTACAATATCCCCTTGATTCAAGCTCATCCCTTTGAATCCTTTAAGTGTCTTTTTACCGCCAGATTTTTGGACCTCAACTGTACCTTCCAGCTTCGATATAATTGCAACTCTTGAAGTGGCCGCTTCAGCTGTTCCAACATGGCTAAATATCGATACTGTCAAAAATATAGCCATAAGTGTTACTATACTCCATCTTTTCAAAGTGATTCCTCCTTCGCTCATTGTTTAATTAATTCCGCCGAGGCATAATTGCGTCCAAATTTTTTTCAAGCATTGGAGCAACATCCGTTTCCAGCAGCTCATCGTTTTTTACTTTTTTTCGGAATCACATACGATTGAACGACTCTTATTCTATTGTTAGATGAATCAGCAATCGCGATATTTCCATTAGCTAATTCGATAACATCAGTAGGCTCATTTAATACTGCTGAGGATAGTACACCATTAACAAATCCATATTCCTCACCAATACCAGCCAATGTCGTTACATTTCCATTATGAATGGCCCGAATAACATGGTTAAGTGTGTCTGCTACTAGCACTACGCCCGATTGTGTTACCGTAATCCCAGCTGGAGAGGATAGACGTGCAACGGAAGCTTTTCCGTCTACATAAGCTCCCTTCACATAAAGCTCATCACTTTCATATAGACCATTGCCCGCTATTGTCGATACCTTATTCGTAGCAAAATCGATATAACGGATACGTTGATTCCCTTTATCACTTACATATAAATTATCTTGATCATCTATTGCTAAACCAGTAGGCTCATTGAACATAGCTTCCGCCAAAGAACCATCTGCAAAATCGCCACTATATTCTAATACACCAGGGAAATATTCAACTACTCTTTCAGATGCCTTATTCAAAGTTGTAACATTGCCCTTCTTATCTATTTTACGAATAAGATGATTCAGTGTATCCGCAACATAGACGTTACCTTGACTATCAACAGCAACATCGGATGGATAATAGAAGCCTGCTGCTGTGCCCTTCCCATCTTGATCACCAGGTTGCCATGAACCAGCAATTGTTGTTACAGTACCTTTCTTAGTCATAAGGCGAATACTATGATTATTTGTATCAGCAATATAGATTTGACCTTGGCCATCCATTGCAAGTCCACCAGGTGATTGATACATTGCTACATCAATAGCACCATCTCCATAACTCCCTACCGGCATTGAGGATTCATCAAAATCTACAATATGGCCGCTTAAAGTAGTTAACTGATTGTTAGCTAGCATTCTAATTTTATGATTATTGGTATCACTAATTAATAAACTGCCGTCAGACTGCTGCAATAATGAAGTCGGATAAAATAATGACGCATCTGCAGTGGAACCGTCGTTAAAATCAGCCTTCGATTGTCCTATCATTGTGCGTAATTCTAGCAATCCGCGCTCACTATCGAGTACTCCTGCACCGTGTGCAACGAATGGTGTTGCTAAAGCAGTCAAGCATACAGATGTGA
This sequence comes from Solibacillus cecembensis, assembly GCF_001439635.1. GTDB lineage: Bacteria > Bacillota > Bacilli > Bacillales_A > Planococcaceae > Solibacillus > Solibacillus cecembensis. The sequence goes on along the minus strand of NZ_LMBZ01000014.1, from coordinate 114,072 downwards.
TTACGATATATTTTTTCAAAATCTGATGTTTCATCTCATTCACCAACCTTATAAATTTTCAATTCTTCATCTGTGCATAAAGTATCACATATATTATCTATACATTCTTTTTCGAAATCGCTATCCTCACATGGCTGTTGACTACTCCCGTCTAGACATTGTTCTTGTGGATAATCTCCCTCTACTTTTTTAACTGTTTCAATCGAATCCACCTTTTCGTATTAAATTAATTATTCGCATTTATTAATTATTACAGACTAAGGTTAAAATTGGGTTAAAAAATTAAATATTATTAAATTTTTTTCTAAATCCGATTGTTATTTAGTTCTTAATTTATTAACTATAAAATCGCATAAACAACAGAGGCTTTCCGTATAAAAAAACAGACTTCTTTTTTTCAAAAGTGTCTGCTCTTTTAACATAATTCAATTAAAAACGTCTACCCGCTCCGCCACCTGATGAACTGCCTCCACCAAAGCCTCCAAAACCTCCGGATGAGCGACCACCACCGCCAAAGCCGCCAGTTGAGAATCCACCCGCGCGGTAAATGCGTCTTGCTGCTCGTCTACGGCCACCAGGACCACCGCCACCAAATTTACTAAGACTTAAATAAATGATAACGATAAAAATGATGAGTGCAATCGGCCAATCATCATCCTCATTAATGGGTTTCACCAAATCGGCGCCACCTGCATCTCCACCCATTTCCTCATAGAAAGTGCTAAAAATGTTGGCAAATGCATTCGTATAATCTCCATTTTCTAAATAAGGCATCATATACGTGTCAACCATGCTCCCTAGCAACCCATCTGGATAATCTCCTTCTAAGCCTTCACCGACCGAAATCCAAACATCATTTTTTCCAGGTCCTTGATCCGTCGTCGCAAAAATGAGCATCCCATTATTTAACTTCTCATCTCCAATGCCCCATTTACGAATTACTTCTGTACCAAATTCATAAGGCGCCAAATCGCCAATCGTATCAATCGTCATCATGACAATTACATTACCTGTTGAACCTTCCAAAGCCTTTGCTGCTCGAATCAAATTTTGCTCCACATCATCCGAAATGACATTGGCTTTATCATAAACGTACGAATTGTATGCAGGTTTTTCCGGAATTGCTGCCATTATCGTCAACGGCATAACGAGCATACATACTATGATTGAAACTAAAAATCTCATATCATCCCCCCCTTCCCTTACAGTGACTTGACCATCTATATCAATTACACCTCGGCGTAATTGCGTCCTGATTTTTTTCGAGCTTGGGGCCACAGGATGTGGGTCAGTCAGCCGTTGTCACACGATGTGACGTCTTTAAGCTGACTTCCTTCTCCTTTAAAAATCTGTGACATCCGCTGGGACTTGATTCTGCTGAATCAAGTTAATCGTTACTTCCAAAATCAACAGTCGGTGATTCTTCCACACCTTCTTTAATTTCAAAATACGCTTTTTTCTCAAAGCCAAACATTTTTGCGATTAAATTTCCCGGAAATGTTCGAACATTATTATTAAACTGCTGGACCGTCTCGTTATAATCTTTTCGAGCAACTGCCAAACGATTTTCCGTTCCTGCCAGTTCATCCATTAAGCGTGTAAATTGAACATCCGCTTTTAAATCCGGATATTTTTCCACAATAACAAGTAAACGTGCTAATGCTGCTGATAGTTCATTATTTGCAGTTGCTGTTTGTTCAACAGTGCCAGCATTTCCGTAATCTGTGCGCGCCTTCGCAATTTGTGTAAAAATCCCTTCTTCATGTGCTGCGTAACCTTTTACTGAATTGACTAAATTGGGAATTAAGTCAAACCGTCTTTGCAACTGATTTTCCACTTGTGCCCAAGAAGCATCAATTTGTTCTTCACCTTCTATTAATTTATTGTATTTTGGAATAGTGAACATTGCTACAATTCCAATGACTGCAATAATTACAAGTACTGTCACTAATGCATTGCCTTTATTATTTTTTATCACAAAAAATCCCTCTTTTCCTTCTTAATTCATTTTCGTTCATGCATATTTTTTTTACTAATTGCCACAATAACGTTGTACGAAAATTTTGTTATGGAGGTTATTATATGCATACTCAATCTTCCCAATCTCAAGACAATTCCATGCCACTTTCGATGAATCACGGTGCGCACGAGCTATTTGACGCACATGAGGTCTTAGGTTCAATGATTGCTGGTCTCAATCAATATGTACTATTAAGAGATCAAGTACAAGACCAAGAGCTCCTTACCATTATGGACCGTCAGTATGCGTTTATGCTCGATGAATACAATATTACGATGGAGGCATACAAAACCGGGCACGACCCACAGCATCCGACACGAAGCTATAATATGCAAATGGGCAATGACTTCACTTATGGGCTGAAACCTGGCGAACCGAAAAAGCCGATACAAACACCAAGTGAAATTTGTGACGGCGTTATTTCTGGTTTCATGCTTGGCTGTCATAAAACTAGTGCTACCGGAAAAACATCTGCTGCACTCGAAGCAACAAACCCCGTTTTACGTCGCGTTCTCCAAGATTCCGTGGCCAACTGTATTGAAATGGCCTACGAAATTTCACTTTACCAAAACAAAAAGGGTATTTACCAAGTCGCACAACTTGCACAAGCCGATATGAACACGATGCTCAATATGTACGGACAAGCGCAACAAGCGAAAAATATGCCAAACTAAAAGAGGAAAAAATGCCGCCTTACTTTATTTCAGTAAGGCGGCATTTTTAATTTAATTTTGAAAGAGCAGTATACACTAGTATATGCCGCTAAATGTTTATAATACTTTGCCTAAAAACGCTTTTGTACGTTCGTTTTGCGGATTGCCAAATATATCTTTTGGATGACCTTCTTCTATAATATAGCCACCATCCATAAATAATACGCGGTCGCCCATTTCACGTGCAAAGCCCATCTCATGTGTCACGACAACCATTGTCATGCCTTATTTTGTTAATTTCCCCATAACTTCTTTAAGATTTACAAAAAAAAAAACGCAACACATGGATTAGATGTGTTACGCTCGAAAGATAATTTTAAGTTTAAAAAGATTGAGTTTAGGATAAAATGAATCGGTACAGTGATTATCTTATCCCTTTAACCTTCAACCCCCATTGTTGATGATAGCCCAATCAATTACGCCTAGCCTATCTCTACAATTGGTATATATACTTATATTAAAACAGTAAAATGGTGCCCATAAAAGGCATAATAGTATAGCTACTTAAATAAATACATAGCTTTTGTTCGTTGTCGAAAAAAGTCGATTTTTCTTACAACAAATGTAATATGTATAAATGTACTAATTATTGAGGCTTTTTTCAAGCGAATTCAATTATTTTTAGAAAGATATTTAAGTTTGTGAACTTTCGGTTAAAACTTAAGGGAAGTTATAATGGTCTACACTATTTGCAGGTCAAAAATAATGTGTAATATCGCTTCATTTTTAACGTTTTCTCGAAAATACATTTGTAAAGAGTAAATCCCCCTAAACGCTGATAGCTCAACATTTAGAGGGATTTATATATAATTATTACTAGTTCTTTAATAAGTAATTTGGCGCCCTCGGAGGGAATCGAACCCCCAGCGCAAGAACCGGAATCTTACGTGTTATCCATTACACCACGAGGGCTTAGTATTAAAAGGTTTAGGCTTAATTTGGTTATTAATGGTAAAATGACCACTTCTATTTAATGAAGTATACGACCTTCCTATTATACAAAGGCTTAGCTTATTTTTCAACTACGAAAATCAGACTTTATATTTGACCATCCTTGACTAACACGTGTATTATAGGTATACAGCTGGAATGCATACCAAAATTTCAGCACAAGTAAACGAATTTAGCTTTTAACAGGGGAGGATTTTACAATGAATTTAATTCCTACAGTTATTGAACAAACAAATCGCGGTGAGCGTGCTTATGATATTTATTCACGCTTATTGAAAGACCGTATTATTTTACTAGGAAGTGCCATTGATGACAACGTTTCAAACTCAATCGTTGCACAGCTTTTATTCCTAGAAGCAGAAGATCCAGATAAGGATATTCACCTTTACATTAACTCTCCAGGTGGCTCAATTACTTCAGGTATGGCCATCTATGACACAATGAACTTCATCAAGCCAGATGTTTCAACGATTTGTATCGGTATGGCAGCTTCAATGGGTGCTTTCTTATTATCTGCGGGTGCAAAAGGAAAACGTATTGCATTACCTAACTCAGAAGTAATGATTCACCAACCTTTAGGCGGCGCACAAGGGCAAGCAACTGAAATTGAAATTGCTGCAAAACGTATTTTATTCTTACGTGAAAAATTAAACCGTATCATGGCTGAAAATTCTGGTCAAGATTACGAAACACTTGCGCGCGATACAGATCGTGATAACTTCATGACTGCTGAACAAGCGAAAGAGTACGGTTTAATCGATAAAATTTACGAACGTAGTAACGATTCTAAAAAGTAAAAGATTAAGCTACTAAACTGCCCTTACAATCATTTTCCATGATTGTAAGGGCAGTTTTTTTCTTTCCACAAACAAAAACACAAACAAATGGAATTAACTCATTTGTTTGTGTTACGTAAACTTGCTTGATTAGTCTTCTTTTTCAATTAACACTTGCAATGCATCAAGTGCCTTTTCTTCATCATGGCCTTCTGCTCTTAATGTGACAACTGTTCCTTTTGCAACGGCTAAGCTCATAATGCCCATAATCGATTTTGCGTTGACCTTTTTATGGTCCTTTTGTAAAAAAACATCCGCTTTATAACGGTTTGCCTCTTGTACAAATAATGCTGCTTGCCTAGCTTGTAAGCCAGATTTTAGTTTTACTTCAACTTGCTTTTCTACCATATATAAAACTCCCTTTCACAACCGTTCCTTACTCTATATACTTCATCTTATCTAAATTTTCCAAAAAGAACAATCCATGAACACATGAATTATGAAATCGTTCACATTTTATTTGATTACATGCTCTCCGCGACGTATAGCTTCGGCGATTTCATCAATTTTTCGTAAACGGTGATTCACACCAGATTTACTTACGACACCAGTAGATACCATTTCACCCAGTTCTTTTAATGTAACATCTTGATATTCCACACGCAATCTTGCAATCTCACGTAATTTCTCTGGTAACTGATCTAAACCGATTGCATCATCAATATAGCGGATATTTTCTACCTGTCTTATCGCGGCACCAATTGTTTTATTTAAATTAGCCGTTTCACAATTCACGATGCGATTGACACTATTACGCATATCGCGAACAATCCGAACATCCTCGAACTTTAACATCGCTTGGTGTGCACCTACTAAATTTAAGAAATCAGAAATTTTTTCAGCTTCTTTTAAATACGTAACGAAGCCTTTTTTTCGTTCAATCGTTTTCGCATTCAAATCATAACGGTTCATCAGGTCTGCTAATGCTTCTGCATGCTCTATATATAAAGAATATACTTCTAAATGATAGGAAGATGTTTCTGGATTATTGACTGAACCACCCGCTAAAAATGCCCCTCGTAAATAAGCACGCCTCTGATTATTTTTCTGAATAAATACATTTGAAATCGTATGATTGAGTTCAAATGAGTTCGATAGTATTTCTAAATCTGCTAATAATTCACGGGCTCCATCACGAATACGGCAAATATAAACATTGTTCTTTTTCAAACGCATCTTTTTTCGAACAAGCAATTCTACGGTATATGGATACAGTTTTTTCACAATGGTATAAAGTCTTCTTGCAATCGCGGCGTTCTCCGTTTGCACATCTAAACTGAGCTGGCGATTGGCAAAACTTAATGAACCATTCATGCGAATAAGTGCGGATACTTCCGCTTTTAAGCTACTGTCATCCGCTTCAATTTGTGTAATTTCTTTTTTCATTTCTGATGCAAATGACATGCGTTGTGTTCCCCCTTTCCTAGCAAACTATGTATATAGACGCTTACAAGGTTATTTTTTTGATCCTTATTAATTTTTATTTTGCCCTGTATATTCACAAAGCCAATCTGCTAAATTTTTCGCATCATGACGTACAACACCGTCTTGAATAATAGCGATTTCTTTTTTTATAATTTGAATACCCATTTGTTCGAGTTTCTCGACATCAAATTGCACAGGCTCCGCATTTTCTTCACGGTAATTTTCATAAATAGAAGACGGCAATCTTTTTTCATTTATAAGCATTGCCTCGATAAACGGTTGCCCCACATGTTCATGGATTGCTTCTATATGTTGCGACGCGCTGTAATGAATCGTCTCTCCAAGCTGCGTCATTAAGTTAGCAATATAAATTTTTTGTCCTTTTGCGCGCACGACTGCCTCCCCAATTCCTTTCACAAGTAAGTTAGGGATAATGCTCGTATATAAGCTACCAGGACCAATTAAAATATACTCTGCACGCTCAATTGCATGAATCGCAGCTGGTAATGGCTTCACATTACCTGGCTCTAAATACACGCGCTTAATTGGCGCATGGCCAGACGGAATTTTAGATTCCCCAACGATTTTCGTACCATCGTTTAATTCTGCATGGAGTGTTACTTTTTTATTGGCAGCTGGTACGACTTTTCCATGGACATTTAATACCTTGCTCATCTCAGCAATGGCATGATTAAAATCACCGGTAATTTCCGTTAAAGCAGTCAGCATTAAATTTCCTAATGAATGCCCTTCTAAATCCGCTGATTGAGAGAAACGATATTGAAACATTTGCTCCACCAAAGGCTCTACATCCGATAGTGCTGCGATGACATTTCGGACATCTCCTGGTGGTGGAATATCGTAATCATCGCGCAATCGTCCTGATGAGCCACCATCATCTGCTACGGTTACAATCGCCGTAATATCAAATCGATGCTGTTTTAAACCACGTAAAATCGTTGATAGCCCTGTACCGCCACCAATAACTACAATACGTGTCTTCTTTTTTTTCATTACATCAATCCTTTCTATGATTGATATCTCTATGCGAAATAACGGCGTGATGATTGTTTCCAATGAGTTTACCAAAATATTCCGCTAGTGTCACAGAGCGATGTTGACCACCTGTACAGCCAAATGCAATGACTAACTGGGATTTCCCTTCATCACGATATTGTGGAATCATAAATGTTAATAAATCCGTTAGCTTCATAATGAGCTGTTGCGTTTCTTCCGTTGCTAAAACGTAGGAGGAAACTTCTGTTTGCAACCCTGTTTTGTGACGAAGCTCTTCTACATAATATGGATTTTTTAAAAATCTGACATCAAAAACTAAATCCGCATCAATCGGAATCCCATGCTTAAAACCAAATGACATCACATTAATTGAGAATGTTGGACTGCTCATATTCGAAAACTCTGTCGTAATGCGTTCTCGCAATCCACGTGGCTTTAATTTTGAAGTATTGACAACAATTTGTGCTCGTCCTTTCACTTCAGAAAGTAGCTGACGTTCAAGTTGAATCCCTTCAAGTAATAACCCTTGTGGTCCAAGCGGATGTGCTCGACGTGTTTCTTTATAACGACGGACTAGTGCTGCATCATCTGCATCTAAAAATAAGATACGCGGCGAAATTTCCTCTTCTTCTAACAAAGTATCGAGCGATTCGATAAGCGATTCAAAAAATTCGCGTCCGCGTAAGTCCATCACAACGGCAACCCGTGTAATTTTCTTTGCAGAATCTTTCATTAAGGTTAAAAAGGTCGTTAATAATTCTGGTGGTAAATTATCGACGCAGTAATATCCTAAATCCTCAAAGCTTTGTACAGCAACTGTTTTACCTGCTCCGGACATCCCTGTAATAATAACTAGCTCATGTGTATAGCTTGAACTATTACCCACAAAATCAGCTCCTTTTTTATTGTTCCATTGAATTTTGGATTTTTTCGCTAATTAACTCAAAATCCTTTGTGTATTCAAATGTACCATATTGCATGCCACTCTTTAATGCCGCGAATATTAAATTTGTGCGATCCCCAGCAGCCATTGGTAATGTATTTAAACTATCTATTGAATGCCAGCCGAGCTTACCTTCTCTTGTTTCATCAAACGCGGTACCTTCCACATCTGTCGCAATAAATGTATAAAGTATCCACTCATCTATAACATTGTCACCATCTTTTATGACCATTGTGTATGTGCCTTTTAAATGAACATAGTTTGGTGTTAAATTCGTTTCTTCTTGGAATTCACGTACTGCTGATTCATAAATGGATTCTCCTTGCTCCATCTTTCCGCCTGGAGCAACAAACCATCCTCTTCTTGGCTTTTGCAGTAATAACACTTTGCCATCCTTAATCGCCAATAAGTTTGTAATACGTTGCATATTAACACCTCAATCCTTCATTTGATCCTAGCTATATTATACATTGTCAAATGCATTCCGTAAAAGAACGTGCGCAACCAGTTATTTCTATTCAGTAGAAGAACGAACTAAACGAGGGCAAAACGTCTGACAGATGTCTTTACATTTCTACAATAAAAAGAGGTTGCTTCCATGATTCTTTACATGGAAACAACCTTAAAAATATTAGAATATCAGGGGGTTAAACAATTACACCCTTAGTTTAACCTATTTATATTTCAATTCGATGACATTTGTGTTAAATATTCTTAAAAGTTAAACTTTTCTTTCAATTCTTCGATGTAATGTTGTGCTGTTTGAGCTGCAATACTTCCATCGCCTGTTGCTGTTACGATTTGGCGTAACGTTTTTTCACGCACATCACCTGCTGCATAAATACCAGGTACAGTCGTTTCCATTTGGTCATTTGTTACAATATAGCCTGCATCATTTAAAATATTCAAAGGTCCAAATGGTCCCGTTAACGGAAGCATGCCCACGTATACGAAAACGCCATCTGTTACCGCTTCTTTTTCTTCGCCATCTACTGTTGATACTAAAGTTACTTTCCCTACTTTACCATCTACTTCATGAATTTCCTTCACTGTCGTATTCCAAATGAAGTCAATTTTTTCATTGGCAAATGCGCGATCTTGAATAATTTTTTGTGCACGTAATTTATCACGACGGTGTACAATTGTCACTTTGTCAGCAAAACGTGTTAAGAAAATACCTTCTTCTACCGCAGAGTCGCCACCACCGATAACGATTAAGTTCTTTTGTTTGAAAAATGCGCCATCACAAACTGCACAATAACTTACGCCACGTCCGCCAAGCTCTGTTTCACCTGGAATACCTAATTTTTTATATTCTGCACCAGTTGACACAATAATTGTACGTGTTTTATATTGTTTTTTACCTGAAATAATCGTTTTATATTCTTCACCATCAATAATTTCTGAAACGTCTCCATACGCATATTCTGCACCGAATTTTTTCGCATGATCGAACATTTTTGTAGAAAGCTCAGGGCCTAAAATCGTTTCAAATCCTGGGTAGTTTTCTACTTCTTCTGTATTGGCCATTTGACCACCCGGAATACCACGTTCAATCATTAATGTTGAAAGGTTTGCGCGAGATGTGTACACAGCGGCAGTCATCCCTGCTGGTCCTGCACCAATAATGACTACATCATAAATTTTCTCTTCTGTCATAATAATTCTCCTCTTTCAATTGAAAGGTCAACCCTCACTCAAAAAAATCGAGATGCTGCCTTTTTTGTGGATTTCTTTATAACTATTACCAATCGATCAAAACATCCCTTATATCGTATGCCAAACATGGTAGAAATTCAATTAAACTGTTTTATTTACTATCTGCAGGAATAAATTCGTAAAGAATATCATTATATTTTGTGAGTGTCGCTGAAGTAATGTTATATTTTTCGGCTATTGCTTTTTTCGTCACATTTTTCTCCAACGCATCATTGTAAGAATACTCGACAGCAGCCGCTAAAGCTGATGTATTTTTAAAGTCGTAACCTCCGTTAAAAGCGATTTCACCAATGGCAAACCATGTGCTTAAAATTTGGGCTACTTCACTCGAAATCGACTCATTCGCATCGACAATTTCCTCCGCTACTTTCATAAATCTAAGGAAAAATTTCTCTGCGTTCACTTTTTCATTGAAATCATATTCCAATGCATACGCTAATGACAGTTTTTCTAATTCTGTAAAACTAGATACATTCAACATCGTTGGGTGTGCAACGATTTCTTGCTTATGCGATGATCTTTTCAATAAAAACAAGCCGAGTAAACGACCCGATTCACTTTCATTTGATAATTGGCGAATTAAGAAGTCTCTATGGTTTTCTGTCGTATCTTGATATTTTTCTATGTCACCATCTGCCCAAGGTTCTAAGCCTTCTTTTGTAGGATCTAGTTCCAAAAGGTTTTTCCATGTATGTTGTGCAAATTGCTCGTGTCCTGAAAAATAAGCCGACTGTGCGAGCCAAAAATAAAAGCCCGTATCGCCTTCATAGCCTTTTTTCGCCATCGAACGCAACCATTTAAAAGCTTCCTCGTACTGCCCAATTAGCGCCAATGTTGCACCTAGTTTGTAACGATTTTCCCAGTCATATGGTTGTATTTTTTTTAGCAGCGCTATTAATTCTTCTAACTCGACTGCATTTTCTTCGTAGTAAGCAAAAACTGTTAAATTACAAAGTGCATGTAGGTTGCCGTGATTCTCTCTCAACACTTCATGTAATAATGCTTTTGCTTGCTCTGCTTCACCGATATAAAAATAAGCTAGCGCTAAATTATTATACGCCGTCCAAAGCTGTGGAAATTCTTCAATTACTTGTTCAAGTGCTTCGATCGCCTGCTGAAAATGCCCTTGCTCCATTAAACGTCTCGCTTTTTCCTGTGCAAGCATTTTAGCCGCATCATGCTCGTCCATATCTTGCTCTGTATCTGCCACATAGTCTACGAAATCCAATATTTCCAAGGCGTCTTCATTGTACGCGCCATCCGTTTCCAGTTCTAAATACTGTGCAGCATATTTTTTGGCATCATGAATCAAGCCAAGGCATCCAGAAATTTCAGCTAGCATAAAAATAATTTCTGCTTCATTGGGCTCTTTGCTATACGCTGTATGAATTAATTCGTATGCATGCTCAAAATTTTGTAATTCCATTTCTAAAATACCGTATTGTAGTAACACATGCGCATCATCTGGGCTTAAATCTGCCGCGCGTTTAATATATTTATATGCTTTATCCATCTCATCACGGTCAATTGCCTTTAAAGCTTTGCTATAATAATAATCGCCATTCGGCATAAATGACACGATGTTTGTTGATTTGGCTTGTAATCGTTTATTTTCCAATCAAATTCCTCCGAAACTAGAAAGTTCTTTTCTGTTCCTTTTTTACTTTCAATTATTGTAGTCCTGTTATTTCGACGAAACAAAAAGAATAAGGAACGCATAATTTCACGTCCCTTAATAATTGGTTTTATTATAGCATATTCAACACTAATGTCATAAATTGAACTTTAATGGAGGTTGTTCTCATCACTTAACTTTGCGGTTTACCCTCATGGCGCTTTTGTAAAACTTCGAGCACTTCGTAAACATCCACTTTCTGCTCTTGAAGCAATACTAAAAGATGGTATAAAAGATCCGCAGATTCCCACTTCACTTCTTCTTTGTCGCGGTTTTTAGCACCAATGACAACCTCTGTTGCTTCTTCCCCAACCTTTTTACAAATTTTATCGATGCCCTTATCGAATAAATACGTTGTGTACGCACCTTCTGGCATATCGATTTCACGTTGCTTAATGACTTCTACAAGTTGCGGTAAAATACCTACCGAGCCTGTACGAGGGTTTTCTAAGATTGTTTCTGTAAAGCACGATGTTGTACCATTGTGACAAGCCGGTCCAGCAGGAATCACTTCTACAACGAGCGCATCTTGGTCACAATCCGTTTTAATAGAGACAACTTGCTGTGTGTTTCCGCTCGTTGCTCCTTTATGCCAAAGCTCTGCGCGTGAACGTGAATAAAACCATGTTTCGCCTGTTGAAATCGTTTTCGCTAAAGATTCTTCATTCATATAAGCTACTGTTAATACTTCTTTTGATTGTGCATTTTGAACAACGACTGGAACTAAGCCTTGTTCATCAAATTTTACGTTCATCGGACAGGAACTCCTTTTTCTTTTAAATAACTTTTCACTTCTGCTACACTTGTTTCTTTATAGTGGAAAATACTTGCCGCTAAAGCCGCATCTGTATCTATATCTTGCAGCACTGCTCTAAAATGTTCGGCATTGCCTGCACCGCCACTTGCAATGACCGGAACTGTAACCGCATCACGCACTGCCTTTGTTAACGCTAAATCAAAGCCCGCTTTTTCACCGTCTTGATTCATCGACGTCAATAAAATTTCACCCGCACCAAGACGAACAGCTTCCTGCGCCCACTCTACAGCCTGCCAAGTCGTTTTATTGCGTCCACCATGCGTATACACCATCCATGTGCCATCTTCCTCTGAATAACGTGCATCAATGGCACAAACGATGCATTGTGCACCAAAATAATCTGAGCCTTCTTTAATTAATGCTGGTCGCTCTAATGCTGAAGTGTTAACCGATACTTTATCCGCACCAGCACGCAAAATTTTCTTCATATCATCTAGCGTACGAATGCCGCCACCTACTGTAAATGGAATGGCCAAGCTCGCCGCAGTTTCACGTACAACATCCACCATCGTTTTACGTCCTTCATGGGAAGCGGAAATATCTAAAAACACGAGCTCATCAGCACCTTGTTCATCATAAAACTTCGCGAGCTCAACAGGATCACCCGCGTCGCGAAGTCCTTCAAATTGCACGCCTTTTACAACGCGTCCATCTTTCACATCTAAGCACGGAATAATTCGTTTCGTTAACATAATGTCGCCTCCACTCCATTCGCCCATTCACGTAATAAGAAAACACCAAACTGGCCTGATTTTTCTGGATGAAACTGCATGCCTGTAAAATTATCTTTCGCCACAATTCCTGGCACCGTTACCCCTTCATATTGTGCCGCAGCGATTAATTGTTGCGACACCATATTTGTTACATAAAATGAATGTACAAAATAGACAAATCGATCTTTTGTCAATGTTTTATTTTGTAGCCATTCCGGTGTTTGTTGAAGTGTTAAATCATTCCACCCCATATGCGGAATACGCGAAACCCCTTTAAAACGCTCAATACGTCCTTTGAAAATACCTAAGCCGGTTGTTGGTGTCACTTCATCACTTGCTTCAAATAGAAGCTGCATCCCAAGACAAATACCAAGAAGCGGCTTTTTTGTTTCTTTAATGTAGTTGATTAAATCTGTTTCTTGTAATCTTTTCATCGCATCCGGAAAAGCGCCCACACCTGGTAATACAAGAGCATCTGCCTGATCTAGCTGGGCTTTATCACTTGTCACAATGACTTCCACATTTAAACGCTTCAATGCCTGCTCGACACTAAATAAATTGCCCATGCCATAATCAATTACACCAATTTTCACGTTAACAGCCCCTTTGTGGAAGGCACTCCTTTGACGCGTGGATCTAGTTGAATTGCCTCATCCAGTGCGCGTGCTAATGCTTTAAAAATGGCTTCAATAATATGGTGTGTGTTATGTCCATAAGGTACAATAACGTGTAAATTAATACGGGCTTCTAGTGCAAATTTCCATAAAAACTCATGCACAAGTTCTGTATCAAATGTGCCGACCTTCGCATTTAATGTCGGTTCAATGCGATATTCTAAATGTGGACGATTTGAGCAATCAACAACAACTTGTGCTAATGCATCATCCATTGGGACAAAGACCGTTCCATAGCGCTTAATGCCCTTTTTATCCCCTAATGCTTCACGGAAAACTTGCCCAAGTACAATGCCAATATCTTCTGCTGTATGGTGATCATCAATCCATGTATCCCCATTCGCAATAATTTTCCCATCAAATAGACCGTGCTTAAAAAACAAATCGAGCATATGATCCATAAAGCCAATGCCTGTCTTAATTTCTACTTGACCTGTACCATCTAAATTTAGTTCCACTGCAATTTTCGTTTCATTTGTATTACGCTCAATTTTTGCAAAACGTGTCATTTTTTATTCTCCTTTATCCCAGCCACGTGACTCTACTGCACGCGCATGTCCTTCTAATCCTTCTAATCGAGCTAAACGGGCAATTTTCGGTGCATTTTGTGCCCATGTTTTTTCGCTATAGTAAACAACACTTGTCCGTTTAATAAAATCATCCACATTTAAACCACTTGCAAAACGCGCCGTTGAATTCGTTGGCAATACATGGTTCGTTCCTGCGAAATAATCTCCTACTGGCTCTGAACTGTAGCGTCCGATAAAAATCGCGCCCGCATGTGTCACCATTTGTGCAACTTTCTCTGCATCTTCTGTCATGACTTCTAAATGCTCAGGTGCTAATGAATTGACGGCTTTTACCGCTTCGGCTATTGATTCTGCTACATAAATATGCCCGAAGTTTTCAATTGATTGACGGGCAATGCTTTGACGAGGCAGCTTGCGCAATTGTATTTCTACTTGCTCTGCCACAGTATCCGCTAAGTCATCACTCGTCGTAATGAGTACCGCACACGCTAATGCATCATGCTCTGCTTGTGATAATAAGTCTGCTGCGATTTCATCGGCATATGCAGTATCATCTGCTAGTACACAAATTTCTGAAGGCCCTGCAATCATATCAATTGCGACTTCACCGAAAACTTCACGTTTCGCCAGTGCGACAAAAATATTGCCTGGACCTGTAATTTTATCAACCGGTGCAATTGTCTCTGTACCATAAGCAAGGGCTGCAATTGCTTGTGCACCACCAACTTTATAAATTTCTGTCACACCTAATATGTATGCGGCTACTAACACAGCAGCTGGTAGTTTGCCATCTTTACCAGCTGGTGAAGTAATGACAATACGTTTTACACCGGCTACTTGTGCAGGAATGACATTCATTAATACCGAGGATGGATATGCCGCTGAGCCTCCTGGTACGTAAAGTCCTACCTCGTCCAGTGGTGTAATCCGTTGTCCAAGCCAAGAGCCATCAGCTAATGGAAGCTTGTAGCCATCACGTTTTTGTTCCTTATGGTAAAAACGAATATTATTTGCTGCTTCCTCTAAATCTTTATATAATTGTGCATCAAAGCTAGCGACCGCCTCATTTATTTCTACGGCACTCACCTTCAAGTCCTTTGGTGCAAAGCCATCCCATTTTTCACTATAATACTTGACCGCCTGATCACCTTTCGCACGGACGTCCGCAATTACTTGGCGCACAGTTTTTAGTTGCTCTTCATTGCCACTTTCAAGCTGACGTTTTAATGAAATATCATCTGTTAGCGTTGTAATCTTCATGCTACCACCCCTTTTATTTCACACATGTTTTTAAACGTGTTACTAAATCTTGAATGCGCTCACTTTTCATTCTGTAACTCACTGGATTGGCGATTAAACGAGATGAAACTTCTGCAATTTGTTCATACTCCACTAGGCCATTTTCCGCTAATGTTCTTCCCGTTGAAACGATATCTACAATACGGTCGGCAAGGCCAATCATCGGTGCTAATTCGATTGAGCCATTGAGTTCGATAATTTCGACTTGCTCGCCAATCCCTTTATAATATTTCATCGCAATATTCGGATATTTTGTTGCGATGCGTGGCGCAATTTCACTTAATTTTGTATTGGGTAAGCCCGCAGATGCGATGTAACATTCACTAATTTTTAAATCTAAAAGTTCATGCACGGTCCGACGTTGCTCTAGTAATACGTCCTTGCCAGCAATTCCGATATCCGCTACACCATGTTCCACATAAACGGGGACATCCATTGGTTTTGCTAAGATAAATCGAATTTTTTCTTCAGGTATTTCGATCATTAATTTGCGCGACATTTCCACTTCTTCTGGAAGGTTAAAACCTGCTTGAATTAACATTTCATATGCTTCTTCAAAAATTCGCCCTTTTGGCATCGCGATTGTTAACTCTGTCATTGCCTACGCCTCCTTACTTCGAAATTCATTTACTACTTCAAATTGTTCTTTTAATGCTTCAACATCTATAAGTCCTTCATACGCTTGGAATGTTACTTGTTTCCCTTGCTCGCGTAAGAATTTTGCCTGTATAAGCGCTTCTGCAAATCGATCTGCTGCAAATAGAACGAGTACTTGATTATTTTCTACTTCGATTTTTGGCATTACTTCATAAAGTCTGTCTACTCGTAACCCAAAGCCCGTTGCACCTACATTGGAACCGAAATGTTCGAGCAGTCCATCATACCTGCCGCCGTTACCTAGAGGGAAGCCACTACCCGTTGCAAATATTTCAAATAACATACCTGTGTAATAACTCATATGGCTCGAAAGTGTAAAGTCAAATGCAATGTACTGCTCATATCCTGCCTGTTCTAAAATTCGCAATAAATTTTGCATATATTCGAGTGCGTC
Source organism: Solibacillus cecembensis (assembly GCF_001439635.1). GTDB lineage: Bacteria > Bacillota > Bacilli > Bacillales_A > Planococcaceae > Solibacillus > Solibacillus cecembensis. Next base: position 97,689 of record NZ_LMBZ01000014.1, on the reverse strand, counting down.
GTTTTTACGTACATATCGCTCAATCGTTTCCATTGATGGAAGGCTGATAGCCTCTTCAATATAAGCTAACAGTGCATCCGATTTAGTTTTCGGTAAATCAAAGGCATGTACCGCCTCTTCAAATCCCACATAATTGCGCTTGACGAGTAATTTATTTAACTTTCCTGCTTGTTCTGCGCTTTCCGTATAATCTTGTAAAATACAGCTTAATACGCCTGCATGCCCAATCGTTACTTTAAATGATGTGATACCGAATGCCTTAATTAAATCAATGGCTGTCATAATGACTTCTGCATCCGCGTAAACCGACTGATCCCCGATTAACTCAATACCCATTTGATCAAACTCTGCTGGGCGTCCACCTTCTTGCTGTTGTGCCCGGAATACGTTTGCGAAATAAGCTAAACGTTGTGGAATTTTTTCCTTTAATAATTTTGAAGTCGTTACGCGTGCGATTGGTGTTGTCATATCTGGGCGAAGTACGAGCGTATTGCCCTGATTATCAACCAATTTGAACAATGTCGCATCAGAAATTGCAGATGCTTTTCCTACTGTATCGAAATATTCAACGGTTGGTGTTTTGATAAATTCGTAGCCGCGCTCTTTCAAAAGGTTGCGTCCCGTAGTTCGAATCAGTTCTAATTTTTCATATATTTGTGGAAATGTATCGCGCATCCCAAGCGGTTTTTCAAACATTTTTATCGATGACATTTTGACACATCCTAAACTTTTATCTGTATTTTATAAACCAGCAAATGACCATATAAATCTACAATATACACTTCACCTTACTAGAGTGCTAAACAACTAGTGCGTGAAAGTATTCTACCGCTATTCATAGTACAAAGTCAACCTATTCACAAAATTTTCATTATTTAAATTTTCTGATATATCATTTTATTATACCTTAATAATGACCCTACACTCAAATCGATTGTTGCAATATACTGGCATTTGCCAAATACACATTATGTTCCTTAATTTAATAATTAGAAAATATAGGATGTGTTGTATCGAATATAGAAATTCTCCGTAAATTTTGATGTGGTCGGGAAGTTTGTCTATTAACGGAAAGAAAATGTCTATAAACACAGGAATTAGCAACAGTACATAAATTTATGTGCCTTTGTTAATTACGTTGTTAAACACTCGCTAATTGGTTATTGGGAAGAAGAATATGGAAGGTAAATGAGGAATCTATGCTAATATAAATTACAGATTGCGAAATGATGGTCTTCAACTAACGGAGCAAGTTTGTTCAATCAGAAGAACAGAAATTGATATAAAACGTAAAATCGCAACACTCACGGAACCTATGGGGAATGACACAAAAGGGGATGGGATTTTTGAAACGACAACATGTTTCGCTTATTAAACTCTTGATCATGATGATCGTTGCACTCCTGCTGACGGGCTGTAGCAAGACAAGTGCCGATATCGATGAGTACCTGAACACGGGCACGGCAATGGATGCGGAAGCAAAAGACGTGATGCCCGTTCTTGACGAGTTGCCAACATACAGGGATATCGATTACCGACATACGCAAAAAAAGATGTTCCTCTTCGAAGCCAACTCGGTAGTGCTTGTGGTCGAATATGACACGAAAACCTATGAAAGTGAAAAAGGTAAACTCACAGAAGACTTCGCAATCTCCAAACTGGAAGACACGTCTGAAACGACCGATGATACGAGTCGCCCGAATGTTGAGTTCTCGCTGAACAGCTATGAGTTCCGAGTGTTGGAAGGAAACGGCTATCCGAAATACTTCGGGATGATAGGCACGTCCGATGAACACCAACGCATCGCGTATTTGTACTTCTATGATTCTGATTTGGACAAAATCGGTGAACCAGATGACATAAACCGTATGTCAAGATTTGTGAAAAGCTATTTTGATTATGATTTCTGATGCCTTATTGCAAGTCTTCCTATTTCTATGTACTTCCCAAGAGGTAATTCACCTGCTTCAGTTCGATGAAGATAGTAAAATATTGCTACAAAAAACGCTCAGATTTCTGAGCGTTTTAACTTGTTTTTTAAATAGCTTTTTCACTGTTAGAATGTATGCTGATTAACCTGTTACTTGCGTTGTTAATTTGCACCTTTCTCCCTATCAATCGAACCCGTTAGTCATAAGTTTTTGCTTTTTAATCTACATTTTCTTAACTAATAAAATAGCTTTTAAAAGTCCTTTTGAAAAAGATGGAGTTGATTTCCATTTCGGAGGACAATCTATTTTCAGATGACGTCGCCTCCCACGGCAGCAACGCACTCAATCAAGAAAGGATTTAAAAAGGGAAAATTTTAAAATAGGCTGGCCTTGCACAAAGCACACAGATGAGTTGTATAGAAAAACTCAGGCTAAGGACGCCACATCGTGTTGACCTCGAAGCTGTGCGCCTCATGTGCTTAGTCAACCTAAATTAGCAAATACTTTATTAGAATACTGACAATGAAAAGCTAGAAATTTTTGATGAACTTATACATGCTATTTTTCATTATGCCAAATCGGTTGATCCAGTTTTTTTCGTTCTATTTGTTGCTCTGCTGTGAAAATAATTCGCATCGGATTACCACCAACCATACTGCCAGCTGGTACATCTTTATGCACAAGCGTCGCAGCAGAAACAATTGCATCGTCCCCAATTTTCACGCCAGGTAAAATCGTTGAGTTTGCCCCGATCATGACGCGGCTACCGATTTCAACATCGCCGAGACGGTACTCCTCGATTAAATATTCATGTGCTAAAATGGTCGTATTAAAACCGATGACCGTATTATCACCAACAGAAATACGTTCTGGAAACATCGTATCAGGCATGACCATTAAGGCAATGGAAGTTTGCTTACCTATACGCATCCCCAAAAAAGTACGATATAGCCAATTTTTCACAGACAAAAAGGGCACAAAACGTCCTATTTGAATAATGATAAAACACTTCATCACCTTAAAAAAGGATACCGTTTTATAAATATTCCAAAGTGAGTTCGCTCCGTCCACCTGATAGCGCTCAGTCCTTCTCATATCTAATCCCCTTTCACAATTCCGATTAAATCATGCATATGTTGTAGCATATAATCTGGATTAAATTGCTGTAAAAATGCCTCTCCTTTTGCGGACCAAGCGACGCCTGCTGTACGCACTCCTGCATTTTGACCACCTTCAATATCATGAGAATTATCGCCAATCATAATAGCCTCATCTTTCGTTACACCTAATTTTTGCAGCGCGAGTAATATCGGCTCTGCATGAGGTTTTACATGTGTAACATCATCTATTCCTACAATGACTTCAAATAAATGACCTGCCCCTAACACTTTCATACCACGGGCTAAGCCATCTTTGCCTTTCGTAGAGACAATCGCTAATTTTATCCCCATTGAATGCAGCTGCTCAAGCGTTTCTAAAACCGCATCATAGCCTCTTACAAGTTCATCGTGATGCAGGGCGTTCCACTTTTTATATTTGGCAATCATTTCATCTGTTTTACCAGGTGTTAATTCGTCAAAAGTCTGCTTCAATGACGGACCAATGAATTTCAAGCAATCTTGCGTCGAATATTGCCCAGGAAATATTTCGTCAAAAATCTGCATAAATGTTTGAACAATCAAGTCATTGGTGTCGAGTAATGTTCCATCAAAATCAAATAATAAGGCTTTTGTTTTCATATGGTTTCCCCTTTATTCGTGTAATAAAAACCGCTCGCAAAATTGCAAACGGCTTTCTACTTTTATTTTTTATCTAAATAGCGTACAACGGGTTTGACTTTCATACGACGGTAAACGATTGCAATAATACCTACCGTAATACCAATAATAGACACGACCTGTGCGGAACGTAAATCACCAATTAAATATAAACTGTCTGTACGTAGACTTTCGATGTAGAAACGTCCAATTGAATACCAAATTAAGTAGAAGAAGAACATTTCTCCGCGACGCCAGTTAAATTTACGCGCAACAATTAACACGACAAAACCAATTATATTCCATAGTGATTCATATAAAAAAGTAGGATGTACATAAGTATTTTCATGTTTAATATACATTTGCTCAATAATCCAATTCGGAAGGAATAGGTTTTCTAAAAACTCACGTGTAACAGGGCCACCATATGCTTCTTGGTTGACGAAATTGCCCCAACGCCCAATAATCTGACCAATCAAAATACTTGGTGCGGCGATATCCGCTAAGCGTAAAAAGCTTACTTTGCGTTTTTTCGTAAAGTAATAAGCTGTAATAAATGCACCAATTAATGCACCGTGGATCGCAATACCACCATTCCAAATTTCGATAATTCGACCTGGATTGGCACCATAATAATCCCATTTCATCGCGACATAATAAATACGCGCCGACAAAATGCCAATTGGTACTGCCCAAATTAAAAAGTCTGCAATAAATTCATCGTCCAGTCCTAATCGAACCGCTTCTCTTTGTGCAAGGAAATAAGCGAGGACAATCCCTATTCCAATAAGTATCCCATACCAGTTCACCGGTATTGGGCCTAAGTGAAATGCAACAGGGTTAATTGCCAATAACTGTATATTCATTTTATTCTCCCTTCAATTTTCAAATCAAATTAGTAATCATCCATCTCATCATTTGCTGCAATCATGTCGTCTAATCTACGAGAAAATTCTTCTGCCGCATTGACGCCCATCTTTTTCAAGCGATAATTCATCGCAGCTACTTCAATAATGACCGAAACATTTCGACCAGGCTGTACTGGAATCGTTAGCTTCGTCACTTCCGTATCAATGATTTTCATTTTTTCTTCATCTAAACCAAGACGATCATAAAACCTCTCAGGGTCCCAATTTTCTAATTCTACAATTAGTGTAATTCGTTTATATGGGCGAATGGCACTTGCTCCAAACAATGTCATAATATCGATAATCCCAATGCCCCGAATTTCAAGTAAATGCTCTAATAATGGCGGCGGGCTACCAATGAGCATACTTTCAGCTTCTTGGCGAATTTCTACACTGTCATCTGCTACGAGTCGATGTCCCTTTTTAATAAGCTCTAACGCGGTTTCACTTTTTCCGACGCCACTCTTGCCGATAATTAATACGCCTATTCCGTATACATCTACAAGCACACCATGCATAGCCGTAGTTGGAGCAAGTTTACTTTCCAAAAAGTTCGTTAAACGACTTGAAAACCTTGTCGTAGTATTCGGCGTTACTAGAACGGGCACATTATTTTCATTGGAAGCGTCCATCAATTCTTGAGGCACGCTCATATTACGCGAAATAATGATTGCTGGTGTTTGATCCGAACAAAGTTGTTTCATACGTTCCTTTTTTTCAACTGTTGGTAACATTTCAAAAAAAGAGAGTTCAGTTTTCCCTAATAGCTGCACACGATTTGCAGGATAATGCGTAAAATAGCCGGCCATCTCAAGCCCAGGTCTCGAAATATCGCCCGTCGTTATGTATCGACCAATTCCTTCTTGTCCACTTACAAGCTGTAAATCAAATTTTTCCATAACATCTTTTGTAATTACATGAATCATAAATAGGTACGCTCCCATCCTTTTTGCATCTACTTTATATTTTATCATGCCCACCCCATATACTACATAAAAGTTGGCTTAAATATCCAAACAAAAAAAACGATGAAGTATAAAAGCACCTCATCGTTTTTTCATAATTATTTTAATCCTGCTAAATATTTTGCGGCTGCTTCAGCGTCGGCACCTTTGATTAAACTAGGAGGCATTCCTTTATCCGTACCATTAATAATAATATCTAAAATCTCTTGTTCCGAATATTTTGCACCTAGCTTATCCAGTGCTGGAGCGCCTGAACCTTGTAATTTACCACCATGACAAGTAGTACAAGATTGCATGACAATTTTTTCACCATTTGGTGCCGCTGTTTCGCCGCCAGTAGATTGTTCTTTATCATCTCCGCCACAAGCTGCTAAAAATAGAGCTGAACCAAAAATTAATGTAAGTAAACTTTTTTTCATTCTGAAACCCTCCAATAATGAATTAATACTGCACTACTTCATTATACCAAACTTATACACGTTTGAAACCTTCGCCTAACACTTCATAAGCATCTGAGACGATAACAAATGCTTTTGGATCAACGTTTTTCAGCACTTGTTTCAGCTTTGTGAACTCTGTTTGATAGACGACCACCATTAATACAGGACGATCTTTCCCTGTATATCCTCCGATTGCCGGAATTTTCGTAACACCGCGTTTAATTTCTTTATAGATTGCGTCTCGAACTTCATTTTCATAATTGGTAATAATATAAACCATTTTTGATTGGCTAAATCCTAGCTGCACAATATCGATTGTTTTAGTCGTAACATATAAACCGATGAGCGCATATAAGCCTTTTTCTAAATCAAACACGACTGCAGCACTCACTGCAATCACGCCATCAATGAATAACACACTCGTCCCTAAAGTTAATCCCGTAAACTTTGTAATAATTTGGGCAAGTAAATCCGTTCCACCTGTCGACGCATTTCCTTTAAATACGAGTCCAATTCCTCCACCTACAAAAATACCGCCAAAGATCGCACCGAGCAATGGATTGAGTGTCCATGCATCCCAATCCCCCGTAATAATTACGAAAAACGGCAATGTCAATGTTCCGACCAATGATTTCAAACCAAATGTCTTACCTAAAACTACAACTCCAGCGATAAATAATGGGATGTTGAATGCATATTGGACAATTCCCGCGTTCCAGCCAAATAAGCCATTCAAAATCGTACTAATTCCACTAACACCACCGGATGCAACTTGGTTTGGAAATAAAAACAAATTAAATCCAAGTGCAATGACCGCCGCACCAATTAGTACAAATACATACTCTAAAACTGTATTTTTTATTGAACTATTTTTTAATTCTGTCATACATATCCTCACTTTTTACTAATCGAATACTAGGGCGTCAGCAACCCAATTTTTTACCTCTTCATAAATTGGAATTATGCACTCTTTTGGAATGTTTAATTGTTCTGCAAGGTCATTAATTCGAACCCAATCTAACTTACTTAAAGCTATGCTGAATTGTAAATAAGGCTGCATTTCTGTATCATTCCCACTAATGGTTTCCATGATGCTTTCTGATAACGGTAATTGTTTCAGCACATCATTCATCGGACGTTTTAAAAGGGAGTCAATTAATGAAAACAAGCCGACTAAAAATGATTCTGAAAAATTTTCTTTATAATTTAAGCGGGCAATTTTTTCACATACTTTTGCTCTGAATAAGGAAGCACGCATTAACTCAACAAATACATCATCATCGTTATTAATATTAATTTCACGCATAGCCAATAAGTAAATCCATTTGCGCAGCTCTGTTAACCCTAAAAGTAAAATCGCTTGTTTAATCGAGCGTACTTTTGATTTTGAACGTTTCGACGAATTATTAATTAACTGCAATAACTTGTAAGTTAAAGAAATTTCACGCTCTATATTTTCTGCCAACAAATCAATATTGGGCTCTTCATCACGTAATATTGAAATTATTTGGAAATATTGAAGCGCATTGGTCGGAATTTCCGTCGATTTAATAATTTGTGGTTGTTCAAAGAAATAGCCTTGAAACAAAACATAACCTGAATGCTTCGCCACTTCATATTGCTTCCGTGTCTCCACTTTTTCCGCTAATAATTGGATTTTTGGAAATTGCGTCTTAATTTTATTTTCAATTTCCATTCGTTCCGCTATAGGCGTTAATAAAAAGTCAATTTTTATGTAGTCAACGTTTGCGAATAATTCATTGTATATTAAAACTTCCTCACTCATAATAAAATCATCGAGAGCTATTTTAAAGCCGTGTTTTCGCAGTTCAATTATGCGCTGAACTAACTTTTCCGTAATCGGAACATCTTCTAATACTTCTACAACGACTTGAGAAGGGTTTACGTAATCAAGCGTTGTATCCATCAATAAATTTTCTGTGAAATTCACAAATGAGGGCTTACCATTTGTCACATTATCTATGCCGATTGATAAAAATGAGTTGATTAATACATCAACAGTTGCCGTATCTGCATCGACCATTGGAAAAACGTTTTTATCATTATTTCTATATAATAGCTCATACGCTACCACTTGTTCTTGAGCGTTAAATATTGGTTGTCTTCCAATAAAAACTTCCATATTGTTTCCTCATTTCACACCATAATTTAATTTTTTTCGTTTAGCGCGTTTTTATACACACTAAAAATACGAGTATCAACTTCAACTGAGGCCCTATAATACTAGGTTTATAAGATAAATAGTCTTTTTTACTATAAGTGTTTTATATTGTAATTATTGTAAATAAATCTGATAACATTGTACTATATTAATTATAAAAAGAAAATATGGAGGTCCTAATTGTGAATATGATTCAATACGAGCAAAAAGAGTTTGTTGCATATGTTACATTAAACCGTCCCACAATGCTGAATGCCTTTAATTTCGAAATGCTTGAAGAGTTGAGACAAGTTATTGAATCCATCCAAATCCATCCTGATATTCGACTTGTTATTATTACAGGTGCTGGTGAAAAAGCCTTTTCTGTTGGAGCTGATTTAAAAGAACGAAAAACACTTCCAGATGCATTAGTAAAGCGAAATTTAAATCGCTTCGGTGAAGTATTTTCTTTAATTGAACAATTACCACAGCCAACGATCTGTGTTTTAAACGGCTACGCATTCGGCGGCGGTATAGAGTTAGCACTCGCTTGTGATTTTCGTATCGCTGCCGATCATATTACATTAGGCTTAACGGAGACAAGTCTTGGTATAATACCTGGTGCTGGTGGTACGCAGCGTTTACCTCGTCTCATAGGTGAAGCAAAAGCGATGGAACTCATTTTGACCGCGGCACGAATGAATGCACAGGAAGCATTCAACTACGGGATTCTAACAAAAGTTGTACCATCAGAAAACTTACATGAAGTAACAGCTGATTTTGCTACTACCATATTACGCAACGCACCTATCGCAATACAACAAGCAAAATTCGCCATTAAACAAGGCATAAAAACAGATATCCAAACAGGACTGCAAATTGAACGTAAAGCCTATGAACTTACACTTCCGACTGAGGACCGCATTGAAGCATTAAATGCCTTTTCAGAAAAACGTTCCCCCCAATTTAAAGGAAAATAAAAATGGACTTAACAAAACAATTTTCACGTTTTGTTAAGTCCTTTAGTAAACTTTTACTTCGTTTTTTTCTTTCTCGCACTAATTGCTCCAATGATAGCTGGCAATACTGAAATAACGATGATTAAAATTAAAACTGTTGAGAAGTTTTCTTTAATAATCGGGATATTTCCGAAGAAGTAGCCTATTAATGTACAGCTCATTACCCATAAAAATGCGCCTAGCACATTATAAAAAATGAAATATTTATAATTCATTCGGCTCGCACCTGCGATGAATGGAATAAATGTGCGGATGAATGGCATGAAACGAGCAATAACAATCGTTTTCCCACCATGTTTGTTAAAGAATTTTTGGGCAATTTCCATACGCTCCCGATTAATAAAGCGCCCGATAAAACTCGTCTCTGGAATCGAAGTCCCGACTTTTTTACCAATGTGATAATTGACCGTATCACCAAGGACTGCAGCGACGAAAAATACAACTAATAACGTCATTAAATTAAATGCACCTAAAGCCGCCATTGCGCCACTTGCGAAAAGAAGGGAGTCCCCTGGTAAAAACGGCATAATAACAATACCTGTCTCTACAAATACAATCGTAAATAATATTCCATAAGACCAGTTACCAAATTGTTGAATGATTTCAACTAAATGCTCATCAATATTTAAAATAAAATCGATCAAACCATAAATTATTGACATCTTATTACTCACTTTCGGCTTAAATTTTCTTTACCATTTTAACATACTCAGGTTCATGATGGACTAAAACCCCATCATTATTTCAATAGTTAAGACGAATTTATTGCCTACTAGTTGCATCTGTTATTATAAATACTGTTTAAACCAGCCAGTAATTTGCTCTAAGCGTTCTAGGCGTAAGTTTGGTATGCCATTTCTAGATAAATTATGATCACATTCTGGGAAACGGACAAATTCAACGTCTTTCCCCATACGCTTTAATGTAATGTAAAATTGCTCAGCCTGTTCGATTGGACAACGGAAGTCACGTTCACTATGCAAAATGAGTAATGGCGTTTCAACTTGTGCTGCATATTTTAACGGCGAATGCTTCCATAGCTTTTCCACGTCATTCATATCCGCTTGCATTTGCCACTCTGTAAAGTAATAACCAATATCCGATACACCATTGAAACTGATCCAGTTTGAAATCGAACGCTGTGTCACGGCTGCTTTAAATCGATTTGTATGTCCTACAATCCAGTTCGTCATAAAGCCACCATAGCTACCACCTGTTATACCTAGTCGGCTGTCATCCACCCATGAATAATTGGCTAATGCATAATCGACACCTGCCATAATATCTTCGTAATCACCGCCACCATAATCACCGCGCACTGCATCAACAAATTCCTGGCTATAACCGTGACTGCCTCGAGGGTTTACATACAGTACACCATAGCCTTGTGCCGCCAATAATTGCAGCTCGTGGAAAAATGTGTTGGCATATAAAGTATGGGGTCCACCATGAACTTCAACAATTAAAGGATATTTTGTCCCTTCTTCATATTGAGCCGGCTTCATTAACCAACCATGAACAGTTGTGCCATCTTTTGATTCATATGAAATCGCCTCTGGTGCAACAAGTTGTACGTCATTTAAAAAGGCTTCATTAAATGTTGTTAATTGCTTCTTCTCACCTGTAGTAATATCAAAATCAAATAGCTCACCAGGGAACGTAGCATTTGATACGGTTACTAACGCACGATTGCCATTTTTAAAAATCGCATAGCCATAAATATGTTCATTTTCTGGTGAAGCTGGATAAATAGCTCCGTCTAACGTTGCATAATAAAGTCGGACATCTCCACTTATTGATACTTGGAAATACAAATCATTATTTTCAGTCCACATTACAGCTGGTGCTTCCACATTTTGTTGTGTATCCGCAACGGAATAATCGCCTGCTGGTGCATCAAAGCTCTCTGTTAGCTTTTGTGTCAAACCTGTTTCACGATCATATACATAAATATGCCCATGGGTAGCATTTAAGAAGGATTGATCTGCCCCTTTATACGCAATATAACGGTCGTCCAATGAAAACTCCGCACCACCATAATTGCCATCTGCATCTACTAGTACATTTTCCTCTTTTGTCTCGACGTTCACCAAATAAAGTGGTGTACGGAAAACATCATCTGTATTTTCAGCACGATTCACACTGATGATTAACCATTTGCCATCCTGCGAAATGCCTTGAATGGAGTGAGAATAATCCCCTTCAGTAAATGGCGTAATTTCCTTTGTGGCAACCTCGATTGCTGCAATTTGTGTAACGCGGTCCTGTGGTAATAAACCGACACTGTCCGCTTTATATTTCAATTTATCGACAGTGTAAGGCTTTAGAAGTTTTGATTCTTCCTTTTCTTCCTCTTGCGTAATAGACAAACCTTTCTTTACAGAGCTAGCAATCCAAATTTTCTCCCCACATGGGCTCCATAAAAATTGTTGAACACCATTTGGTAGCGTCGTAAGTACTTGAGCCTCACCGCCATGACAATTCATCACAAACAGTTGATTTTTTTCATTGCGATTTGATAGATAAGCCATTTTTTTGCCGTCCGGTGACCATGCAGGCGATGTAACCACTTCATTGCCATATGTCCATTGTACGACTTCACTTGTAGCTAAATCGATATGGAATAAATGTGCATTATAATTATTTTCTTGTTCATTAATTTGCGTGCGAATAAATACCGCTTCTTGCTCATTTGGCGCTAAAACTGGATTTGTAATCGATTGAATTTGATATAAATTTTCCTTTGTTAAATACGATTTCATATTCAAACACCCCTTAGTTATTTCGGATTTCGTAATAGATATTCTATCATTAAACACATCTTATTGAAATGATTATTTATAATTATGAATATTTAAAAATTAAAAACCCACCATTTTAAAAATTCGAATGGTGGGCTGAGTCAGCATTTATTGTTTGATTGCTTCTTTTAATGAACGGCGTAAAATTTTACCCGTTGCATTTTTTGGTAACTCATCGATAATTTCAATAACTGTTGGAATTTTATATTTCACGATATGTTTTGCACAGTAAGCTTGAATATCCTCTACTTTTGTTTCAGAATCTTTTAGGACAACATACGCATGTACGGCTTCACCAAAGTTTGGATCTGGGAATCCTACTACGGCCGCTTCAATAATACCTGTATGTGAATAGAGCACTTCCTCAACTTCTCGCGGATAAACATTGTAACCACCGACAATAATCATATCTTTTTTTCGATCTACTATATAGAAATAGCCTTCTTCATCACGTCTCGCTAAGTCGCCTGTATAGAGCCAACCATTACGAATTGTTGCCGCTGTTTCTTCAGGCATTTTATAATACCCCTTCATTACATTCGGTCCACGGACGATTAATTCCCCTACTTCACCTACTGGAACCTCTTCACCATTTTCATCGACCACTTTATTTTCGACATTTGAAACGGACGTCCCAATCGACCCTGCTTTCCGCTCACGATCAGTTGGATTAAAACAGGTAACTGGTGATGCTTCTGATAAGCCGTAACCTTCAGAAACTCGGACATTAAACTTCTCTTCAAAACTATGAAGCAACGTTACTGGTAATGAAGCACCGCCAGAAATAGCTAAACGCACACTTGAAAAAGCACTTACATCTCCATCATATTGATATAGGAAGTTGTACATTGTCGGTACACCTGCAAAAATTGTCGCTTTATATGTGGCTGTCAGTTCAAAAATTTCTGCTGGGCTAAAGCGCGGCGCAAGTAATAATGTTGCACCTTTCATTAATGGTGCGTTTACTACAACCGTTAAGGCAAAAACATGGAACACCGGCAACGTTGTAACGACGCGGTCATCCGATGTCATTTTTAAATATTCGCCAACATCACGTGCATTCGAATATAAATTTCGGTGAGTAAGCATCGCGCCTTTTGGCTGACCTGTCGTACCCGAAGTGTATAAAATAATCGCTGTATCTTCAGGATCAACAGCTACTGGCTCCACCGTATGACTTGTCGATGCAAGCGCTTGTGTAAATAATGTTGTTTTGGCTTTTGCGGCTTCACTTAAAGCGGCATATTTTTCTGCTACATCCGGCGTTGTTTCACATACGATATAGTTTGTTACCTGTGGGAATCCTTGCACCCCTGCTTCCACAAGTGGTAGTAACATATCTAGCGCAATAACAACTTTTACATCACCATTTTTAATAATGTATGAAATTTCGTCTGGTGTGTAAATTGGATTAATCGGAATCGCCGTCGCACCAATTCGCATCGTAGCATAGAGCGAAATTAAATAATGCGGTGTATTGCCAAGTAAAAATGCGATATGATCCCCTTTTTGTACCCCTAAATCTTGTAAGGCTGCGGCAAATCGAGCAATCGTTTGCTCAAATTCTCCGTAAGAAGTGCCTTGTCCTAAAAAATAATACGCTGTTTTTTCTGGTTGTTCGAGAGCTTGTTGTCTAATATTTTCAACTAAATTCAATACACCCATCCCCTTTTGCGTAAAGTGAATAACTATTCACTTAATTAGCATTATAAAATAAGTATACTGATAAAACAATACCATTTTTACCATCCATTACAATTATCCATTAAAAATAAGCATTATTATCTATCATTAGCACCTTTCTTGTCACGAACGAATATGTGAAATATAGCGCCAACGTATTAAAAAGAAATAGACAACCTGAATACAGCCTATCAATGTAAAGGAAATCACCCCTTCTTTTACGATGGACAGATTCATCACATCATGTAACACCGTTTGAATAACAAGGAATGCAAATGCACTGTGCAAGAGGGCTAACCCCCATGGAAGGAAAAATTGAATACATAAAAAACGAGTGACTAACTTTTTCATTTCGCGATCTGTTAAGCCAATTCGCTTTAACATATTGAATTGCTTTTTCTTTTGGTCTAAGTTTGCATATAATTTAAAATACACAAAACTTCCTGAAGCCAGTAAAAATACAGCAACAACAAGAATTCCTACAAGGGTAAATAAAGAGTAGGTTGCTAATATATAAGAATAATTTAATCCCGTATTTTCATAATAAAATGGCAGTGAATATCGATCGTTTAATACGTATTCTCTAGCAACCATTTGATGAATGCCGACACCAATTTCTTTTGTCTCCATCCATTTTGGAATATCGAAAGTGAAAAGGTGATAGCCGGGTTGCAAATTTAAATAGTGAGCAAACGGCTTTATTAAATATTCATAGTCCTCATCGCTAATAATAATGGAATTACTGCTTATAATAGCCGTTGGGAAAAACATTTTTGGATACACACTATTAATTGTCAGCTGCACGTTATTTTCTATTAACGTCGTTTCAACAACCTTATTTTTTAACTCCTTAATCGAATCCTCTGAGTAGGGAATAAACATTGCTTCTCCGCTTTTTAAGTTAACGAGCGGATAATTGTACGAAAACAATAGATGGTTAATATCCGTTTCCCTAAAAACCTCCACAGGATTTGATGTGAACGAGGAAGTTTGTCTCTTGACCGAAAAACGGGTCATCTGATAGCTAATTCCATTGTCCTCAAGGCTTTCAATTAACTCTACAATATGTTCTCTCTCATACGGATTGTCAATTTCCCCTTTATAAACCATTCCGAGTGGATTAAGTTTATCGTATTGCGAAGTATAGGAAGACATCGCCGATAGAATACCGACCGTCAAAAAGGCCATCGTTGATACGAGTGTTACAATAAAGAACATCCCTGAATTTCCACGCACAATTTGTACCTGCTCTGCAATTGCCAGCATCCGTGATTTTTTCCAATAATACTGTTTTCGTCTTTTTATAAGATCCATAAAATAGAGTGTTGTATCCGTAAAGAAAAAATACGTCCCTAAAGTAACGAAAATTGGGACGAGCAACGTATAGTTAAAAATGGAGGACTTCGTTGTAATTAACGCTAAAAAATAGCCTACTATGATTAAAAAAATGCCAAGGAATGCTTGTTTTTTTGAATAGGCATCCGAAACATCAACAATTTTCGGACCCTTTAATACGTCGATGATTTTAATATTTGGTGTGAATATAATACTGATGACTGAAATGACTGTAAATGCACTTAAATAAACGAATAGCGTTAATAAAAACGGTTCCCATGATAAATACAAAGGCAATTCAGCTAAATTTAAAATTTCACGCACAATCATGAAAAAGAACTTTGAAAACGCGAAGCCAAACAGAATTCCTGTTATGCATGAAAGAATACCGATTGTCATCGTTTCAATGAAGATTAATTTGCTTAATTGATGACGGCTCATCCCTAAATGCACAAAGATTGCAAATTCCTTTGCACGCGCCTCTAAAAATGCACGCATCGAATAAAAAATAAAAAACCATGAAAACAACACTAATATGACTTCAGCCAACACCATTCCTGCTATGGAAACTTCCCCTAAAAAACCTCTTTCAATTTCAGGGTGAAACATGACCATGGAATAAATGAAAAAAACGAACACAGAAAAGAAACTAGCCATAAAAAATGCGGCATAGTTACGAAAATTACGGAAAACGTTACGGTAAGCGAATTGAAGAAAAGTCACCGACATGTCCTCCTAATAAACTCAGTACATTCAAAATTCGTTGGAAAAATGTTTGTTGACGATCATCTTGATAAATTTCATTAAAAAATTCACCGTCTTTAATAAACAACACGCGATCACAAAAGCTTGCGGCAATGGGGTCATGTGTCACCATCACAATAGTCGCACCATTTTCCTTATTTACTTTTCCTAGCAATTGTAAAACTTCACGCGATGCATTAGAATCTAAATTTCCGGTAGGCTCATCGGCTAAAATGATTGTCGGCTCATGGATCAGTGCTCTGGCTATCGCTGTTCGTTGGGCTTGACCACCTGAAATTTCATTAGGTCTTTTTTGCAAAATAGCTGTTAAATCTAGTTTCCTGCTTAAACTTTGCAAGCGTTCTTCCATTACTGAAATGGGTTGCTCATCAAGCGTTAATGGCAAAATAATATTTTCTTCCACAGAAAGCATCGGCAATAAATTGAAATCTTGAAAGACGAAACCAAGCTGGCGCCGACGGAAATAAGCAAGTTGCTCACTATTTAATGTTTGCGGCTTCGTACCATCAAAAATAATTTCACCTGAAGTAGGCATATCTACCATTGAAATCATATTAAGCAATGTTGTCTTCCCGCTGCCTGATGGACCCATAATCGCCACAAATTCACCTTTTTCAACTTCAAAACTTAATTGGTTCAGTGCACGCTTCGTTACTTTTCCTTCATACACTTTCGTTACTTCATTAATATGTAAGATTGACATTTGCATCCCTCGATTATTGAGTTTTCGTGTTAGTAAGTACCCAAGGCAACACTACTTCAAAACTAATTTCAATTACTGGTCCATCCATCATTACAGGTATTGTTTCTAATTCTTCGGTCAATGAAAAACAATGCTCCCCTAGCACAATATCCCATGCTTCAATTTCCCCTAATTGAATTTCTCCGAGTACATGATATTTCCCACTATACATAATCGCTAAATTATCATTTACTTGATGGCTTTCTAACTGACTTGGCTTTGATAAATCGATCCCTAACTGATTGGCAAATTGTAAGACAACTGCATCCATACTGTACTCGCAAGCTGCTACAAAGTTGCGACATTTTTCACTCATGCACCGATAGCTATTAAATTCATTCGCCATTTTAGTTTTTTCTACATCCACTGCTAATACCCAATTTTTAATTTCAATTTCTTGCACGGCTTTTCCCCCTATGAATTAAAAATGACTTCAATTTTTGTACCTTGTCCTACCTCTGAAGTAATCAACAGCTGATGCCCTAATTTATCGCAAGTTTCTTTTGCAATATATAAACCCATTCCAGTTGACTCACCTGTTTTACGACCATTTTCTCCAGTATAAAAGGCTTTTGTCACTCGGGATAAATCTGATTTTGGAATGCCAATGCCCTCATCTCGAATCGTTAAAACGGTTTGATGTTCGAACTCGGCACTTGAAATAATAATCTTTTTATTCGGTTCAAATGTGTATTTCACAGCATTCGTAATGAATTGATCCAGTAAGAAACGAAGCCATTTCGGATCACTCATGACATATAAATCCTCATCTACTTCGACATTTGGAAATACACGGTTCGCAATAAATAATCGTTTATTTTCATTGATTACCGCAGTTACAATTGCTTTTAAAGGGACTTTGACAATTTGCATATCCTCTTCAAAATTTTCTAATCGTGCATTTATTAAGACCATTTCAAGTCCGCGCTTTAGGCGATCTACTTCTTCTTGCACACTCTTTTTATCGAGTTCCCCGTCCTCTTGCAATAACAGCTCTAACACAGAAACGGGTGTTTTCATTTGATGCACCCATTGATTCATAAATTTGTATTGCCTTGATTGCGTCGCATATAATGCTTGAACCTCATGTTGATACAGCTTATATAATTCATGGAAATAACGTTCTGTTAACGCATATTCCGCTGTCTTTGCATTTTTTTGTAATGCGTCCTCCATCGTTGTTGGGCACTGTGTAATTTTGGCTAAATATCGACGCCTCAGCATATACCGTACAATTAGAAAAGAAGCAACTAACAGCATATTAATCGCAATAGCATAAATGGCGGTTTCCTTGCTGCGAAATCCCTCAAGCCAAAACAATGAGATTAAAAATACCGTCATAAACAATTGGAATAATACGTAAGAACCGTGCTCTTTTAAATATAACTTGATGGCCATTACATTTCCTCCGTATTTAACACAAAACGATAACCTGCTCCACGAACCGTTTCAATGCTAGAAAGAATATCATAATCCGCTAACTTTTTTCGTACACGCGTCATATTTACATTTAACGTGTTTTCATCAACGAATGCTTGATCATCCCATAACTCTTCCAATAATTGATCGCGGCTCACAACTCTTGGCGCATGTCCCATTAACAGCCCTAAAATAACACATTCCTTCTTTTGAAGTGGTACAGTTACATCCTTTATTTGTAGTTCCATTCTTTCTAAATAAAGTGTTAGCTGACCTTGCTTAATCGTCCGTTCCTCTTGGCGTATCGAGTATTCCCCATATGTCCGGCGTAAATGGCTACGAATTTTAGCGAGCACAATTTCATAGTTAAATGGTTTTGTAATAAAATCGTCGCCACCATTTTCAAGTGCAAATATTTGATCCATCTCTCCAGACCTGGCTGAAATAAATAAAATCGGACATTTCGTATATTGACGCAGCTTACGGCACCAATAATAGCCATCGTATGTAGGTAAATTAATATCAAGCAGTACAAGGTGTGGATTAAATAACGTACATTCTTCAATCACCTGTTCAAAATCTTTGACAATCGCCACATCATATTGGTATTTCCTTAATGTTTCTGCTAATAATGATGCGATTTTCACATCATCTTCTACAACGAAAATTCGGTGCTTTTCCATAAAATCACCTCTCTAATTAATGAAAGCTTTCCATCTTTAATAGTACACTAAAAAAAAGTACACTCAAAGCAATGAGCGTACTTTTTCCATAAATCGTAAATAAAGCACTAATTCTTATCTTTCTAATACGATACAATATTGTTCTTTATATTGTTTATGGTGCCAATTATACATTTGTACGAGATGATCTAGAGATAGTTCTTCACAAGAATATCTATTATATGGGATATTTAAATCATTATTATCTTGATCAATCCACACTTTCCATAGCTCTACTATCTGTTCTTCTTTAATATTTTCTTTTAAGTACTCCAGCAATTGCTTTACTCTTGATTCTGAATAGCCAAAAGTTACTTCATAAATAAATGGATAACTTGTATAGCCACTCACAGTATAGTAAGCGTCCTTTGTAATGACCAATTCATTTAAATCATCTTCATTTTCAGCATATAATATTTGGGCATCAGGATCTATATTCTCCCAAGGTACGAACTCATGTGGCTTTATCCCCAATTTAATCGCTTCCTTAGCAGTAATACACTTCACTTTTGATTCTACTTCTGGCATTTCATGGTTTGTTGCTATAAATGAACAAAAACTCATTTATCCACCGCCTAAATTTAATCCTTACTAAATCTACCCTATCCTTAACTTCAATAAAAAAGAGCTATTCTCCCATTTGAAGAATAGCATCCATTAGTTGAATATAATCATGAATTAAACCATTTTGCTGCTATACTTTTTTATTACCGTTACTAAAATTGCCATAATAAAAACGATTACGCTATTTGCTATTAAATACTGTCCCAATTGCATGCCGTAAAATATTGCAAAGGGGTCACGGATAATGAATATTGCCAACGCACCACCGATTACACCAAATAAAACGGCTAATAGTAATATTGTAAATGCAGCAAAGTATAGATTTTTCTTCTTTTTGTAGACTATAAACCCAATAATATTTGAAATAACGATAAAGAAACCCATGAGTATCAAGAAAAAATTAGTCATTTAACATCCTCTTTTCAAATCCATCTTTAACCATTATAAAAGTAAATGTGATTAGGTTGGCATCATCGTATTGGCATTTCTCCATGCGCTTACTTCACTAAAATACATAGTAAAATACTTACAGCAAAAGGTTAGTATCCTTTATACTCAATAAATTAATTGTAAAAATTCTTCTTTTGTTATGCCACCGAAATAGTTCGGTATGTCGATTGTTTTAAGCTTGTCTTCAATTGCAGTTCGGTCGTATTTTGTACCGACTAATAATTGTTCAATTTCTTCCACATCACCCACACCGAAAAAGTCTCCGAATACTGTAATTTCTTCAATGATTCCCTTACTCACTTCTAAACGTAGATCAATACTACCTGACGGGAAACGTTGTGATTTTTGAATATTGAAGCGTGGTGATTTTCCGTAGTTCCAATCCCACTCTTGGTAGCGGCTTTTCGAAATTTCATGAATTTTTGCCCAGTCGGCTTCTGTTAATTCATAGTATTGAATATTTTCTTCGCCATCGAAAATTGACTTTAAAATTTCCATGCGAAATTGTTCTACTGTAATTTTTTCAGGAAGGAAATCAATAATGTTCGCTACTCGAGAACGAACTGATTTAATTCCTTTTGATTCAATTTTATCTTGTTTCACTTTTAATGAGCTTACTACCGCATCAATATCTAAATTAAACATTAATGTGCCATGGCTAAACATACGTCCACGCGTAGAATATTGCGCATTGCCAGAAACCTTTTTGCCTTCTGCTAAAATATCGTTACGACCAGAAAGTTCTGAATTAACGCCTAATTTTGCAAGTGCATCTACTACAGGCTGTGTAAACTTTTTATAATTATTAAAACTGTCACCATCATCTTTCGTTAAAAAGCTGAAATTTAAATTGTTCAAATCATGGTACACAGCGCCACCACCTGAAAGACGACGTACAACTATGATGTCATTTTCTTCGACGTAATCTGTATTAATCTCTTCAATCGTATTTTGATTCTTTCCAATAATGATCGATGGTTGATTAATATAGAACAGCAAGTAGTCATCTTTTTCAATGTCCATATTTTTTAATACATATTCTTCAATTGCTAAGTTGATTCGTGGATCTGTAATTCCTTTGTTATCGATAAAATACACTCTTCCTCACTCCTTCACAATCTCTACACATTTATTTTAACGCAAATTGGGCATTTTGTGTTGACGAAATAAAACTGTTATAATACAATAAGTAATATCAACAGAAGTCATATAACAGACTTAAAAAGGAGGAGCCACAATGTTAGAAAACGTAGTTGAATTTTTCAAAAATTTACCAGATAAAATTTGTGTACAATGCGGTGACAAAATTGAAGAACAAAGCGAGTGCTACAGCAACAATTGTGATAAATGCAACTCTCTTTAATCAACGTTGATACACTAGTAGAAAAAAATAACAACTTGCTAACACCTTCATCTTAGTTAAAGATGAACCTATAACAGCTTACATTCAATCCACGAGCACGCTCAAAGCTCGTGGATTTTTTTGTTTTGAAACTCTGAATGGGCATTTTCACGTTAAAAATCTCCAATATTAGGTTCTATCCGTCACTTTCTACATTCTATCCATCTACGTAAAAAACGCCCTGCCGCAACGATCGCAACAGGACATTTTCTTCTATTCGGATTACTTACTTTCTACATGATGCTTTGAATAGCGCTTTTTGTGAATTAGCGTAAAATAGCTAAACGTAATCGCTAAACAACTTAATAAATACGTACCTAATATCGACCAGTTAAACATTAAGAATGCGTTATCTCCCATTGAGATTGCAGATTTAAAGCCTTGAACTGAGAACGTCATCGGTAAAAATTTATTGAAAATATGAAGCTGTTCTGGCAATAATTCAAGTGGGAATGTCCCCGCGCTTGTTACTAATTGGAAAGTTAAAATTATAATAGCAACGAAGCGACCTGGATCTCCCATCATTGACACAAGCATTTGAACTAATGCTAAAAATGTAAAGCTTGTCAAAATCGTTGTTACTATAAATTGAGGCATGTTTCCAACTTCCAAACCTAAGCCCCATACAACAATCGCAATCGTAATGAATGATTGAATAATCCCGACAACCGCTAATACAGAAACCTTACTCGCAAACCAGCTCGCACCATTTTTCGGAATAATCGCTGGTTCAACTAATGGGAATACAATTGAAATTAATAGTGCCCCAACGAATAGTCCTAGCGAAATAAAGTAAGGAGCAAATCCTGTTCCGTAGTTTGGTACATGATTGACTGCTGTTTTATCAACTTCTACTGGTGAACCGACCATATTGTACATATCCTCTGTCGGATGAATATCGACTTGATCACTTGCTTCCGTTAATTTTTCCGTTAACGTAGCTGCTCCATCTGCTAATTCCTTTGTACCATCCACTAAAGTTGAAGAACCTTGTGCCAACTCACCAGATTTTTCCGCTAATAGCGTTGTACCATCATTTAATTTATTCGAACCTGCTACAAGTGTATTTAAGCCTGAAGCTAAATCATTTGCTCCTTTAGACGCATCAACAGCGCCTTTGCTTAACTGTTGTAATTTCTCTGCTAACGTTGTGTTGCCAACCGCTAAAGAATTAGCCCCTTCAAGTAATTGTGAAGAATTGTTTGTTAGCTCCCCAACACCTGCTGCAAGTTGTTTTTGACCTGCATTTAATTTGTCTGCGCCTTCACTAAGTGCCGTAATTTTATCATCAAGGCCATTTGTCCCCGTATGAAGCTGTGTTAAGCCACCACTTACTTGCGCACTACCCGTTTGTAATTGCGCTAAAGTCGCTTGTAATACCGCTTGATTTTCCTCTGGCAATGACGGCAATACAGCTTGTAACTGCTCCGCTAATTGATCAATGCCACCTGTGACATTTGCAGAACCGTCCGCTAATGCTTGTATTTTATCATCCATATTAGCCGTTCCTTGAGCTAAAGCTGCTAAATTCGATGAAAGATTTGCCTGACCTGATGTCAGTTCTTTTTGACCATCTGCTAGTTGCCCAACCCCATTAACATATTGGTTAAGCCCTTGGTGTAAGTCTTTCGCCCCCTGTGAAGCGGTTGTTGCACCTGCTGCAAGCTGATTACTGCCATCTGCAATTGTTGCTACACCAGTAGCTAAAGCATTTGCCCCTGTTGCTGCTTGTTGTGCGCCCGCAGTCAATTCAGACGAACCATCCGATAATTCAATTGTACTTGAAGCTAATTGTTGTAAATACCCTTTTAAATCATCTGCACCATCGACAATTTTCTGTGCACCTTCATCTAATTGTCCTGCTCCATCTGCTGCTTCAGTAAAACCATCTCCTAAAGTTGTAATGGAATCAAATAATTTTTCAGCAAATGTAGCCGAAACTTGTGCATTTACTTCTGCCTTAATGCGGTCCATTGCTGTTTCCCCAATTTGAGCACTTAAAAAGTTAAAGCCCTCATTTGGAATGTAATCAATTTTTAACTTTTGAGGTGAATCATCTAATAATGTTGTCACATGCTGTGAAAAGTTATCTGGAATTTTTATTAAAATATAATATTTCCGGTCTTTCAATGCTTGCTTAGCATCATTAACATCGATCTCTTCAAATTTAAATTGCTTGCTTTCTAAAAGGTTTTTTACAAGTTCATCACCCACTTGTATTGATTCACCCTCCATCGTAGCTCCTGCATCTTCGTTGACAATTGCAACTGGCAAGTTTTCCAAGTTGGCATATGGATCCCAAAATGCCCATAAAAACATACCCGCGTAAAGCACTGGCACAAATAGTACAGCAATTGTTGCCACAAGCATTTTCCGCGTCTTTAGTAATTTTAACCACTCTGCTTTAATCATTTATTCTCCTCCATTTAGTACTAGTTGACCGTAAACGTCATTTGGTCAATTCAGTCTAAAAAAATCAATTACACCGAGGCGTAATTGCGTCTTTTCACTATTCCCAAGCGGCTTATTTTTTTGCTAAGCCACGGAATATTGTTTCTTTAAATAATGCTAAAATATCCTCTTCTTTTAACGGTTCCTCATGCGTCGATTGCCAGTCTACGATGAATGCAAGATACGTTTTAAATAGCATGTAAGAAACAAGTTCTTTATTGCAGTCAATTATTTCATCCTTTTCAATCCCCATTTGAATACGGGCAGAAATATATGAAATAATTTCTCGTTCAATTTCTAAAAGCATCTGTTTTACTGCTGGTGTTCGTAGTTCCTTTTCCTCTTCTACGAGTTTCGCAAATAGTAAATGACGTTCTCTAAATTGAAGCATTTTCATTAATGCAGTATGAGCATTGTGCATAAAACTTGCATTGAAGTCAATCGATTTATCTGTTTCCCTCTTCATTTCATCAATTAAATTAAGTACTACTTCTTGGAAAAGTTCTTCTTTATTTACGAAAAATGTGTAAACCGTTCCCTTTCCAACGTTCGCAATTTTAGCAACTTGCTCAATTGTCGTTGCTTTATAACCAAATAACGTGAAAGATTTTGTTGCAGACTGTAATATTTCCTGACGTCGATCCATTTAAGCACCTCCATAAATACATAAAAAAATGAAAATGACCAGAAAACCATTTCGGTCATCTGGTCATTATTATACACCGATATTATCGAATTGCAATAATTAATGACTATCTTTTTCCTCTGAATCCGTATTTTCTTCGTGTCCAGCGCCATGATCCATTGAACTAGAGCTTTCATCTTCTACAACTTTACTCATATCCGGATTCCCAACGACTAACTGTTGCTTTGGCATCACATGTAAACCACGTGCTGTTGTGTGAGCAAACATGTAGTACACACCATCATGATCAAATGTATGATCAATCGCATAAATTCCGTCCGCTATCAATTTTCCGTTTAGCATTTGACCATCCTCGCGTAAGCCTGATTCCCATACTTCAAATTTTACTTCTTCCGCATCATCTACTGCTTCATCACCTTGTGTAACACGCGCTGCAAGCTGAATAGTTTCGTTTACATTTAAATGCTCAGCTGTTTGAATTTCAACAACGACTTCCACAGGCATGACACCATTATCTAATGTATCGACTTCTGGTTCTTCTCCTCCACAGCCAAATAATAATACCGGAATTGCGACTAAACTATACATCCACTTTTTCATTATAATTCCTCCATTATTGGGAGCGTAATCATTACGTCTGTCCCTTTTTCTATTGTGCTTTCAATTTTTAATTTACCATCATGCTGTTTAATGATTTGATCGACAATGGATAAACCTAAACCACTGCCCCCATCTGACCTGCTACGTGCTTTATTAACGCGGTAAAAACGTTCTGTAATATGCGGTAAGTCTTCGGCAGGTATACCTATTCCACTATCAGTTACCGTAATGACAGCCTCGTTATCAATTTCTTTCGAGTCAATGAAAATAACTGCGTTTTCCTGAGAGTAACGTATCGCATTTTCGATAACATTTATAAACACTTGCTTAATTTTTTCTTCATCACCCATGACAATCAATTCTTCTTCAAGGCTTTGTTCAATTTGGATACGTTTAGCTAATGCTTGATTTTGTAACAATGACACCGCATCCCGTATTGTTTCAGCTAATACAAGTGGTTCGAATTCAGAAATTGGCATTTTTTCATCTTTTCTTGCAAGCTGCATCAACTCATTCGTTAATCGTTCCATACGGGCAGATTCCCGTGCAATGAGTCTAATCGCTTCATCTTGTTTTTGATCAGTTATATAGCCATTTTGAATGGCCTCACTATAGCCCTTTACATAGCTAATTGGTGTACGCAGCTCATGGGATACCGTTGCAAGAAATGACTTTTGCGCTTCATCTTCCCGTTGAATGGATCTTGCCATCTGGTTAAAGGCGGTGGTAAGTGTGCCGATTTCATCTTTGGATGTCACTTCAACTCTTGTGGCGTAATCTCCCTTGGCCATGTGATTCACTGCCAGCTGTAAATTCGCTAATGGATTTAAAATTTTCCGCATGCCTTGATATACAAAAAATGCCGCTACTAATAAAAACATGACCGCGCCCGTAATAAGCAAAACGACTTCTTCTTTAGCCAATTCCGACATTTTTGCTAATGGATAATATAAATAAATAATTCCTTCCAAACGATTTTGGTCGGTGAATGGCAAGATGACAGAAATAATTTGGCGTTCAAAGCGGGTTTCATAACCTATTTTTGTAACAGCATTTCCTGCAATTAATTGCTGACGCTCATCCGGTCCAATTAATGCATCATAATCCACATCAAACGGCACACATGCACTCAGCTCACGTGGGTTTCTCACCGCAAAAATAGGAATATTTGAATAGGCAGCATAATGATCAATCGCACCAATTAGTTCGTCCGTTACTTTTCCACCTTTATACATCGTTTGCAGCTTTTCACCGACTTCTACCATCGTCACTTTCGTATCTTCCACATAAAGTTGCTCATAAAGAAAGTTTGTAAATATGTACATGAATACAACCGTCGCGCTTAAAAATAAAACAATGAGCAACCAGATTTTCGAGGACAATTTTTTCATGTCGTTTTTTCAAAGCGGTAGCCAATTCCCCACACCGTTTGAATATACTCGCTTGCTGCTTTCGATTTTTTCCCTAACTTAATACGCAATGTTTTTATATGGGTATCTACTGTACGGGTACCACCCGCGTAATTCAGTTCCCATATTCGTTCTAAAAGTTGTTCCCGTGAATACACAAAATTGGGGTTTTGCATAAATAAATGTAGCAGCTCAAATTCCTTTAAAGTCAGCGTTACCATGTCCTCTTCAATGAATACTTTTCGAGCAATTTCATCCATTTTGATCACACCACATTGTAAGAAGGTCGCTTCTACATGCTGCGTGACAATGCCTGTTCTTCGTAATACAGCTTGAATTCGTGCCATTAATTCATTTGATGTAAAGGGTTTGACAATGTAATCATCCCCGCCAATTGTTAACCCTTTTACTTTATCTTCATTCGCATCACGTGCTGTTAAAAATATTACTGGAACTTGGCATATGGCTTGAATCGCTTCACATACTGCAAAGCCATCCTCTCCTGGCATCATCACATCAAGCAACACTAAATCAATCTGCTGCTGTGTTAAAATGTGATAAGCTTCAGTCCCATTCGCAGCCATTTTTATCGTGTAACCAGATGGCGATAGGACAATGTCAATAAGCTGTCTCATATTTTCTTCATCATCTACTATTAATATTGTTGCCATTTGCTACCCCTCCCTTACAAGCAAGTGAAATGGGCCTTTTCCTGTCTGCGCCTTTTTTTCAATACTTTTATTATTAATAAAATAAATCGCATGATCGTCATAGCCTGCTACAACGAGAGTATCTTTAAAATGGGCTACGGCAAACGGGTTCGCACCAATTTCAAGCTGCCACTTAATCGTTCCATCCTCGTTCACCACATATAAAATATTTCCCCCATGGCTAACAACAGCAATTTCATTATTCTTTTGTGAGAAACCAACCGGCATCAGCGGCATTGGGATTTCCTTTAACTTTTCACCTGTTGACCGCGCATAAATATCGACTGTTTGATTAGGGCTACTACCTTCACCATGCCCACCAACCCATAACTCGTCTCGCCCATTAGGTATGACCAATCCATGCGATGATGTTGGTATATCCCATTCATCTAAGAGCGCCATTGTTTCAGTAGAAATAACCGAAAGAATCGTGTCTTTATAATTAATGACATATAGCTTGCCATCACTTACTAACATCGACATTGGATAATTATGAAGCTTTACTGTATGCTGCAATTTCCCTTTCATTGTATAACTCGTAAGTTCATTCGTTTTACTATTCGTAATAAATATCTTTTCAGTCTGTTCATCAAAATACGCGTTCGTTACACCTAAGCCTGTGTTAATTGTTTGCATATGCTTCCCAGTCGAAAGCTCGTATAAACTAGCTTCTGCCAATTGATGACCATACAATAAAATGGCATCATTGCCGACTAAAACAGCACCTGTATACGCTTTTTCCAAAGGCCATAAAGCAATTTCATTCGCTGATTGATCAAAAAATGTAATAGATGGCTCTAAAGTATTGACCGATGCAACGAATGATTGATGCGGATCAATACGGTCAAAACGGTCATCAGAACAACCCGTAAGTAGTAAGATGAATAGAGAAAACAACATGAAATGCGCTCGTTTCATTATTCGTCACCTCGCTTTTAAGCGTACTAAATAATTGTGAAATTTGCATGAAAGACGTGAGATAAAATTGTGAACAAAATAGACATGCACGATGAAAAAATGCTGTACTAAAAGAGTATGTCCTTTAGTACAGCATTTTCATATCCATTACATCATATCTAATCACGCAAAAAGTTCATCAATCACTTTGTCCGCCGCTTGTTTCCCCTGCGTCACACAATCCGGCACGCTAATCCCTTTGTAGGAACTCCCTACAAGATGAATTTTTGGATAATCCTTATGAAATTGTTCGTCCATTTTTTCCATACGTGCTTCATGACCAATCGTATATTGCGGCATGGATTCTTTCCAACGTGCAACAACTGTAAAAATAGGTGAGCTCGTTAAACTAAACGCCTTTCGCAAATCTTGCAGGACAATTTTCTCGATCTCACTGTCCGAAAGTTCTACAATCGATTCGTCCCCTACACGACCAATATAAACGCGCAATAAATCATGGCCTTCTGGTGCTACATTGTCCCACTTGCGATTATTCCACGTGCATGTTGTAATGGCAAAATCACTATTGCGAGAAACAAAGAAATTTAACGTATCTGTATGCTTTCTCATTTGTCCTTTTTTAAATGCCATTGTAACCGTTGCAATCGTCGCATAATTCATTTGGGGAATTTGCTGCATCGCTTCTGATTCACTAAATATTTTTTTCGTTACGTTAAATGGGGTTGTGACAACGACCATATCTGCCCGAATCGGTGCACCGCTATTTAAATGAACTTGATATGTGTCATCTGATAATTTTTCAATGGCATCTACTTTAATTCCTTTTAAAATGGATTGGTCAGCAAGTTCTTGTTCCAGGGCTTCCACCAATGTTTCAAGACCATTATTAAATGATTCATAATGTATTTCACCTTGTCCGCTGTCTAACGCATAAATACCTCGTCCCGTCTTTTTCATACCTAAAAGTAAACTACGATAATCTTTCTCTAACTGGTAAAATTGCGGGAACATTGATTGCATACTTATATGATCGACGTCTCCTGCAAAGGTACCTGCAAGCACAGGTTCTACTAAATTTTCTACGACTTCCTTACCAAAGCGTCGTTGGAAAAATTCACTTATTGGCTCATCCGCTTCATGGCGAAGTTTCGGTAAAAATAAATCTCCTGCCGCACGAATCTTACCACTTAAAGAAAGTACATTCGATGTCATAAACGCAGAAATATCAGGTGACCCCCCGAGCAATAAATTACCCGGGATGGGATGAAGTTCGCTACCAATGGCAATGTATGTTCGACCATCTTTATTTTGAATCATTTCATGTTCGATATTTAATTCACGTGCCAACTCGCGGACACTTCTACTTGTATCAAAAAACGATTCGGGGCCACGTTCGATAATAAACCCATCTTTTCGTACTGTATGGATTTTTCCTCCTAAACGTAAAGACGCTTCACTTAATACTACGTCTAAAGGTAAATTTTGCGCCTTCGCTTCTTGCTGTAGATAGAATGCCGTCGTTAAGCCTGTGATTCCACCGCCAACGATAACAACCTTTCTTCTTTTTTCTGTCACCTTCATCATCACTCTCTACTATAAATCGCTAATTTTTGATTGATTGCATCTACCATCGCATCGATAAATAACGGATGTGTATTAGGCATCGTTGGACGATAATAGCTCGCACCAATTTCATCACAAACTACCTTACACTCAAAATCGTTATCATAAAGAACTTCTAAATGCTCTGTTACGAAACCAACTGGCGTGTAAATAAATGCTTTATATCCTTTTTGTTCAAATAATTCTTTCGTTAAATCTTGTACATCCGGTCCTAACCATGGCTCTGGCGTTTGACCTGCTGATTGCCAACCAACAACAACATTTTCAATTTCAGAAGCTTGTTCGATTAGGCGAGCTGTATCCACTAGTTGTTGTTCATACGGATCACCAGCTAATTTAATTTTTTCTGGCAACGAGTGATTCGAAACGATTAAACAACAGTTTGCACGTTCTTCTTCTGACATTTTAGCTAATTCACCATTAACGGCTTGCTTCCAAAACTCGATAAATTTCGGCTCATCATACCAAGCTTCCACTGAAGTAATTTTTAATGTGCCACCTAATTTGTCAGCAGCCTCTTGTGCACGCCCATTATATGATTTTACTGAAAACGTCGAGAAATGAGGTGCTAAAACAATGGAAACAGCCTCTGTAATTCCCTCGTTTACCATCGCTTGTACCGCATCTTCTACGAAAGGCTCGATATGTTTTAATCCAATAAATACTTTATATTCAATTTCATTTTGTACTTCGTTTAAACGTGCTCCTAGTGCTTCTGCTTGTGCAACAGTCATTTTAGCAAGTGGCGAAATTCCACCAATGGCACGATAGCGCGCTGCTAAATCATCAATATGTTCTTGAGACGGTTTGCGACCGTGACGTATATGTGTATAATAACGCTCAATATCTTCTTCTTTATACGGCGTACCGTATGCCATTACTAATAATCCACGTACTTGTTTCATGTCTTTTCACCTCTAAAATGTTATCAGTTATTTAACCGCGCTTCGCAATTTGTTCGCGACTATATTCATGTACAAAAGTTGTTAAGCGCTTTAGTACAGCCGGACTTACATCTGGGAATACACCATGACCTAAGTTGAAAATATGACCGCCTTTATGTGCTAATCCTTGATCCACAATAGCTTTTGCACGCGCTTCTAAAACATTCCAATCTGAAATTAATAATGTCGGGTCTAAGTTACCTTGTACAGCTTTTGTTACGCCGCGCGCCTCTGCGTCACGAATTGGTAATCGCCAATCTAAACCGACAACATCAATCGGTAAATCATGCCACTCATTTACTAAATGAGATGCACCTACACCGAATTGAATTAATGGAACATTTAATTGTCGAAGCTCACCAAAAATACGCGTCATGATCGGTTTAATGAAAATGCGGTAGTCTTCCACATTTAAAGCTCCAACCCATGAATCGAAAATCTGAATCGCTTTTGCGCCAGCTTCTACTTGAGCTGTAATATCCGCAATAATCATATCTGCTAACTTATCCATTAATGTAAACCAAGCTTTTGGCTCAGATACCATAAATGATTTCGTTTTTGCATAGTTACGACTTGGACCGCCTTCAATCATATAGCTCGCTAATGTAAATGGTGCACCACCAAAACCGATTAACGGTACATTCAACTGTTCTTGTGTCAGCATTTTAATCGTTTCCAGAACATAAGGTGTATGTTCTTTTGCGTTGAATTCACCTAGCTTCTCAACATCCGCAACTGTACGAATTGGATTTGAGATAACAGGGCCAATTCCCGCTTGTATTTTCACGTCAACACCAATACCAGGTAATGGTGTTACTATATCTTTATATAATATTGCTGCGTCTACATCATATTGTTCTACAGGTAGACGTGTTACATATGCACATAATTCCGGTTGCATTGTAATTTCTTCTAGTGAATATTTCGCTTTAATTTCACGGTACTCTGGCTGTGAACGTCCTGCTTGGCGCATAAACCAAACGGGTGTATGTTCTACTGCCTCCCCACGAGTAGCACGTAATAATGTATCATTAAATTTTGTCATAATTCATCCCAACCCCTTCAGATTCTAATATGTATTTAATTCTATATCGTCAATGATATCCATTATCGACTATAAACTTTTCCATTAGTATTGTATAGTTTTCTCATACAAATGTCATAAAATTGTTCTTTCTAACACCCTCTTTTTGACAAATAGGTTGAACTCCAATATAAATGGAAATATTAGAGTAAGAGGAGGTTGTTATATTGAATTTTTACATTACATCTGGAACACCTGATTTTATGGAGAAATTAATCGCTAAAAATCACAAAGAACCGCTTATTTTATTACACGGCAACGGAAATTCAGTTGTTCTTCACGAAAGTCCTAAAAAATCAATTTTTGCAGTACCACGCAATTTTGAGGTGCTCGGTGAGTTGGGACAATTCGAGCAAAAAGGGTATTTTACTTTTTACAATATGCCGATTCTGTCAGATGGGCGTCCTGTTTTTGAGAACGCCGTTTCGGATGCCATTGTGTCATTGAAAAATGATAGTACAGTCATCGCCTATCGTTTTTTACGACCAATTAAAGAAGATACGTACCTTCTCATCATCCAGTGGGTAGGACCTGCGTCATTTGATGTTTGGAAAAATGGGCAAAATTATAAAGAAACAATTGCTCCAATTTTAGAAGGAAAAGCGTCGATTATTCAATCCATGTTCGATACCGCTTTTTATATGACAACTTATAGTGCACCACCGAAAGAATAACACGAACTAATTTCATACCTTTTTTTAAAGCTACGATTGTATTTCGTAGCTTTTTTCTATAAAATTGGTATTTACAGAATATTTAGATACACGAAAATTTTGGGGAGGGTTGTTCATTGAATATGCAACTTCAAATCTTTATTGCTTTTTTCAGATCTGGCATTTTAGGCTTTGGTGGTGGTCCAACGACGATTCCACTCGTACATAAAGAAGTCGTAACGAATTACAAATGGATGACAGATGAAGAGTTTTCAGATGTCATTTCAATTGGTAACACGCTACCTGGACCTGTTGCTACTAAAATGGCTGGCTATATTGGCTATCGTGTCGGTGGCTGGCTCGGACTTGTTACTGCGTTACTTGCAACTGTATTACCTACTGTTGTTCTTATGATTATTTTACTAAGCTCACTTAAACAATTTAGCGAATCTAAATTTGTAATCGGCATGACGAATGGTGTTATTCCCATTGTAGCAGTCATGATGGGTGCCCTTACTTGGGACTTTATGAAAAAAGCAAAAACTTCACTAGGCTTGAAGATTGCAACATTAATTTTTATTTTGAGTTTTATTGCAATCGCGCTACTCAATATTCACCCAGGGATTGTCATTGCAGTGTTGCTTATTTTAGCACTCGCATTACCTGTTAAAGGAGCTGATGCCTCATGACGTATTTCCACTTATTTTTGGCATTTTTCTTTCCGAATATACTTGGATATGGTGGCGGTCCTTCTGCTATCCCATTAATTGAAATTGAAGTTGTTGATAAGTATGGCTGGATGACTAATACAGAATTTAGTGAATTAATAGCACTTGCGAATTCTTTACCTGGTCCCATTGCAACTAAACTAGCAGGCTATATTGGTTATTCTGTTGCAGGTGTTACAGGTAGTGCTGTTGCGCTCTTTGCGACGATTGCTCCTTCACTAATTTTGATGATTGTTCTATTAAATCTACTATTTAAATATCGACATTCTACTCGTGTGAAACGATTATCGAGCTATGTTTTACCAGCAATTGCTGTCCTATTACTAACACTTACTTTTGATTTTTTAAAAACGTCATATGACCTAAACAACATCATTCCAACGGTGTTATTAGTAGTTGGTGGCTATTTTGCATTGGAGAAATATAAAGTTCACCCTGCTTTTGTTATCTTAACTGGGCTTATTATTGGTGGGCTGTTCCTTTAAGTTTGATTTGCGCCGCTTCTATATAGGAGGCGGCGTTTTCTTATTTTCCTGCGAAGTAAGCATTCTCATACAATCACGTGCTAATTTATGGAAAATGATTTCTATTTTATTTCCATAATTGCTCAAAAAAATTTATTACTCGTCGATATATATTAAAAGTTTCTTTGTGAGGTGATAATTAATATGCGAATGGGTAGTTGGGCGGCGATTGGTTTAACTATTTATAACAGCTATAATCGAAATTACAATGCGATGAACAAAGCCCTGTTGAGAATTTCAACTGGTTACCGAATAAATAGTGCGGCGGATGACCCGGCAGGCTTAGCCATCTCCGAAAAAATGCGGGCACAAATTCGAGGACTCAATATGGCGGGGAAAAACATTCAAGATGGGATTTCTATGATTCAGACAGCTGAAGGAGCATTGAATGAAACACATTCAATCATTCAGCGGATGCGGGAATTATCGGTGCAAGCTTCATCAGATACGATGACAGATGACGATCGTAAACTGATTGATATTGAGTTTCAAGAGTTAAAAAAAGAGATTACACGAATTTCTAAAGACACGGAATTCAACACGCGGACACTGTTAAACGGAGACTACAAAGACAAGCCTCTAAAGCTTCAGGTTGGCGCAAATAGCGGGCAAAACATCGATATCTATATTGGAGAAGTTAGCAGCAATTCGCTCGGCTTGGACGATTTATCGATTGCTACACGCGAAGATGCTGAAAAATCACTTTCTGGACTCGATAAAGCACTCAAACAAACGTCGACGGAACGAGCTCGTCTTGGCGCTTACCAAAATCGTTTAGAGCATACTTATAACGTTACGATGAATACAGCTGAAAATTTAACAGATGCCGAGTCGCGTATTCGAGACGCCGACATTGCAAAAGAAATGATGAATTTTACAAAGGCGAGTATTTTAATGCAAGCAAGTCAATATGTAATGCGTTTGCATATGCAGCAAGCCCACTCTATTTTACAATTACTCGATACAGGCATTAGAAAGAAGGGCTATTAGCGATTTTTGCTAACAGCCCTTCTTTTATTTTGATAATCTGATTGTCAGTTCGCTTACTAGTATAATAACTAATGGGATAATAAAAAATTGCGGCTGCATGATTGCACAAATCGTCACGATGATGGCCTGTTTCATCGCAAGTAATCGTACTAATTTCGTAACCGCTTGCTTTCGCGTTTCCCTCGGGATTGGATACAACATATCCATACGGAATTCCCCTGCTGATAACAGTGCATACTTCAATTGCAAAGTCGTCGCAAATGCTAACGCCCCAGCGACAATCCACGTGACAAATGGAATATTAACAAACATCGCAATAACCGCTGAAATAGCAGTCAAACGAAGCCATAAATAAAAATGGTCATCCGTTCGAATAAATGTACGGAACACAAGATATGCCTGCGTGTTTTCCTTTTTATACGGAATCCATTTATAGGCGATATCTAGCCATGCTCTGCGTTTAATAGAACCTTTTAAGTGCGGTACTTCCGTAAAGTAATTCGCAAAACGATAAAAACTCAGCATCCTATTTTGCTCTAGATTAATAAAATGTTCATAAGGTACAGGTTGATTTTTCATCTTTTTGTGCAATGTCACGACATAATATACAAGCATTATTAAAAATACAATGGCAAAAACACCATCTGTTAATACCGTTTGAATTGCTAAAATAGAAACAATAGCACGAACAAATCGGTCCATCAAAATAGCCTGTCCACGGTTCACATAACGAAATGCAAATTCACTTCGCACATTTATAAACTTCAATATGGCAACAAATAATACACCTAGCCAAATTTGCTTCGTAGTAAGTTCCGTAACTTCTTTTAATAATGGAATCATTACGATATACACAACGGCTGGCACTAATAATTGTGACCAAAACGTCCAATTTTTTGCCTTTTTAAAATACTGCGGCATTTGTGATTCAAGTGGTAATAAATACACTTGGTCTGGTTCTTTTAATAATGTTGTCGGGCGGCTAAGCGTAAGTAAACAACCGACAAGTATTGCTACTAACCACTCCGCAGGGAAATTATTTTGCACTACTTTTAGCCATTCGCTATATTGATAGCCTCCCGCGCCAATAATAAAGACAAAAACAATCGCAATATGCCCCGTAAATACGAAACGCATATACTTCATGATTTCGCCTATATAATGTTCAAACCGCTTCGCCCAAACACTATGCATGCTGTTCATTATCTTGCTCCTTCGTCATCGCAATATATAAGTCATCGAGAGTAGCAGCAGGCATTTGGAATGCTTTACGTAAATCGTCCATCGTTCCTTGTGCACGAACACGCCCCTCATGAAGTAAAATAATGCGGTCACAATGCTTTTCGGCTGTCGATAAAATATGCGTCGACATTAAAATAGCAGCCCCTGCACGTTTTTTTGCATCCATTTGATCCAACAATGATTGAATACCAAGCGGATCAAGTCCGACAAATGGTTCGTCAATAATATATAGGCTCGGATTGACTAAAAACGCACACATAATCATCACTTTTTGACGCATTCCTTTTGAAAAATGCGATGGGAACCAATTTAAACGTTTTTCCATGCGAAACTCTTTCAGCAGCACCTCAGAACGTTCTGCTAACGTCTTTTCATCTAAACCGTAAGCCATTGCCGTCAATTCCAAGTGTTCTTTTAAAGTTAACTCCTCATACAATACGGGCGTTTCAGGAATATACGTAAAACTTGTGCGGTACTGATCCATATTTTCCTTAAGCGTCACACCGTTTAAGCGAATTTCGCCTGCTCGCGGCAATAATGTTCCGATAATATGTTTAATCGTCGTACTTTTCCCCGCTCCGTTTAACCCGATTAATCCAACCAATTCCCCTTTATTCATTTCAAAAGATAAATCTTGAATTACAGGCTTTCGCGTATAGCCACCTGTTACATTTTGTACGTGTAAAATTGTCACAGTCGTCACTCCTCTTTATATAATCTAGTTTATCAAAAAAGCCACAAATATTCAGTTCACATATGGTAAAATAGAGAAAATCTTTCTTAAAAGGAGTCGAGCATGATGAGTGATTGCCTATTTTGTAAAATTATTGACGGTCAAATTCCAAGCTTAAAAGTGTATGAAGATGAGCATGTATTTGCGTTTATGGATATTATGCCATTAACGAAAGGTCACACATTATTAATCCCTAAAACGCATTGCAAAGATTTATTTGAAATGCCGGAAGATGTGGCACGTAATTTATATTCAGCGGCACCAAAAGTGGCCAATGCGATTAAAACAGCGTTTAATCCGGTAGGCATGAATACTGTTAATAACAATGGTGCTGCAGCTGGACAAACCGTATTCCATTACCATTTGCATCTTATTCCTCGTTATGATGAAAAAGATGGTTTACAAGTAGCTTGGAGTAGTAGACAAGACGAATTCCCTACTGAAATTTTAACAGAAATTGCAGGGCAAATTAAAGCGAGTTTATAAAATTGCTAATTTATTAAGATTGCAATTTTCCTAGTTTTTGATTACAATCATGAATAAGTTTTCGCTAATGGCAATGAGTGCACATTAGGAGAACCAAATTAGCTTAGAAAAGTTAGAGGAGACGAGACAGATGAATACAAAAAATTTAGTTTTAATGGCGCTTTTAATTGGAATTGGGACAGCACTATATATTGTGATCCCAGGTATCGTACAAGGAATGAAACCAGATTTCATTTTAACGATGATGTTTATTGGGATTTTACTTTTCCCAACTTTTAAGGAAACTTTCCTATTAGGATTAACTTCTGGTGTTCTATCAGGATTATTTACTACTTTCCCTGCTGGATTCCTGCCAAATGTTATTGATAAGTTTGTCACTGCATTTGTATTTTTAGCCATTGTATTAGCGCTTAAAAAGCTAACTGCAAATATGGTCGTAACAACGATTTCAGTCGCAATTGGTACGTTAATTTCAGGTATTATTTTCTTATCTGTTGCATTATTTGCAATGGGGACAGATGTAGGTGCACCTTTCTTGATTTTATTATCAAGTGTTGTATTACCTGCAGTTGCATTCAATGCTGTGGCGTTTATCATCATTTATCCGATCATCCAAAAGTTAGTAAAGCGTTCAAACTTTCAAACTTCTTTGTCACAAGCATAATCATCGAAGCTACGTAGCTATCAATTAATAGCTACGTAGCTTCTTTTTCATTTGCTCATTTCATGGTTTAATATAAGTAGATTATGGAAAAGACTTCATGTACATATTTTTTAGGAAAGGACGAGACGAAATGAAGACAAAAACATTTTTAATTGGCTTATCTGCTGGATTAGTAGGAGGTGCAGCTGCGATTTTGTTATCTACTCCCCAATCTGGTATGCAGCTTCGCCAAAATATCACAACAAATTTAGCAAGCGCCAAATCAAAACTGACAGATTTGACTTCTGAAATCGGCAATGTGAAACAATCGATATCTGCACTCTCTTCAGTAGCACAAAATAACATGCCTAGTATAATAAATGACTTAAAGGTAAGCTTGACTCAGTTTAAACAAGAAATTGAACCAGAAGCGTTAACATTAAAACAAGAAATTGAGAAGTTACAGAATTCTATTAGTGAAATCGAGAAAAATATCCCTTCAGCTAGAAATGAAGAACAGTAAAGCGATTGAAAGTAATAGGTAAAAAGTAACTCAGTATTTTACTTTTATCGGAAATTAAGTCCCTAAAATATCTTTTTTTATTGTTTATCAGTCAATTACCAATTATTTAATTTTTCTAACTTTAAACTTTATTCTTTTATTGCTATAATATTTTCAAAACATACAATGGGAAGAAGAAGGTGATTGCTTTGTCTGATGAATTATACACACAGAAAGAGGCTATGTTATTTAGCCAACGAATTGCACAGTTATCTAAAGCTCTTTGGAAAGCTGTTGAAAAAGATTGGCAAACATGGATTAAGCCATATGATTTAAATATTAATGAACATCATATTTTATGGATTTCGTATCATTTAAAAGGTGCTTCCATTTCTGATGTTGCAAAATTCGGTGTCATGCATGTATCGACTGCTTTCAACTTTTCAAAAAAATTAGAAGAGCGTGGTTTATTAACGTTTTCAAAACGTGATGATGATAAGCGCAATACTTACGTAGAACTTACACCACAAGGCTCTGAGTTGATTTTACGAATGTATGAACATTACCATGATACGGAGCATTCAATTCTAGAAGGCTCTCTACCATTAAAAGAACTTTACGGAAGATTTCCTGAGTTTTTAGATGTCATGGCGGTTATCCGTAATATTTACGGCGAGGATTTTATCGAAATTTTCGAACGATCCTTCCAAGATTTTAAAGATACCTTTAAAGAAGCAAAACATACTACTCCAATCTAACTTCTTTCAGCGACCGTCCAAACAATAGCTGAAAGAAGTTGCCCCCGGCGGATGTCACGGAATCGGAAAGGTATTTTTTGTGCCAGCACAAAGCCGATTCCGGACGCAATTATGCGAAAGCATAATTGATTAAATATTAAAAAAGAGTGTCTAGATACACTCTTTTTTTTGCATAAAGATATATTTGTACGACTGTTTCTAGTTTATGTAGTATGATGGAAAAACATACACATACGATTTACTTTTCATACATTTCATTATGCAATACACTTAGGAGGATACTCGTGCACTGTTGGAAAACAATTAATATTGAACGTGATTATGGTACTACAAGGCTCTATTTATTAGCTTGCATTGTTTTTGTTTTAGTATTTTGCTTTTCTTATATTGCATTGAGCTTTCAATTTATCGCGCGTCATGAAGCGCATTATTTATGGTTGCTTATAATAGCCATTCCTTTTATTTACCCAATTCATAAAGCACTTCATTATTTCGCTTTATTTAAATACCGAAAATCGGTTGTTTTTCACTTTAAAATACGATACATTTTCATTCCGATTATTCATATGCAGTTGCAACAGAGTATTTCTAAAAAAATGTATTTATTTACATTGCTCACACCGTTTATGTTAATTAACACTGCTCTTATAATTGGCGGCTTGTACGTTCCGCAATACGCCCATTATTTTAGTTTTTTATTGGCTTTTCATTGTAGCATTTGTTTAATGGATATTTTATATGTTAAACATTTAATGTCCGCGCCAAAGAATGCTATAATCGAGGAAACACCTAGAGGCTATGAAATTCTTGTCCCCTTAAATTTATAAAGGGGAATTCATACACATCTTTAAATTTAAGGTTGTAAGGGGGAGGAGTAAATTTGCTATTACTAATTGTCATTCTATTTTCGATTTTATACTTATTCCAAATTAATCGGATGACAGCTGCTCTTTGTATTCAAAAAGATATTCCTGAAGAAAAGCAGCCGAAAATATTCCGTACGATCAATGTACTCATTACGATTTTATTGATTTGTCTATATGTAGAAGTTTTAATGGCCGTATAATAATAAAAAAGGTGCACACGCTATAGTGAGCACCTTTTTTGCATCTCTCATTTACCAATTCAATTAAAATGGTTATTCCTCAATTTTTTTAAATTGTAGAACCATCATTTACTATGTCAATCCATTTTTAATTAGTAAATAAACGCTGCACCTACGATAATCAATAAAATGAACAATACGACTAATAGTGCAAAGCCTGAACCTGAACCATTATAGCCTCCGCCACCCATCACGTCACCCCCTATCTATCATCTATCGTATGCACATTGCTTGGTAAAACTTAGGCTATTACTTGTATGGAACCATTTTGTTTTTAAATCGTTTATGTTATAGTAACTAATGCATTCATAGAAAGTTAGGAGCGTAAGAAAAAATGAAAAAATCACTTTTTGCATTAACATTAGCTGCTTCAATCGGTTTAGCAGCTTGTAGTAATCCTGGCGATGAGGTAGTTGTCTCAACAAATGTTGGCGACATTACTCAAGAAGACTTTTACAATCAAATTAAAGAAATCGCTGGTGATCAATTATTACAACAAGTAGTAATTGAGAAAATTTTAAATGATAAATATAAAGTAACTAAAGAAGAAATTGAAGAAGAGTTCAAAACTGTTAAAGAACAACTTGGCGAAGGCTTAGAAGCAGCTTTAGCACAAGCTAACTTAACTGAGGAAGGCTTAAAAACAAATATCCGCTTCAGTCTTTTACAAAAAAAGGCAATTGCGGATGTTGAAGTAACAGATAAAGAAATTCAAGCTCATTATGACCAAGCTAAACAAGAATTAAATGCTCGTCATATTTTAGTTGAAGATGAAGCAACAGCAAAAGAAGTTGCTAAAAAAATTAATGCGGGTGAAGATTTTGCTGCAGTAGCAAAAGAATACTCAAAAGATCCAGGTTCAGCTGAAAAAGGCGGCGATTTAGGCTGGTTTACAGTTGGAATGATGGTTCCTGAATTCAATGACGCTGCATATGCACTTGAAGTAAATAAAATTAGTGAGCCCGTTCAAACGGTTAACGGCTTCCACATTATCCAAGTAACAGAGAAGCGCGATGTGAAAGATTTCGGAACTTTAGAAGATAAAAAAGAAGAAATCCGTGAATCAATTGCAGCTTCTAAAGGCGACTGGGATACAAAAGTAGCACAATTACTTAAAGAAGCGGAAATTAAAGTGAACGACGCGGACTTAAAAAATGCATTTTCTGGCATTGAAACAAAATAATTAGTCATAAAAAAAGACAGCCTTTGGTCAATAAAAAAACCATGGCTGTCTTTTATTCTTTTTTAGTTCTTCTTAACGAATTCCGATTTTAACTTCATCGCACCGAAACCATCAATTTTACAATCTATGTTATGATCGCCTTCAACTAAGCGAATTCCCTTTACACGTGTGCCAATTTTTAGCGTAGATGAACTACCTTTTACTTTTAAATCTTTAATAACCGTTACGTTATCACCATCTACTAATAAATTCCCATTAGCATCACGAACGACTAGCCCTTCTTCAACAGCTTCTTCCGTTTGTGACCATTCATGTGCACATTCAGGACAAACGAACATTTGTCCATCTTCATACGTATATTCTGAGCCACAACTCGGGCAACTTGGTAGTTTCTCCATAATCCTAACCTCCAGTCAATATTTCCTCTATACTGTCATACTTACAAAGCAATAACAAGTCGATGCTTCTTAATGTACCTTTTTCGCTCAAAACTTAGTATAATTGAGCCATTTTTAATCTACATTGCGCTTCCCTTGCTCCGTTAGCCATAACCCTAATCCTAAAACAACCGCACCTCCGACAATATTCCCCGCAGTAACCGGCACTAAATTATGCAGCGCACCGCTAAAGGTAATTGCCTCCTCATGTGGGATCATAAACGCTAATGAAAACAAAGTCATATTGGCGATGCTATGTTCAAAGCCCGACATAATAAACGGGAAAATACAGCAAAAGATAATCATAATTTTAGCAGCTTCACTTTTTAAGCGATACGTGCACCATACGGCTACACAAACGAGGGCATTACATAAAATCCCTCGAAAGAACAGCTCCATCGCAGGTGCTGACATTTTTGCCGTTGTAACTTTTTCAACAAAATTGGCGGTCTCCCCTATTGCCATACCCGACATAAAAAATAGCCACGCACAAATAATAGAACCGATAAAATTGCCAACATAACTATATGTCCATACATTGATTAAATCTAATACGCTTGTCCTTTTTTCTAACGTTCCAATGGACATAACCAAATTATTTCCTGTAAATAAATCCGCCCCACTAAGCGTCACCATACAAAGCGCTACACCAAATGCTAACCCTTGAATAATTTTCATACTCGGTACATTGGTCGGTGATAACAATCCTCCAATGACAATAAATGTGATAATGCCAAATCCAATAAATAGTCCCCCATAAAATGCGAGCATTAAAAAACCGAACTTTGACGTACGAACCGTTTGTGCTTTTTTCTCAGCTATCGTTGCAATAGCGTGGAAAGTTTCAGTCATTAGTAGACCACCTCATTATTACGATGTATTCATCAAGATTATAACAATATAATCATGGAATGTATGTACCTCATTTCCTGTGTGAAATATATGAATATTCACCTTTTCGCCATTTTTTGAATTATTTATAAAATTTAGCGTATTGTTTTTCATTAAAACACGAACGTTTTATTGTATATTTGTTCATAAATTCGTATACTTAACATTCATTATTCTCTTTTATGTGCTTTCTAAAAAGAATTTCGTGAATTTTCCCACATATTCATGAAAAGAGTATAATATCAAGGTAGTATTTATTAATTACACAAGGAGTGTTTCCAATGACAGTAACATCAAATCGCGCATATAACTTTAATGCAGGTCCATCAGCATTACCACTTGAAGTATTACAAAAAGCACAGGCGGAACTTGTTGATTTTAAAGAAACAGGTATGTCTGTAATGGAGTTAAGCCACCGTAGTGCTACATTTGAAGCGGTTCATAACGAGGCAATTGCTCGCTTACGCAAACTTTATGACATTCCAGAAAACTATGAAGTGCTATTCCTACAAGGTGGAGCAAGCCTTCAATTTACTATGATTCCTATGAACTTCCTAGCGCAAGACCAAAAAGCAAGTTATATTCAAACAGGTGCTTGGTCAGAAAAAGCTTTTAAAGAAGCTAAATTTTTCGGTACACCCGTTGAAGCTGCAAGTACTAAAGCAAATAACTATAAAAACATTCCAACAGTTGAAGAAATCCAAGTAGAGCAAAATGCAGCATATGTTCACTTAACTTCAAACAACACGATTTTCGGTACGCAGTGGAAAACATTCCCGACAACGGGTGATGTGCCATTAATCGCTGATATGTCTTCTGATATTTTATCTAAAAAAGTAGACATTTCGAATTTCGCGATGATTTATGCGGGCGCTCAAAAAAATCTAGGTCCTTCTGGTGTCACTGTTGTGATCATCCGTAAAGACTTCCTAGAAAAAGCAAATCCGAACATCCCAACAATTTTAAAATACGATACACATGTTGCAAATAATTCTTTATACAATACACCACCAACATTCGGTATTTATATGCTTGGTGAAGTATTGAAATGGGTTGAACAACAAGGTGGCGTAGATGCGATTGAAAAACGCAATGAAGAAAAAGCAAAATTAATTTACGATGCAATCGATCAATCAAATGGTTTCTATTATGGTCATGCAACGGAAGATTCTCGTTCATTGATGAACATTACATTCCGCGTGGCAGATGAAGCTTTAGAAAAGAAATTCTTAGCTGAAGCAAAAGAAGCAGGTTTTGTTGGTTTAGATGGTCACCGTTCAGTAGGCGGCTGCCGCGCATCTGCATACAATTCTGTACCAGTAGAAACTTGCCAAGCATTAGCAGACTTCATGGTAAAATTCCAACAGGACAATCAGTAATCACCAAATATGAAAAGGACATCCACATAGTAAAATCGTGGATGTCCTTTTCTCTTGTCGATTAAATCGTAGGCTTATAAAACGAACGGTTATCTAATGGGAATAGACGCTCTGTAAATTCGCCTGGCTTCGCTTTATCAAGTGCACGCGTTAGCATATTCATTTTCGCATCAATATTATCAATATAATGTAAAATTTCCGCTTCTTGAATCATTGGCTTTTTCGGGCTACCCCATTCTTCTTTACCATGGTGAGATAACACTAAATGTTGAAGTAACATCACTTCTTCACCTTCAATTTTCAGCTCAGTTGCCGTAAGTCCAATCTCATTGACCATAATCGAAATATGCCCTAATAAGTTTCCTTCCACTGTGTAGGCAGTGCCCACAGGTCCTGATAACTCTATTACTTTACCAATATCATGTAAAATGACACCCGCATATAATAAATCACGATTCAATGTTGGATATAGGTCACAAATTGCGCTACTTAATTTTAGCATTGAAACAACATGATCAAGTAAACCTGATGCATAATCATGATGATTTTTAGTTGCAGCAGGGAAAATG
The DNA here is from genome assembly GCF_001439635.1 of Solibacillus cecembensis. Classification (GTDB taxonomy): domain Bacteria; phylum Bacillota; class Bacilli; order Bacillales_A; family Planococcaceae; genus Solibacillus; species Solibacillus cecembensis. Next base: position 53,417 of record NZ_LMBZ01000014.1, on the reverse strand, counting down.
ATTAAACTGTCGTAATGCTTTTTCATAATATGACGTGTAATACGTGAAATATTTGGGTTTTGAATTTGGAAGAAGAATTGTGTTAACTGCTCGTATAATTCCTCTTTTGGTACAGCTGATGTTGGTAATAAATCACTAATTTGAACCCCTTCATCTTCTCGTACAGGACGAATTTGTTTAATTCTAAGTTGATTTTTCCCACGGTAATCGTGAATTTCTCCGCCTACTTTTACGATGATTTGTGCGCGGTATAAATTTTCATGCTCTTCATTTATATCCCAAAGTTTGGCCTCGATATCTCCACTGCGATCTTGCAAAACAAGAGACATAAATGGCTTTCCAACAGTCGTGACTCCTTTTTTTGCCTCTTTAATTAATAAAAATTGGTCCACTTGTTCACCAGGCTGGAGTTTTGTAATTCCATTCACAAGCAATCACTCCTTTATACTCTATTACTATTTATTGTAACATGCTTTATGTTTAGTTTACGATAAAAAAGGTTACAACTCCGTACATAAACATGCCTTAAATTCTATTTATTTACTAAATCTTGTATATTACTTCGTGAATTATCTAATAATTTCGTGTATAATTAATCTTATCTTGCTTAAAAAGGGTGGTTTACATGGAAAATTATCGTTTTACTGCATTTGAAAAAACTGGAGAAACTTTATTTGATGAAGTATGGACTTTTGCAAACGATGAAACTGCAAAAATTGAAGGACAGAAACAAATTGACGATAATGGCATTTCTGAAAAGGCGCATCGTTTAGTTAATTCAACAGGCAAGTTAATTTTATTCCACGTTTAAACGAATTACAGACAACTGTAAAATAAAAGTATCTCGTCTATTTAGCGAGATACTTTTTTTTGATTTTATTTCCCTAAAAACATAGGTGTTCGTTTTTCAACAAAAGCTTTAATCCCTTCAAGATGATCCTCAGTTTGACGCATTTTTGTCTGTCCTTGTGCTTCACCTTGTAAAATGAACTCAAGCTCTGATAAATTCGCCTGATGTAAAACTTTCTTAGTTTCAATCATCGCTAAAATCGGTGATGCTAATAGTTTACCAACGAGCTGATTAACCGCAACTGCTGCAATTCCCTCTGCCACATTATGGTCAATTAAACCGAGTGCAAGTGCCTCTTCTCCATTATGCACTTTGCCTTCCCAAATCATTTGCTTTGCTTGCACCGTACCTAAACGTTCTTTCATAAAGAAATGACCCGCTCCGTCTGGAATTAAGCCAATGCCAATAAAGTTCATCGCTATTTTACTCGGTTGCTCTGCTACGATAATATCGCTCCCTAAAGCTAGGCTCAAACCAAGCCCCGCCGCTGCACCATGAATTTGTGCAATCGTAATCATCGGTAACGTATAGTACGCTTTTACAAGTCTTGTAATCGTACCCATAATCGAGCCAAAATCTGAAAAGTCCTCTGACGACACCATCATTTTTACGTCTCCGCCTGCCGAAAAGACCTTGCCTTCCCCTTTAATAACAAGGATTTGTACATCTTTTTCGCTATGTAGCGATTCAAAACAATCCGCTAGTTCTCGCATCATTGTAAAATCCATAGCATTCATTGCATGTGGACGATTTAACGATAATGTTGCTTTTCGATCTGCTACTTCAAGTTTAATTGTTTCGTAACTCATTAACATACACCCCTTTATTATGAATACTCATTCATTTCGACACAGAAATTGAAAAATCCTTTATTTACTCAAATATTTTCCAACTTGTAATCCTGTAAATAAACAGCCACCTACGAAAGTTCCTTCTAATGAGCGATAACCATGAACTCCTCCACCGCCAAAACCACTCACTTCTCCTGCTGCAAATAAGCCTGGAATTGGCTTGCCATAGTCATTTAATACTTGTCCATTCAAATCCGTTTGCAAGCCACCTAATGTTTTTCTCGTTAAAATATTTAATCGCACAGCAATGAGCGGTCCTGCTGTTGGGTCTAACATTTTATGAGGCTTTGCTGCACGAATTAATTTATCCCCCAGATAATTGCGTGCACAATGAATGGCCGTCACCTGTGCATCTTTCGAAAATTTGTTCTCAATTTCTCGATCACGAGCTAAAATTTGCTCTTTAATATGCATAAAATCCAATAATTGATTCCCGACTAAACGATTCATTCCTTCTACAAGGTCCTTTACGCCATGTGCTACGACAAAATCTTCCCCATTATCCTTGAACGCTTGAACGGGTGCTGGAGGCCCTGGTAATATACGTTTTAAAATTTGATAAATGCTCTTATTCGTTAAATCTGGATTTTGCTCTGAACCCGATAGCGCAAATTCCTTTTCAATCATTTTCTCCGTTAAAATGAACCATGAATAGTCATAGCCTGTCTTTTGAATCGCCTCTAATGTACTTAACGTATCAAACCCTGGAAAATTTGGTGAAGAAAAGCGTTTTCCTGTTGCATCAAACCACATGGAAGACGGTCCAGGTAAAATTCGTATTCCATGGTTTTTCCAAATTGGATCCCAGTTGCGTAAACCTTCTGTGTAATGCCACATTCGATCACGGTTTACTACGCGTCCACCAGCCTGTTCTGCAATTTGTAACATACGTCCATCTACATACGCAGGGACACCCGAAATCATCGTTTTAGGTGGTTTTCCTAATCGAGAAGGCCAGTTTTTCTTTACAAGCTCTACATTTGCGCCAATGCCTCCACTCGCAATAATGACCGCATCCCCGTAGTACTCAAATGCACCAATCGCTTCACGAGAGCTTTCTTCCCCACGTCGAATCACGCTCGTTTCTAAAACATTTCCTCGCACCCCTGTAATGGTATTTCCATCGATGATCAGCTCCGTTACTTGATGCCGAGGCATATAGTCCACTCGCCCATTTGATGCAGCTTTCAATACCTTCTCTGCAAACGGTTCAACGAGTGCTGGACCCGTTCCCCAAACAATATGAAAACGAGGAACAGAATTCCCATGTCCCCCTGCTAAAGCACCGCCACGCTCAGCCCAACCAACTACCGGGAAAAACTGGATGCCTTGCGATTTCAACCAATCATATTTCTCTTCAGCAGCAAAATCTACGTAAGCTCTTGCCCATTTATACGCCCAGCTATCCTCGTCCTCTAGCCGGTCAAAGCCTGCTGAACCCATCCAATCTTGCCACGCGAGCTCCTTGCTATCTTTAATGCCCATTCTCCGTTGCTCAGGTGAGTCCACTAAAAATAATCCACCGAATGACCAAAATGCTTGTCCGCCAATGGAATTCTCCGTCTCTTGATCGACTAGTAATACCTTTTTACCTGCATCAATGAGTTGACATGTAGCTGTCAATCCTGCCAACCCTGCTCCAACTACTATGACATCATACTTCATCCGTTCTCTCTCCTTTTCCGAAAGCATTGTTATACACATTCGTGCAATTTTTAATTTCCCCTTCATGAATTAGCATATTTATAAAATTAGAAGAAAATTATGACAAAATAGCGAAACCGAATATAAAATTTCAAAAAGTCAAAACACAGCTTTCTGTATATTCAATCAAATGTTGATGTATCAACAACGATAACGCTTACATTAAAATTAAAATAACACGAACATTTTACGTATAAAACTAAATTAAAGTTCGGTTTAAAGGGATGTTACTGCTGAATAAACGGTTTTACATTAATTAATTCGTGATTCACTGTTGACAAAGGTGAACAATCGGTATTATGATAGTATCAAATTTAAATACGAACAACTATTGTGATAGAGACATACTTTTCGTTACGTATAGCAAAGAGAGCTGGTGGGTGGTGTGAACCAGTGTATACGACGACAATGTTCCACTCTTGAATAGAATAGCTGAACAGTTCAGTAGGTTATTCCGGCCCATGCCCGTTACGCATATAGATAAGGTTGCACATAATTTTTTTATACTATTATGGCAACGAATTAGGGTGGTACCGCGATACTATGTTTACGATAGCCTTTCGCCCCTTACAGTAACATGTAAGGGGTGGAGGGCTTTTTTTATTTTGCAAAACTTTCACTCTAAGGTAGTTAAACAAAAGGAACAAAGGCTAAAAACGTCAGTCTTGTGACAACGCCTTCGTGACCTGCATCGTGCAGGCCTAAAATTAAAACAGTTAAAGGGAGAGAAATTTATTATGGTAACAAAATTAAAAGAAACAGCAACGAAAACAATTAATGTATTTATCGCAGATCCACTAAGTGAGGATGGGATTTTCCCACTTCGCCAAGAAACTGAATTAGATTTAAACATTATTATCGATACAGGTTTAACGCCGGAACAATTAATTTCTAAAATTGCAGATGTGGACGTATTACTTGTTCGTTCTCAAACGACAGTTACGCGTGAAATTATCGAAGCAGCTAAAAATTTAAAGCTAATCGGTCGTGCAGGTGTTGGTGTTGATAACATCGATTTAACTGCTGCTACTGAGCACGGAATTATCGTTGTAAATGCGCCAGACGGCAATACAAACTCTGCTGCAGAGCATACAATTGCGATGATGACATCACTTGCTCGTTTCATTCCACAAGCATTTAACACACTTAAAAACGGTAAATGGGATCGTAAATCATATGTAGGTGTGGAATTAAAAAATAAAACAATCGGTGTAATCGGTATGGGACGTATCGGTGCTGAAGTTGCTTACCGTGCGAAAGGCCAACGTATGAACGTTATTGCATACGACCCATTCCTAACAGAAGAACGCGCGAAAGAACTTGGCATCACAAAAGGAACAGTTGATGAAGTTTGTGCAGCTGCTGAATTCATTACAGTGCATACACCATTACTACCTGAAACACGTAATATCATTAACAAAGAGCGCTTTGCGATTATGAAAGATGGCGTTCGCATTATTAACTGTGCACGTGGTGGAATTATTAACGAGGATGATTTATATGATGCAATCGTTGAAGGTAAAGTAGCTGGTGCAGCACTTGACGTATTCATCCAAGAGCCAGCAACTGATCATAAATTATTGACATTGCCACAAGTTATTGCAACACCACACTTAGGCGCATCTACTGTTGAAGCACAAGAGTCAGTTGCAGTGGACGTTTCTAACGATATTATTAAATTCTTTAAAACAGGTACAGTGACAAACCCAGTAAACATGCCTTCAATTCCAAAAGAAAAGCTTGCACAAGTAGAGCCATTCTTTGCTTTAGCTGAAAAATTAGGTAAATTCCTAATCCAAGTGACAGAAGAAAGCATTAAAGAATTAAATATTTCTTACGCTGGTGAAGTAGCTAACTTTGATGTTCGTCCATTAACTGCGAACGCGATTAAAGGCTTATTATCTACAAACCACGGTACACATGTAAATGATGTAAACGCTCGTTATTTAGCTGAACGTATCGGTATGAAAATTAATGAACATAAAACGACAACTGCGAAAGGTTTCACGAACTTAATTACAGTTGAAATCGTAACAGAAACAGAGAAGCATACTGTTGCTGGTACATTATTAAATGGTCTTGGCGCACGTATTGTTAAAGTAGAAGGTTTTGTTGTTGACGTTGTTCCAAATGGTAACCTACTTTACATTAAAAACCAAGATAAGCCTGGTTCTATCGGTCGTGTAGCTACAAAATTAGCTGAAAAGGAAATTAATATCGCGACAATGCAAGTAGGCCGTGACCACGTAGGTGGATCAGCTGTTATGATGCTTGTCGTTGATAATGCTGTAACTACAGAAGATTTAGTTTATGTTGCTCAACTTGAAAATATCGATGAAGTAAAAGCAATTACACTTTAATAAAATAAGAATTCACCATTTGACTTTTTGTTAAATGGTGATTTTTTTATTCATTCTAACAGTTTCATACTGATCCTCCACCTTACATATTGTTATTATTAAGTGTTTTCAGATTATTGATTTGTGTTTATTGAAAGGAATTGTATACTAGTATTATATTACTTAAGGGCGGGTTGTTTATGAAGAAGCTTCAAGTGTTTTTACTGTTGACGGTACTTGTCACAGCATGCGTTACGTTCCCTCAACTATTTACTCAAGCTCAAGCTGAATCAATAAGTGCCATTAAAATGACAAATTCCGACACTGTTGTCTTTGATGAAGGCTTACAACAAGAAGTGATTACATTAGCTAAAAATAGTGTGGTTACGGTCCTATCTGAGTCAAACGGTTGGGCTAAAATTAACTCCACCTTTTATACAGGCTATGTTCCGAGCGGTTCTTTACAAGCTGCTCCTGTTCAATACATGTTAACAAGCGCTAAATTTGAACCAAATGTTAGACTAATAAATGATGCTCAAGGTGAAATTATTGGCAATTTAACCTCGAATCGTATTGTAGAAGTTTATACGATTGATGCAGCAGGGTGGGCATTTGTTCGTTTCGGTGATTTATCTGGTTTTGTCACTAAAATTGCACTGACAACGCCAATAGAAAAACAAAGGATCGTGAAAGAACCTAATGGATTAACCGTTCACTATAAAGCAAGCTCTTCAAGTGATACGATTGGTACTTTACCAAAAAGCACTGAAGTTACGATGCTATCGATATTTAATGGCTGGGCATTTATAACGAGTCAAACGGTATCAGGTTATGTTCCCGCTATTGGATTAAAAGAAGCTCCTAAAAATACTAGCACTACAAATCCGAAACCTAGCAACAATTTAGGTAAGAAGCAAATTGCTTTAACTTTTGATGATGGCCCTCATCCAAAAGTCACACCGCAAATCATTCAAATATTAAATAAATACGATGCCAAAGCGACATTTTTTGTTGTCGGGAAAAATGTTAAAAAGTATCCAGGTGTCGTCAAAAAGGTTTCAGATGCCGGACATGAAATTGGCAACCATACCTATGAACATAAGAAATTAACAGAGCTCACTGTGAAGCAAATAAACAGTCAAATTCAATTAACAGACAATGCAGTAGAAGCAGCCATTGATCAACCAACGACTGTATTTCGCCCACCTTATGGAGCTTATAATAAAACAATTACAGGCTTACTAGAAGTCCCAAATATTATGTGGTCAATTGATACGCTCGATTGGAAGCACCATGACCCTAGCAAAACATTGCAAATTGTCAAAACAAATGCCAAAAGGGATAGCATTGTTTTAATGCATGATATTCACCAAACAACTGCGGATTCACTGGATTCTGTGCTTGCATACTTATCACAGCAAGGCTATGAATTCGTTACTGTTTCGGAATTATTGGAGAAGTGATGGATTGCTTTAATTTTTCACCCTTTTCATAACGGCAACTTGCTACAAATCCACATAATTTAAAACGCCATTTACTTTTTAATGCTCAAGTAAATGGCGTTTTATCTTTATTCAGCAGAAAACTCTTCATTTATATAAGCGAATGATAAATAGCTATTCGCTTTAGATTCATTAACGTATAAGTCAGTAAAAGCATACGTCTCCATACTTTGCGTAACTACCGCGGCAGCGATTATTGTTACAAACAGACCGCCTACTGCTAAAAACATGGATAATTTTTGATGTATTTTTTGCATTTCTGTATTGGATGTTTGTTTATTTTTCGTTCGGACAAGTTGTAGGAAACGCCTTTCATTTGTTGGTAAAGATAAAATATGCGTACATGTCGGACAAAGTCGCGCTACATGCTGATGAATTGTATGATTTTTAACGGTTACGGATTGATTTGAACGCCCGCAATTTTCACATACACAAAGTTGAATTTTATCCATAGCTCCATACTCCTTTTTTCAGAGAATATAAATATTATACTATAAATAATTAGAAAATTCACCATATTAAATCTATTTATGTAGGTCCAACAAAAAAAGAACGTATCATATAGAGCTGATACGTTCCTTTTACTTCAATATTACAGCTGTTCAACAAGCTTTAATAACTCTGTTAGTGAAGTTACTTCATACGTCGGAATCACATGAGGATCTTGTGATTTATTTTCACGGTTAATCCAAACATTGCGCATACCTACACGAGAAGAACCTAAAATATCTGTCATTAAATTATCGCCAACCATAATTCCATCATCTTTTGTTACTTGCGCTTTTTCCATCACAAATTCAAAAATTGATGCATCTGGTTTACCTTTACCAAAATCACCTGAAATAATAATATGGTCAAAGTATGGGACGATTTCTGGCGTAATTTCTAATTTTAAATTTTGTAAGCTCGGTGCACCGTTTGTTAATAACACTAATTTATATTTCCCTTTTAACGCATCCAACACAGCAAATGTATCTTCATAAAAGAATGGTGCTTTTTTACGCTCTGCTACAAAGCGTTCCCCTAGCTCCATACCAAATGCAGCATCATCAATACCTAGAGCAGCGAGTCCGTTTGTCCAAGCTTGTGCTCGATATTGCGGAACAATATCTTTCATCTGCTGAAATTGTGGTGTCGGATCATCAAAAGTTCCCCATAAACCTTCAAATGGGTTAATACCAATTAATACCGTATAATCAAATGTTTCGTAGCCTTCATATAATGCTCTTGCTGCTACACGCACTGCCTCTTCAAACTTCACAGGGTCCACGCTATGTACTTCACTTGCATAGTCGCATGTTTTTTCGAAAGCTGTTTTTACAGACTTTTGATCCCATAATAACGTATCATCTAAATCAAAAATTATCGTTTTAATAGTCATTTTTACTAGCTCCTAAAATTAATATTTTCTAGTACTTATTTTACCATAATAATATAACTTCATCGCATGACATTTCGACTTTTCTAAATGTTCCTCAAATTATTATAGGTCAGTTATTTTGATTGGTCGCGTAGCTGTTTCATTAATTGCTGGATACGGTCTTTTTGAGCGTTGATATCTTCTTGTAATACTTCAATTAGATATTTCCCCTTATCTTCTTGAATGCTTACAATATCCCCCTCTTGTATTGCTACTAAAATTTCTGTACGTTGGATGAGCAATTGTTCGGTTTCCTCTGGGCGCTTTAAAAAAACGGCATAGTCTCCATCAAATCGGTCAAGCGTATATTTATGGTAGCTCACTCACAACTTCTCCCTTCGCATTCAGTAATTGGGCTGCATCTCCTGTATTTAACCAAATTTGTCTTTTCGTCCATTGTAATTCATTGTCACCCGTTTTTGCATCTGGTCCACTCGTAATCGAAATGGATGTTGCTGGAGCTAACTCGATATTTGGGAAATCAAATACTTGATCCCCTTCTACAGAAACAAGCTGCCATCCTTGCATATTTACCGCTTCTTTACCCGTGTTTTTCACGACAACAACTTCTAATTGAAGATCTTTACTTATTAATTCTACATGACCAACCTTTGAAGTCGGTGTTGGTGTTGGTGTTGGAATCGCACTCGTCGCACCGATACCTGTCCATTCGGATTGATCAATTTTATACGTATTTCCATCCGTATTCACAACAATCGTCCCAGCTTCTGCTGTACTATAAATTTCACTTCCGACATTTTGCAGCGCATCAATCACTTCCGCATGTGGATGACCGTATTTATTATTTTGTCCATAGCTTAAAATCGTTGCTAATGGCGAAACCGCATTAACGAATGTCTGAGAGCTACTCGTATTCGAACCGTGATGCCCCGCCTTTAATATCGTCGCCTCTACATCAAGACCATTTGCTAACATCGCCTTTTCCATATCAATACCGGCATCTCCCGTTAACAGAAATGAAATATTTCCATAGGCCACTCGCAGCACAATGGATGCCTCATTATTGTCGGTAGCATTTTCATCTGCACTTAAAACTTCCACCGTTACTTCTGAATCTAATTCCAGTTGATCGCCCGTCTGTGGAACGTTAAACGGAATATTTTTATTATGGATTAACGTTAACATTTCTTCATATGTATTGGACGTATGGATTTTTCCAGAATCAATAAAGTGTTCAACCGAAATTGAATTTAATACTGGAATGAGTCCACCAATATGATCGGCATCTGGATGCGTTGCTACGACATAATCTAATTTTTGTACGCCGTGTGCTGTTAAATAATCAACAACGGTTTTACCCGCGCCCTTTACACCAGCATCCACTAACATCGTCTTTCCGTTCGGTGACTCGATAAAAATAGAATCCCCTTGACCAACATCAATAAAATGAACAAGCATTTCTTTTCCTGTAAATGGTTTTGGTTGCTCGTTCGTTTGTGGTGTTTCCGTACAACCTGCTACTAAAAGTAAAACGGCTACAAGTACTGCTACAATTTTTTTCATTTTTAATAAATCCTTTTCTTTTTATTCTATTACCCGGGTCGCTTCACTAAAAAAGGCTTGTCTCACAATAGCGGACAAACCTTTTATTCGCCAAATGGGTCTGGGATTTCCACTAACACATAATTCCCCGTCCACTTTTGTGTAGTTACAATCAAATTTTCCCCTTGTTTTTCAAAAAACAGTCCGCTGCCTTCTTTTTGTGTGAAAGTCCAGCCATTTTGAATAACCATTTCCTTAATCATTTCATCGGCTTCGGATATATTTCGTTCACTTATAATAAACCATTGTTTGTCATTCTCATTCGTTAATGGAACGATTTCTTGATCCGTGCCGTTTAATTTTTTTATCACTTCTTTTTTGCTCATATTTTCGATTGGAAGTGATGGATAATACAGTTTATTAGAGTAAATGAGTGTTCCAAAAAGTATAGTAATCAATCCAATTACTATTAACGCTCTTTTCATAAAAAACCTCCAACGTGACTATGATAGCAAGGGTCAAATATGCGAGTTTGAAACTGCCTAAATCGCATATTTGATATTTTTAGCTAGAGTAAATCTCATCTAAAATCGCTATTTTTTTCGCGATGGCTTCTTCAAATGTCATAATATAAGCAGCAGGGTCCTTTGGATTATGGAATTGCGTAATTTTCCCCGTCTCTGGATGAATAAATTTCGATGAAGCACCACAACCAATACCTAAAATCGTTTGCACTTCCTCCATAATAACAATATTATAAATCGATTCTTCGCCCGGTTTACAATAACCAACGTTTTCAAGATTGCCTAAGATGTTTTTTTGACGATATAAATAATATGGAACATAGCCATTTTCAGCAGTCCAATTTGTCGCCATCTCCATCATTTTACCGACAGTATCTCGGTCAGCTACGCGGTACTTATCTTTATTTCGTGTCATTTCAGAAGCACGTTTAAAGCTTAATGTATGCACAGTTAAACTTTCTGGCTGCATTTTAGCCGATTCTTCTAGTGAATGCTGAAACTCCTCAATACCTTCATTTGGTAAGCCAATAATTAAATCCATATTTATATTATTCATACCAGAATTACGAGACAACCAAAACTTTTCAACGGTTTCTTCTACTGTATGATGGCGTCCGATTGCCTTTAATGTTTCTTGCGTATAGCTTTGAGGATTTACTGAAATGCGGTCAATGCCCCATTTTTTCAGTACTTCAATTTTCTCCGGTGTAATCGTATCTGGACGACCTGCCTCAACTGTGATTTCGCGAATCGAGTCAGGATTCGGGAAAGCTTCGAACATCGTTTTATAAAGGGCATCCATTTCATGTGCCTCGATTGAAGTAGGTGTTCCCCCACCCCAATAAATGGACGTGATACGCATATTCTTTTCTGTTAGCCACTTGCCCATTTCACGTAGTTCAATATGCAAGCCATCAATAAATTTATCTACGCGCCCCGCCTTACGATTGGATTGAATCGCATATGCTGGGAACGTACAGTAGGCACACATCGTCGGACAAAATGGCACACCGATGTAGATAGAAATTTCTTGACCGATTTCATCTAAATCTGGAATGACCTTTAGTTGGCGTTCAACAATGGCTTCCATTAGCCCGATTTTTTGATCCGAAATTCGAAAATCCTCTTTTAAAACCGTCGCAATTTGTGCATGATCCAAGCCGGATTTTCGGTATTTGTGATACAGCTTTGTTGGACGTATCCCCGTTAAAATCCCCCACTGTTGCGTCATGCCTGAATATTGTTCCAATACATCTAACATGACATGCGAAAGAGCACGCTTCATACGAATATTTTGCTCTTTTTCTGTTCCCTCTGTTGAGTAATCAATGGCATATTGACTGGTATACATTTGTCCGTCTACTTCAAGCTTTGCCGATGTCCGAATCGTATATTTGGCATCGGTTGAATGGTCAAATTGCAATGACATGTCTGAACCTTCATGCTCAAATTGAATAACCGAATCTTCATAAAAAAGATTGGCTATATGGTTGAAGACTCTATGCCAATCCTCTTTCAATTGTTCTTTTATATGAATTGCTTTCATTTATATTCACTACTTTCATTTCTTAAAATCCTTCTTATTGTATCAAAAGTAATGTGAATTTGACATTGAATACTTATGCTATATAAGTTCAACAAAATTTCCCCAATCACAAACTAAATTTATTTCAATCAGCAAGTGTTCGCACACAAAAATAGTTATCTCCATCAAAAAGGGCTCACACCATTGTGTGAACCCTCTTTTTTATAGTCCGTCGTAAAGTGACTGGATTGGTTGTGTAATAATGCGATTTATTTCTTCAATCACTGTGCTTAATGCCATTTCAGCTTCTAACATCGCTAAAATCTTTAAATCTTGCTGTGCCAATTGAGCAGTTTTTTGCAGGAAAACATATTCCTCTTCAGAAATCTCTTCGCCTGTTGCTTGCTTTTGTTGTAACTTCATTTGCACATCGCGGAAGTTTGTAAATAGTGCCGTTGCTGCCTCATCTTCACGAACCGCTTCTACAGCTACTTTTAGTTTTTCAAATTCCGTTGTCTTACGGAAAGTTGCTTCCAGTTTATTAATATCATCATAAATATTTACCATTTGATTAATCCTACTCTCTTCATTTTAATTCGTCAAAAAGACAATAATCGCTTGAATAATTCCGACAAGACCACCAATAATACCACCAAGCCAAGTAATTAGCTTAAGCTCTTTGCTAATAATACCTAACACGAGCTCCTCCAGCTTTGCAATTGGGAACGAATCAACCTGTTCACGCACAACTCCAGCTAAGTTCAAACGTTTTAATACGTCTTCAATTTTACCTTCTGCTGCAAGAAATACTTTATCTATAACTTTTGGGAGCAAATCATCTGTTGCCCACTCTTTTCCATCTGGCCAGTAGTCTTCAATTGTCTTATCTAGGCGGGATTCAAGTGCTAGCTCACGTTTTGCATAATCTTGAATGCTCGTAACAATCGTATCAAAGTTTACATCTTTCATAAAGTCCATCGCTGCACGATTTTTAATTTTTTCCCATTCTGCTGTAAAAATACGAACGAGCAGCGCATTCGTGCCAGGTGCTTGTAAAAACTTCACAAGCTCTCGTTGTACTTTATCAACAAGTGAATGGGAGTCTCCTAAAAACATTTGCACCATGCCACCGAATGAGCCTTTAGATGATAAAAAATCATCGAGCATATTTTTTATCGTCAGCGTTCCTTCAGGTGATAAAAAATAATCTTCACCCTTATCCAAAATTTGCGTAACTGCTTCCTCAATTTTGCGATCAAGAACAGGCTCTAAATCAGCAGGCAAAAGCTCACGAATCGCCTTTGAAGATAATGTATGCTTGACTGATTCAATTTGATTGAAAATAAGGACATCCAATTTACCTTCCGCTGTTTTTGGTAAATGCTCAAAGCCAACAATTTTTAACCAATCATTTAATGTTTTATCATTCGTGAAAATTTCCTGTTCCACTTTATTTTGAGCAAAGGTTAACACATTTTCTCGTATTTCTTTTGATAAAAACTTCTTTTTAATTGTTTCTGGTGTTAATAAATACTCCGAAACGGTTTTGCCAAGCTGTACCGCTAAATCTTCACGGCGCTTTGGAATAAGCCCTGGTGTTAATGGTAAACGCCATTTTTTAAAATAGATCGGTTTGTACGGACGAAACAGCATCTTTATGGCCATATAGTTTGTAGCAGCGCCAACAACGGCCCCCACAACACCTAATAACAATAGCAACGAAATAAAATGACCCATCTACCTCACTCTTTCTTTCTTAATAATTTATACTGCGTTATTTACTAAACCTTGCATAATCGCATCTAGATGTTGATTTATATTTGAACTATTGCAACTATGTATCCCTTTCTTGTACGATTAAATAGGGAGGGAAGTTTCATGATACAACATTTTAGCTATAAACCGTTATTCAAAAATAGTCAAATTCCCGGTTGGTCTATCCAATTCTTTTTTCAACAGCAACGATACAATGCCGAATATTATAAAGATGGTGGCATTCAATTTATTGGACCTACGCCAAGTGAGGAACAATTAGCGTCTGTGGAAAAGATGATTCATGAACTAATGCTATTTCACGTTTATGAATAAATGCGAATCTATTAACTGACCGAACATTATTTTCTTCTTTTGTACAGTAAAAAAGGGAACATCTCAAGTAGTGAGGTGCTCCCTTTTTTTATGCGCGTTCAAGTGAATAACAAAGGAACCTGCTAAATGGGATTGGCAATTGTGCTGGCATTTTATTTGTTAATGCCTTTCCCAAAGATTTCTTTACTATTTTCTACTTTTTCACAATATCATATCCGAAATAATAATTCAATATTTCAAATAAACCGATTATTCAACGACAAAATTTCATAACATTTGTATAAATATTGTCGAATTGTGCGAGACTAATCACGTTATTTTACACAAAATATAAATAAGCTTTACTAAAGTTGAATACATAATTTGTTTTTTTCCAAATATATTTTATCATTGTAGTATTACAAATTTTTAATCTTAGGAGGTGTACTCTTTATTTGCCACGCTCATTTGCGCCGCGAGTAGAGAATATATTTGGACGTAGACATAGGTATCGAACTAACCATTAGGTTGATAGCATTTGCTATCTTAATTGCCGCTACGGCATTTTTTGTTGCAACCGAGTTTGCAATAGTTAAAGTAAGAACAACAAGAATTGATCAGCTCGTTGCTGATGGTAACAAACAGGCAATACGTGCTAAAAAAGTAATTGCAAATTTAGATGAGTATTTATCAGCTTGTCAACTTGGAATTACCATTACCGCACTAGGACTAGGGTGGCTTGGAGAACCGACATTTGAAATCATTCTTCACCCCATCTTTGAACTATTTAATTTAAGCGGTAATATTACATCTGTTCTTTCATTTATTATTGCCTTCTCACTTGTAACATTTGTACATGTTGTCGTAGGGGAGTTAGCACCGAAAACTCTTGCAATTCAAAAAGCAGAAGCTGTTACATTAAAGCTTTCAGGTGCATTAATTTTGTTCCACAATATTATGTATCCATTTATTCGTACGTTAAATGGTTCAGCACGCGCATTATCTGGACTATTCGGCTTGAAGATGGTTTCTGAAAGTGAAGAAGCCCACTCGGAAGAAGAGCTTCGCATGATTTTATCAGACAGCTTTAAAGGTGGAGAAATCAATCATTCAGAATACGAATATGTAAACAGTATTTTTGAATTTTCTGACCGGATTGCAAAGGAAATTATGGTACCTCGAACTGAGATTATTAGTATTGAACGAAATCAAACAATACGTGAAGTTTTCGAATTGATGGGAATTGAACAATATACGCGCTACCCTATCACAGATGGGGATAAAGACCATGTTATCGGGCTTGTAAACATGAAGCATTTACTAACGGCATACATTAAAGATTCTACAAATGGCGACAAAAAAGTAGAAGAATATATGCAGCCCGTTATTCGTGTCATCGAAACAATTCCGATTAGTGATCTATTATTAAAAATTCAAAGTGAACGCATCCATATGGCAATTTTAATGGATGAATACGGCGGGACTTCTGGTTTAGTAACAATTGAAGACATTATCGAAGAAATCATTGGAGATATCCAGGACGAGTTTGACGAAGATGAAATTCCCGAAGTACAAGAAATTGCCGAAAATCACTATATTTTTGATTCTAAAATGTTATTACAAGAAGTAAACGATATTTTAGGGATTGATATTGAAGATGATGATATTGATACAATTGGTGGTTGGTTCATGACACAACGCTTTGATGTTGTCGAAGGTGAAACACTGGAAGAACAAGGTTACCAATTTACCGTTAAAGAATTAGACGGTCATCATATTCTTTATTTAGAAGTATCAAAGCTATCAAAATCTGATTTATTGATTGAAGAAGAACAAAACAAATAATTTTCGACACTCCTTTTCATCTAAAGGGGTGTCGTTTTATGTTGAAAAGAAGTTTTGCTAGGAGGAAACATTGTGGAGCTGTATACAAACTTACGCGCTGGTGAAAAAGGAGCTTGGCTTTCGATTGCCACTTATATTTTTTTAAGTACGATGAAATTAATTGTCGGCTATATCGGTACCTCATCCGCGCTGATGGCCGATGGTTTAAATAATACAACGGATATTATCGCATCAATTGCGGTCCTAGTCGGTTTAAGAATTTCTCAAAAGCCACCCGATTCCAATCACCCATACGGACATTTACGTGCAGAAACAGTTGCTTCTCTTGTCGCCTCATTTATAATGATGGTCGTAGGTTTACAAGTAATTACGAGCACGATTAAAAACTTATGGAATCCAACACATGAAGTCCCTTCTCTTCTAACAGCTTTTGTCGCTATTTTTAGTGCGATCATTATGTATGGTGTGTATCGTTATAATTTGGCATTAGCTAATCGTATTAAAAGTTCCGCTGTCAAGGCTGCCGCTTACGATAATCGATCCGACGCACTTGTCAGTATTGGTGCAGCAATCGGGATATTCGGTGCTATTTTCGGCGTACCGATTCTTGATAAAATTACAGCGTTAATTGTCGGCATCATTATTATTAAAACAGCATTCGAAATTTTTTGGGAAGCTGTTCAAACTTTGACTGATGCATTTGATATTGATGAAGCGGAAACATTATGGAAACTTATCGAAAATGTTGAAGAAGTCATCTCTCTCGTCGATTTAAAAGGACGCTCTCATGGCAATATGAGTTTTATTGATGTGACCGTAACCGTGAATCCTGATTTAAATGTTCGAGAAAGTCATGATATTACAGAAAAAATTGAACATACCGTCAAACTTTTCAACCCTTATTGTATGGTGCTCGTCCATATTGAACCCCATGACCTGAAGCAGGCTACTGAGGAAGATTACCACTTCTAAATTTTCACAACAAAAATGCCCATTGAACTTTCAATTGGGCATTTTTGTTTATTATGAACATTTCATCCTTCACTAGATGCGGTTAAATTATGCTTTACTGCATAAAGCGCGGCCTGTGTGCGGTCTTGTACTTGAAGCTTTGTGAAAATGTTGGAGATATGCGTTTTGACAGTTTTCTCTGTGACATAAAGTGCAGAGGCAATTTCTCGATTACTTTTGCCCTTTGTCAATTCAGCTAAAACATCTTGCTCGCGCGGCGTTAACGGATTTAAAACATGTGGTTTATTTTCATCCTCGCGTAACCCTTCTTCTAGCTGCGTTGATGCTTCTGGATGCCAAGTGTTTTCCCCGCGCATAATTTGACGAATAGACTCAACTAAATCATCTGGCTCGATGTCCTTTAATTGATAACCTGATGCGCCCGCCTCCATCGCTGGTAAAACATGATCTTTATCCGAAAAACTCGTCAGCATTAGCACTTCTATTTTTGGCCATTTCTTTTTAATACGCTTCGTTGCTTGAATACCATCCATTTCTGGCATAACCAAATCCATTAATACGATGTCTGGCTTCAATTGTTCAACAAGCTCCACTGCCTCTAGACCATTTTTTGCTTCACCAATCACTTCAATATCCTTTTGTGTTTTTAAAAAAAAGAGAAGTCCTCTGCGAACAACGTGATGATCATCTGCAATTAACACTCGAATCATAATATGCTCCCCCTAGTATGGTAAACGGATTAAAAGCTCCGTCCCCTTGCCAATTTCACTCACCCAATCTGCTGTGCCACCAACTGCATTGGCACGATCTTTAATTGACTGTAGTCCAAGTGATGGTATTTCATTGTGGGCTTCCATATAAAAACCGCGCCCTTTATCTTTCACTACAAGTAATACATCCGTTGCTGTAACCGTTACATAAAGCTGTGCTGACTTCACACCGGCATGACGACGAATATTATTCAGCGCCTCCTGTGTAATGCGAAATAGTGTTTCTTCTATTCGTGACGGAAATTGTATAACGCCTGACACATTTACAGAAAGTTGAAGACCGAGCATTTCTGCATAAATTTTAATGGCTTCGATTAATCCGCTTTCTAACCCTCTCGGACGTAATTGCCAAATCAATGCGCGCATTTCTGTCAGCGCCTCTTGTGTCAATTGTTGAATATCTTTAAATGTTTCTTTAATTTCAATTTGTTCACTCATCTCAATGCCTGCTCTTGCAGTTAACGTAACCGAAAAGAGGAGCTGATTAACAGAGTCATGTAAGTCACGTGCGAGGCGATTTCGCTCCTGCACAAGGGCAATTTCTTGCTGTTCATTTGTTAAATAAATTCGTTTGATTGCCGAACCCATTTGAAATGCAACCGATTCAAGTAAATCTAAATCCTCTTCCGAAAAACGAACGGTATTGCGAGAAGCGACATTCAATAATCCAAAACGTTCTTGTCCAGATTGCAATGTCACCGTTGCATGATGTGTAATATTATTGTTGTCTCCTACATCTGCTTCAATCGCAGCTTCAATTCGTTGACACTCGATAATATTCGAAGCTTTGTCCAACTTATTCGTACGGTAGCGCGAAACACACCAGCAACCGCCTCGTTTTAAATGCTGGCACTCATTAAATGCTAAGGCATCCGGTAAGTTTTGCTTCACAATCAGATCAGGTTTCCCTTTACCATCGATAAAAAAAATCCAGCCTGTATCAAATTTCGTGCCATTTAAAAATTTGGATAATGCTCCCTTTAACATCGGAACCATTTCTGTTTCATCATTTAATAATTCTGCAATTTCTTTTAAAATAGTAATATTTGAATGTTCATTATTCACTTCGAATTCCGCCCTTTATTCTATTTCCTTTATCATAACATTGAGCATTTCTCTGATGCATCGCTTTCTTCCTCATACTTTTGAATGAATGTTGGGGATTAGTAAATTATTTTCTTTTTTAGTTCTATCCACTAATCTTAACAATTTACTTCTTTTCGAATTCAAACTATAATAAAATAGGGTTAAATTGAATATTAGGAGTCTGTTTATGACAAAAAAACTAGAAAATGCCCTACTAATGATTTGGGTTGTTGCACTAACGGCTACACTTGGCTCTCTGTATTTTTCTGAAATTCGAAGCTACGTACCTTGTGAACTTTGCTGGTATCAACGCATTATTATGTACCCAATTGTCCTTGTTTCTACCATTGCGATCATACAAAAAAATGCTAAAATCGCATTAACAACTGCTGTATTTGCATGTATCGGCGCTGCAACGTCTTTATATCACTACGGCATACAAAAAATCACGTTCTTGCAAGATAGTGCACCATCATGTGGACAAGTACCATGTACAGGTTATTATATTAACTGGCTTGGCTTTATTACCATTCCGTTTTTAGCACTAACTGCTTTCGTATTAATCGCAGCACTTAGTTTTTACATGTTAAAAGTAATCAAGGAGGAAAAATAAAATGAAAAAATTAGCCCTATTCGGTGGGATTATCGTTATTTTATTCGTTGCCATTATTGTCCTAACAAATATGTCAAACGAAGAAAAATTAAAAGACAATCCATACGGAACAAAAGATTTAAAACAATCTACAATTGATCAATTAAGCGATAAAAACTATCAAAATATTATTTTACCGGATGAATTAGCTAAAAAAATTGAGTCTGGTGAAGGGGTTGTGGGCTACTTCTTTAGTCCGGAATGTTCACACTGCAAAAACTATACACCGAAACTAATGAAAATCGCAGAAGAATTAGATGTAAAAGTAAATCAATTAAACGTACTTGAGTACCCAGAACAATGGGAAAAATATGCACTTGAAGCAACACCTACATTAATTTACTTTGAAGATGGTAAAGAATATGCCCGTTCAACAGGTGATGCACCAGATGAAACGACAAAACAATTTTTCAATGATACTGTATTAAAATAAGAAAACTAGAAAAATCGTGTTCTTGACCGAGCACGATTTTTCATTTGGAGGAAATATATGTTCACATATGAAGTTGTACAAGAAGGACTTACGGTAGAAGATTTACTACGCTCGAATTGGCGCTTAGGAAAGAAAATTGTGCATGAACTGCGCATGGCGAAAGCTGTAACAGTTAATGGGGAACCAGTACTATGGAAAGACCCTTTAAAAAAAGGCACAATTTTAAATTTCGCATTTGAAATGCCTACATCAAACTATATGCCAACTGACAGCTGTGATGTTACGATTCGCTATGAAGATGAGCATTGCTTAATCGTTTCTAAACCTAAAGGAATGGCGACACACCCGAATGAGGAATCAGACTGGAACACATGTATGAACCATGTGATGAAGCATATTCAAGATCAAGGCGGGCAATATGCCGAGCACGTACACCGTTTAGATCAAGGTACGAAAGGGTTGCTACTTATTGCTAAGCACCCGATTGCAAAATCCATTTTTGACCGTATGATTGAAGAAAAAGCTATAACTCGAACTTACGCTGCTGAAGTACAAGGCAATATTCGTTCTGACAGCGGAAAGATTAACGCAGCAATTGGTAAAGACCGTCATCATAGCTCTCGCCGTGTCGTTTCAGATAGTGGACAGCACGCCGTTACGCACTATGAGGTAATCAATCGCTATAAAGGCACTTGCGTTGTTCACTTAGTATTAGAAACAGGCCGCACGCATCAAATTCGTGTGCATATGGCGCATTTAGGTCACCCAATTGTTGGCGACATTATTTACGGCGCACGTGAAACAAACTATGGTGGTTATGAGCTTCATGCAATCCAACTAGAATTCGACCATCCGTTTTTAAATAAACTTATTGTTGTAAAAGATGCATAACTGATTATGAAAAAAGGAATCGCTAAATTAAGCGACTCCCTTTTTTTATGTTCGATTAAAAATCAAATTTAAAACTATCCGGGTTTTGACCAAATCGTTCATCGCGATTAAGCGCATCTAACTGTGCCATCGTTTCATTAGATAATTCAAAATGGAATAGCTCCGTATTTTCCTTAATGCGCGAAGGTGTTACCGATTTTGGAATGATAATTACATCCTGTTGTAAATGCCAACGTAAAATTACTTGCGCTGGTGTCACTTCATACTGCTTGGCAATTGCTTGGATTGTTGCATCATTCAGCACATTGCCGCGCCCTAGTGGTGACCATGCCGTTACTGCAATATTTTGTTCCTTACAAAACGCACGTAATGGCGCTTGATTTAAATAAGGGTGCAGCTCAATTTGGTTGACCATTGGCGCTACATTTGCATTGTTTAATAATGTTTGCAAATGATGTTCATGGTGGTTTGAAACACCCGGAACACGAATTAACTTTTCATCATACAAACGTTCAATCGCACGATACGTATCTTCAAGTTTATCCAAAACGGGCCAATGTGTTAAGTAAAGATCGACATAATCCATGTTAAGCTTCTTTAACGATGTTTCAAAAGCTCGGAGCGTATTGTCATAGCCTTGATCGCTATTCCATACTTTCGTCGTCACAAAAATTTCTTCACGTGCTACACCCGAATGACGAATCGCCTCTCCTACCTCTTCTTCATTGTAGTAAAGTGCTGCCGTATCAATTGCACGATAACCTAACTGAAGTGCCGTTGAAATTGCTTGTAACGTTTCTTCCTTGTCTGTCATTTTAAATACGCCTAACCCTACAAGTGGCATTTCCACACCATTAGTAAGTGTGCGTGTCGATTGTAAATTCATTTAAATCCCCCCAACTATTAGAATATTTCCATTATAACCTTTTATTCCATCTATAAGAAATAAGCATGAAAATTTGCTTTTTGGACAAAATACGAATAATATATAACATGTTTTTACTAATGTTCGTTTTTAGAAAGAAGGATTTTATGTTTAAATTGAAGGAAAATCATACTACCGTTAAAACAGAATTATTTGCTGGTTTAACAACTTTTTTAACGATGGCTTATATTATCGTGGTCAATCCCATTATTTTGGCGGATGCTGGCGTGCCGATTGATCAAGTATTTATGGCGACGATTATTTCAGCAGTCATTGGTACCCTTTGGTTAGCGATTTTTGCAAATTACCCGATTGCTATTGCACCTGGTATGGGTTTGAATGCTTATTTCACTTATACCGTCGTACTTTCATCCAATGGACAAATTGATTATATTACAGCATTTTCAGCTGTATTTATTGCCGGAATTATTTTCATTTTACTGAGCTTAACTCCTTTTCGTGAAAAGTTAATTACAGCTATACCAGAAAACTTAAAGTTGGCCATTACAGCTGGGATTGGTTTATTCATCGCATTTATCGGACTTCGCATGGCTAAAATTGTTGTAGCAAACGATTCGAATTTAGTCGCTCTTGGTGATTTAAGCTCCAGTCCAGTATTACTTGCACTCTTTGGGTTAGCGGTAACAGTTATTCTCATGGCGTTAAATGTGAATGGCGCTTTATTTATCGGAATGATTGCAACGTCTATTGTTGCCTTTCTGACAGGTCAGCTCCATATTGATAAAGTTGTAGCCATTCCACATTTGCCAGAAGGCATTTTAGTTTGGAATCCGGTTGATGCAATTAGTCAAGTCGTTCAATTTGGTTTGTACGGCGTTGTTTTCTCTTTTATTTTAGTAACATTATTTGATACGACTGGAACAATGATCGGGGTAGCAAAGCAAGCTGGCATTTTAAAAGACGGCAAACTTCCTCGTGCTCGTAAAGCATTGCTCGCTGATTCAATCGCAACAACTGCTGGTTCAATGTTAGGAACAAGCCCTACAACTGCTTTCTTAGAATCTGGAGCCGGTGTAGCTGCTGGCGGACGAACTGGCTTAACTTCATTGACGGTTGCAGGACTCTTTCTTATTGCCTCATTTTTTGGACCGTTAGTCGCTTCCATTTCTGGTGTTGCAGCCATTACATCTCCTGCACTAATTATTGTCGGAAGTTTAATGATTGGTGTCGTAAAAAATATTGAATGGAATAAATTCGAAGAGTCTTTCCCTGCATTTTTAGTTATTTTAACGATGCCTTTAACAGCAAGTATTTCAACCGGGATTGCGCTTGGCTTCATTTCTTATCCTTTACTGCAAGTTGTTAAAGGACAAGGGAAAAAAGTTCACCCTCTCCTTTATATATTTGCTATTTTATTCGTTATTCAGCTTGTTTTCATGCCACATTAAATTCAATAGTAATGCGCATTTTTAAAAACCCTCCAAAATTAAAATTGGAGGGTTTTTCGTAGTTTACTAGAAAATAAATGCAGAATTTAGTATAATTTAACTTACAGAAAATTCATTCTTCAGCATGAGTACTACTTTTTCTATTTGACTAACAATGATAGAGGAGCTGGTTTACTATGATGGATACGCAGTTAGTTTTGACAGGATTTTTAAAACGTGCAGAACGTTATTTTCCAAACAAGCAAATTATTTCACGAACAAGCCCAACAACAACACATCGCATTGCTTTCAAAGACTACGTAAAACGTACACGCCGTTTAGCGGATGCACTGACAAATTTGGGCATGACACGTGGGACAAAGGTTGGTACGTTCGGTTGGAATCACCATCGTCATTTAGAAGCTTATTTTGCGATCCCATGTAGTGGTGCTATTTTACACACCATTAATATTCGTTTAGCCCCGGAGCATATTGTGTACATCATTAATCATGCTGAAGATGAAATTTTATTAATCGATGAAGATCTATTTCCATTAGTTGAGCCTGCTTTAGCGCACTTAAAATCGGTGAAACATATTGTCATAATGGGCGACAGTTTAGAAGTCCCAACATCTAGTTTCCCAAATGTGTATAACTATGAACAACTACTTCAAGAAGCCGATGAAAATTTCGAGTTTCCTGAAGATATTGATGAATACACGCAAGCAGGTATGTGCTATACATCTGCAACAACAGGTATGCCTAAAGGTGTTATTTATACACATCGCAGTATTGTACTCCATAGTATCGCGCTTGGCCTTGCCGAATCCTTTGCGCTCAAGGAAAATGATGTTGCATTACCAGTGGTGCCTATGTTCCATGTCAATGCATGGGGCTTACCTTTTGCTGCCATTAACTATGGCGCAAATCTTGTACTACCAGGACCTATGTTTACACCAGCCTTACTGCTCGACTTAATGGAACAAGAAAAAGTGACGCTTGCTGCTGGTGTTCCAACAATTTGGCTTGGCGTACTTGCGGAACAAGAAAAACAGGCACGTGATTTATCGTCTATTCGCCAAATTATTTCTGGTGGTTCCGCTTCACCAAAAGGATTAATTCATGCATTTAATGAAAAATTAGGCGTTCCATATGTAAATGCATATGGCATGACTGAAACTTCGCCGTTAGTAAGTATGTCACACCCAACATCTGAAATGGACAATTACTCAGCAGATGAACTATTAGATTTACGAGTAACACAAGGTTTAACTTCTACCTTAATTGAGACAGATGTCGTGAATGAAAATGGTCCAGTTCCATGGGATGGGCAAACGATGGGTGAACTACGAATTCGCGGTCCTTGGATTGCTTCTGAATATTATAAGGATGAACGTACAAATGAGGCGTTCCGTGATGGCTGGCTCTATACAGGAGATATCGCCGTCCTAACAAAAGACGGATACATTAAAATTACAGATCGTACAAAAGATTTAATTAAATCCGGTGGCGAGTGGATTTCTTCGGTGGATTTAGAAAATGCCCTCATGTCCCACCCAGCTGTTTTTGAAGCAGCCGTTATCGCGGTACCACACCCAAAATGGCAAGAACGTCCACTTGCATGTGTTGTATTAAAAGCAGATGCACATGCAACAAAAGAAGAGTTAATCGCGCATCTTGAAAGTGATTTTGCGAAATGGTGGCTACCGGATGATGTCGTTTTCTTAAACGACATTCCAAAAACATCCGTTGGGAAATTTTTAAAAGCCAAGCTGCGTGAAGACTTAAAAGATTATGAAGTACCACTTTGATTAACCCATTAGGTGATTGGATAAGGTTTTAACATAAAAAGAGCGGCGCATTAGTACTAAACCGATGCGCTGCTCTTCCTTATTTTTCTTTCGTCTTCTCTTCATTATCAAATTGTTGCGGATCTGGTATACGATTATGTTCTTCTAATTGTTGCTCATCTCGCATATGCTCCATTTGTTTTCCAAGCATTTTTAATTCCTCTAATGTATTCGCCATATTGCCATTTACAATATCATCTTGATTTTTCATAGTACCGCCTCCCTACTATTAATGTTCCCATTTTTTTCTTTTTCGAACCATTTCTGCCACAATATTAGGTAGTAAATCAAAATAGTTTAAGCTATACTGATTAGAGAAATAGTATAAACATGAGGAGGATTCTTCCATGAGATTAATTTTAATTTTGGGTATTTGCGTAGCATTTTTAACTGCAATCTTCACTGCTGGTTATGACGGCAAACCATTCTCAAAAGAAAACTAATTATAATTGATTAGCTTTCACAAAAGGACAATCGTAACTAATTGCGATTGTCTTTTTTGTTGTTAAAAATAACTTTTGAATTTTTGATTTGATTTTTTTAAAAGTATATATTATATTAGTTACATAAAGTAAGTTAGTTATAAAATACAACCTAAATTCAAAGGAGAACTACTCATGCAAAAACATTTTCATAAAAAACCAAACATGTACACATCACATGTCCAATTAAAAGTTTCGAATTTGGCACGTTCTATCGAATATTACACAACTATTATCGGCTTTAAAATACTTGAGCAAACTACCGATACAGCATATTTAACAGTCGATGGCAAAACAAGTTTAGTTTCTTTAGTAGAAGTACAAAATGCGCAGCCTTTACGCGATGGCTTCACGGGACTTTACCACCTTGCTTTACTATTACCCACTCGTAAAGATTTAGGAAACATCGTTCAGCATTTTGTTGATTTAAATGTTCGTCTTGGCGCATCTGATCATCATGTTTCAGAAGCACTATATTTAAATGATCCCGATGGAAATGGCATTGAAATTTATGTGGACCGCGATGAATCTGAGTGGACTTGGAACGTAGATGGTTCCGTACAAATGACGACAGATCATCTCAACTTCCAACCAATTTTAGCAGAAGCAGATAAACAATGGGATGGACTCCCTAAAGATACGGTAATGGGTCACGTTCACCTATCCGTAGCTAATCTTGCAAAATCTGAAGCTTTTTATACAAATGTATTAGGCTATCATGTTGTTGCGCGTTACGGAGCTCAAGCATTATTCATTTCAACAGGTCAATATCACCATCATTTTGGGTTAAACACATGGCAAAGTGCTAATGGACAAGCTCCTACATTAAACATGGTTGGCTTAAATTCATTTACTATCGTATTAAATGATGGACAAGCTGCCGCTAAAGTAAAACAAGACTTAGAAACAAATGGCTATCACGTTGAAACTTACGAAGCCGCGCCAAAATTCGGTGGACAACAAGCATTTTCTACCATTGATCCAAACGGCTTACGTATCATTTTCACATTTGATGGCGAATAATTGATTTGAATAAAAAGTTTCTGAAACCTTTTCCTCCAATCACCGTATATAAATGTAATTAGACTGATTGGAGGAATTTTTTTGTCACTTTTTAATAAAGTTTTAGCAAGTGTTGGTATCGGAGCAACAACGGTGGATACCAAGCTGCATAAGTCAAGCTATACAATTAACGAAAATATTACAGGTATTGTTGAGATCGTCGGGGGCAATATCGAGCAGCAAACTGATGCGATTTATTTATCTTTATATACGAACTTCACGCGTGAAATTAACGATAAAAAAGTTACGGACAATGCGGTATTAATGAATTATAAAATTAATGAACCCTTTACAATCCAACCAAATGAAAAACGCGAAATCCCATTCTCTTTTGAATTACCAGCAGCTATTCCTGTGACAACTGGACAATCCCGCGTTTGGATCCATACAGGCTTAGATATTAAAAATGCAGTTGACCCAACAGATAAGGATTTTATCGATATCCAACCTACACGTTTGGCTAGTAGCGTATTATCTGCTATTCAAAATATGGGTTTCCGTCTTCGCAAAGTAGATAATGAGCAAGCGCCAAACTCTTTACGCAACCGCACGCCGATTGTACAAGAATTTGAATTTACACCGACGAATAACACGTATCGCCGGTATCTAGACGAACTTGAAGTAATTTTCTTAAATCAATCATCAAAATCCGTGGAAATTTTATTGCAAGTGGATCGCCGTGCCCGTGGTTTAGGCAGTTTCTTATCTGAAGCTTTCGATATGGATGAAAGTTTTATCCGCTTAACATTATTTGAAAATGATAATATTTCAGCAAAGATCTCTCAAGCAATTGAAAATAAAATGCGTTAAAACAAAAGGCATGAGGAGCAAAATTAATTGCTACCCATGCCTTTCCTTTTTATTTTAACCCTGGATAATTTTGCTGACGTAATGCTTCATAAATGACAATCGCTGCGGTATTCGATAAATTCAACGAACGAATATGATCACTCTGTGGAATACGTAAGCACATATTGGCACGCTGCTCGGCGAAATCTTTTGGTAATCCTGTCGTTTCTCTGCCGAACATAAAGTAAATATCCCGTGTAACATCACTAAAATCATGTGTTGTAAACGGCTCATCGCTATACGTTTCAATTAAATAAACATCGCCGTCTTTACTATATTCAATAAAATCCTCTAATGAATCATGGTACACGACATTAACATGCTCCCAGTAATCGAGTCCAGCACGTTTCAACATTTTATCATCTGTTGAAAAGCCTAATGGACGGATTAAATGTAGCGATGTATTTGTCCCGGCACATGTTCTTGCAATATTTCCTGTATTTGCTGGAATTTCTGGTTGATATAAAACAATATGATTTGGCACTCTTATATCCTTCTCTCTGCATTTTTTAACATGGCTAGCCCTTTATCAATTTCTGCTAGCACTTCTTCGTCTTGTTCTTTCATTTGAGCTGCCAGTAATGCATCGTTCGCACCTTCTGACCCAATTTTACCGATTGCCCACGCAGCAGTACCGCGTATAACAGGACGTGTATCTTTCATCATGAGCTCAATTAAATCAGGCACTGCATTTTCTTCCTTAAAATGAGCCAACGCTAAAATCGCGTTTCGTTGAATGGGTTTTTTCCCACGCCAAGAACCCGATACATGACCGAACTTCGCTTTAAATTCTTTATTAGAAATCGTTAATAACGGCTGCAGTAAAGGTTTGGCTAGCTCTGGATCGGGTGTAAATTCATCATGAATCCAATTGAGCTTCCCTTTATTTTTCGGGCAAACAGTTTGGCAAGTATCACAACCATATATTCGGTTCCCAATTTTTGCACGAAATTCATCCGGCAAAAAGCCTTTTGTTTGTGTTAAAAAGGCGATGCAACGTTGGGAATTCAGCTGTCCAGGTGCTACAATCGCGCCTGTTGGACAAACATCGATACATAGCGTACATTCCCCGCACTCATCTTCCATCGGCGTATCTGGTGCAAACGGGATGTTCGTCATAATTTCGCCTAAATAAACATAGGAGCCGAATTCAGGTGTAATAATCGAACAATTTTTCCCACTCCAACCAATTCCCGCGCGCTGTGCAACGGCACGGTCCACAAGCTCCCCTGTATCAACCATGGATTTCGTTTTCACAGTAGGCACACGTTCTTGCAGCCAAGCCTCAATCAATTGAAGCCGTTCGCGTACTGCCGTATGATAATCAACACCCCAAGATGCGCGGCAAAAAATTCCTCTGCGCGCTCCCTTTTTTCCTTGAGGAGCATCATTCATACGCGAAGGATATGCAAGTGCAATTGCCACTATACTTTCTGCTCCGTCCAGTAATTGTAAAGGTTCTGTACGAAGCTCCACATCAGACTCCTCAAAACCTGACTGAAAGCCAAGCTCTTGCTGACGGCGCAAACGGTTTTTCAGCTCATGAAAAGGAGCAGCAGTTGTAAAACCTATTTTATCGACACCGATTGATTTTGCATATTCGATTAATTCAGCCTGAAGCTGATGGACTTTCATTTTATTCTCTCCTTACAAATGGTACAATTAGTTAACTATAAATTAAACAGGTGATGTATATGAATATTACAATCAATCAATCACTATTCACTATGAATGACCAGTTCAAAATTGGTCTTATTCATTATAACAAAATTGTTGTGGCAGAATCTCCTCAAATGATTAAAGGGCGCACACAGCTTTATCAAGAGCATTTATTTTTAGACTTGCAAGAAAGTCCATTAACCGAACGCCCTGGCATTCAAGAATGGCGCAAGCTTTGGAAGTTTTTTGGTGCAGATCCAAACCGCTACCGTCATTCCGCGGAAAGCCTTATGCGCCGTATCGCAAAGCAAAATTATTTAACCCCTTTTCATTCGGCTGTTGATTTGAATAATTTCTTTTCATTGCAATATGAAATTCCAATTGGTATTTACGATGTGGCGAATATTCAAGGTCCAATCGAAATCGCACTAGGGGATGAAAATACAGGCTATGAAGGGTTGAATGGTCGGTACAATGCATTAACAAACATTCTTTACTCAAAAGATGAGCTAGGCGCTTTTGGCAGTCCGTTTGTAGATTCAAGTCGCACAGCGGTTACCGAAAAAACAACGGATGCGCTGCAAATATTTTATTTACGTCCTTCATTATCTGCCGATGAATGTGAGCAATTGCTTGCATCAGCTGGTAAAATGTTTACACAAGTAAATGGCGGGGATTTTAAAGTCTCTCTGCTATCCATTCACAACCAATCAATTACATATTAAGGAGTGATTTAGATGGCAATTAATTTAGCAGAAGCTGTAAAGTTAAAAAGTATTTTAACGAAAAAGATTCAAGAATTGACTTCCTCTGTTCACCAAGTGTCTCATACGATTATTGAAAAAGGGGAACAGCCTGTTAAACCTGAATATTCGCTTGAAATGATCGAAGCAGAGCTAAAGGATATTCGAAAAGATTCTCGTAAGCTAGATGCTCTTATTTATCGTGCAAACATTGACAATACGATTTCATTCAAAGATGAGGTCATGCCTGTTGTAGAAGCCATTGAACTCGCGATACAATTACGTGCAGAAGCGGCTTTTTGCAAGCAGCTTGGGATGTCTGAAAAAGAATCCTATTATCACAGCTCTGGTGAAACAGTTCTTTATAATGTTGCACTCTTTGACCCAACGCACTATCGCAATCAATCAAATGAACTTGAAAAAGAAGCGCATCGTTTATCCAACTTAATTAATGCAAAAAACTATCAAGTTGAAATTGAATTTGATGATAGCAAATATTTTTAAACTTTTTTCAGCAGTTGTTTGGACAACTGCTGAAAAAAGTTAAACCTCCGGTGGATGTCACAGAATCGGAAAAGAGTTCTTTTAAGGATGTTAGCCTAAGTACGTCGCATCCATGCGACAACGGCTAACTGACCTGCATCGTGCAGGCCTAAGCACAAAGCCGATTCTAGACGCAATTATGCCGAGGCATAATTATTAATTCCTACTCGGTGCGGTGAGACTCCAAACCGAGAAATAACGAGTGTATCCTTTGCCTTTCAAGCAAAACTAGCTGAGAAAACCAATTACTTTTTAACATTTACCGCTGTTACCTTTTACCAATGACCAACTATTGTAAAAGCAAACAACAATTAGATGATGATTTTCCTTTTACACTCGTTATTGAGAAGGACCTACCACACACTGTGAGGTAGGTCCTTTCTTATGTGCTAAATAGGAAAAATTAAGAGTTATTCTACACCAGGTAATATGCGCAATGTTTTTTCATTAGCATCTAATATGACATCTACACCGAGTGGGATTCCTATATTTGGTTCACAGTGACCGATTTGGAAGCCTGCTAAAGCCGGTTTGTTCAGCGGTTTTAAATAATGCGCTAACAATTGGATAACATCTTCCTCTGTTTCAGTTGGACTTGGCAGTTTAAAAATCCCAATAACAAATCCAGCAACTTGCTCGAGCTTTCTTGCTAAACGCAAATGGTTCAACATCCCGTCAATTTGCTCCAATGACTCCCCAATATCTTCTAATAAAAGGATTTTCCCGCGCATATCTGGTTCAAACTTCGTACCTATCGTACTAACAATACGATTTAAGTTACCACCTATCATTTCGCCTCTAACCGTGCCCTCAACAATGGTACGTAACGGTGAAATTTGTTCATCATACTGAATTTCAATCGGCGTGAAAAGCTGTTGGAACATTTTTTTCGATAATGTATCTAACTCCCCTTTAGAGCGAGCTAACATCGGTCCGTGGAATGTTACTAAGTTTGCATAGTCATTGACCGCTGTATGTAGAAGTGTCACATCTGAAAAGCCCCAAATAATTTTCGGATTTTCTTCAATTAATGGGTAGCTAATTTTATCAATAATTCGACCTAAGCCGTAACCACCTTTTACGCAAAAAATGGCCTTCACTTCTGGATCTTGAATCATCGCATGTAAATCTTGTACACGCTCTGCATCCGTACCCGCTAAATAGCCTTCATACGGCTGTATCGTATTTCCTAGCTTATAGCGTAATCCTAATTCATCTAAAAATGCTAATTGTTGCCCAAGACTATCCATATTTAAAGGGCTGCTGAGTGCAACAAGCCCTACAGTATCCCCATTTTGTAATCTGGCAGGACGAATTTTCATAATGATTGCCTCCTTTTACTTTCATGGCTATTGTATCATAGTTAAATAATCGAATAAGAAAAGGAGTGCATATTGAGGCACTCCTTTTTCACTGTTATTATTTTACGCCTGTATAAATGACAGTCACATCTTTATGATTGTGTAACGCGCTTGCTGGGAAGTCCGTTGTGATCTCACCACTGTGTAAACGTTCATACGCTTCTTGCTTTGATGCACCTGAAATTAAAAGCACTACTTTTTTGGCATTCATGATTGTTTGAATCCCCATCGTAATTGCATGTGTTGGAACATCATCAATTGAATCAAAATAAATTTGATTGGCCTCACGTGTTGATTGTGTGAGTTCGACCACATTTGTCCCTAACTCAAACGCTGTGCCCGGCTCATTAAATCCGATATGACCATTCACACCAATTCCTAATAATTGAATATCAATACCACCCGCAGTAGCAATTGCCGCATCATAATCTGTAGCCGTTTTTTCTATATCCTCTGAACTACCCGCTGGCACATGAATATTTTCACGCTTCATATCGATATGAGCGAATAAATTTTCATCCATAAAGTAATGATAACTAGCTTTATTTTCAGGTGTAATCCCAATATATTCATCTAAGTTAAATGACTTTGCCTCAGCAAATGATAATTCTCCAGCTTCGTACGCCTTTACTAACTCTTTGTATAAGCCTTCAGGTGTACTCCCCGTTGCCATTCCAAAAACACTTGTCTTCACTTGCTTTAATTGCTCTTTAAAAATAGCCGCACCCATTTTGCTCATTTCTTCATAACTTGCCGCTTCAATCCACTTCATATTTGTATTCACACTTGCCATTCATTTCCCTACTCTCTCTTTGCTTTATGTACTTGTTATTGTATTAAAAACGCCGCTTAATCTTTTTTTAATTCCAATATATATTCACTATTTTTTTCCTTTAATATCTACCTTAATTTTATCGGAAATCTACGTATTTCGCTACAAAAAGCTATAACAAAAATTTCTTGAAAAATAATCGCTTCACTGAAAATTATACACTTTATTTCTAAATAGTATAATGCACAAACTTGTCTTTCACTATCCAATAATTCTGTAAATCACAAAAAGTTTTTACTTTTGTCTCGATTATATCTAATAGTTCCTTTCGTAAATTGAACTCTTTGAAAATAATTCTCAATTACATATTGATATTCTCAATTGTCTTTGCTAATATTAATTGATATTGAAAATCATTATCAATTAATGGAGGCGTAATTATGAAAAGGTTTGCAAGTATCAGTATGGTAGCAGCACTTACTTTGGCCCTTTATGGCTGTTCTGAAAATGAAATAGATAATGTGGGATCGGCTGAATCAAATACACAAGAACAACAAACGAAAGAAAATCATGTAAGCACAAACACGTTTGAAGATGGTGTAGACGAAAAAGCTTTCCAAGAAGCTTTAGCCGCTTTTCCTAAAACGGTACCGGGCAAAATTGTTACAACTTCGGTTCCTTTAACAGAAATGCTTCACCTATTAAACATTGTTCCTGTAGGTGTTCCGACTTCAACAAATCCAATTCCAACTGATTTTGACTCTGTTACTCGAGTAGGTTCACCAATGGCTCCAGATTTAGAAGTCATTTCAAATCTACAAACCGAATTAATTGTCGGTGCTGCATCATTACAAGAATCGCTTGATAAAGCTTTAGAAGGTATGAATTTACCTACAGCTTATTTACCAACTGATTCATATGAAGACTTAAAATTAAGCTTTAAAGTTTTAGGTACATATTTCGGCAAGGAAAAAGAAATGAATGAAATTATGCAAACAATTGTAGCTAAAGAGCAAGAATTAGAAAAACAAGCTGCTGGTAAAGAACTGCCTTCTGTTATGTTAGTAATTGGTACATCGGATTCATTTATGGTAATGAACGATAAATCTTATTTAGGTAGCCTAGTAGAGCGTCTCGGCGCAGAAAATATCGCGACATCTATTTTAAAAACAGATTCAACATACTCAACACTTAATTTAGAAGAAATTGTTGTTGCCGATCCTGATATGATTTTTGTGTTAGCTTCAGGTGATCACGGAGCAAATGAAGATAAATTCAAACAGGAAATTGCTAAAAATAGTGCATGGACACAATTATCAGCCTATAAAAATGATAAAATCCACCTCCTTGATTACAGTATTTTCGGGGTGACATCCATTGCGAATGTCGACACAGCATTAACAACAATTGCTGATTATTTCTATCAATAGAATGAGGAAAATTTCATGATAAAGTCAACAAGAAGCCGAGCAATTGTTATCATTACCTTTGTATTAGCACTTCTACTTACAATTGTCTCTATTGGATTTGGAAGCGTACATATTTCTATTCCAGATATTTTAAAAACACTTGTGAATGGCCGTGAAGATGGGATTTTTACGACAATTGTTTGGGATATTCGTCTTCCACGTGTTTTATTAGCACTAATAATTGGAGCCAACATCGCAATTTCAGGCGCATTACTACAAGCCGTTATGGGCAATCCACTTGCAGATCCCGGCCTTACTGGCGTGACAAGTGGTGCCGCTGCATTTGTATTACTTATTATGCTAGCAAAACCAGAATATATACAGCTCGTTCCTATTGCCGCATTTGTTGGTGGCATTATTGCTGCAAGCATTGTATACGCACTTGCATGGCGAAAGTCTGGGATTACCCCAATCACCATTATTTTATCTGGTGTGGCAGTCAATGCCTTATGTGGTGGGATTATTGGCTTTTTATCAATTATGTATAGTGACCGTCTTCCTTCAGCTGTCCAATGGCTAAATGGTAGCCTAGCAGCAAAGGGTCATTCTGCACTTCAAATGATTTATGTATACGCCATTATTGGGTGGATTTTATCAATATTCGCTATTAGAAAAGCAAATATTATCCGTCTAGGAGACCAAGTAGCCGTCAATTTAGGGGAAAATGTAACACGGATTCGTATTGTTCTATCTATTTTAGCTGTATTTTTAGCAGCCATTTCAGTAGCAGCCATCGGGATGATTGGTTTTGTAGGTTTAATTGTTCCGCATATGGCGCGTTTATTAGTTGGCTCAGATTATAAATATATGCTGCCAATGAGTATGGCTATGGGGGCTATCCTTGTATTAGTCGCCGATACAGTCGGGCGAACTTTATTTGCTCCCCTCGATATTCCAGCAGGGATTATTATGGCTATTATTGGTGGTCCTTACTTTTTATACTTAATGAGAAAGAAGGCGTTTTAATGTTACAAATTGAACAGCTTTCCATTCGTTATGAGCAAAAAGAAGTTGTCCATAATTTTTCATTTGATGTTCAAAAAGGAGAAATCTTATCGATCATTGGACCAAATGGCTCAGGTAAATCAACTATTTTAAAAGCCGTTGCCCGCATGCTTCCGTATTGCTCAGGTACGATTACGTTCGACCAAAAAAATATGCGCACTTTAGCATCAAAAGAAATAGCAAAGAAAATGTGTATATTAAGTCAGCGTAATCAAGCCCCTTCTGATATTACGGTTCGAAATTTAGTAGCCTATGGTCGCTATCCACATAAAAAGTGGTTTGAACGGTTAAACGATGAAGATTACGCTATAGTCGATTGGGCACTTGAGAAAACACATTTAACCCATTACCAAGATCAATCCATTGCTGCCCTATCTGGTGGCGAATCTCAACGTGCTTGGATTGCCATGGCTTTAGCTCAAAAGCCCGAAATTTTATTACTTGATGAGCCAACAACTTATTTAGATATTGCCCATCAGCATGAAATTTTAGAACTCGTCCGTGAGCTGAATCGTGAAACCGGTTTGACTGTCGTTATGGTGCTTCATGACCTTAATCAAGCATCTAGCTATAGTGATCGAATTGTCGTTGTTAAAGATGGTCACTGCGTACAAAAAGGCACACCTGAGGAAGTAATGACTGAACAGATGATCCAGTCCACGTATAAAATGGAGGCAGAAATACAGCATGTCGTTTGGGATACTGCCCCTCGCATTCAATTAAAAAATACCGTAAGAAGTTAGGAGAATGAATATGAAAACAACAATTGATTTAAATCAAATCCGTACAGACTATGAAGCATTTTTACAACGCAAGAAAAGTATATTATTAAGCTTTGTTACACCAGAAGGTCAACCATTTAGCAGCTCAGCAGCATTTGTCCAAGTAAATAATAAATTTTATGTTTATGTAAGTCATATCGCAGAACATCACCAACTTCTTGAGCAAAACGAAATAATCGATGTATTACTTGTAGCAGATGAAGCAGTTACACAAAACCACTTTGCAACAGAACGAGCTCGCTTTCAATGTGCCCCTAAAAACTTAGGTAATGAAGGACATGAAGAAATATTTGAAGCATTCGATACGGTTCACAGCAAGAAAATGATGCAGCTATTACGCACATTAGATTTCTCCCTCTTTGAACTGACACCATTAAAAGGACGCTATGTTGTAGGCTTCGGAAAAGCATTTGACATTGATTTTGCCGAAGATACATTAACACATGTAGTAATTGATAAAAAGAAATAAGAAGTGAAATGGTAAAAAGCATATTAATATTTTTGATATTCCACAATTTCCGAAATTCATTAATAGGAACTTTTCGATTATAGCCATTGTTATTATCATCACAATTCACCAGATTGCAAATTAAGTAGTTCTGTATTCAATTTATCCCGCAATAACGGGCATTAGCACGTCCTACGTGTTACGTGTCAAAACCCCCACTGATTGATTGTTCACTTTATCACTTACTGCTGGGTACCTTTTTTAAGCTGGTTACTTCGTAGCTGTCCACAAGCTGCATCAATATCCGTACCGTGTTCTTGACGAATTTTACAATTGACGCCATTCTTTTTTAACGTATCATAGAAAGCTAACACCGATTCCTGCTCACTTCTTTGATATTGACTATGTTCATCCACCGGGTTGTACGGGATTAAGTTTACATACAATTGGTCTTTAATATCACTGAGAAGTTCAGCAAGTTGTTCCGCTTCCTCTTTATGATCATTTAAATCTTTCAATAAAATATATTCTATCGTAATTCTACGGTTATTTTTGGCTAAATAATATTTCAGGGATGCCATTAATTTTTCAATCGGCATGGCACGATTTATTTTCATAATACGCGTTCTCAGCTCATTATTTGGTGCATGTAGCGAGATCGCTAAGTTTACAGGGATTGCCGCATCCGTAAATTCATAAATTTTATTTACGATTCCACTTGTCGAAACAGTAATTCTTCTACCTGCAATCGCAAGTCCCTTATGGTCCAGAACAACATTTAAGAAGTCTAATAGATTATTGAAGTTATCAAATGGTTCGCCAATTCCCATTACGACGATATGACTTACAAGTTCGTCTTTTTCTAATTGATCGAGATGAAGTTGAACATTCATAATCTGTTCGACAATTTCTCCAGCTGATAAATCGCGACTTTTTGCTAATAATCCGCTCGCACAGAAACTGCAGCCAATGTTACAGCCTACTTGTGTCGTAACACAAACAGATAATCCATATTTATGTCGCATCATGACCGTCTCGATCAAACTACCATCCTGTAATTTAAATAAAAATTTAACCGTTCCGTCTGCGGCTTCTTGCTTAATGTGTTGTATTAATGTTTGAATCACAAAGTTATCCGCCAATAATTGAACACATTCCGGATTTACCTCTTTCATGTCAGAAAAATCCGTTACACGTTTTCTATAAAGTAAATCCCACACTTGTAATGCTCTAGACGGTTTGTGACCATGTGCTAAAAGCCACTCCTTCAATTGATCTAATGTTAATCCATAAATGGATGGTTTGTTCATAATGCGCCTCTTTTCTTGACCTTAAAAATCACTTTTATTATTAATATTTATACCGTAATAATGGGTAGTATAACTCCCTCGAGCTAGACTTATTTGTAGCAAGAAGCATAAATGGGAGATACACAGTCCTTAATAGCCCGATTGGTTTACTTTATGATCAGGCACCTTTTTACTAATCTAATCATATTACAAATAAGGCTGAAAAAAAAACATTTCAAATTGTAATCGTCAAAATTGGGGACTTTTAGAGAAATTGATATATTCATATTAACTAATAGATCACACTGTATACAAACCTCTTTGAATAACAGCTTGTGTAAAATAAAATCAATTCTTATCGTTTTCTATAGTATTCTCAGGAAATGAAAAAAGCCCATAAACCCCATCATATCAGGGTTTATGAGCTTTTTTAACTTGTTAATCGTAACGTAAATTAACCTAATGATACCGATAGTCGGGACAGTAAATAGTTCAGAAAGTCTTATCTAACAAGGATTTCTACTTGGAGTGTGTAAAATTTGTGTAAAATAATTTAATGGGTATTTAAGATGAAAATTATAAGGAGTACCCCCTATAAAATTCCTTTAAAAAAAGAACGAATTCCTCAAACTGAAATGAACCCTAATTTGTAGACAGTTTAATAAAAAGGGATATAGTTGTAATTAAGCCGCAATGAGATGACTTGGTAAGCAGCCGGAGTCATCTTTTTTAATGCCCATTGCTCTCTTGTGTTGTTGTAATAGTTCATGGAATCCATCACTATTGTATGTAGTTCAGCTCAACTCCCCTTGAGATATAAATCTTCTAAAAGTCTTCGGTTCGTACACTTTTATAAATTCTACCCAATTACACTACCCAATTCGTTTTGCTTCGCAATGTATGTGGGAATTCAAGGTTGCTGTAAATTTTAAATTGAGTTTTCCACCAGGAGAAAAAACCTTTCATATTTACCTATTTTAATTCTTTTATCTTATTAGTTCATTATTATACGCACGTCAAATATTTTTTCCCAAAATCTTTTAGAGGTCAAATCTATATTTTGTTGATACTTTTCTCTAAAAAGAACGTAGATTTCTTCTGTTGCTTCTTCTGATAAGAAATTATCTAATTTCTTTAAACTGCTTACCGCTTTTTCAATTAAATATTCGTCGTAATTAGGTAATACCTCTGATCTTTCTTCAGAAATTTCTAGAAATTTCTCAGCTACTAATTTTTCAATAATACTCCAGTCATCTCTGACAGGCCAAAAACCTAGTCCACTACTAAAATATTGGTCATGATATATTGCAGATATTGTATAATAATCTAATTCAACAAAATTATCCTTTACACCTTCTACATGCTCTTCAAATTGATCCCAAAGTGGTAAGTTATTTATTCTAATTTCTCTTATTTCATCTACACTCTTTAATGAACTTATTTGTTCTATTTCTTCTTTCAGCTTACGAATAATCTGATCTTGTTCATTATTATTTTCTATTACCTCATTCATTTGTTTTTTAAGTTCATTATAGTCTTCAATACTTATTGTACTTTCTTCTTCAAAGTTATACAGTGTCGGCATATCTTTAATAAAACTAATGGCTTTTGCCATTAGTAAACCAGCATTTATATCTTTTATTATCCCCATATCCTTAAACTCATCAGCCATTTTATGTAATGATTTTTCATTTGTCATTGTCAAAAATTGAGTAACTCCTTTTAATGGGGTCCCTTCTAAATCTTCATAACTGGTTGGGGGGATTAATATTGGATAAATTCTTTTTGATAATGCCCATGTTGCCCCAAGCTCACTTAAACAAAATTGGCTCTTTAAAAAATTGGGTGTTAAAAAATAAAGAACAATTTCTGTATCTTCTATATTTTCCCTTATATCATTAATAAAGTTACTTCCTGTTCTAATACTTTTAGTCCCTTCTAGTGAAGTACAATAAATATCAGAACGTTCAATTTTAAAAGTTACATCTAAAAAATCTACAAATCTGTCAACTAAATCCCTGTCCTTTGAAGAATGACTTAAAAAGATTAAATTTCCCAAGACGTTTTATCCCCTATCTCTAATTATTTATCTTAAAGAGAATGATTTTATTAATCGTTAAGCAGTTCTATCCTTTTCTCTTATTATTATATGATAACGAAAAAGAATACTATAAGATATAAGTTTTCCAAAATTTTCATGAAAAGGACAATGAATTATCTAGATTGCAATTTACAATTTATATTATCAAAAATGAAGTGAATTAAACGGTGTTTCCTGATATTGTTGCGATTGCAATTCACATACTATGTATTTCACTTAATTTTTTAATAATGATTTTATCTCGTCCAGTAAAGATTGATTATCTGATACCAGACCCCAATAATTATTACCATTATGACTTTTTAAATTTGGCACAATATCAAATTCATTAAATATTTTCTTTGTTAAACCTGTTACTGAATAATAATTATTGTCTTTTAACCACATTAATTTAACAGCGTTATCTAAGAAACTGACCCTTGCAGTTAATACTTCTTCACCGATACTACCATTTAATGTTACATTATATCTTAATTCTAATATGTCTTCTTCTTTAATATACCCACAATCGAACAAGTAATTTATCGTATTAACTCTTCTATTGTATAAACTTTTCTTCTGATCATTTTTCAAACAATTTTTAATTAAGTTGTTTAGGTCTAATAGATTATCATCGTTATTATATTTTTTTATTAAATAATTATCCTTTGGCTTGGCAAACGATATTTGTAATGGATATTTCACCTTGCTTAATTTGTTTTCGACCACTGAAGATACTTCAAATTCTAACTCCTCTGTTTCATAATCCCTTAACGAATGCCACGAATATAGCTGAATTATTCTTTCATCACTCTTTATCGTAAATTTCCAAGGGTAAGTACCCATTATAATAGAAATAGTATTAGATATATCATCAACATATTTCTTATGAAACTTCACTTCATCTACATGTAATTCCACTGTAAACCAGGCAGTGGACCAGTAACAATCTACTCCATATTTTTTTACCTCGGATGCAAGTTGTGAAATATGTATATCAGACTTAACCCTTAATGTCCCTAATGGCTTTAATCGTGAATATTCTTCTGTAAATATCATTGCTGATCCAGAAAAACTAACTTTCCCCATTCTATTAATTAGATATTGCTGAATATCTTTCCATTTTCCCTTTAACTGACTATGTTCAGATAATTTTTCTGTTCCAAAATTTTCTCCAATATATTTATCTACCTTTTCAGTGGTTGATTTCGAATTGTAAAAAGAAAATTTCTTCTTAGTATCCCAGCTCACTTCATAGATTGGTAAATTAGGTGGTATTTTTTGAAACAGCCTAATGATTTGTTTATTTAAGTCTCCAGTAATGTCTCCTTTATCAGCCCTATAAAATAATAGCCACGGTGGTATTGCTAAAAAATCTGCTGCTTGTCGAATGTTAGGATATTTCACTGGATAAACGTTATTAACTTTTCCTATTTTACTTACCCAATCGTTTGAATCCCTAATAAACCTATTAAATTGCCTTTTAGACATGTTAGAGAGGCTTTTCAATATATACTCTAGTAATTCTTTATCAATCCATTCAACAGATAAATCGTTAAGCATACTATTACTTTCATCAAAGTTAAATTCATTTTTCATTTTATAACTCCTTACATTACGGCAATAAACCTAATATAAAACGGCATTCCCATTGATATATAAAATTACAATAAGTATATCAACTTCATATTAATAGAAATAGATCTTGTAATCCAATGCTTTTACCGCGAATTTTCCGAATAGGAGGATAAATATGAATACTACTCAAAATAATAATGAGAAATTTCATGAATTTATTAAAATGCTCAAAACAACTTCAAACATCAATGAAGTATTAATAACAGAATTAATCGTTCTTTGGAAGGAGATACGAGAAAATGAATCAAAACGACATTCTTAAAATTCTTGGACTAGTCAGAAGATCTTACAAAATCAATCAAAAGGAAGAAACTGTTCAACTCAAACTAATATTTCCAAAAATGATTAAATGATTTTATAACGGACATCCTATTAAAAAAATAATAGGATGTGTAATTTGTGGAAATAAGAAAAATAACCTATTCCAATGCATCAGATGAAAAAGTGAAAACATGGGTTGAATATATTATAGAAAAAGCAATCTTACAAGAATTAGAAATTTCTAATGCAAATAAAGTTGAACTCCATGTCAGTAAATATTTTCATGATGAAAACAATAAATAATAGATGAGGTGTTCAAATTGCTAAAAGAATCAATCGTTGTTATCTATGCAAGAGTTAGCACACTAAAACAAAGTACAAAATCTCAAATCATACAAGGAAGAGAACTAGCAAGACGTTTAGGATTTGCAGAGGACCAAATTGTTGAAATTTTAGATGATGGTGTAAGCTCACGAAAGTGGAGCATTCATGAAAGAGCAGGATTATCTATGCTGCTCGAAAAAATAAGAAACAATGAGGTAACT
Source organism: Solibacillus cecembensis (assembly GCF_001439635.1). Lineage (GTDB taxonomy): Bacteria > Bacillota > Bacilli > Bacillales_A > Planococcaceae > Solibacillus > Solibacillus cecembensis. The sequence continues at coordinate 11,332 of NZ_LMBZ01000014.1, read as the reverse complement.
CATATAATAGTAGCCGATAGAGATAGATTTGCTAGAAACATGGTTGAATATTTAACTATTATTGCAAAAATTACAAAGCATAAAGTAAAACTTTTATTCAGTGTGAAAGGGGTAACTCCTTTCACAAATGATTTCGGTTTGGAGGCTTATCTTGCTCTTTTTGCCGAGTCAGAAGGAAACAAAATTAATGAACGATCTAATGGAGCTAGAAAGTATTATCCTAATAAGCTATATGGGTATGAAAGAAAAGGAAATGGATCTTCTACCCATTATGTACCAAGTAATGAATAAGAGCTTCAGAATGTCATATCCATCTTCAGTGAATTCAGTAGTATCAATAATCTTGAAGAGTATAAATTGATGAAGAGAAAATGGAGAAAAAATATAAATAGGGATATAACGAAAATACTTTCAAATCCTTTTTATGCTGCTTGCATTCTTAATGATGATTCCTTAGAAACTGTCTATCATATAAAACCAATTATTTCAGATGAGGAAATTCTCAATAATATAAGAACACTAAAGAATTGGGGATTAATTGGTAATAATAACACATTAGAAAAAGAACTTATTCTAGAACATATGAACCTTAAAGTATTTTGTGATATTTGTGATAAAGAATTAAATCAAAGTAAATATAAGGAAACTTTTGTATTCCGATGTAATCATGGTAACACAAAAAGGAAAAATAAAATTAACATAACCTATAGTAATGTAGTTGAGGCTGTGGTTAATACTTTAAATGACCTTAGTAATTCATTAGATATAACTTTTCTTCAAGAAATATGCATTGATCGACTATACTCAACACTAAATACTTTAAATCATGATATTTCTTCATTAGATTTGAAAATACGAAATTTAAATTCAAATATCATGATATCTCTTGAAAATTATAAAGTTCTAACAGAAAAACTTGAGAAACATCAAAAATTAGATGAAGAAATGCAGGAACTTTTGACAGCAAAAAAACAAGTGAAAACATGGATATTGGACATAAAACTATTTACTAAATCGTGCATTCAATCCAATGTATATGATTATATTCAGAAAAATCCACACGAAGCAGCTCAATTTCTGATTCATTCAATTAAATTAAATTGTAATTCAATAGATATACTTCACTATTTTGATAGTGCATATAGGGAGGCAAATTAACATGACTAAACAAACTGAACTCTTATTTGCAGAATATATTCGTTATTCAACTAAAAAACAAACTGACGGACTTTCAACTAAAATGCAATCACTTCATAATGGAAATTTAATCGAGAAGTTTAATGGTAAATTTACAGAAAGTTTTTTAGATAAAGAAACAAGCGGTTATCATACTGTTGTTAAACAACGTCCAGAAATGAACAGACTAATTGAAGCTATAAAATCCGGAACAATTAATTGCATTGTGTTTTACGATGAAAGTCGCCTCTCTCGTAGAATAATTGACTTTTATGTTGAATTTCTAGAACCAATCCTAAAGGTGAACCCTAAAATAAGGTTTTTTAAATCCTCCACTAATGAAGAATGGTTTCCAAATTCTGAACAGGCAAAACATAACCTTATCAATGCATATAATGAATTAAATAAAAAAGCCCTTGTTGCTAGAAGAACACAAGAGGTAGCATTAAATGAAGGGAAGCGACCTGGAGGTAAAATGCCGTTTGGAATAAGTGAAATCTCTGAAAATATAATTATCCCAAATGATGATATTATTTTAGTACTCTTCATTTTCCAACTTGCGTCATGGGGCTATTCAGAAAGGAAAATAGGAGATTATTTAAATGAATTAGTTCCCAATAGCTCAACAGAAAATACATTTAGCATTAGAAATTGGGATCATTCATCAATACATTATATTTTAAATAATCCTATATATATTGGTTTAGGCACATGGGATCGACGTACGAGTAAAAATAACAGTTCACCTAAACCCCAAGATCAAATCACTTTATTTAATGAATATCCACCTGTCATACCAGCAAAACTGTGGGATTTAGCACACTTCGAACTTGATAGAAAAAGGAATAAACGTGGGGATTCTGTAGCTTCTCCTGTAAGAATGGATAAATCATTTTTGCTTACAAATATCGTAAAATGTTCTGAATGTGATATTTTCTTAAATGCAAGAAACAGCCTAAAGAAAGGAAAGTATGCTAAGAAAAAAACAAAAGATGGAAAACCCTTAAAATACTACTATTGCTCTAATTGTGGTATTCGAATTGATGCAGATGAGTTAGATGTTGCGATTTTCAATAAAGTTAAATTGGAAATCATTAATTATTTTTCTCAAGATGATGTACTAATAAAAATTAATTATTGGATTAAATTTATGAAAAATAAATTAGTAAATACTAACGAGCTGATAGAGTGGCATACTTTTCAGTCTATTAAAATCGACAAATTAAAGAATCTACTACCAAAAGAACACATACAAAAACTTGTAAATATATCTAAAAGTGAACTATTGAATATTAAAGATTTAGCTGAAGAGTACAAATACACTTTGTCACAATTAACTTCATTAAAGGATGCTAATACATTTAAGTTAATCACAGACAGATTTCTAAATATAAATGAACAACCTCTATTTTCAAGCATTGAGGAAAGGTATATCCTATTTTCAACTATAGAAAGCTTACATGTTAAAGCTAAAAGTAGTAATGGAGATGTAAAACTATCAATTGAATATAAAGATATACCTATTCCTGTAATCCAAAACCAGCTTAAATATTCATAATAGAATGTGTACACTAATGCTTAACATATTCAATTTAAGGATTAAAGTATGGCAAGTAAAACTATTAATAAATACAATATTTTTTAAAGGACTTAGTTTTATAAATGAACAAACTAAGTCCTTTAGATTTTACTACTCAGATTATTACTTTCGAGTACCAAAGGACACTTACATATTTCAATCATTTTAAATATAACGTCAAACAATCATTTTTTTATTTAATCTCTTTCGATAATCCATTTTAGTTATATAATAAAAGGAAAAAGGAGATTACAATGGGAATTAATTACACAATAATATTTTTTGAGATATTACTTTTGGTGGTAATAATTACTGTAATTTTAACTTTAAAATTTTCGCGAGTTCGCTCAGAAGGTTTTAATTATTTTGTTCAATACATTCTAGATTTACTGTACTTTTCAAGACTTCAATCTCCTTACTTAATTAAAAAGAGATTTTATATTCCTGTAACAATCGGTTATTTAATCAGTGCTATCGCTTTTATTGGAACGATTTTGTCATTTATAGTGTCAGATGACAATCAAATAAGGCTATTTATTGCAATAATTTTTACCATACTTTTAATAGCAACTTTCCTTTATGATAAGTTAGCTAAAAAAACTAATGATTTAATTGTAAACTTAAATACGGATACAAAAGATTTAATGTATGCATATGATGAATTAAAAACATATGAAATTAATCGTAAATTTAAGAGCGTATTTGAAGACTTCACTCGCTATACTTCAGGTATAATAGGTGTCCAAGTTTATAACTATCATCTATTATCCAAAAAAGATACAGAAGCAATAAAGATTGAATACGAATTTGGAAGTGTTAGTGAAGGTGCTTCTTTAAATGCTATACTTCAAGAATACTATGAATATGATAGGGCTACAAAAGACGCATTAATCCGTGCAAATCGTAAAATGGAATATATTGAAACAAAAGAAGATATTGAACAAGTTCTTAGTGAAATGGTTATTATAGAAGAAGCCATAATCAAGTCAGATTACTCTCCGTCATCTGTAGCATTCTATATGATTTTTTTAGAGCGACTATTAGATTACCTTAATGAATATAATGAATTATTCGGAGAAGAGTTGCCCCAACAATCTGATGGCCACTCTAGTGATTCACACCATGCAGATACTCTGAATCAAACTACCACTCATGATAAGGAATTTGATACTTTTAGTGCTGAAGCTGAAGCAGCGGCTGCTACTTCTTCAAATGATACTGAAGATATACAACTAGATTTTTCTAGAATAAGTCATAATTATAAAAATGGACTATTTAAGTCTGTAGTTTACTCTGATATAATAAGAACTAAAGAAATGTTCAGTTTTACATACAATGGGCTAAACACAAGTAAAGCTGGCAGATCTTATCTTTTTTTTAAAGCTACATCTATTAAGGGTGAAACTAAACTTTTTTTAATAGTAATTAAACCTGAAGATTTGCTAACAAAAAAAGGTAAACCTTACGAGGATTTTGTCTTAGAAAAATTCATCTCTATTTTGTCGGCTCATGAATTAATTGATAATGACTCTATTAATCTTTTAAAGGGAGGTACAGTTTATGACACAACGAAACGCTACGGCTAATAGTCAATCACATGTGGATGCTGATGTTCGTAAAGAAATTAATAAAATTATTACAAAACATTTAGCAGCTAGAGGGATTTCTAACCAGGAAGCAATTCGTATTACTGGACACTCTTCAAGTGAAACTCATACTTATTCTAAACTTGGTTTAGTTATAAAAGCTTAACCTTTTCTAGTAGCCGTTCATTAATAATGAACGGTTTTTTATTTATGACCTAATTAATATTTCTTTTCCCTTATGAAGCTTTATAATAAAGTTTGTTCAAAAATGCCTCGTAAACCTAATTAAAAACAATCCATTTTGAAAATATATTTGATCAAAATGGATTGTTAACCAGCAGAATAAAGTTTCGGTTTTATATAAAAGTTTGACCATTTTCTGCCTGTGTTTTTCAACTAAAGGTACCCAGTGGTTGAATAATTTGTACCAAATAGCCTTTATATTTATTTATAAATTGTTAAAATAACTGGTGGGTCTGAAATATCGTCTATAACCTGTACAATTTCATTCTTTTCAATTTTTCTAGGATTCATTTTATTATGTTCATGGTCTATTGCATGAATCAATAAATACAAACATGGTCCTGAAAGAGATAAACAATAATCGGGTAACACTCCCTTTTTAATTAATATTTCTAAGGATACTCTGTTTCCTGAAAGTATTTTACTTCCTCCCGCAGCATATTCCAGTACTTTAGAGAACTCATAGAAATTATCAGCATAAGTCTGTGAACGCATATTTAATAGTTCAAAAACTTCAAATTCACGCTCATCAACTTCTTGAATTATTTTGTAATACACAGGTATAATCGATTTCAAATCTGATAAATACCTTTTCACTATCTCTCTTTCGGCTTCTTTATAATCATTTAAGTCACAGGAAAGAAATTTCATATAATCTAAAATAAATACTTCATAGTATTCTTTTGTTAATTTCCTTTCCATAGCTTGTTGATAAAGTTGCTTCATTTGGTTTAACTCATCTTTACTGTTATCAAGTTGAAGCGGTGTGTTTTGTAAACTCTTTTTTTCCTTGAGATATAAGGCATCAATATGATCCATAAGTTCCCAAAGAGTATTATATCTTAATTCCACAAATTGTATTAGACTTTCAACTCTAACCTTTTTTGTACCACCATATTTCTTTTCGGCATCACTATTGTTGGAATAGAGTTGAAGAAAAAATTCTCCCTGGTTATATGAGCCAGACCAGCTACTAAAAAAGCGAACTCCCTTATCAAACCCCTCAAGGTCAACTTCATTACCATTTACAGCGTGTACACCAAACCAAGAACGTATCTCCTTGAAATACTTTTCGTCTGTATAATCATTATCAAATTCTCTCCCTTTGAAGATACTACGATCCTTAATATAAGGTTGTTTAGCATTAACCGCTTGGCCAATAGCCAGCCACAAATGATTTACTGCTTCTACAATCATATCGACTGTAACTATAAAATGAGTAAACTCAAGAGAACTAAGATTCATGTTTTTATTCATTTCAGGTTTCTGAATTCCTTCTACAGCAACAGTTAACCAGTCCATACAAGAACAAATTTTACTCCAGATATCTTTTCCTTCAATATTATTTTTAGGTTTATAATCAACAAAATACAATCTTATGAAATCATTATGTTCATGAACTTTATTTCTAAAAGTGTGGATTAATTCAGGTTTTAATTCCGAAATCATAGGATTCTCCCTTTCTTTGTATTTATCTCTTTTACAATATTAATATATTGCTTTTAATAATTGTTTTCTAAAATATGATATACCGTAAGTGCTGCAATATGTTTGCTATTATCTACTACCTTATCAAAATTCCAACCTTTATAAGTATTTTTAATTTTTTTATCAAAAAAAATTTGATATTGAACAATTAAACCCATCATTATCAAGATCTCAATTATATAATCCTTATTCTATTCTTCTTTTCGCAATTTTTACCCGAAATAATAATCAAATGAAATCTAGTGTAATGTTTTCTTATATTCATTTGAAAACGGATATTTGTAATTTTCTTTAGCTTCCTCGGTATCAGGAATTCTAAATCTTACATTTTTGATTAGGTCATACATTTCAGGAGTGTAGTCTACAAATGCTAGTTTCTTCGTTCCAATAATGTTTATAGATATTGTATCATTCCATACTTCTAATGTTACTCGTTCCTCTTTATCCATCAGTCCCTACCTTTCTAGATTCTTGTTTTGTAGTGCTATATAGAAAAGAGCGCTAATCCTTTCAAAAGGAAAGCGCCCTATAGTAGAAACATTCACCGAAACATTTATTTCAAATGATATTTTCTAATTAAATCTGCATATTGATTTAATCCACGTTTTTCTAGTTCTATAACAAATACTGGCCACGGAGCCACGTTACTCATATATGGTTTTGGCCCAGTTGAAAGTCCACCACCGGGGCCTGTTGATAGTCCTCCTCCAGGTCCTGTTGATAAGCCTCCACCGGGACCTGTCGATAAACCTCCTCCAGGTCCTGTTGACATTCCTCCTCCAGGTCCTGTTGATAAGCCTCCTCTAGGTCCTGTTGACATTCCTCCTCCAGGTCCCGTTGACATTCCTCCGCCGGGACCTGTTGATGCTCCACCACTAGGACCCGTTGACATTCCTCCGCTGGGACCTGTAGACAGACCACCACCAGGGCCTGTATTCTTATTCCTGTTCCACATTTTAGTTTCCTCCCTCTAGAATATTTAATAATCCTCATATTAATGTTAACATAAATATCCATTTACAGTTCAGAGTTTTTATTCAATTAAATGGCCCAATTGTTGAATAGGCATTGCATTTGATGATTAAGTCGTTTTTGACAACCTCCATCATATGGTAATGTAATTATTAATAAGCACATTACCGCAAAATCACAAATTTGTATAAACATATTACCGCAAAATTAAGGATTTTAATTAAGTGTTAATTTTCTGGATTACTGAATCCCTATATTTCAAGCACTTTCTAGCGATGTTTTGCGGTAGATAGTTCGTCTTAGGATACCTAGACGAACTATCTACCGCAAATACATAAAGTTAGACAAGCACATTACCGCACTAATTTACGGCACATTTCTATAAATTATACGGCAATCGTAATAGTGATTTGACCTTAATATTGAATTATGAAGATCTACTAATTCATAAACAGAAAGGCTTCATAATAAATCCAATATAACGGGGGAATAGAAATGCAACAACTATCAGTGACATTAACAATTCCTGTTCCATCTGACTCTGTACTCATTAAAAAAGTCGAATTGGAAGAACTGAAACAGGCGCAGCTCGAAGGTGTTTACTGGTCTATGAAAGACCTAGAACAAAGGATTAACAAAAAGAATGAATGGATTAAAGAAAATATTCTCTATCCATCAAAATTCAGAAAAATACTCGATGTTGAATCAGATGGTTTTGTCTTTTATCCAAAGAGTAAAGGGCAAACATGGACATTTCAAGCATCTAAAATGGCAGAATTTCTAGAAAGAAATTTTAAAGATATATTTTCTTAAAACCAATTTTAGTGGAACGCGATTTTACAATTAACTTCTCTTTAAAATTTTACTTATAGAAAGCAATTTTATTGTCAATGATGGAACGTATGTTCTTAAATATATTTTTGGGGTGAATTGCAGTGGCAAGTATTCAAAAACGTGGAAAAACATATCAATATACAATTAGCCGTATTGTCAATGGAAAACAAGATCCTATTCGAAAAGGAGGTTTTCATACAAAAAAGGAAGCTACAATAGCGGCAGCTGAAATAGAAGCTTCATTAAGTAAGGGAGTACTCCCTTACTTAAAACCAGCTCCCTTTGACGAATACTTTGGAAACTGGGTAATACTTTACAAAAGTAACTTAGCAAAAGCAACTTTAAAACATTATAACTACACGTATGATCAAATTAAAGAATTTTTTAATGGTACACCTTTACAAGAAATTTCAACGCAAGATTACCAAAAGTTTTTAAATCAACTCGGTGCTAACCGTTCAAAGGAAACTGTAGAAAAAGTACATGGTCATATTCGTGCGTGCGTCCTTGATGCAGTTGACGAACAAATTATACCCCGTGACTTCACAAGAAAAGGTGAATTGAAATTTACTGTTCAGGCAAAAGAAGAGTCCGAAAAGTATTTAAATTTTAATGACAGCATTTTGTTATTAAAAAGTCTTAGGAAGCAATTAGATAAAGGATTGGAATACTATCTCCTTTTACTTGGCTTGTTAACTGGACTACGATTTGAAGAGTTGGTTGGACTTGTTTTTAGTGATTATGATTTTGATAATAATGAAATAAATGTAGATAAAACATGGGGATATAATAACAGAATGCCTATGGGATTTGGGCCACTAAAAAATAAAGCATCTAAAAGAAAAATTAAATTAGAAGCTACAACAATGGCGTTATTCAAAGAACTATTCAAGACAACTCCAGATAATGAACATCATTTAGTATTTTATAATGAAAGATCAAAATATAAAGTAATTGCAAATGAAAGAGCAAATGATGTTTTAAAGGAAATTTTACTCGAATTCAATATTCGTCCATTGATTTCGATGCATGGACTAAGACATACTCACGGTAGTATTTTATTATACAAAAAAGCTTCGTACCAATATATAAGTAAACGTTTAGGTCATATAGACATTCAAACAACTTTGAGAGTTTATGCGCATCTTCTAAAAGAAGCATTTGTAGAAAACGAATTAATAGCACTTGAAACATTTACAGAAATGTATAATGAGTAGTAAATAACATTTTACAGCTAACAATTGCAAGTAACATAATAAGCTCACGTTTAATTACTAAACGTGAGCTTTTAATTTTTTCTTTTATATTTTATGCACTTTTTAAAATGTTTGTGGTTTTTTCTTCTCATTATATAATTCTCTATTGATAACACCGTTAAAATGCCCTCACAGGCTTTTGCAAAGCTTTTGATGAATATTTAGTCAATCATCAAATAACCCTTTAAAATCCACATTTAAAACACTTTATTTAAAATAAATTTGCAGCCTTTCTTAAAACCTTTTTTTAACTAACCGCTTGTGTAAAACTTGTGTAAAACAAATCGGATTGTGTATAAAATTTGTGTAAAACAAATTCGATTCGTATCGTTTTCTATCGTATCCCTAAAAATAGAAAAAGTCCATAAACATTGAAATATCAACGTTTATGGACCTTCAAAAATTTCTTGCCTTAACAGAAAGTAACTAATAATACCGATAGTCGGGGTCGAACCGACACTCCTCACGGAACGCGATTTTGAGTCGCGCGCGTCTGCCAATTCCGCCATACCGGCAAAGCAAAAAAAGGAATAAAAAAAACCGGAATATCCGATTTGAATTATATGGAGGCGGCAACCGGATTTGAACCGGTGGTAGAGGTGTTGCAGACCTGTGCCTTACCACTTGGCTATGCCGCCATATATATATTTGTATTTTTGGAGCGGAAGACGAGGTTCGAACTCGCGACCCCCACCTTGGCAAGGTGGTGTTCTACCACTGAACTACTTCCGCNNCTGGGGAACCTGGATTCGAACCAGGGCATGACGGAATCAAAATCCGTTGCCTTACCGCTTGGCTATACCCCAATAAAGTTAATATGTATTTC
>NZ_LMBZ01000014.1:1243-1342 GCF_001439635.1 Solibacillus cecembensis | reverse complement strand
GATGGGAATTGAACCCACGAATGCCGGAATCACAATCCGGTGCGTTAACCACTTCGCCACAACCGCCACTATATTATAAACTTTACGTCTTAAATCTAA
>NZ_LMBZ01000014.1:863-1226 GCF_001439635.1 Solibacillus cecembensis | reverse complement strand
GATGGGAATTGAACCCACGAATGCCGGAATCACAATCCGGTGCGTTAACCACTTCGCCACAACCGCCACTATATTATTTTGTTTATTTTTTATTTAATTGGCAGGGGCAGTAGGAATTGAACCCACACTGACGGTTTTGGAGACCGTAGTTCTACCTTTAAACTATGCCCCTACGATTAAAAATGGTGGTGGGGGACGGATTCGAACCGCCGAACCCTAAGGAGCGGATTTACAGTCCGCCGCGTTTAGCCACTTCGCTACCCCACCGAGTNTGGTGCCGGCGAAAGGAGTCGAACCCTCGACCTACTGATTACAAGTCAGTTGCTCTACCAACTGAGCTACACCGGCAAATTAATTTAGTAA
>NZ_LMBZ01000014.1:751-842 GCF_001439635.1 Solibacillus cecembensis | reverse complement strand
GTGGGTCAGGACGGAATCGAACCGCCGACACTTAGAGCTTCAATCTAATGCTCTACCAACTGAGCTACTGACCCATATTTATGTATAAAAT
>NZ_LMBZ01000014.1:225-692 GCF_001439635.1 Solibacillus cecembensis | reverse complement strand
TGCGGGGACAGGACTTGAACCTGTGACCTTCGGGTTATGAGCCCGACGAGCTACCACTGCTCCACCCCGCGATAATACTATTTTTTTTATGGTGGAGGATGACGGGCTCGAACCGCCGACCCTCTGCTTGTAAGGCAGATGCTCTCCCAGCTGAGCTAATCCTCCGTGCTGGATACTAAATATANATGGTGACCCGTACGGGATTCGAACCCGTGTTACCGCCGTGAAAGGGCGGTGTCTTAACCGCTTGACCAACGGGCCAATTAAAAATGTTATAGTCTGGCGGAGAGTAAGGGATTTGAACCCTTGATGCAGTGTTACCCGCATACACGATTTCCAATCGTGCTCCTTCGACCTCTCGGACAACTCTCCAAGAAGNGGCTCCGAAGGTAGGACTCGAACCTACGACCAACCGGTTAACAGCCGGTTGCTCTACCACTGAGCTACTTCGGAATATTACTATGTAC
>NZ_LMBZ01000014.1:0-207 GCF_001439635.1 Solibacillus cecembensis | reverse complement strand
TCGGCGCTAAAGAGCTTAACTTCCGTGTTCGGTATGGGAACGGGTGTGACCTCTTTGCCATCATCACTAGACTTTTTCGAAAGACAATATTTATTATATCACAATCACTAATTAAAAGCAAGTAATTATTAATAAATTTTATTCTTTCAAAACTGGATAAACGTTTCATTGAATTTGTGCAATAAATTGTGGTTAAGTCCTCGACCG
>NZ_LMBZ01000012.1 GCF_001439635.1 Solibacillus cecembensis | reverse complement strand
AAGTCCTTATTGTACACTTTTTTTATTCAAATAAACTGAGACGTTAGTTAAATAAAAAACGTCTCCAAAGCGTCGTTGAAGTGACCCCTAAAAGTTAGACACGCTTATTTCGCTTAGGCAGCTTGGGTAAATTGAGTTCGGTATTGCACCGGACTCAGTTTTAATTTTGCCTTGATACGTTTCGTGTTGTAATAATTCATATATTTTTCTAGTTCTTCTTTAAAGTGCTCGATACTTTCAAATTCTTTTAAGTAAAGAAATTCAGATTTCATGATGCCAAAGTAATTCTCCATTACAGAGTTATCGTGACAATTTCCTTTGCGTGACATACTTTGCACAATGCCTCTTGCTTTTAGGGAATGGTGATATTGCTTCATTTGATAATGCCAGCCTTGATCCGAATGCATTAATAGCTGATGGTCTTCTGGTAAGCGTTTTAACGCCTTTTCTAACATCTCTGAAACCAGTGAATAGGTAGGTCTAGAGCCAATTGTATAGGTGATAATTTCTCCGTTAAACAGGTCTAAAACAGGCGATAAATAAAGCTTTTCGCCAAATAATTTAAACTCCGTAATATCCGTTACCCATTTTTCATTTGGGGCTTCAGCTTTGAAATTACGATCCAAAATATTATCCGCAATTTTACCAACCGTGCCTTTATACGATTTATATTTTTTCATTCGTACAATACACTTTAAACCAAGCGCTTTCATAATGCGTTGAACCTTCTTATGATTCACTTTTTGCCCACGATTCGCAAGCTCATCACGAATGCGACGGTAGCCGTAACGACCCTCGTGTTCGTCGTAAATCGCTTGAATTTCAGCCTTTAAATCAGCGTCTGGATCGGGTAAATCGAACTTTTTCGCCATATCGTAAAATGTGCTACGTGGAATGTCCGCATACGTCACAAGTGCTTTCACCGAATATTTATGCCTTAATTCACAAATGACTTTTACTTTGTCTTTCGTGGTAATTTTTCCTTGGCTTGAACTAAGGCATTCAACTTTTTTAAATACTCGTTTTCCATTTTAAGCTGCTTAATACGCGCCTGAAGTGCTTCAGTAGAGCCCTCTGCTAGTACGTTTTTAGGTTGTTTAGTCGATTCTTTTTTCATGGATAGACGCCCCTTTTTCTTTGGCTGAAGGGCATATTCTCCTTGAGTGTCGAGTTGTTTTTTCCAATTCTGTACCGATGAAGCACCCGCAATGTTAAAGAACGCAGCTGTTTCATTAAAGGACGTACCATATTCAGCCATATAGTTAAGTACATCTAGTTTAAATGCTTTCGTATAATTTGTATATCGTCTAATGAAAGCTTCTACGGCGTTATGTTCATATTGTTTCACTAAGCTTAATAAATAACGATGTGAAATACCAAAATCTGCAGCGACCGTTCTTGAGCTTTCCTTGCCATTTACATATCGTTGAACCGCTGCTAATTTATCTTCTGGGCTCATTTTTGCCATAGAAAAACTGCACCTCCTTGTTAGATGTGTCTAACAAATGGGGTGCAGTTCACGTTTGGTCACATTTCTTAACTTAGAGTTGGAAATCCCCATAATTTTGAAGGTACTCCTTATTGCACTAAACTGCTGCGTTAGTTCAATAAGAAAAAAGAGCTGCAAAAGCAACTCAATGATCTTCAAGTAAAGCCCCCGGTAGTTCAATAAGAATTACTTCCCTATATTCCTTATTTTTTATGTAGTATAATTTTGAGTATAGATACGGTATGTCGGTTTTGAAAAAATTCTTAAAGGAGTGAAGGATGATGGTAAAAATAATGGATAAAATTTATTCTAAATTAAGAGATGAATTCAATAGTATAGATTGGTATTATGGACCTGACTATGACCCTGAAAAGATCGTGTTGCGGAATGGGAAAAACGTGCCATTGAGGCTTGTAAATGGGTACGATGATGCAAGGTATGGAAATCCTGATCATAAAAAATTCGAGGCATTCGTTTTGCGTAATGGTGTAAAAGGGTTAGGTGCTGTTGGCATTCTTGGCCTTAGTGGATATGGTACTGTAAAACTAGGCTTGCATTTAAAGTCTAAACATGATGAGAAGAAGAAAAAAAAGATACGAATGCACAGTAAATAGAGAGATAAAGCACAAAGCATTGATTTGTTTGTGCTTTATTTAATGTATTTTCAAGGGAAATAATGACACCCTGATTTGATTCTTACATTAGGTTAAGAACAAATTTAAGTAATGTTAATACCCAACAGTATTGAACCCATGCTTGTTCAACAAACCTGCTCCGTTAGCACAATAAAAACCCTATTTTTTTCTAACATTTTTATAAAGAATAAATCCAATAACGATGGAAATCACTGCACCAATGAAAACTTTTATGAACGAAACACTTCCTTCGAAAGTATCATAACTGGTCTGTTTCACTTTCATAACTGTCCACCAATCATCTTCAGAAGAATAATATATCGCTAAGAAAATCCAAGTTAAAAAAATGAAACACATCAATAAAAATACCCCTATATTTCTATTCAAGAGAAGCCCCCTATCTATAAAATTACATTCTATTTAGGTCAGGAATAATCCTTTTTCTTCTTAAACTAACCTGTCCGTTAGTTTAAGTACATTTCTTCACAATCTTTATAGTTACACTAACATAAATATCCAACAAAAAATCATCTAACCTCTAAGAAATTTACAGAGGAGAGAGGATTTTAATCAAACTTTATTACAAAGCTACAAATAGCTGTATTGAGCCATTAACCAAAGGATATTTACAATTTGGAATAGAAAAGAAAAAGGCAAACTTAAATACTACCAATCTTGATTAATAAATAAAAAAGACTTTCTAATTCTATAATTATGTTTAAAAGTGATTAAACTTGGATATAAATAGGATTAACAAAGGAGGAGATTGATTGATAATGAATGAAATGAAAAAAGTAGAACCAATTCTAAATTTCAAAACTTCCAAACCAAAAGATAAAAAGAACGAAAATGCTTTATTGGCGGCTGAAAATAAAATTACCCAAGGGAAAAAATCGTATGTCCCTATGGGGATTAAAATCAAGGAGTTACGAACAGAGCATGAGATTACACGAAGCAACCTCTCTTTAAAATTGGGAGTGTCATCAACTTATATAGCGTTAATTGAACAAGGCCGAAGAGGTGGTTCAGACGAGCTCTTACTTAAAATAGAAGAGTTATTCAAATTAAAACCAAAAACACTATTAAAATTACGTGATAGTGGAAACAAGGAAAACACGGAACACATGGAGAAGGTCGAAGTTGAAACAGAGGTTAAAGCAAAAGTTGAACTACAACCAGTTACGAATCATTCACCTGAGCAATCATCTAATTCATCACATGATCCTATTCAACTTTTAGTGAACACTCTATTATCCTGCGATGAGGATTACGTAAATCAAAAGGTTCCTCAGTGGTTAAAGGAAATACAAGTTGTCTTGTTTGATCAATTAACTCCTTATAAATTAGGGGATATAAAGCAACATGTCATTGCCGTGACAAGAAATTGGGTAAATGAAGCGGAAAATGGCAATACGTTTGAGGATGGTTCTTACCAAATACAAGGCTGCATTACGCAAGATGAACAAAAACATTTCTTTTCTCTTCAATTGAATGAGTTTGCTCTAACGCTTAACGTGCTTCATAAAGACCGACAAAAAGTCCAGTATTTCGAGGAATGGCTTGGGACAAGTAGTATTAACTATTCAATGCAACAAACGTTACCATATGCCAAAACGGAAGAGAAAATATCTCACTACTTATGGTTCAATCCACAGGTTTCCATTGCAGATATGTATAGATACTTAAAGAACCTTCCTATTAATATAGAGAAAATGCAAATAAAAGAGCCTCGTCTTAACTGGTATATCCAAGAGGCAATTTAGTAAAGACGGAGAAAGCATGTAAACTACGATTAGATTAATCCCCATTATAAAAAGCCTTACTTTCCAATTATTGGAATAAAAGGCTTTTTTTATATTCATCTTTCAAATCTTTACTGGTGAAGCCTTGATTGTTGTGAGGTTGATACATACTATAAGTGTTCCGCCATTTATGGATGTTACAGGACTCAGCATGAGCGCATTTTATGAGCAAAAAGAAAAGCCTAATGCAAGATTTTCTCTCACGTTGGACTTTCCCTCTCTAACTTCACTCAATGTATTTTCATAAATTGGAGTGTATTGTCAGAATCGTTTGTGCATCGGGTGCAAGGTANNNTTGCAAAAGTTGTGGTTCATTCTTTGTCNGACAACCCAAGCACCACAAACTTTTCTCTGTCACTGTCTCCGATGAAATCTCGAATGATGTTTGCTGCATCCTCTGGTGATCGAACACGTCTTCCCTCGAACATCTGTGAACCCTTTCTCTCCAGCACCACATCCACTAACTGAATCCTCTTTGCAGGTACTTTCTTTTGCTTCTCCTCCATGTGAATTCCTCCTTGAAAATAAAAAATAGCCATTCACTCCATTTGGAATGAAAGGCATTAATTCATTGCTTCATAATTATATTAACTATTTGAAAGTCGAGTTTTTACGGCTCTAGATATGATCGTAGGCTTGGGAGTAAAAAAGAAAAGCCCCTTGCAAGATTTCTCTCGCAAAGGACTCTTCCTCTCTAACGACACTCAATGTATTTTCATAAATTGTAGTGGATTGTTAGAATTGTTTGTGCAACTAGTGCACAATATTATATTAGTTAGTAACAATTACACCAGTAGTTGGAACTGTAACAGTGTTACCTTTGGCAGCATCTGTAAATACAACATTAGTGATTGTAGAACTAGCTAATCCTGAAGTTGCATCAAAATTCACAACAACAGTTTTCTTACCGTTAGTTACTGATGCAACAGTACCAGAAACCGTACCAGCAGCATTAGTTACATTAATTTTATCACCTGAAGCAACATTTAAAGCAGAAGTGAATGTAAATGTAACTTGTTGAGTTGTACCTGCTACGCCAGCTGTACTAGTTAGTTCAGTACCACCGTTAACACTATATTTGAAAGTGCCTTCTTTTGCAGCTGATAATTTAAGAGTTGTACCATTAAGTACTGCTTTAACTTTTACAGTTGGATGAACAGAAATTTTGTGAGCTAATTCTGCTGCATCTTTGAAGTATAATGCATCAGATAATTGCGCTCCAGCATTATAAGTAAATGTAACACCTTCTACAACTAGTTTATCAGCAAAGTTAGTAGTTGTAATTAATGCAGTGTCAACAGTTGCAGTAGCTTCAGTTGTTACAGTGCCAGCAGAAGTAATAATAGCATTACTTAAAGTAGCATTGAATTTATCAAATTGAATTGCAGCTGCCTTTTCATCAACACGTACAATTTTAACTGTTACTTTACCTTCAGCATCCTTTTGGTAAGTTGCAACTACGCTACCTTTTCCTGTAGAAACAGGAGGTGTAACAGAAGTATTAAATACTTCAGCAGCTTTTAACTCAGTAACAAAAGCATCGAAGTCTGCAATTTCTGCACCGTTACTACCGTAGAATTTAGCATCCTTGATTGAAACAGCTTTTTTACCAACAAATGTTAACTCTTCTTTAGAAGTGTTGATTGCTCCAATTACACCTGTATAGTGATTGCCAATATCTTCTACTGAAGTGAATGTTGCTGTAGCTTCTTTAGAAGTAAATGCATAGTCTTTACCATCTGTATTAACAGCAACACCTGTAGCTACTACACGTACAGAAGTAGTTTTGCCGTCTTTAGAAGTAATTTCTAAGTTTTCAGCTGGTGTAATAACTTTACCATTTGAATCAAGAGTAGCTTCTTTAGTTAATGTTAAGCTACGGTTTGGTGAAACAGTTTCTCCACCTACTGTAATTTCATTAGCACCCGTGTTGAAGATTGTATATGTTACTTTCTTCACTGGAATACCAGCAATTTTCTTATTACTTTGGTTTACTAATTCAGCAGCAAATACAGCTGTATCTGAACCGTCGAATTTAGTTACTGCCTTAGTAAGATCTGTTTTTTTGTATGATTTAATTGAAGAACCATCAAGGTAAGCTTCTTGGAAGTAAGAAATTGGTGCAACCGTTTTTGGTTCGCCTTCATCTAATTTACCTTGCTTAGCATCTGATGTATTAATATCAATCCAAGCTACTGGTGTTGCATAATCATTTTTGATATCAGAAGAGATAACAAATGTTGCTTCACCTTTATCATTTGTTTTAACTGAAATTTGACTTTCAGACATTCCATTTACTACTTTATCTGTGTAGTATACGTCGCTTTCAGTATCTACAAATCTAGCTTTAGTATTTGTTGAGATTACACGGTCTAAATCTTCGTTTAATGCAACATTTACTACTTCGTTTTTAGCAACTTTACCATCTTTATCTTTAACGATAACTTTGTATTCACGACCGTTTTTAGCACCCATTGCAGCTACTTCTCCACCTTCACGAGTTAACTCGATCTTGTAGTCAGCTTGAACAGCGCCGAATGTTACTTTAGCAGTTGTTGCTTGTAAAGCAGATGCTTTATAAGTTTTTTCTTCGTTTTTAACATTATTTTCTGCAAATACTACTGGAGTTACAGCTGTATTTGTACCAGATACTGTGAATGTTGCTTCACCTTTAGAATCTGTAGTAATTGTAGCAGCTTCTGGTTTTGTATTATTGTTTAATTGTGCAGCTTTAACACCATTAACTGTTGCGTTTGCTAATTTATCAGAAGTAACGTTCATGTTTTCTAAGAAACCAACGTTAAATGTTTTGTTAGCTACTGCTTTACCAGTTTCTGGGTCTTTATAAGTTACTTTATAAGTTTTGTTAGCACCGTTGTTAACTGTAGCGCCAGTAGTTACTTCTGTAATAGCAAGGATTGTATCAACACCCCAGAATACATAACCGATAGCAAACTTAGAACGATCTCCAGTTGCATAAGTAGTTACTGTATCTGTAGTTACACCATAACGAGTGTAAGTGTAAGTTGCAATACCTTCAGCGTTAGTGATTGCTTCACCAACTTCTGTTGATTTTACAGCATCGTTAGTGTTACCTGGGATAGAGAATGTTACTGGAATACCAGCTTTAGATGCANNNNCCTTCAGCAACTGTTACTTTTGCTTGTACAGAAACTTGTTGACCAAGNNTTTACCTTGTACTGAAGAAGATACTAATTCTACTTTAGTTGGAACTACAGCAGATACACCTTTGAATGTACCAACAGTTTCACCATCAACTGTTACTGTGTAAGTTACGTCAGCAGTTTGAGCTGAAGTAGTTAATACTACAGTCTTTTTGTCTGATTGTTTAACAACAGCGTTTGAAACTGTTAAACCTTCGATAGCGAAGTCTAATGCTTTCACATCAGCAACAGCATCTTCAAAAGTTACTTCAACAGTTGTGTTGTTAATAGCTTTAACTGAACCAGCAACTGTTTCTTCAGTTGTTTCAAGAGCTTCTGTACGGTGGTACATTACAGCGAATTCTTGACGAGAGATAGATGCGTTTGGCTTTAAGTTACCGCCGTCACCTTTCATTACTTCGTTAGCTACAGCGATTTCTAAAGCTTCTTGAGCCCAAGATTTAACGCTAGCGCTATCTTTGAATTGAGAAAGGTCAGCAGAACCTTCTAAACCGAAAGCATCAACAAGGATGATTGCCGCTTCAGAACGAGTTAAGTTACCAGATGGATTGAATTTGCCAGCGCCTTGACCTTGGAAAATTCCGTTGCTTACTGCAGCGTCGATTGCATTGTAGAACCATGCAGATTTGTTAACGTCGTTGAAGCTAGTAGAACCAGAACCTTCTAAGCCTAAAGCGTTAGTTAAGATTGTAGCTGCTTCTGCACGAGTTACGTTGTTTTTAGGATTAAAGTTACCTTTTTGGTCTCCTTTAATAACGCCACGATCGTTTAAATCTTGTACCGCTTCTTGAGCGAATTGTGAAATTGAATTAAAGTCATTAATTTGAGCAGCTGATGCTACTGGTACGATTGCAGATGCTACTAATGCAGCAGTTGCAGATGTCGCGATAAACTTACGACTCTTGTTTGATTTTGTCATTTAATTTTTTCCTCCTAAATTACCTTTTATCCAGCTTAATACCAGCTTCTCACAATATAAAAGAATACTGTTTTTCGCTACTTATTAAACATAGCACACAAAGGTTTTTTCTAAATGCTCCTAAACTAACTACTAAGGTTTCAGTTTAGTACATTTATTTACTTCTATAATATACCATCTATCATTTTGGAACACAAGGAGATATTTGAGATATTTGAGATAATTTACAGCTTATTATCTTCCCCCTTTTAACAAGGCATGAAACATCTTCCTCAATTCCTTGCATCCTTTGGCAAATGTTAGATGCGTAACAATCTTATCCTATGTTGAAATATATAGCAATATACATACATAGCAACCAATTAGCCCAAACAACCCTTATTACTAGAAAATATACCCTTCCCTTTCTATTTCTAGTGAATTAATTCTAGTTCTTGATTCGATAGAGAGTTGCGCTCAAATGCCCCTTCTACCTACTTCCATAAGAGTTATCGGCAGTTTATGCGTTTTTTCGATACAAGCCTACAATTTAATATGTGTCTATATTGTGACAAATCAAAAAGTGGTTATTCGCACTGAATAATGCATTTTCGCCATATTAATTCAGCAACTACATTTAACCTATTATAGATATACCTTCCATCGAAGTTGTATTTTACTTTCATTGCTCCCTTCTATAAATTCGAATGCTTTTAAATATGTATGAACTTTTTCCGTAACGATACGTCAAAGCATTGACTGTATGTTCCTCGACTCCGATTGAAAATCTGTGCTATCTAACTTGATTCAGCTTAGGTTAAACCCGTACGGAATTAAATGCATATTCGATAGTCGTCCTCACAGATAGAAGTGCAAGACTTATGCTGAAGCAAGTTAACTTTCTAGAATACTTTTGTGGTATGATAAATGGCAGTAAAACGCAATGGACTTGCTTCATTTAAAATAGTGAAACTCTAACTAACAGTTGGCCGAAGCGTAATGGATATTAAAATAGAAAGGTTGTCATAACAATTATGAAACATGTAAAGATTATGGGTGTTCCCTTCTTACATATAGATCAGCAAAACTTTATTGAGCTATTGGCAGACCGTGTTGAACAAAAAGAAAAAACATTTGTTATTACCGCAAACCCTGAAATTGTCATGCGAGCAAATGAAGAACCCAAATTAAAAAACTATATTAATGAAGCAACGTATATTTGTGCGGATGGAATTGGTGTCGTAAAAGCCGCGAAAATCTTAGGCGAGGACTTGCCAGGACGTGTCACTGGGTATGACACAATGATCGGGCTGTTAAACATCGGGCAAGAAAAGCATTTCAAAGTGTACTTATTAGGTGCGCAAAAAGAAACGCTCGAAAAAACAGTAGCCAATATTAAAGCGCAGTATCCGAATGTGGACATTGTCGGGCATCATGATGGCTTCTTTGATTGGAACAACAATACGATTGCCGAGGAGGCTGCCGCGCTCGAGCCAGATTTAATTTTTATCGCACTCGGTGTACCGCGCCAAGAGCAATGGATTTCTGAAAACATCGGGAAATTTTCACATGGTGTGTTCATAGGTATTGGCGGTTCCTTCGACGTCATTGCTGGAACGGTAAAACGCGCGCCTGTTATTTGGCAAAAGTTAAATTTAGAATGGCTTTATCGTTTATTAAAACAACCAAGCCGTTGGAAGCGTATGCTGGTACTTCCACAATTTGCGCTGAAAGTACTTTCAATGACGCGTAAAGGGAAGGTATAAATACGATGAGTCAATCTACGTTAGTTAAGAGTACCGTCATCCTCACGATTGCGACGCTGCTTTCTAAAATTTTAGGTAGTATATTCCGCGTCCCTTTGCAAAATATCGCGGGGGATGAGGTACTTGGTATATTTACCGCTGTGTACCCTGTTTACATGGTTGCACTTTATTTATCCGTAGCTGGGATTCCACTAGCAATTTCCAAACTGATTGCGGAAGCTAATGCGCGTAAAACACCGCAGCAAATAAAGAAAATTTATATGACGGCGAGTATTTTGGCCATTTGCTTCGGACTTTTTAGCTTTACGATTATTTTTAGCTTCTCGAACATACTTGCGCAGGCACTCGGCGGACCGTCTACTCGCTTTGCATTAATTATTGTGGCGCTTACTTTATTAGTTGCCCCTTATATGGCGGTTTACCGTGGCTTTTTCCAAGGTTATGGAGATATGCGCCCTACTGCCATTTCACAAGTAGTCGAGCAGCTCGTTCGTGCCGTACTGATTATCGTTGCAGCTTATGTTCTTGTGAAAATGGACTACTCAACAGAAATTATTGCTGGTGGCGTGATGATTGGCTCAGTATTCGGTGCACTTGTTTCACTCGTTTACTTGCGCCTTAAATATCATCGCTCACCGGTTAAGGTCGTTAGTAAAGAAAAATATGAAGCAAAGGATTTCTCAAAGTGGAGTGGCACCATTTTAAAAATTTCGATTCCGATTGCGATTGGTTCGATTACGATGGCGCTATTTAATTTTGTTGATTCGTTTACGATTGCTTATTCTTTACGACAAATTGGTGTAGAGGCACAGAAGGAAATCATTTATTTATTCGGACTTTATGGACGTGGTGCGACGTTAGTGCAAATTACAACCGTTTTTGCTTCTTCCATCATTTTGCCGCTCGTGCCATTTATTACGACAAAGCTTGCGCAAAAAGATTTGCTCGGTACGCGCGCTGTCATTGAACAAACGTACCGCATGACGCACCTTATTACATGGCCTGCTGCGATGGGTTTACTGGCAATCACTTTACCATTAAATTTAGCACTTTATACAAACATAGAAGGTAGCTCGATGTTGGCGATTATTAATGCGAGTGCGGTATTTACTTCACTGACATTAGTAAGTACAGGTGTGCTACAAGGAATGAATTTAGCACGGTTAGGCGCATTCATTATTGTAGGGGGCGTCTTGCTGAAAATC
Organism: Solibacillus cecembensis; assembly: GCF_001439635.1. Taxonomy (GTDB): domain Bacteria; phylum Bacillota; class Bacilli; order Bacillales_A; family Planococcaceae; genus Solibacillus; species Solibacillus cecembensis. The sequence continues at coordinate 147,749 of NZ_LMBZ01000012.1, read as the reverse complement.
GTGTTAAATATTGTGTTCATTCAGCTTTACGGCTTAGATGGTGCTGCTTGGTCAACATTAGTCGTTTACCTTGTCGTATTTATCGTCAATACCGTGTTCTTACTACGTGCCATACGCTTTACTGCTTTCAATTGGAGCACAATAAAAATTATACTTTCTTCTATTATAATGGGTGCTGTAGTTGGACTACCTACACTGCTACTTGATGTGGCAAGTTGGGGACGACTTTTAGCACTTGGCTATGTATTCGTCGCAATGGCTGTTGGCGGTGTCGTGTATTTCGGACTGCTATGGCTAACAGGAGCAATTCATCCAGAAGATTTACGTAAAATTCCTGTGATCGGAAAAAAACTTCAATTACCAGAAAGAAAGAGGAATACGATGAAATTAAAACGCACTTGGCTATGGGCAATCATTGTCCTATTACTGCTTGCCTCTTCCACAGGGTTAATCAATCGTTGGAAAGCAGAACAAAGTAATAAAAACTATGAAATTATTATTCCGTATGATGAAATTTTAACAACTTCTACTGAAAGCGACTTATCGGTGGATGAAATACTTGCAACATTAAAAGAAGCCGGATTAACGACAGTTAGTTTGAGTCCTCTTCATCTGAGAGATTTAGAAAACCAAAATATTATTACGCTTTTTAAAGAAAGTAATTTAGCGGCACAACTACGCTTTACCCCTTATCGTGATGCGATTGATGTGACGGAGCCTGGATATTATATTTCTGTTCCTGAGGATCCTTATTATCAGCAGTTAATTACGGACAATATCGAGGTAGAAAATGTAATGATTGGCGATGAGCCGTTCTACTTCCTTGCTCGTTCAAATGAAGATTACGATATTGATACACCGATTGGCTATGATGAAATGGCACTTGAAGCGATTCAAGCACAAGGTTTACTCCATGTATTCCGCGTGACAAACGCTCAAAGTGAAGTTGTGAACAACAAAATCGTTCAGCAATTAGTAGATATGAAATCAGATAATACATCTAGACTACTTGGTTCTGGCGCTGAAGTAATCGGCTTTGGGCAAGAATCTCAAAGCAAGATGATCCAACAATTAAAAGAGGCGGATTATTCCTTCTATACAATTGAGGGTAATCCAATGATTGGTGAACAAACGCTTGCACGTCATACAAATTACGACTCGATTCGCCTTCACAGTATCGATATTAACCGCGAAACGACATTAACTTTACAAAAGATGGTGGATCGTACGGTTCGTGCAGTAAAAGAGCGTAATATTAAATCGATGTTCTACCATATTAAAACAACAGAAAATCCAACAGAAAACTTAGAGCTTGCTGTTGAGTATTTAACAGACGTACAAAAACGTATGCACGCTTCTTATCAATTAGGTACTCCTGCTGCATTTGATAAAATCGATGTTCCTTCTTGGGCAACAGCAATGATTTTACTGGCAGGAACAATATTCACGTATGTTATGTTTGGCTTGTTAAAATGCAATCCACTACGAATTTTAGCAACATTAGTTATGCTATTACTTGCGGTTGCTTATTTCTTACTGGATCGCTTGCTATTCATTCAATCGTTTGCCTTAATTATTGCGGTATTAACTCCGATTTATGCGGTCGTTCATACAGCACAAGGCTCAAGTAGTTTCGGTAAAATTACCGTTCAATATATGAAAGCCGTTGCGATTAGTGCGGTTGGTATCGCCATTGTGATAGGTTTATTAAATGGCAATGGCTTCGTTACAGGCTTTGAGGCATTCCGCGGGGTGAAGCTCGTTTACATTATACCAATTGCGGGTGTCAGCCTATTCGTCTTCATGATGATGACCAATATTTTTGAAAATGGCTATAAAAATGCCCTGCTCAACTCTGTAAAAATCGTCAATAAGGAAGTTCGTTACTGGCATTTACTGCTATTCGTCGTTGTTGCTGTCATCGGTTTATTCTACATTAGCCGTACAGGAAACGCAGGCTCAGTCAGCAATTTGGAATTAGTAATCCGTCAATGGCTGGAGGATGTTTTATACATTCGCCCGCGAACGAAGGAATTTTTAATCGGCTTCCCACTATTTATTGTCGCGCTTTATGCGATGAGTATTAATCGTAAATGGGGGAGCATCCTACTTGTACCGGGTGTTATTGGTTTCCTATCAATCATGAATACATTTACGCATTTACACATTCCACTTGGCGTATCGGTATTGCGTACAGCGTATAGTGTTGTTTTCGGTTTAGTTATTGGATTTGTATTCATTTTCATCTTCAAGCTACTTCTTAAGGTAGCTAAAAAAGCAATTGCGAGGTGGTCTTAATGCATGTAGTGCTTTCTGGCTACTACGGCTTTGATAATGTTGGGGATGAGGCGATTTTATTTTCAATCGTCCATGCCCTTCGAAAATGGCAGCCTGATGTTAAAATTACGGTGCTTTCGAACAATCCAGCAAGCACCGCACAAACATATGGTGTCAATGCGGTCAATCGTTGGAAGCTAAAAGAAGTTTCACAAATGCTGAAACAAGCAGATGGACTCATTAGTGGTGGCGGTAGTTTAATGCAAGATCAAACGGGAATGAAGTCAATCCCCTACTATTGCGGCATTATCCGCATTGCGAAATTTCATAAAAAGCCGGTATTCGTTTATGCGCAAGGGATGGGCCCAATCAATCAAAAAATTAGTCAACTGCTTGTGAAAAATACGTTTAAAAAAGTGGATCAAATTACAGTCCGCGACGTGGCATCGAAACAACTTTTAGCGGACATTGGTATGAACAGTTCCGTGTCGATTGTGCCAGATCCTGTTATGGGGCTAGATGCAAAGACATTTCGTAGTGAATGGCTGGCAGGGCAAACTTTCGACAACGGCTATATTACGGTAAGTGTACGCGATTGGCCATCTGCTGTTCCGTTCAAGCAAAAGATTGCGGATAGCTTAGATTTACTTGCACGCGACGGGAAAACGATTGTATTTATTCCGATGCACGGCGATCATGATGAAAAATCATCGAAGGAACTTGCCGCGCTGATGCAGGAAAAATGTATTATCGCACCTGGCAATCTTTCAATTGAGGAGAAAATCGCCGTGATTGGGCAATCTGATTTATTAATCGGGATGCGCCTTCACTCGTTAATCTTTTCTGCTATTCAAGCAACACCTTTTATCGCCCTTTCGTATGATCCAAAAATCGATGCGTTTGCGGATATTGCTAATCAACCAGTCATTGGTCATGTTGAAAAGGATGATTGGGATGGTACGCAGCTATTCGAGCGTGCTGTTGACATGCTCGCGAATCTGCCATCTTTGGAGCAAGCTTTAAGCGAGCAAGTACAAGCACTCCAAGCAGAAGCTAATGCTACTGCAAAATTAGCTTTGGAGACGTTTTTGAAGTAATTCTTGGTTATTGATATGTAGTCCGCCATTTCTTCCTAGTGGGAGAAACGGCGGATTTTTTTGAGATTGTTTGATTGTTTCTAGTTTGATGAACGCCCATTTTATGAATTCGAATTGTTTTGATGATAAATTTGGCTAGTTTTTACAGTATTTTGACTAGTAAATCGGTATTTGGCTAGTTTCTACAATATTTCGGCTAATAAACTCCCTGAGTTGGCTAGTATATGTTAATTTCTGGCTAGTTTAGCTGCTTATTTGGCTAATTGCCTGCCCTCCATGTTTGGCTAGTTATCTGTCCCTCCCTAATCTTCCAATAAATCATTCATCTAAAATGGAACCTTGTCGCCTTATAATTGCTTTTTTTATTCAAAAGCTACTCAATTCACATAAAAAATTGGCTGTTTTTTTCATGGAAAATAGCTTTACGTATTCCGGAAAAAATAAACAAACTTTTTTATTCAACGTACGGAAATGCCGTCGTTATAGGCATGCAGCCCCGTTGAAAAACTTGCATCAAAATTTTTACCGTACAGTTTTTTTGCGTAAATTCGTGATTCGGCGTATTTTATATACTACATATTTAAAAATAAGTGCTAACTTAGGTATTTAGTAAGCAAAAAGAGGCGTTTGTCATTTATTTAAAAATAAGTTGTATAGCGTTTTCGACAAACGGCCCTCAATTGATTTGAAAAAAGAACGTTTTTTTGGGTATCGTTGTTAAATCAACTGTTAGCAAAAAATAAGCAGCACGTTGTAATAGTTTAACGCATTTTTTTCGGTGTAATAACACAAAAAATTACTGGAAATATGAAGTTTTTTTATGATTCTTGATTGATTTGAATCAAAAAAAATGGCGTGAATAGCTGCGTATCAATCTCCTTGCTCAGTGACTGCTATGCGTATTTTATTCAAAAAAACTGCTATTAGAGTGTAATCATACTCTTTTCTCACAAAAAAGCAGCCTAAACAGTTCCCTACTGTCGGCTACTTTTTTTAATATTTCAACATGAGTGGTGCAATATTCACGTTGCGAAACCTTTACTTAACTTTTGCTTCTCCATCATTAAGTGATAAAATAAATCTTCATCTCGAACAGCAAGTGCATCATCAATGAGCCGCTCTAAATTTTCCTCTTCCAGTGCATGAATAATGCTTTCGACCTCTTCATTTAATTCGGCTTTTACTGTCGTTATCGCCGGCTGCACATTGACTGAGGCATTATCTAAAATCGGCATTAAATGCTCATGGACATTGGATACTAACAGCAACTGATATAACGGAAGGCGTATAAAACGATTGCCGCGCTGGAATACAAACACATCCGATAGATTTTCGATTTGCATTGTATTTAAATCAATGACCATTTCCTTCCCCTCAATGGGAATGAAGTGAAAAATCTCGTCGTCCTTTGTAATCGAAAAATATTGATAAGCAAATACTAAGCGCAATTTTGTACCTGCTACCTTCGTATAAAACGGCTTCATAAATTGAACATGAATCATAATTATCCCTCCTAACGATTAGAAAGACATATCCCGGTTAGACTAATGGGAATTGATGTCCTTACATATGTTGTTTTCGAATACAAAAGCCCTAACTTTTCCAGATTATTATATGCTTTTTTAATCATTTTCTTTACTTACTAATAGTTTCCCCATACATTTGACATTTCAAACTTCCAATTTCGGGTATTTTATCGGTTTTCAAATAGGTTAAAGAAAATTCATTTGTCAGCTTCTTCGTTTACGCTTTGTTTCGTTTCGTATTATAATGGAAGGAGTGCTTTTTTCTTTCGGACGCAATTATACCGAGATATATTTGATTTAGTGATTAGGTAGGAGTGATGAAATGGGTTTATCCATTGCTGAAGTAGCCCGAGATCATCGGGATTATATAACTGATACATTGCAATTTCACGAGCAACAATTGCACCCCTCGTCGACTGAGGATGAGGAGCTTGTAAGGCGGGCTGTCTTTTCTGTCCGCAATAAGGCGATTATTTTTGAGCGCTATATTCCATTTAGTGAAACGCTGTATAGTGTCGTTCAAGATGTGCGCCCTGCTGAAGTCACGATTGATTTTCGTCGTCAGCAAATTTCATGTAGCTGTCCGCAAAAAACGAGTTGCCGTCACCAGCTCGGCGTTATTTTGGCCCTGTCGCAATATTTTATTTCCGTACAAGACTGGGCAGGACAATGGCGGGCTAAAAAAACAGTTAAACTCGAATCATTAGCAAGTGCGCGCAGTCCCGAAAATTGGCAGCGCATGGTCGATGAAGTACTGCTTCACGCGCTAGATAATAAGCGACAAATTGAACCAATTTTAATACCTTCTATATTTGAAAATGTACGACAGAAATTACGTCGTCATCGCCCATTTGAACGAGAATGGCAGCCCCTGTTTGATTTATTTATTGAGGTGGCTATGCTAAAGCGCTTATGGGAGTATCTAATCCGTATGAATTCGCCGATGCAGTCTGACTACTTCCTTTACTATTTGGATAAAGTATTCGGGCTGATTGATCATGCTGTTTCAGATGTGCAGGCAGCTCGCCGATTATTTGCGACTGAGCCATTTTTTGATGCCATTCAACATCAAATTCGTGCACTTGTGCTTATTGAAAATGGTGCGCCACATCGTCGTTTAGCTTTGTACTTAAGCCTGTGGGAAAATTTATTTACTGACAAGAAGCAAATCCAAAAAGAGTTACAATTACTAGAAAGCTTGCCGAGTGGGACATCTGACATTGATTTAATGGCTTTAAGAAGCACTTTTTACATTTTACAATCGGACGATGATCAACTGCAGCAAACTGTCCAAGCCATTAATCCAGCAAATCTTGAAACCTTTATTACGATTGCTCATTTCGCGCTAAAGAAGGAGCAACAACAAGGTGCAGAGCTCATTTTAAAGGCAGCGCTACCCTATTTAACGGAGTATATTCATCAACACTTAACACCGATGCGTCGTCAGCAGTTCACAAGATTGCTTGATTTATTATATTCACAAATCCATTTACATGAGCAGGAAGAACTCACATTATTTTCTGCATACGGGAAATACGGTGTTCAAGCCTTTTCGAATTACTTACTCGCACAACAACGCTACCCGGATTGGGTCGCCCTGCATCAGCTATATCCTTCATCTATTTCATACTTGGATAGCTGCGGACTAAAGGATGTCGTTTCAAATGCGCCTGGTGTGACTTTACCGCTTTATCATTATTATGCGATGAATGAGATTCAGCAAAAATCGCGCATCAATTACAAGCAAGCTGTACGCATTTGGAGAGCAATGAAATCCGCTTCAAAAAAGGCGGGCAAACTTGAGTTTTTTGAATCCTATATGCAGGAAATTCAACATCAACACAAACGTTTGCGTGCGCTTCAAGAAGAAATTGATAACAGCAATTTAATCGTTTAGATTTACAGTAATCGGAGGTGAAATTGCGTTTTTACGCAGTATATTATGCACTTTTTATTCAATACGAAATCACCCTTTTTAAAGGTATTCCACTTCACAATCTCGCAGGTGCGACCAGGCTATTATTCAATTACTGCCTATAATGAAGCGGGTTTAATTTTGCCGACTGCCAATTGGGTGCCAACACTCTACTTCAATTACGAGTCGCAATATTATGGTGTGGGTACTTCACTTCAAGAGCGGGATTTACTGCTCTCTGCTGCTGAGTTACTCGATATTTTTTCACCACAGTATAAGCATCCCTTCATTGATGTGGCCGCGAGCGATGAAGAGACCATGACACTCTTTCAAAGCCTACGTGATACGTTACCACTTTGGAGTTCCACATCTTTATGGGAACGCGCAGCAGTAACAGAGGACGGGTTTACATTTTCAAACGAACTGATTCAAAATGCCGTGGAACAAAAACTAGCTGCTGCCGGTATGACAAAGGAGGATGCGGTGTCGCTCATTCCTTTCTTTCAAAATGGTGGTTGGCCGATTCAAAGCTCCCGTTCGTTGGATGGTGTGAAAATATCGCTTCGTTTAAGTGAACCCGAAGAAAATGCAGAAAACTGGTTGCTTGAAACGATTCTAACCGGTACTGGATCTGTAAAGCATTGGACACCCGCTGTACGGAAGCTGTCATCACCTATTTCACTGACACTCCCTAAAAAGTGGCTTCACCTTGCACCACAGATTGAAGAAATGCAAAAGCAAATAATGGAATTAATTCAATTAAATGCTCCAGATTCACATTTTATTCATCTGGAGCTCTCAGATATAGAAGTGCGCGATTTTTTACGCAAAGATTTAGCAAAATTACAGGCGATGGGCTTTGATGTCATTTTACCTGCCTGGTTAAAAGAACTTAAACAATCGAAAATGCGTGTACGTGTGAATGCCAACAATCAATCGACTCGTTCTGTTGCTGGGCTGGACGATATTTTAACATTCAAATGGCAATTTTCAATGAATGGTGAGGATATTTCAGCGGAGCAATTCCGTAAGCTTGTTGATGAAAAACGAGAATTTGTACGCATTGGGACGGAATGGTTCCGCATGGATGCAGAATGGCTAAATGAGATGCGTGCTTTAATGGAACAGGCCGACGAAGAAAACTGGACTGTGCGTGATTTATTATTCCGTGAGCTACCTGAAACACTTGCTGCCCCTCTTGAAGAAGACGATCTAGATGATGCCGAGCGCGATGATCCGATGTTTGCGTTTGAAATGCAACAGTCGCTCCAGCAATATATTGGACAACTTCAAAACAAAAAGGGTCTCCCTACTGTGCCAGTACCGACGATGCTTCATGCCGAGCTGCGACCTTATCAAAAAGAGGGCTTTGAATGGCTCATTTTCATGCGCGAGCAGCGATTTGGCGCTTGCCTTGCCGATGATATGGGGCTTGGAAAAACGATTCAATTGATTACGTATTTGCTATATACGATTGAAACATTGCAAGAAGATAAGCCATCCTTAATCATTTGCCCTACTTCTGTATTAGGAAATTGGCAAAAGGAAATTGCACGCTTTGCACCCGATGTAAAAGTCCACACGCACTACGGAAATCGACGTTTAAAAGGCGATGAATTCACAAGTTACTTAGCTGAGGAAAAACCACAAATTATCCTTTCGACTTACGGTACAGCGACACAAGATGCGGAAGGCTTACAAGCGATTGACTTCTCTACTGTCGTATTAGATGAGGCGCAAAACATTAAAAATATGCAAACGATGCAATCTCGGGCAATTCGAAAGCTTCAAGGTATTCATCATATTGCTTTAACAGGAACGCCTGTCGAAAATCGTTTATCCGAGCTTTGGGCTATTTTTGACTTTATTCATAAAGGCTATTTAGGTAGCTTTGGCAAATTTTCTGATCAATTTATTTTACCGATTGAGCGTGACGAATCCGACTCACATAAGCGGGTATTGCGTATGAAAATTCGTCCTTTCTTACTGCGACGTACAAAGCGTGATCCTGAGTTGATGCTGAACTTACCGGAGAAGCAGGAAATGCAAGAGTTTTGTGCATTAACAAGTGAGCAAGCCGCTTTATATGAGGGTTATATTCAAGATACGCTTGCACAGCTTGAACAAATGACTGGTTTTGAGAAAAAGGGACGTATTTTAAAAATGCTCAATAAGTTAAAACAGTTATGTAATCATCCTTCGCTGTATTTAAAGGAGCCCTTTGAGGATGCAAATACGATGCTAAATCGCTCTGTAAAGCTAAAACGCATTATAGAATTAACCGCAGAAATTGTCGATAACGGGGAGCAATGCTTAATTTTTACCCAATATATCGGGATGGGGAATCTTCTGCAGCACTGTTTAGCAGAGCTTTATGATTTGGATGTTCCCTTTTTAACGGGAAGTATGCCAAAACAGCAGCGTGATCGTTTAGTCGATGCTTTCCAAGCGGGTGAGTTCCCTATATTCATCCTGTCACTGAAGGCGGGTGGTACGGGGCTAAACTTAACTGCGGCCAATCATGTATTACATGCCGATCGTTGGTGGAATCCGGCGGTAGAAAATCAGGCGACGGACCGCGCATACCGTATCGGCCAAACACGCTTTGTGCAGGTGCATAAATTTATAACGATTGGTACGATAGAAGAAAAAATTGATAAAATGATTGCATTAAAATCAGCGTTGTCTGAGGAATTGATTCAGTCGAGCAAATGGTTAACTGAGCTCGATGATGGAGAATTAGTTGATTTAATGATGCTTGATACGGCAAGCTTAAAATAAGCCGGTGCAATTGAAAAATAACAAGGAGAAGAGTCTACTTATACGCCATGAAGTAGACTCTTTATTTGCTTACTTCACTACTTTATTCAATTGTGCAAGATAGTTTTTAGTATTCTACGTCATTTATCGAAGTCGGTAAAATAGGAGAATGAATTTTACTACTGCGCGGTCAACAGCAGATTTTAGCGTTCACCTCAAATCTAATTTTTTTCTAATGACTATGGACAACTACTACAGAAAAAGCCCCCCCCTTTGTTTACCTTGAAATTATACCTGTTCAATGGGTAGGTTTTCTTCATGCTCAGGTAACACAAAATCAGCTGGTATTTCTTGTGTAACATCATGTTGGGTGGACTTCATTGGCATTGTATCCGCTACACTCGGCATTTTTAACACATAAAATCGGACATCCTCAACAGCCGCTTCCATTGTATATACTTTTTGGTTTTCCTGATTCGTATAAGTTCTAGATTGGAGCCTGCCATTCACACCAATTAAGGAGCCTTTTCCGCAGTATTTCACCACACGCTCTGCTAGCTTGCCCCATGTAATGCAGCTAACGAAGTCTGCTTCAATATTGCCTTCACTGTTTTTGAAATTGCGATTAATCGCTAAAGTAAAATTTGTGTACATTCGATTTTCCGATAATTGTCGAAGCACGGGATCTTTTGTTACTCTACCAACCAGTCCGACTTGGTTCACCTAGTAACCTCCTTTCCTCTTTGGATGTTTTTATCTTACTTGATGCTGTCCTTTTTTTGCAAAATACCAAATGTGAAATTTCCCATGATTTCCGTTTCGAAATATCATTTTTAGGCAATTTATTATTAGTTCCTTTTTGCTTAATTTACCGATGAAATCTTGATATGTAGCGATTTTTAAGGACTTTTTCAAATTGTCAATTTCGCAATTTTTTCTATGCTATACTGTTACTAGGAATAATGAAGGGGGAGAACGAGCTTGAAAACCTTTAAAATGCTCTCTTTTGACTTATTTTCTGAAGGTCAAATCAAAAAAATACCTTTAGTTGATGGAATTATTATTAATCAAGAAAATAGTCATCAAATGTGGGTACTCGAACTATTTACATCTTCCGAATACCATGATTTTTTTAATGAGCTACGATGTGCCGACGCCATTTTAGATGCACGCGCCATCATCTCACTACCAGATAATGAACCTGCTCCCTTTTCAGTTGTCGTTCATTCGATTTCTGAAATTGGCGATCAAATCTCTGTCCTGTTAAAAGGACGCTTGAAGGCACAACGGAAAAAATATGCTGAGTTGCTACTATCACAGCTACTTGAAGGTGGATTGCGCAATGACGAGCTACTTGAAGCATTTGAGCGTGGTATGCGTGAACGTCCATCACTAAAAGAACGCAATGAAAAATTAGAGCAACAAGATGTAAAAAATAAATCTTTGTAGTGGCATTATATTCAAAACAAAAAACCAATTGGCTCGCGTAAGTTTTACGCAGCCAATTGGTTTTTTACTTTCATGCTTATTCAGCTTTTTTATCTTTACTACTTTCGACGATGCCTTCTTCTTTAACGGATGGGGCACCTGGTGCGATTGTACCATTGTCTACTTCTGGAACAACTGTATCATTATTTATTGTGCCATCATTTACTCGACCAGGTTCATTTGGTAAATCCCCATTATTGTTGATACTTGGATCAACCGCATCCATCGTATCATCAATTGCGTCACGCGTGTCTCGCATCGCGTCATCTACCCCGTTTTCGACATCTCGCATCGGTGTTTCCTCGTTCAGTTTATCATTATTCGTATTGCATCCTGCTAGTAATGCTAGTGACATTACGGAAACTAAAATCATTGGTTTCCACATAAAAAATCCCTCCTCTCATATGAGCATTGCATGTCAATCACAACTGTGATCGTACATAGATTGCCCGGGAAAGGAAGGTTCTATCCTACATATATTCGATATTATTTTAATTTATCTTTTAAAAGCTGTTCAATATAAGTTGCTTCTGCCTTGCAGTCAAATGTATAATTTGTCCCCAATGTTTTTTGAAGCTTTGCAATTTCGGTTTTTTGCTTTGCTGTTGGCGCTTCGTTTAAAATTTTCGTCATCACTTCATCGATTTTTTTAGCAATTTCTTCGTGGAATTCAGTACTTAATAATACTTCTTGTGGCACTTTATCAATCCATGCTGCATTGTCTTTAAAATAACTTTGCCAGCTGATCATAAAGTCTTCCATTGAAAACTTATCTTCTTCCCAAGCTATACTTGCTAAATATGATTCAAAAGATGTAGAAATCGATCGAGTGATACTGATTTTCACACCTGAAGATAGTTGTTTATACATCTATTTAAAAACCTCCTACGTTTAAAGCCAAAGTTCGCTCATTATTTTTCTAAAATAAAGAATATAGTCAACCTATATTCTATAATCTTTACGTTAGAATTGCAAATTTGCCTATTTTGGCTGTTCTGGGCCAATCGCAAATAAAATATCGCACTCACATACAAGTTCGCCATCAACTGTAGCAACACCATGCCCTTTGCCCATTTGACCACGTAGTTTAGTAAATATTACTTCTAACTTTAATTGATCACCTGGTACGACTTGGCGCTTAAAACGGCAATTATCAATTCCTGTTAAAAATACAAGACGCCCTCTGTAAGCCTCTGCTTGCAATAGTGCCACACCACCTACTTGCGCTAATGCTTCGGTAATAAGCACGCCCGGCATAACAGGATATCCAGGAAAATGTCCTTGGAAAAATTCTTCATTCATTGAAACATTTTTAATACCTACTGCGCGTTTGCCTTCTTCTATTTCAAGAATTCGATCAACAAATAAAAATGGATAACGATGTGGTAAGATTGCTTGAATTTGCTCTGCGTTTAACATTTTAATACCCCCATTTGTTTGAACATGATATGAAAAAGTCAGAAAAACACCTCTTGCATATAAATTGTGCAAGAAGTTGTATTTTACACTATGTATACACTATATTTTATTATCTTTTGGAGAAAAAAGCGCCTTTTCAAAAGACGCTTAGTTTTCCTTGCCTTGCATAATGTCTAATAGATGCTGCCAAGTACTCCATTTTAGAGCACCGCCTACTTCTCCATCCCCGATAAAACTATATCCAATTGTGAGTCCCAATACGGCTACACCGACAAATAATGCGGTTACAATAATGATACGTAGCCAAATTGGAATAAGACGTAGCTGGACCCAGCGAATCGGTTGTTCCGATTGTGGTTCTTCCGTTCTTCTACGCCTTCTCTTCCTAGGTGTAGCGTCTGGTTGCTGTGTTCGTCTTTCTAACTCATTTGTCATAAACTTTACTCCCTTAAAGGTGACGATTAACGAATCCCAGTAATTAGTCCAAGCATTTGATCGGCAATTGTTACCGCGCGTGTATTGAACTGATAAGAGCGTTGTGCTTGAATTAAGCTCGTCATCTCTTTTGATACATCGACGTTAGACGCTTCAAGTGCACCTTTTTGAATGCCGACTTGACGGTTTGCCCCTTGTAAATTTGTAACGATGTTTTCTTCAGTATACCCTAATTCCGCTAAATTATTAGGGAAACCGATATATGTGCCACCTTGAATTTGCTCCATTACTTGTGGCTTTTGAAGTGTTGAAATACCTAATTGGAATGTTTGTACTGGACCGTTTGCATAATTTACAACTAAACTGCCATCCGCATTCATCGTAAATTGCTTCACGTCATCTGGAAACGTAATCGGCTGTCCATTTGAATCTGCTACTGCATGTCCATCACTATTTACAAGTGACACGATGCCTGGTTCCGTTGGTGTTACGTAAAAACTACCATTACGTGTATACACCGTTTGTTGTGCACCCGTTTCATCTTGCATCAAAATATTAAAATATTGATTTTTCCCAGTAAGGACAAAATCCAAGTCGCGCTCAGTCATTTGAATTGCACCTTGTGTTTGATTGGCTTGAATTTGACCAATTTGTGCACCGACACCATAGCGAATGCCAACTGGTGATTGGCGTAATGTTTTATCAAACTTGTCATTATCGAACTGCTGATATAACATTTCTGTAAAATTCGCTTGTTGTGCTTTATAGCCATGCGTATTACTGTTGGCGATATTTGAACTAATTGTATCAAGCTGATGCTGTATTTGTGACAATGTATTTGTCGCAGTAACCATTGTACGTAACATGCTTAAGTCTCCTCTACGCGATAAAATTTGCTGTTATGTTTTTGGCAATTATGCATAAAGTATAATTGCGTCTGAAATTGGCTTAGTATGTTGATTGTCCTCGTAGTAATAGTAGACGAGGTGGTCCTAGTCAAAGTTTCACTACTTTTGCGATTTCATCCGTCAAAGGTTATACTCGTCCAATTTCATTAACGGCTTTGTCCATACTTTTATCGTAAGCTTGTAGTACTTTTTGGTTTGCCTCGAATGCTCGATATGATGTAAGAAGATCTGTCATCGCTTTTGCAGAATCGACATTTGATCCCTCTAAATATTGATGCTGCATCCCAAAAGTAACACCTGCTTGTCCATAGGCAGATGGTAAGTTTACATTATCCATTGTATTGTAAAGACCGTTATCACGCTTTATTAATAAATCTGGATTTGCAGCAAATGAAACACCTAACGTGCCTACTTGTACGCCATTTTCATCAAAAATTGCACCTTCAGGACTAATTTGAATTAAGTCATTTGCAAATTGAAGACGTTCTCCATTTTCATCTAACACAAAAAGCCCATTTGGATTAACTAGATTACCTTCTCCGTCTAATGTAAAGTTACCGTTACGCGTATAAGATTCTGTACCATCTTCGCCTTCTAAACGGAAGAGAATAGCGCCTGCATTCCCTGATTCGGCATCTGTTGGCAATGTTTTGTTAATCAATGCTACATCTGTTGTCAAACCTGTTGAATAAATTTGTCCTTGCGTATGATTCGCTAATGTTTCTTGTAAATAAACACCCGCATTAAGCGTACCAACTGGATCTAGACCTTTTAATGTAAAGCCCTTTTCTGTTGGAATTGTTGTAGAATTCACAGCGGACATAAGCATATCTGGAAACGAACGAATCGTCGTCTGATCGGATTTGAAACCTGGTGTATTAGCATTCGCCATGTTATTTGTTAAAATTTCTGTTTTACGTTGTTGAGCAATCATACCTGATGCAACTGTATAAAATCCTTTAAACATTGAATTCACCTCTAAATATATTTTATTCGTATATTATCGGCAATAATTTAAGAAATGTTAGAAATCGCGTTCGTTTGTTATTTACTAGAGCCTACTGCACGGTCAATATTGTCTAACATAATGCCTGTCCCAATCGCTACGCAGTCTATTGGATTTTCAGCGACAAATACAGGTACTTTTAATTCGCTCACTAATAACTGATCCATCCCATGTAACAATGCGCCACCGCCTGTAATAATAACACCACGGTCAATAATATCCGCTGATAACTCTGGCGGTGTTTTTTCTAATACATTTTTGGCAGACTGCACAATCATGCTCACCGATTCACGCAATGCTTGTTCAATCTCGTCGGAGTGAATTTCAATCGTACGAGGTAGTCCTGTGACCATATCACGCCCACGAATATCCATTGAATCATTACGCCCACCACGAGCAACTGTACCTATCGTCATTTTGATTGCTTCTGATGTGCGTTCACCAATCAATAACTTGTATTCTTTCTTTATGTATTGCAAGATGTCATTATCAAATACATCACCTGCGATTTTAATCGATTCGCTCGTTACGATATCACCCATTGATAAAACAGCGATATCTGTTGTACCACCACCGATATCTACTACCATGTTACCACTTGGTTGGAAGATGTCCATACCGGCACCGATTGCCGCTACTTTTGGCTCTTCTTCTAAGAATACCTTTTTGCCACCCGCTTTTTCAGCAGCCTCACGAATTGCCTTTTGCTCTACACTTGTAATATTAGTTGGGCAACAAATTAATATGCGTGGCTTTGATAAAAAACCTTTTACATCTAATTTATTTATAAAATGCTTTAACATCGCTTCTGTTATATCAAAATCAGCAATTACGCCATCCTTTAATGGACGAATTGCACTAATATTCCCTGGTGTACGTCCCACCATCTGACGCGCTTCTTCCCCTACTGCAAGAACTTTACCTGTATTTTTATCAATCGCCACAACGGACGGCTCATTTAAAACAATCCCTTTCCCCTTCACATGGATTATTACATTCGCCGTCCCTAAATCGATCCCAATATCTTTTGAAAACATGGCTATTTTAGCTCCTTCCCACCGATTCCAATCTATACGTATCTATTATATCTTTATCTTGATTATTTTATCATATTAAATAGTGAATTACATCTTATTTTATGGGAAGGATTCCCCTTTAATAGGTAAATTAATGGGAATTATAATTTTTTGACTTTTCTCTTTAAAGTCGAAAAAGCATTTAGAATCTAATCGAGATCGTCTAAATGCTTTTTTCATATTGTTTGCTTTCCCATTTTTTGCGTGTCGCTTCACCTCCGCGCAAGTGACGTATTGATTTATTGTACGCCAATACTTGCTGTACCTGGTGTGCGAGTGGTTCATTTATTTGTTTGAGTCTTTCTGTCAAATCCTTGTGTACAGTACTTTTTGAAAACCCAGTCATTTTTGCAAGGGCACGTACAGTTTCCCCCGTCTCAATCAACAGCTCTCCCAGTCGAACGCAGCGATGCCGAATATGTTCGTGCACGTTCTCTCCCTCTCTATCGAATATAAAAAGAGCCAACTTCATATTGTGTTCAGACCTTTTTCTAGTTGTTTTTACACCCTTTGACATTTCAACATAGGTTTTGAAATGCCTCTTTTGCAAAGTACAGGGCTTTGGTGATAAGGTCTTCTCTTATAAAGTGAGCGCTAGCAAATATGGTCATTTTTTACAACGAATTGTAAAAGATGGTTATTGCTTCACCTTATGTTTTGTTGGCTCTCAATATTCGGATAAATCAGGAAAAAATCTGTGACATCCGCCGGGACTTAATTCGATTCAGCAGGGTTTGAATCCCCGTTGAATCAAGTTAAATCGTCAACTTAGAATGATAAAAATTTACGTGGATCCACGAGCACACCTTGATCTAATACTTCAAAGTGTAAATGCACACCAACACTTGGATTCCATTCATTCGCCTGCGATGTTGCAATTTGTTCACCTTGCGTTACTTTATCGCCCGGTTTTACTAAAATATCTGCCACAGAGCTATAACGCGTTTGCTTACCATCTGCATGATTCATAATAATGGTATTCCCTGTAAAGTCGTCAATCTTCACTTCTACAACTTCCCCACTCATGGCAGCTACAACTTCAAAAGGTTCACTATTAATCGCAATCGAAACACCTGTTGACGCTGTGAATACTTGATTGAATACAAGCAATGCGTTTTCACGTGTTGCTGCATCTGCATTCACATCATAAAAATTTTGAAGAATCGCTACTTCATTCACAAATTCTTCCTTAAACGGATACTTCAACGTTTCTTCACGTGCAGCCGTCTCTACTAACCCTGGCTCTGGTAGCATTGCTTCTTCCACTAATGCCTTTTCCTGTTGACTCTCATAGAGTTGGTTAAATCCAAAAATTACTGCAACAATCATTAATGCCATTCCACCATAGATAGCTGGCCAAAACCACTTCTGTTGCATAAGTGGTTTTTGAGAAGGCTTTTGTTTATCTTCTCTCATCATCATCACCTCTAATGGAAGTGTAGACCGATTTTTGAGAATTTAAACATACTTATTCATTGTGATACATCATTATTTTTTATCTCATACATAGACGTGTAGACCCCCTACTGAATCAATTACGCCGAGGCGTAATTGCGTCCAGATTTTTTTCGAGCTTGCTCGAAAAACTCCTCTAAAAATCTGTGACATCCGCCGGAGGCTTTAATTTGCTTCAGCTGGGGTTTGCCCCCCTGCTGAAGCAAATTAAATCAGGAGAGAACACTATTGTTTCCCTACTTCTTTGCAATAATTCGCTTCTTCAATTTTTGCTCCTGGATAATAATTGTTCAAAATTGCTTCCACAGTCGTACCATTTTTCGCCATCGCATTAGCACCGTGCTGGCTCATTCCTACTCCATGACCATATCCTCGCGTTGTAATTTCGAGCCCTTTTGCCGACCATTTCACTGTGAAGTCCGTAGATTTTAATTGAAGCAACTCTCGAAATTCTCTACCAGACCAAACGACTTTACCTACCGTCACTTGCTCGATGCGATTCGTATTATTTCTAGCAAGACTCATGTTGCCGTATGCAGTGGCACTTAGCTGTTGTTTCAGTTTTTCATTGAGCTGGGTAAAGGTAAAGTTGATCGTTTCGCTTAATGGCTCTTCTATCGATGAAACCGCTTGTAAATAAGGAATATCATGTCCACTATAATTTTTTGCCGATTCTGTTTGTTTGCTAGAAGATGCATGAAACATTGCGGTAATTAATTCGCCATCATAGGTCAATACTTGATCTCCCGTTGATTCTATTGCTTGCTCAATCTTATTTTCGTACGTGGAAAATACGGCTTGCCATTTTTCCTTTCGTTTTTCTTCTGATTGAAATACTTGATGAGCTGTTGTTGCTTGAATTTCCTTTTTACCATATTCTGTTTTCTTTAATGCATACGTCCTAGCAGCAATTGCTTGCGCTTTTAATGCCTCTTCATGAAAACTTGCCGGCATCTCCCCTGCTAACACGCCAACTAAATATTCATTGAGCGCGATTTCTTTATCATTCACTTTCACATAAATTTCGCATTGTTTTTCTGGTGCTGCTGGTGTTTCTAGCGTTGGTGATGTGCTTTTAAGACCTTTCACAAAATACAATGGAATGCAAAACAATAAGATAATGATTAGCAATTTTTTCATAGCTCAATATATGTTCACTAGAGAAAATCATTCATTTAAATTTAACTTTTATGAGATTTGAGAGAACAAAAAAAGAAACTAGTATTTTTACACACTAGTTTCTTCTTAATTAATTTCGCCTTGGCGTAATTGCGTCTAGATTTTGAAATGTGCCTGGACCTAAATCTTATAGGGCCAGGCACATTTCATTCTGCTCAAAATCTGTGACATCCGCCGGAGGCAACTTCCTATAGTGAGTGTTTGAACACTCACTATAGGAAGTTACGTTATGCATTTACGATGTTTGATTCTGCTGCTAACTCATTTATATTTTCATCCGTTTGTACACGCTCTATATTAGCTCCTAATGCCGCTAATTTCTTATGGAAGTCAACATAGCCACGGTCCAAATGATGTAGCTTAGTCACGCGCGTAATGCCCTTAGAAACTAAGCCAGTCAGTATAAGTGAAGCGGCTGCGCGTAAATCGGTTGCACTTACTTCTGCACCTTGTAGTTCCTTTTCACCTTCAATGAAAACAGAACGTCCTTCGATTTTCGCTTCAGCATTCATGCGACGGAATTCCTCAACATGCATGAAACGATTTTCGAATACCGTTTCTGTAATGATACTTGTGCCCTTTGCTGTTAGCATTAACGCCATTAGCTGTGACTGCATATCTGTTGGGAATCCTGGATGCGGCATCGTTTTAATATCCACCGCTTTAATCGGGTCTTTTGCACGGACGCGTAAACCTTCGCCCTCTTCAATAATTTCGACACCCATTTCACGCATTTTCGCAATTAATGCGACCATATGCTCTGGAACAGCATTTTCTATGAATATATCACCGCGTGTAATTGCAGCGGCTACCATAAATGTCCCCGCCTCAATACGGTCTGGGATAATCGCATGCTCGCAACCTTTTAATTCTTTAACGCCTTCAATGCGAATAGTATCTGTACCGGCGCCAATTACACGGCCACCCATACCATTAATAAAATTCGCTAAATCAACAATTTCCGGTTCTTTTGCTGCGTTTTCGATAACTGTTATGCCTTCTGCAAGTGCTGCTGCTGTCATAATATTTTCTGTTGCACCAACGCTAGGGAAATCCAAGTAAATTTTAGCACCCTTTAATTTGTCCTCGACCTTTGCTTCTACATAGCCGTGACCAAAAGAAATAGTAGCACCCATTGCTTCAAAGCCTTTTAAATGCAGTTCAATTGGACGTGAACCGATTGCACAGCCGCCTGGTAAAGCGACACGTGCAAAACCATTGCGTGCAAGTAAAGAACCCATTACTAAAATTGATGCGCGCATTTTACTGACAAATTCAAATTGTGCTTCACTTGAAAGTTCTGTGGAAGCATCAATGATCATTTCATTTTGTGCTACATTATATTCTACTGTTGCATTTACGCTTTTTAATACTTCACTGATTGTACTTACATCAGCTAAGTTCGGAACATCTGTAATTCTATTTTTATCTTTAGAAGCTAAAAGAGATGCAGCCAGGATAGGTAATACAGCATTTTTCGCGCCTTCAACTCGCACTGTCCCCTTTAATGTTTGGCCCCCTGTAACAATAATTCTCTCCACAATTCGTCCCTCCGAATTCAATTCTTAAAAAATAATAAGCTCGCAATTTATATTAATTATGCCTCGACATAATTACGTCCAGATTTTTTCGAACGTGCTCGAAAAACTCCTCTAAAAATCTGTGACATCCGCCGGGGCTTTAACTTGATTCAGCCCTGGTTTAACCCTTCTCGAATAAAGGGCATACTTGGTATTCTAGCCCCACTTGTAGCAGTAGGAAACTTTTGCTGAAGCAAGTTAAAATTCATTTGACTTCTATTTTACACACAAAGAATATGTTACAACTATTAACGCCTTTATTCAAGCGCCCAAATCACTATTTTAAGCTAAAATTAAGATATTTGCTATCTTTTATAGTACGCATCTTAAGTAAATATGGTGAATATACATAAATCCTCCTATTTGAAGCATTCTCAACCATCTACACGGATTCAGTAAATCTTTTAACAGTCGTTATTTCCTAGGAAATTTTTATACCTTGTAGCGAAAAATAATCGGTTATTCTTCGTTACAAGGTATAAATTAGTGAACCACTTTCCAATTCAATTAAAAATATAAGTAATTTTTTGAGACCAACTTGTAAAATTAATGAAAAAATCTGCCACTGTTGACCCGATTGTAATACTCATGACAATATAAAAAAGTTGAATTTGAAAAGTTTTCCCTTTTTTAAATAATTGCTCAATCCGAATTCCTTGTAATGCATAAAAGGAAATACCTATGAATACAATATATGCGGTTACACTCACTAATGCTTGTTGACCTGCCTGCATATAAAGATTTTCCATGTATTTCACATCCTCTTCTATAAAATCAATTCCTTTAACGAGAATATTTAAGGGCATTGCTTTTCTATTCACAAAAAAGCGGACAGATTTCTCTGCCCACTTTAATATTATTAGATGTTACCCTGATGAACGTTGATACGATTCAACGCACGTTTTAATGATAATTCTGCACGTTTGAAATCAATGTTGTCTTTTTGTTTTTGAACGCGTTCCTCAGCACGAGCTAAAGCAGCTTTGGCACGAGCTAGATCAATTGTTGAAGCCACTTCAGCTGAAGGTGCTAAAATTGAAATTTTGTCAGGACGTACTTCAATAAAACCACCGCTAACAGCAGCTAGTTCAGTAGAACCATCTGCCTTTTTTAACTTTACAGCGCCGATTGCTAAAGGAGCAACCGTTGGAATGTGTCCAGCAAGAACACCAATTTCGCCTGAAGTTGTTTTAGCGATTACCATTGATACTTCTGAATCGTATACTGGGCCGTCGGGAGTGACAATGTTGACTGTTACTGTCTTCATATTTTTTCCTCCTCGCCGTTTTTATTAAACTTCAACGCCCATATCTTTAGCTTTTTGTAACACTTCTTCAATGCCACCAACTAAACGGAATGCATCTTCTGGTAAATGGTCATACTTGCCTTCAAGGATTTCCTTGAATGAGCTTACAGTATTTTTAACTGGTACGTATGAACCTTTTTGACCTGTAAATTGCTCCGCTACGTGGAAGTTTTGAGATAGGAAGAATTGAATACGACGAGCACGGTCTACTGTTTGCTTATCTTCATCAGATAACTCATCCATACCTAAAATCGCAATGATATCTTGTAATTCACGGTAACGTTGGATTGTACGTTGAACTTTTGTTGCTACTTCGTAATGCTCTGGACCTACGATTTCTGGTGATAAAGCACGAGAAGTCGAAGCTAATGGGTCAACCGCTGGGTAGATACCCATCTCAGATAATTTACGCTCAAGGTTTGTTGTTGCATCTAAGTGGGCGAAAGTTGTAGCCGGAGCCGGGTCAGTATAGTCATCGGCTGGTACATAGATCGCTTGGATAGAAGTTACAGAACCTTTTGTAGTAGATGTAATACGTTCTTGTAATTTACCCATTTCAGTAGCAAGTGTTGGTTGGTAACCTACCGCAGAAGGCATACGACCTAATAGCGCTGATACTTCAGAACCTGCTTGAGTGAAACGGAAAATGTTATCGATGAATAATAGTACGTCTGCACCATCTTCATCACGGAAGTATTCTGCCATTGTTAAACCAGTTAAAGCTACACGCATACGTGCGCCTGGTGGCTCGTTCATTTGACCGAATACCATCGCTGTTTGTTTGATAACGCCTGAATCAGTCATCTCGAAGAATAAGTCATTACCTTCACGAGTACGCTCACCTACACCTGCGAATACAGAGATACCTGAGTGTTCTTGTGCGATATTGTTGATTAATTCTTGGATTAATACTGTTTTACCTACGCCGGCACCACCGAATAGACCGATTTTACCACCTTTGATGTAAGGTGCTAATAAGTCTACTACTTTGATACCTGTTTCAAGGATTTCAACAGTAGTTGATAATTCAGCAAAAGTTGGCGCTTCACGGTGAATTGAATCACGACGAACGTCAGCTGGAATTTCTTCACCTAAGTCAATTACTTCACCAAGTACGTTGAATACACGACCTAATGTTGCTTGACCTACTGGTACTGAAATTGGTTTTCCTGAGTCTGTTACTTCTGCTCCACGTTGTAAGCCATCAGTAGATGACATAGCAATTGTACGAACAGCATCGTCACCTAGGTGTAACGCAACTTCTAATGCAAGAGTTGTTGCCGCTTCGCCTGGACGTTCGATTGTAACTGTTAATGAGTTATTAATTTCTGGTAATTGGCCATTAGAGAACTTAACGTCTACTACTGGACCCATTACTTGAAGAACGTGTCCTTTGTTCATTACTGTGTACCCTCCTATCGTATTCTTATACGAAGTTGGTGTAAGCTGATCCTATTCTAAGGCTGCAGCTCCACCAACGATTTCTGTAATTTCTTGTGTAATCGCCGCTTGACGTGCACGGTTATATTGCAATGATAATTCCGAAATACGGTCATTCGCATTATCTGTTGCATTTTTCATAGCTGTCATACGCGCTGAATGTTCACTTGCTTTTCCGTCTAATAATGCCCCATAAATTAGGCTTTCCGCATACTGTGGAAGTAACACTTCTAGAATTGCTTCACCAGAAGGCTCGAATTCATAAGAAGCTGTACCTGCAGCAGGTGCAATATCAGTTAAAGGAAGAACTTTTTTTGCAGTCACTTCGTTAGCAATTGCGCTGACAAAGTGATTGTAATACATATGAAGTTCATCATAAGTACCATCAATGAACATACCAACAGCATTACGGGCGATTTCTTTAATATCAGCAAAAGTTGGTTGGTCTGGTAGAGCAACCACATCTGCGATAACGTTATGATCACGTTTTACAAAGTAATCACGAACAACACGACCAACTGCTAAAATAACGTATTCGTCTTTAGACTTATGACGTTGATTAATTGTACTTTGAACTTCTCGAAGGATACTTGAGTTGTAAGCACCTGCAAGTCCACGGTCCGAACCAATAACTAAGTAAGCTGTCTTCTTAACAGGACGAGAAGTTAACATTGGATGTCCACTGTCTTTCGTACCTGATGCGATTGCGCCAACTACTTCTTGGATTTTTTCCATGTAAGGTACATATGACTTAGCATTTTGCTCTGCACGACGTAACTTTGAAGAAGAAACCATCTGCATCGCTTTCGTAATTTGTTTCGTTGACTTTGTCGAATTTATACGACCTTTGATTTCGCGTAAGTTTACCACTGGTATTTCACCACCTTATGTTTTTTATCAAGTGCTACTGTTTATTCATTTAAGCAAGGACTACTAGCTAAATCAATGAACTAGTAGCTTGCTTTTAAATGAGGCTTACTCAGATTTTGCGAAAGTTTTTTTGAACTCAGTAAGAGCTGCTACGTACTCTGCGTCTGGAGCAAGTTCTTTTGTAGTACGAACATGATCTAAAACGTTAGTGTGGTTTGATTCTAACCAGCTTAAGAAATCACGCTCAAAACGAACGATGTCTTGTACTGGAATATCATCTAAGTGACCTTTAGTTAATGCATAAAGGATCGCAACTTGTTTCTCAACTTTAAGTGGTTTGTTTAAGTCTTGTTTTAAAACCTCAACAGTACGTTTACCGCGCTCTAATTTAGCTAAAGTAATTTTATCTAAGTCAGAACCGAATTGAGCGAATGACTCTAATTCACGGAACGCAGCTAAGTCAAGACGTAATGTACCAGCTACTTTTTTCATCGCTTTGATTTGAGCAGAACCACCTACACGTGATACTGATAAACCAGCGTTGATTGCTGGACGTACACCAGAGTTGAATAAGTCTGATTGTAAGAAAATTTGTCCATCAGTAATAGAGATAACGTTTGTTGGAATGTAAGCTGCGATATCGCCTGCTTGTGTTTCAACGAACGGTAACGCTGTGATAGAACCGTTTTTGTAAGTTTCATTTAACTTCGCTGCACGCTCTAATAAACGTGAGTGTAAGTAGAATACGTCACCAGGGTAAGCTTCACGACCTGGAGGACGACGTAATAATAATGAAAGTTCACGGTAAGCTGATGCTTGTTTAGATAAGTCATCATACACGATTAAAACGTGTTTACCTTGTAACATGAACTCTTCAGCCATTGATACACCTGCAAAAGGAGCAAGGTATAATAATGGAGCTGGTTGAGAAGCAGATGCTGTAACTACGATTGTGTAGTCTAATGCACCGTTTTTACGGAAAGTTTCAACTACACCACGTACAGTTGATTCTTTTTGACCGATTGCAACGTAGATACAAATCATGTTTTCACCTTGTTGGTTCAAGATTGTATCGATTGCAACAGAAGTTTTACCTACTTGACGGTCACCGATGATTAACTCACGTTGACCACGGCCGATTGGAACTAAAGCATCAATTGCTTTAATACCTGTTTGTAATGGTTCATGTACTGATTTACGAGCCATTACACCGAAAGCTGGACTTTCGATTGGACGAGAATTTGTTGTGTTGATTGGACCTAAACCGTCAACTGGTTGACCAAGTGGGTTTACAACACGACCAATTAGTTCTTCACCAACTGGTACTTGCATAATACGACCTGTACGACGAACTTCATCGCCTTCTTTAATGTCTGCGAATGGCCCTAGAATAACGATACCTACGTTACCTTCTTCTAAGTTTTGTGCCATACCCATAACACCGTTTGAGAACTCTAAAAGCTCTCCAGCCATGGCGTTGTCGAGGCCATGAGCACGAGCGATACCGTCACCAACTGTGATTACAGTACCAACTTCGCTTACTTTAAGCTCAGATTCGTAATTTTCGATCTGTTTTTTAATCAGACTGCTGATTTCTTCAGCTTTGATGCCCATGTATGTTCACCTCTCACATTTCTTAAAATTAGCCCACTAAAATACGTTTTAAACCCTCTAACTTAGATGTTACAGTGCTGTCGTAAATGTAGTTGCCGATTTGAACTCGTACACCACCAATTAGAGATGGGTCGATTTCGTTTGTAATATTTAGTTTCTCTTTGTTCACTAATTTGCCGAATGCTGCAGAAATTTCTGCGCGCTCCGTATCAGTTAATGCACGTGTCGAGAATACTTTAGCGTCAGCTGCGCCCTGCGCTTCAGCCGCTAAAAATTGGAATGCTTCTGCTACATTTGTTGCTTCATCAATACGTTTTTTGTCGATTAAAACAGAAATCATATTAATAATAGCTGGTTGTGCACCAGATAAAAGTTCTGCAACAAGTTCCTTTTTGCGAGTAGCTGAGATTTTAGGAGCTTTTAATAATAGAACGAATTCTGCATCCGTTTTAATTACTTTTACAAGTTCCTTTAAATCTGAGCTTACTTCTGCAACAGTATTTTGCTGTGCAGCTAATTCAAATAAAGCTTGAGCATAACGCTTCGCTATAGTCGATTGACTCATTTCGCTTCGCCTGCCTTCGCAATTGTTTCTTTAATTAATGCGCTGTTGTCCTCTTCTGAAATTTCTTTTCCAAGAACTTTAGACGCAGCAAGTACTGATAGTGAAACTACTTCTTCACGTACAGCAGCGATTGCTTTTTCTTTTTCTGCTTCGATATCACGTACAGCAGCTTCTTTTAAACGGTTTGCTTCAGCGCGTGCAGTCGTTACGATTTCTTCGCGTGTTGCTTCGCCTTGCTTTTTAGCACCTTCAATGATTGATTGTGCTTCCGTACGAGCTTCTTTAAGAAGACTCTTTTGTTGTTCTAATAGTGCTTGCGTTTCTTTTTTAGCTTTTTCAGCTGCATCAATTCCTGTTGCAACTAATTCTTCACGTTCTTGCATGATTCCCATTAAAGGACCCCAAGCAAACTTTTTAAGAAGCATCATTAAACCTAAGAAAATAACTAGTGTTGCTACAACGTCACCTAAGTTAAGACCAGTAGCACCTGCACCTAGTACAAGATAATCTAAAAACACGATTGTTTCACTCCCTTCAAGAGCTTTGAGTTCATAAATCTATATTGTATACATCTTTAATTTCGAGTTGAAAACTATAAAAAAAGGAAACTCCTCATTTTATACAAAAGGAATGGCGAAGGGTTGTCTCAATAACTCTGCTTCGCCACTTATAATCTGTAAAGACTATTTGTTCATTACGATGAACGCGATTACTACTGCGATGATCGGTAATGCTTCTACTAATGCAACCCCGATGAACATTACAGTTTGAAGTGCGCCACGTGCTTCTGGTTGACGAGCGATACCTTCTACTGTTTTTGAAACGATTAATCCGTTACCAATACCTGCACCTAGTGCTGCGAAACCAATTGCGATTGCTGCTGCTAATAAACCTATTGAACCTGTCATTTTAAATATCCTCCTTGGATTATGTGTTTTTTTTGTGGTTCAAATCGCCGCACTACTTTGAATGCGGAAATTTATAATTAATGGTCTGTACTCACTTTGTGAGCCATGTATACCATCGTTAACATAGTGAAAATGAAAGCTTGGATAAACCCGATGAAAATCGAGAATCCTTGCCATGCCATCATTGGTACAATTGCACCAACGAAACCGTAGACCGTACCTGAAACGGCTAAACTTGTGATAAGACCGATTAAAATCTCACCCGCATAAATGTTACCGTAAAGACGTAGACCGAGTGTAAGCGTATTGGCAAACTCCTCAATAACTTTTAACGGGAACATGAATGACATTGGTTGGAAGAACGTTTTAGCATAACCACCTGTACCTTGCATTTTCACACCATAGTACTGAGTTAAAACTAAAATCATTACTGCTAATGTCATTGTAACGACTGGGTCAGCTGTTGGTGATTTCCACCATAAGTCTGTCCCATACGAAATCGCACCGAATGGTAAACCAATTAAGTTCGAAACCGCAATGAACATAATAAGTGTAATACCCAGAATGTGGAAGCGACCACCTGTTTTCCAGTCCATGTTACTTTTAATGATGCCCTTCACGAAATCCATTATCCATTCCATGACGTTTTGCATACCAGTAGGTTTTAACGCAAGTTTACGTGTTGAGATAAACGCGATTAAAAATACAATAGTAGCAGATATTAAAAGCATCATTACTGTAGATAAATTGAACGTAAGTGTCATAAAGCCTAAATCCAAATGGGCCTCTGGAGCTGTATGATTCATTTCTGCATTCACCTCTCTTTCAAATGCACATTAATGGTTTCTTATATGATGTACAATTCTTTCTATTACTAAAAAGATGTACGGAATCATCAGACCAATGACCGTGCTTATTAAGTGGAAATATTGTGGCAACGATATTGCGATTGCGACTGCGGCTACACCTGATCCGAAGCGGAATGCTGTACCAATAGATGCTACTTTTGTCCCTTCACTAATGGAACGGTCAAATTTTTCCATACGTCGAACTAATATCCAAAAGTTATACGTACCAAAGAACGCACCCAAGGCTATACCAGCAAATATTGATTCATATGGTGAAAATACCCAGCCTAAAGCACAAAGCGCAAGCAAAAAAAGAAATGCCTTTTTCTGCAAGGCAAAAACGTGATGCAAATCTAGCATTGGCAATTAATCTCCTGAAACTTTTTTCGAGTAATGAAAGTGTCCATCGACCATTAAGTGAGTTTAAATCGTAGTGAATGTACTACCAAAATTAGAGGCCGTTACAAGTACTAAATAATTTTAACTATCTAATTGAACGATAGTTACGATTCATTTCATACTTCTAAATGTCTCACAATTTCAGAGGACTTTAATCCAGACGCATAAAACGTTGTAAATCGACAAGCTGTAAAATCAACTGTCAATCTAGTAGAAACTTGATATAACAAGTGTTTCAGCGCCCTTAGACTTGATGAAACCCTTATCATTCTTACCCTTTGTAAGCATACAATAGGGGGTTTTTGATGTCAATTAGTAATGGTGAAAAACTTAACACTGTTACATACCTTGTCAAATTGTTGACAAATTTGTGTATGAATATACACAAATTTCTTTCTTACTTTTTCATCACCGTATAAATTCGCTAGTTTATGCATTTTTTTTGTTTACATTGTTCATTTCAATGCAAATATTTTTTTTTGCTAAATATAGCGAATTTTCCGGTTGACTTTTAAAAAAAATGATTTTTAGTAGCATTTTTCCTTTTTACCATTATTTCACTCTTAAATTTTGATTATTTCATAAATTCTAGTAATGCTTTTACGATTCGCTCTGATGCAAGTCCGTCTCCATATGGATTGGAAGCGTGTGCCATTGCCTCGTAAGCTTCTTTATCCGTTAATAATTCTTTCGCCATTGTGTAAATGACTTCTTCATCTGTACCTGCTAACTTTAATGTTCCAGCTGCAATTCCTTCTGGACGCTCAGTTGTATCGCGTAATACTAATACAGGCTTGCCTAATGACGGCGCTTCTTCTTGTACGCCACCTGAATCCGTTAAAATCATATAACAACGCGCTGCAAAGTTATGGAAGTCAAATACTTCAAGTGGTTCGATTAGTTGTACGCGTGGGTTGTCCCCTAAAATTTCATTGGCAATTTCGCGCACAGCTGGATTCATATGCACAGGGTACACAACTTGAATATCATCATGCTCTGCTAATAGGCGCATAATCGCACGGAACATATTGCGCATTGGCTCCCCTAAGTTTTCGCGACGGTGTGCTGTTAGTAAAATCATGCGATCTGTACCGATTTGATCCAATACAGGATGTGTATAACTTTCCCGAACTGTCGTTTTTAATGCATCAATTGCTGTATTTCCTGTCACATAAATCGCTTCTGCTGGTTTATTTTCTTTTAGTAAATTATCGCGTGATTGCTCTGTTGGTGAAAAGTGTAAATCTGCCATTACACCTGTCAACTGGCGATTCATCTCTTCTGGATATGGAGAATACTTTTGCCCTGTACGTAATCCTGCTTCAACATGACCGATCGCAATTTGATTATAAAAGGCTGCTAAACTTCCTACAAATGTCGTTGCCGTGTCACCGTGTACTAATACGATATCCGGTTTTGATTCCTTCATTACTTTATCTAAACCAATTAAAGCATTTGTCGCTACATCTACTAATGTTTGGCGGTCTTTCATAATGTTTAAATCAAAATCCGGTGTAATTTTAAACGTTTCTAACACTTGATCTAACATTTGGCGATGTTGTGCGGTTACCGTTACAATTGATTCAATTCTTTCAGGATGTTTTTGTAATTCCAATACAAGTGGTGCCATTTTAATAGCCTCTGGGCGCGTACCAAAAATAGTCATTACTTTTAATTTTTTTGTCATAATGAGTTCCTCCCTGCAATTAGGTTACATAGTTAAAACGCCCGCAAAAAAGTACGGGCGTTTTCTAATCAATTACGCCGAGACGTAATTGAATTACATTTATTTTGTGCCGAATAGACGGTCTCCAGCGTCACCTAAGCCTGGAACGATATAACCGTGGTCATCTAATTTTTCATCCAAAGCAGCGATGTAAATATCTACATCATTATGTTGCTTTTGAATTTCTTCTACACCTTCTGGAGCTGCGATTAAGCACATGAATTTAATGCTTTTTGCACCGCGTTTTTTTAGTGAATTGATCGCTTCTACTGCTGATCCACCCGTTGCAAGCATTGGGTCTACAATAATAAAGTCACGCTCTTCCACATCTGCCGGTAACTTTGCATAATACTCGATTGGTTTTAATGTTACTGGGTCACGGTAAAGACCGATATGACCAACTTTTGCAGCTGGGATTAATTTTAATACACCATCAACCATACCAATACCTGCGCGTAAAATTGGAACAATGGCCATCTTTTTACCTGATAAAACTTTTGCTTTCGCAGTTGTTACAGGTGTTTCAACATCAATTTCTTCTAATGGTAAATCACGTGTAATTTCGAATGCCATTAATGTTGCCACTTCATCAACTAATTCACGGAATTCTTTTGTACCTGTGTTTTTATCTCGAATGTAAGTTAACTTATGTTGAATTAATGGGTGGTCAAATACGAATACTTTGCTCACTTTGCCATCTCCTAACTGTTTTTAATCTAAATTAGTATAACAGAAAATGACGCGAGCGAAAACTAACACCGTATTGTTTTTAAATTGTTCATTTATTGCGCGAATTCTAATCGATGGATTTACGTTTTTTATCTAAGCCTTTAGATTGTCATTTAACCCTATTCTTAGCAAAAAAATTACCTCCCTATCACGAATGACAGGAAGGCTATTGTTTAGATTATGCGTATAATGGGTACTTTGCAGTTAATGCATCGACACGTTTACGCGCTTCTGCTTTTACTGCTTCATCTTCTGGGCTTTTTAGTACTAATGCCATAATTTTACCGATTTCAATCGCATCTTCTTCTGTGAAACCGCGAGAAGTGATTGCTGCTGTACCTACACGAACACCTGAAGTAACGAATGGTTTTTCTGTATCGTAAGGAATCGTGTTTTTATTCGTCGTAATCGCTACTTCATCAAGTACATGCTCAGCTACTTTACCTGTTAAACCTAAAGATTTTACGTTTAATAATAGTAAGTGGTTATCTGTGCCGCCTGATACGATTTCAACGCCTTCATCCATTAAGCTTTGTGCTAATGCTTTTGCGTTTGCTTTTACTTGTTTAGCATACTCTTTGAATTCAGGCTGTAATGCTTCACCGAATGCTACCGCTTTTGCAGCGATTACGTGCATTAATGGACCACCTTGAATACCTGGGAATACAGATTTATTTAATTCTTTTTCCCATTTCGCATCATTTGTTAAGATCATACCACCACGTGGGCCACGTAATGTTTTATGCGTCGTCGTTGTTACGAAATCTGCATATGGGATTGGAGACATATGCTCACCAGTAGCTACTAATCCTGCAATATGTGCCATATCTACCATGAAGTATGCCCCTACTTCATCCGCGATTTCACGGAATTTAGCAAAGTCGATTTCACGTGGGTATGCAGATGCACCCGCAACGATTAATTTTGGTTTAGAAGCTAATGCTTTTTCACGAACATCGTTATAATCGATTGTTTGTGTGTCTTCTGTAACACCATACTCTACGAAATTGTAAAGGATACCAGAGAAGTTTACTGGTGAACCATGTGTTAAGTGACCACCGTGTGAAAGGTTCATCCCTAAAACTGTATCACCTGGTTGTAAAATTGTATGATAAACAGCCATGTTCGCTTGTGCACCTGAGTGAGGTTGTACGTTTACATATGCTGCACCGAATAATTCTTTTGCACGGTCGCGCGCGATATCTTCTACTACGTCAACATGCTCACAGCCACCATAATAGCGTTTGCCTGGGTAGCCTTCTGCATATTTATTTGTTAAATAAGAACCTTGTGCTTCCATTACTGCTTCTGATACGAAATTTTCTGAAGCGATTAACTCGATGTTTGTATTTTGACGTTTTTTCTCTAAAAGAATCGCGTCTAAAATTGCTTTGTCTTGTACTGCTAATTTTTCAAATGCCATGTGTATAAATCCCCCTAAATGTTGTTCCGAATAATCGGTGTTTCCAATTCAAATAGACCTTTAATATTGTGCACGTTCTCCGCCAATTAGCTTCGGACGTGTTGTAGCTAACGTAATGACTGCTTCCCCCAACATTTTTTCAGTTGTTCGAATGGGCACAGCTACTGCTTTTAAATGCATACCAATAAGTGTTTGACCAATATCGATTCCTGCATGCGCTTTTACAGCCTCTACAACAACTGGTTCTTGCATTTGTGTATATGCATACGCAGACATAGAACCCCCTGCTGTTCGTACAGGTACAACCGAGACAGGCTCAAGTTGATATGCGAGAGCGGCGGCAGCTTCCATCGTGAGTGCACGATTAATATGCTCACAGCCTTGAAAAACTAAATAAAGATCATGCTTTTGCGCAAAACGAGAAAATTCCTCATATAACACTTGCGCAACATCAAGTGCACCTGATGTTCCAATTTTTTCCCCGATAATTTCAGAGGTAGAACAGCCGATGACAAATAACTGCTTTTTTGTAAACTTCACTTGTTGCTCGAATTCTTTTAAAACTAACGCTAAATCCTTTTGCAAATGGTGTAAGTTTGTCATATGCAATTACCCTTCAATTTCAGAAATTTTTTCAACGCGACGAATGTGACGTCCGCCTTCAAATTCTGTATTTATCCAAGTTTCGACGATTTCTCGTGCAAGGCCCGGCCCAATGACGCGCTCACCCATTGCTAATACATTAGAATCGTTGTGGCAACGTGTCGCTTTTGCTGAAAATACATCGTGTACTAAAGCACAACGAATGCCTTTAAACTTATTCGCTGCAATAGAAATACCAATTCCTGTACCGCAAATTAGAATGCCGCGATCAAATTCTCCAGCTGCTACTTTTTCTGCAACAGGACGTGCATAATCTGGATAATCTACTGAATCATTTGTTTTTGGTCCAAAATCTTCATAGCTAATGGACATTTCGTCTAATAGTGCCATAATTTCTTTACGTAAATTATTGCCACCATGATCGGAAGAAATCGCAATTTTCAAGTGGGTTCCCTCTTTTCATTTATATTCAACAACAGTGTACCATTTCTTCTATAAGAATAACATGGTTTTCATTAATAAATTTTCTGATTTCGCCATAAAACACGAATGTTCCAGCTCATAAATACATAATTGTTAGTTTTTTGTGTAAATTTAACGATTAATCACCATAATCATTCGTGATTCACATACCGTTTACATTTTCCCGGAGATTCCATTGGCATTATAAGTTCTAACGAAAATCTGCATAATGCATCCGCAAACGCTAGGTCCCCAACAAAAAACAACAATGACTCCGAAATGTTACTCACGGCTCATTGTTGTTAGCTTTGGGCCAACACTAAGTTGGTCACAAAGGCGTTGTCACAGGATGTGACGGTTTTAGCCTTTGCTCCTTGTTCCTCTACTTCAGCTGGGGTTTTAACCCCAGCTGAATCAAGTTAATTCACACGATCAAATCGTTGAATCACTTTATATAATTCACTTGATTGATGTTTCAAATCACTAGCTAATGCCTCAACTTGTTCAATGGCATAGGCTTGCTCTGTTGACGCTGAATTTACTTCTTGTGCACTCGCAGATGTTTGTTCTGCAATCGCAGCCACTTCCTGTGATTGATGTGCTGTCCGACTAATATTTTGCATTTGTTGATCAATTAATTGGGAAATCGTCACAACGGCATCTGCCATTTCATAAACGCCTTTTGACATTCCTTCCACTGCAGCCGTCGTTTCAGATACACGCGATGATTCATTCACTGCAAATGCCACTTGCTCATTCATTTGTTTTACGACAACTGTCACGTTTTGCTGCATCGTTTGAATTAATGTTGTAATCCCTTGTACAGCTTTAGCACTTTCATCCGCCAAACCACGCACTTCTTCTGCTACAACAGCAAAGCCTTTTCCGTGCTCCCCTGCTCTCGCCGCTTCAATCGACGCATTCAGTGCAAGTAAGTTCGTTTGGCCTGCTATATCCCCTACCAAACCAATAATCCGTTCAATTTGTTCCGCATTTTTTTCAAGTTCTTGAATATTGCCTAGCGCATCTTTATTATCTGTTGCAATTTTTTTGATACTATTTACTGTGCTTTGGATTGCATCCGTTGTGTTCGATAAGTTTGAAATAATTCGCTTTGAATGGTCCGCTGAATGCACCGCTTTATTATTAATTTCCGTTGCCAACTCACGCACATCTTCAAGCGCCTCTACCGTTTCTTGAATAGCAACTGCTGATGCCTCTGCACCACTTGAAATATGTCCAATATTATGTGTAATTTGTGCTGAATTTTTGGCTACTGATGAAGTTTGATCAGATAAATTAACAATCGTCGCATCCGTTTTTTTGAAATTATCTTCAATACCTTCTACCATTTTACGTAAATTTGTTACCATTAATTGGAACGCCTCTGCTACATTACGAATTTCATCATTTGTTTTTGGCATTTCTACATCTTTCCCGATCTTACCTTCTGCTACAGAATTAGCGCTCTTCTCTAATCGTTGTAATGGGCGAACAAGTATAATACTAAATACCGCGGCTAATGCACATGACCAGAAAATTCCTAATGAATATGTAATGATTTGAAATAGACTACTATTTACTGATTTAAAGAACATCGGTTGAATAAATTCAATAAATACAAAACTTGTTGAATACGTAATCAATGCTAATATCCCTACAAATAATACAAGCTTCCGGCGCAAATTAAACATTTTCCTTTGTGAGTTCATTCGGTTTTTTCCTCCATTACTATTTTTTCTTCTAGCTCATCAATCGCTCGATTTAATTCATCGAATGTTTGTTTATATAGTGTTACGTCTCCTCCAAATGGGTCAAATACATCCCCGGCGCCATACGGAGTCGTGTATTCTTTTAGTGTATACGTTTTTCCATAAGCTCCTTCAAAATTTCGAATCACCATTTCCTTATGCCCTGTCGTCATCGTTAAAATTAAATCTGCCCACGCCACATCCTCACTATTTACCTGACGAGTTACATGGTGATGTATAATATTTTCTTGATCTAATATCACACTTGAATTTTCTGACATTTGACCACCCTCAAGTGCATAAATCCCAGCAGAACGTACTTCTACATTTTTTAACTTTTTATTTTTCAATATCGCTTCCGCCATCGGGCTGCGACAAGTATTCCCTGTACAAATAAAGTAAATGTTCATTATCACCACTTCTTCCTTGTCTTCTCACTATTCCAAAAGCATAATGCTCAATACAACCAATAGTGTTCCAGCCGTTATTTTAAAAATAGAACTCTGTATTATGCTCGATTTTTGTGCACAATGGAGCGCAGCATAGGAAAAGATAACTGTAGCCACTCCTGCACTTATAACAAAAATATTTTTCTGTAAGTTTAGCATACCAAAAGATAGGCTAACTGAAAAGGTGTCAACACTTGCTAAAATTGCTACAATAGATAAAGGAATTACTGGAACATCGTTGTTTTTCGCTGATAAAAGTAGTTGTAAACCAACGAAGAATAATAATATAGAAGAAATCCGACTTGTCCAATCGAGAAAAACACCTGAAAGTAATTCACCGAAATGGAATCCGATTAGTGGGAAAATCGCGTGGAGAGCTCCTGTCCAAAGCGCTAATAAAAATTTTGATCGTACATTTGTCGTTAATAAATAAAGCGCAACAACATCAAAAGACATGATGACTCCTGTAATAATTTCTTGCACTCCCCTCCTCCTCTAACAAAAGTTTGTTGTATTTTATGCGAGCCCCCATAGCTACATGAATTTTTTGTGTGTATCCATCTAAAGGGCTGTTCTATTCACTACTTTCAATTTCCTAACCGTCAGCCTTATAAATATCAACCATTCCCAACCATTTTCCATTATCGATAATTGGACTTATCAACACACAAAAACACCCTGTAAAATTTAGATTTTTCATCTAACCTTTACAGGGTGTTTCCAGCGTATTATTGTTTTTGTAATTGAAACCAATTTCCACCTGCTGCCTTTTCGAGTCGGTTCATAATAGCTGTTCCTACACCTTCACGAGCCGTCGACGTTGCTAAAATAATCGTTGCATCGGTTTTATCACATGCGCGTAATGCATCATAAAGCGCTGCACTCATTTGCTCGATTTCATTGGCGTTTCCAAATGTAAAATAATAATCTACTGTCATTTCATTAAAATTTTGTGGTGCGAGTAATGCTACTCGGTGACCTTGTAATTTCAAATGCGTTACTGCCTGTTGCACCGTTTCTTCATTTGGCTCAATTAAAAATACGGGTGCATCTGGTGCGTAATGTGTATATTTCATACCCGGCGCTTTCGGTGTTGATTCGATTTGTTGCTGTTCAAAGTTCGGTTCTAAAACAGGTCCTATTACTTGTTCTAGCATTTCCTTCGTCACTCCACCTGGGCGCAAAATTACCGGTACATCTAACGTGACATCTAGCACAGTGGACTCAACACCAATTCCAGTTATACCACCATCTAAAATACACGGAATAATCCCCGCCAAATCTTCATATACATGACTCGCCTTTGTCGGACTCGGCTTGCCACTGCGATTGGCACTAGGCGCAGCTAATGGTTTTTTCAATTGCTGAAGTAACTTTAATGCGACCGGGTGATCCGGCATACGAATCCCTACTGTTTGTAACCCTGCTGATACACTCGGTGCTAAAACATCCACTTTCGCCTTCATAACAATCGTTAAAGGGCCTGGCCAAAAATGTTCCATGCATATTTTCGCAACTTCTGGAATATCATAAGTATAGTATGACAATTCCTCGATTGTTCCAATATGAACAATTAACGGATTATCCGATGGCCTTCCTTTTGCAGCGAATATCTTTTTCACTGCCTCCTCATCTGTTGCAACCGCACCTAAACCATAAACAGTTTCTGTTGGGAATGCGACAACTTCACTTTTATTTAATAAATCCACAGCTTGTGTATAGTTTTCAGAATTATCCACATTTTTATCCACATGCAATTTTTTCGTCTCCAATTGGCATCCCCCTTTATTACTCGAATTTTTAGACTTTATCCACATATTGTTGATAACTTTCTGAATTTTGTGGATAATATTAGACTAGTTGTGCACATCTCAAACACTATTTTTCTTGAACCACTCGTAAATAAAAAATTTACGTTGTTCTTTTTTTACTTCTTCCGGCGGGCTACACACCGTTGGGAATGCTGAACAAAACCAATTTTCCCCTCGCCCACTACCAATGGCAAATGTGACAGAATTGTACTCATTTTGTGGGTAGAATCTATGAAATTGATATTTGGGTGGTATTAAGTTATCCCCAATGTTCATAACTATTTTCAAATCAGGAAATTCTTTCTGGATAACTGCATAAATTTCCTCATAACTGTGGGTATCTTGTGAATTTATACTTTTACTTTCCATTAATGCTTGAATATTTTCCACAATCAGTTGCTTTTGCTGTTGATCTTGCAAAGAGGAGCTATTCGCAACGACTCGTATTTTCAGTTGTTCAGCCTGTTGTGCTTGCACCGCTTGAATATCATAAACGAACGTTGGAATTATCATCACCGCACCAATTAGCACGAGTATACTAAAGCATAGTTTTAACATGGCAATCATTATATGTTTATTCGAATTTGTTTGAATCTCGTAATCATTTAACATTTTAATTCCCCCTTGCTAGCAAGTGTTAGCAAGAAAGATAGATTTTATTCACTAATTTCACAAAAAACCATTCGTTCTTTTCCATTGATATCTTTTACAACGGAAACATGCGCTTGTGGAAAACTCATCTTAAACATTTCCGCAACGGCTTGCCCTTGTGAATAACCGATTTCAACACCAATCAGCGCTGGTTTATTCATTAGCGGTGGTAGTTGTTCTGCTAGTTTACGATATAAAATAAGTCCATCCTCTTCTGCAAATAACGCAGAATGAGGCTCATGATCAACGACTACATCAGACATCTCTTCTAATTCACTAAAAGCGATATAAGGTGGATTAGAGAGCACTACATCCCATTTTTCATCTGCAATTGGAGCCGTTAAATCTCCTAATTTAAACGTTATATTCGTTTGTAATTGCTCAGCGTTTTTTTGAGCCGTTTGAAGAGCTATTTCTGAAAGGTCTGTTGCAGTTACAATTGCTTGTGGCCACTCACTTTTCATCGTTATCGCAATAGCCCCGCTGCCCGTCCCAATATCAGCTAACTTCAATCCGGCATGTTTTCCAAATAACTTTTCCATACGCGTCATAGTACCAACAATTAATTCTTCTGTTTCAGGTCGAGGAATTAATACCGACTCATCCACAGAAAAGATGCGACCATAAAATTCTTCCTCACCTGTAATGTACTGAACCGGAATTCCCTTTACATGCTGTTCAATAAAATGCCTAAACTTGTGCTGCTGTTCCTCGGTTAACGCATCATGCATTTTCATCATTAAACCTGAATAATTTGTTTGCAAAATGTGTTGTAACAGTAATCTTGCAGCATTTCCTTCGCGACCATTTTCCACTAAAAAAGAAGAAGCCCCATTTAGGGCCTCTAAAATAGTTTTAGACATCTTCATTTAAGTTTGCAAGACGTGTTGCTTGCTCATCTAAAATAAGTGCATCGATAATTTCATCTAATTTACCTTCCACAATTTGGTCCAACTTTTGAATCGTTAAACCAATACGGTGATCTGTTACACGGTTTTGTGGATAGTTGTAAGTACGAATACGTTCAGAACGGTCGCCTGTTCCTACCGCTGACTTACGCGTTGAATCGATTTCTGCTTGCGCTTCTGCACGGTTCTTTTCAGCTACACGCGCAACTAAAATTTTCATCGCCTTTTCACGGTTTTTAATTTGAGAACGCTCATCTTGCATGGAAACAACAACACCTGTTGGTAAATGGACCATACGTACAGCTGACATCGTTGTATTTACGGATTGACCACCGGCACCTGATGATGCGAATGTGTCTACACGGATATCTTTCTCATGAATTTCAACATCTTCTACATGCATCTCAGGAAGACATGCTACTGTTGCAGTTGATGTGTGAATGCGCCCCTGTGATTCAGTCGCCGGTACACGTTGTACACGGTGCGCTCCGTTTTCATATTTGAACTTAGAGTACGCCCCTTGACCATTAATCATTAAGATTACTTCTTTATAACCGCCAGATGGATTTGGTGTAGCTTCCATAATCTCGACTTTCCAACCCTGTGTTTCAGCATAACGTGTATACATACGGAAAAGGTCACCTGCGAAAATATTTGCTTCGTCCCCACCAGCAGCCCCACGTACTTCCATAATTACGTTTTTCGAGTCATTCGGGTCTTTCGGAATTAATAAAATACGTAAGCTTTCTTCCAATACTGGAATTTGCTTATTTAAATCATTGAATTCCTCTTTCATCATTTCAAACATTTCTGGATCTTTTTCTATCTCCATTAATTCACGTGTATCAGCCAATTGCTCTTTTACTAAATTATATTCGCGATATACTTCGACCATTTCTTGAATATCTGACTGCTCTTTTGAGTAATCACGTAATTTTTTTGGATTATTTACGATATCTGGGTCGCTCAATAATTCATTTAGTCTTTCATAACGGTCCTCAACCGCTTGCAAACGATCAAACATTTAATTCACCTCTATTATTATTTTCATTAATATTACTGCGTTCAAAATCTACCTATATCAGTATAAAGAAATTCGTTCGCTGTTGCTACACTTATACCGAAAGTTTTCGCGAACCATACTATTTTTATCATTGAAAATGGTTAATTTATAATGGCGGATTGCTATGGCATCTGCGACAAACAGGGTAATAGTTATCATTACCCCCAATTTGAATTTGATCACCTGCGCGCACTGGTTTTTTACTTTCATCGACACGTATATTCATTGTCGCCTTTTTATGGCAAAACCAACAAATTGTTTTCATTTCCTCAATTTTATCTGCATAAATAAGCATGTAACGGCTGCCTTCA
The DNA here is from genome assembly GCF_001439635.1 of Solibacillus cecembensis. Taxonomy (GTDB): domain Bacteria; phylum Bacillota; class Bacilli; order Bacillales_A; family Planococcaceae; genus Solibacillus; species Solibacillus cecembensis. Next base: position 107,791 of record NZ_LMBZ01000012.1, on the reverse strand, counting down.
AATAATTCATTTTGGAAGTCATTTTTCAACCCGAATCCCATCACTGGAATATTCAATTCATCGACAATTTGCGTTAACTGGAGAACATGTTCTTTTGATAAAAATTGTACTTCATCAACTAATACACAGTATAATTTTTCGTTGTGCTTTTTTACAATTTCATATATATTTGTTTCCTTAAAAACAGCTGTTGCTGGGCGTCGTAGTCCAATTCTACTTGAGACAGTTCCTACTTCATCACGCGTATCGATACCCGATGTAAAAATTAACACCGGTTTATTTTGTTCTTCATAGTTATGTGCTACTTTCAAAATTTCAATCGACTTTCCGCTATTCATTGCACCATGCTTAAAAAATAGTTGTGCCATCAATACCCCTCATTTCTAACACCAGTATTTAAATAAGTCCTAATTTGATTGAACTAAATGAAGAATTTTTATATTTTTTATTTAAAAAACCTACTTCCAAATAAACTTGGAAGTAGGTTTCGATATTACTTGATACCGTATTTTTTGTTGAAGCGATCAACACGTCCGTCAGCAGACGCGAATTTTTGACGACCTGTGTAGAATGGGTGACATTCGTTACAGAACTCGATGCTGATTTTTTCTTTAACTGAACCAGTCTCAAAAGTGTTACCGCAAGAACATACTACAGATGCAGTTTTGTATTCTGGGTGGATACCTTGTTTCATATTCGTTACTCCTCTCGCCCTGAACCATCCGGAACAGAGTATTATTCGAACTGTGCCTTACATAACCCGAATATGTCGGTTACATATGCACACGTTTCATACTTAAGAAAGTATAGCAAGGTTGCTTTATCAATGCAACTGTTTTGCTGATTTTTTTTATTATCTTATAATAATCCTTTACCATTCGTTGCTTTTTTCATATCTGCATCTAACTTTTCGAAAAACTCTTCATTTGATTTCGTTGGGCGTAATTTGCGTAAAAACTTCTCTGAAAAGTCGTTCGTATCGCTAAATGTTTTACGAATTGCCCATAATTTCTCAAGCTGATCTTTTGGAATAAGTAATTCCTCTTTACGTGTACCAGAACGGCGAATATCAAGCGCTGGGAAAATACGACGCTCTGCTAAATGGCGGTCTAAGTGCAACTCTAAGTTACCTGTTCCTTTAAATTCCTCATAAATCACTTCATCCATACGGCTTCCTGTATCAACAAGTGCTGTCGCTAAAATAGTTAAGCTACCGCCTTCTTCAATATTACGGGCAGAACCAAAGAAACGTTTCGGACGGTGGAATGCAGCTGGGTCAATCCCCCCTGAAAGTGTACGTCCACTCGGCGGAATCACCAAGTTATATGCACGGGCAAGTCGCGTAATAGAATCCATTAAAATAATCACATCGCGTTTATGCTCGACTAAACGACGAGCACGTTCTAATACCATTTCCGCCACTTTCACATGGTTTTCAGGTACTTCATCAAATGTTGATGATACCACATCTGCATTTACCGAACGTTCGATATCCGTTACTTCTTCTGGACGTTCATCAATTAACAATACGATTAATTCAGCTTGTGGATAATTCGTCGTAATCGAATTGGCAATTTCTTTTAGAAGCGATGTTTTACCTGCTTTTGGTGGAGCAACGATTAATCCACGTTGTCCAAAACCAACTGGCGCTACTAAATCCATAATACGCGTTGATAACTGAGATGATGATGTTTCAAGTTTAATATGGCGATCTGGATAAAGTGGTGTTAATGCTGGGAAATGCACACGTTCTTTTGCTACTTCAGGGTCTTCCCCGTTAACTGCATCTACTTGTAATAATCCATAGTAACGCTCATTTTCTTTTGGTGGACGTACTTTACCCGATACTTTGTCCCCGTTACGTAAACCAAATCGACGAATTTGAGATGCCGAAATATAAATGTCTTCTTTTGATGGTGAGTAGTTAATTGGGCGTAAAAAACCAAAGCCTTCTGTCGAAATAATTTCAAGAACGCCTTCCATGAAGAAAAATCCTTCTTGTTCAGAACGAGATTTTAAAATAGCAAAAATTAGCTCTTTTTTCGTTAACTTGCTGGCATTTGTTAACTTATATTGCTTAGCTAAAGCATAAAGTTCCTTTAATGTCATGCTTTCTAATTGCGCAATCGTTATAGATGTCATGTGTTGTCTCCAGTCTTTATTTTATTCATACTTTTATTGGATACTAGTTAATGGTGAATTCGATTGATTCGATTATGTAATCCGGATGTGTGGGAATTATCGAATGAAGGGTCAAAATTGATTTGAAAGATGCCCGGCAATTATAACCGGGCATTAATTATATAACGAGATTAAGGAAATAGGAAATGCTTTTTTTCAGTCAATCCTCTGTTATAAAGAAGTTATTTAAAGTCGTAATTCGGTTTTTTATCGATGCTATGACGACCTTCGATAAAACGAACTGTTCCTGTTTTTGCACGCATAACGACAGAATGAGTAAGTGCATAAGAGCCTTTATATTGTACGCCGCGTAATAATTCTGAATCTGTAACTGCTGTTGCCGCGAAAATTGCGTCATCACCTTTTACTAAATCGTTCATCATTAATACTTTGTCTACGTCAATACCCATCTTTTTGCATCGTGCTAATTGTTCTTCGTCTTCTGGTACTAATTTCGCTTGGAAATCGCCACCTAAACATTTTAATGCTACGGCTGAGATTACACCTTCTGGAGCGCCACCCATACCGAACATAATATCGATACCTGTTTCATCGAATGCTGTATTAATTGCCGCACCAACATCACCATCTTGGATGAACTTAATACGTGCGCCCGCTTCACGGATTTCATCAACAATATGCTGATGGCGTGGACGGTCTAATAAAGTCGCGACTACGTCAGAAATATCTTTATTTTTTGCTTTTGCTACTTGTAATAAGTTATATGTTACAGATGCATTAATATCTACTTTACCCGCTGCCTCTGGACCTACAGCGATTTTATCCATATACATATCGGGTGCATTTAACAAGTTGCCTCGATCTGCAATTGCCAGTACAGTCATTGCGCCATTTGTGCCTTTAGCTACAATGTTTGTCCCTTCTAATGGATCAACTGCGATATCAACTTCTGGTCCGCCGTTACGAAGTCCTAGTTCTTCACCAATATAAAGCATCGGGGCTTCATCCATTTCGCCTTCACCAATTACAACTGTTGCATGCATTGGAATAGTGTCGAACATAACACGCATTGCTGTTGTTGCTGCATCATCTGCTTCATTTTTTAGTCCGCGACCCATCCATTTTGCTGATGCGATAGCTGCTGCTTCTGTTACACGTACTACTTCCATTGATAAACTACGTTCCATTTCCTGTCTGCCTCCTGTGTTCGGTTAACGCCGAAACTTACTGCATTGAAAGATGTTATTTTATATTAAATCTAATTGATTAATTACCCGTAATATTGTAACACATTTTTGATTCATTCTATATTATACTTTTTTATTTGCATTGATGACAATCGATTCTTTGCGAATATCCGCTCCAAGCTTACATAGCTTTTCGATTAAACCACCGTACCCTCGCTCAATATGGTAAATATCATGAATTTCTGTCTCACCTTTAGCAATTAATCCTGCTAATACAAGCGCGGCACCTGCCCGTAAATCCGTTGCTGTCACCGCTGAACTTTGTAACACAGACGGACCTTGTATAATTGCCGTATTCCCCTCTACTCGAGCTTTTGCATTCATTCTTCGGAGTTCATCAATATGCTTAAAACGTGCGGAATAAATCGTGTCTGTCACAATTGATGTACCTTCTGCTTGTGACATGAGAACAGATAATGGTTGCTGTATATCGGTTGGAATGCCAGGATATACGAGCGTTTTCACATCGACTGCACGCAATGGACCCTGTTTTGGAATATAAATACTTTCCTCATCTATTTCTATTACGACACCCATCTCACGCAACTTGGCAGTTACAGCTTCTAAATGAAGTGGAATAACATTGTCAATTACTACACCATCACCAACTGCTGCAGCCATAATCATAAATGTAGAAGCCTCAATACGGTCTGGTATAATGGTATGATTAGTGCCACTTAATTCATCCACACCGTCAATGCGTATAACACTTGTGCCAGCACCTTTGATTTTAGCGCCCATATTTGTTAGGAGCGTTGCAACATCAATGATTTCAGGCTCTTTTGCAGCATTTTCAATAACCGTTCTTCCTTTAGCTCGAACAGCGGCTAGCATAATATTAATCGTTGCACCGACACTGGCTACGTCTAAATAAATTTTGGCACCGATGAGTTCATCCGCACGTAAATAAATCGCACCGTGCTCATTCGTCACCTTTGCACCTAATGCCTCAAAACCTTTAATATGCTGATCAATCGGACGAGGACCTAGAAAACAGCCTCCTGGTAGTCCAATTACTGCTTGTTTAAAGCGCCCAAGCATCGCACCCATTAAATAATAGGAAGCTCTCATTTTTTTTACGTTGCCATTCGGTAATGGCATTGCCACCATCTTTGTCGGATCGATTGTCATTTGACCATCTGCAAATGTTACCTCTCCGCCGATTTCCTCAAGCAATGCCTTTAACGCCCATGCATCCGAAATTTCAGGAATTCCTCCAATTGTTACGGAAGAACCCGCTAAAATTGATGCAGGAATTAGAGCGACCGCGCTATTCTTTGCACCACTAACTGTTACTTTCCCTTTAAGACGACGTTCGCCCCTAATTTTATACACATCCATTTTGCGTTCTCCCTTACGTTTGGACAAATTTTTAAAATCATTTTAGCATTGGGGTAACTTGCTCTATCCGCTGAAAACTACTGATATCACACTAAAAAACAGCCGTTTTCAGCTAAATGAATAGAACAGTTACAGATGAGTCAACTGTGAAGTTAATCTTATTATTTCCCTTCACGCGCCGCCCAATCCGCTAAAAATCCTTCAATTCCTTTGTCTGTTAATGGATGGCTAAACAATTGTTGTAATACTTTAAATGGTGTTGTAGCAATATGCGCTCCTGCTAGTGCAGCTTGCGTAATATGTTGTGGGTGGCGAATAGATGCCGCAATAATTTCAGTTGAGATTTCATGGATGGCAAACATTTCAGCAATTTCACGAATTAATTCAACGCCGTCTTGACCGATGTCATCTAAACGTCCTAAAAATGGCGAAACATACGTTGCACCAGCACGAGCTGCTAATAATGCTTGGTTTGTAGAGAAAATTAATGTGACATTTGTTTGAATGCCTTTTTCTGAGAAGTGTTTACACGCTTTTAAACCTTCAGGAGTCATTGGAAGTTTCACTGTAATATTTGGGTGAATTGCTGCTAATTCTTCCCCTTCACGAATCATTCCTTCTGCATCTAATGAAATAACTTCGCCTGAAACAGAACCATTTACTAATTCTGCGATTTCGCGTAAACGGTCATGGAAATTAACACCTGATTCTTTTGCTACTAAAGATGGGTTTGTCGTAACACCCGACAGAATGCCCCAAGAGTATGCTTCTTTAATGTCTTCAAAATTCGCTGTATCGATAAAAAATTTCATTATAATATCCTCCAAACACATGTTGTATTTAATCGTCTATATAGTAATTGTCGAAAGTCGTTAGAAAAACACATCTCGCCCATATTTGAACGAGATGTTACTTATTTTATATTATGCTTTTTGTGAACTGCCAAACTCGCGCATTTTACCGATAACCGTTTGTTTAATCGCTTCACGAGCTGGACCTAAGAATTTACGTGGGTCATAAGTAGTTTTGTCGCTATCTAAAAACTCACGGATTGCTTTTGTCGCCGAGATTTGGTTTTCTGTGTTAACGTTGATTTTAGCTGTCCCTAAAGAAATTGAACGTTGAATATCTTTTGTTGGAATCCCTGTACCACCGTGTAATACTAATGGTAAATCTGTCATTTTCGAGATTTCTTCCATTTCAGCAAAGCCTAAGTTTGGCTCACCTTTATATGGTCCGTGTACAGAACCTAATGCTGGTGCTAAACAGTCAATCGCTGTCGCCTCTACTAATGCTTTACACTCTTTTGGATCTGCATAGTTGATACCACCAATTACGCCATCTTCCTCGCCACCAACTGTACCAAGTTCCGCTTCTACTGAAACACCTTTTGCATGTGCGTAAGCTACGACTTCTTTTGTAATCGCTACGTTTTCTTCAAATGAATGATGAGAAGCGTCAATCATTACTGATGTAAAACCAGCATCAATCGCTTCCTTACATTTATCAAAGCTTGAACCATGATCTAAATGAATAGCTACTGGAACTGTCGTTTTATAACTTTCCATTAAGCCTTCTACAATTTTTACAACGGTAATAAAGCCACCCATATATTTTGCGGCACCTTCAGATACACCTAAAATTACAGGAGATTTTTCTTCTTCTGCTGCTTGTAAAATTGCTTGTGTCCACTCTAAGTTATTAATGTTGAATTGACCAACTGCATAACCTTCTGCTTTTGCTGTAATTAACATTTCTTTCATTGAAACTAATGCCATTATAAAAATCCTCCTCGAAGATACATTAATAGGGTGCCTTTAGAAAAACTCATTACTTAAATAAAATGGTCTTTGTCTACATACCAATCTCCATCTGATCATGCTTTCTGATTGGTTTATAAACATACAAATTTATCATAACAAAAACAGACAGTGTTCGCTACTGCCTGCAAACGAGTTCATGTATTTTTTCTTGTCAATCGGCTAAAATTTTTCCCACTTCATCGCGTACTTCAAATATATTGAACGGTTTTGTAAAATATCGAATTGCTCCTAATTCCATCGCCTTATCAATCATATCCTGTTCTCCATAAGCAGTCATCATCACTACGGGTAAATTTATTTTAAGTGATTTTAATCGGGCTAAAATTTCTAATCCGTCCATGCCTGGGATTTTCATATCCAAAAGAACACAGTCAATTACCTTATTTTGAACAATATTTAATGCATCGATTCCATTGGCTGCAAGATGTGTGATAAATCCTTCTTTTTTAAATACTTCACTTAATAACAGACGGATCCCTTGCTGATCATCAACAATTAAAATTTCTTTTAGTTTCAAATTCATCCTCCTTAAGCATTTATGGTGAACTAACTTAATTTGACTATATCTGTATAACTTAATTCGATTCATTTTATATATCTCCTGCTTATTTTAACAAATTCCTATTTTGCTTTTTATTATTCTCGCTTTTATAATAGGCATGAGGTGGAATTATGTCGAAAATTTTAACAACCCAACTTTCAGGACTTCTTCAGCGCATTCAGCAGTCTGAGGAGGACGCGATTGAAGAAACTGCTAGACTGCTTGCACAAGCTACGATTGGACAAGGTACTGTCTATTTTGCATGCTTCGGCGAAATGGACGGCGTGGCCTTGAATGCACTTCATGGCGCTGCACCATTTGTCAATTTTGCAACGTATTCAAATGAGGTGACGCTTTTATCTGCTGATCGCGTAATTATTTTTACTCGTAGTGGCAATGATGAAGATGCAGTTTTTCTTGCCCGTCAATTAAACGCAGCATTCATTCCTTTTGCGGCAGTCGCAAGTGAGGTAGCGAGCGAAACAAACGAATTAAGCGAGTTAGCGTACACATATATTTGCTTGAAAATGCGCGGTGGAATTTTGCCCCATCCAACAAATCTTGGTGAGCGTATCGTGATGCCCCATTTAATCGCTGCCCTTTTCGTTTATGAAGCAATCAAAATGGAATTTGATGAAATGATTTCGGATGACGATGATTTTGATGAGTAAAGATAAGTCTTTATGTAAAACTCAAACTGAATTATAAAAGCTGCGATTTTGACTTACCATCAAAATCGCAGCTTTTTACTTTGGCTAAAATTATTTACGGTTATTAAACGCCGCACCAACAAATTCACGAATTAATGGTTGTGGGCGTTGTGGACGAGAAATTAACTCTGGATGGAATTGACCAGCTACGAAGAATTTCTTCTCTGGTAATTCAACAATTTCCACTAATTTATTGTCAGGAGATACACCTGAGAATACCATGCCTGCCGCTTCCATCGCTTCACGGAACTCGTTGTTGAACTCATAACGGTGGCGGTGACGCTCGTACACTAACTCTTCACCATTGTAAGCATTGCGTGCTACTGTACCGTCTTTTAATTTACATGGATATAAACCTAAACGTAATGTACCACCTAAATCTGTATGTTCAGATTGATCTGGTAAGAAGTCGATAATTGGATATTTTGTATCTTTATCTAATTCTGTTGAATGTGCACCTGCTAAGCCCATCACATTGCGTGCGAACTCAACTGTTGCTAGCTGCATTCCTAGACAAATTCCGAAGAATGGCACATCTTGTTCACGTGCATAACGGATTGCTTCGATTTTCCCTTCAACTCCACGATCACCGAAACCACCAGGTACGATAATACCATCTGCTTCACTTAGTAATTCCGCAGCGTTTTCAGCGTTAATGTCTTCTGCATTAACCCAATCAATTTCGATATCTGAGTTGTATACATAGCCTGCATGTTTTAATGCTTCTACAACAGAAATATAAGCATCTTGTAACTCTACGTATTTACCAACTAACGCAATACGTGTTTTGCTTTCTAAGTTTTTCACTTGGTGCACAAGCGCTTTCCAATCTTCCATATCTGCTTTTGGTGCATCGATACCGAAGTGGTCTAATACGATTTGATCGAAACCTTGTGCAAGTAAGTTTAATGGTACTTCATATAAATGTTCAACGTCACGAGATTCGATAATATCTGATGCACGAACATCACAGAATAACGCGATTTTATCCTTCATGTCTTGTGGGACAGGCTGTTCTGTACGTAAAACGATAATGTTTGGTTGGATACCTAATGAACGTAATTCTTTTACAGAATGCTGTGTTGGTTTAGTTTTCATTTCACTAGCAGCTGCGATGTATGGCATTAATGTACAGTGAATATACATAACATTGTTATGTCCTAAATCACGACGCATTTGACGGATTGCTTCTAAGAATGAAAGTGATTCAAAGTCACCAACTGTACCACCGATTTCTGTAATAACTACATCCGCAGAAGTTTCACGGCCTGCACGTTGCACACGGTCTTTAATTTCATTTGTTACGTGAGGAATTACTTGAACAGTGCCGCCGTTATAATCGCCACGACGCTCTTTATTTAATACAGATTGATATACCTTACCTGAAGTTACTGTTGAGTGTTTCCCTAAGTTAATGTCGATGAAACGCTCATAGTGACCTAAATCTAAGTCAGCCTCTGCGCCATCATCTGTTACGAAAACTTCACCATGTTGGTAGGGGCTCATTGTACCTGGATCAATATTTAAATACGGATCAAATTTTTGAATTGTAACTTCAAGACCACGATTTTTTAAAATACGACCTAAAGACGCCGCTACAATCCCTTTACCTAGTGAAGAAACTACCCCACCTGTTACGAAAATATATTTTGTCATTATAATTTCCTCCTCATAAGTTATATTAGAAAAGCTGGGTGCAAAAGCATTCCACGCTATCATACATACCACTATTCTTCTCTACTATGAAAAAATAAAAAACGCTCCTCCTGCATTTAGTGTGCAGGGGGAGCGTATAGTTTATACGGTCAATCTCCTTTTAAAAGGAGCCCAAGTAAAAGATTATACGGAACTGAAAAAGAAGTCAAGAACTTTCAACTCAAATAGGAGTTATTTTAAATCCTCTTCGTCGTCTTCCTCTTCGTCGTCCTCGTCTTCTTCGCCTTCGATAATGAAACTTTCTTCCTCATCGATTATTTCTTCATCAAGATCCGTGTCGATATCTTCAATTTCTTCTTCCACGAACTCAACGTCTTCCTCTTCTTCTTCTTCTTCTTCTTCAATGAACTCATCGAAATCTTCATCGAATACTACATCTTCTTCGTCAAGGTCAACTAAATCTTCATCATCGTCGTCTGTAGCTTTTGATTTTTTCTTGCGTGCTTTAATTGTAGGAGCTGTTTCTTCTTCAATAGTCTCCACTTTATACCACTCACGTAAACCCCAACCATTTTCATTGTTCAAAAGGAAGCGTCCTTCTACGTTTAAGTCCGTATAAAATTGTACTAAACGCGCTTTTAAATCGGCATTTGAAATACCATTTAAAGCTTGGATTTCTTTTAATAAATCATTTAATGGCATCGCCTGTTTTTTATCTTCTAAAATTGCGTATGCTAAGTCGATTAACGACTCTTCTGCTATTTGTTCTTTTGTCATATCACGAAAGTTCAAATCATGCACGTCCTTTCTTTTTACACATGTCATATCATTTGTATGATATCCATTATATACAAACATCCTATCACTATGCTAGTTTCATTTCTTGTTTTTTAATTTCGTCGCTTTTTTATAGGCGACATAAAACAAAACTAATGATAAAAGAAGGAGCGGTATAGCAGCTAATTGCTGATTGTATAAAAAGAAAGTGCTGATTAAACAAGCTAAAACTAAAATATAATAAATATATTGCCCCACTACATCGCGCCTCCTTTACTAGACAATTTTATAATGTTTTTAAGAGGTTTTATTGTAATTTTTTTGTCTAAGGATAGTATAACGAAATTTGTAGTCATTCGTCGCGATTTCGTTCGTAATTTCTTATTTTTTTTTTAAATCTACATTTACATGCGGATTTATTTCGGAATTTATCCGCATGTTCATCAATTTCAGGATCATTAGACACTTCATTTATTACATATTTCTTCGGTATTGGCCGCCTACTTCATAAAGGGCATTTGTAATTTGACCGAGGCTTGCTACTTTTACGGTTTCCATTAGCTGCTCAAAAATATTACCGCCTGCTTTAGCCACTTCTTTTAATTGCTCAATTGCTGCTTTACTTTTACCTGCATGCGTTTGTTTAAAGCTTTCTAAATTGGCAATTTGCAGCTCTTTTTCATCTTTAGAAGCACGTGCGATTTCCATATTGTCGATTGCATCATCTGTAGGTGGATTTGGATTTAAGTACGTGTTCACTCCGATAATCGGCAATTCACCTGAATGTTTTAAATGTTCATAGTGCATCGATTCTTCTTGAATTTTCCCACGTTGGTATTGTGTTTCCATCGCACCAAGTACACCGCCACGATCATTCATGCGGTCAAACTCTTCTAGCACCGCGCGTTCAACAAGTTCTGTTAGCTCTTCAATAATAAATGCACCTTGTAATGGGTTTTCATTTTTTGATAAGCCATGCTCTTTCGTAATAATCATTTGAATCGCCATCGCACGACGAACCGATTCCTCTGTTGGTGTCGTAATCGCTTCATCATACGCATTTGTATGTAGCGAGTTACAGTTATCTTGCAATGCCATTAATGCTTGAAGCGTCGTACGAATATCATTGAAATCGATTTCCTGCGCATGCAAGCTACGACCCGATGTTTGAATATGATACTTCAGCTTTTGTGAACGCTCATTCGCCGCATACTTTTCACGCATAACAACTGCCCAAATACGACGTGCTACACGACCAATTACCGTGTACTCTGGGTCCAGTCCATTTGAGAAGAAGAAACTTAAATTTGGTGCAAAATCATCTATATGCATGCCGCGACTTAAATAGTACTCCACATAGGTAAAGCCGTTTGCCAATGTAAAGGCAAGCTGCGAAATCGGATTGGCGCCCGCTTCGGCAATATGATAGCCCGAAATAGATACTGAATAGTAATTACGTACTTTTTGATCAATGAAATATTGCTGAATATCCCCCATCATACGAAGCGCAAATTCCGTACTAAATATGCATGTATTTTGACCTTGATCTTCCTTCAAAATATCCGCCTGAACTGTACCACGAACGACTTGCAACGTTTTTTCGCGCGTCGCTGTAAATTCCTCCACAGTCAATGTACGTCCAAGCTCTTGCTCGCGGAGTTGCACTTGCTGGTCGATTGCTGTGTTCATAAACATCGCTAAAATAATCGGTGCCGGTCCATTAATTGTCATTGAAACAGAGGTAGATGGTGCACATAAATCAAAGCCTGCATACAGTTTTTTCATGTCCTCTAATGTACAAATACTGACACCAGATTCCCCAACTTTCCCATAAATATCAGGGCGAACATGTGGGTCCTCACCGTACAAAGTTACCGAGTCAAACGCTGTTGAAAGGCGCTTTGCATCATCATCCTTCGATAAATAATGGAAGCGCTTATTTGTACGCTCCGGTGTACCTTCTCCAGCAAACTGACGCTTCGGATCTTCGCCTTCACGCTTGAATGGGAATACGCCTGCTGTGTAAGGGAATTCACCTGGCACATTTTCTGCATATACCCACCGTAAAATTTCACCATAATCTTTAAATTTCGGTAATGCCACTCGTGGAATTTTCAAACCGGATAATGATGGCGTTCTTAAAATTGTTCGGATTTCTTTATCACGTATTTTCGTAATGAGCTCGTCACCTGCATAATCTTCTTTTAGCTTTACCCAGTTATTTAAAATACGCTTCGATTCTGCCGACAGTTCATTATTTACTGATTCAATTAACGTTTGGATAGAAGCGATCAATGCTGTTTCACTTTCTGGTAATTGCGCTTTTGTCCCTTCCAACTGATACAATTTCGTCGCGAATGCCGCTTGCTGTTCCGACGTTTTATGATATGTTCGAATTGTTTCTGTAATTTCACGTAAATAATGGCGGCGATCATTCGGAATAATGACATTTTGCTTTTGTGTTTTAATAAATTGCTCATAGGAAGTTTCCCAACTCACCCCAAACTTGTCATTAATTTTTTGGACAAGTGCGGCAAATAATGAGTTTGTTCCTTTGTCATTAAACTGTGATGCAATCGTGCCATATACCGGCATCTCATCTAAATTCGCATCCCATAATTCACGCGAACGCTGGTATTGCTTTTGCACTTGGCGCATCGCATCTTCTGAGCCTTTGCGTTCGAATTTATTAATCGCGATTAGGTCGGCATAGTCAATCATATCGATTTTCTCAAGCTGTGTTGGCGCACCAAATTCACTCGTCATAACATACATGGAAAGGTCGGTATAATTAGTAATTTCAGCATCCCCTTGCCCAATACCGCTCGTTTCAACCAAAATTAAATCAAAGCCTGCTGTTTTCACAACATCCAGTACATCACCAATCGAAGCCGATAATTCCGTGCGAGAACCGCGTGTTGCCAAGCTGCGCATATAGACGCGTTTATTGAAAATTGCATTCATACGGATACGGTCTCCAAGTAGTGCCCCACCTGTTTTTTGCTTCGTCGGGTCTACCGATAAGATGGCTAACTTTTTGTCCGGGAACTCCTGTAAAAAACGTCGAATTAATTCATCCGTTAATGATGATTTCCCCGCGCCACCTGTTCCTGTAATCCCAAGTATCGGTGTGTTACAGCTTTTTGATCGCGCTAGCTCAAGCATTGCCTCAACCTCTGAACTACCACCGTTTTCAGCAGCCGTTATTAAATTCGCTAACACTTCTGGGCGCTCCGTCGATACTTGTTCAAGTTGCTCAGCATAATTCCCGTGCAATGTCGTAAAATCAGAGCCTTCTAATTGTTTATTAATCATGCCTTGAAGCCCTAATTGTCGCCCATCCTCAGGTGAGAAAATGCCTGCAATTCCGTATTCATGCAGTTCTTTAATTTCCCTCGGTAAAATTACACCGCCACCACCGCCATAAATTTTAATATGAGGCGCACCTTTTTCACGCAATAAATCATACATATATTTAAAATATTCGATATGACCACCTTGGTAAGAAGAAATGGCAATCCCCTGCGCATCTTCATGAATCGCAGCATTAACCACTTCTTCAACAGAGCGGTTATGCCCTAAATGAATCACTTCTGCTCCGCTCGATTGCAAAATTCGTCGCATTATATTAATCGAGGCATCATGACCATCAAATAAACTAGATGCCGTAACAAATCTCACATAATTTTTTGGACGATACACAACTGCTTTTGTCATTTCGAAAACCCCTTTGTTATTGTGAAATAATTAAAAGAATACCTCTTGCTAAAAAACGCCATGTAAAGCAGCTCTACAAAATTTGCTCTACATGGCTTCTCCCTACTTTTCCCCTTGCATAATCCCTTGTAAAAACAACGCTGTTTGCAATTCAATATAACGGTCGATTGTATAGTGTTTTTTTAAAGCCCATCTCCGGAATGCCCAACTTTGCCCTTGTACAACGACATGATTGGCCGCCAAATAAATGGCTTCATCTGGAAGAGAAATGGCGTTACACTTTTTGCAATTTCGTAAAATTCGTTCGAAAACCGCAACCATCTCTACTTCCTTATCGAGCACGTAATGCATCGCCTCTTTTGGCAATGATTTTGTTTCTTGATACATGATCGTAAATTCGTCTTGCATACTATCAATTAACAAGTAATACGCGCGAATCGCTTCTTTTAAATCGTCAATCGTTCCTGCATTCGCTGAAAACTGCGATAAACGATTGATTACCTCATCAAATATATTGTCACAAACTAAAAACAGCACATCCTCTTTTGTACGAATATATTCATATAATGTACCAATGCTAAATCCTGCTGCTTTTGCAAGTTCACGTGTTGTCGCGCGATGAAACCCTTTTTCTTTAAATAACTTTACCCCTGCATGGATAATTTGTTGTCTGCGCTCGATTACTTTGTTTTCATCCTTGATTGTTGTTCCGACACGCAATTTATCTATATTTTTCATACATTATTTCGTCAGCATGCGCGAAATTACTAGGCGTTGAATTTCCTGTGTACCTTCATAAATTTGCGTAATTTTTGCATCACGCATATAGCGCTCTACTGGATAATCTTTCGTATAGCCGTAGCCACCAAACACTTGCACCGCTTCTGTCGTTACTTTCATCGCTGTATCTCCAGCAAGTAACTTGGCCATTGCAGACGCTTTTCCGTATGGTAAATCATTCGATTCCATCCAAGCTGCTTGATATGTTAGTAAACGAGATGCTTCGATTTCTGTCGCCATATCCGCTAATTTAAAGGCTACCCCTTGATTCGCTACAATTGGCTTACCAAATTGCACACGTTCTTTCGCATAATCCACGGCTGCATCAAGTGCCCCTTGTGCGATACCAACTGCCTGTGCTGCAATACCGTTACGACCACCATCTAATGTTTTCATGGCAATGACAAAACCTTGCCCTTCTTCACCAAGCATATTTTCCTTTGGTACACGGCAATTTTCAAAAATAATTTCTGTCGTTGGCGATGAACGAATACCTAATTTCCGCTCTTTTTTCCCTACTGAGAAACCTGGGAAATCAGCTTCTACAATAAATGCTGTCGTTCCGTTTTTAGACTCTGGATCTGTCACTGCAAATACGACATAAATATCCGCTACGCCACCATTTGTAATGAAAATTTTCGAACCGTTCAATACATAATCATCGCCATCTTTTACCGCATATGTTTTCATGCCGCCTGCATCAGACCCTGAGCTCGCTTCTGTTAAACCGTAAGCACCGATTTTCTTTCCTTCAGCCATTGGGCGCAAGTATTTTTGCTTTTGTTCTTCATTACCAAACTTGTAAATCGGCCAACCTGCAAGTGATGTGTGAGCTGATAATGTTACCCCTGTCGATGCACAAACGCGTGACAACTCTTCTACCGCGATACAATAAGCTAAATAATCAAAGCCTGCCCCGCCGTACTCTTCTGGCCATGGAATACCTGTTAATCCCAACTCCGCCATTTTATCGAAAATGCCACGGTCAAATTCTTCATGCTCATCGCGATGTTCTGCTGATGGTGCTACTTCATTCACTGCAAAATCACGGATCATTTCACGTAATTGTTGATGTTCTTCTGATAATTGAAAGTTCATATTATATTTCCCCTTTGTTTTGAAGTTTCTTTATTTCATTTCATCCCATGACATGTTTGCTAATTACAATCTTTTGAATTTCACTTGTGCCTTCGTAAATTTGTGTAATTTTAGCGTCTCGGAAATAGCGCTCTACTGGATAGTCCTCGGTGTAGCCGTAGCCACCGAAAATTTGCACCGCTTCAATCGCTGTATCCATCGCGGTTTGTGAAGCAAATAGCTTAGCCATTGACGCTTCTTTTCCGCATGGTAAGTTTTGCGAACGTAAATGCGCCGCGCGATATACGAGTAACCTTGAGGCTTCCACGGCAGTTGCCATATCCGCTAATTTAAAACCGACACCTTGTTGCTTTGCAATCGGTTTCCCAAATTGAATACGTTCTTTGGCGTAAGCTGTTGCTGCTTCTAATGCCGCTTCAGCAATGCCTAAACTTTGAGCAGCAATGCCAATCCGCCCAACATCTAAATTAGCAAGCGCAATTTTAAAGCCTTCTCCCTCTTCCCCTAATAACTGGGTAGCCGCAATGCGCATATTTTCAAATGTTAATTGGACCGTTCTTGAGCCGTGTAAGCCCATTTTTCGTTCATCTTTCCCGACAATGAACCCCGCTGTATCTTTCTCCACAATAAATGCTGAAATTCCGCGTGAACCTGCCTCTGGATTCGTTGAGGCAAAGACAATATAAACATCTGCCTCATCGCCATTTGTAATAAATACTTTTGAACCGTTTATTATATAATCATCGCCATCACGGACCGCGCGTGTTTTTAATGCACCCGCATCACTTCCTGCATTCGTCTCTGTTAAGCAAAATGCCCCTAAATATTCCCCACTTGCAAGCTTTGGTATGTAGTGCTTTTTTTGCTGTTCATTGCCAAAATATAAAATGGGATTCGTCCCAACTGATGTATGCACGGATAAAATAACACCCATGACCGCACTTACTTTTGATAGCTCATTAATCGCGATAATATATGAGGTGAAATCCATTGCCGCCCCGCCATATTGCTCAGGTGAGGTAATGCCCATCAAGCCAAGCTCACCCATTTTTTTAACGATTTCTCTTGGGAATTCTCCTGCTTCCATCCGTTCTATAAAAGGTTCAATTTCCGTTTTTGCAAAATCACGAACCATGTTGCGCATCATAAGTTGTTCATCTGTAAATTGTAGATTCATGATAATCTCCCCCTATTCGTATACGTAAAAACCGCGCCCCGATTTTTTACCGAGCCAGCCTGCCGCCACGTATTTTCGAAGGAGTGGGCATGGACGATATTTACTATCACCAAGTCCTTCATGCAAGATTTCCATAATCGACAAACACGTATCCAGCCCGATAAAGTCTGCCAATGTTAATGGCCCCATCGGATGATTCATTCCCATTTTCATCACATCATCAATTGCTTCTTTCGTTGCAACACCTTCATATAAGGCATAAATCGCTTCATTAATCATTGGCAATAAAATACGGTTGGCAATGAAGCCTGGGAAGTCATTTACTTCGACACCCGTTTTGCCTAGTTGCTTTGTCATCGCCGCAACTGCTTCATATACTGCATCCGCCGTTGCTAAGCCGCGAATAATTTCAACAAGTTTCATGACAGGTACAGGATTCATAAAGTGCATGCCGATTACCTGTTCAGGACGATTCGTTACTGCCGCAATTTCTGTAATCGGTAGGCTCGATGTATTCGTTGCTAAAATGGCATGTGCTGGTGCGATAAGATCAAGCTGTCGGAAAATGGCTTGCTTCACTTCCATATTTTCAACAGCCGCCTCAATAATAATGTCCACTTTGCTCGCATCTTCAATGGATAAAGACATCGTAATTCGTGAAAGGATTTCCTCTTTTTCCTGCGTTGTTTTACGTCCTTTTTCCACATCACGTGTTAAATTTGTCGTAATCGACGTCATACCACGCTCAAAAAACTCTTGTTTCATATCGTTTAAAACGACTTGATAGCCTGCTTGTGCACAAACTTGCGCAATGCCCGATCCCATTTGTCCTGCGCCAATGACCATAACCGTTTGAATGTTCATGCTATTTCTCCCCTTCGCCTTGTACTTGAATTAAGATGGCATCCCCTTGACCGCCACCTGAACAAATTGCTGCGATGCCGATCCCGCCACCTCGACGCTTCAACTCATATGCAAGTGTCAATATAATACGTGCCCCACTTGCGCCAATCGGATGGCCTAATGCTACTGCGCCACCATTGACATTTACTTTTTCTGGATCCAGTGTCGCCAGCTCATTACTAACAAGTGCTACTGCGGCAAAGGCTTCATTAATTTCGATTAAATCAATTTCTTCTAGTGACTTTCCTGCTTTTTTAAGTAATGCATTAATGACAAGTCCCGGTGTTTGAGGAAATTGTTCTGGTGCAACGCCGATTTCTGCATGTGCGATAATTGTTGCTAATGGTTGGCGATTTTCCTTTTGTGCACGTGCTTCACTCATTAACACGAGCGCACAAGCACCATCGTTTACACCTGGTGCATTTCCAGCAGTAATCGTTCCCTCTTGACTAAATGCTGACTTCAATTTCGAAAGCGCTTCCATAGTCGTTCCTTTTCTTGGTGCTTCATCTTGTTCAATTAGGAGTGGTGGACCTTTACGTTGAGGAAGACCTACTACGGCAATCTCCTTCGCAAATTTTCCGTCCTCTATTGCTGCAAGTGCGCGTTCATGACTGCGAACAGCCCACGCATCTTGTTGCTCACGGCTAATTTCAAATTGCTCTGCTGTTTCATTTCCGTAAACACCCATATGTACTTGCTGTGGGTTAAATGCACATGTTAGCCCATCATGTAATAATCCATCCACTAAAGTTGCGTCTCCCATTCGCAAACCGAAGCGTCCTTTTGGCATATAGTACGGCGCATTGGACATGGACTCCATGCCACCTGCTACAATAATTTCCTCGTCCCCTAAACGAATCAATTGATCAGCAAGTGTCACACTACGCATTCCCGATGCACACACTTTATTAATTGTTTCTGTTTTAACATGCCACGGAATCCCTGCTTTTGATGCTGCTTGTCGAGAAGGAATTTGCCCTTGACCTGCTTGTAAAACGTTCCCCATAATGACTTCTTGTACATCATCTGCTGCAACATTCGCCTTTTCTAAAGCCCCTGCAATCGCAATACCGCCTAAATCACTTGCAGAAAAAGTGCTCAACACCCCACCGAATTTCCCAAAAGCTGTTCTTGCGCCATCTAAAATCACTGTTTTTGACAATCCATACACCCCTTTGTTTGATTGACTGGAAAACATTTTATTTAATTTTCTTCAGTAGCTGACTGAACGCTCGCTCAATATGATTGTTTAAAAAATGGGAGTACTATGTCTCCCATTTCCATTTTACAAAATCTAAAAATATTAATCAACCGAATTTTTAGAATTTAAAGTTTTATCGTAATATTATTCTTTAAACGTTTTTATTTTCAGATATAGCCGGTATTTCTTCAACAGTAGATCCCTCACCACTTACAGTCACTGCTTCTTTCACTTGAAATTCTTCTACAACTGGAGTCGTTTCCTCAAGCACTTCTGCAAGCTCCTCTTCTTCAGTAGAAGCTACCTTCGTTCCAAAAACAGCGCGTTCTAATAATTCCGCGATGTCATAAGTACCAACTGTATCATCTACTTCTTTTGCTTTCGTGCCATCTGATAGCATCGTTAAGCAGTACGGACAGCCGGATGAAATGACCGATGCCTCTGTTGCAATCGCTTGCTCTGTGCGGGCAACATTTATGCGGTTTCCAACATGTTCTTCCATCCACATTAAACCACCACCAGCACCACAGCACATTCCTTCTTCACGATTACGTGCCATTTCCACAAGCTTCACACCTGGAATGCCTTTTAAAATTTCACGTGGTGGATCGTATACATCATTGTAACGACCTAAGTAGCAAGAATCATGGAATACTATTGTTTCATCCACACGGTAATTCATCGTCAAACGGCCTTGCTGGATTAAATCGTATAGCATTTCTGTATGATGTAGTACTTCACCTTTCCAGCCAAAATCACCGTATTCATTTTTGAAAATATTATATGCATGCGGGTCAATTGTAACGATTTTCTTCACATCATTTTTGTCGAACTCATCAATATTTGCCGTTGCCAGCTCTTGGAATAAAAACTCATTTCCTAAGCGACGCGGTGTATCTCCAGAGTTCTTTTCCTTGTTACCTAAAATCGCAAATTTCACACCTGCTTCATTCATCAACTTAGCAAAGGCTAAAGCGATTTTTTGTGAGCGATTATCAAATGCTCCCATCGAACCTACCCAGAACAAGTAGTCCATTTCTTCGCCAGATTTTTTCAATTCTTTTACTGTTGGAATCGAAATTGTTGGTTCAAGGTCACGCCAGTTTTCTTTTTCTTTACGGTTTAGACCCCATGGATTACCTTGGCGCTCGATATTTGTCATTGCGCGTTGTGCATCTGGATTAACCTTGCCTTCTGTCATTGTTAAGTAACGGCGTAGGTCAATAATTTTATCCACATGCTCATTCATTACTGGACATTGGTCTTCACAGTTACGGCATGTTGTACAAGCCCAAATTTCTTCCTCTGTAATAACATCACCGATTAAAGATGGGCTATAAATGTTATCAATTACCGCCCCTTCTGCACCAGCAGCCATTGCAAGCTGATTTCCTTGTGTGTTTTTAAAGAATGAAAAAGGTACCCACGGCTTTTGCTTCGTTTCTACAGCACCTGTAAATGTTAAGTGATCGCGCAATTTTACGATTAAATCCATTGGCGATAACATTTTCCCTGTACCCGTTGCAGGACACATATTTGTACAGCGACCACATTCCACACACGCATATAAATCGAGCATTTGCTTTTGTGTGAAATCATGAATTTTCCCAACACCAAGTGGCGGCATATTCTCTTCATCTTCTGCTTCCTCTAATGCGGCAAAATCAATCGGGCGCAGTGTCCCCATACGCTCTTGACGGTTAGCAAATACGTTCATAATAGACGTAATTAAGTGGAAATGCTTTGATTGCGGAATATACACTAAGAATGTTAATAAGAATAGTAAGTGTGCCCACCACATTACATAAAAAATCCCGATAGCTGCTGTTTGTGGCAACCATTGGAACAGCCATGCGATGCCCGATGCAACTGGCTCAGCACCTGTTAAACCATGATCTTGCCAAATTAAGCCCATTCCGTTTGCTACTAATGTCGATAGCATTAGCCCACCGATGAAAATAAGTACAAGTCCATTTTTAAAGCCTCGTTTTAAGCGGACAAGCTTTTCCACATAACGGCGGTAAAACGCTGTAAATACGGCTACTAAAATAACAAGTGCTACGATTTCTTGGAAGAATGTAAACACAGGATATAAGCCAGCGAGTGGCAAATGTGTACCCGGTATTAACCCCTTCAAAATTAAATCAATCGCACCAAGTTGCACGAGTAAAAATCCATAGAAGAAGAAAACATGCGTTAAGCCCATTTTCTTATCCTTTAACAATTTAGACTGTCCAAACACTTTTTCTACGATATCGCCGATGCGGGCCGATAGTTTTTGCTCGAACTCTTCTTTTCTACCTAATTGAATAAAGTCATAGCGTGTTTTTAATAAATAAACGAATAAACCAAGTGCATATAGTAACACAGCACCGAAGGCTATCCAATTGACGATTAATAATACATTCATAACGCTCCCCCTTTTAATCTAAAATTCCAAACCCTTTTATTTGAAAATTTACTCAATTAAACTATGCTTTCATTTTAGTTATGAGTGAGCATTCAGTCAATACTATTTCTAATTAATTCTGAAAATTTAATATAACTATAAAAAAAGCTAGCTTAACGATTTTTTAATCGTTAGCTAGCTTTTTTACGACTATATCAATTTCGCCTTGGCGTAATTGCATCCAGATTTTTTTGAGCCTAGGGCCACAGGATGTGGGTCAGTCAGCCGTTGTCACACGATGTGACGTCTTTAGGCTGACAACCTCTTTTAAAGCTCCTTTTCAAAATCTGTGATATCCTCCTGGGGTTAAATAGATTCAGCAGGACTTTCGCTGAATTTATTTGAATACATTTGCACTGCGAATATACTCGACATCTGGGATAGATAATCGGCTGTTCGCTATACGCGCTGCGGCAAATAAATAATCTGATAGTCTATTTAAATACTTTTGAACAACTGGTGATACATCGTCAATTTCCTTCATGAGTGTCACCGTTTCACGCTCTGCACGGCGCGCCACAGTACGTGCAATATGAAGAGTTGCCGCTGCTGGTGACCCACCTGGTAAAATAAAGCGTTGCAATGGTGGGGCTTCTTCAGATAAAGCATCAATCCGTTGCTCCAGTATAATAATTGGCTCTTCTTTTAACTTATAGTGACGTTCTTTCATGACATTCGCTAAATCACCACCGCCATCAAATAGCTCATGCTGGATGGCCGTTAAATCTGCAATAATATCTGCAAATTTACCTTTTTCTAATTCGGAAATCGCCTTCCCGATGAAAGAATTCAGCTCATCGATTGTGCCATATGCTTGGACGCGTAAATGATCTTTGTCGACACGGCCTCCAATAATGCTTGTTTTCCCTTTATCGCCTTGCTTCGTATATAGTTTCATCCCACTCACCCTTTCGTAATTGGTCCATTTCACAATAAATGAGTAACTATTTCCCAGCTTGCTTATACTTTACGATTGCCGCCATTGTCGTTTCGAAAACGCCTCGACCAATTAATTTTCCGACTTCGGTAATCGGTCCTGCATAGGGCATTTCCTCGCCTTGCTGTGTCGCGGCAATTAATAAACTATCTGTTGCCGTGCCCGTAGCAATCGTTTTCGTTTGTTGATCGACAACTTGCTGCTCTGCAAATGCTTTTGTTTTCGCTTCAGTTGCAGTAATCATCGCTTGAATAAACGCTTCATCGGACAGCTTGCCATTGACAAAAACCCATGTATTCACCGTTCCAATATGAAATGGCTCATCTCGTAAATAGGCTTTCGTGACATCAATCCCATTGCCAACACCCGCCGTTACCATAACGACGATTTCACAACTGCCGGATGAAAAAGCTTGAATTTCCGCACAATTCATAGCCACTGCCGTCAACATAACAACCGTATTTGTCGGAGCAAACTGATGTTGCTGTAAAAAGGCAACCGTTTCCTCATTCACCTTATTTATATCATAGTAAGGAGAAATAGCGCGATTTAAAAAGCTTTCGTACCAGCCGATCCCTGCATTATGTACCGCGGACGAAACTACTTTTAACGGGGCCTCTGCAGTGTATTCAATATAGTCCTTAGTTATGCGAAAATCCCCCACCGCTACCTTAGCGAAATTGCGTTGCATCTCCTTCGCTGGTAGCATCGTAATTTGTGGTTTCGGTAATTCAGGATGCGGATAGGTAGCAATTCGCGCTTGATAAACGTCTTCAATTCGCCCTTGTAAAACAACTTCATGCGGCAATCCAAACGCGCGCATCTCTCCATCTTCTAACAGTAATAATTCATCACAATAAAGTGAGGCTAAATTAATGTCATGGAAAATGGATACGACCGTTAAGCCATTTTGTTCCACTTGCTGGCGAATCATATCTAAAATTTGCTTTTGATGTGCAATATCTAAATGGTTCGTTGGTTCGTCTAATAACAGCAGCTCCGAGTTTTGCGCTAATGCTTGTGCAATAAATACACGCTGCTGCTCACCGCCCGATAACAGCTCTAAATAATGCTCTTTATAGCGCACCACACCCGTTTGTTCCATCGCCGTTTGCACCGCCAATTCATCTTCTTTTGACCACGAAGAGAAAAAGCCACTTTGGTGTGGGTAACGCCCTAAAGAAATCGCATCATAGACAGTATTTGAAAAACTGCTCGCATGTAATTGAGGGAGCACCGCCATTTTTTTAGCCAACTGTTTCACAGAATAGCTTTCAATCGTTTGCCCGTCTATTATAATTTGCCCGTCTTGCGGTTTGAGTACACCACTAACAATTTTTAATAATGTCGATTTGCCACTACCATTCGGGCCAAGTATGCCAAGAATTTTTCCCTTGTCTACTTGAAATGACACATTTTTGACAATCGGCTTGTCGCTATAGCCACCTGAAATATTTTTCACCTTTAGCATTATGCCCCACCCTTTCTACGCTGCTTAAAGAAAATATAAGCAAACACTGGTGCACCGATAAATGCTGTAATAACACCGATTGGTAGCTCGACTGGTGCAATAATTGTCCGTGATACTAGATCACAAATGACGAGTAAGCTTGCGCCATTCAATAAGGAAATCGGTAGTAAATGACGATGATCCGCTCCAATAATGATACGTACCATATGCGGGATAACAAGGCCAACAAAGCCGATCGTCCCTGACACGGCAACTGAAGCCCCTGTCAGCATCGAGCCACCTACCAAAATCATAAATTTACTACGTTTCACATTGACACCTAAATACTTCGCACGTTCTTCTCCATAAATCATCGCATTCAATTCACGGCGTTGTAGCCAAATAATGACTACCCCTATAACCATAAAAGGTACAATCATTTTCACATAAGGCCAACCGCGCATCGAAACGCTTCCTAAAAGCCAGCCAATAATTTCTCGTAACTCTTCTCCCGTTAATGCGACCATTAATGAAATACAAGAACCTAAAAACGAACTAAAAATAACACCTGTTAAAATGAGTGTTTCCATTTTCAGTGTGCGGTCTACCATTCGAGCAAAGCTTAATACCGCAATCATCGTCAATAATGCACCAATCATACTAAATACCGGTAATGTAAAGCTTCCTAAAAACGGAATCGAAATACCTAAAAAAATCGTCATGACCGCACCAACTGAGGCACCTGAAGAAATCCCTAATGTATACGGATCGGCTAATGGATTTTTGAGCAACCCTTGAAAAGCTGCCCCTGCAATAGCTAAAGAAGCACCAATAATAGCAGCTAAAATAACACGGGGCATCCGAATGTTCCATAAAATACTGTGGGCAACGGGATCAGTCCCCTTGTCCCACAATGTTGAGATGGGAATAGTAACCGATCCAATTGACACACCGAACCACACGCTTACTAGCAGCAATACTACCGAAACTAAATAAGCGAATGCGTATTTTTTATTCACCGAAAACCTCTGGGTAAATTGTTTGTGCAATTGATTGAATCCCTTCTACAATACGAGGTCCTTGACGACTTGTTGTATCCGAATCAATTAAATGTACATTTCCTGATTTAACTGCATCCATTTCGGCATACGCTGGATTCGATAAAATTGCCTCAACATCGTCTTTATACGTTACTAAAATCACGTCCGGATTATCACTTACAAATTGCTCTGCGCTATATTGCGGCCAGTCTGGTTGTGTCACACTATTTTTAACGCCAATAGTACTAAGCATTTCATGAATAAACGTTCCTGTACCAACTGCGTATAAATCTGGATTCGTACCTATAACGATAAATGCCGATTTGCCATCTAAACCAGCTGCCTTTGTTGTGATTTCTACAATATCCTTTTGTATAATAGCTACCATCTCTTCTGCTTGTGCTACCTTACCTGTTAATTGGCCCATTTGCTTCATCGTTTCATATGTTTCTTCAAAATTCACTGCATTTTTTACGACAAATACAGGAATGCCCATCGCTTCTAACTGCTCCATACCCTTTTCAAAGTTGTACATGCCTGATCCATGCGCAAATACGATGTCTGGTTTAAGTGATGCTATTAGCTCTAAATTAAATTCCATCCCGCCAACTCTTTCCTTTGTCGCTACTTGCTCTGGGAAAGTGTCATTGTCTGATACGCCAACAATCTCTTCGTCTAAACCTAAGCCAAATAAAATTTCAGTATTTGAAGGGGTAAGAGAAATAATACGTTCTGGTTGTTTCTCTAATGTGATCTCTCTTCCTATTGAATCCGTTACCGTTACAGGGAACTGCGCAGCTGCACTGTCCTCACCTTTTGCTGTTTCGTTTTGTTCTGTATCATTTGTTGCAGGCTTTGAATCTTCTGCGCCACAGCCTACAAGTACGAGCATTGCCATAAATAATAGCATCGCTAAATTTTGTATTTTTTTCATTTCCTTTTCCTCCTACATTTTACATAGCCTATCTAGAATACGCCCTTCAACCAAAAGAAAGAAGCCTCCAACTCGGGAGACTTCTATTGATGTATGCAAATAATTTCGAAATAACAATTATAAGCCACTCCCGATCCACGCAGGTTTACTATTGGCAATGTAAAGGCAGGTCTCCTGGCTCATGCATGAACACTTGTTGACACCTTCCCAAATTTCTTCAGTGGTTTTTTTCAACAAACTCGCATTTACAGTGGCGGGACCGCATCGGAATGAAACCGATTTCCCTTTTAATCCTCATTCGTCCATTTGAAAAACTTATTTTACAATAAATCTCCCACACTTCCTTTTAAGAACCTTCACATTTTTTTATTAAATTAATAGGCTATTCTATTATAGCGGAAGAATGAATGTTTGTATGTAGATAAGCGGGAGTTTTCAGATATATTAATTAAAATCAAGTATGTGTGCTTTTTTTACTTTACTTCGAATTAAAGTCCTGTCCTAAATGTTAAATCTTCCATCTTAAAAGTAGGACTGAAAATATCCGGTCTGACATTTCAATTTTAATTAATCTAAACTTTTTAATCACTTGGCCCGTCAAATAGTTAGAACGTATTTGCGACATGTTTAAAATTAGAAAAAATTGAACATTTTATCATGACATAGACATATAGGCTTAAACACTCAAAATTACAACAGGAGGATTTTATCATCATGAGATTACAACAAGATGAGTATGCCAAAAGAATAAAAAAAAGAAGATTACGAATTGTAATGATTATACTTGTTATGCTAGTTCCTACTTTTTTCACTGGTTTTATTGTAGGGAAATCGTATGCTAACAATGAAAAAATTATCAAGCAAGATGTAACTGATAAAGTAGAACCTTCGATTAGCCAAGGTAAAGAACAAACTAATCTAATGGAAGATTCTTTAGAACACGCTAATTCTGACGTAAACAACAACACCCAACAAAATTCGACAGAGAAGGTAGAAGCCTCAATCAGCCAAGATAAGGAACAAACGAAAAAACAAGCAAGTACTGAAGAAAAACCTTTAGAGAAAGTGGTCTACCTAACATTTGATGATGGTCCTAGTAACCTCACGGACCAATTTCTAGACGTCTTACACCAGCAAGATGTGAAAGCAACCTTTTTCATGCAAGGAAGCAACCTGATAAAAGAGCAACTCCAGGAAAGTGTAAAACGCGCCACAACAGAAGGTCATTATATCGGTGCCCATAGCATGACGCATGAATTCAAAACATTATATAAGGAAAATCAGTTTGTGCCTGAGATGAATGAAACATTAGCACTAATTCATGAGATTACAGGTTCAAAATCCCATTTAGTTCGGCCACCATATGGTTCTGCACCAGGGTTGAAAAGTGAACAGATTCGCAACCAAATTGTAGACGCAGACATTAAAGTTTGGGATTGGACAATTGATTCCAATGACTGGACGTTAAAAGATAATCCAGCCCAAATTATAGAGAATGTTAAAAGTGGCACAAATTCTGATAGAGAAGTTGTGCTAATGCACGAAAAACCACAAACTTTGGCGGCACTTCCAGGGATTATTGCATTTTACAGAGAACAAGGATATAAGTTTGTCGTATATGATGAAGCTAATCATTTCGACCTCAACTTTCAGAAGGATCCGCGTCTCTAATCTCTTAAAAAGGCATCTACATAGATACACCTGATTATTAAAATATTAGGTTAATCAATAAAGAGGCCAATATGTTATGAATGACATCGCATGTGAAAAATCACCAATTCCTTCTCTTATATATGATACGAATAATCATCTGGCAACACGCGTTGAAGGAATCGTTTTGTACGCTCCTCTTTTGGCTGGACAAAAATCTCATGTGGCGTGCCCTCCTCAACAACATTGCCACCATCCATAAAGATGACGCGGTTTGCCACATCACGTGCGAATGACATTTCATGTGTTACAACAAGCATCGTCGTTCCTTCTCTCGCAATATCCTTCATAACCGTTAGCACTTCTCCGACAAGCTCCGGGTCTAGTGCTGACGTAGGTTCATCGAATAAAATAATATCTGGATTCAAAGCAACCGCGCGAGCAATGCCAACTCGTTGCTGTTGCCCACCAGAAAGCTGACTTGGATAGGCATCGTATTTTTCAGCTAAACCGACCCGATTAAGCGCCTCTTTTGAAATTTTTAACGCTTCTTCTTTTTTCAAGCCGCGCCCGATATAGAGACCTTCCGCCACATTTTCAAGTGCCGTTTTATTGTTAAATAAATTATAGTTTTGAAAAACAAAAGCCGTTTTTTTACGAATGGCTAAAATGTCCTTTTTCGATGCATTGTGTAAATCCACTTGAATCGTATCAAAGCTGGCTGTGCCTTCATCTGCACGTTCTAAGAAATTGATACAACGGAGAAGTGTCGTTTTGCCAGAGCCACTCGGACCTAAAATAACAACAACATCCCCTTTATCAATTGTTAAATCCACACCTTTTAAAATTTCATTCTTCCCAAACGTTTTATGCACATTTTTAATTTCTAACATTTTGCACTCCCCCTACACTAGACGTAATTGATATCGACTTAATCTCTTTTCATACCATTTAAATAAATATTCAACAGCGATACAAATGAGTAAATACACAATGAAAATATCAAGATATGCTTCTAAATAGTTGTAGCCGAAATTAGCTTCTACTTTTGCTTTCAACGTAATTTCTTGAAGTGAAATCGCGTAACCTAGTGAAGTTGCTTTTATTAAATTGATCGTTGCCGTACATAAATTTGGCATTGCTGCAACTAAAGCTTGCGGGATGATAATACGTCGATACGCTTGCCATGTTGTCAGCCCAACTGAGTGTGCCGCCTCAATTTGCCCCTTGGATACGGTTTGTAATGCCGAACGAAAAACTTCGATTAATACAGCGGTCGTATTGAACGAGAATATAATAAACGCATACCAAAGTGGGTTAATTTCATAGATTGGGTAATCAATCTCATATTTCTCGAATAGCCCATTTAGCAGAAGTGGAATCGTTGCATATAGCACAAATATTTGAATAATAATCGGTGTTCCACGGACGAATGAAATATATAATTTCGCAAATGAATTGAGCACCGGTATTTCATAAATGCGCGACAAGGCGAGGAAA
Organism: Solibacillus cecembensis; assembly: GCF_001439635.1. Lineage (GTDB taxonomy): Bacteria > Bacillota > Bacilli > Bacillales_A > Planococcaceae > Solibacillus > Solibacillus cecembensis. Next base: position 78,715 of record NZ_LMBZ01000012.1, on the reverse strand, counting down.
AAACCAAACGGAACTGCGATTAGTAATGAAATAACCGTGACAAGAAGTGCTACTGGAACACCACTTAATGCTACAAAAAATGTATCAATTAAAAATTTCCAATCAATGAATCCCATCAAGTGTCCCCCCTATGTCGCCCGAATTGGTTGCTTCCCTTTTTGAAAGATTTTTTCAAGCAAGGCAAATATTTTTTCAATGATAATGGCAAGTAGCCAATAAATAACCGCCAGTGCGATAAAAATTTCCAATGTATGCGTTCCATAATTATTCGCAATAATTAAATTCGCCTTTCCAACAATGTCGATAAAACCAATAGTGTATGCGAGCGCTCCCTCTTGTAAAACCGAGATGAAACCATTTCCAAAGTTCGGTAGTGCAATAACAAATGCTTGTGGAAAAATAATTCGTCGGTACGCTTGAAATGGTGTTAACCCAACACTGACAGCTGCCTCGAATTGACCACGGTCTATCGCTAAATACGCTGACCGAATGACCTCAGACATCATCGCCGCAAATTGTAAGCTAAATGTGATGACGACAAAAACACCGGTTGAAACATTTTGCAAATCGACACCGAAAAGATTTTCAGCAAATGCTGGGACACCGTAATAAACTAAAAAGAGTAAGACGATTGAAGGTGTACAGCGCATAATCGTTGTATAACCTTCCGCTAACACGCGCAGCCATTTGTTGCGACTTAATTTTGCTGCCGCTAATCCAAATCCCATGATTGAGCCACAAATGACTGACAACACGGCAATATAAATCGTAATCCATAAATAAGGGAGCAATGCGGGTAATGCTGACCAAATATAGGATAGATCAAAATACTTCTCCATTTGCTTGCCACCTCCTAATCGAGTTTTTGAGTGAAAGGAGCTGCTAAGAACAAACCCTTAAGTAGCCCCTTCTATTTAACGCTTTACTGAATCGAGTACTTCAAATAAATCCTTACCGTAAAACTCGACGGTTAGCTCCCGTAATGCATCCGTTTCTTTTAATTCAGTAATCGCTTGATCATAAGCATCTGCAAATTGTTGTTGTTTTTTATTAAATAATGGCCATGTTTTAATAACCGCAAACTGGTTATAAACAACATCGTCTTTCAAATTGTAATACGGGCCACCTTCTGTTAAAACTTGCCCGTTGAAAGCACCTTCAATAATAACGCCACCATCGACACGCCCTTCATTTACCCATTGCACTACATCTACGGAAAATTCCTCGCCAGCCTTCAAGTTTACTGGATTATCCGGATTTTCCTCATTGTATTCAGCGATTACGGTATACTGCGCGTTATTCGCTGCAATCGGCGCTAACTCAAACCCAGCCGATGCAAAATCACTCAAATTTTTAATCTGTGCATCTTCTTTTTTCAAAACAAGCCCTGCACTACTTAACCCTAAAAATTGCTGTGGGAAAATATATTTTTGTGTACGCTCTTCTGTCCAAAAGGCATTTTTTACACCGACATCATATTTCCCTTGCTCCACACCGATTAATAAATCATCGCTAGTTGTACCGACATATTGGAATTCATAGTCTTCTAGCGCTTCATCCACGAGTTTCATAACTTCTACATCATAGCCTGTTGCATCACCCTTTTCGTCAATGTACGACATCGGTTTACTTGCCTGATCGTAAGCTACTTTGACGATTGTTACACCGTCTTTCGTCTCTCCTGCTGAAGCTGAACTTGAATCCGGATTATTTCCACAAGCGGACAATAGCGCTACTGCGGTAAAACTGATTGTTGCAAATTGGATTATTTTTTTTACGTTCATGTTAAAACCTCTTTCTTTTTTAAGTTTTCGTTAATAGCCGTTTCAGCTAACTTTTTAATCGTAATATCATCCATCGGTGGGTTATGAAGCCCCGCACGTACATCGCGGTAATAGCGTTGCAATGGATTTGAACGCTGTAAACTTTTCGCACCGACCAAGCGCATCGCCTTATCAACTACTTGAATCGCGGTGTTCGTTACTACATGCTTGGCGATATTCACTTCATTCGTAATTGTCAATTTCGTCTGCGGGTTGCTGTACAATTGCGCCACCCCATAAAGCGTAAATCTTGCATTTGCTAACTCTAAATCCATCTCGCCGATTAAGTTTTGCACATTTGGCAATTCAGCAATTGTTCCTTGAATACTGTTCGGTGAGTGCTGCGTTGCAAAGTTGACCGCATAATCACGAGCTGCTTGCGCAATACCTAAATAAGTAGCAGGAATTAATAACAACCAACCGTTTAATTTAAAACCTGTAGAATAACTCGGAATTTCAACCAAAGAAGACCGCTCTACGCGTACATTTTCGAGTACAAGGTCATCACTACCTGTGCCTCGCATCGAAAATACATCCCAAGTATTATCGACTGATACGCCTGCAGCTGTTTTTGGTACGAGGAAAAATCCTAAATGATCCTCTTCTTCTACCCACGCAGATACTAAAAAATAATCTAAGTCTGGTGCACCACTCGTGTAATTTTTGCGTCCATTTATTATATAAAATTCACCGTCTTTTTTTGCCGTCGTTGCTGGTCTACCACCGCGCACTGGACTGCCCATCGCAAACTCACTTACTGCGCGGTTAATCGTCGCACCTCTGTTGACTTCCTGTGCAAAGGTTTCCAACTTGGATTGCTCCCAATAACGATTTTCAAAAAGCTCCCCAATATTTTGAATCGTCCAAGATGCCGCTAAACCCGTGCTGCCACAATAGCTCGATAATGTTTCATGTGCTAACACCGCGTCGTAAACAGTAAAGCCTTCCCCACCAAATTCTGCTGGTAATGTTGTTTTTGTATAGCCGATTTCACGTAGTTTTTTAAAATTTTCAAAAGGAAATACTGAATCCTCATCTATTTGCTGGGCACTTTGTGTAAAATCTTCTTCCAAAGTCGCAAGCTTCTCCAACCAGTATCGTTGTTTTTCTGTCTGAACAAATAATTTTTTACTCAAATGAAACGCCACCTTTTCTAATTGATTTAGTATCGTTTTGAACTGTTGCGTTTAATCATACTTTCAGAATATTCCAAAGTCAATAATTAATTCCAAGTTTTTTTATAGGAATAGTTAATTAGTTAATTTGGCATCCTTTTTATACGCAAAAAAGACCAGCCTCTTTCTCATTTAAAAGAAAGTGACTGGTCATCATGGATAATTGAAATTACATTTTTTCTGGTGCGCTTACACCGATTAATTTTAATGCGTTGGCAATTGTTGTTTTTACTGCCGTGATTAATGCTAAACGTGCCTCTGTTAGCTCTTTGTTATCAACATTTAACACTTTTTCAGCATTGTAGAAGCTGTGGAATGCTGCTGCTAATTCTTGAATATAATTGGCGATACGGTGCGGTGTGCGGTGCTTCGCGGCATCTGCCACCACTTGTGGGAATGCGCCAACTTTTTTCAGAACGTCTTCTTCTTTTTCAGCTGTTAATAATGCAACGTTTTCTAAAGTAGCCGCAAAACCTTGCTCCCCGGCTGAACGTAAAATCGAAGAAATACGAGCATGTGCGTATTGTGCATAGTACACTGGGTTTTCGTTTGATTGTGAAACCGCTAAATCTAAATCGAAATCCATGTGTGAGTCGCCTGCTGTTTTAACGAAGAAATAACGTACAGCATCTAGCCCTACTTCTTCCACAAGCTCACGCATCGTTACTGCATTACCAGTACGTTTTGACATTTTAAATTTCTCGCCGTTTTTGTACAGCTGAACCATTTGAATCACTTCTACTTCTAACGTTTCACGGTCATAACCAAGTGCCTCGATTGCCGCTTTCATACGTGGAATGTAGCCGTGGTGATCCGCGCCCCAAATATTAATTAACTTTTGGAAACCGCGCACAAGTTTATCTTCATGGTACGCAATATCCGGTGTTAAATATGTGAATGAGCCATCATTTTTAATTAAAACACGGTCTTTGTCATCACCAAAAGTTGTCGAACGGAACCAAGTCGCGCCCTCTTCTTCAAATACATGACCATTCGCTTTTAATTTATCTAGTGCTACTTCGATTTTGCCGTTTTTATATAGCGATGTTTCTGAATACCACACATCGAAATCAACACGGAAATCTTTTAAGTCTTTTTTCAGCTTGTCCAGCTCTAACTTTAAGCCATGCTCACGGAAAAATTCGAAACGTTCTTCATCCGTTTTGTCTAAAATCGTTGCACCAAACTCATTAGATAAGTTTCCTGCAATATCGATAATATCTTGACCATGGTAGCCATCCTCTGGCATATCCGCAGTCATGCCTAAAGCTTGTTTATATCGTGCTTCTAAAGAGTACGCTAAATTGTTAATTTGATTACCCGCATCATTGATGTAGTATTCACGTGACACATCATAGCCCGCAAAATCAAGCACGTTGCATAAAGAATCCCCTACAGATGCCCCGCGCGCATGACCTAAATGTAAGTCACCAGTTGGGTTAGCTGAAACGAATTCAACTTGTACTTTTTGTGCGCCACCTGCATTCGAGCGACCGTACACTTCACCTTGTTCAAATGCCGCTTTTACAACACTTGCAAGGAAATCTTTGCGTACTGTAATGTTTAAGAAACCAGGACCCGCGATATCCATTTTTTCGATATCTGTGCCTTCTGTTTCAACATTTTCTATAATCGCCTCTGCAATGGCACGAGGTGGCTTTTTCGCTAATTTTGTTAATTGCATAGCAATATTCGTTGCAAAGTCACCGTTTGCTTTATCTTTTGGTGTTTCTAAATGGATGTTTAATTCTGTACCAGCTTCCACTAGGCCTGCTTTTTCTACTGCTGCTGCAAGTGCCGCTTTAATGGACTGTTGTAATTGTTCTACTGCGTTCATCTTTATACCTCCGAATAATGTATTTCTAATGTATAGTGGCCGACTGAACTTCCGCCAATTATAAGATCATATTGCGTCAAAAAACGTCCTGATGCTTGCTGATCTTTACTCACTTCTAATGATAGCTGATGTGTATTCGTCGTGATTGGAAGTGAACCCATTGGACTTTCATAATGGCCATCTTCTCGTCGATTTGGATTCAATGGTAAGCGCATATTCACGCCACCTCTTCGCATAATAACGGATTGATGTTCCGTTAATTTAACTGTCGTTTGAATTTTCAAATCTTCCTGGACTTCCTCATATCGTAAGTACGAACTTCCGCCTTTTTCAATGTGATTGCCTTCAAGCCACATTTCATATTTTTCAAGCTCGCCATCGGTTGGAATGATGGAGGAAACAATCTTTATTTTAACTGTTTTCCCTGTATCTTTCACCATAGCAGTCAGCTCCCTTACTTCAATTTCTATAACCTTTTTATTATAGGATAAATGAACGTCTATAAGCAAGACTCAACTCATCAATTACTCGCCGCTATAATTGCATCAAGTTTTTGAACTGTGCTTAGACCTGAACGAAGATAATTTGTTCCGATTACTACGAATTTTCTTCAATTGCCCCAATTTGATAGTTTTTCATTATAAAATGAAAGTAATGATTAATTTAGACAAAAGGGAGTTTATTATGCTACTAAATATTTTATACATCTTCTGTATATTAACAACGTTTTCAATTTTAATTTACTGGCCGCTTCTCTATTACAAAGAAAATCCCATCATAAATCGTTTTTACCCATATATGATTGGCTTAAACTTTGGTATTGCGGGTATTTTTTTAACAGCTTTTTCTGCTGAATTTGCATTTGGAATTATGGTTAACTCCAGAATTATCCCATTGCTCTTTAGCGGTTTACTTGGCGGTCCTATTGCGTTACTTATTAGTGGTTTCATTATGGGTATAAGCCGATTTATTCAATCAGGGTTTACAACCGACACGCTCATTATTAATTTCAACTTTATCGTATTAGTAATCGTGCTGTTTTTCGCTGGTCGAAAATATCACTATAATTATCAAAATATTTTTACCTACTTTTGGTTTAGCTCAATTGAAATGGCTTTTGTCATTTTAGCCATCGTTTTTTATCGTGGTGGCGGCTTTCTTTTGGTTTTACTTTACACAATTTTTACGATCATTTCATTTTACTCGATATACTTTATTGTCAATCAAATTAAAAATACAAATCAAAAAATTAATGAGACGAAATATTTATCAAAAATTGATTACTTAACACAATTGCCAAACAATGCGACCATTGAAAAATACGTGCTAGACGCGCTTGCTAAAGAAAAGTGCTTTACCCTTATGCTGTTACATATTAATGATTTCAAATCCATTCTTTCTACTCACGGTTATCAATTTGGCGATGTGGTCATTAAGCAGCTCGCACAGTTTCTTCAGGAGTACGCCAATAAAAATGGTGCTTTCGTTGGGAAGTTAAACGGTGAAGAATTTATTATTGTTTTAAAGGATGTTGCCCCCGCCATCGCAGTAACAGAGGCGCATACGATTAATAAAGAGATTGCTCGGCACCACGTCAACGTCCAAATTACAACTTCAATCGGTTTGGCTTCGTTTCCAGATAACGGTAATAATTATCAAAGCCTTATTAAAAGTCTCATCTCTACCCAACAACATGCGAAAAATAATCTTCCAGTTGCATACTTTCATGCAAATAATCTAAAGAAGAAATAACAAAAAACAGCTCATGCCATTTCGTTGGACGAGCTGTTTTTTAATTTTCCTAAATATCGTACAAACTTGCCTTTACTTCACCCAACCAAGTATCATTTCACGCAATAACTTAGCCGCAGTATTAACGGTAATTTCTGCATGATCATAAATAGGTGCGACTTCAACTAAATCACAGCCAACAACATTTACTTCTGAACGGGCGATTTCGTGAATAGCAGCAAGCAATTCCTTTGGTGTAATGCCCCCTGCATCAACTGTCCCCGTCCCCGGAGCATGCGCTGGATCAAGCACGTCAATATCAATCGTTACATACACATTGCGCCCTTTTAATGTAGGTAATACCTTTTTTAATGGCTCGAACACTTCAAAAAGTGAAATATGCATCCCATTTTCCTTTGCCCACTGAAGCTCTTCCTTCAAGCCTGAGCGGATGCCAAATGAATACACGTTTTCCGGACCGATCGTATCCGCTATTTTACGAATTGGCGTTGCATGTGAATAAGGCTCCCCTTCATAATCCGTACGTAAATCCGTATGTGCATCAAAATGGATGACAGCTAAATCTTGATATTTTTCATATACTGCCTCCATCACTGGTAATGAAACAAGATGCTCCCCGCCCATGCCAACAGGAATTTTGCCATCTGCAAGCACTTGGCGCACAAATCCTTTTATTTCAGCGAGTGATTTTTCTGGATTGCCAAATGGTAATGGAATATCTCCTGCATCAAAAAATGGCACATCCCCTAGTTCTCGATCTAGATAAAAACTATATTCTTCTAAACCGACCGATACTTCTCGAATTCGAGCAGGACCAAAGCGCTGCCCAGGACGATAGCTCACCGTCCAGTCCATCGGCATACCATAAAGCACTGCCTTGCTCTCCTCATAATTTTGATGACTTTTAATAAACATGTTCCCTGCGTAAGTTTCATCAAATCGCATCAGTAATCACCTACATCTTCCCATTATTTTATCACTCTATTTTCTTGCGTTTCTTAATTTTACCATACACAATATTTCCTGCTCATGCATATGTATCCTCGAAATGGTCCATACTAAAATCACGAAACGAAACTTTTATTCGCTATTTTCGTATAATTAAAGGCAATCGACATTTATCGACATCAATTGAAAGGCTACGACAAAAAGTATAATCTTTTGATTGAATAATGCAAGATAATTTTCTTAATTCGCAGACAATTTCCCAGGAAATGAGGTGGACTGAGTTGAAAAGACAACAATACTTCAAGCATAAAAAACGTAGAAAATTTAGCAAAAAGCTAGGTTTATTTATGATTGGTCTTTTTTGTGCCGTCGCGGTCAGCCTTCTTTCATTACGAATATACGCGCAAGTCGCTGGAGCACCCCCACTCACTGTGCCGAAAGCGTCCATTTTTTTAGATAGCCAAAACAATACAATTGGCGATTATTTCACGGAGGAACGTCGCTATTGGACGGAGCTAAAAGATATTTCTCCTTATTTAATTGACGCAACGGTAGCAGTTGAAGATAAAGACTTTTACGAGCATGGTGGATTTGATTATTCACGTATTGCAGGTGCAGTTCTTGCTGATATAAAGGCGGGTAGTAAAGTACAAGGCGCAAGCACACTAACCCAACAATATGCGCGAAACTTATATTTGACGCATGAAAAAAGCTGGAACCGAAAGATTAATGAGGCCCTTTACGCATACCGTTTAGAGCTGTTTTATTCGAAGGACGAAATTTTAGAAGGTTATTTAAATACCGTTTATTACGGACATGGCATGTATGGCGCAGAAGCTGCAAGTCGCTATTTTTACGGTAAATCTGCAAAGGACTTAACTTTAGCCGAAGCAACGATGCTTGCAGGTGTACCAAAAGGGCCGAGCTATTACTCTCCTTTAAATAATTTAGAAAAGGCAACAAATCGTCAGCAAGTTATATTGCGACTGATGAATGAGCAAGGCATCATTACAGCAGATGAACAAACACGCGCTACCAAAGAGCCACTTGCTTTTAAAAGTGATGAATGGATTGCCACAAAATCTATCGCCCCTTACTTTTTAGATGTCGTATGGAATGAAGCAAGCGATATTTTAGAATCAAAAAATTTAGCAATCAGTGGTGGCGGATGGACAATTCAAACGACGCTTAATCAAGCTCATCAGCGCGCCGCGGAAGATGCTGTGAAAAAAAATATGCCCGATAGTGAATTGCAAGTCGGGCTGGTCAGTATGGATACCGAGACAGGATTTGTGACAGCCCTAGTTGGTGGACGAGATTACAGCGCGAGTTCATACAACCGCGTCACGCTCGGCAAACGTCAACCCGGCTCCGCGATTAAACCAATTCTTTATGCAGCCGCTTTAGAAAAAGGCTTTAATCCAATGTCATTTTTAGACGTAAGCGAAACAACTTTTACTTATGATAGTGGTCGCGCAGATTACACTCCGCAAAACGTTAACAAGAAATATGCAGATCATGAGCTATCTATGGCACAAGCAATCGCAATTTCTGACAATGTTTATGCAGTCAAAACTTTAGAAAACATCGGTTATAAACCTTTCCGAGACATGCAAAAACGCCTCGGATTAGACTATTCAAATGATGATAATCCTGCCATTGCGTTAGGAACGACGGAAAATTCATTGTACGACTTAACAAATGCCTATAATATCATTGCTGCTGGCGGTGAAAAACGAAAGGCAACAACAATCCTTTCGATTACTGATGCGAAAGGAAATGTCGTTTATAAATACGAAAAACCTGAAACAGAGCAAGTGCTGAGCGAAAAGGATGCGTTTGTTCTCACTCAAATGATGACAGGCATATTCGATCCGGTATACAGTGATTATTCTCCTGCAACGGGGCTTTCATTACGTTCGCGCATGACACACACGTATGCCGCAAAGTCTGGGACAACGAATAGTGATCAGTGGATGCTCGGCTATACACCAAGCTTAACTGCGGGTGTTTGGAACGGTTATGACCAAGGGAAAACATTGTCGGTTAAAGATGATATGGCCGCATCCAAGCAAGTATGGATTGACTTTATGGAGGCAGCACTGGAAGGAAAATCCAAGGAGTCATTCACAATTCCAAATGGGGTTCAGCCTGTTTCAATTGATATTAACAGCGGCTACTTATCGACAAGCGCATGCCCGGATCAACGCGTTATCTATATGAAAAATGAAGATGTGCCAACTAAAAAATGTTCTACTTTTGATTTCTTTGAAAAAGATTCATGGAGTAATGTGTGGGACATGCTACCAGGTGAAGCATTCCGTTCGTTTTGGGGATCGTTTTGAATTGACTGATAAACCCATTAATCCATACAGCACGACCAACTAAAAAAGCTCTTTCGTCTCCGGTTCTAGTCCGTAAGACGAAAGAGCTTTTCTATTGATGGCTAATGAAGGGATGCGAATCATGGAGCATTCAGCTTGGGAAAGTTTAAATGCCGCATTTTCCACATCGCCATCCATTGTCCATGTGTCCTAGCTAGCCTACTATTCGCAAGCTTTAAATTCAGTTTACTTTCTTTTAGAAATAGTTTCAACCTCGTAATCATCATGTTTAGGAAATGTCACACATTGTTCACTGAATTGAGACATTTTTCACAACAAACCATTGATGGAAATATATTCTGTGGGTAGCCTTTCATCAATTCAGAGGTTTTACAATGCCTATTTAGAGATGATTCCCCTACGCAAGATCCTCACGCAGTTTTTGCTCACTTCGATTCCACATCTCTTCATTATGGGATTGTAAAAACTCTGCAAGAATTCCTTTTGAGCGCGCATCCATATGATCAACAAGAATATGACGTTTCATTGATTTATCCATTTTATTCACATGCTCAGCTAAAATTTTATAGCCTCGGCGTTTCTCACGGTTTACGACCATTTCACAAGCTGCAACGCCCGCAAAATAAGCACCATCTTCTTTATGATCAATCGTTACCCACACAAGCCAATAATCCTTTCCGCCAGCGGAGTCCTCACGATTCGTCGTAAATTTGATTCCACGCTCTACATCACTTTTCGCATGCATTGCACCAATTTCGACCATTGCTGTTCCTTCTGCCACATCAATGATAACTGGCGATACATTTTCAAGGGATAGCGAGCCAATACCAAAGCCTTTATGCCCATCAGTAGGGTCATTTTTTATAATAGTAAATCCCATTTTTGGTTTTGGTTTTTCTTCATTTGTCATTGTATTTACCTCCAATTGCGCTATTATAAATACTATACACTATAATACTAAATGGAGGCGACAATATGCCAATCGTAACAATTAAAATGCTTGAAGGACGCACGGATGAACAAAAACGTGCCCTTGTCGAAGAAGTCACACAAGCCGTTTCAAAAACAGTAAATGCACCTGTTGAAAACGTGTCAATCATTATTGAGGAAATGCCAAAAAGCCATTACGCTACTGCTGGAGTACGTTATAGCGATAAATAGGATGGAATTTGTTTCAGATAATACCTAAATATTCAGTGAAAAGAGAGTCTTGTTGATTCTCTTTTTTTGTGGAATCAATTAAACTAGAGGGAATAGGACTAACTGGAGGGGTTGCATTGAAAAATAAGCTAATAAACGTTGTCATTGCGCTCTGCTTCATCGTCGGACTAGCACTCGTATTTATTAATCCGATTCAAAATTTTTTAATTGCTGAAACGAGTAAACGCGTCGTCGAAAATCCAATCACTGCTCCGATGCCAGCAGAAGATGTCCCTATCGAACAGCCTGTCGCAAGCTATGATTTTGAGGAAGTACAATCCTTAACTATTTGGGATATTTTAGCCGCGCAAGGTCAAGTAAAGGACATCCCAGCAATCGGCAGTATTCATATTCCAGCAGTAGAAATGACGCTCCCTATTTTAAATGGTGTTGGCAAATATGCTTTGGCAGTAGGGGCTGGTACAATGAAATCTACGCAAACAATGGGACAAGGCAACTACGCACTAGCCTCTCATTATATTGAAGGGAAAAACGTGTTATTCGGCCCGCTCTATCATTTAAAAAAGGATGATTCGATTTTTATATCCGATATGGAATTTGTCTATGAATATAAAACATCCTCGATTAAAGTCATTGAGGCAACGGATGTTCATGTTATTGACGATCTAAAGGACGACACGCGCCTCACGCTCATTACATGTGCCGAAGATGGTACACGCCGCCTATCCGTTGTAGCACAATTCGTCGGGAAAACAGCCGCTGAAGAAGCTACGCAGCTAGGGATGAAATGAAGTAGATATGGACCGTCCCTATCCATTCCTCACATAAAACTTCTCTTATCGGAATAAACAAAGCCCCTATCGAAGGAAATTAATCCTTCAAGATAGGGGCTTTCGCATTTACTATTCTTAAAACTATCCACTGCTCGCTAGCAATGTTGAACAGTTGCCTGTCCTAAAACGAACAAGAATGAATCTTTACGCTTTACGACGACGTGTTACGAATAACCACGCACCCGCAAGTAATAGTGCTGAACCTACTAACATCATGCCGAATTGAGAAGCACCGTCTGTTTGAGGTAATTTCATTTGTAAGCTTGCCACTTTATCAAGCTCATCTAGCATCATATTTAAGCTATTCACATCATAAAGTTCTTCAAATTCAGCTTTTTGCTCTGCTGAAAGTGATTCGTAATAGTCTACTAAACCTTTTAGATCATTCACTAAAGCATCTAATTTTGATGGATCTTTACTATATTTCTCAACTAGTCCTGCTAACTCTCCAGGTGTAAGCGGATTTCCTGGAGTAGGAAGAATCGCAGGTGGAATTGTTTTAATCACTCCCTCTAATCCTGGTAACGTTGGCGGTGTTGTTGTGCCTGGGTTCGTTGGATTAGTTGGATTTACCGGTTTTGGATTTTCGCTACCCGGTTTATTCGGATTGTTTGGATCTTCTGGTTTTGGATCTTCGCTACCCGGTTTATTCGGATCTTCCGGTTTTGGATCTTCGCCACCCGGTTTATTCGGATTGTTTGGATCTTCTGGTTTTGGATCTTCACTACCTGGTTTATTCGGATTGTTTGGATCTTCTGGTTTTGGATCTTCACTACCTGGTTTATTCGGATTGTTTGGATCTTCACTACCTGGTTTATTCGGATTGTTTGGATCTTCTGGTTTTGGATCTGGATTATTCGGCTCTGTTGGATTCCAAGGATAAGTTGGTGGTGATACTGGCGGCGTTGGTTGATATGCCGCTGCACAATCTTTTACTGTAATTGTAGTTAAAAGATTTACACCTTCGTAAACTTGATATTCAACACCATTTTCAAGTGCATATGGTACTGTCATTTGACCTTGTGCATCTGTTGTACCAGTTCCAATTGTTGTATTGCCTGTTTTGTCTTTAATCGTAAGTGCCACATTTGAACGTGGTTTACCATTTTGATCTTTGATTGTTAATGTGAAGATTGAACAAACATTTGCTGGAACTACTTCAGCTTCACAGTTATCTACATAATCTACTTCTACTGTACCAATATATGAATCATTACGATCATATACTTTGTAATTTCCAGCTTTTGATGTAGGTGGAATTATTATTTTGCCATCTTTATCTGTAGTTTCCGTTATTGTAATGCTTGTATCATCTTCGTGTATTAATGTTACAGATTCATCAACTAAAATTCCGTCAACGTCTTTCACTGTAATTGTGAACTGCGGACAAGTATTATTTGGTCCAACTTCAGCTTCACATTTTCCATCTTTATAACTTAGGTCAAACTCGCCTAAATCTTTATTTGATTCTTTCACCTTAACGTTGTATTTACCTGGTGGTGTTGTATTAGCTAACTTAACAATACCATCTTCTCCAACAGTTGCTTCTTGTGTTGAAGAATCCGTTGTATTCGTTAAAATTACAACTGTATCCTTCGCCAATGGTCCATTCTCATTCTTTACCGTCAAGATAAATTGAGGACATGATGGAGTTGGGAATACAGTCACTGCACAATCAGCATTTGTATTGAAAGTAGCTGTGAAATTAACATCTGCACCATCTACTTTAACAGTATACTCACCCTTTAAACCACCTGCTACTGTTCCATCACCTAATGTAATTACACCTTTTGTTGTTAGGACATCCGTAACAACTACCGTACCATCAGCTTGTTCAACAGTCACTTTAGTGCCATCAGCTACTAAATTACCGTCAACATCTTTCACTGTTAATGTAAAGTCTGGGCATGCTGGTGCTTGGATAACTGTAAACTCATGACTGCAATTTTCTTTATAAGATAGCTTTACCTTACCTAGATATTGCTTGCCTTCATATACATCATATTCAATCGGTTGTACACGATTAGAATCAAATTCAAACTTTCCATCAGCAGTTGGTACTGCTTTAATCTCTGTTGTACCTTGTTTTAACGTTAATTCAGTAATATCTTTGCGGATATTCGAACCGTCCATAACAACGATAGTAAATTTATCACATGATGGAGCCGGTTGAACTGTTCCTTCACAATCACCATCATATTTCACAGTAATATTACTTAACTTACCTTCAGTTGAGTGCTCTACTTTATACTCGCCTGCTTGGAATTTCACAGGTAATTTAGCTATTCCAGAAGAGTCTACAGGAATAGCTATTGTTTTACCGTTTTTATCTGTTAAAGTCACTGTCCCTGAAGTTACCAGTTCACCGTCAACATCTTTCACTGTTACTTTAAATTGTGTACAGCTTCCTGTTATTGGCGTCGTATTGATAAGTGGTTCTACCAAATCTGGATTCTTATCAAGCGTCGTAGTCTCATCTAATGTGAATTTTAAATCCTTCATTTTATCATAACCAGTAGGTGCTTTTACTTCACGAATTAAATAGTCATTATACGGTACACGTTCAAATGTAATTTCACCATTAGCATCTGTTGTAGCCGTTTTAATAATATATTCATTTTTCGCTGTTTTTCTCACTAATTGGAACTCGACACCTGGTAGAGCTTCATCTTTCACTAAACCTGTTGCTGAATCAATCCCTACCTTTTTGAACTTAACGCTTCCACGTGTAGAAGTGAAATTGGAATCAGAACTACTGAATTTGAATGCTCCTGAATATTTATCTTCAATTTTTTGGTTCACTTCAGTTTGTCCAGTATAATGCAATGTGGCTGTATTTTCTAAAGCATCATCTTTTTTACCAAAGCCGATTGTTTCATATTTTACTTGATACCCTACGTTTTCTAAGCTAGGGAACGTTAACTTAAAGCTACCATCTGTAGCAAATGTAACTGGAATATTACGTTGTACTAGTGTTTGCCAGTCCGCATTATTAGAAATCCCTCCAGCCGTAACTTTATACGTAGCAATTTGAATACTGTCTTCTAAAAGCATTAAATTATTACCTGGTAAATCTGTTAACTCCACATTTATACCTAGGTTAGAATGCGATTTATTCACATCTAACGTCCAAGTAATTTTTTCTGTTTGGCTATTTTGATTTGGTTCTCTTTTTGTAATTAAATTATTTGCTACATCCTTAATAATTGTTACTGGTGTTGATTTTAGTGTAAAACTTTGAGTTCCTTTTGTCTTAAATGTAGCTTCGTTTTTATAAACATTTCCTGCATCTTGTTCATTTGTAGAGCCGATTCCTAAAATTACATCTGAATCAACCGTGTTATAACGTACAACGTATGCTTCATTGTTAAGAACTGAATCTATTATACTGTTGAATGTTAACGTAAAGCCTGTATCAAATTCATTTGTAATAGTATAGTTACTAGCATCAATTGGTGTAGTTCCAATCGTACCACCCGTATCATCACTACCGAAACCTTTTAATGGCAACACTTCAATTGTACCCGGAACATATTTATGCCCGTCGCCAACCGTATCGACTAATACTGCCCCTTGAATATCTTTTTTATTAATATTTACTCTTACATCCCATGTAAATTCACGTGTTGAATAATCGAATTTACCTGATTTACTACCATTGTTTATTGTAGTTTCACTTGGAATATATTCAGCTGTTTTTGTTTTATCATAAGTGACACCGCCACTCGTCCACGTAGTATTTGCTGTATTACCGTATCCTTGGGTTGCTACTATACCTGTATCACCAATATCAAAGTTTGTTGTATACGTTACTTTTACAGTTTTCCCCGCAGGTACGTTAATTCCTGTTATTACAAAGCCTTTTGTTGGATCAGGATCAGGTGTATAACCGTTTTGCCCATCAACTTGGACTATATCATCTATTTTTACGCTACCCGCTACTAACGTATGTTTACCGTTTTTCGTACCATTTATAAACGTATCTGTTAATGTAAGATTTGTAATGGCTTTATCTGGATTATCTGATGTAATATCAATTGTCCAAGTAATTAATTTATCATCAACATTAATGACACGAGTTTTTTTCAGTAAATTTTCAGTTAAAGTGTAACTTCCTGGATTTGACTTTCCAATACCGTTCGTTACTGTATTATTTAATATTTGACCAGTAATATCACTATCTTCAATAAAGTCTTTCGCGTCGTATTTCGATTCATATGTTACTGTATATGCATCTGAAATGTCACCATCAAAAGATAGTTTGAATGTTTTACTATCTCCAGTGCTAGGAGTAACTGTGTAGTTAAGCACTTCGCCTTCTCCTGGTACAGTTGTCGATACATCCCCATCAGTATCACTCATTTTATACACTTTAATAGAATCAATATCAATTTCATGTGGTCCTGAAATTGTATCTTCAAGTGTCGCATCAGCCTCATCAATATTTAACAAGTTATGGTTGTAGTCGATACGCCAGTTTTTCGTATAGTTATCACCTGTTGCATCGTGCTTGTCTAACGCTTTACCGTACGTAATTGTGTGCGTAGCCTTGATAGAAGTTTCATCTGGTTGTCCGTCATTTGTAAACGTTACCGTGTTATCAAAAGGCTTGGGACCATCACGATCTTCAGCATTTAAGCTTACTTCTGTTTTATACGTAATTTTATAGGCGTTTCTTTCACCATCTGCCGCTGCAAATGTATCATTAATATCTGACCAGTTACTACCAGTTACTACTTGATTACCTGGACCTGTTTTATCTTGAACACCACTTAATCCAACTTTGTACTCAAACATGTTTACAGAACCCTGAACAATCTTGTGTCCGCTTGTTGTATTCCCCATTATACTGTCTGTCAATGTCGCGTTTGAAAGTTTTTTCCCTGCTTCATTCACCCAAACTTCCCATTCCATTTGGTGGTTACCATTTGTAAGTGTAGGTGTACCGATAGCTGCTTTTTTCGCCTTCTCATTGCTCGTTGAAGGTTTAAATGTGAATTCTGCTATAATATTTTGACTACCACCAGTAGCGCTTGGAATTTCTAAGTCTTGCTCGATGTCATCTAAAACAAGGGTAAAGCCTGAACTAAAATTAATCGTTAATATCGCTGGGACTGAACTTCCCGAACCCAGCTCCATTCCACTTAACTCAACTCGCACATTATTACCAGTAGTCGTATATGTGTAAGTAATGTCGTCTACTGTTTTACTATCATGGAATGCACCATCAAAGTCGATTAATGATTTTGGTAATTGAAATTCAAACCAACTACCGTCCACCCATGCTTCTCCGTCCACATCTTGCAGCGGAACAGTAAATGTAACTTCAAAATCGGACGTTGTATTTTGTTCTAATTCAGTTGGGAACTTTCCTTCTCCAACTGGTTGGCCATCAATCTTCATGTTGAAGCTCGTAAGTTCTGCATCTAGAATCTCTTTCGCAACATTTAGCAGTGCTGCTCCCCCAGTATCACCTGAAGTCGATTGCATCCCACTTATCGGTGCAATCCCTTGATCAAGCGCATCACCCGCGCCTTCCATATTCCCATCATCGCCACCCGATTCACTCGTAGCATCAGATGACTTAGGCGGTATTGCATCTGTCTCACTTGCATAAGTCGCAAGCGGTGATAGCAGTGTTTGGAATACTAATAATACTGTTAACACAGCTATATTTAACTTCTTCATTTCTCCTTTTTCCCTCCATCTCTATCTTTTTGGAATCTCACCCTTAATTATTTCGCTGGTAATGTAACGGAAATTGACTGTTTCTCCTGTCGATCAATCCAGTGAATTACGTTATGTAGCGAACCGTTCCAGATAAAATTGCCTCCTTGCAGTGTAAATCCAGAATTTTTCTCTCTCTAATATAAATATTCGCCCATAAACGTTTCTCCTGCTCTTGAAAAGTCCGTTAGAATTCTCAACTAATTAAGGTGATAATTACTTTATCGGTAGTGTTTTCCAATATTCAATGAGGAAAAATAGATTTTATAGGTGAATTTACTTAGGTATTTAAAAAAACTCTGTTAATTATTCCTTTCTGAACCTTTTTTCTAAATAGTTTATAAGAAAAAACCGGTTACATAAATAACCGGTTCCTTTTAACTATTTATTGTTTTTCAAAAAGCCTTTTCAGAAAGGAACACTATACTTTATAATGGTTTTTGAAATGTTTGTCAAGAATATCCAACTATTCCAATTGATAAATACCTATTTCAAGATAATAGAACTATCACTACTCAAACTATTAAATAACCTTTTATCATATACGAAGTGTTTCTTTTGGGTAATATACCTTATAATCCGTCTTTATATTATTAGCGATTGTCGATACTATGTGTGACTGCTCGGCTAGCTCACGAATTTCACCACTTGGCATTTCCAAATAAATTGGACGTTTCGTCGACGCCACGCCCGGACGATAAAAATCATAGGGTAAATCGGACGTCGAATCGGCTTTCACATAATAGTCTGGATCAAAGCCAGCCGATTTCACCTGTTCTATCAGCCATGCATAACGCTCTGGCTCTTCCTCAGGATTCAAGTCGATATGAACAAATAAATCACGATTCACAAAACGGCGGCATAAATCACGTAAAATGACATCTTCTTCGTCCATCCAAAATTGGAAATAGGCAAGCATGATGCTTTCATCTAGCGCTAAATATTGCGCTAATGTAACATCGCCTTTAAAAAACGAGCGAAAATGCGTTGGCTCCTGCTTAAATGAATAGCCTTGCTGGCATAGCTTCTTGGCGCGCATTAAAATATTATTCAAAATTGCCTCCGCACTACGTGATACCGGATGGAAGTAAATTTGTAAATACATTTGATAGCGTGACATAATATAGTCTTCTACTGCATGCATGCCGCTCGATTTAATAATGACCCCATAATCTCGTGGGCGCATGACACGCAATATACGCTCCATATCAAAATGACCGTAGCTCACCCCTGTATAATAGGCATCGCGCTGCAAATAATCCATGCGGTCGGCATCAATTTGGCTAGAAATTAAGCTGACTACAAGCTCATTTGGATATGTTTTTTCAATGACTTGCGCTACTTTTTCAGGAAAGTCCTCTGATACTCGGTTCAGTACTTGATTTACCTCTGTATCCCCTAAAAGAATTTGGCGTGTAAAGTCTTCATGATCGGTTTCAAATACGTTTTCAAAAGCATGCGAAAACGGGCCATGTCCTAAATCATGTAACAATGCCGCGCATAACACTAACAAGCGCTCTTCCTCATCCCATTCAGGGCGACCTTTAAATACATCATCCACAATCCGACGCACAATTTCGTAAACGCCAAGGGAATGGTTAAAACGGCTATGTTCAGCCCCGTGAAACACGAGATATGCTGTGCCAAGCTGCTTAATACGGCGCAAACGTTGAAACTCCCGCGTCCCGACTAAATCCCATATGACTTGATCGCGCACATGGACATAACGGTGTACGGGGTCTTTAAAAACCTTTTCTTCCTGCAATTTCTTTTGTGCATATGCATCCACTTCAAACGACCTCCTCATTATTTTCCTACTATTATATAGGACACGCTTTCAGAACAAAACAAAAACTACCAGGTTGTATATATTCCGCCTAGTAGTTTATGTCATTACTTTTTTAGTTTGTCCAGCACCTTTACCATTAACTCCTCTTCAGTTAATGCGGCAACTGGTCGATTGTTTACAAATGTAAATGTTTTTTTGCGGCCGGGACCACAATATGAATGACAGCCAATTTCAATCGTTGCTTCTGAATCAATTTCTTGTAGTTTAGGAATTAACGTCTTTAAATTAACGGCCTGACATTCATCGCAAACGTGGAATAAGTTTGCCATTGTGTCAACACCCTTTCTCGTGAGATTTGTTCAGCTTTTTATTTTAACTTATCTTACTATTGTAACGTAAATGATAAGCTTCATTCAAGTTATTTCCTATCAATTCCGCCAAATGTCTGATAGAGCGCTAAAATAATTATTTTCCAATTTCATTGAATAAATAACCTCTCATCTGGACATGATAGATTATGAACAACAAATCTATCAACATGGCAGGAGGTCATTTACATGACAAAAACTAGACAGGATGCTTGGATGCAAGATAATGACGAATTATTAGCGGAGGCTGTTTTACGTCACGTCAAAGAAGGCAGTACACAATTAAATGCTTTTGAAGAAGCAGGAGATGCATTAAATCGTACAGCAGCGGCTTGTGGGTTTCGCTGGAACGCGGTTGTACGTCGTATTTATGAAGAAGAATTATCACAAGCAAAAAAAGAGCGTAAGGAAAAAATGCGTGTGTTGCATTCCGTAACAAAGCGACGTATTAACCCACTTTATTTAATGCCAGCTTCAGAGGAAGAGCCGAAATCTATTCCTCTTTCAGCATTATCACTAGATATCGTAATTGCTTATTTAGTAAGGTTGCAACATTCTCAAACATCGGATCAAGAAGTACTGAAATGGCGCAAGTTGGCTGGTGTGTTAACAGAACAAAAGCAAGCACTTCAACAAGAGATTACGATGCTGCAAACTGAAAATAAAGCGATCAAAGGTGACTACGAACAATTTGTTTCGATTATGAACCGCGCACGTCGCCTTGTTACATTAGAAACAGAGGATGCACGTGTTGCACCAACTTTCAAGATGGAAAAGAACGGAAACTTAGTGAGCCACTTACCGACAAGCGAATCGGGCGAAGTACATATGTAGTACTTCCCCCTCTACTTTACGAACAACCTTTAACGCAACAATGATTCATTACGCTTTAAAATACGCGCTAAATAATACGCATACAGTTCCGTCTCACCTGGCTGAATCGGTGTTTCATATAGTTGAGAATTCCATGCCATTAACAGTTGACGTAGGCGTTCATTCACCTGCTGGACTGTCAGTGGTTGGCCTGTTAACTGCTGTAAGGAAGCCATGACATGAGGCGTAATGTCCGGATATTGGAACTTCGTTTGCTCGCCTTGTAAACTAGCCTCGTAAAATTGTTTAATGCGTTCAGCACGTGCACTACCATCTCCCTCAACGCATAAATAAATTTGGATGGCGATCCCGTTTTTCATACGGCGCTGCGAAATCCCCGCAAACTTTTGTCCATCTATGCTTAAATCATAGGAACCTGGGCAATACGAGCCTACAATTTCATAGGCTTTGATTTTATGAGCCACTTCTGGAAATAATGCGCGAATTAACTCGACCATTAGTTCGAATGCATCGTTAATGCTAAGTGGCTTTTCTTCCCCTAGAACAATCGAAATATTAAGTACACCACTATCCAGTACAACGGCTAAACCACCCGAATTTCGAACAATCGGCTCATAACCATTTTGAATCAGCACATTCATGCCCTCTTCAATATGTGGTAAGCGATGATCTTGAATGCCTAATACAACTGCGTCATGATGCACCCAAGTGCGAATGGTTGCATCACTTTTTTGCTGTCCAATAAGATGACAAAGCGTATCGTCCATCGCAAAAGATTCTAGTGGTGAACGTTTATTGGCACTGATGGATTGGTCGATAAAGCGCCACTTTGTTTGCTGTAATATTTTTTTCATTTGCTTAACTCCTCAAATTTTTCATACACTCAGCATACCGCAAATGCAAGTCATGTCAAATTGATGAATTTTACTCACTTTTCGGTTTCAATTGTTTTTTTTCCGAGCAGTTGTGCTACACTAATTGTGAATCATTTTCAATTATAAGGAGTGTTAAACACATGAATGAAGCAGCAATTACATTAGATGGTTGGTACGCTTTACATGAATTCCGTTCGATTGATTGGGCGTCATGGAAATTAGTTTCACAAGAAGAACGTGAAGCCGCTACACAAGAATTTATCCAATACTTAGAACAATTAAATACAGCGACAGGATCCCATGCTTTTTATGCCATTATTGGTCAAAAAGCGGATTTTATGCTGATGACATTACGTGAAACACCTGAAGAATTACATGAAGTAGAGACACAATTTGCGAAATTGGCTATTGCTGATTTTACAATGCCGGCTTATTCATACGTTTCAATAGTAGAGCTTTCTAATTACTTAGCAGGACAGTCTACAGAAGATCCATATCAAAACCCACATGTGCGTGCACGTCTCTACCCAGAACTACCAAAATCGAAGCATGTGTGTTTCTACCCAATGGACAAGCGTCGTGAAGGCAATGATAACTGGTATATGCTACCGATGGACGAGCGCCGTCAGTTAATGCATTCGCACGGCTTAATCGGACGTAGCTATGCAGGAAAAATCAAGCAAATCATTACAGGTTCTGTTGGTTTAGATGACCATGAATGGGGCGTTACATTGTTCTCTGATGATATGCTGCAATTCAAAAAAATCGTATACGAAATGCGTTTTGATGAAGTATCTGCACGTTACGGTGAATTCGGTGAGTTTTTAGTCGGGAATTTACTGGATACAGACAAGTTAGAGAAATTATTATCAATTTAATCAACACAAAGAAGGTGAGCTGCGGTATGCACTCACCTTTTTCATGTATTGTCATCCTGCATCTTTAATATGAGAATGACGGTATTAATAAATAAGCCAATGAAAAGAATAATAATAAATAAAAACCAATGCACCGGCTGTTCATAAAAAATCGCCACACCAAACGCTAAAATCGCACTCAATACAATACCTAGCCAAATTTCCAATTTCATCATCTTCACTCCTCGAGTTTACTTCACCACGAGGCAACATTCCCTTAACAATTATTTACTACCTTTACCCCATTTCCAAAAAATATTACACCTATATGTCTATTTATTAATAGTATATACAAATAGCCTACATTTATGCTGGGCTTGCTAAGCATCATTTTGGGCTCGCTGCATATACTGTACGAAAAGGAGGGTAATCGTCGTGAATTCAGACGGCACATTGATTACTAGTCACCTTGAGACACATTGCTTTTATGTTCAGTTACACCAGATAGCCTGTCTACAAATTTAATTTTCTTTTGGAAAGGATGCGAGTTTGACTTATTATTGGACAAATCCGATGCAACAAATGAATCCATCGACAATCCCGATGCAACCGAGTTTCCCAAGTACTGGTTTGCCACGTGAGGAATCTTACATTGAAAACATTTTACGATTAAACCGAGGGAAACCTGGGGTATTTCATTTTTCATTTAATAATACGGGTGCCGCAGATAATAAAAAGGCGGTACGAGGTGTAGTTGAAGCAGCAGGTCGAGATCACGTAATTTTACGCGATTTAAAATCGGATCATCGTTATTTATTCCCGATGATTTACTTTGATTATGCTGAATTTGATGAGGAAGTTGCTTATTTCCCACAAACAATATAAGGTTTGCGGGATACAGAGGATTTGAAAAAACATGTGCATACAAAAACGTCACTTCCTGTAAAAGCGAAGTGACGTTTTTGTTTTATTTTACTTTAAACTGCTGAATTTCATTTTGTAATTGGTGCGCGCTTTCACTTAATGTGACCGCTACGGACGATACTTGTTGCATCGTTGTAGCTTGTTCTTCCGTTGCTGCTACAATGACTTCTAAATTTTGACTCGCACTACTAGAACCATTTGCAATTTCGGCAACAGAAGCAGTCACTTCTTCCGCGCTTGCAGATAATTGCTCAGAAGTTGCCGAAATCTCTTGAATTTGTACCGTCATTTGATTGATCGCTTGTTCGATTGATGTAAACGATTGACCGGCTTCACTAATAATTTGTACACCATCTTTTACTGACATTAACGATGCTGAAACGGCTCGCTCTACATTTTCTGTGTCTGATTTAATTTCCAACGTCAAATCGACAATCGAAGTTGCTGAGTTTTTAGATTCCTCGGCAAGCTTGCGGACTTCATCTGCGACAACTGCAAACCCTTTTCCATGCTCACCCGCACGTGCCGCTTCGATAGCAGCATTCAATGCTAATAAATTCGTTTGATCTGTAATGTCTGTGATTACTTTAGAAATCGAATTAATTTCTTCTGTTTGCTGTGCTAACTTTCGAACTAATGTATTCACTGAGTTCGTCGTTTCATTAATTGTTTCCATTTGCTTTTTCGCATCTTCAATAATCGTACCACCTTGATCCGCTGTATGCGATGCCTCCATAGAGCTGGAATGTAACTCTTGCGTTGCCTCTGCAATTCGTTGTACGCCTTGTGCTGTTTCTTCCATAGCATTCGCACTTTCTTGTGATGCTTGTGCCGCAGCTTGTGCTGAACCAGCTGTTTCGTTAATGCGCATTGTGATACTTTCCGAAGTCGCAGCTATTTCCTCTGTACTCGCTGACAGTTCTTGTGCTGAAGCCGTTAATTGCCCAGCATTCGTNCATTTTTTATAAGTGAAGCTAAATTATTTTTCATTAAATTAAATGATTGACCAAGCTGACCAATTTCATCTTTTGATGATGTTTGAATATCCTCGTTCGTTAAGTCCCCTGATGCAATAATATTTGCCTTTGTTACTAATACTCGAAGTGGCGCAACAACTTTTAAACGGATAAAAATAATTGCGGCACCACCAATAACAACAGTAAGACCTAATACAATCCAAACCGTTATTTTAGAGTAAACAATAGACACCTCTGTTTCTTTATTAACTTCAGCAAGTTTTTCCTCTTGATATTCTACAATTTGATTGGAAACTTCTAAAATACCTTCATTTGCAGTTTTTAATGTTGTATTAATATAATTATTTGCTAATTGTAAATCATCCTTTTTTACTGCATCTAATAAATTCGCCGTTCCTTCATCAAATTGCTCGTTAAACTTTTGCATTTCTTCAAGGTAACCGTCCATTGTTTCATCTCTTATTAATCCTGTTAAATACGCTACTTTGTCATCTAAATAATCCATGTACGCATTTAAATTTTCTATTGACTTTCCCGATTCATCTAACACAACTGCGCGCGAATATAAACCTTGCATCGCTACGCCATAACGAATTTGTTCAGCCGTTCGAATTTGTTCTACGCGACTATTCATTGCTTCATCTGAATATTTTTCAATGTCATACACGTTCCAATAACTAAATATAATTGTTACGATTAATACTGCAATAATTGAGTAAATTGCAATATTTAATTTTGCTCCAACACCCATTTTTCTTGTACCTACTTTCAATTCACTAATTGTTTTAAAATGTTATTTGATTTTCATTTGCTAAATAAATCTCTTTTAAGTTATATCGGCACTATTTCACTTTATTATTCATAATTCCGCACTTTATTCCAACATTATACATAACTCATTCAAAATTATTCATATAATATCTACCAAGCGCACAAAACGTCACTTCCTTTAAAAAGTGAAGTGACGTTTTTGTTTTATTTTACTTTAAATTGCTGTATTTCATTTTGTAAATGGTGCGCACTTTCGCTTAACGTGACTGCTACGCCATTCACTTGTTGTATCGTTGCAGATTGCTCTTCCGTTGCGGCTACAATCATCTCTAAGTTGCGGCTTGAATTGCCTGAGCCATTCGCAATTTCTGCGACAGAAGCCGTTACTTCCTCCGCGCTTGCAGATAATTGTTCAGAAGTCGCCGAAATCTCTTGAATTTGCGTCGTCATTTGATTTACTGCCTGCTCAATCGTTGTGAATGAGTGGCCCGCTTCAGTAATAATTTGGACGCCATCCTTCACCGATATTAACGACTCCGAAACCGCTCGTTCTACATTTTCTGTATCCGATTTAATTTCCAGTGTTAAATTAACAATTGAATTTGCTGAGTTTTTTGATTCCTCCGCAAGCTTGCGAACTTCATCTGCGACAACTGCAAACCCTTTTCCATGCTCACCCGCACGTGCCGCTTCAATGGCCGCATTCAATGCTAATAAATTCGTTTGATCAGTAATATCAGTAATAACTTTAGAAATCGAGTTAATTTCTTCTGTTTGCTGTGCCAATTTTTGAACTAATGCATTCACAGAGTTCGTTGTTTCATTAATCGTTTCCATCTGCTTTTTCACTTCTTCAATAATCGCACCGCCTTGATCAGCCGTATTCGATGCCTCAATCGAGCTCGCATGTAACACTTGCGTCGCTTCTGCAATGCGCTGAACGCCCACTGCTGTTTCTTCCATTGCATGAGCACTTTCTTGTGAGGCTTGTGCCGCAGCTTGTGACGAATCATATGTCTGATTAATACGCATTGTGACGTCATCCGATGCCGCAGCCATTTCCTCTGTGCTCGCCGACAGCTCATGTGCGGAAGCCGATAACTGTCCAGTATTTAGNCATTTTTTATAAGTGAAGCTAAATTATTTTTCATTAAATTAAATGATTGACCAAGCTGACCAATTTCATCTTTTGATTTCGTTCGAATATCCGATTTCGATAAATCCCCTGATGCAATAACATTTGCCTCAATGACTACTAATTTTAGTGGCGCAACAATTTTTAAACGGATATAAATAACTGCGGCTATACTGATGAGAATACTAACAAACAAGAAAAACCAAGCTGTTATTTTAGAATTATTAATGTAAAGTTCTATTTCATCCTTAATTTCTACAAGTTCTCCCTCTTGATAGGCTAAAATTTCATCCGAAATGCCGAGAATACCTTCATGCGCTGCTTTTAATGACGTATTCACATATTCATTCGCTAACCGCGTATCCCCTACTTTGATAGCTTCTAGCAAACTGATTGTACTCGTATTATATTGGTTATTAAACGTGTCCATTTCTTTTAAATAATCCGTCATCGTCTGACTTCTTATCATTTCTTTCAAACTTAAAATTTCCTCATTCAAAGTATTCATATGAAATTCCAATTGTTCGATACTTTCCTTCGAACGATCTAATACGACCGCGCGTGCATATAAACTTTGCATCGCTAAACTGAGACGAATTTTTTCAACCGCTTGGATTTGCTCGATGCGATTATTCAATGCTTCATCTGTGCTCTCTTCAACATTATCTATGTTTAAAAAAGTAAAGAAAATTGTTAATATTAATGCTGTAACAATCGAGTAAATCGCAATATTTAATTTTGCTGCAACGCCCATTTCCCCATTACCTTCTTTCTATTACTTGTTGTTTTACAATGATGTATCTTTGGTATTCGCTAAGTAAGCTACCGTTTTGATATTCATGTAAATATCGTCGAATTATCACCATACATTACTGTAATTAAATTCAAATTTATTATACTTTCAATAATATCAAAATTATCAGAACGAACGATTTGTATCTCTCATTTTATTTCATTAATAGACATATCTCAACAAAATATTTTATTTAGTCCACAATAAAAAAAATCCCCTTCAAAAAGGGATTTTTTCGAGCTCAATAAAGCGTTACTTTGCGTGTTTTAATGTCGCACTGATGATCATAGCCCAACCGATTAAAAACAACACACCGCCAATTGGTGTAATGGCACCTAATACTTTTATGCCAGTAAGAGCTAATACCATTAAACTACCAGTAAAGAAAACAACTCCAACATTGAAGCATATAACAGCAATTTTTAATTGTTTTACTGCGCCAAAAATCGCCTTAGACATTAAAATTCCTGCTAAAACGATTGCTACTGCGTGCAGCATTTGATATTGAATCGCCGTATTCCAAATGTCCGTGCCATATGCATCTAATTTGTCCTCCAATGCATGGGCAGCAAACGCACCTAATGCTACTGCTAAAAAGCCTTGAATAGCACCGGAAATAATTGAACCTTTCATTTTAAAAACTCCTTTTTAATTGATTATTCATTTCAAATATTTAACTACTAAAAATCAAAAAGCGATTCGCCATTTGCATCTTCTTCCTCTAGATTTTGAGCTGAAGTGACAAGTGGCTGTGAAATCATCATAGAAGTTGTTTGGATATTATGTACGTGTGGTGCGGCTACTGATGGCTTTGCAACAGGGTTTCCTTCGTCTAATACGACATTACATAGCGCACGAATTGCCGATAATTGCTCGCGTATTTGCTGTTCATCACGTGTTTGCTTTGCTTGAATCGCATGCTTTTCAATTTGTTGAACAATTGTTTCGTAGGAAATCATCGCTGTCCCTCCTGTTTTTTCGGTACAAATTTTAAACAGTCCATACCTGAAGATTGTTTGACAAGAACAGACGGTAGTTGCTTCGTTTTAAAACCATATGCCGAGCAGCCACGCGGGTTATTTTGATCCCATGTAACATGGAAGTATTGACATTTAAAGCAATCAACTTTCATCAGCTGCTCCCTCTCTTTCTATTCTACTTTACCATGGATTAATCTGAGATACACCACTCTATTGGCTGTTTCCCCATAGCTATTAAAGCTTCGTTCGTTTTTGAATAAGGCTTGCTCCCAAAAAAGCCGCGATATGCACTAAGCGGACTTGGATGTGGTGCTTCCAGGATAGTATGATTTTTATGAAAACGTTCGATTAATGTACGCTTACTTTGTGCAGGTTTTCCCCATAGGAGAAAAACAGCGGGCTCGTCACGATTGGCAACACTTTCGATAATCGCATCCGTAAATTGCTCCCAGCCTTGTCCTTTATGTGCATGCGCTTCTTTTTCACGAACTGTAAGTACCGTATTTAATAGGAGAACACCCTGCTTTGCCCATGCAGTTAAATCACCATTTTGTGGAATGGAACAGCCGATATCCTCCTGTAATTCCTTCAACATATTTTTCAAACTTGGTGGTAGCTTTTGTCCATTCTGCACTGAAAAACTTAAACCATGTGCTTGATTGACACCATGATATGGGTCCTGTCCTAAAATAATTACCTTCACATCGGGGTAATCTGTTATTTGTAAAGCATTCAATATATCCGACTTTTTTGGATAAACCGTTTCTTCATTATATTGCTGTTGTAAAAATTGTTGGAGCTGTTGAAAATAAGGTTGTTGAGATTGTGGTGCTAAAATATCACGCCACGTATTCGTTAATGTATCAATCAATGCTTTTCACCTCTGTCCAAACAGTAATCAAATTTGCTCCAAAATTCAAGTACCACCCTATCTGACCTTATAGTTTTTTCTTATTCTGACTATTCCAAGCAGTCACAAGCAAGCTATAATTAATACTAACTAAGAATCATATTTCATTTACAATAAGGAGATGTTTTTATGACATTGAAAAAAACGTTAACGATCGCAGGTTCAGATACATCAGCTGGCGCAGGTATGCAAGCTGATTTAAAAGCTTTCCAAGAGCATGGCACATATGGCATGGTTGCCCTTACAGTTGTCGTAACGATGGACCCAATAACATGGAGTCACAGTGTAACGCCACTTCCTACTGAATTATTACAAAAACAAATTGATACAGCCCTTTCAACAGGTGTAGATGCTGTTAAAACAGGGATGCTTTCAACAGAAGAAATTATTAAAATCGCTTCTGAAGCCATTCAAAATTCAGGGACAGACAAAGTTGTCATTGACCCAGTGATGATTTGTAAGGGGGATGATGAAGTGTTAAATCCAGGTAATACAACTGCGATGATTAACTATTTATTACCTTACGCAACAGTTGTTACACCAAACCTTTTCGAAGCAGGACAATTAGCAGGAATGAAAACACCAAAAACAATTGAAGAAATGCAAGTTGCTGCTGCTAAAATCCATGCATTAGGCGCTAAAAACGTTGTCATTAAAGGCGGGAAAGCATTAGCCCATGAAAAAGCAGTAGATCTATTCTTTGATGGTAATGAATTCAAGCTACTTGAAACGGAGAAAGTCGCTTCTACGTATAATCACGGTGCAGGCTGTACGTTTGCAGCAAGTGTATGTGCAAACTTAGCAAACGGCTTCACTGTGGAAGAATCAGTGATTGAAGCAAAAGAATTCGTTTCAGCTGCGATTAAACATGGCTGGGCTTTAAATGCTCACGTAGGCCCTGTTATGCACGGTGCAAAACCACGTTTCGGCGCACCGCAAGTAACTGTTACAACAATTCCAAGTGTTACAATTGCGTAATTGATATCATCATAATAAATGAAAATCACACAAGATGCTTAGCCGCCTTGTGTGATTTTTTCGTTTGTTGATTCGAAGTGAGTTAGCGAAATTGTCTATTAAAACTAATTTTGTCTATTAACTATGCTTAATTGTCTATTATTCAAAGTACTTCATATAAAAAACATAGAAACTAAATACAAATCGCCCACGCTGCCAATGCCTACTATTTTCTTTTATCCGCTCGTTTTACTATACTAAAGAGAGAGTACGATTTAGGGGGATTAGAAATGAAAGAAGTAAATACGCAAGAGCTACAAGAATTACTGAATTCTTTTGCAAATAAAGACGTTTTTATTCATTTAGAAACGACAAATGGCTCTTATGCGGCCCATTACGATGAAAAGTTCTTTAATGCCGGTGCGTTTATCCGCAATGTCAAATTACGTTACGAGCTAGGGAAAATTGTCGATGATGCCCCACACCGTGTTGGTTTAAAATTGGAACATGGTTGGGTTTATGCACAAGGCATTACACATTTTAAGTTAGATACAGAAGGTCGTCTATTAATGGCGGGTTTAGATTATACAGGGAAGCTGGCAGTCGCACTTGAAATTAGCGAAACGCCATTTGCTTATTAAGGGGGACATACAATGACTTTACAAGAAGAACGCCACGTTTTAGTTGTTTACCCTCATCCAGATGATGAAGCATTTTCAGTTGCAGGAACGGTGCGTATGTATCGCAATATGGCCGTACCTGTTACATATGCTTGTTTAACATTAGGTGAAATGGGCCGTAATCTAGGAAATCCACCGTTTGCGACACGTGAATCGTTGCCAGACATTCGTCGTCAAGAGCTTGTTGCTGCCTGTGCTGCAATGGGTATTGAAGATTTACGCATGATGGGCTTACGTGATAAAACAATTGAATTTGAAGATGATGAAAAAATGGTGAAGCTTGTGACGAATTTAATCGAGGAATTAAACCCTTCTGTTATTTACACATTTTTCCCGGGCTTCGCGGTGCATCCCGATCATGAAGCAACAGCACGTGCGGTTATCGAAGCAGTACGTCGCATGCCAAAAGAGGCACGCCCACGTATTTTAGCGGTTGCTTTTGCGAATGATACAGTCGAAAAAATTGGGGAAGCACCAATCGTTGTCGACATTCGTAGTGTGAAAGACGATAAAATAAAAGCTTTACAGGCACACGCTTCTCAAACCGCTTGGATGATGGCAGAAACGGAAAAACGCATCGATGACGGTGAAGTGTTAAGCGATAGCTGGTTAAACGTTGAGAAGTTTTATCCGTTTACATTTGAAGATTAATTGTATATGGATTATTTAAGGCGAGGGATTATCCCCTCGCCTTTTTTATGCGTTAAAATGTTTTTTTATACAGTTATATATTTATAGTTATGAGGCAAACTCTATATTGTAAAACGTTTCACAAATACGCTTCCCATCTATTATTCATATTTTAGTCACTCCTAAAAATCTGAAAAGTTAGTCTTCAATAAAAACAGTAGACATCTGCATATATTCAGTTTATATTGTATAAATATACAAACTAACATAAAAAGAGGTTAACATATATGACGAAAAAATTTCCTTTCTACACATGGTTTCTGTTCGTTGCTCTTTCGGCATTAGGCGTATTTTTATTCATTACACCGATTAATACCGCAGATGGCATGAAAGTTCCGATTGCGATTCTTGCCAATATGCTTGCTGGTAAAGTCGAGCCATTTATCCATTGGTTTGCACTCGTTACCTTTATTATTGCAGCAGCAGGCTCAGTTATCATGCAGTTCATTCCACAAAAAGGGCCACGTACATTGATGGATTCTTTATTCCGTGTCAACTGGTTCTGGACAATTATGCGTGTCCTTGCTGTTATTTTTACGACGATGTACTTATTCCAGTTCGGTCCTGCAAGCTTTATAAGTGAAGATACAGCGGGTATATTAATTGACCCTGCTTCTGGTCTTATCACATTTATGTTCGTGCTATTTTTATTTGCTGGACTATTACTACCATTATTAACAGACTTTGGTTTACTTGAATTTTTCGGTTCTATGATGGTAAAAATTATGCGTCCCCTTTTCAAAATTCCTGGGCGTGCAGCAGTTGACTGCTTAGCTTCATGGGTTGGTGATGGCACAATTGGTGTTCTATTAACGAGCAAACAATATGAGGAAAAAAATTATACAGGTCGTGAAGCCGCAACAATTGCTACAACTTTCTCTGTCGTGTCAATTACGTTTTGTTTAGTTGTTATTGAAACGATTGGCATTGAAGAATACTTTTTACAATTTTATGCTTCAGTTGTTTTTTGTGGTCTAATTTTAGCTTTCATTATGCCGCGTATTTATCCGTTGAAACAAAAAGCCGATACATTAATCGATGGCACAGAAGCTCCTGCAAACCGCGAAGATGTAAAAGAAGGATTTAATGTATTTACTTTCGGCTTACACAATGCGTTAACGAAAGCTGACTCGAATAAAAACCTTGGTAAAATTGTTGCTGGTGGTTTTAAAAACGTATTAGAAATGTGGTTTGCCGTTACACCAATCATTATGGCATTCGGGACAATTGCATTAGTGCTTGCTGAATTTACAAGTGTATTCCGTATTTTAGGAATGCCGTTCGAGCCGATTTTAACGCTATTACAAATTCCAGAAGCAAGTGATGCCGCTCAAACGATGATTGTCGGTTTTGCTGACATGCTTTTACCTTCTGTTTTAGGTGCTGGCATTGAATCCGAACTAACGCGTTTCTTCATTGCAACAGTTTCTGTCACACAGTTAATTTACCTATCTGAAGTGGGTGGATTAATTTTAGGGACAAAGTTACCGTTAAAAATTTGGGATTTATTCGTGATTTTCTTAATTCGTACAATTATTTCAATTCCAATCATTGCTGCGATTGCGCACATTATATTTTAAATTCTTGTAGCGAGCATCACAATATCCGAAAAGCCATTTTGATTTTTACGTCAAAATGGCTTTTTATATAAATATGAAAGTAAGTTATTCTGGGTAATTAATTTTCCCTGTTTCAACTAGTTGTTTTAAACCTAAAAACATATAGTGCCAACCTTGCTCAGTGCTTGCAACAAATTCCTTTTCTGCTTTTTCAATGTCTACTTGGCTCCAATTCTCTTCATGCGGCACGGTAATTTCTTGCGTAAATGTCATTTTAGAATCATTTCCCTCATTTTTCAACTGAACAGTAATTATGTCCTCGGCCTCACCAAACTGTGGCATTCTAAATGTTTGGCGAATTAAATTTGGTCGGTCTATCGTTAAATACATACCAATTGCTCGGTAATCCACACCTCCGCGATGATCTACAATTTCCCATGTTCCTCCTTCTACTGGGTCATTTGTAGCCACTTTATTTGTATGTTCCATAGTAAAAAGCCACTTTTTCATCATTTGTGCATCCAACCATGCATTCATAACACTTTCTGCAGGGACTTCAAATGTTCTTGTCATTGTTAATGTTGTTTTTGACGTATTTTGCATTGCTAATCTCCTCCTTATGCTTGTTCTCTTCCAAAGATATACGATTTTTATTTCATTAAGCAACTTTTACATTCATTTAATAAGCGCCCAACTCTCTAATAAAACGTTTTCATTGTGATTACTTTGTGAAATTTCATAATTAACTGAATTTTAAAACATTTATAGTTTTATTTATGTTAAAATGATTAAATTCGATATATAACGGAGGTTACATGGTATGGAAGTTACACAAACGAAAACAATTGCAGTGGAGCATATTTTAATTGCGCACCACTTTTTAAAGGATGTCGTCGTACACACACCGCTTCAACGTAATGATTATTTATCCGAAAAATACGGCGCAAATATTTATTTTAAACGAGAGGACCTGCAGCATGTACGTTCTTTTAAGTTGCGCGGGGCTTACTATAAAATAAAAAAAATTGAAGAACAGGCGCGTGTTACAGGTGTTGTGTGTGCGAGTGCTGGCAATCACGCACAAGGTGTTGCGTATGCTTGTGCGAAACTTGAAATTCAAGCGACGATTTTCATGCCAAAAACGACTCCTAAACAAAAGATTGATCAAGTGCGCATGTTTGGTCGTAACTTTGTAGAAATTCAGCTTTCTGGTGATACTTTTGATGATTCTGCGGTGAGTGCCCTTGCCTATTGCGAGGCAGAGGAACGAATTTTTATTCATCCATTTGATGATTTAGATGTCATTGCTGGTCAAGGTACGGTTGCTGTTGAAATTATGAATGATATTGAAGAACCGATTGATTACGTTTTTGGTAGTATTGGTGGTGGTGGGTTAATGTCTGGTGTATCTACCTATATTAAAAATCTATCACCGAATAGTAAAGTTATCGGTGTAGAGCCTGCTGGTGCCGCCTGTATGCAATCCGCATTCGAACAAGACGGTCCGAATGCACTTGGTTGGATTGATAAATTTGTAGATGGCGCCGCTGTAAAATTGGCTGGCAATGAAACATACCAAATTTGTAAGGCACATTTGGACGATATTATAACGATTCCTGAAGGTAAGGTTTGCACGACTATTTTAAATTTATACAATAAACACGCGATTGTTGCAGAACCTGCTGGAGCACTTTCCGTTGCAGCACTTGATTTTTATGCGGAAAAAATTCGTGGAAAATCAGTCGTCATCATTATTTCAGGTGGAAACAATGACATCGGTCGTATGCAGGAGATTAAAGAGCGCTCTTTAATTTACGAAGGGTTACTACATTACTTTATCGTCAGCTTCCCACAGCGTTCAGGTGCACTACGCCAGTTTTTAACGTCCGTACTTGGGCCAAATGACGATATTACAACGTTTGAATATACGAAGAAAAACAATAAAGAAAGCGGTCCTGCACTTGTCGGAATTGAAATCGGTCATCCCGATGATCGTGCTGGTTTACTACAACGCATGACAGCAAATGGCTTTGAATACAAAGAAGTGAATAAAGATAGTACGTTATTTGCTTTATTAGTGTAAGGTAAATAAACAAGCCCGCATTCCTCATTTTGAAGGAATACGGGCTTATTTTTATCCCAATAATGCACGGTCTGAATTCATTTTTTCACCACGAATGTGTTCAAATTCGGTCATTAAATCTGGAATCGTTAATGCTGATTTACGCTCTGCACCGACTTCCAAAATAATCTGACCTTTGTCCATCATAATGAGGCGATTTCCTAAATCTAGCGCTTGCTGCATATTATGTGTTACCATAAGCGTCGTTAAGTTACTTTCCTCAACAAGCTCCTTTGTTAGCTTTGTAATGAGCTCTGCACGCGATGGGTCTAGCGCAGCTGTATGTTCATCTAACAATAAAATGGCTGGCTTTGTAAATGTCGCCATTAATAAACTCAATGCTTGACGTTCCCCACCTGACAGCAATCCTACTTTCGCAGTTAAACGGTTTTCCAAATTAAGATGAAGCTTTTCTAATGATTGCTTGAAAAATTCTCGACGCTTTTTATCAACCCCACCACGTAATCCACGTTTTGTATTTCGGGAATAGGCGATGGCCAAGTTTTCTTCAATCGTCATAGAAGGTGCTGTGCCCGCCATTGGATCTTGGAAAACACGTCCAATATGCAGCGCACGCTTGTGCTCAGGCAGGCGTGTTAAATCATTACCATCAATCACAATCGAACCAAAATCCGGTGTCAATGCACCCGAAATCATGTTCATCATCGTCGACTTGCCTGCCCCGTTACTGCCGATAATTGTTACAAAGTCACCCGCTGCTAAATGCAAATTAATATTATCTAATGCATTTTTTTCATCTGGTGTGCCTTCATTAAATATTTTGTTAATACCATCTAGTTTAAGCAAGACCATTTCCCCCTTGCTCTACATTTAATCTTGCCTTTTGTGCTGCTACTCGCGCCGCTAAACGCTTTGCCTTACGCTTTTTCTCTTTTTGCTTATTTAAAACTTGTGGAATAATTAATGCTAAAATAACGATAATCGCGGTAATTAACTTCATATCGCCCGTGTCTAACCAACCAACTCGCAATGCCAAAGCGTAAATTAAACGATAAATAACCGCACCAGCAATAACGGCAAATGTTGTACGCATAATCGACTTCGTACCAAAGATTGCTTCACCGATAATAACCGAAGCTAATCCGACAACGATCATCCCGATACCTAGACCAATATCCGCAAACTTTGTATATTGGGCAATTAACGCACCCGATAATGCAACCATCCCGTTCGATAAGCCAAGGCCTAAAATGATCAAAGAATCTGTGTTAGCAGAAAAACTTCGAATCATCCGCTTATTGTCCCCTGTCGCTCGAATCGCAAGTCCAATTTCTGTTTTTAAGAATCGGTCCATTATTAGTTTAATGACCAATGTTACGATTAGCATGAAAAATAAAATACCCCATGTCGATGGAAGTGATTTTCCTCCCATTGCTGTTACTGCACTTGAAAGTACGCTATCTATGCCTAACTTTGACCAGAAGTCGTTAAACATCGTGAACACTGTATCCGTATTTAATAGTGGAATATTGGGGCGTGTTACACCTGTATCAGATGTAATCCCCATAATACGAAGGTTGATCGAATACAAGGCAATCATCATCAAAATCCCAGAAAGTAGCGGATTGATTTTCCCTTTTGTATGTAATAAACCCGTCATACATCCTGCAAGAAATCCAGCAACCATCGCTACGATTGTTGCTAAAATCGGGTTATAGCCAAGCACAATCATCATTGCCGCTGTACCAGCCCCCGTTACAAAGCTACCATCGACTGTTAAATCTGGAAAGTCTAACACTCGGAATGTTAAATACACTCCGAGCGCCATAATTGCATAGATGATTCCTTGCTCTACTGAACCAAACAAAGCTGTAAACATCTCGAACCATCCCCTAACTATTGTTTTAATGGAATTCAGGCTAAGAACGCCGCGTCCTGCGGCAACGCCTGAGTGACCAACATCCTGTTGGCCCAAATAAGGATTCGCGCTAAGTGGTGTGCTTAGCGCGAATCTGTGTTATTGTACTTCCGCTTCCCACTCAGGCTTAATTTCTAAACCTAGTGTTTCCGCAGTATCTTTGTTAATTAATAGTTTTAAATTGGCTGGGTATGCCGCTGGAATTTCAGCTGGTGTTTTACCTTCTAATAAAATTTGTGCCGCCATTTGACCTGCTTCATAGCCGATATCAAAGTATTCGAAACCGTATGCAGCTAAACCACCACGTGCTACTGAATCAAGCTCGCCTACGATTAATGGCAATTTGTTTGCATTCGCAACACTAATTACTGATTCTAAAGCCGATACTACTGTATTATCTGTAATAATATAAAAGGCTTCTACTTTGCCAAGTAAAGATTCCGCAGCTTGTTGAACTTCTGCTGGATTTGATGCAGCTGCTTCAACAATTGTTAAGCCTTCTTTAGCTGCTAATTCTTTTACTGTCGTAATTTGTGCTACTGAGTTTTGCTCACCTGCGTTGTAAATCATCCCAATGTTTTTTGCACCTAAGTCTTTTAGGAATGCAATTGTCTTTGGCATTGTTTCTGGGTGTAAATCAATTGTACCCGTTACATTTCCACCTGGTGTTGCCATTGAGTCAATTAATTCTGCACCAACCGCGTCAGTTACAGATGTGAAAAGAGTTGGAATTTCAGTCGTTACACTCTTTACTGCTTGTGCTGATGGTGTTGAGTTTGCAAAAATTAAATCTACATTTTCACTTACTAGTTGTTGCGCAATTGTTAAATTGGCCGTGTTATCATTATTTGCTGATTTATCGAGATACTCTGTTTTAATACCTGCATCTTCAATCGCTTTTTTGAAACCATCTGTTGCTGCATCTAATGATGGGTGCTCTGCAATTTGAGTAATCCCAATTTTAAATTTTTTCTCGTCCTCTGTTTTAGCTGCATTAGCTGAATCAATTTTCCCTGCATCTTTAGCAGTTGAATCCTGTTCTTCTCCACCACATGCTGCCAATAATAAAAGAAGCCCAAATACCAAAAATGATAGCTTCGTTAACTTTTTAGTCATAAACGATGATCCCCCTATTTCTTTCTCTATTTTTTGTGTCGCACTTCATTCGAATAAAGTGTGAATTAAAAATATATTACCGCTATGAAATCATATAGTCAATAACTTTTAGAATGTTCTGATTATATTTATCCCCATATTTCAAGACTTTTCCGTTAATTTGCCGCTTTAAACCGCTAAACTATTACACCTTTTCTAATTGTGACAATTTTTCAACAATTCTTTGAAATTTGACGAAAGGCTTGTCATTATATTAAAATATTACCTTATGCGAAAAGCATCGTGGTTCGTAACCATCCCACGTAAAAAAACTAGGAGGAATAGAAGATGAAAGTAAAATATTTAGCTATGAGTGCCATTATTGCTGCGCTCTACATTGCAGTAACAATGCTTGTTGCTCCAATTAGTTTCGGTCAAGTACAGTTTCGTATTGCCGAAATCTTTAACCATTTAATCGCTTTTAATCCACGCTATATGGTTGGTGTGGTATTGGGTGTATTTATTTCCAACTTCCTGATGTCCTCTGTTGGACCAATGGATTTAATTTTCGGCGTTGGACACACGATCCTTACATTAGGTATTTTTATTGCCATTTGTAAGTTCGTTAAAAATATTTGGGCTCGCCTTATTGTTAATACATTGTTATTTACGTTTACGATGTTTATTATCGCAGCACAGTTAAATCTTGTGTTGGACTTACCGTTCTGGGAAACATGGGCGTTTGTCGCGTTCGGTGAATTCGTTGTCCTTGCTGTCGGTGCACCAATTATGTATGCACTCAATAAACGTTTAAACTTTAAAAAAATAATTTAACGAAAAATAGCCAACTATCCAGAAAAACTCTGATAGTTGGCTATTTTTATATTTCAAGCTTATCTTTTAAATATCATCTTTATACATATCCGTATAAAGTAGCTCTAATTTTTTAGATAACTTACCAAAAGCTGTTTCCCAAGCTTGACGAGCTTTATCGCTTTTTTCAACAGGGCTGGCCACATATAATGCATGTACTTCAGCAACCTTTTTTAAATCTTCTTCGGCCTGTGTTAGCGTCGAATAGTTTTTCACAACTTTTTTATCAGATGCACTCAACTTGTCGTATATCCCTCGAATAGTTGATACATCCACTTGTAAATCTGCTTTATAGACACCTTTTTGAATAAGTGCATTAATGGATTCCACTACCGCAAAGCCTGCTTCATTTGATCCTTGTTGACCTTTTTCAGCTTCAATTAGCGCTTGACGAACACTTGGATTCACTAAGCCCACTTGCTTTGCAGAAAGCTTAGCGAAGGCTTTAAGAACCGTTTCTGGTTTACTACTAAATGATTTATCGTATTGCTTCATAAAGGATTCGACCTTTTTCACATCTGCTTCTGCTGTTTTTAAAATAGCGGCGTTCGTAATACGCTTTTTGTCGCTAGAGCTCAGGTTTTTGTATTGAAGAGAGAATGTTTTAATCTCTTCTACTGTCACTGTATATAAATCGTCCGTTATGATTTTTCCGATAGCCTCATTAAATGCACCAATATCCGTTGCATTGCCATCTACAAGGCGGTTATCCAGTAATGATTGATATTCCTTATTTGCTAAATGCTGCTGATTGGCAGGTAGTTTTGCAAAAGCCTTTTCTACAGATTCAATCTTTTTCGCTTGTTTTGCGACATTCATTTCTTCGCGAGCCGTTTGTACTTTTTTATGGAATGATGCTACTGCTTTCACATCTTTACTAGCAGCCGTTAATAAATGATAGTTCGTTACATGTTTACGCGCAGCAGATGACAGGTTTTTATATGCTGCTGTTGCTGTATTCACATCTTTTTCTAATGTTGTAAACGAATATTTTGTGATATCAGCAAACTTCGCAATATCCCCTTTTAATGTTTGTGCTGCCGCTTTATCTGCCGGCTCTTTGCCCTTATCATCCACCGTCACAGTCGGTGGATTATTTAATAGTAGATCTTCATTATAAACGAGAGATTGTTGCAAACTTGTTAGCTTATTATAAGCTTTTAGAGCATTGTTATGGCTCGATTTTAGTTTACTTTCTTTTACACCACTCACTTTTGACAGTCCATCATACTCTTTTATTTGCTTAATCACCTTGTCAGCTGTCTTAAAGTCTTTTTGCAACTGCGTGATTTCTGTATAGCCAATAATTTTAGCTGCTGATGTTTTCGTTAAACTTTTATATTGCGAAATAATGCGGTTCACATTCGTCACATGATCCTGCCATGTTTGTTCAGTCGGATTGGTTGGGTAAATATCGTCTCCAATATAGCTATCTATTTCTATATTTAAAGCAGCAATTTGAAATTCTTCAGCATTTTCTGCTAGTTGTAATTTCGTAATATTTTCAGCTGGTACTAACTGTCGCTGTTTGAACGTTAGCTTGTCATACGCAGTACGTATCGATTTGGCTGTCGTTACTTGCTTTTCTGGTGCCAAAATCCCAGACAATTTATCAAAAAGCTTATCAAACTGGGCAATCTTTTTAATATCTTGCTTTGCTTCATTTAAAATAGCTAGATTTTGTACCGTTGTTTGGTAGTTTTTTGATATTGATTCTATATCGGCTTCAATCTGATCTATCGCCTTCTGTAAATCTTCTACTTTTTTATATCCGTATTGCCCCAGATTACCGTTATAGTTAATAAGATTAGCAATCGCTTGACTAACCTTTCTCACCTTTCCAATTTCTTCAACATCTGTCGGTGCTTTCATGATACCCAGAATGCTATTATACAAAGCATCCCCTACATCTAGACTACGCTGTAATAAATCAAGCTTGTCATAATCTGCTTCAATATCTGCTATATATTTCAGCACTTTTTCAGCTTCCACTTCATTTTCATTGAATTTATCCATTTTTTCTTTTAATGCACTGATCGCTTTTATATCTGCAAGTGCGCGCTCTAATATAGCATAATTTTTCACATTAGCTTTGGCAGGAGGTGCTAACGCTTGATATTGACTATCTATCTCCTCTACCTTCGCTTTAAATGCACCTAGGTCTGTTGTTATATTGTACTTACTGTCACTAATACGCAATGTATCAATAGCTGTAATCAATGTTTCTGACGGCTCATTAGATACCGTTACTTCATTTGAAAAATCTGATTCAGTACTGGCTGTTCCTACAGTTGCAGATACCACAACCTTAATATGCTTCATACCTTTTTCCAATGCACTTACTGGTATCGTGTAATTTCCACCTGTCGCACCCTCAATAGGCGAATACGTTTCATTTTCGCTCCAATACCATTTGTAGCTATATGTAATTTGGTTATTTTTTAATTTAGCTCCACCAATATCCGTAACTACTGCTCCACCTACTTTTATCGTTTCACCTGGCGCTACAAAATTGGAATCCGAATAGCCAGTAAGTTTTGGTGCTGCGATTTCTAGTGATAGTTTATTAATAGGCATTGCATCACTTTTATATACTTCACCTTCTGTCGATGTTGCTTCTACCATAACCGTTTTACCCGCGGCTTCTGCTGGTACTATAAACGACATCGATGTCGCACCAGAAATTGGTTTTTTCGTTACCGAAGCACTATCTCCCGTTGTCGCCATTCCAACATAATACCACTGAAACCCTTTAATATTTGTTTTTCCTAAGCCCCCAATAGACGCTGTCAATGTTTCATTTACAATTGGTTGTCCTGTAATTGGAATAGACGATGTTCCTTCTGCCCCCGCAACTGGTGGTACTGTTATGACCATTGGGATAGTGGCTACCGCTAAAAATAGTTTTTTATTCAATATATATAGTCCTCCTTTAATTTCCTTGAGTATTATATCGGTTACATTTCAATTAACTTTATTTTTGCGGATCACTTCTTACCATTCCCTACCAGGTTTAATGGCAAACTTGCCGAGTCACCAGCATGCTTTAAAATAATTGACTTTTCTATCTACTTACGCGTACAATTACTTTAATCTAATTTGTTCGTGTATATGGTAGCAGGTTGCGGGAGCGTGACCACCATCCTAGCAAAGTTTAGATGAGATTAGCTGAGTTGAGTCAAATTGATGAATAAGAAGAGTAGCAAGTTGCTTTTGCTTAGAGAGCGCATGGTTGGTG
Source organism: Solibacillus cecembensis (assembly GCF_001439635.1). Classification (GTDB taxonomy): domain Bacteria; phylum Bacillota; class Bacilli; order Bacillales_A; family Planococcaceae; genus Solibacillus; species Solibacillus cecembensis. The sequence continues at coordinate 36,808 of NZ_LMBZ01000012.1, read as the reverse complement.
AAAATGCGTCAAAAGAAACATGTGAATGGGCCTTATGAAAGCTACTAGCGTTAGTTAGTGGACGGTTCCCCTGCCGTTATCAGGTTTGAGTGGAAGCAGTAGTTTTGCTTCAATCGAGGTGGCAACGCGGTATTTATCGCCCTCAACAAAAGGATTTTTTCCTTTTGTTGAGGGCGTTTTTTTTATTCCAAAAATAAAGGAGTGTTCAATATGGCATTAAAACAAAAATTTCGTACATCGATGAAAAAGGTCAATGGTGATTTATTAACCCCTATTTCTATTTTTATGCGACTACAAGGACAGCGAAAATTTTTACTTGAAAGTTCAGCAAAAAATGAAGGCAATGGGCGTTATTCTTTTATCGGAGCCAATCCACGAAAAACGTATAGTGGAAACGGTGCACATTTACAAGATCTCTCACATTTAACAAACAAGCATTATCACTATGAAGGTGAAATAATTTCTTTATTGAAGCAAGTGATGCCACGTGTTACAAGCGATACACAATATCCATTAACGGGTGGGGGCATTGGTTATATTCATGCACTTCCAACAGCATTACATGAAGTAGTACCAGCTCTTCAGTTTCATGTATATGACACGCTCATCATTTTTGACCATTTGACAGATGAAATTGCAGTTTTCCATACAAATATTGAGGCGGAACAGGTGGAACCGAATATTGATCAATTAATCGACGAGCTGTTCACTGCCTCCACTTTAGATGATAAAGATTATGCGCTGCATTCTTTACAACAACATTCGCAGCAACTCACTACCGCCCAATTTTCGGGTGATGCATTTGCGTTGTACCGAAATTTACGTGTTCAGGAAGCAGCTGCTTACATGTATTACATGGAATTTGATGAATGTACTGTTGTTGGAACGTCTCCAAAAAGTTTTTTACAAATTCGAGATGGTGCGCTTTCCACAACGAATGAGGATGCAAATCTCGACACATTATGCCAAACGGATTCCTTAGAAAAGCGAAATACTATACAGCATGGGTTACTGTCCCCCGCTTTTCATGCCATTGATGCAGTGAAGCAACTGATGCCACAAGACGGGCTCATTGGCTATATCGGATTTAATGGCCAGGTGGATTTTACAACACCTGCAAAAACGTTGACGATTATTGACGACAAAGCGTATATCCAAACAATGAATAATACGTCTAATCTAACTTTGAACGCGCTTATGAAAGGATGAAGAACATGTCATTACAACCGTTTATTAATCAACTTAAACGTTCAGAACATCTTATTTTTGAAGAAATGGTGCAAGCAGCGCACTGTATTTTTAATGAACAAACAGCAAAACAAGATATTGCCGACTTCCTTATTGCGATGAGCAACAAAGGAGAAACAACTCATGAAGTTGCAGGATTAGCATCCGTTATGCAATCCCATGCGGTGAAAATGGATGCGCCTGAAGGCATTTATATGGATAACTGCGGGACGGGTGGCGACGGTTTACACAGCTTTAATATTAGTACAACAGCAGCCTTTGTACTTGCGGGTGGTGGCATTTTAGTTGCGAAGCATGGCAACCGGAAAGTATCAAGTTCATCTGGTAGCTCCGATGTTTTAGAGGCGCTTGGCATCGAACTCATTCCCGATACAGCGCAAACAACTGATTTACTGAAGCAATACGGCATTGCCTTTTTACATGCACCGAATATGCATCCGAAGCTAAAACGAATCGGGGAAATTCGACAAGCGATTGGCAAGCCGACTATTTTTAACTTAGTAGGACCTTTAACAAATCCAGTTCCATTAAAAACGCAATTAGTTGGCATTAACCGCCCTAATTTCACAACTGATTATGCAGAGGTTCTCCATATGCTGGGACGTGAACGAGCTATTGTTGTATCAGGTGCTCAAGGCATGGATGAAGCTTCATTAGACGGTGAAAATACATTCGTTTTACTCGATCACGGCGATATTATTCCGTTCAAATTGCGAGCTGAAGATGTCGGATTAACCGCGCAGCTACTATCTGCTATTCGTGGGGGCAGTCCACAGGAAAATGCAGTCATTATGCGCGAGCTACTAGCTGGTAAACAAAGCCCCTATTTCGACACCGTTATTTTAAATGCGGGCATTGGATTTTTCGCTTACGGATTAGCTGAAACAATGAAAGAAGGAATTGAAATGGCTAAAGATAGCATTTTCTCAGGACGCGCTTTACAAAAACTGCAAAACGTCATTGCTTATAGCGAGCAAGTCGTAAAGGAAGGAGCAGCAAAATGACGATTTTAACGAAAATTATAGAACATAAAAGATCAGAACTACCCGCTTTATTTGCAAATGAACCTAACTTCCAAACGGTTAAAAAACAGCGTCCTTCATTATATGAAACATTGCTGCACACGAAGAATTTACAAGTTATCGCTGAAATGAAGCGTGCTTCCCCTTCTAAAGGAGATATCGCAATGCACATCGATCCCGTTACACAAGCATTGCAATACGAAGAAGCAGGAGCGGCATGTATTTCCGTATTAACCGAGCAGGCATTTTTTAAAGGCTCCTTCGAGGATTTAAATGCGGTTGCCAATGCCGTTAATATCCCTGTGTTATGCAAAGATTTTATGATTGATACGGTCCAAATCGATTATGCAAAAGCGGCTGGGGCATCCGTTATTTTACTCATTGTGGCGGCGCTAAGTGATGAGCAATTACGTTCGTTACACACTTATGCTACTGACCAAAATTTAGAGGTGCTTGTAGAGGTTCATAATGTAGAAGAACTACAACGGGCACTTCAAATTGGGGCGAAAATTGTCGGTGTAAATAATCGGAATTTAAATACGTTTGAGGTCGATTTATCGCATACAAAGGAAATTGCCGAGCAGCTCCCCCACTCAAATATTGCCTTCATTAGTGAAAGTGGCATTTGGAATGTGGAAGATGCACAATTCGTGGCGAATACTGGGGCAAAAGGCATCTTAGTTGGGGAATCATTAATGCGTAGCGGGGACGTCAAAAATTCACTACAATCGCTGCAAATCGACATTATGACAAAGGATGGCGAAATTCGATGACAAAAGTAAAAATTTGCGGATTAAAAAATAGCGAGCATGTGGAGGCAGCTGTACAGGCAGGCGTTGATTTTATCGGATTCATGTTCGCGCCTAGTAAACGACGTATTACGGTAGAGGAAGCAATAAACTTAGCCGCACTCATTCCGACAGAGGTAAAAAAGGTTGGCGTGTTTGTGAATGAGACACCTGAAATAATTGTACAAATCGCTCAAAAAGTTGGGCTTGATTATATTCAATATCACGGGGATGAAACACCCGAAATGATTGCACAAATTGGACTGCCTGCGATCAAAGCATTTTCTATTTGTTCAAAAGAGGATGCAGTACGAGCGGCAAAATATGATGTAGATTTCTATTTATTTGATGCACCTGGTACGGATTACCGTGGAGGAAGCGGAAACTCATTTGACTGGACGTTACTCGATGATGTAAAAATCCCATTGGAGAAAGTGATTTTAGCTGGTGGCTTAAATGCAGAAAATGTTGGGCTTGCAATTGCACTTGTCGAACCTTTTGCAGTAGATGTTTCAAGTGGGGTTGAAGTGGATGGGCAAAAAGATGTCGATGCCATTACGACATTTATAGAAAATGCGAAAGGGGAATTCATTTTATGACAACGACAAAAAGACGCTTCGGGCACTTTGGAGGACAATTTGTTCCCGAAACATTAATGACACCATTGCAAGAATTAGAGGACGCATATGAGGAAGCAAAAAATGACCCTGAATTTCAGCAGGAGCTTGCCTATTATTTAAAGCAATATGTCGGACGCGAAACACCGCTTTATTTTGCCGAGCGCTTAACGAAAAAAATGGGTGGTGCGAAAATTTACTTAAAGCGTGAGGATTTAAATCATACGGGAGCCCATAAAATTAATAACGCCATCGGGCAAGCACTTCTTGCAAAACGCATGGGAAAAAAGAAAATTGTTGCGGAAACGGGCGCGGGTCAACATGGCGTTGCGACGGCTACTGCATGTGCCCTACTCGATATGGAATGCATCGTTTATATGGGTGCTGAAGATGTTCGTCGCCAACAACTCAATGTTTTCCGCATGGAGTTGCTCGGTACAAAAGTAATTGCTGTGGAAAAAGGTTCGGCTACATTAAAAGATGCCGTGAATGAAGCATTGCGTCACTGGGTTACACATATTGAAGATACGCATTATATATTAGGCTCGGCACTTGGACCGCACCCCTTCCCTACAATCGTTCGAGATTTCCAGCGCATTATTGGAGATGAAACGCGCCTGCAAATTGTTGAGCAAGAAAATCGTTTGCCAGATGCGGTCATTGCATGTATTGGTGGCGGAAGTAACGCAATCGGCATGTTTTATCCGTTTATTGAAGATGCGGATGTTGCACTTTATGGGATTGAGGCAGCGGGTGCGGGCGTTGATACGAATGCGCATGCAGCAGCGATTCATGTCGGCAAAACTGGTGTACTGCATGGGGCATTTATGTATTTATTACAAGACGAAAATGGTTTCATCCAAGAGGCGCATTCCATTTCGGCGGGACTCGATTATCCAGGGGTTGGACCCGAGCATTGCCATTTACATGAAAGTGGGCGCGCAAAGTACCCTTCTGTTACAGATGAACAAGCGCTACAAGGTGTGAAATTGCTTTGTGAAACGGAAGGAATTTTACCTGCATTGGAAAGTGCCCATGCCATTTATTATGCGGCGGAATTCGCGAAAGCACGACCAGCAGACGAAATCATTGTCGTTTGCTTATCAGGTCGAGGGGATAAAGATGTGCACACATTAATTGAAAAGTTAGGAGGCGGCGGGCAATGAACTTGCAACTTATAATAGAAGAAACTCTTACAAAAGGCGATAAAGCATTCGTTCCATATATAATGGCGGGTGATGGCGGGCTTGAAACAATCAAACCAACCATTTTAAAATTGCAGCAACTTGGTGTTTCCGCGATTGAAGTCGGTATCCCTTTTACCGATCCTGTTGCAGATGGACCAACGATTGAAAAAGCTGGACAACGCGCCCTTTCTCACGGGGTAACGTTAAAAGGTATTTTGCAAGAACTGACAAGCTTTGCCGATGAAATTGCAGTGCCACTCGTTGCGATGACCTATTTAAACCCGATACTAGCTTACGGCATTGAAGCTTTCGCACGCAATGCTTATGCTGCAGGAATTCGCGGGTTGATCGTTCCGGATATGCCTTTGGAGGAAAGTTCGATTTTGCATCCCGCTTTAAAAGCGCAAGGCATTGCATTAGTTCAGCTTGTATCATTAACAAGTCCCCCGGAGCGTGTGAAAAAGTTAGCGGCGGCGAGTGAAGGTTTTATTTATGCCATTACAGTAAACGGGACAACAGGAGTTCGAGCGGAGTTTGCAGAAAATTTACCAGCTCATTTTTCGGAATTGAAGCGACATAGCAACGTTCCAGTTTTGGCCGGGTTTGGCATCTCTACTCCGGGGCAAGTGAAGGAGCTTAGTACTTTTGCAGATGGGGTCATTGTTGGCAGTCAAATTGTCGCGGCTTTGGAAAAGCAGGACTGGGCGACGATTGAATCCCTTGTACATGCGGCAAAAAAAGTGCCCATTCTTTAATTTACAAACCCCTCCCATCATATGGTAAAGTGAAAGAAACTTATTATTGGGGGTTTGTGTATGAAAATGAAGGACTTTTTTGCTGGACTCTTTTTTCTTTTTATCGCGGCATATTTTGCGTATGAACTCGTACAAAACATGCCACAGCTCTTCATTGAAGGTACAACGATGTGGCAATACTTTATCGCATTTTTCCGTGTAGCGTTAATTATTTTCGTTTTCAACTTAGGACTTACACTAATTAAGCGTTTTTTTGTCAGTCGAAAAGCGGCTTAAAATGCGAAAACCATCATGTTGACTGTAATTAGTCAACATGATGGTTTTTTATTAAAATCAATTACGCCTCGGCGTAATTGCGTCCAGATTTTTTTCGAGCTTGTTCGAAAAACTCCTCTAAAAATCTGTGACATCCGCCGGAGGCTTTAACTTGCCTCAGCCAAGGGCTGAAGCAAGTTATATGATGATTTTCTTTTCTAAACGCAATTGTAATTTTTCAAGCATATCAATCGTCATTTTTTCTAAATTATACTGTGCTTTAAAGCCCCACTCATTCACAGCTGCTGTTGAGTCGATTGCATTCGGCCAGCTATCGGCAATGGCTTGGCGAACTGGGTCCACTTCATAGCTCATATCAAACGTTGGCATATGCTTTTTAATTTCCGCGGCAATTTGTGAAGGTTCAAAACTCATTGCCGAAATATTAAACGCATTACGGTGGATCAGCTTAGAAGAATCTGCTTCCATTAAATCAACAATGGCTTGCAGTGCATCTGGCATATACATCATATCCATGTATGTACCTTCCGCAATATAGGATGTGTAACGTCCTTCTTCTATCGCTTTATAATAAATGTCGACCGCGTAATCTGTCGTTCCCCCTCCTGGAGGCGTTGCATATGAAATTAAACCAGGGAAACGTACACCGCGCGTATCTAAACCAAAACGAGTGTAATAATAATCACAAAGTAATTCCCCTGCCACCTTGTTTACACCATACATTGTTGTTGGGCGCTGTAATGTATCTTGCGGTGTGTTGTCCTTTGGTGTCGATGGACCAAATGCGCCGATTGAGCTCGGTGTGAAAAATTGCAGATTTAATTCACGCGCTACTTCCAACGCGTTCATTAAGCCACCCATATTTAAATTCCAAGCGAATACTGGATTTTTCTCGGCAGTTGCAGATAACAGCGCAGCCATGTGAATCATTGTGTCCGCACCAAAATCATGTGCCATCTCGTGCATTCGCTTGCCATCTGTCACATCTAACACTTCAAATGGGCCTTGGTCGCTCTCTATTTTACGAATATCTGTTGCCAATATATTATCAACACCATACGTATTCCGTAATTTTTCTACTAATTCAGAACCAATTTGACCTAAAGCACCGGTCACAATAATTTTTTTCACGATGGTACCTCCTCTGTTACAAAACAATTGTCCTCTGTAAAAATACACACAAAAGCATGTAAACCTTATAACGAACAACTTTCGTTAAGAGTTATTATATTGTGTTCTTTTATAAAATACAATATTTAATTAATTTTCTTTTCTGACAAGACATTTGTGCGTGTGAAATAGTCTTTTCAAAAGAATGACTAAAAACCGCATGAGACATTCTATTTTATGTAGCGTTCCCTAAAAGCGTAACGTTATTAACCCAACAAAAAGCACACCGATTTTTCGATGCGCTTTGTTTAACAAGCTAAACTGTCCCGAGTCAGCCCTCTATCCGATATCTATTCATCAAAAAGCTCCGTACAAAGTTTTAATTTACAGGTGCTAAAAAAATAGATTTATATAACATTAGCTACTACTAACTCTACCTGTGTTTTTTGAAAGTCTTCAATAAATGTTTGTCTCACCCCACCATCCGTTACAATATAATCCACTTTTTCTAAAGGAGCGATTCCAACAGCCACATCTTTACCAAACTTTGTATTATCCGCTATTATATATACTTCTTTTGAAATATCGATAATTTTTTTCCTCGTGTTTACTTCATCTAAATTGTAATCAGAAATCCCCTTTTCAATTGTAATACCACTAGCACTAATAAAAGCTTTAAAGATATTTAAACCAGAAAAATTAAACAAATAGTCATATGCTGCTATTGACCGTTTTTTTACACTCATTTTCCCTCCTAGTATAATTAAATCTACCTGACTATCAATCAGCTCATTAATGATAGGAATTGAATTCGTGACCACTGTTAAATTTTTAAAATGCTTTATATGTTTAGCAATTTGAAAAGCCGTCGATCCACCGTCTAAATAGATGCAATCGTAATCCTCGATTAGCTCACAACATTTGATCGCAATTTGCTCTTTTTCTTCAATATTTTGCACGATTCGTCCATCGCTTGGTGAATTAATTAAATTTGTTTTTAATCCTTGAATTCCACCGTAGATTTTTATGATTAGACCTTGTTCTGCTAATATATTAATATCTCGACGTAACGTAACAGTAGATATATCAAGTTCATCTAGCAGTTCATCTATTTTCAATACTTCTCTTTTATTTAATAAATCCATAATTTTCTTTCGTCTCTCTACTGGTAACATTTTATTCACCTTCAATATATTTAATCGATACTTTCTACGCAACACTTACATCACTATTATGTGCTGAGTTAAAAAATTGGGGAGCTCTGTGATGAACAAAAATAACGCGCTCTCTTAGCCTGTACAGTTATAATCACAGTAGTTTAGAAAATCTGCACTAACGCAGAAACTTAAACATTTTTTTTACAGAAACTAAATCATTTCTTAATATGCTTTTGCTTTTCTTCGTTTACCAATAATTTAAAAACATCAGGTCTTGCATAATGTCCAACAGGATCAAAGTCGAATTGGCTATAAGCAATTTGTTTCAAATCAAGATCGGCTATGATTATTTCTTCTTTTCCCCATACAGGCTCTACAACATATTCCCCTAATGGTCCAACAATGACACTTCCTCCGCCACTCATCACTTCTGGACTCGACTTAAGGTCATCATAGTAAGCTAAATCTTGAGGGTACATATCCTTCGTTACAAATTGATTACAGGACAAAACAAAGCATCTTCCTTCCATTGCAATATGACGAATGGTGGACTGCCATGACTCCCTTGAATCGGCAGTTGGAGCAATGTAAAGTTGAACGCCTTGTGCATATATCGCTGCCCGAGCAAGTGGCATATAGTTTTCCCAGCAAATTAATGCTCCAATTTTGCCATAAGGGGTATCAAATACTGGTAATGCACTGCCATCTCCTTCTCCCCTAATACTAACTATCTTCTATTTTAGATAGTTGAATGGATTTCAAAACATATGAATCTTTTATTTCAAACAGCTTTTCTTATTGTATAAAAAAAGAGCATTTCTCCATCTTAATGATTTAGAATAATGCTCTTTTTATTGTCGTTTTATAGCTCAGAGCTGCAATATCTCTAAATATTTTAAAAAATTTAGTTGAAAGTAAATGGCTTTGATTTTTTGAATTAGCAGCAACTGTAAAAAAAGACCGTTAGCCTATAAAAATAAATCTCGTACGGACATACAAAAAAGAAAGGTAAAGCAAACTATACCTGGTGTAAATTGTAGAGAAATAGTTATAATCTCAATGCCTTTCTATTGTGAAATACTTTTATAACAAGCGATCAATTCAAATAGCATTTGGCTAATTTTTAAATCAATCCTGTTTACTTCTTAATTGTTATGCTTCACGATTATTGTTTTAGTTCGTTAACCCCCCTCCTAAAGTCTAAATATTTCATAGCCTGTGAGAAAATTGTGAATCAACCCACACGTCAATGATATGAAGTAGCCCAAATGGATTTTTTCGATCCATGTCATTATCATAAATAGGTTGAAAACAATTTAAACCATCCACTTCTATAGTTTTTTAACCATCCATATACAATGAGTTGTAATAATAGGGTTAATCTTCAAATATACAAGTATTTTTTCAGTGTATTTGTTTACAAAGAATTCAGCGCTTCGGAAAATCTTTTAATGCCTTCATCAATGGATACTTCATCTTCCTTCGCAAAAGTAAAACGGACAAATCCAATTTTAGAGCCCATTGTAGAACCTGGAACATAGATGACGCCTCTTTTAATTGCCTCTTCAAGTAGCTCGGTTTCATTATAATCTTTGAGTATTTTACACCAAATATGAATACCACCTTGAGGAATTGAGTATTCCACTTGATCTTTTAAATACGTTTCAAGACTTTTGACAATTTTGTCTCTCCGTATTATTAATTCCTTCGTTAAACATTTGATATGTGTTTGAAATTTTTCAGATTCTAAAAAATCATTTGCGATCCATTGTGTAAAGCTAGAATGCCCAAAATCGATTTGTTGCTTTGCATCCGATAATCTTTCTATTACGGATGTTGGGCCAATAATCCACCCAATTCTTAATCCCGAAGCGACAATTTTGGATAAAGAACTAATGTATAATACATTGCCATTTCGATCCATGGATTTAAGGGCAGGGATTTTGTCTCCCGAAAATGCGGTTAAACTATAAGGATCATCTTCAACTACTGGAATCCCAAGATTTGAAGAAATATCCAAAACCGCTTCTCTTTTCTTTTCATTCAACAAAGAACCTGTTGGATTTTGAAAATCTGGGTTTAAAAAAATCATTTTAATGCGGTGCTTTTTATATAATCCCTGCAAATCTTCTGGATTAATGCCATCTTTGCTAGTCGGTAAATAATGCACTTGTAAACCTGCTGATTTAAAAATTGGCAAATTAAAATTGTATGATGGATCTTCTATTGCGATTGCATCTCCAGGCTTTAATAAGCATTGCACAATTAAATGTAAAGCTTGCTGTGCCCCTGATGTAATAAGAATTGAAGAAGGGTTCGTTTCAATCCCCCGACATTTTTTTATATGTTTCGTAAGAGTTGATCTAAGTATTTCACTCCCCAGTGGATGATCGTAGCCTAAGCTTCCAATAAACGAACGCGTCGCAGTAATTTCTCTTAAAAAACTTTTTGGGAAAAGGTCTTCTGACAATTCTCCTGTAGCTAAATTAATTAATTTATGATCAACCGCTTCTTTTCTTATTTTTTGTGTTACAGGTAAATTCGGTAAAAAAGAACCCGCCTCAATATATCGATTCCAGCTAGGAATTCTTTTTTTCGTTACTCCCCATATATCTTTACTAATCGTCGTACCGCTGCCTCTATTTCTTTCAATTAGCCCAATCGCTTCTAATTCGTCATAGGCACTTACGACAGTACTTCTATTTATATTCAATTCATTGGCTAAACTTCTCTCTGATGGCAATGGTTTATCACGTGGAAATGTACCATTTGCTATTCCATTTTCTATATATTCTGCAAGCTGTTTATAAATAGCTTTTTTCTCTGTTCTATCAGGTTTAAAATCCATATTTTCCACCTTCTCATTTATATTAAAATATTAAGCAGGCTAAATCATTAAATCTTATTTTATAAGCTTCTAAAGTTGACCATCCATTTTTAATTTATTATCCCCATCCAATCAAAACTTTAATCTATTTTTTTAAACAGAAAGCCCTGTTTGGCGCTTTTTTGGCATATCAAAATTATACTAAAATTATTTTTGGGGTTTTAGAACATTTTGTGTTATCTTTCTGAACTCCTTGTTTTTCAAATTTAGGACTACTATTATAAAAATCAATTGTGAATCAAAATCCATACAAACCCACAGTAGCCAAAAACATTTCAAGTCATATTTAAAAAGGGGTTTGTTTATGAAAAATAGATGGATCAAGTTAATCGGTTTCTTCACCATTGTCACGATGTTAACAGGTTGTGACCCATTGTTAGTATTGGATCCAAAAGGTCCTCAAGCTGAAGTACAAGCTAAAGACATTATGCTTTCGATAGGAATTATGTCCTTTATCGTACTCATTGTTTTTGTCATTTTAGCTTACATGTTATTCAAATACCGAGCATCCAAACAAAGCCCAGATTACAAGCCTCCTTACATTGAAGGAAGCACATTAGTTGAGGTCATTTGTGTTGGTATTCCAGTTTTAATCGTTATTTACCTTTCTGTAGTTTCAGTTGATAGTAACTACAAGGTAGAGTCAACACCAGAAAAGTATGAGCATGAAGAGCCACTTATTATTTATGCAGCAACATCCAATTGGAAATGGCATTTCAGTTATCCAGAGGAAAATATTGAAACAGTGAACTATTTATATATTCCTGTTGAACGCCCAATTGAGTTCAAGCTTTACTCATACGGACCCATTACAAGTTTCTGGATTCCACAATTAGGTGGACAAAAATATGCAATGGCGGACATGTTAAATACATTGCATTTAGCTGCGGATTACCCTGGAGAATATATGGGGCGAAATGCAAACTTTAACGGGAAAGGTTTCACTGAAAATACGTTCAACGTTACAGCCGTTCATCAAGATGAGTACGATGAATGGGTAAATGACGTAAAAGACACAGCTGAAACATTAACCGAAGAAAAATTCGACACATTGTTGGAACCTGGACATGTTGGACAATCAACATTTAATGGAACTCACTTAATGTTCCTCCCACCACCTGTCCATGTTGGAGAAGAAGTTGAAGCAGCTATATCTGAAGATGATGAATCTCAACAAAACAAAAATTAAATTAACTCATCCAAATAACCTAGTTTACCATTAGGTTTACATCGAAAGGAGTCATAGTAATATGGATTATTTTGAACGATTTGCTATACCCCATCCTAGTCCAGCAATTTATGCTTCGATGGTTGCAATTGGTTTTACTGTGATAGCACTCATTTTTGTACTAACTTATTTTAAATTATGGGGCTATCTATGGCGTGAATGGTTAACAACGGTTGACCATAAAAAAATTGGTATTATGTACTTAATCTCAGCTATCGTCATGCTTTTCCGAGGTGGCGCAGATGCAATTATGATGCGTGCTCAAATGGCTGTACCTAACAATACATTGCTAGATGCGCAGCACTATAATGAGATTTTCACAACGCACGGAACCGTTATGATTATCTTTATGGCCATGCCTTTTATTATGGCATTTATGAACTTTATCGTACCTCTACAAATTGGTGCGCGAGATGTGGCATTCCCACGTCTGAACGCTTTAAGTTTCTGGTTGTTCTTCATGGGTGCAATGCTACTTAACATTTCGTTCGTTATCGGTGGTTCTCCTGATGCCGGATGGACAAATTATTTCCCACTGGCGGATAACGAATTCAGTCCTTCTGTCGGAACAAACTATTATTTATTTGCTCTACAAATTTCCGGTCTTGGTACATTAATGACTGGTATTAATATGATTGTAACAATCCTTAGAATGAGAGCTCCCGGTATGACATTAATGAAAATGCCTATGTTTACTTGGTCTGCTTTCATTGCAAACGTTATTATCGTTTTCGCATTCCCCGTTTTAACTGTTGCGTTAACGATGGGTACATTTGATCGATTATTTGCTACAAAATTCTTTACAACTACTGATGGCGGTATGGATATGCTATGGGCGAACTTCTTCTGGGTTTGGGGACATCCTGAAGTATACATCCTCATACTACCAGCGTTTGGTATTTATAGTGAGATTATTTCTACGTTCTCTAAACGTAATCTGTACGGCTATAAATCGATGGTCGGATCAATGGTTATTATTTCTTTCCTATCGTTTTTAGTATGGACACACCACTTCTTCACGATGGGTCAAGGTGCTTTAACAAACAGTATTTTCTCGATTACAACAATGGCAATTGCTGTTCCAACAGGGGTTAAGATTTTTAACTGGCTATTTACCCTTTGGAAAGGGAATATCGAATTTACAACGCCAATGCTTTATTCAATGCTGTTTATTCCGACATTTACAATTGGTGGGGTAACAGGCGTTATGCTTGGTATGTCGGCAGCGGACTACCAATATCACAATACAATGTTCTTAGTTGCGCACTTCCACATGGTAATTATTCCTGGTGTTGTCTTTGCGATGTTAGCAGGTTTACATTACTATTGGCCAAAAATGTTTGGCTTCATGTTAAATGAAAAAATTGGTAAGATAACAGCTTGGGTTATCGCAATCGGTACACTTCTTACCTTTATGCCGATGTTTTTCTCAGGCCTAGATGGACAAGCACGCCGTATGTACACATATACGGAATCTACTGGTTTCGGTATATGGAATATGATTTCTTTCATTGGTGCAATTGGATTTACAATTGGATTTATGCTAATTGTATACAACGTTTACTACAGTATTCGTTACTCACCAAGAAATATTGGTATGGACCCATGGGATGCACGTACATTAGAGTGGGCTACACCAAATCCTGTACCGTTTTATAACTTTGCAAAACAACCTCATGTGAATTCAGTCGAAACTTTCTGGGATTCAAAAAATAATGGACATGAGTTATTCCCAGAACCATATGAAGATATTCATATGCCAAGTAACAGCGGAATGCCATTCATCTTAGCTTGTATATTCTTTGCATGGGGCTTCTCGTTTGTATTTAGTATGTGGATTCCAGCAATCCTTTCAACAATCGGTATCTTTATTTGTATGGCGTTACGCTCATTGGAAAAAGATCCTGGATATTATGTTACTGTCAAAGAAATTAAAGAAACAGAAAAGAAATTGCGAGGTGTTCAATAATGAAGGTTGATCAATCGCTACCACTAGAATATAGTACAGAGCAAAATAAAAATAATATTTTAGGCTTCTGGGTTTTTCTCGGTGCTGAAATTATGCTTTTCGGAACACTTTTTGCCGCTTACTTTGTATTAGCTGACCGTACAGGAAGTGGCCCTACAGGTGTAGAGATTTTTCAAATCACACCTGTTTTAATTGAAACATTTATTCTTTTAACGAGTAGTTTTACAATCGGCCTTGGCATTAACGCAATGCGTAAAGGTAACTTAAAAGCGATGATTACGTTTTATGTGATCACGCTATTACTTGGTCTTTCCTTCCTTGGCGTTGAGATTTACGAGTTCGTTCATTATGCTCATATTGGTGCAGCCATTACAGTAAGCGCCTTTACTTCGACTTTATTAACAACACTTGGAACACATGGAGCTCACGTTACATTTGGTCTTGTCTGGGGTATTCTAATCGTTTATCAACTGATTAAACGTGGATTAACACCTGAAACAGCCAATAAATCATTTATTTTCTCTTTATATTGGCACTTCTTAGATGTTGTTTGGATCTTTATCTTCAGCTTCGTTTACTTGAAAGGAATGATATAAAATGAGTGAATTATTTCCACTTAAACAGGTAATGGGATTTGCATTATCCATTATCCTTACAATCATTGCTGCTGGTGTGTATTTTTTAGATGGCATATCATTCCCAATCATTATGACAATTTTATTAGTGACAGCATTTATTCAGGCTGGCCTACAATTAGTCGTATTTATGCATGCAGGCGAAACAGATGATAAATCTGCAATCTACACAAATATCTATTATGCATTAATCATTGCGCTCGTAACCATTTTCGGGACATTATTATGTATGATCTGGGGTTATTTATAAGTAAGTAAACACCCTTAAGAAGCTAAAGAAAACGTCCTTTATGATTAAGCTGATTTGCAAAAATCAACTTAATGTAAGGACGTTTTTTATTTTTGATAAATGTCGATGCCTTTATTCTTTAATCTTTAGGATAATATTTCCTTTTGCATGTCCTTTTTCACTGCGCTCAAGTGCTTTATGCGCTTCTGATAATGGAAATATCGTAACAAAATAAGCTTTTATCGTGCCCTCTTTATATAAATCAATCACTTTGATTAGAACTATTATTTTTTTACAACCTTTTCATAGAGCTGTGGACGGCGATCTTCATAAACCGGAATTCGCTCTCTTACTTCATCCACTACTGAAAAATCAACATCAATGATTGCTAATTCCTCATCCTCTGCCCCAGTCCATAACACTTCCCCCCATGGACCGATAATCATCGACTGCCCGTTGAAGTTTTCCACTTTACGTGCAATGCGGTTGACTGCTACAACAAAGCACTGATTTTCAATAGCACGTGCTTGTAATAATGTTTTCCAGTGATCAATACGCGGCGTTGGCCATTGTGCTGGTACAAACAATACCTTTGCCCCGTCTAATGCATGCGCTCGTAACCATTCCGGAAAACGAATATCGTAACAAATAACGCCGCCCGCTTCAATTTCGTCTAATGCAAAACGATTCATTGTATCGCCAGACTCTAAATACAAATGCTCGTCCATTAAGCGGAATAAATGCGCTTTGCTATATTCACCGACTAATTCACCATCGCGACTGTATGTGTACATCGTATTGTAAAACTTGCCGTTATCACGCTTTACTGACACCGAGCCACCTACAATATGTACCGCTAACTCTTTTGCTAATGCACTTAAAAAAGCTTGTGTGCGTTCACCATTGATATCCGCTAATTCCTCAAGCTTTTCTAACGCATAACCCGAGTTCCACATTTCTGGAAGGACTACGATTTCCGCGCCACCAGCTACCGCTTCACGAATAAATTTTTCCGCTCGAGCATAATTTTCATCCACTTTACCAAAACCAACATTTAATTGAATACAACCGATTTTCACAACGGACACCACCCTTTTCCAATTTACTTATTACTTCATTTTAACATGTTTTTTGGAGTAATTGATTACCAGATGTCGTAATTTTCACTTTACTTAAACACTCAAAAAGCATACGATTATCCCATTATATGAAGAAAAGGTGATTGTACATGGAATTTTCGAAAAAACTACAGCAGCTTCCACCTCAATTTTTTGCCGCATTAGTCAATAAAGTGAATCAAGCGTTAGCAGAGGGACGCGATGTCATTAATTTAGGACAAGGCAATCCGGATCAACCGACACCCGACCATATTATTGAAGCATTACAACTCGCTGTTACAAATCCAGGGACACATAAATATTCACCATTTCGTGGAATTGCAGAACTTCGTCAAGCAGCGGCAGACTTTTATAAGCGGGAATATGATGTCGACATTGATCAGAATACAGAAGTGGCCATTTTAGGTGGTACTAAAATCGGGCTGGTTGAACTACCACTTGCCCTATTAAATGCGGATGATTATATGCTATTACCAGACCCAGGATACCCCGATTATTTATCTGGTGTCGCGCTGGCAGATGTGCAATTTGATACGATGCCATTGACTGCGGATAATGATTTTTTACCTAATTACGAAGCTTTAAGTGCTGAAATATGTGAACGGGCGAAACTGATGTATATCAACTACCCAAACAATCCTACAGGCGGCACCGCAACAACGGACTTTTTTGAGCAAACTGTGCAATTTGCAAAGGAACACAATATCGCAGTTGCCCATGATTTCGCATATGGTGCTATTGGTTTTGATGGAGAGCGTCCGCCAAGCTTCCTACAAGCAAAAGGTGCAAAGGAAATCGGAATCGAGCTTTACACATTGTCGAAATCTTATAATATGGCGGGTTGGCGCATTGGTTTTGCTGTTGGAAATGCCAAAATGGTGGAAGCGATTAATATCATTCAAGATCATCTGTTTTGCAGTCAGTTCCCTGCAATTCAGCATGCAGCCGCAACAGCACTAAATGATGAGCTAACATGTGTTGAACAATTACGCGAGCTATATGAACAACGTCGAAATGTTCTTGTTGAAGAAGCGCATAAAATCGGCTGGAATATTACCGCGCCAAAAGGTTCATTCTTTGCATGGCTCCCTGTACCGACCGGTTATACGAGTGAAGCATTTGCAGATTTATTGTTGGAAAAAGCAGATATTGCGGTTGCAGCAGGCAATGGCTTTGGTCAATACGGAGAAGGTTATATTCGCGTTGGGTTATTAGTAGAAGAAGAACGTTTACGGGAAGCGATGAGACGAGTTGCGAAATTGGGGATATTTTCGCCGAATGTAGCTCGTTAGTGACTTATAATAGAAGAAAAAAGCTAGAAACGAATTTTCCTGTTTCTAGCTTTCTCCATTATTACTTAATAACCCCTAACTCACGACCCACTTTTTCATAAATCACAAGCGCGTCATCAAGCATTTCTTTTGTATGAGCAGCAGTTGGCATGTTGCGCACGCGACCTGTGCCTTTTGCAACTGTTGGGAAGACGATTGATTTTGCATAAACGCCCTCTTCTGTTAAACGCTTTGAGAATGTTTGTGTTAAGTTTTCATCGCCAATAATACACGGTGTAATCGGCGTTTCAGATGCACCTATATTGAAGCCTAATTTTGCAAGTCCCGCTTTTAAATAATGACCATTTTCCCACAACTTATCATGTAGCTCCGTAGATTCCATGATGATTTCTACCGCGCGTGTAATCGCAGCAACATCGCCCGGTGGTAAAGCTGTTGAGAATAAAAATGGACGAGAGCGAACTTTTAACCAGTCGATTAAATTTTTCTTACCCGCTACATAGCCCCCAACAACACCAATTGCTTTTGATAGTGTGCCGATTTGGAAATCAATTTCATTTTGAAGTCCAAAATGCTTCACTGTGCCAGCGCCTTTACCCGTTACACCTGAACCGTGCGCATCATCTACATACGTAATTAAATCAAACTCTTTTGCGATTTCCACAATTTCCGGCAGTTTCGCAATATCGCCATCCATTGAAAAAACGCCATCTGTAATGACCATTACTTTATTGTAAAGACCTGATTCCTGTGCCGCCTTTGCTTTCGCGCGTAAATCGTCCATATCCGCATGGGCAAAAGGAATAATTTTCGCTTTCGATAAGCGGCAGCCGTCAATAATCGAAGCGTGGTTTAATTCATCTGATAAAATCGCATCATTTTTATCCATCACCGCAGAAATCGCCGCCATATTGCAGTTAAAGCCTGATTGGTAGCTGATTGCTGCTTCTGTGCCTTTGAATTTCGCTAATGTTTCCTCTAGCTTTACGTGTAAATCAAGTGTTCCGTTAATTGTACGAACAGCACCTGCACCGACACCATATGTATCGATTGTATTTTTGGCAATTTGTTTTAGCTCTTCACTTGTTGCTAAACCTAAATAATTATTTGATGATAAGTTGATTAACTGTTGACCGCGCACTTGAATGATTGGACCATTTGCACCTTCAACAGGATCGATTTCATTGTATAAACCTTGCGAGCGTAATGCGTCTAAATTTTCATCTAAAAATATCGTTAATACGTTTGACATGCTTAATCATCCTTTCCATTTCAACATTAGTTTCATTTTAGCATAGTCTGAATTTTTTTATATTAATGGCTCTCCGATAATTTGTTCGAGCTTCCGTTTAAAATAACTTAATGCAGGCTGAATGATATAGCCTGTCCCTAATGCTAAAATAACCGTTCCAAAGCCTACTGGACCACCGAGTAACCAGCCAAAACTTGCGGCAATAACTTCCATGATTGTACGTCCTGTTTTGACTGAATAGCCTTTGCTCGCAATAATCATCATGATCGTATCGCGTGGACCCGCACCCAGACTTGCGGCAATATACATTCCACAGCCTATGCTCATCACAAAAAAGCCCAAAACAAAATACAGTATTTCAAATCCAAGCACAGTTGTTGATGGCAATAGCCAGTTAAATAAATCAATGAATGAACCGATTAAAAGCATATTTAACAACGTCGCTAATTTTGGGAACTGCTTTAAATAGATGGAAGTGACACAAATAATAAATAGTCCTGTTAAAATCGACCATGAACCAATCGTTAAGCCGAATTGTTTAAATAAACCGATATGTAAGACATCCCACGGAGCTGTTCCAATTGCCTTTCCTTTGATAGTCATTGTAATACCGAGTGACATGACCATCAATCCAATAAAGAAACAGCCCCATTGCCATTTAAATTTCTTTGACACGTAAATCCTTCTCTCTCTATATATAATTTGAACTAAAAACAGCCTGTTTACTCACTAACAATAATCAAGGCAAACTTAGCTTTCGTTGCACTTGCTAAGTCAGCTGGTGTGAGCTTTATTTGCATGCCAATTTTCCCTGCGCTAACGATGAAATAATCGAGTGTCCTGGCTGTTTCGTCGATATATGTTGGGAATAGTTTTTTCATCCCAATCGGCGAGCAGCCCCCACGTACATAGCCTGTTAAATCGAGCAGCTCTTTCACTGCTAGCATTTCTACTTTTTTCTCCCCAACTGCTTTTGCCGCAGCTTTTAAGTTAAGCTCGGCTGCTACTGGAATGACAAATACATAATAATGTCCTTTTCCAGCCGTCGCAATTAATGTTTTGTAAACACGTTCTATAGGCTGACCAATCTTACTAGCAACGGTCACTCCATCAACCGCTTCCCCATTTTCCGACGTGTATTCAAATACTTCATGCGCAATTTTTTGCTGTTCAATAAATCGAATTGCATTTGTTTTCACATTTTTCTTTGCCATCCTATACACCCCTTAAGATTTCATGTTAACTAGTATAACAAAAAATAATATAAAAAAGCTTACCCGCTATGATTTGGGCAAGCTTTTGTCTATTATGCTGATTGTGAAAAAGTAGGCTCGATGAAAGGATTGTAGCCCAATTTCACCATATTAATATGTGATGAATATTTTTCTACCGCTTTATTATACGTGCGCTGGAATAAAAGATTTTCTAACTCTTTTCCGAAAACCGTTCGTTCCTGCGGATCACGTGCAAAATCGCTTTGGAATCGCGCTGGCACCTCAAATGCAAAATTTTCTTCTGCAAATGGAGCGAACTCTTCCTCTTCAAAAACTTCGCCGTTTTCCTGTGCTCGTACTTGCTGAATTTGCGCGGAAGCACTTGCTGCAACACGTAAATCCTGTGCGGACGGCTCTGTAGGTGCTAATGCCGCTTGACGTACTTTTTCAAGAACAGATATTGTACTGTCCGATTCACCGGCACTTGGCATTTGAATAGATACTTCGCCACCCATAATATAACTTTGATCATCTGGCACCGTTGTATGCGTATAGCTAATACCGCCTGTCACACCTGCGCCAGCTGCTTTATGCGCGGTTTCATGGGCAATAACTTCTCTTTCTGTTTGCTTTAGTTGATCAATTTCTTTTTTTACTTCAGGTTGTACGTTCGATTCAAAAGCGGATTGCGGAGAATCTTTGCGCGCAGCTACATCTGCCTTATGCAAATCTTTTTCCGTTTTACCTGACAATAAATTTTCAAGCGCTTGAAGCATCGGATTTTTGCTCGCATCTGTATATTTAGCATGCTTTTTATAAGCATCTCCCACAGTTTTGCGTTGGACGGCGCGCTTTCTTTCTTCTAATTCTGGATTGAAACCATGCAATAAGCTCGAAATCTTCATCCTATTCACCTACCCTGTAATCACTAGTTTTTTCCGATCAATTTTACAAGAACTATATAATCATATATCGGTTTCCACAGTAAAAAATTCACCTTTTATACACATTTGAATCTAATTTACCATTAAAAACAATTCTAAAAACCTATAAACATTACTTGCGATTATTAAATTTATTGTATTCTTTACATGAATCACATATAACAATTACAATCCATATTTATAATAAAACTAACTTATATAAAGAATGGGTGTTATGGAATGAAACTTTCAACTACTATTGATGCAAAAACATGGAATTCGCCAAGTTTGTTTATTAAATCACTACTGCTAAAAAATAAAGCCATTTTACATGTAACACGCTTATTTTCTTTGAATCTTATTATAGCCAAGCAAGAAATGACGACCCTATTCCAACCAATTATGGATGTACAAAGTAATGAAACATTTGCCTTTGAAGCGCTCAATCGCCCATTTCAAACAAACCTATTTAAAAATCCAGACATTTTTTATGAATTTGTTGGTACAACGAATCGCGTCTTTTTATTCGAATGTCTATGCCGTAATTTATCTTTAATTCGGTACGATGCGCGTCGGCAACAAATGGCTTCAAATAAGAATTTCACGTTGTTTATAAATATCCATCCGAATATTTTACTCGACAAAAATTATCATAGCGGTGAAACATTGGCGCTGCTAAAATCTTTAAATATCGAGCCGGAGCAAGTGGTATTTGAGCTAACAGAGCGCAGTGCGGTAATAGATTTTGAAGAGTTTTCACGCGTCCTCTCGCATTATCGTGCACAAGGATTTCGAATTGCCGTTGATGATGTCGGCTCTGGCTATAACAGCTTAAAAACGCTCATTTACTTAAAGCCTGAATTCATTAAGCTTGATCGTTCACTCATTCAAAATATTAATGACCACCCTGCACAGCAGCAGCTTTTGACGGTTATTTTAAACTATGCGATTCAGTCAGGAACAAAGGTGATAGCTGAAGGAATTGAAACGAATGAAGAATACGAATTTATTCAATCGGCAGGCGTCCATTATGCACAAGGTTATGCAATCGGTCGGCCAGCAGAAAAACTTGCGCATGCAAAAAGTCCACTTATGCCATAATCGTAGCTAGTGGACTTTTCGAAACACTCTATTGGCAAAATATCCGTTACAACTTTGCATAAGTTTCGCCTATTTTTATTCATCATTTAATTGAGTCATAAGAGGAGAATGATAATGTAACAAATTAATAATGCGCTTTGCCATTTCTACTGGCTCTGCATCATAACTACTTCGAATCCATTCTAAAATAAAACCATATATCCCATATGAACGATAATGAATAAAGTATTGTGCGTTAATTTCAGTAGCTTGATCCCCTAAAAAATACATGCGATTTTGAAATATATCTTGTAGTTCTGTTAATAAGGCTTGATTAATATTTGGTAACGTATTTCCCAGCACAAGTAAATCATAAAAGCTTCTATTCTCTTTAATATAATGAAATACGTCCGTCCCTGAAGCGTCCATTTTTCTTAAATCTAATATTGGATTGTCTCGCACTGGTTTACAAAATTCATGTAAAAAATCCCTCATTTCGAGAGCAATAATTTCTGCAGCTAGCTCATCCTTGCCATCGTAATGCACATAAAAAGTCGTCCGGTTATAGTTGGCCGTTTCTACAATATCCTTTACACGTACATTCGTATAACCTTTCTTTACCACAAGTATTTTTAATGTTTGCCTAAGTTGATCCTTAGTCCTTTCAATGCGACGGTCTTCTTTCTTTTCCATCAACCTTCCCTCCAAAATAGACATTTTTAAAATTATGTTGAATACCAATACATCTTTCAATTAGTTGATGGGAACCTATACAAAATTATCTTTTTAATGATTGAATGCAAATTTTCTGCTACCTATAATTAATTTATCTTTGAACGGGTAATACTATCATAACGAATGTATATTATTCGTTTCAACTTTTAGGAGGTATTCACATGAAAATTCAAGCAATGGTAACAACAGATGGGATTGATTTCGAACAACAAAACTTGGTTTTAGATGAGCCTAAATCTGATCAAGTATTAGTGAAAATAGTTGCAACAGGTGTTTGTCATACGGATGCAACTGTTTTAGATAAATCTACACCCGTTCCTTACCCAGCGGTACTTGGCCACGAGGGTGCTGGAATTGTAGAAAAAGTTGGGGCAAACGTAACAACAGTTCAACCAGGGGACCATGTTGTACTTGGTTTCACTTACTGCGGTCACTGCGATAATTGCCTAGATGGTAATGCTGGTGGCTGTGAAAACATGCTTCCTCTGAACTTCGGTGGTAAAAATAAACATGGTGAAACACCACTTCACACAGAAAACGATCAAGATGTATCTCAATTCTTCGGACAATCTTCTTTCGCTACTTATGCAACAGTTGATGAAGGTAATATCGTTAAAGTGGATAAAGATATCGACCTACGCTATCTAGGACCTTTGGGGTGCGGTATCATGACTGGTAGTGGAACTGTATTAAATTCACTAGCACCTGAACCAGGTACAAGCTTAGTTGTATTCGGTACTGGTGCTGTAGGCTTATCAGGTATGATGGCAGCAAAAATTGCCGGATGCCACCCAATCATTGCTGTAGACATTCATGACAGTCGTCTTGAATTAGCAAAAGAGTTAGGCGCAACCCACACAATTAACAGTAAGCAAGAAGACGTAACAGCACGAATTAATGAAATCACTGGTAAAGGGGCTCACTATGCATTAGAAACTACTGGTGTTCCAGAAGTAACATTAGCTGGCATTCACTCATTACGTGTAAAAGGTGAAATCGCTTCTGTCGCTGTTGGTAAACGTGACTTAACATTAAACGTGTTCACAGATATCGTTGGTCCTGCAAAAACTTTAAAAGGTGTTATTGAAGGAGACGCAGTACCACAATTAATCATTCCAAAATTAGTTCAATTCTTTAAAAATGGCCAATTCCCTGTAGATAAACTGGTGAAATTTTATGAATTTGATCAAATTGAACAAGCATTTGCTGATTCTAAAAACGGTTCAACTATTAAACCTATTTTAGTATTAGACAAAACTTATAATTTTTAAAAATTTTTCTATTAATTGAGTTAATTTCATAATTCCAATCTCTTCGGTATCAAGGGCTTTCAAACAATAAAAAAGGGGCACCTACAGCACGTAGCACTGAACTGTGGAAAAATCTATACAAAGAATGAACAGCCGTTGAGCGAGTAAACGCTTATTTAAAACAGTATTTTCAATTGAAAAATGTCCGTCATCGAACAGGGAGAAAGGCAAAACTACATTTCGACCTTGTGACGTTTATTTATAATTCCTGCAAATTAGCAGCAGACCGAATCAATGCCATCGTATAAAATCAATAGCAAACAGCTTAATCTTTAAAAACGTAAGTTTTGAATTAGTAGCAGTCTAAGCTTTTGAAAAAGATGATTTATGAAATTGATTCAACTGGAAGTATCTTTAATTTATTATTTGGAGGAATTTTTATGAGTCAATATTTTTCATTAAACAAAAGTTATATTAATGGTGAATGGGTAGCAGGTGAAACTGATCGTGTATATAACGATTTAAATCCATTTGACGATACTGTATTAGCCAATATTTCAATAGCTTCGAAAGCGCAATTGGATTCTGCATTCGAATCAGCAAATACAGCACAAAAAGAATGGGCAAAAAATGCTGAACTTCGTAAAACTGTTATTGAGAAGGCAATTGCCTATTTTAAAGAACATCAACAAGAAATTGTAGAAGTATTAGTTACAGAATCTGGTAGTAGTGTACTTAAAGGTAATGTAGAAGTTAGCTTTGTTATTGCTGATTTAGAAGAATCTTTAAAAATGATTGACAAAGTTGGCACAGTAAAAACAGTAGACTCTGCAATTCCTGACAAATTGAATAAAGTTTATCGCTTACCACTTGGTGTCATTGCATCTATTTCACCTTTTAATTTCCCGCTATATTTATCTATGCGTACTATTGCACCAGCATTAGCATTAGGGAACACAGTTGTGCATAAAGCAGATCTTCAAACAGGTATTTCAGGCGGTTCTGTTATTGCAAAAGCGTTTGAAGAAGCGGGCATTCCAACAGGTGTATTCAGTTCAATTCTTACAGATATACCTGAAATCGGAGATACGATGATTACGCATCCGCATTCAAAATTAATTAGCTTCACAGGCTCAACTGGTGTTGGTAAACATATTGGTAAAGTTGCCGGTGAAATGTTGAAACGTACTGCACTAGAACTAGGTGGTAATAACCCATTCGTTGTCTTGAAAGACGCAGATATTGAACAGGCAGTAAAAGCAGCGATCATGGGTAAATTCTTACATCAAGGTCAAATTTGTATGAGTATTAACCGCATTATCGTGCATGAAGATCTATATGAAGAATTCGCTAGTAAATTTGTAGAACGTGCAAAACAAATTCCATATGGTAATCCAAAAGATCCATCAACAATCATCGGTCCTCTGATTAACCATGCACAAATCGATAAAGTATTAGGCTTTATTGAAGAAGCAAAAACTGAAGGCAATGAATTATTATTAGAGGGGCAACGTGTAGGCAATATTTTAACACCATTCATCTTTGGTAATGTTGATAATGCTAGTAGTTTAGCACGGAGAGAATTCTTTTCTCCGGTTGTGTCACTTATTAAAGCATCCACTGATGAAGAAGCGATTGAAATTGCTAATGACACTGAGTATGGTTTAACTTCTTCTGTTTTCACAAGTGATTTAGCAATCGGTGAAGAAATGGCAGTGTTAATTGAAGCTGGTATGACACACGTGAATGACCAAACTGTTAACTGCTTATCCAATATTCCGTTTGGCGGTATGAAAGGCAGCGGAATGGGTCGTTTCGGTAACCCATGGATTATTGATGAATTTACACAAGCAAAATGGGTATCTGTTCAAGTAAAACCAATGAACTATCCATTCTAAGTGACCGATCACAATCTTTAAACTTAATGTCAGTTATAGCTCTGTGATTAGGAAAAAATCATACTCTTGCCACTGAATTCTTCACCATATTAACAATTTCATTTTATGTATTGTCCTTCATTTTGGAAAAGCTATGTTATGAATATAATTAAAATAGTTTTAAAATGGCTGGTGATTATTTTATTTACCAGTCATTTTTCTATTAATCAAATTTCATATCTTTTAACAAATATGAAAATCCATTGTTAATGGGCTTTACTCCTTTTTCTTGTTGCTACATATACTTCTGTATACTACTTTTCCAACCAATATTGGATGTGCAAAGCAATGAAACATTTGCCTTTGCAGCACTTAATCGCCCTTTTCGTACAAACCTTTTTAATAATCCAGATAACTTTTACTAATTTGTAGCCATACGAATCATGTTTTTTCATTTGAATGCCTTGGCCGAAATTTATCATTGCTTCGATACCATGAAATAGTTCACCAAACATTCCCCCAAAAAAATTTCACGCTGTTTATAAATATCCATCCAAACATATTACTCGATAAAAATTACCAGAGTGGTGAAACATTGACGCTGTTAAATTCTTTAAACATCGAGCAGGAACAAGTGGTGTTTGAGCTAACGGAGCGAAGTGCAGTGACGGATTTTGAAGAGTTTTCACGTGTCCTCTCGCATTATCGTTCGCAAGGCTTTCGAATTGCTGTTGATGATATCGGATCCGGCTATAACAGTTTAAAAACGCCCATTTACTTGAAGCCAGAATTTATTAACCTTGACCGTTCACTCATTCATGATATTAATGAGCATCCTGCACAGCACCAACTTTTGACGGTCATTTTAAACTATGCAATTCAGTCAGGAACAAAGGTGATAGATGAAGGAATTAAAACGAAGGAAGAGTATGAATTTATTCAAACGGTAGGCATCCATTATGCGCAAGGTTATGCAATTGGTCGGCCAGCAGAAAAACTTGCGCATGCAAAAAGTCCACTTATGCGATAATCGTAACTAGTGGACTATTCGAGGTATTTTCCTGAAACTAAAAAGCGCTATTTATTCTTTTCCGCATGGAAACGACTTGAATATTTTGCCCTAAGATGTTTGGAATCATTTTCTCTCCTACAATTTCAAATCCAAGTTTACGATACAATTGAATATTGCCTTCCTCACTGCTTCGAACTTTGCAAGTAACATGGCACTTCCCTTCCATTTTTGCTTGCTGTTCAATAAAGCGAACGAACTGCTTGGCATATCCTTTTCCTTGCATAGATGGAATAACTGAAAGACGAGAAAAATAAAGAGCATCGTCTTGAGTTACAATTTTTACAATCGCAATTAACTGGTCATTTATTTTCCCACCCCATACGCGAATCCCCTTTTGCAATTCTTTTTCAATCGTTTGTGACGTTTCCACTAACGCACTCGATGGAATCGGATCCTCCTTATAACGTTCGAATGCGAGATGCATTACTCGGCAAATATTTTCTGCATTTTCACATGGCTCAATAATCATTAATAGCCTCCCCTTTATGTATAATTATTCGTTACTAACTATAATAATACATTAAATTTCAAACAACAACATTCTATACATGTTTTTATTGCATCAAAAATATAAAAATACACCCTCTCTACCGAATATTGAGTGGGGGCACGAAGCCATTCTCCACTAACACTTGTGGTATATTAGACAGTAAATAAGGTAATAAAGGGGTTAATATTTATGGCAAAAAGTGTCGTTATTGCGGAAAAACCGTCAGTAGCACGTGATATAGCAAATGTATTAAAGTGTACGAAAAAAGGAAATGGCTTTTTAGAAGGCGACAAATATATCGTGACATGGGCACTCGGGCATTTGGTGACATTAGCCGATCCCGAAACGTATGATGTGAAATTTAAAAATTGGAATTTAGAAGATCTTCCAATGTTACCTGAACGCATGAAACTTGTTGTAATGAAGCAAACAGGTAAACAATACAATGCCGTGAAAGCGCAGTTAACACGTAATGATGTCAATGAAATTATTGTGGCAACGGATGCAGGTCGTGAAGGTGAACTCGTTGCACGTTGGATTATTGAAAAAGCCAATGTGAAAAAACCGATTAAACGTTTATGGATTTCATCTGTTACCGACAAAGCAATTAAAGATGGTTTCGCAAACTTGAAGCCAGGTAAAAACTACGAAAATCTATACGCTGCAGCCGTTGCGCGTTCAGAGGCAGACTGGTATATCGGCTTAAACGCTACCCGTGCATTGACAACACGCCACAATGCTCAGCTAAACTGTGGACGATTACGCTTGTATCCTGTCAATAGCATGGGCGAAATTTGTTAATCTAGATTTTTACTAGGTTGTATGAATTTCGCCCATTTTATTTTGGGTGAAATTATTAGTAATTTCTGATTTTTATATTGAAAACAAATATATTTCAAGTTAAAATATATTTTAATTCGAATTGGAGGGGTTTTATGGATTTGACATTTATTAAAGAAATGTATGAAAAATATCAAAATTCCAACGAAGCAAATATTCAAAATCATGTAGTAGCAAACTTGCTAGAATTACTTGGATATGACAAAACTGAGTTTCAATATGAGCATCCTACTTATCATAAAAATGGTAGAACAGATATCGCCGTTAAAGTAAACGATTTTAACTATTTATTTATAGAAGTAAAGAAACCATCTAATCCATTAACAGAAAAAGAAAAGTCTCAACTAATTAGTTATCTTGCTATTTCAGGTTTAACTTGGGGAATATTAACAAATGGTAGAGAATATTTCTTAATGAATAACGATATTGGTAGAGATTCTAATGACAATCTTCGTGATACTAACAAAGATAAGGTCGTTTTTAATGTCGATATTTTCAATAAAAAGGATATTGAATTTTTGAATTATTTTAGTAAAAGTAACCTATTCGACACTTGCATAACAAATTATTTTAAACATATTGCACATTTCAAGGCCAAAAAATATCCCGATGGGGGTAGAAGTTGGAATAATTATAAAGGAACTTTATTTGATTTTTTTAAATTTTATAGTGAAAAGCAAGGGAAATATCGTGATTTAAATTACATTAGAGTGGATGAATTTGAGGAATTTCTAAAATACGAAATGGATATTAAAAACTCAAAAAATAACGGTAAAAAAATACGTTCCCTAGAAACATCAAATAATAAACTTTCACATATAAGATCTTTTTTCAAGGAATTGAATATAAAAAATAATGATTTTTTTAATGAAAGCAAGGATGAACTCATCTCAAGATTAGGCACTAAAGAAATTAAGGAAGAAAACGAAGAAGTACTAAGTGATGAAAGTATTTGTACAATCCTTAATTTTTATGATACTCGTAGGGATAGTGTCCGAAATAAAGTGATTTTTTTATTATGCTTAACATTTGGATTAGAAAGATCCACATTACTAAGTTTAAAACTCAATAATTTTAAAAGTAATAAGCTACTATTACAGGAACGAGAACTAATTATTCCGAAAAAGTTATTGGTACTTTTAGAAGAATTAAGGTTCAAAAACGAAATGAATAAAACTAAGGGGGATTACTTATTTTATAGCAGATATAACAATAAGTTTAATCCAATTTCAGAGAGTCAAATTAATTATACATTCGATATCTTACAAGATATTGATAAGGATAATGCAACTTGGCGAAAATTAAATCCAGCATATATTCGACATACTTTGATAAAAAAACTATTCAAAAAGAATTATTCGATTGAGGAAATTGTTTATTTAACTGGAGCAGATTTATCTACAATTTCAAATTTACTTTTATACGAAATGATTATTAATCAAGTCAAATTAAGAAAGCAAAACATTAATAAAACACATCCATTTGAAGCGTTTTTAGATTAGTTTTATAAGTCATAGCAATACTTGAGTTCACTTCTGTG
Organism: Solibacillus cecembensis; assembly: GCF_001439635.1. Taxonomy (GTDB): domain Bacteria; phylum Bacillota; class Bacilli; order Bacillales_A; family Planococcaceae; genus Solibacillus; species Solibacillus cecembensis. The sequence continues at coordinate 7,017 of NZ_LMBZ01000012.1, read as the reverse complement.
ACAGATTTAATTTGGGACTCCCTTAATAAATACGAGAATATAAATTTAATGGATATTACTTCTATTCAACTATTGGCAGCTGAGATTAATCAAAATGGGAGTGTAATTTACAAATCCCTGTTCTTTAATCGTTGTATAAAAATATCTAAATCAATAATTCTTATCTATAAAACTTAAATTGGTTGGTGATTTAATTGCTAGAGTACGTAAAGATTTACAAAGAAGATGAAGAAATAGAATTGCAGCTAAGTAATAAATACATTTATTCGATTATTAATAATAACCTTTTGAAAAAAGAGAAGGAATTTATTACAGAGGAATTTTTCAGTCCCCAAATTGAAAATATTTTTGCTTTAGTGGGCGCAAATGGTAGTGGAAAAACAAGCTTAATTTATAATATAAATGAAATGTTAAATGAAAAGGTGTCCCAAAAAGATATATTAAAATATATTTTGATAATCAAAATCGAGAAGGTATTTAAAGTGAAAACTTTTAATATTGAGTTAGAATTACCTACTGATTTCGAGAAAATGAAACCAACTGATATAGAAAATAATTTTTCTAAAGCAATTTATCATATTGGGATAGACGGCAATAACATTGAAAATCAAAGTATTCAAAATACTATGGATCTAAGTTTAAATTATAAATTCCAAAATAATAAAAATAATTATAAAGTTTTTAAAGAAGAAACAGTTTTTAATCAGTTATATGTAATATCACAACATCCTAATTTACTAAGTAAAATAGGGATTGAAGATTTGAATCATCCAAAAGAAGTGTCTTATTCCCTTAATTTGAAGTTTCTTAATAATACTCATTTCAAATTATATAATTCGAGTTATTTAGTATATATTTATGACTCCAACTATATAGATTTTTACTATGAACTAGATAAAATAATCTCAGATGATGAAAGTTTTGTAGATTTCGATATTGACTGGATAGTAGATTTATTTGAAAAAAAAATATTTCTATGTAACGAAAAAGATTTGAGAATACTTTTAGATATTACTTCAAAAATAAAAATAAAAATCCTCAATATTCAATTAAATGAAATTTTCAATTCATATTCTAGAACCGCTTTAAAAGAAATTAGAGCATTATTAGATTCAATAGAAAGTCAAAACTATATAGTTTCAACTTTTATGGACGAGATAGGAATATATTATTTTGAAAAGGTTTTTATAGATTTTTTCAAAGATTTAATAAAGGAATTTAACATAAATTCTATTATTCATGAAAACATATTTAATGAAAGTTTCTCTATTAATAATGATGCATTTATTGAGGATATATTTAAAACAATAAAAGATGTAAATTTTATCTTTAATCATTTCCATAATGATAAATATATAGAAGAACTTATGATCAATAATGAAGAAAGTTTTTATATGGAAGCGCTTCAGTTATATTTTGATGGTGATATTGACAATGAAGATTTAGAAGAATTAGAAAATTATAAAAAAAGGTTCTTTTCTAATTTTAAAAGCATTAATAAAAAGAAAATTATTTCTTATTTAGAATTTATAAATGGAGATGACCCTTTAAATCTTATCTGGGAAAAAGATCTTAATAGTTTCTTTAGTTTCGTTAAGGAAATTTTATTAATTACAATTAAAAACAATATAGATTTTTCAGGATTTTTATTAGAAGATTATCTCTTTGACTTAGAAGTAAAATACGATCCTAAATATTTATTGAAAACCAATAATTCTAACTACTCTAAACAAATTTTAAAAGATATGATGTCAGGAATAGATGAGATAATTAGTAATAAAATAAATAAAATATACCATACTCAAAGGATGTCTATTAAATACTTCTTAAATTTTATGAACCACTCTACCCCCACAAAAAATATGGAAAATAAATCATTATCTATCAAAATCAGCTCTGCATATATAAGCGACTTCTTTAAAAAATATGGTACTAACTTTGCGGAGTGCATTTATAAATTTGAATGGAGAAATATGAGTAGTGGAGAATTTGCTATTTTAAATTTATTAAGTAATATCAATAGAATCAATTTTAATGTGGAGAAAAGGAATAATCTGATTTTATTTATCGATGAAGGTGATCTTTACTTACATCCGCAGTGGCAAAAACAGTTTCTGTATATAGTTATAAAAGCCTTAGAAGAATTATTAGAATTTAGAAATGTATACATTATTCTAACCACCCACTCTCCATTTTTGGTTTCTGATTTACCAAAAGAAAACATTTTATTTTTAAATCCATTAAAGGATATGGAATATAATATTGAAAATACTTTCGCTGCTAATATTAATGAGCTATTAGCTACTAAATTCTTTATTCAAGGTGGTTTGATAGGGAGATTTGCAAAAGAAAAGATTAACAATTTATACAAAGAAATTATAGATAAGTTTAATATTGAGAAAATAGACTATTATAAAAGTGCTATTGAAATTATTGGGGAGCCTCTTGTAAAGGTTGAATTATTAGAAGTTTTAAATAAAAAAATAAATGAAAATCGATATAAATCACTGATTTCAAAAAAGCTTGAAGAAATTGATTTGGAATTTGATGAAGATTTATTAAATGAAATCTATAAAAAAATAAAAACAGAGAAAGTATAAACGTAATGAGAAAAATTAATATTTCGTCTTCTGCCAAGCATAAACATTTAAATTACTTTATTGATAAAGGACCTAGTGATTATAAAATCCTTATATACTATTCATTTATAACATATCATAAGAGAAATGATTATATTTCAACAATTCCTGAAGTAGTTGATTTTATAGTTAAGTTCGGAAAAGAATCATTTATATTCCTTATAGATTACTTAGATGAAAATTTTAAATCTTTATTATTAAATACACCAAATGAGATTCTAGAAATTGAAGCACAATTTTATAAAAAATTTAATAACTATACTACTATTAATAACTCTAATAAAGTTTATATAAACAAAGTCTTAAAGTTAATCTTTAATTACGAAAAATTTGTAGAAACTAAAAATAAGTGTTGGAATCCACTTCTGCTTTCACAATGTCTAGACCTTTCAGTTTGCCCATACTGTAATAGTCAGTATACTTTTACACAGTATTATCATCAGGGGGATAAGAAGTTTCAGATAAGACCAGATTTAGATCATTTTTTCACACAAAATGCCCACCCTATGTTAGCGATTTCACTATATAATTTAGTGCCTAGTTGTAGTATTTGCAATTCTAAGTTGAAACACAGCAAAGATAGTCAGTTACTAAAAGGTATTCATCCATTTATAGATGACGCCGATAAAATTTTTTACTTTCAAAGAAAAATTTCTGAAGAAAATAATAAAAACATTGATTTCTATAAGATAGTAATGGGACTTAACGAACAATTTGACCTAGAACTAGTTCCAACTAATGAGGAATATACTACAAAAGTAAAAGGGTTTGAAGATATGTACCAACTATCTGAAAGATACAAACCGTATAATTTTATTATTAATAAAAGCATAAAAAAAACACTGTTATACACCCATAATTATTTACAATCTTTAAATCAAGCTTATACGTTTAAAGATTTTTCTAAAAATATTGTTAGAAATCTTGATGAAGTTGATTCAATAATACTTAGTAAAGTACAAAATGATATTATTAAATATGAGATTTTACCGAAGATGAATTCGAATAAAGACCATTAAATTTTTATGCAATTATAAAAATAACGCACAATCCCTTTAGGTGTGCGCTATTTTTTTACCCTATATCTAATTTTCTAATTCAAATCTCTTTAGTAAATCCGCAAACGCATTATTAATTGGTTCTGCTTCTTTTTGCTGTTCTTTCATAAACTTTTGAACACTTCTCTTATCCACTTTGCCTCCACCTTCCTTTTTACGGCGAGTTTCAAATGCAGTTAGTTTTTCACGATGACCGCATTTACATACGAAAATTTGCCCATCTCCTTGGCCATGTAATTCTAATTTTTTCTTACATTGAGGACAACGAGCGTTCGTCACGCGAGAAACATTTTTACGGTGACCGCATTCTCGATCTTGGCAAACAAGCATCTTACCTTTTTTTCCGTTCACTTCTAGCATTGGCTTCCCACAATCAGGACATGTTTTTGTAGAAATATTATCATGCTTGAATTTTTTATTGCTATTTTTAATATCTGCAACAATGTCTCTTGTATGCTGCTTCATTTCATTAATGAAGGATTCTTTCTTCAAATTACCCTTAGCAATTAATTCAAGTTTTTGCTCCCACTCAGCTGTTGTTACAGGTGATTTCAATTCATTTGGCACTAAATCTAATAGCTGGCGCCCCTTAGATGTGATGTGAATATCTTTTCCTCGTTTTTCAATAAGGAATGAGTTAAATAACTTCTCGATGATATCTGCACGAGTTGCAACTGTGCCAAGTCCACCAGTCGATTTTAACGTATCTGCAAGCTGTTTATTTTGAGTGTCCATATACTTCGTAGGGTTTTCCATTGCTGATAACAAAGTAGCCTCTGTAAAACGTGCAGGCGCTTTAGTTTGACCTGAGGTTTGAACAATAAGATTTATTTTTAACACTTGTCCTTTTTCAAGGCGAGGAAGTAATTGCTCTTTCACTTCTTCATTTGATTCTTCATCATCGAATCGGTTAGAGTATACTTCCTTCCAACCAGCAGAAATAACCGTTTTACCACGTGCGATAAATTTTTCTTTTCCAATTTGAGCTTGCACCGTTAATTGCTCATATTCATAACCTGGGAACATTACTGCTAAGAAGCGTTTTACAACTAAATCATAAATTTTTCGCTCTTTATCATTAAAGTTTGTGAAGTTTACATATTCCTCTGTTGGAATAATTGCATGGTGATCACTTACTTTACTATCATCAACAAATGTTTTAGAGGCTTTTATCGGCTTCGTTAACACCTTGTTCGCTAAAGAACGATATTCACCTACACCACAAGCTCTTAAACGCTCTGGAAGGGTGCTAACGATATCTGAAGATAAATATCTCGAATCTGTACGAGGGTATGTTAGCACTTTATGAGATTCATAAAGTTTTTGCATGATATTTAACGTTTCTTTTGCTGAATAACCGAACATTTTATTCGCATCACGTTGTAATTCTGTTAAATCATATAATCCTGGTGAATACGATTTCTTTGGCTTACGTTCAATATCTACTATCTTTGCATCTTGTTGTTCTAAAGAATGAACGATTTCACCCACTCTTTCTTTATTAAAACTACGTGAGTTTCCTTTTGTATCTTGCCACGTTAATTTTAATTCCTTCGTTTGTGCCTCAATACCGTAATACGTTTGAGCTTTGAAATTTTTAATTTCATCTTCACGTGCTGCTATCATTGCAACAACGGGTGTTTGAACTCTGCCCGTGTTCAATTGTGCATTATATTTTGTGGTAAGCGCACGACTAGAATTCAAGCCTAAAAACCAGTCTGCCTCACTGCGCGCAACCGCTGCATGATATAAGTTTTCGTATGCTTTACCAGGCTTTAAGTTTTGGAAGCCTTCTTTAATCGCTTTGTCAGTAACTGATGAAATCCATAACCGCTTAATTGGTTTATTTACTTTAGCACGCTCGATAATCCACCGTGCTACTAGCTCACCTTCACGACCTGCATCTGTTGCAATAATTATTTCATTCACATCACCACGTGTTAGCTGTGCCTTTACTGCGTTGTATTGCTTGCTAGTTTGCTTAATCGTTGTTAGTTTTAAACGCTCTGGTAGCATCGGTAAGTCCTCTAACTTCCACTGCTTATATTTTTCATCGTAGCTTTCAGGGTCAGCTAATGTTACTAAATGACCTAAGGCCCATGTAACGATATACTTGTCGCCCTCTAAAAAACCATTTCCTTTTTTAGTACACTTCAGCACATTTGCTATATCGCGTGCGACTGAAGGTTTTTCTGCTAATACTAAACTTTTAGCCATGTAAAACACCCTTTCGTACATCCATGTGTTTAATATAGCATAAATAAATTGTGGTCATCATTTTGACGATTAATGTTGACTTGGAATAAAGATTGATTAAAACACAGATATAGATGATGATTTTTATAGAAAATCATAGCCCCTATTTTGAACAAATATCGATCAAAATAGGGGCTATTTTTCATTTCTGTATAGGGCTTTTTGTAATAATGATTGATCATTTCGGATATCGAGTATTCAACTAAAGCCCCCGTTAGTTTAAGTACAATTATTCACAAACATTGTTACCATATTAAGCTTTCACTTGAATTTCCCACTTCTTAAAGTATTCAACCAGTTCTTTATGTAATTTCACATCAGTATTCATAATTTCGCATCCTCTGTCATCATAAATGTGAAAAATACACTTCGTCCTTACATTTACGAAGAAGATATCAGGTGCATATATACAATACTTTTTTCTTAATCGAGGATTCAAAGAGCCAAAGTCCACATGTATTAATGTTTTCAGAAGGTATTCTAATTTTAAATCTGAAACTTTACAGAACAATTCCATTTGCTGAACAATAACATCATCTTCATCAAATTGCCAAATAAACTCGTGCAAGCGTAATGAATACTTTCTTTGTTGTACTTTTACATAACGTTGAAAAAAGTTTGGATATACGATTTTATTTGTTTCACTCGGATATGAATTAACAACAACAATTACGTCATCCTTCTTTTTAAACAACAAAGGAAAAATTTCAGCTACTTGTCTATATACGGTGTGAAATCTCTTCATATTGAGTTTTCCATCATCATTAATCTGATATATATCCTCACCTAACTCAATGTGGATTCCTAAATCCAAAGAATGATAAATACCTGGTGTTAACAATAAACCTTTATAATGTTCTTCCATTAATTTTGTTATTTTCATTTATATTTCCACCTTATTTGCTATTTACGATTATTCAACTAAACTGCTCCGTTAGTTCAATAACAAAAAGCTACCCCAAAGGCAGCCTTATTCTGCTAAAGCATCCCGTTAGTGCAATAAGGATAAATAGTTAATTTAATTCAATCGTAATAGGTTCGAAATCAATTCGTTTATTATCACT
>NZ_LMBZ01000001.1:412254-551239 GCF_001439635.1 Solibacillus cecembensis | reverse complement strand
ACTGCCGACGCTGACTCTACTGCTGATTCTGATGCTACTGCTGACGCTGACTCTACTGCTGATTCTGATGCTACTGCTGACGCTGACTCTACTGCTGATGCTGATGCTACCGCTGACGCTGGCCACAATACCTTTACTAACGGAAACAATACAGTCATCAACGTAACCGATAATAGTGCAGGATATATGGCTATGACACTATCTACTCTTATTATGATGGAAAGCTTAATGAGTAAGAATACAGACAATAAAGAAGAACTAGTTTCAAAATTCACTATTATGTTGAATGAATTGTTACAAGGAGAAAATAGTAATCGCAAAGCTATACTTGATGCTATTAAATCTCTCAAAAAAGATTAAAAACTAAAAGAATTGGAGGTGGCTACATGTCAAACACAACTGTCTCACGCTGTACAATTCCTACGGAGGAAGATAGCGATAGCCTATATGTGAAAGTTAAAAATAATAACCAAAAACTTAGTCGTCAAATTACCATAAATGCATACAGTAAAAATTCCCCAACAAAAGAATTATTACCTGTTTATGCAGATGACCAATCTACACATATAGATACACTAGAGCCTGAATCAGAGAAGGTCTATAGAATAGACGTGTCAAATATAAAGGGTTCGGTAATTTTTGAGATCACTCAAAAAATGGGCAGCTCAGGTATTAAGATTTCTAAAAACAGCAAAAACCCCTCTATGGTAGAATTACACATTAAGTAAATGCTATAAAACCCCGAAGCTAATGCTAAAAGATTACTTTATGAGTCTTTTACGTTAGCTTCTTTTACTTTTAAGATTATGGTACAAAAGATAATTCTTCAGGGAAATTTTTAGCAAATTTATTATAGAAACAAGCTTTTGTCCCATCATTCAATAAGTAAAGAACCTTTCTATTAGTGAAGCATTATGAAAATGGTATATCACGTGCAGACATCGCTAGTGAGTATGATATTACGCCTTCTACATTAGATCACTGTGATCAAAGTTTCTGTTTCATGTAATTCTTATACATTTCTGATTCAATTCCCCCTTTATCCACAAAAAAAATGCTGCACCAAATGAAATCATTTCGGCACAGCAGTAATTTCCCATATAATTATTTTAGTTTCACTCGCTGTAAACGAAGCGCATTTAATACGACCGATACAGAACTGAATGCCATTGCAGCACCTGCTACCCATGGTGCTAATAATCCTAATGCTGCAATCGGAATACCCATTACATTATAGGCAAATGCCCAAAATAGATTTTGTTTAATATTGCGCATTGTTTTGCGGCTCATTAAAATAGCATCCGCAATACTGTTAAGGTCACCACGGATTAGTGTAATGTCCGCAGCTTCCATCGCTATATCTGTTCCTGTCCCAATCGCCATCCCGATGTTGGCTGTCACTAATGCAGGTGCGTCATTGATTCCGTCACCAACCATCGCAACTTTTTTCCCTTGAGCTTGCAGTTTTTTCACTTCTTCTGCTTTGCCCTCTGGTAATACTTCTGCAATCACCGCATTTACAGCCACTTGTTCCCCAATATATTGCGCTGTGCGTTCGTTATCACCTGTCATCATAATCACATGGATGCCCATGTCTTGTAGACGACGGATCGCTTCTTTCGATGTTTCTTTCACTGTATCTGCAACTGCTACTAAACCTGCATACTGACCATTAATTGAAGCAAGCATCGCTGTTTTTCCGTTGCGTTCTAATTCTTCCATCTTCGGTATTACTGCATTAATATCGATACCATATTGTGCCATTAATTTCCGTGTACCAACGACTACGCCTTGCCCTGAAACCGTTGCCTGTATACCATATCCAGGTATTGCCTCAAAAAATTGAACGTCGCCAAGTTCGATACCACGATCCACAATACCTGCCACAATTGCCTCCGCTAATGGGTGCTCGGATTGTTTCTCAGCTGCACCTATAAGTGATAAGAATTTTTCCTCATCTCCATTAACTACAATAACATCTGTTAAAACAGGTTTACCGTGTGTTACAGTACCTGTTTTATCAACAACGACTGTATCAATACTTTGTGTTTGTTCTAAATGCTCGCCGCCTTTGAATAAAATTCCAAATTCAGCTGCTCGACCAGAACCCGCCATAATTGATGTTGGTGTAGCAAGGCCAAGTGCACATGGACATGCAATGACTAACACCGCAATAAACACTTCAAGTGCTTTTGTAAAGTCACCTGGTGTTACCCATAAAATCCAAACTAAGAACGTAACAACCGCGATTCCGACAACAATTGGTACGAAAACACCTGAAATTTGGTCTGCTAATCGTTGAATAGGCGCTTTAGAACCTTGTGCATCTTCTACAACTTTAATAATTTGAGCTAAAGCTGTATCCCTACCTACTTTCGTTGCCGTCATTTTGATAAAGCCATTTTTATTAATTGTTGAACCGTATAAGACGTCACCTGACACTTTATCGACTGGTAAACTTTCACCTGTTAACATGGATTCATCAACAGCTGTTGTACCTTCTAAAACTTCACCATCTACCGGAATTTTTTCACCTGGTTTTACTAAAATTGTATCACCAATAACGACTTCTTCTAACGGAATTTCTTTTTCGACGCCATCACGAATGACAATCGCCGTTTTCGCTTGAAGACCCATTAATTTTTTAATTGCTTCAGACGAACGACCTTTTGCTTTTAATTCGAATAATTTACCTAATAAAATAAGAGTAATTAATACCGCACTTGTTTCAAAATATAGATGCGCTTCATGATGTGCACCTATTGTTTTTATCGCTTGATAAACACTGTAAAAATAGGCAGCTGATGTCCCCATTACAACTAAAACGTCCATGTTGGCACTACCATTTCGTAGCGCTTTATAGGCACTCACATAAAACTGTTTCCCAATAATAAACTGAACAGGTGTTGCTAATATCATTTGTACCCAAGGATTCATTAAAAAATCTGGCATATATATAAATGATGTAAATGAGAAATGTCCCACCATCGTCCAAAGTAATGGTAATGAAAGAATTGCAGAGATAATAAATTTCTTTTGTTGTTTTTGAATCGCTTGCTCACGATGGTCAACAGATTGTTTTTGATCTTGTTTTTGATGGGCACCGTAACCTAATTTTTCAACTTTTGCGATGATGTCCGCAATCGTTACTTCTGAAGGGTTATATTCAATTGTTGCTTTTTCGAGCGCTAAATTCACGTTCGCTAACGCAATCCCCTCCATTTTATTTAAACCTTTCTCAATACGTGTTGAACATGCCGCACATGTCATCCCCGTAATATCGAACTCCGCTTTTTGTTTTACGACACCGTAGCCAAGTGCTTCAATTTTTTTCTCAAAATCAGTTTCACTTAATTTTGATGGGTCGTATTTAATTAAAGATTTTTCCAGTGCTAAGTTGACATTTGCCGTCTCAACACCCTCCATTTTATTTAAGCCCTTTTCGATACGCGTTGCACATGCCGCACATGTCATTCCAGTAATTTGCAAACTCACTTCTTTTTGTTCTGAGCTCATTTCGTCCACCTTCCTATACCTTGTAGGGGTATATCTTATTGAAAATATTAGAGTGCTACAAGAGCACCCTATATTACTTTATTTCATAGCCTTGATCATCAATAGTTTCTTTAATTTGATCAAGTGACACTTGTGTTTCGTCAAAAGAAACTTCCACTAAACCTTCGTCTAAAATTACTTTTACTTCATTAATACCTGCTAGTGCGCCAACACTACCTTCTATTGAATTAACACAATGTCCACAAGACATTCCTTCTACAGTTAATGTTACATTTTGCATTTGATTTTCTCTCCCTTTATTTGTTTTATGAATCCATTTATATAGCATAATCGTCTTGATTTATTAAGTTACCGTTATGCTTATAAGAGTATTCATTTATTTTTTCATTAATTTCTGAATGGTTACAACCAATTCATCTAACACGAGTTCGTCACCTTCTGACAATCGATCCACGACGCATCCTTTTAAATGACCTTCAAGCAAAATTTTCGCGACACTATTTAATGCAGATTGAGTGGCGGATAGTTGTGTAATAACATCATCACAATATTCATCCTTTTCAATCATTCCTTTAATGCCTCGGACTTGCCCCTCAATGCGGTTTAATCGATTGGATAAATCTTTTTTTACCTTTTCAGGGTGATGACTTTTTCGACATGAAGCTTCTTCAGCATGACAAGTAACATCTTTTAATGTTGTTTCCAATTACTCGCCTCCTAACCTCAAACAAATCATACCATACCCCACCAAGGTATGTAAAGTGGTAAATTGCATTTTTTAATTTTTTTTCCATTTAATATTCAAGCGTTTGGTGTTCTAGTTTTTACAGAACCGTTATTCATGTTTTGCATGATCAATGGCTTGATGCAATAAGTTCATTACATGTGTATCATCACTTGAATAATATAAAGTTGTTCCTTCACGGCGAAATTTAACTAAACGTAAATTTTTTAAAAGGCGCAGCTGGTGTGATACGGTGGACTGCCCTAAATTCAATGCTTCTGAAATGTCATTTACTGAATGTTCTTCGCAGCATAGTAAATTTAATATGCGAATCCGTGTTGGATCACTTAATGCTTTAAATGTTTGCGATACGCCAAATAATGTTTCTTCATCTAATTCATGTAGATTATTTTGTACTTCTTCTTTCATTCTATACGTCTCCTCCTATAAAAAACAATATGAGTACATGTTCATGTAACAATCATTAATGAAACTTTATCATAGATAGCCAAAGTTAACTACTTTAACTAAATGCTTAAATCTCATTTACGTTGACATAGAAAAAACAGGAGAAAAACGTCATTGTTTCCTCTCCTGTTTTGAATGTTTCTTCTTATTCAATTTCTTAATTAAACTTTACTTTTTCATTAACTTTTGAACGGTAACGAGTAATTCATCTAATACTTCTCCGTCACCTTCTGACAAGCGATCTACTACACAGCCTTTTAAATGACCTTCTAGTAAAATTTTCGCAACACTATTTAATGCGGATTGTGTTGCCGAAATTTGTGTAATAATATCATCACAATACACATCTTTCTCAACCATCCCTTTGATGCCACGAATTTGACCTTCTATACGATTCAAACGTACTGTTAAATTTTTCTTTACTGACTCTGGATGATGACTTTTACGACATGCAACCGATTCTACTACTTGCTCATTCAATTGTTCAATATCTTTTTCCAAAATAAAAGCCCCCTCATTGACTACTCTTCCTTATTATACACTATAATAGCGGACAAAATCGTCTGAGGTCTTCTGCCATTTTACGTACGATCGCTATACTTTTTTAATGATGATGATGGGCATGTGCATCCGGTGCCTCAGCTTTTGCGGTACATAAAATCGAATGATCATGTTGATGATTCGCAGTTTCAAGTTGAATCGTAACATGGTGAATATTTTGATGTAGTAAATCATGTTCAACTTTACGGAGAAGTTTTTCGCTCTCAGCAATTGTCATTTTATTATCCACTACTATATGACAAGAAAATGCATTTAATCCGCTTGTAATCGACCAAATATGCAAGTCATGCAGTCCCTTAACACCATTCGTCTGTTCCATAGTTTTTATAACATCGTTAACCTTCACATTTTGAGGTGTACCTTCCATTAATACGTGTAATGAAGCTTTTGATACATAAAAACCACTACGTAAAACAAGTGCTGCTACAATGACACTCGCTAAAGGATCGGCCCAGCCCCATCCAAAGAACATAATAAGTAAGGCAGCAATAATTGCACCTATTGAGCCAAGCATATCACTAATAACGTGAAGATATGCCCCACGCATATTTAAATTGTCTTCTGTATCTCCGCCTCGCATCATAATCCATGCTACTAAAATATTTACTGCTAACCCAATACTACTAATGACAAGCATACCAGTCGTCGCAACTTCTGGTGGATTTGCAAAACGGTCAATTGCTTCAACAAAAATGAACAACGCGATAAGAATTAGTGTCACACCGTTAAAAAACGCTGCTAATACTTCAAATCGTTTATAGCCATACGTTTTGCTATGATTTGCTGCTCTTTCTCCAAGCGTAAAAGCGAGTAAGGCAATTCCAAGAGAAACGGCATCGCTTAGCATATGACCTGCATCCGAAAGCAGTGCTAAACTGTTCGTCATATACCCCCCTACCGCTTCTACAAACATATAACTCGTAATGATTAAAAAGGAAATGAATAATACTTTCTTATTAGCACTATGTGCGTGATTATGATCATGGTGATGCTCTGACATAACGATCCCTCCAACTAATTATTAATTTTACTTCTTACATAAACAGTATATGATTATATGTTCATATAAGAATCTTAATAGGTTTTTTATTTTTTGTCAACACTTAAATTTAAGGGGTATATTGTATTTTAATAATTAATATGGACATATAATAGGAACAAACACTGTATATATAACCATTCACAAAAAAAATATCTCCTCACCATTTACATACCCTACTAAGGTATGGTAACATTGTTGAGGTAGGGGATCCTAGGATAAAATATTCCATTTACACATTTTTTGGTGGGCTTGAAAACTTTGACTTGCACATGCCTCCCGTATATCGTGTATGAATTTTTCAATCTTTCTCATACCCCCTATATGTATAAAATCATAATAAAAGGAGTTTTTTAAATGCAAAATGTACAATTTAATATACAAGGAATGTCATGTAGTAGCTGTGGAAAGAAAATTATCAATAGTCTTCACAATATTGATGAAACAATGGCAGTTGAAGTCTATGTAGGTGAAGGCATTGTAAAAGTGAAGTATGACAATAACCACGCATCGATTGAACAAATGATTCTAGCAATTACGTCACTTGGTTATACAGTTGTTGATACAAATAACGATTAATTTTAAGCAACTTCTAAGGAATGAAGTTCAATATTTTATGAAAATCACGCTAGCAGTGCTTTTTCAAAAGAAAGGTAACGATTCATATGACTGAAACTGAAAAAAATGTAAAGTTAGCTGTAAATGGAGGTATCGGCTTTGGTTCAAAATTGAATGCTAAGCAACTTGTATTACTAGCTGAATATTTAGGGGACGAAGAATTAGAATTGACAACATTTCAACAGCTATATATTCAAGTAGCTGAAAGTGAAGTGGATGCCATTACGAAAAAGTTTAATGAAGTTGGACTGTCTGTTTACCCTGTTGGAAATTATGTGAAAAGTTTACGCCACTGTAATTTCTGTAAAGGTGAAGAACAAGAAGGTATGCCCGTTGCTAAAGAGATCAATCGTCGCATAGCAGGTAAGCCCGTTCCCTTCACACTTCGTCCAGCCTACACAGGTTGCCCTATCGGATGTGGAGAACCTCTTGTAAATGATATTGGTGTGTTAAAAGTTAGAAATGGCTATGATTTATATATCGGTGGGTACGCTAAGGGAGCTGATGCACGCGTTGGCACACTTGTAAAAGCGCAATTGCAGCCTGAAGAACTATATACCCTTATTGACAAAATTCTAGCTGTCTTTACGGAGCATGGTAAAAAGCGTGAACCATTCTCCAGATTTGTAAATCGATATGGTTTTGACACACTTACTGCTCAGGTTTTGGATTAATGAATCTCAAAAAAATGCCTACATGAGGGTAGCATCCTACCCTGTGTAGGCATTTTTTAATGGATCAAGGATGTTGTACATAGCTTGCCGCAATTCCTCACTTTTCGAATTCTATCCGTCTATTTTGATTTTTAACCGCTCCACAACAAAAAAACGGCTGAACGAAAAATCCATTCAGCCGTTTTTGCGTAGTAAATATAAAAAGTAAGGTGCGCCAATACATGCTACGACGATTCCAGCTGGTACAGTTGCCGTTGAAATGATAACTCTACCAATCGTATCAGCAAACATTAATAGACTCGCACCGATACATAGTGTTAACGGTAAAAAGAATTGATAGCGCGGGCCTACTAACTGCTTTGCAATATGTGGTGCCATTAAACCGATAAAGGCTATTCCACCGGTTACAGATACCGCCGCCGCAGCAAGTGCCACAGCTACTACTAATAATTGGAGGCGTTCACGGTGAATATTCATCCCCAAACCAATCGCCGTTTGTTCGGACATAGCTAACACATTCAAAACATTCGCCTTATAGAAAATAAATGGTATTCCAATAACTAGCCATGGCAACAATGCCCATACGAACGGCCAATCCGTGCCCCATACACTCCCCGCAAGCCACTGTGCGATAAACTGCACATCACTCCGCTCGGCAGAAGATATTAGGATCATCATCAAACCCGATAATGCAGAAGCGACCCCCACACCAATCAAAATAAGCTGCACAGGCTGTACGCCTTGATTTTTCTTATACGAAAAGAAGTAAATGCATAATGCCGTTAACATCGCACTAATAAAGCCGATGACAGGTAAAACATATGCAAAATGCGGTAAATCTCCTTTTACAAATAAGTAAAACAAAGTAATTCCGACACCAGCACCCGCATTAATTCCAATAATACCTGGATCGGCTAAGTCATTACGTGTTACGCCTTGCAATACAGCACCAGCCAGCGCTAATGCCATCCCAGCCGCCGCTAATACAAATAATCGAGGTAAACGTATCGAAAACAGCACGAAGTCTTCTTTAAAACTACCATCTCCGAGCAAGATTGGAAGGATGCGGTCAATTGAGACAGATGCTGCACCTAGTGAAATTCCTAATACGAAAACAGCCAACGTTATTACTATCCAAAAAGCGAGCCATTTCCGTTGTTTTTTCCGTTGCGCATTAAGCAAATTGACGACCTCCCTTACGTACTAACAGTAAGAAGAATGGAAGGCCAATAATCGAAATAATGGCTACAACCGGCGTTTCGAACGGTGCATGTATCATACGACCAACAAAATCAGCCATCAGCATAAACCAACCACCAACAAGGGCACTCATTGGCAATACAAAACGATAATCCGTTCCAACAAAAACACGCACAATATGTGGCACCATTAAGCCGACAAATGCTAGGTTCCCAACAAGTGCCACAGCAGCGCCTGCCAATACAACTACTACTACCATCATAATCATTTTAATAACCGTCGTATTTTGACCTAGTCCTACTGCTACTTCTTCATTTAAACTTAAAATTGTTAACTGGCGGCTAAAAATAAAGGCCACTATTAAACCAACTATAATAATTGGTACAACAATAAGTGCAAACCATGTTGTTCCAATTAAGCCGCCACTCGTCCACATTGAAACATCTTTAGAAATATTAAATAAAATACCCGTACCATCAGCAATTGCTTGTAACAGAGCAGAAACGGCTGCCCCCGCTAAAACTAACTTTAATGGGGAAAAACCGCTCTTTGTCGATGCACCAATGCCAAATACAATCATCATCCCTATACCCGCACCAATGAAGCATGCAAAAATGAGCAGAATATATGAAGTATTTGGCACAAAAGCTAGCGTGAGGGCAAGTGCCGCATTCGCACCTGCCGTAAGCCCAAGAAGTCCTGGATCGGCTAACGGATTTCTCGTTACCCCTTGCATAATAGCCCCCGCTACCGCTAATGCACTACCAACAAAAATTGCCGCGATAACACGTGGAAATCGAATTTCACGTAATATTGAATAATGCTTTCCACCACTTTGTCCAAATATTGCTTCGTAGACATCTTTCATTGACGTGTTTGCTGCGCCAAAGCAGAGCGAAACACTAGCAGTACCAACTAATAAGACGAATACTAATAATACTTGAAGCCAAAATGGGAAACGTCTAAATTTTGCCATTGCTTTTGCTTCCTTTTACTCGCTTATTTTAAAAACTTTTCTTCAAAGAAATCTAGTTGATAATCTAATGTCATTGCATCATTGAAATAAAATTCTTTTGAATCTACTTCGAATAATTGACCATTTTTTACCGCTTCGATTTCGTTATACCAATCAGCATTTAAGAAAGCAGAATCTTGTTCTTTTGATAAGCTTAAAATAACGTAGTCACCTGTATACTCTCCTAACACTTCTTGTGAAATGGCAAAGTAACCTGGCTCTAATGCAACTTCTGTAACTTTTTCAGGCATTTTTAAGCCCATTTCTTGATATAAAATTTCTGTTCCTCGGCCCCAGTTATCTCCGAATAAATAAAATTGTTTTTCGTAGTTTTCCACAACAGTAACTGTCGCATCCTCACCGATTTTTGCTTTAATCTTTGTGCCTAAATCAGCTGCACGTACTTTGAAATCTTTTACCCATGCTGTTGCTTCAGCTTCTTTGTTCACTACTTTACCGATTTCTATATGTTGTTGTAAGTAATCATTTTTACCATACGTAAATAATACAGTTGGCGCAATTTCCGCTAGTTTATCTGCATTTTCAATATTATTTAAACCAATGATTAAATCCGGATTCAACTCTAGAATTTTTTCGATATCTGTATTCGCTACGATTTCAGCATTTTTAATTCCCTCTGCAAAATTCGAGTTATTGGCAGACCAAGAATCCACCCCAACCATATTCACACCAAGCTTCATTAAATCCCCCACATATGAAGACAAGACAACAACACGTTGTGGATTTGCAGGTACTTCAATTGGGCCTGTTTCAGATTGGTACGTAATCGTTTCAGCTGAAGGCTCTTTTCCTGTTTTTTCTTCACTTTTTTCGCTATTTCCACATGCTGCAAGTACTAATACGACCATCATAAACATTGGTAGAAGCCATTTTTTCATTTTAAATATCCCCTTTAAGTTGTTTGTAATAAGTTATATGTAATACACATTGGCTTATTTGTTCGTGGATCCTTACCTATTACTGCATCAATATGAAACACTTCCTGTAACACTTCTGGCACAATCACTTCTTCAGCGGTACCAAATTTCACAAGATGCCCTTTGGAAAGCGCCACAATGTAATCTGAAAAACGAGCTGCCTGATTTAAATCATGGAGCACCATAACAATTGTGCGCCCTTCCTTTTCATTGAGCTCGCGAAGTAATTCTAACACTTCTAATTGATGCGCCATATCCAAATAGGTCGTTGGCTCATCTAAAAAGATAATGTCAGTTTCCTGAGCTAGTGCCATCGCAATCCATACGCGCTGACGCTGACCACCCGATAATGCATCGACTGTTTGCGCCCGATACTCATCGGTTTTTGTTACATGTAAAGCCCAGTTGATGACATCCTTATCCTTTTGCGATAAATTGCCAAAGCCCTTTTGATAAGGAAATCGGCCATAGGATACGAGTTCTTCAACCGTTAAACCATGTGCACTTTCTGGAGTTTGCGGCAAAATCGCAAGTTTTTTTGCTAATTCCTTTGTTTTCAACTCTGAAATATTTTGACCATCCAAGATAACTTGTCCGTGCTCATGCTTTAAAATTCTCGTAATCGCTTTTAATAATGTGGATTTCCCACAGCCATTCGAGCCAATAATTGTTGTGATTTTCCCGTCTGGAATTTGGAGCGATAAATCGTGCACAATGGTTTTATCGTCGTAACCAACACGAATCGATTCTATTTGTAAACGCAATATATATCCTCACTTTCTTTTTATATGTATAAATGATATGATAACTCCACAAAACGATACTGATAATCATTATCACTAACGTTAGTCTAGTTATCAATTAATTATTTGTCAATATTTTTTTATTATTTTTTAAGGGTGTGGATAAAAAATGCAAAATGTTTACGATGTAACAATTATTGGCGGTGGGCCTGCTGGACTATACAGTGCCTTCTATAGTGGTTTACGTGGCTTGAAAACGATGCTGATTGAGAGTCAAGATTCACTTGGTGGGAAGGTATTACTTTATCCAGAAAAATTAATTTGGGATATTGGTGGTCATCCTCCAATATCGGGCGAGCAATTTGTAAAGCAATTAATCACTCAAGCAAAAACCTTTGATCCAACCATTTTAATGGGAACAAAAGTAGATTTTATCGAACGTGAAAATGAGCTATTTGTTTTACATACTGCACAAGGTGATATTCATTATTCTAAAACAATTATTTTAGCAGTTGGCGGTGGTATTATTAACCCTCAAAAACTGACATTAGAAGGTGCAGAGAAGTACGAAATGACGAATTTGCATTATACAGTACAGTCCTTCAAGCGTTTTTCAGGCAAAGACATTATCATTTCTGGTGGTGGGAATGCGGCACTTGACTGGGCAGTAGAGCTATCCGCAATTGCAAAAAGTGTAACGGTTGTCTATCGCAACGAAAACCTTTCTGCTCATGAAGCAACTATAAAAGAAGCTGTGGATGCTGGTGTAACAATCAAATGTCATACATCTATTACGAAGCTGATTGCAAATGCAGATCAAACAGCGATACAATTCGTAACTTGTGAAAATGCTATAACAAAAGATAGCTATACACGCCCTATCGACGAGGTTATTGTCAGTCACGGCTATAATAGCGAGGCTTCATTAGAATTTGAACCATCTATTACGATTCCTAAAAAAGATAATTATTATTTTGAAGGAAAAGCGACTGGAGAAACTGCACAACCAGGGATATTTGCGGCGGGTGACATTTTATCTTTTGAAGGTAAAATTAATCTTCTGTTAGGGACTTTCCAAGATGCAGCGAATGCTGTCAATTCGGTTAAAACATACTTAGAACCAACAGCATCTCGCAGTGCCATGGTTTCTTCACATAACGAAGCGTTCAAAGAAAAGAACCGCGCTATTCATGAGAAAGAGCTTCATTCATCTATTTAATAGGTTGCTAAGAAAAACCAGTGTAGAAAAATGCTTCTACACTGATTTTTGTAATCATTTATTTGTCCCAATCCGTTAGTTTTTGATTTCTATCCACCTCCCCCCAACCATATTCCAATTCGGAATCAAAACACTCGTTTTTCGGAATTTTCGCGGATAAATGCTCTTTGTTATGCTTTAAAAAAGGAGATGACGATAAGATGAAAACAAAATGGAATGCGAGTTTATATGATCAAAAGCATGATTTCGTATCAAAGTTTGGGGAAAGTTTAGTGAAAGCCCTTACCCCTCAGGAAAATGAATGGATTTTAGATGTTGGCTGTGGTACAGGAGATTTAGCACAGGAAATCGCTTCTCATGGAGCCATTGTGCAAGGAACTGATGCCTCACAGGATATGATTCGGGCGGCACAGCAAAAATATCCAACGATTGAATTTAGCACAATAGATGCTGCAGCTATGCAATTTACGAATCAATTTGATGCCGTTTTTTCAAATGCAGCCCTTCACTGGATGAAACAACAAAATAAGGTCATCCAAAATATTTACAATGCATTAAAACCAAGTGGCCGCTTTGTCGCAGAAATGGGCGGTCACGGTAATATTGCTTCCATTGTAGGCGCCATAAAGCAGAGTATGGCTACATTAAATTATGCGTACAATGAAGATTATTTCCCGTGGTATTTTCCAACAGTTGCAGAATATGAAACGATTTTAGAAACAGCTGGCTTTACGGTAGAAATGATTACCTTATATGAGCGTCCAACACCACTTCAAGGCGAAGATGGCCTACGAAATTGGCTAAAGATGTTTAGTCACAACATCCTGCAACATTTAACTGATTTTGAAAAAGAGCAAGTGTATGCGAAATGCGAAGAATTATTAAAGCCTGCCTACTATCAAAATGACGAATGGATAGCTGATTACTGCCGTTTACGTTTTGTTGCGACGAAAAATTAATATCTCTTCAACTAAAATAGAGTTGCACCTATTGAGGCCAACTCTATTTTTTCGTTCTTGTATCAAATATTTCATAAACGGTATCAATTGTTTAAAAACCTGTGACTGTATCAAATGGAATTTCCTCGCCATTTTTATACAATCCTATCATTTCATAATCTCGATCTTTTGTTAATTTATATATATGCTTCTGCTTGTCTTTATTTTCATTTTCTACTTCATCAATGTTGATTAAAATAGTATCATCCTTACTTTCAACACTAACCGTAACTGTGCCCCCCGTATTAATAATGATATACGAAATGTCTTTATTACTATCGTTAATCATTTGTACATAATCATTCGATCCAAGAACTTCAATTATTTCATTTACACGTTTTGGTACAGAGTTTAGTTCAGTAATAGCTAATTCTGAATTACAAGCCGTCATGATTAAGACCGCCATGATTAAGAGGCTCATTAACTTTTTCAAGCGCCCACCCTCTTTTCCCCTCACAATTAGTTTTTAGAAACTTACAACGCATCCGGTAATGAATATTTATACATTTCAACAGCATTTCGATTTCTTCTCAACGTTTCCATTGTCTTTTCATTAGGATTCTTAAAAATAGTTGGATAATCTTGTTCATTCATTTCCGCATTTACATGGAATGCCAATTTTTCTTCCTCTAAAGAAAACTCTGCTTGAACACCTGCTTTATTTCCTCTCGCATCGATGCGAATCCATTTACGTAAAGACTCAATATAAACAGCGTTAAAAGCATGCAAAGAATAGCCTTTTTCAGGTGTATCAAAAATCATTAATCTTTGATAACAAAAGCCACATGGAATTCCTATCCCTCTAAGTAAAGCGGCTAATAAATTGGACTTAGCATAACAAATCCCTGTTTGATTCTCTAACACTTCTGACGCGGTTCTTGTCACAACGCCACTTTGTATATCCCATGAATGTGGAATTTGATCGCGGACAAATTTAAAAGCAATATCAATCTTTTGATTTTCGTTTAAATCTGTTTGAAAGAGCTCTGTTATTTTATGTTGAATCATTGAGTGTGTAAAATTTACTTCCTCTGTTTCTAAAAGATAATCACATAAATCGTTTGACTCCAAGACGTATGTCATTTGTTTCACCTCTCATGAAATTACATTTATTATGTATAATCATAAATGCTTCATTTTTTATAAATAGTCCGACAAACCGCTAAAAATGCCTCAATATCCGCTGTCCTAAATTTCGTTAAAAAATAGGTCATGGATACTATATGCTGAAATTCCTTTACTGAGTAACTATGGAGCATCTGCTGCTGATCGGCTTCACCAATCACACTCTTCGGCAAAAATGCGATGCCTAAGCCTTGTTTCACAAAGTTTTTAATCAATTCCGTTTGATTGAGATGCATGCTTTTATAGCTTGGAAGTTGCTGAAGAACTTGTTGCACATCCTGCCAATACGGCGCAAACTCATGCGTTAAAATCGTCTCTTGCTGCAATAATGTCATGGCATCGGTATTCTTTTTAGACATTGGGACGATTAGTTGAAGTGGTTCTTGTGCAAGAATATCTGTTTGTAAGTCGCGCGTCGATGTTAATTTCGATAATCCGATGTCTACTTGCCCAGCATAAACTGCCTCCCCAATTTCATTGGATTTTAAGAGTTCGATTGACAGTTGAATCGATGGTTTTTGTTGTTGGAATTTCTCGATAATTGCTGGCAATGTGGAATTCGCAATTTGTGGCGCAACGCCGATTGTTAATTGCGAAGTAAATCCATTAACAAACGCTGCAGTGCTGTTTAATGCTTCATCAAAAGTTGCCACAATTTGTTCCGCATGTTGTAAAAAATGCGCACCGACATGATTTAATTTTACGTGCTTATTATTGCGATCAAAAAGCGGTACTTGTAATTCTTTTTCAAGATGCTGAATATGTTTCGTCACGGTTGATTGCATCATAAAACATTTTTCTGCCGTTTCACGAAAGTTTTCTGTTTTTGCTGCCACGATGAAAGTTCTCAACCATTCTGTTTCCATATGCGCACCTCTCCCAGTTTTAATATATTATAACTAAATATACCAATATATTAAAACCTTTTTATTCGTTGATTTATCTTTAATGCCATTTATAATTTTGAAAGGCGATTGAAAGGTCCCTAAAAAAACGATCCAGCATTTGGAAAGAACCTATTAATTATTGTGCCACAAAAAGGCTGCAGCATAATGCCACAGCCCCCCTACTATTTCTCTTGTTTCTTCTTATATAAAATCGTTATGACAACTAAAATTAATAAAATCGCCTGTCCAATCATCGTTTCCATTGTCGGATAGAATCCTATTAGGCTGACAACTGGCAAACCATCCACAATATTAGTAGGAATTTTACTAGTCAGTTGCAATGTATGCAAGCTGACGCCAATAATTTTGAATGCCAACACATAAATTAATACTGTTGCGACAGCAAAGAATTTATGTATCGGAATTTTACCGCTTGCTTTAAATAGCATAACTGCAAATACAGACAAAATCACAAATGCGATAACAATCCCCAATACAAATTGGGATGTTTCCATTTTTGGCGCAATTCCTGCGTAGAACACTAGCGTTTCTGCCCCTTCACGGAAAACGGATAAGAAGCTGACAGATGCCATTGCTAATACCGAGCCACTAGAAATCGCTGTGCCCATTCGTTTTGAAATATAACGATTCCAGCTTGCTACACTCGATTTACTATGGAGCCAAACGCCGACGCCAATCATCATCGCCGCGGCAAGTAGACCAACGTAACCTTCCATGACTTCACGGTTCGTATCAATTGTGGCAGAATTGAAAATTGTCGACATTAACACTGCCGCTACCGCAGATAGGAAAATACCAGCAACCGCACCGACATAAATCCACTTGCGCATTTGTTTTTGACCCGCCATCTCTAAAAATGACACTAACGCCAAAATAATGAGTAAAGCCTCTAAGCCTTCACGCAGTAAAATAAGCGCTGAGTCCCAAAACGTATAATCACTATCCCCTTGAATCAGCTCAATTTCTGTGCGGAAGTTATTTAACTTATCTCGCATACCTTTTGCGTCAACATCCGACTTCAATAAGCCACTCACAAGTATCGGCATATCACTTTCAATTTTCGTATAGAGAATATTATTACGCGTCGATATTTCAAGCTCGACCCTTGGCCAAATCGTGATAAATTCACGTATTTTATCAGAGGCAGCTTTGTAATCACCTGCATCAATTAAAGCATTAGCCTCATCAATATAAGTAATTAAAGTCGCTAAAGAATAATCACCCTCAACGACTTCCGCTGTTTCTTCACCAGCAACGAACTCCTCAATTGTTTGCTTTACTTTATTATATTGTTCTCGCATCAACACTAAATCCGGCTTTTCCGCTGAAATCGTAATGCGTAGGAAAGCCATTTGTGTTTCAATTTGTCCGTACATTGGTATACTTTGCTCGCGGACAGGACGTTCAAGTTTATTCCACTTAATATTAAAATCTTTATAGGCAGCGTCAATGACTTCCACGTTACCACTTGCTAATGCTTGTTCAAATTCTATCATGACAGGCTTAAATTTCGTTTTAAATTCTGCGCGTTGTGCCGCTTCATCGATTGGATTTTCAAGCTTTTCTAAAGTTCGCAGTGCATTAGATAATGCCGATAACGCTGTTAAACGCGCTTCCTTAGATTTTGCATCCATGGCTTGTTCTAAAACTTCATCAACTTTTTCTTTCGTTTTGGTTTCCTTTGATGTTACTAAAGCCCAATCAGCCGCAAACTTCTCCAGTGCTAACTCAGCCTCCACTGCATTGTCTTGTTTCGTATTCATGAGTGCATCGCTAATAGATATGTACAAGTGACTGTAGGATTGCGCTGCTTGTACTGGCACAGCTACTAGTGCTAATAGTAAACATACAATAAAACTAAAGCGCGTTAAAAAGTGCTTCACCTAAATAACTCCCCTTTTGTACTCCAGGGAAGCAAGCAAACACCGCACTGCCTCGATGAGTAATATATTCATTCATTTTATCCATACGGCCTAAACTGTTTTGCACGGTCGTAAATTGATCTGGATTTTTTTGGAATGATACAAATAACAGCCCTGCATCATGTGCTCCGGTATTTGTCATCACGCCAGATGCATAAGAATACGAACGACGTAGCATACGAGCATTCGATTTCCGCGCTAGGTGTACATGTGACGTATCCGGCATAATATACGCCCCTTTTTCGTCTTTTGCATCGACATCAAAATCATCAAATTCCTTCGTTTTACCAAATGCCGCACCACTATCACGATAACGACCAAAAGTTGCTTCTTGGTCTTTTAGAGATGTACGATCCCATGTTTCCAAGTGCATTTGAATTTTGCGAGCGACTAAATAAGAGCCACCCTTTAGCCAGCCTTTATCTACCCATACAACTTCTTTTAAATCTTTTTCATCAGTAATTGCTGGATTCACTGTGCCGTCCTTAAAAGCAAATAAATTACGTGGTGTACCTCCCGCTGCTGGGAACGAGTTAAAACCCGCTTGCGACCACTTAATTTCTACTTTACCTGAAGCAGCACGTACTAAATTACGTACAGCATGGAACGCCACTTGCGGATCATCTGCACAAGCTTGAATGCAAATATCGCCACCAGTAAACTCCTCTTGAAGCTGATCTTTAGGGAAGTGCGGTAAGTCGGCAAGCTCAGCTGGTTTCAAGTTTGTTATTCCTAATTTATCGAAGAGTGAGGGTCCAACGCCGACTGTAATTGATAGATTCGAAGCATTCAATCCCTCCGCCTCTCCTGTATCCCCAGTTGGCACTCTCGTATTTGGCGTTAAATCTACCATTAATTCGCCGTTCATTAAACGAACAATAAGTGGAGTCCATTTTTTGAAAACTTCTTGTAGATCCTTCTTTGATGACACTAAGACATTTAATGAAGCAAAATAAATATGCGTTTGGACAGGTGTGATAATACCAGATTGATGCCTGCCATAAAAATCTACTTTATTGAATGCAGTTTTACTATCAGCAACAGACTCGAACACATCATAACCCATTGCCTTAATAACGCCACCGAAACCAGAAGCACCGATGGCCACACCGACTGCACCGATGCCTGTAAATTTCAACATGTCACGGCGAGAGATTTTTTTATTGATCCATTTTTCATCATTTGACGTTGTCATTTTTTATCACTCCAAAATAATTCCCATTTGACTTAATGGCTCACCAAGTTGGTTGACTGCTGCTGAAAGTGCCTTTGTATTTTCACCTGTTAACTCTTCATAGGAAATGTAGCCACCGTTAGCTGTTTCATGTAGTGCAAGTAAATCATCCACTGCTTTAAATTTTTCATCCAATGTAGTGACTAACTCTTTATCTTTTGCATCTAATTTTGAGCGAAGGATTTCAAAGATTTTTTCTGCTCCTTCAATATTTGCTTTGAAATCGTAAAGGTCAGTATGTGAGTAAATTTCTTCCTCACCCGTGATTTTAGAAGTTGATACTTCATTTAATAAGTCGACTGCACCTGTAATCATCAAATCTGGTGTAACTTCTACCGTTTGAACAAGCGCATGTAATTCTTTCGCATCTGCTAATAATTGGTCAGCAATCGCTTCGTAACCAGCAGTTGTGTTTTCTTCCCATAGTGCATACTCAAGTTTGTGGTAGCCTGTCCACTCTTCTTCGCCTTTGCCTTTGCCTTCTTCTTGAATATCCGCTAAACGTCCGTCAATACGTGGGTCAAGATCACCGAAGCTTTCAGCAATTGGCTCAGAACGTTCGAAATACATACGTGCTGGTGCGTATGCTGCTTTTGCTCCTTCAATGTCGCCTGCTTTGAAAAGTTTAACAAAGTTCTCTGTTTCTATAAGGAACTGATCCATTTGATCTAATGCGAAATCTTTATACGCTGTTAGTTCAGCAGTTAAATCCACTTCCTCTAATTTTGCTTGCTCTGTTACTGGCGCTGAGTCTTTATTTACTTTCTCTGCGTTACCACAACCTGCCATTAAAATACCACCTGCGATTAAAACTGATAAAAATGAATAATATTTCATGATAAATGCCTACTTCCAATTTAGTTTATATGCGATAATGATAATCATTATCACATATAATAGCAAGATATATTTCTATTTAAAGAGAAAGACGTCATTTCTAAGTTAGGAGTTATTAACAAACAGCAGAAATATTGTTTGTCCCACAATATAACATTCGTAACCAAAGAAATTAACGTTTTTTTCAAATCGCTCATTTGATATTTACGTAGCCAATTCCGATATAGATGTAGCTTCTTCTATTTGTCTCCCCAAAAAACATATCCCTACTTCTAATAAAGTAAAATTGGAGATAGTTTAAAAGTGTTTTCATATTCAAATACTTACAAAATAACTCAACGAATCCATATTTTCATTATTGAAATGATCCATGAGAATAATAGATAATAAGATAGATTAAAACTCTTATAAAGAAAGAAGACTATAGATGAAAAAAAACATAAATAGATATTTCCTTATACCCATTATGTTCGCAACATTATTCGCCGCTCCAAATAGTACAGTTGCCTCAGTAGATGACGTCCATATGTCTTATTTATATGGCACAAATTCAAACACCTCTTTAAAAAATATCGATAAGACACTCGGTGCAATCAATACCGTTACACCCGGATTTTATGAGTTAAACGCAGATGGTAGTTTGAAATCTTCCATTGACCATAGCTTCATTGAGCAAGTTCATAAAAGAGGGTTAAAAGTCGTTCCTTTCATTTCTAACCACTGGGATCGCAATTTAGCGCAAATCGCCATGGCAAATAGAGAAAATTTAACGACACAAATTGCAAATTCAATCATTAAAAATAATTTAGATGGTATTGATATCGACATTGAAAATTTAAACTATACCGATAAAGATGCCTTTACAGATTTCATTCGCTTATTACATGCAAAATTGCCGAAAGATAAAATCATATCGATTGCGGTTGCTGCCAATCCAAATAATTGGACAACAGGCTGGCACGGTTCTTATGATTATGCAAAATTAAGTGAATACAGTGATTATTTAATGGTTATGTCCTATGATGAAAGTTATCAAGGTGGTCCTGTAGGTCCTGTTGCGAGCTTATCATTTGTTGAAAGGTCAATTCAATCTTTATTAAACCAAGGTGTGGATTCTAAAAAAATCGTGATGGGTCTCCCTTTTTACGGTCGAATTTGGAATGATGCCGAGAAAATTGGTGGAGATGGTGTGGCGAATAAAGCAATACCAGGCATTGTGAATAACCACAATGGGAAATTTTATTTTGATCCGAACTCAAAATCAGCCTATGCCAAATTCACAGTGAAAAATAGTGATTCCCCTACTATGATCAATGGAAAAAAACTAGCACCTGGGAATTACACAATTTGGTATGATAATAATTTATCGTTAAAATATAAATTAAGATTAGTAGAAAAATACAATTTAAGAGGCTCTGGTAGCTGGGATTTAAATCAAGCAAATAGCGGCATTTGGAAGTTCTATTCAGCTTGGGCAAATGGGACACATCATTTTATCGATTCAGAAAACCATTGGGCTGAAAAAGATATCCTCTCCCTTTTCAATAAAGGCTGGATTAGTGGTAAAAACGAATATAATTTTGACCCAAATGGGCATTTAACAAGAGCTGAAGCCGTGACGATCCTAATTAAGGCACTCGGTTTAGACGCAAAAAATGAATCGGTTCCGAATTATTTTGCCGATGTTCCTACCAACCATTGGGCAAAGCAGTCTATTGAACTCGCAAATAAATATAATATTGTCAATGGAACAGATACACAGATTTTTGAACCAAATGCTCGGATTACAAGGGCGCAATTAGCTGCTATTTTATCGAGAGTGGTGGATTATCCAACCAATAATACGATAAAATCCCCTTTTTATGATGTACCAATAGGGCATTGGGCGTATGCAGATATTGTAAAACTAAGCAGTCGTGGGATTATTACCGGAAAAGAAAAAGGTAAATTCGCTCCTGATGATTATGTACTACGAGCACAAATCGCTGCAATGGTGAATCGTGCGAGCGCTGATTTAGAAAAGTATCAAGTAAGGTATTAATAAAATGAAAACAGGGCTGGTTCTACGTAATATGTAGAATCCGCCCTTTTTTTTTACTAACTTAATCATTTTATCTCCATTATAATTAGTATATAACTTTCCATTTCCAAATAATTAATGCGCAATATCGTACAAGAAATGCTTTATCATAAATGATATTCTAAAGTTGGCTTTACGAGGGGGGATCCAAATGTTAAATGAAATTCGAACGGTTTATCTTGATTCTGATTTAAATATCGAAGCTTATCGATTTAAAGGAATCATGCAAAAGTTTCCTTCCCATTTCCATGAATATTATGTGATTGGATTTATTGAAGAAGGTCAACGATCATTAGTTTGTAAAGGGGAAGAATACATTATTAATCCTGGAGATTTACTGTTATTTAACCCTTATGATACACACAGTTGTGAGCAAATAGATGGCAAAACACTCGATTATCGTTGCATCAATGTAACACCTGAGATCATGAAAAAGCTGGTTTTAGAAATCAGTGGAAACGAATGCCTACCAAATTTCAACCAAAATGTTTTATATCATAGCGAGCTTGTAGATATTTTAAGAGAGTTACATTTGAAAATTTCGCAGGATGAGAGTGAGCTGAAGAAGGAAGAACTCTTTTTGTACTTATTAGTAGAGCTTATTCAGAACTACTCTGACCTAGCAACTCTCCCACCGGCTTCTGAAAGTACTCATGAAATCAAAGCTGTATGTACTTATATAGAAGCGAACTATACAAAGACAATTACGCTAAATGATTTAAGTAACTTAACAGGTTGGAGCAAATACCACCTACTAAGAACCTTTACAAAGAAAATGGGCATCTCGCCTAATAGCTACTTGGAAACCATTCGAATAAATCATGCAAAAAAGCTATTGGAACAAGGTATAAAACCTATTGAAGTAACTTTTTTAACTGGCTTTAGTGATCAAAGTCACTTGACTAAATTCTTTAAAAGACAGGTTGGGTTAACACCAAAACAGTATATGAAAATTTTTGAAAATGAAGGAGCAAACTGATGGATAACCTACTAGCATATATGTTAATGGCCCTTATGATGTCTATGTTGCCTGGTACAGATACGGTACTTATTATGAAAAATACGCTTAGCCACGGAGCAAAAGCTGGACGTTTCACGATACTTGGCATGGCGACAGGACTTACTTTTTGGACTATTATTGCCATCTTTGGTTTATCAGTTATTATCGCCCAGTCCCTATTTCTTTTTAATACGATCAAGTATATGGGAGCTGCCTATTTGCTGTACTTGGGTGTAAGGGCATTTTTCGCGAAGAGTACTCTTTCATTGGAAGCAGTTCATGAAGAAAGCCAGCCTTCCACCGACGTCCGTGCGCATCATCATAATACAGAATCATACTTCCAAGGAGCCATAAGTAACATTCTTAACCCTAAGACAATTTTAGTTTACATCACATTTATGCCCCAATTCATTAATCTAAATGAAAATACAAACCAACAATTGATTGTGTTAGGCATTATCCTCACTTTAATTGCAGTAGGATGGTTTATGGTGTTGGTTTATCTAATAGATCATCTGAAGAAGTGGCTGAATAAACCTAAGTTCCAAACAATCTTCCAAAAGTCTACTGGCGTAATGTTAATAGGATTTGGAGTAAAAACAGCCATTTAGCGTGTTTGAGGAAAAATAGAGTGATTGCTTTTAGCACCTTCACTTGCTGATGGTGCTAAACCTATTAATTCCTTTGATCCACATTTGATGATACTAAAGCAGTATGGACACCTACTCTATAATTATTTACTTTTCATGCCACGATAATTGTGCCTGGCGTTTTCTACAAATCGTTAATCCTGGCGAAATTGGGATCGTCATCATTTCATATAATTCTGTTTCCTTTGATAATTCTTCAACTGCTTGGTAGGCAGTCTCACACAAAGATGGGTGCATCATACTCTCATTTTCAGGATGCGTATCATGCAATAAAATTATGCCATGTGAGGAAACGAATGGGAAAAACTCCTTAAAATCTTGCAATACTGCCTCTTTAGAATGATCTGCATCGATGAATAACATATCAATTTGTAGAGGGTGAATCTTTAATTCTTTAGCAAATTCCTGTGTGGTACCATTAAAAAATTGGACATTCTCTGATTTTGTCATATAATTGCCTGCACTAGGGGTAATATCTACTCCTATCAAGCGTTCAGCCACTGGGATTATTTGATTAAAAAGCTTACAATGCTGTATTCCTAACTCCACATATACCTTTGGACGGACAAGACTTGCCAAGTTAAATATAAATTCTTCATGCCAGTTTACTACCACATTACTCAACCCTTCACACTATTTATTGTTTAGTCCAATGAATTATTATTACTTTAGTTCCATCCGTTGAATTTGTATTAATAAATACGATTCCATCAAAAAAATTCAGATCTAAACATCAAGCAAATGTATTATTCACATGTCGCTCAATCATAAAAACTAATAGTTAAAGTCTTATATTATGACCACTTCGAAGCTCTACTTTTAGTCATTCTGTATAATATGTCCACGAACTAAAAAGTGTTACACCATTTGTGAAATTACTACGTGACAACAAACTAACAATAACCAAAACAGATGCGGAGTTTCAACCAATATTACTGTGCACACAGTACCGTTCTTCTATTATTATGAACAATCGGTTAGTATGTCATAATAATAGACTTAGATTATTTTAACCATAAGACATGCTCCATACCTATCTAAAAGAGAAAAAAGTCTTCATAGGCGTGCAAATGCACGCCTATGAAGACTTCCCTATTTCTACAGCTTAAATTGCTGTATTTGACTATTTAAATCTTCAGCTGCTATAGCTAATTGCTCCGAACTAGTAGCGATTTCTTCCATTGTTCCGACTGTTTCTTCAATCGTTGCAGTCGTTTGTTCGACACCGGCTGCAGATTCCTGCGTGATGGCAGCAATTTCGTCAATTGAGCGAGTAATATGCTCCGTTGTCGTGGCAATACCTTGCAGATTTTCAGTGACACCTTGAATATTCATCGACATACGAGTCACAGAATCCGCGATATTATCAAACGTTTCTCCTGTATCCGTGATTTGTGCTGTTCCCTTTTTCACTTCGTCATAACCTGTTTGCAGTGACGTTGTGACATTCGTTGTTTCGCTTTGAATACGTGTTACGATGGATGAAATATCTGTAACCGATAGAGAAACTTGCTCGGCTAGCTTTCGTACTTCATCTGCTACAACTGCGAAACCTTTTCCTTGTTCACCCGCTCTTGCCGCTTCAATTGCTGCATTTAGTGCGAGTAAGTTCGTTTGGTTGGCAATACCATCAATGACAACGACTAATTTTGAAATTTCTTGGGATTGACTATTTAATCCTTCAACTTTAGACACAGCTTCTTGTACAATTCGATCAATTGTAATCATTTGCTGTGTGGATGCATTCATTAGCCCTTGACCCGTTTCCGTTAATTGTAACACTTCTCGTGAATGCTTAACCATTGTTGTTCCTTCATCCGTTGCTTGTTGAATATTCTCTTTGAAAGTTTCCATCATATGTGCTAAATCACTTGCACTACTTGCTTGAGATTCCGAGCCTTCTGCTAAGTCCGTCATTGTCATGGCGATTTGTCCCGAACCATCCTTCACGCCAAGAGCGGATTGTGCGAGCTCCTCACTACTTGCCGCAACATTACCAGAAACTTCATGAATCGAGCTCAATACGCTATGTAGCTTAGCATTCACAGTGTTTGCCGACTTCATAAGTATTCCAACTTCATCCTGCGATTTTTGTATTAATGGGGGTTGATTCAAATCGCCCTCTGCCATAGCCGCCAATTTTTGTACAACCAACTTAATCGGATCCGCAATAATACGCGCCACAATAAAGGCTGTTACCATTGAAAGTATTATTGTAATCACACTAACAATTACCCCTATTTTCATCGTCAGCTTCGATTGCGCAATCATTTCATTACCCAACTTATTAATCGACTCTTCTTGAGCAAGTGCGATTTCTTCGTATCCCTGCATTACTTCCCCTGCCATTAAATCCGACGATTTCAAGTTTTCAATGGCAAGCTCTTTATTGCCTTTATCATATTCATCAAATACTTGCATTTGTACATTTTCTCGCCATTCTCTTGCCTTTTCAACAAGTCCTGTCAGTTTTTCATCTGTACCAAACTCGTTCAAAATTGCTATATTGGCTTCAGCAATTTCTATACTTTGTTGAAATGACTCTTTGTAGGCATTATTTCCTGTCAGCACATAGCTTTTCGTAGCTGATGTTCGAACACTAACGGATGATGCCAATTTTTCACTAGCTGTTAAAAGTTGTAATTCTCTTTGTACAATATTTTCTCCTGAAGATATTACGCGCTCATTTGCAATGTAATTGTAAATACTAAAGCCAGCAAAATAAACAGTGAGAAATACAAATGCAGTTAATAGCCTTGCACGAATTGATTTGAAGTGAAATTTTTTCATCATAATTATGTATTCCTCTCTTTTCCATATACCTATAACATCATATTGACCGTATTCAAATATAGCATAACTCCTTAATATCGCCTATTAAAAATTATAAAACAATTAAGCAATATTCATCAGTACTAACAACCAATTCGTGACTTTCCTATCTATAACGAGAGTATTTTATACTATTCCAGCAAAATTTCATCGTTATTTAGTGTCTTTACTACATTATCGTGGCACATTTTGTAAACCTTAGGAATTATTTACCCAACTTGTTTAAATTGTAGAACAGCGTTTATTCTCTTGTCTTACAAAATTGAAAAAGCCTCCATAGTGTGCACATGCACATACCTATGAAGACTCCTCTATTTTTACAGCTTAAATTGCTGTACCTGCGTATTTAAATTTTCTGCTACTGTCGCTAATTGCTCTGTGCTGTTCGCGATTTCTTCCATCGTTCCCGCTGTTTCTTCAACAGTTGCAGTCGTTTGTTCAATACCAGCCGCAGATTCCTGCGTGATTGCTGCAATTCCATCGATTGAACGATTAATTTGATCCGTTGTCGTAGCAATACCTTGTAAATTTTCCGTGATGCCTTGAATATTCGTTGACATATAATTCACAGCTTTTGCAATATTATCAAAGGTTTCGCCTGTATCTGTAATTTGCGCTGTCCCTTTTTTCACTTCATCATAACCGGTTTGTAGTGACGTTGTGACATTCATTGTTTCGCTTTGAATGCGTGTTACAATTGAAGAAATATCCGTTACAGAAAGAGAAACTTGCTCGGCCAGTTTACGTACTTCATCCGCTACAACCGCAAAGCCTTTTCCTTGTTCGCCCGCTCGTGCTGCTTCAATTGCTGCATTTAGTGCGAGTAAATTCGTTTGGTTGGCAATGCCATCAATGACAACAACCAATTTTGAAATTTCTTGCGATTGACTATTTAACCCTTCAACCTTGACCACTGCTTTTTGTACAATTCGGTCAATTGTAACCATTTGCTGCGTCGATGCATCCATCAATCCTTGCCCTGTTTCTGTTAAATGTAAAACTTCTTCTGAATGATGCGCCATTTTTGTACCTTCATCCGTTGCTTGCTGAACATTCATTTTAAAGGTTTCCATCATTTGTGCTAAATCACCAGCGCTACTTGCCTGCGTTTCAGAACCTTCTGCTAAATCCGTCATCGTCATCGCAATTTGTTCCGCACCGACTTTCACCTCAAGAGCTGATTGTGCGAGCTCTTCACTACTTGCTGCTACATTTCCAGAAACATCATGAATCGAGCTTAACACACCATGTAGCTTTATATTCATACTATTCGCTGATTGCACAAGCAACCCAATTTCATCCCTTGTTTTTTGTACTAGTGGAGGCTGACTCATGTCCCCGTCTGCCATCGCTGTAATTTTTTGCACAACTTCTTTAATCGGATTTGTAATGATACGTGCTGTTACAAAGGCTATAATAATTGCAAGTATTGTGATGATCGAACCTATGGCTGCTCCTAAATACATTGTCACTTTCGATTGTGCAATCATTTCATTGCCTAGTTGATTAATCGCTTGTTCTTGTTTAGCTGCCATTTCCTCATAACCCTTTATTATTTCTCCCGCTACAACATCTGTACCCCTTAAATATTGACTGGCAATTTCCTTGTTGCCTTTATCATATTCACCAAATACTTTCGTCTGTATATCTTCTCGCCATTGTCTAGCCATTGCAACGAGACTTTCTAAATTTTCATCTGTCCCTAACTCACTTAATATAGCACTATTTGCTTCTGCAATTTCAATATATTGTTGAAATGCTTCTTTATAAGCTACGTTTCCTGTTAATACATAGCTTTTCGCAGCCGATGTTCGATTACTAATAGACGACGCTAACTTTTCACTTGCTATTAGTATTTGTAATTCCTTTTCTACAATATTTTCTGCCGCAGTAATAACGCGCTGATTTGAAAAATAACTATAAGTACTAAAACCGAAAATAAAAATGACAATTACAAAAAAGGCACTTAATATCTTAGCCCGAATCGTTTTGAAATTGAAGAGTTTATTCATAAATATGTACCCCTTTTCTCTCCCACACACCCATATGATTTGTAAGTATTTTATACAAATATAGCATATACTCCCATGCGTTGCCTATCGCTCTAATTGCGTATTTCCGGCATTAAAACCCACAGAAAAAAGAAGTTTCTATATAACACCTTATACCTATAAGCATTTAAATCTTGACTTTAGTAAATAATTGAAGAGTATTTAGACTTATCCGTCAAGTTCAGCGTAATAATTTCCTCTGTGAATAGCATTCTGATTTAGTAATCAATTACCCACAAAAAATCCCCCTCTAGCCGTCACCTGCAATAAATGAGGTTCAGATGAAGGGGGCACTAACTATCTTCATAACAATGTAGTGAATTTGCATTCGCTTTTTTAGCTTCGATAATGATTGCTTGCGATTAAGATAGCTGACTCATGCTCAGCTGGTAAATCTTCCTCATGGAAAATTGCCTCTACTGGACAAACCAATTCGCAAGCACCACAGTCAATGCATAAGCTTGGATTGATTACATATTGTGTATCCGTTAAATCGATGCAATCTACTGGGCAGACATCTAAACAGATTGCTGCCTTCTCATCACTACATAAATCTGTAATTATAT
This sequence comes from Solibacillus cecembensis, assembly GCF_001439635.1. Lineage (GTDB taxonomy): Bacteria > Bacillota > Bacilli > Bacillales_A > Planococcaceae > Solibacillus > Solibacillus cecembensis. The sequence goes on along the minus strand of NZ_LMBZ01000001.1, from coordinate 522,321 downwards.
AAGCCATTATAACTCCTCCGTAATCGTTAATTGTTGTTTTAATTCTTCAGGTGAATGTTCCCAATACTCTTTGTTAAAATTAGATAAAAACTGGTGAAGCAATTTTTTCGAATTCACATCGATATGATCCAATATAAATTTCCTTTTAAGTGCCTTATCCAAATAATTTACTTGTTCCGGCAAGGATTTATAGCCGACTTTAATGCGACGTTCTTCTTTTGATACACGTACCTCACTTGCCGTACCCCCTGCATAATAGGGTCCCTTTTGACCAATTTGAGTCGCTACCCAAACGATCCAATAGCGGTAATAATCGTCACTTGCATGAGCTAAATCAGGAGCAAAACGAACTTTCTTTTCGATTTTACTTCGTCCATGTAAAGCTTCTACATCGATAAATACATGTTCATTTTCACAATCAATAATAACCGGTGTGACATTATTTAGGTCAATCGAACCTACTCCGTAACCGCCATCTCCATCAGTAGAATCGCTGCTTATAATCGTAAAATTCATTTTTTCACTCATCTGAAATTACCTCCGTATCTATTTGGCTATTTTGATTAATATGAAACAAAATAATTAGCCCATAATTATTAGTAAATAACGTTATTGCTATATTTGACTTTTCACTATCATGCACTTAGTAGATATACAGGATTTCAACTTGTGCCTTTTAAGGAAAGCGTATAATTTTTAATATACAAGGTAATATCACTTCGTACCATCGTACGTAGGTCTGAATTAGGAGCTAATTTCGTAAAGTTTAGTCAATATTCTAAGACGTGATTTTATTAATTTAGCCTTTCTAAATTCTCCTTTATTTATTTCTTAAACTTTTTATTACACGTTATGATAGGTTTTAACAAATAGAACGAATAGAACAGTGAACGGATATTTCGCGAAAAACGTTTAGAACAAAACACGAGGTGCGCTATGGATGAAAAAATAATTCGAGCAATTCAACAGCAACGAGAATACGGCGTGACGATGCTACTCGAACAGTATGGTGGATTACTCAGGTCGATTGTTTGTAAATATATTGCAGGCAGGCCACAAGAAATTGAGGAGTGTATGGCGGATATCGTTGTATCAATTTGGTATCATATTGATGATTTTGACGACACCAAAAATACATTTAAAAACTGGATTGCGGTCATTGCGAAATTTAAAGCCATTGATGCACTCCGGAAATTGCAGCGCCAGCATTCCACGGTTGAATTACCAGAACAGCTTGCAGAAGAAGCGACGCCAACACTAGACTGGGCAGCCCTACTCGATCAACTCCCTTTGCAAGAACAACATATCTTCAAACAATACTATTTTGAAGGGGCTAAAACAAAAACAATCGCTTCACAATATGAGGCAAAAGAATCTTGGGTGCATAATAAATTATCACGCAGTCGGAAAAAATTACGCACACTATTTTTAAAGGATGAGGTGTAACGATGAGCATTTATAAAGATTTTAATGAGATTGAAGTGGATTTAACTGAATGCAAAGATATGCCATTAACAAAAAGTGAGCTTCAAACAATTCGAAATCGCGTCTTAAAGCAACTGCCAAAAAAGCACCGTAACATCGGACGTTCGGTAACCGCAGCAGCTATTTTAGCGATTAGTTTAATTGCGTTTAATCACCAGTCTATTGCCAATATGCCATTGATTGCCGGGCTTTTAGAAAGTTGGAATCACCCGAATGAAGTGGACTGGGCACCGTATAAAAATTCAATTGGGATAACAATGTCAACCGAATTTGGGGATTTAACTTTAAATGAAATTATTGTTGATTATGATAAAGTTTTAATTAGCTCTACACTAGAACTTGCGAAGGGCTCTACTTTTTCATACCGTCATCACTTAACGCCAACTATTGAAATTAATGGGCAAACTGTTGAGGTAATAGGAGGTAGCTCACAGTCCATTAAACAAAACAAAGGTATGTATCTCGTATACAATGAAGTAAAACTCGTTCATCCAATAGAGGATGAAATTATAGCAATCCAGCTTTCCTACGATCGGATATCAACACCAAAGAGTAATCCGCCTTATGGTGAAAGTATTGCTGAGCCTTGGAATTTTGAAGTTACTGCCTCTCAATTAGCCGTTCAGCAGCAAACAATTATAAAAGAGCTTGGTCAATATGTGGAATTACCAGACGGACAAAGTATCATTATTGACCGCATCCTTACAACGCCTATTTCTACTACTGTTTATTTTAGTGCTTCTACGCTAGACGAGGATTCAAGAATTGCGTTAGTAAATGAAGAAGGTACTGTTTACACGTGGCAATCAAAAACAACTGAAGATGATGGCACAGGCGTAATGACTTTCTCTGGCACAACCTTCGTCAATCAGTCTATTTATCTTGAACTGTATGATTATGATCAAATTATTAGCGAACGCATTTTTATAACGGATATGCAACAATAATTTAAAGAAGACCTGTATTCAGTATGATAACTGAATACAGGTCTTTCAATTTATATTGTAAGCATTTATTTTAAATACGTTTTCTCCGGCAATTGATCGTAAAATGCATAATGTCCGCGTCCGCTGTTCTTTATATAATAAAGCGCTTCATCAGCCTGTTTAAGCACATCGGTTAAATGAGCCGGCTCCTTCACAATCGTCACGCCGATACTAAAGCTTAAGCTCAGCAGCTGTTCGTCCGCTTCCACTGTTAGAGCACTTAAGCCACTATGAATTGCTTGTGCTAAACGCTCAAGCCGTTTTCGATCCGCATTCGTACAAATAAGTAAAAATTCATCGCCACCATAACGTGCGACAAGCGCCTGTTGTTGAAGGGCAAATGTTTTTAAGCCTGATCCAACCGTAGCCAGCGCCTCATCCCCAACTAAATGACCGTATTGATCGTTAATTTGCTTGAAAAAATCTAAATCTATCATAGCAAGTAGCGCATAGGTCGAGCCATCAAGCTGCGATAACAGCTTTTGTGCTTCCGTATCGAAATAAGTTCGGTTATAAACGTCCGTCAATACATCAATAGACGCTTTCCTTAAAAAATGATTTTGTTGAATTTTCGTCTCTGCTTCGATTGCATACTCTGTTTCACGCTCATCCAATAAATCATTTAAAACTTTCACCTGCATTTTCAGCATTTGAACTAAATCCGGATGATCGATGTTTTCCATACATTCACACATATATTGGTAAGCAATTGCCTTTAATGACGTATCCTTAAAATCATCCGTATACGCCGCAAGTTTTTGAAACTCCTCGATTGCCTTGTCGTACTGTCCTTGTTGCATTAATAAATAACCATAATTTTGAATGATTATCCCTTTTTGATAACCATTTAATAACTCAATTTTTTCATAAACAAATGCATTCACATTTTTCGCAATATCATAGCGTTTTAGCATCGTATTTAAATAAATTAAATCAATTACTGTACTATAAATAAGCGATTCTTTCTCAGGTTCCTGCTCTACTACAAGCTGTGCATAGAAAAACGCTAATTCCAAATAATCACAAGCGCGTTCATATTCACCTATATTCATCAAATACGTTGACATCGTTCCATAAACACGACGCTTTAAATTAGGATCTGGTGTTTGCGTACCATATGCTAACGCCTTTTCTACATGGCGAGAGACGATGCCATCTACCGCTGAAGAACCACCCGCCCATAAATTGGCTGCACATAAATGAAACCAAATTGCCCCCTCCACTGTTTCATATTGCTCGATAAATAGATGAAACTCCGTCAACGTCTCATGTGCACGCGCTGGAAGATCAATGTACATATAACTATCTACTTTTAAATTAAATAATTTCGCAACCGCATAGCGCTCATTGCTTAATTTACCAAGTTCAATTGCGTGATCTACACGCTCTAATAAGTCAGCAAATCGAGCTTCATCAAAGGCTTGCTGTATATTTTTAAATGCTTGATTAAATTCCTGCATACTCATTTCGTCACCTGCTTATATAGTTGTCTATCGTCATATAACTAAAATCAATTCTCTCGTACTTTTAAAATCTCAGATAATTATAACATTTTTTATAAGAAAATATGGCTGTTCTATCCGTCCGCCCCATAAATACCGACAATATTTCTGGTAATTAAAATAAAATTCTAATTCATCCTAATATAGTTACATTTATTCGAAGCGAGTCCAAATCGTAATGCCTTATTTCATTTTTTACTTGTGAATTTCGAATTACAAATTTTTTCTAGCGTCCAAAAGCTCTATCGTCAAAATTGATATACGACTTAAATATAAATATGTGACAAACAAAAACTAAAGTCCTGAAATGACACTTATTTAAAAATATGTAGTATATCAAAATCGACAGGTTGTATATATGTCCTATTTTTAGTTCAGATTAAAGTTTTCGATGTACAACGAAAATAAAATCGATTTATTTTTTTAAGTGTTAAAACTTGTTAAACAAAGGGTAATTGATTGAAGCAGCAAATAAATCAAAGCATTTTTTAGAGGAGCATGAGCACATTCAGATTCTTTCAATTGATTTGAGCAAAGGAATAAAATATGCATCCTTTTCAAGGAAATCGAGCAGTTTTTAGCCTGTTTCATTCAAATACCAACATATCTTTTGTCCTATCTATTTTATTTTGAAACGTATTCAATGTAATAAAACGGCTTAAATTTGAGTAGTTTTTGGCTCTTTTTCAGTTATTTTCGTTCGAATTAATGCATTATGCCCCTCATTTATTTAGTAGAAAACTTAAAAGAATTACAAAAAGCCCAGAAATAAATTCTGGGCTCGACCACACTTATTGCTTCTAGCTGACTAAAACTGTCGGGCTTTCGCTTCACTTCTCAAGAGACGGTTATGCAGAGAAATTTCTGTTTCACCGTTTACTTGAGATTTTGCATGCTTCATCCTTGTCCAGTTACGGCGGATCTTTCGAGATTTTGGGTCTAACTCATTAGGCCTACTCATGTCGCATCCTCCTCATCAAATTAGATTACTTAAGTGAAATCCATATTAATATGGCTTTTTCTAAAATTGTTATGCACTTTTTTAAAAATTTCTCTGGAAGTTTTTTTATCACCTGTTACAATGGTTCTATTTATTCCATTTTATTTGATCCAATAAATGAAATGTATTCAAATTTATTTTAGAATGTTAAATGGTTTTTCATTATTAGCGGATCAAGCATGTGAATTCAACTATGCTTTTGAGCAACTAACTTTTATATGCTATTTATAAAAAAACTGCCTCCCCTTATTCCAAAATCTCCACCGCAAGTTTAACTTTCTTCTCGTTTTTTCCATACACAATGTAGTAAAGAATAGCGGTCATTAATACGAATACGCCCATTATGATATACATATTACTAAAGCCAAATTGTATAACAATAAAGCCAAGTAAATAAGGTCCGAATCCAAGTCCCGCATCCAAAGCAATAAAAAAAGTCGATGTCGCCAATCCAAAGCGATGTGGAGGCGTCAATTTTACAGCGATTGCTTGTGTACATGACTGCATATTTCCGAAGCCAAGGCCAATGAGGACACCTGCTAATAATAAAGTGAACCCATTGTTCGCTACACTTAACAACAACATACCTACGCCAAAACTAATAAAAGCTGGATACATAATAAAATTCGCACCTTTTTTGTCCATTAAACGGCCAGTAAAGGGACGTGATACTAAAATAGCTATTGCATACACAACGAAAAAGAAACTCGCGGCTTTCATCAAACCAATTTCAATCGCATAAAAGCTAATAAATGAAAGAACACTGGAGTAACAAAACCCCGTTACAAGCACAACACTCGCGATTGGTAATGCTTTCCTTTCAATATAATCGAAAATTTTAAAGCCTTTCGTTTCTTTCATTGGAGGTACAACTTCTAGCTTGGGTACTCGTAAAAGTAATGATATGAGTAAACAAATTACCCCTAGAATCAGACAAACACTAAATATAATAGGAAAAGTTGTATAATTCATCATATATAGCCCTACAAAAGGTCCTATCCCCATTGCTAATGCGTTACTCATACTGTAGTATCCAATACCTTCCCCTTTTCTTTTCACCGGAATAATTTGCGCAACGATCGTTCCAGTTGCTGTACTAGCCATACCAAGCGCTATCCCGTGGATGAATCGGTTCACTAATAAAAATGAAAGTCCTAGTTGGATAAAATACAATAAAATCATCAACACAAAAAAAGTTAAACCAATAAACAACATCCTTTTGTGACCAAGAGAATCGATATATTTACCAATAAATAACCTTCCAATTAATACGCCAATAATGAAAATCCCTGTTACAAGTCCTGCTTCGCTTGGAGATGCATCAAATTCTGAAACTGCATAAACAGCAATTGTAACCATTAGTAAAAAGAAGATTAATGTTACAAAAAAATTGATACAAGAAACAATAATAAATTCTTTTGTCCACAACCTATTCTCCGATAATTCCATATATGTAACTCCTTTATTCTTCACATTTTATTTTTCTAGTAAACATCCGAATGCCTCACTTCTTTCTTCTCAGTATCTTTATGAAAACGCACACCTTGAATGTAGTGGCATTCATGATGTGCGTCAAAGTTATCGTATAAATTCGAACTATTTAACCTTGTGTAAACACACGCTTTTGCTTATTTTATTCTTTGCATAAGCATTTCTAGCTTGCCCTTATAAGGAGTGTGACCGAATGTCTCTAGCGGGTTATTTCCTACTGGAGCTTGATAGAGAACACCACGTTCATGAGAAAACTCTTTAAATCCAAAGATGCCGGTATATCTTCCAATCCCACTTTCATTAACTCCACCAAAAGGCAAATTCGGTTCTAGCATATGGCGCACCACATCATTCACAGTGGCACCACCAGAAGATGTATTAGAAAGCACTAAATCTACCACTTGTTGATCTTCACTGAAAACATAAAGCCCTAATGGTTTTGGTCTAGCATTTATTTGGTCAATAACATCTTCCAAATTTGTGTACGTTAAAACAGGTAAAATAGGTCCAAATATTTCTTCTTGCATAATTTTAGCATCAAATGATACATCTGTCAGTACAGTTGGATATAATCTTCCATCCTTAATTTTACCACCAACCTGCACTGTTGCCCCTTTAGCAATCGCATCTTCAAGCAATCCTTCTAATCGTTGTAAATTCCGGTCATTAATAATTTTTGATAAATCTGTTGTATTGAGCTCACTATTTTCAAAATAGCCGCGCTGGATGTATTCCCCTACGAGACGAACGAATTCTTCCTGTTGTCCCTCCTTCACATATACATGATCGGGAGCTAGACAAATTTGACCCGCATTTGAATATTTAGCAGAAGCGATTCTTGGCACAATTTCCTCCAGATTCACTTTTTCATCGACGATAACCGGGCATTTCCCCCCCAGCTCCAACGTAACAGATGCCAAATGCTTTCCAGCTGCTTGCATAATTTCTCTACCAACATGCGTACTACCTGTAAAAAAGATATGGTTAAATGGTAGTTCTAACAAAGCACTAGCAACGTCCACGCCACCTTCAATAACAGCAACTTCAGATTCTTCAAATACTTTATTAATAATCTTCGCACTTAGATTACTAGTGGCAGGTGCCATTTCTGATGGCTTTAATATGCAAACATTCCCTGCACCTACAGCAGGTATTAACGGAAGAAATAATAGCATAAATGGATAATTCCAAGCAGAATAAATTAAGCATTGTCCTTTTGGTTCAGTAATAATTTTTGCTACAGCCCCTTCATTACGAGAAGGCACTTCAACTGGTTCCATCCATTGTTTAAGATTTGCCGAATAATAATCAATTTCACCAATTACATTCAATAATTCTGAAGAAACTACTTCAAAAGCAGGTTTACCTAAATCTTGTTGAAGCGCTTCTAGAATAGCTGGTGTTTGTGCAAGAATTTCCGCCTTTAGTTTTTGCAGCTTTTCAATACGTTCTTCTGCACTTGTCTTTTTTATGATGTGTTGATGCTGTTTTTGCAACTGAAATACCTCTTGTAACTTCGCTTTCACTTCCACCATCCAAATCATCCTCCCATGAAAAGGTTAATGTTTGCTATTTAATCAGCTAAGAGATGCCCCTCACCACAATGACGGCTTTTCGGAAGTCTTATGGCTTGAAGCACCCCTCTTCTAAGATAAATTAACTATATTAATTGTTAGTCTTTATTCATCCCTTACGATACATTGTCACAACGCCTGCTCCACCAAGCCCCAAATTATGTTGAAGTGCGATTTTTGCGCCATCTACTTGACGAGCTCCTGCCTGACCGCGCAACTGCCAAACTAATTCCGTACATTGTGCCAAACCAGTTGCTCCAAGAGGATGTCCCTTTGACATTAATCCGCCAGATGGATTGACCACATATTTCCCACCATACGTATTATCCCCATCGTTAATTAATTTTTCAGCCTCTCCTCGGCTACAAAGCCCCAAGCCTTCGTAAGTGATTACTTCATTTGGTGTAAAGCAATCATGCAGTTCAACAACTTGAACATCTTCTGGTCCAATCCCCGCTAGCTCATATACTTGTTGTGCTGCACGCCAAGTCATATCTGCGCCTGCTAAATTAATTGGGGTTTCATAGCTTTCCACTGTGTCAGTTGTCATTGATTGGGCAACAATTTCTACTGCATCTGTAATGCCATGTTTACGAGCAAAGTTCTCAGAACAAACAATCGCCGCAGCTGCTCCACAAGTTGGTGGACAAGCCATAAAACGAGTCATATTCGCAGCAATTAAAGGTGCATTCATGACTTCTTCAACTGTAAGTGACTTAGTGAACAATGAATATGGATTTTGAATTGCATGATTGCGTGATTTCACCGCTACTTTTGCAAAAATATCTGGATTAGCCCCGTAAGTTTCTAAATAGTTAGTTCCTGCACCTCCAAATATTTTTATCGCCCTTGAACCACTTTCCTCTAAATTCGGCATTAATTCATTTAATCGGTCAGCCGCCCAAGCAGTTGGCGCGGTACGATCATCCCAATTACTTTTCAAAGCACCTGGTCGCATCTCTTCAAAACCAAAGGCTAACACACATTCTAATGCACCCGATTCCACTGCTTGTCGCGCTAAAAATAACGCAGTAGAGCCAGAAGCACAGTTATTATTTACATTAATAACAGGGATACCAGTCATCCCCACTTGATAAAGAGCTGCTTGACCACAAGTACTATCACCATATACATAACCAGCATATGCTTGTTGGATTTCCTTATAATCAATTCCAGCGTCTTCCAAAGCCCCTAAAATTGCCCTAGACGCCATAATTTCATATGGTTCATGTGTTCCTGGCTTTTTAAACTTCACCATATTTACACCAATTACTTTTGCTTTTGAAGTCATGCCATATCCTCCCTTTTATCAATTACGCCGCGGCGTTCTTAACCAGAGATTCACTATTTAGCCGAATCCCCTCTGAACTTAGTACATATTTGGCATTCATCCCCCACTTATCGAAGTAGAGGATGGATGCTAAAGCAAGTTATATTCTATCAAGTACTGTCTCTAGTAATACCTTCTAGCTATTTGATAATCTCAGTTTTTCTTCCTCCACAAATGAACGTCGAAGTATTTTTCCAACAGCCGTTTTCGGAAATTCTGCTCGAATATCAACGAATCGTGGCGTTTTATACGCAGCTAGTCGTTCGCGACACCAATTGATAATTTCATCTTCTGTAACACTCATTCCATCTTTCAACACAATCGATGCTTTGACGGTCTCTCCACGATAAGTATCTGGAATACCATAGACGACTGCTTCCGATACAGCCGGATGCCCGTAAAGTACTTCTTCGATTTCTGCTGGATAAATATTATAACCGCCCGCAATAATCATCTCTTTTTTTCTACCCGAAATGTATAAATAGCCATCTTTGTCCATCGTGACAACATCGCCTGTATAGAGCCAGCCATTTTGAATTGTCTGTTTCGTCGCCTCTGGATTTTTCCAGTACCCCTTCATCACTTGAGGTCCCTTTACAAGTAACTCACCAGGTTCACCCACATTGACTTCCTGCGTTCCACTCTCAAGATCCACAATTTTTATATCCGTGCTTGAAAGGGGTATTCCAATACTGCCAATTTTCCGAACCCCTGTCATCGGGTTGCGGCTAACGGCAGTAGTTGCTTCAGTCAATCCGTAACCTTCTACAATGATTGCACCCGATTTTTTTTCAAAAGCATTAATCACTTCCACTGGCATTGGCGCCGAACCACAACCACAAATTTTAAGAGAACGTAAATCATCCTCTATTAAATCGGGATGATGTAACAAGGCAATATACATCGTCGGTGAACCAGCAATAACTGTTGGTCTATACTTTCGAATCAATTCAAGCACTTTATTCACTTCGAATCGAGCAACTACAATATAAGTTGAACCTGTAAATATTGCTGTGTTCATATTTGCCATACCCATCCCATGAAATAAAGGAGCAATACCTAACGTAGACTCACTAGAACGTTTGTAAACCCCTCCATAGGAAATAAAATTTTGGTAGAAATTATTGACTACATTAAAGTGAGTAATCATCGCGCCTTTTGGTCGTCCTGTCGTTCCACCAGTATATTGTAGTACGGCAATATCTTCTTTTGGCTGGATATCTAACGGTGGTAGTTGCTTTCGTCCTTCATCTATCCATTGATAAAGGCTAGCTGTCTGCTCATCCTTACCATCCGTAGCAATCATGGTAATTTGATTAGCTAAGCCAATGTCATGCACTTTCTGCTGTTGTTCTTGGCGACTAATAAGCCAGCCTGCTCCTGAATCTTTAAAAATATGTGCTAGCTCATATGGTTGATACATTGGGTTAACCTGAACTAACACACCTCCAAGGCGATAGATCGCATACGTAACAATGGCATACTCTTTACAATTTTGTAACATGACACAGATTCGTTCCCCTTTTTGAAATCCCCGATGATGAAGGGCAGCTGCTAAACCATCAACTTGATTTTTCAATTGAGTATAAGTAATCGACTCATCCCCATTCATAATTGCAATATTATTGGGGTAATCCTCAACAGCTCGTTCAAAAAGTTCATAGATAGATAAGTTAGACAGCTCAATTTCAAAAGGTACATTTGCTGGATAAAAAGGGTGCCACGGTTTACTCACATTTTATTCCTCCCTCTTGCCTATCTTTAAATTACGAATTTTCTGAACAATAATTACAAACCTAGCCCTTTTGCAATGATAACCTTCATAATTTCATTTGAGCCTGCAAAAATCGGTGCCACTGCAACATCACGATAATAACGCGCAATTTTATACTCTTCCATATAGCCATATCCCCCATGAAGTTGCATGCATTCTGGTGCCATTTTTCTTGTATTATCTGTAATCCACCATTTCGCCATGGCCACTTCAGAATTAATATCTTGACCTTCCATATGTTTTATAACAAGGCTATCCACCAATGTTCGACCAAGGTGAACTTGCGTCGCCATTTCAGCTAATTTAAATTGAGTATTCTGAAAACTGCCGATAGACTGCCCAAATGCTTTACGCTCTTTTACATACTCAATCGTCATATTAAGCATATCTTCTGCCGCAATTTGAGAACCAGCAGCAGCAATAATTCTTTCTTGCTGCAACTCTTTCATTAAATGATAAAACCCTCCTCCTTCTACGCCTAGTAAATTGGAAGCTGGTACTCGAACATCTTCAAAAACTAACTCAGATGTATCCTGACTATGCATACCTACTTTATCTAGTTTTCTACCACGAGAAAATCCTGGAGTGTCACTTTCTACTAAAAATAGACTAATTCCTTTATGAGCAGGAACTGCATGTGGATCTGTTTTACAAACAACAACAATCAGGCCTGATAGGATACCGTTTGAAATGAATGTTTTTTGACCGTTAATAATATAACTGTCTCCATCTTTAATCGCTGTCGTCTGAATCGATGCCAAATCTGATCCTGCACCTGGTTCAGTCATCGCTACCGCAATAATTGTATCTCCACTCATTAAACCAGGAAAATACTTTTGCTTCTGTTCTTCCGTTCCAAAGTTGTGGAGATAAGGGGCTACAATACTACTGTGAACCCCTATCCCGCCTAAGCCTGCACCAACACGTCGTAATTCTTCACTCAAAATTAATGTGAAAAGAAAGTCTGCACCCATGCCGCCATATTTTTCTTCTACCCACGGACAAAGGAATCCTTGGTCTCCCATCTTTCTCCAGAAACTTTGTGGGATTAGACGATCTTCTTCCCATTGCTCATAATAAGGCTTTGCTTCCTTGTCTAAAAATCTGCGCAGTGAATCCCGAAACATAATATGCTGCTCCGTATAGTAAGAACGATTCGTATTTTTAGAATCTACAACGATAGTGTTTGACATTGTTTGTACCCCCATCAATTTTTGATTTTTTCATTACTTTTATTTCACTATGAAATGCTTTTAACGCCCTGTCCAAACAGGTTTTCGCTTTTCAGCAAATGCACGTAACCCTTCATCACGATCTTCCGACTCCATTGCTTGCTTGGCAATTGGCAGTTGCTTTTCCCAAGCCTCTTCCACCGTCCATTCATAGGATTGACGGATAATTTCTTTACTGGCGATAAGTGCAGTTGGTCCATTTTCAAGTAAACGTTCTGCAAGTTCAATTGCTACGTTTAATGACTCTCCTGGCTCAGCTATTCGATTAACGACTCCGTAAAGATGCATTTTTTCGACTGGCCACATTTCCGCAGTAAGAGCGAGTTCCATTACTAAATGATAGGGCATTCGTTTAGGTAAATGGAATAGTCCACCACCGACAGCGACTAAATTATGCTTTGCCTCAGGTAGTCCCATTTTAGAACCTTTGGCAGCAACGATTAGGTCACAAGATAAGGCCAATTCTAGCCCCCCTGCAACAGCATGACCTTCAATCGCTGCAATAATCGGCTTATTGGGCGGCTTACGCATAATTCCGAATCCGCCTCGACTTAGCAATGGACCACTCAACTTTTCCCCACGTGCTAATGCTTTTAAATCGGCACCTGCTGAAAAAATTCCCCCAGCACCAGTAATAATTGCTACCGACAATTCAGGATCATTCTCGAACGTATCCATTGCCGTATTCATTTGAGATGACGTAGCAAAGTCAAAGGCATTTTTAGCTTCAGGTCGATTGATCGTAACAATGAAAAGTCGACCTCTTTTCTCAGTTAAAATAAGATCCTCACGTACATTCATTCGTATCGCCTCCATTTGTTTATTAAAGGTTAAATGAAAATCCCCCATTAACTGGATATGTCTGACCCGTAATCCAACTTGACGCATCTGAAGCTAAAAACAAAGCCATATTCGCTACATCACTTGGTTCACCAATTCGACGGATTACATAGTTACTCAACATTTTACGCATTAACTCTTCATCCTCTAACCTGGATGCAATCGCCGGTGTATTCGTTGCTGCAATGGCAACTGTATTAGCTGTAATCATATATCTGCCCAATGAACGCGCTAATGCTCTCATGAGACCAGCTGCTCCTGCTTTTGCTGCCGAATATACTTCAAGCCCCTGTTCACCAACCCGACCAGCATCAGACATAATCGTGATGATTCGCCCTTCCTTTCGTTCTACCATTCCTGGAATCGTTGCCCGGCAACAATTGAGCACTCCAAGTAGGTTTACATCCAACCATGGATTCCATGATTCTGGATTCGTTTCCCAAAATGGAACGCCTCGCTGCACTGACTTAGGATTTGCCCCCGCATTGCCCGCATTGTTAACTAAAATATCAATCTTTCCAAAATGTTGGGTCCCTACGTTAACCATATGCTCTACACTTTCAAAACTGGAAACATCCCCTTGTATTGCAATTGCTTTTCCACCTGCTTGCTCAATTTCTGCTGCTACCGCTTCTGCACGTTCAAGATAAAAGTCATTCACAATTACACCACCTGCATTATGCGTTCCTAAGTGAAGTGCAATTTGACGCCCTACACCTTGCCCCGCCCCTGTAACAAGCCCAACCTTACCGTTTAAATCTAAAATATTTTGCATATGCATCCATTTCCCCTTCCTTATCTGATTACCCTTTAATTTTCCACTTTTGCAAGTAATTCTTCAGTGTGTTCACCATGTTTTGGAGGTAAAGTTGAGTTAGTTAGCAGTGATTCCCCCTCCTTAAAACGCGTTGCAACAAATTGATGTCCCCATTTCTGTTGGATCATATTTCGAGCTTTATAATAGGGGTGATTTGCTACTTCGCTCGTTTCCAAAACGGGTGCCATGCAACAATCTATTTCAAGTGAGAAAGTAGTCCATTCTTCCAAAGTTCGACTTTTGAATAACTCTTTCATTTCAATATAAATTGGATTGGTTTCCTCTGAATTTGAAAAACGCTCTGGCAACCATTCTTTTTTATTAACTGCTAAACAAAAATTCTGCCAAAACTTCTCTTCCAGTGCACCAAAGCTAACATATCGTCCATCCTTCGTTTCATAAAGGCTGTAACATATATGCTGTTTGTGTACCCTTTCAAGCCCTTTTTGACTGCCAGTAGCCGATTCAATTAAGATATGGTTTGTCATGAGTGTGAGCATGACATCAGCAAGCGCAATATCTAGATATGTGCCTTCCCCAGTCCTTTCCTTTTTCAAAAGTGCTGCCACAATAGATTCACTCGCAGTCAACCCTCCAACTAAATCCGCTATTGTTGTGCTCGGATGAATCGGCTTTTCATTATCATCTTTCAGCTGTGAAAGTACGCCACTTAACGCCATATAATTAATGTCATGGCTCCCTAAATGACTCATCACACCTTCTTGCCCATAGCCGGATAAAGAACAATACACAATATCCGGTTTTTCTTTACATACATCTTCATAACTAATTCCTAAGCGCTTTGTAACACCTGGACGAAAACTCTCTATAACAACATCTGCTTGTTTAATTAAGTCCAGCGCAAGCAGTTGGTCCGCACGTTCTTTCAAATCAAGCGTTACACTTTTTTTATCTCTATTTTGTGCTCTGAAAAGATATCTTCCTCCACCGTCTTTTTCTGGTGGGTAACGTGCAGGATCCCCGATAGGCGACTCTACTTTAATAATTTCAGCGCCCAAATCCGCTAACCTTAATGTTGCATATGGACCTGGTAAGTACTGTGAAAAATCAATAATGCGAATGCCTTTCAACATGTCTCATCCATCCTTTACTCCATGAATAATTAAGTTCTCTTTCCTTAGCAAACATAATCACAAGTTCCCCACCTTACATAAGCGACGGTAAGAACAATGAAATTTGTGGGAATAAAATAAGCAATATTAATGCGACTAATAAAACAACGAGAAATGGGAATGAGCCAATCATTACTTTATTGGATGAGATTCCTGAATTCTCACTGACAATAAATAAATTTAAACCTACTGGGGGTGTGATAAGACCAATTTCTAGTAATAGCACAAGTACAATCCCAAACCAAATTGGATCGTAGCCAAGTCCAACAATCAGCGGATGTACTAATGGGATCGTTAACAGCATCGTTCCCACTATATCCATGAACATGCCCATTATGAGATACATGATGACAAGCAAAAATAGAATTACCCATGCTGGAAGCCCACTTGCATTAATTGCATTTAAAATGTCGTTGCCAACTCTTGTTAAAGTAACAAAATACGCAAAAACATGTGCACCCAAAATAATTGTAAAGATCATTGCTGTTTGCTTAGTTGTTAACATTAATGACTCATAAATCGTTTTAAAACTCAATCTCCGCATCAGTACGCCAATTACCAATGCGCCGAATGCCCCAAATGCCGCTGCTTCTGTAGCTGTACCAATTCCCATATAAATAAGAATCATAACGATGGCAACCAATATAACTACGGGCCATATATTTTTCAAGGAGCCCCATCTTTCTTTCCAAGAAGCTCTCGCAGATTTCGTTTTATTCTTATAAGATACAAGCACGATATAGATACATAATAGAAGTGCGATTAATAATCCTGGTATAACGCCAGCCATTAGCAATTTCCCAATCGAGGTTTCTGTTTGAATACCGTATAAAATTAGCGGTATGCTCGGTGGTATCATCGCTGCCAACACCCCTGTCGCTGTCGCAACTAAACCAGTAGAAAAAGTATCCGAATAATTAGCTTTTATCATTTGAGGAACTGCGATTTGAGACATTGCCCCTGTTGCAGCAATACTCGATCCTGATAATGTACCGAAACCTGCGCTTGCTATAACAGTTGCCACGCCTGTTCCCCCAGGTAGATGTCCAATCCATTTAATGACACTATCAAATAATTCATCAGCAATTCTACTTTTTGAGATAAAATGTGCCATTAAGACAAACAAAGGTATCGCGCTAAATGTAAAACTATTGACACTACGGTAAGCAGTTGTTGCTAAAATCCCCTGTAATGTATTAATATCTTGGATTAAAACGATTCCCAGTGAACCAATCGTCAGTAATGCAAAACCGATTGGCATTCCTAGTAAAAGTAGTACAATCATTACGAACAATAAAACTCCAACTACCATCTCATCACCTCTCCCCCCAAATTGCCTAATCATCATTGTGATAATTCAGTTAAATCTAATACTCTTTCTTCCCTCGTACTAAAGCGATAGATTCTAAAATTAGGTTTATGACAAGTAAAAAGACGCCTAAAGTAATGATTAATAAAGCAGGTGCTAATGGGTAGTTCAGTGTGCTACTTGTTCGATTATCGAACTCAAAATATTGAATACTTTTATTTAAATTAGCAACACCCAACAGGGAAAATGTAACAATCGCTAATATATTTGTAACTACTTTCACAACTTTTTTTACACCGATAGAAAACTTATTTTGGAATAACTCAACCGATACATGCCCACCTTCTTTATACGTATAACTAATAGATAAGTAGACAATGATAACTAGTAAATATTCACCCGTAATTTCAATCGTACCTACAATAGGTTTATTAAAAATTGATCTTAGCAAAACATCTAATACAATCCACATCATCATAATGAATATTGTTACTGCTGATATATTTGTAATAAATCTATCCGTTTTTGCTAATAATTTACCTAAAAGTGTCAAATTACAACCTCCTATTCTTAAATGCCAAGATGGTATAGGAAATGTTTTCTCGCATACTTTTTATGCAAGGTGATGCACTGAGAGATAATACCGATAACTAACTTTGTAAAATTGAAAGTATTTTCACATTATCAACAATAAAACTCATTGATGTTTTTCAACTTCTTTTTTAAATGCTTCAATCGCTTCTTCCAATTGAGGGTTGCCTTTCTTTTTTAACCATTTTCCCACAACTTCATCATAAAAATTGTTCCACTGTGCTACTTCATCCTCAGTTAGCTCGTACATATTGACTCCGTTTTCTTTATATTGTTGGATGGTTTTCTCCGTACGCTCGTCATAAAATTTAGCATTACTTGCTGTATACTTATTACCTACATTGACAAGTATCTCTTGTACATTTTCAGGCAAATCCTGGTATACGTTTTCATTAATAATTAAACCTACTGCTAGCCCTCCAAAAAGAACACCCGTCGTTCCATAAGTGGCTATTTCATCTAAACCGTAGTCACCAATTGATGGCGGATTCGCAACGATTGTATCAAAGACATTTCTTTCAAATCCTTCATATAGATCGGTCACAGCTAGACTTATTGGTGTCGCACCTGAAGCGGTTACCACTTCAGCTCGCACTTCTGTCGATGCCACCACTTTTAAATTTTTCATATCTTCAGGAACTTTTACTTCTTTCCCTTTTGTAAAAACTTCAGATGCTGGAAGCGCTAAACTAAAAATTGGTCTAACCCCATTGGATAAAAAATCCGATTCTAATACTGGGCTTGTTTGGCTTAGTTCATGATACGCCATCGTCCCCTCATAAGCCGTTAAGTATAAACCTGGAATTGCAATTAATGGATTCAACACTGGCATTTGACTCGGATGATTACTCATCATATACATAGAGATATCCGCTACACCATCGCTAACTAGATCGAATGAGTCTGCTACTTTACCAAGTTGCTCAGCTGGGTAAAATTCAAATTGCACTTGCCCTCCCGACTCTTTAGTAACTTCCTCCATAAATGGCACGATTGTATCTGTAACAACTGGATGTGTCGCAGGTTGATAGACCGCAAGCTTTAACGTAATCGTTTCTTTCGAGTTCTCATCATTTCCATTACTTTTTTCTGACTCGTCCGCTTTTGAATTTCCACAAGCAGAGACTACTACTAGTAGTAGTAAACCAAACAATACCGGCAAAATAATTTTTTTCTTCATTTTTTTACCCCCTAAGTTTTGATTAACTTAATACTTGTTAGGTGTCTTCTATCTAAACGATGATTAAACAATCAAATCAATTTGAAAACGTTTTCAAATTGATTTTTAAAAATCTAAATCACCTTGTAATAATCGCTTAGCAATTGTTCGTTTTTGGATTTCAGTCGTTCCATCTGGTACCCTCGTCATTCTTGCCCATCGCCAAGCCTTTTCTAACTTCAACTCATTAGTTAATCCCATTCCTCCATGTATTTGCATACATTTATCGACTACTCGCTGCGACATTTCCGTACAGTAGGCTTTTATCATTGAAATTTCTTTTATCGGAAATTCAGATTGATGCTCTAACTTCCACGCACAATTTAACAACATGTTTTTACCTGCGTAAATATCTAATGCGCATTCAGCCAACATCATTTGAATCGCTTGATGGTTCCCGATTGTCGTACCAAAAGTTTTTCGTTCGTTCGCGTAATTGACCGCAATTTCCAATGCCCATTCTGCTACACCGACACATTGTGAAGCCATTACGACTCTCCCTATATCCACGCCATGCAATGCTTTACCAAATCCTTGATGTAAATCTCCAATTAAGTATCTTTCATGCACTCTTGCATTTTCTATGGAGACAATTCCCGTAGTGGATCCTAAATGACCAAGTAACGGAATTGTCGAAGTAGCCGTACATGTTTTACCATCGAAAGGAATCAAAAAACAGCTAATTCCGCCTTTCCGCTGATCTACTAACGCCTGATCTGTTATGGCAAATGTCATCATATATTTTGCACCATGGGCATTTGTAATCCATTGCTTTGTCCCATTAATTACCCAGTACTCCCCATCGTTTACAGCTTTTGTTCGTATATTCCATACGTCAGATCCAGCATCTGGTTCACTCAATCCAAAGCAGAGAACAGTTTCTCCACTTGCTATTTCTGGTAGAACTTCCTCCATTACTTCTTTTTTCATCCCTAATAAAACGGGTGTGAGTCCACCTGAAAAAAGACCTCTCGGAAAAATTTCTGTAATAAATAAATCTACGCCATATTTTTTTGATAGACGCTCAAAGATTATTGCCACCGAAATAGGACCATATTCGTCTCCATTCCCACCTAACCTCGGATCCCCAAACATATTATAAAATCCTGCCTCAGCTGACTTGATCCTTACTTGCTTTTGGGCTTCCTGAATTTCTTTTACGTAAACACCATTTTCATCATATAAGTATCTTTCATCCGTAAGCTCTCTTTTAAATTGTTCTCTTAATGGTTCTATTTCTACATCGATAAACTTATAAAGTGCAGAAATAACTTCCTTAATCTCATCAGAAATCTGAAAATCTATCATTCATTTCCCTCCCTTATTTGTTTAAATATTTCGAATGTTACATTTAATTTTAATTTGAAAATGCTTGTTATTCTATATCAAATCCAAACAAATGTTTTCGATTTGCTTGTAGATAATTTACAAACACATTCTGAGTTTGAATTTTATGTGCCCTTAAATCTTAAAATAGTGAAACTCCATTTATTTTTTCGCAAAAAAAAAACCTAATGATTCATGTCATAGGTTTATCACATGAACCATTAGGTATTAGGGGATATTTAACGTTTCTATTTATATTTTCGAATTTCTTATATACGAAGTTATGCATATACGATTTTCTATGCATAGTTAACGCATACTTTTATCATCTCGAATCAATTTATACGTTCCAGTCGCTTTCGCTAATAATATCCCATTGGAATCATGCAATTCCCCTTCTGCTGTCGCATTTTTATACCCTTGTCGCAGAATTTTCCCCGTTGCAATTACCTCATCACTCGTAAGGGGATTCAAGTAATTTAGATTTAGGGTAATCGTAGTACACTGAGTCTTCGTTAAAGAACGGATTGTCAGGCCTAGTACTACATCTAACATAGTGGCATGTACCCCTCCGTGTAAGGAGCCATTTGAATTTAATAACCCCTCCGTAACCTTTAGCTTTAATTTCACATCTCCTTCTTCAAAACGATCTATTTCGAAACCAACAAGATTTGAAAAAGTACTTTGATTTAAACTTTCACGTACTTGTTCAAGTGTCATAAAATAATATTCCTCCTCAAAATGACTAATTTGTACAAGTATTGCCTGTGCACCTTTTATGTTTGAGCCAACCTAATATCCTCACACACAGTATCAAGCCTTACTAGCAACACGAAATAAGCACAATCTTTTTGGTACTAAAAATTAATTAGGGTAAATTAATCCCATTTAAAATTCCCATTTAAAAGAACAATCCTCTACTGTTTCTTTTGCACTTCAAATTTCGCAACGATCTTCACGTCTCCATCTAAATTAGCGGCTTGCGCGGTACAAAATAATCTGTCGGCTTGCTCTTCAATAATTTGACCTGAAATGACGATTTTTTCTCCAGGTTTTGTAATCCCTTTAAATCTTGCTGAAAACTTTTTAATCGCATAATTCTCAAACCATTTTGGTATCGTTTCACCAATAAATCCCATGACAAGCATCCCATGCACAATGACGCCGCCTAACCCCGCTTGAACAGCGAAAGGCTCCACTGTATGAATGGGATTAAAATCGCCAGAAGCTCCAGCATACTTTACCAATTGTGAATGCGTAATTTCTGGAAATTGAATCACTTCTAATTCCTTTGAACTCCCCATTTGGTTCCCCCCACTAAAATCTTTCGATAATCGTTGTTTTTCCAATCGCCACTAACTCATCTTTTTGATTGATAAACTTTTTATTAATAACAATAAAGCTCATAGACGCTTTTTCATAAACATTCTCAATTGCTGATGCTACAGTAATTTCATCTCCAACAGCAAATTCCTTAATATATTCATATTCCTGTTCCCCATGCAGCACTTTTTTCAAATCTAATTGAAGTTCCTTAGCAATCGAAATGGGCGATCCCCAAAATTCAATAACTGTTGGAAATGTAACTGGAACATACTCATTGCCTCTTTCAACGGTTGAATTTGGATTTAAGACAGCTACCAACTCATTTACTTTTGATTGCTCAATCGTATACGTATAAATTTCAAACTCATGCCCAATAAACCTTTCCAAGTTCCTTGACAAAATCAATCACACCTTCCATAAATATTTTAAATATAAAATTAATTAAAGAATCTATCATTAATAGCCTTTTCAAAAAAGGGGGAGTTGATTTCCATTTCTGGTCGGACGCTTTCCGCAGGCACGGCTCCAACTAACTTGTTTCGTGACAAATCCCGAAACAAGTGGATTTTCCGCACGTGCTGTTCCTGCAGGAGTCGCCTCCCCTACATTCCAATAAACTCCTTATATTCAAGTTTGTCCCAATATAATTCCTAATCATTTATTGAATATGAATCTAGTTTTAGCTATTCAATTTCTTTATTGAAATACGAGCCCGACATTAAAATTCGTTCATACAATTCCATTAAGACTGCAAAACATGCCTTTTGACCTCACTTTTATAGGATACTCTTTCCAATTAAAAAGTTCAGATTTGCACAAAGGTTATATAATTTTTGCTCTTCTCTAGCAAAAAAATAAAATAGACCTTTCCTAATTGGAAAATCTATTGAGGATAACGCCGCCTCCCACGGTAGCGGCGTAAAAATGCAGAAAGTTTTAGAAGACAAAACTTTAAATAGGCTGGCCTTGCACAAAGCACACAGGTGAGTCGTACAGATTTGTGCAACAAAGTTGTGCGCCTCATGTGCTTAGCCAGCCTAAACAAGCTAATACTTTATTAGAAGCTTATTAGAAAACGTACATTATAAGGATAGATTCTTTTGTTAACTATATAGGACCACAATTATGTGTAAGATCCACCATTTATTTGTAGTACTTGACCATTTACATAGTTGGATAATGGCGATGCGAGATATAAAATACCTTCTGCCGCTTCACGAGCCTGTCCTGGTCGTTTTTGCGGAATTTTGTCGATAAACATTTGACGCACTTTTTCTGGAATCCCCATTTTTTCACCTTCTATTTCTTCACTCAATTCCTTCGTTTGAGTCATTCTCGTTTCAATAAATCCAAAAGCTACGGCGTTCGTATTAACGTTAAATCTTCCCCATTCTTGTGCAACTACTTTTGTCAGTCCCACAACGCCTGCTTTTGCTGAAGCATAATTTGCCTGGCCTATATTTCCTTTCAGACCAGCAACTGAAGAAACATTTATGATTTTCCGATGATTCACTGTCCCTTGTTCTATTTCTTCTTTTGCACATTCTCGCATATACGGTGCAGCTTCACGAATCATGCGAAAAGGTGTCATCAAATGGATATTCATAACCTTTTGGAATTGCTCATCGGTCATTTTATGAATAAGGGCATCCATTGTAAAACCTGCATTATTCACTAAAATATCCAATTTTCCGAATTGAGAAATGGTTTCTTCAATCACTCTCTTTGGAAATTCTGCCAACGTGACATCACCACAAACAATGATTGCTTCTCCTCCATTTTTCACTATCTCATCTTGAACTTCCTTCGCTGGTGCCTCATCAATATCCGTAATGACAACTTTTGCTCCATTTTCAGCAAATAATAATGCCGTTTCTCTACCAACGCCTCTTCCTGAACCCGTCACAATTGCTACTTTATTTACCAATAATCTCATCATTTCATTTATCCCCCTTATTTAAATAGGTAATTATGTTCTCCTAGTTGAGGTGCATGATCATCTTGTTTTATCGCTAGATTTTCAAATTTCGCTGGATAAGATACTTTCACATTCTTCTCCGTTTTGATAATCGAACGGCGATATTTTAAATGAGGATCGTTTACTAAATCTTTTATTGAATTAACTGGACTAATAGCCAAATCCTCGTTTGCAAATACGGTCATCCATTCAGCTAATGTTTTCTTAGCCAAAATACTTGCTATCCGATCATTAATTATCTCTGCATTTTCCATTCTTTGTACCCAACTACTAAACATCCCATCTAATAGAAATTCTTTCATGCCAATCGTTTCGCATAATTTCTCCCAAAACTTCTCTTCTACACAAGCAATAGCGATGTATTCATTGTCCTTCGTTTTAAATGTTCCGTATGCACCGCGCCCCATAAATTCATCTTTACTCGGTTCATTCCTACCGTAGTACTCCGCTATCCTTGGAATCATGAGTGCTAATGTACTTTCAACCGTGGAGACATCAATATACACACTGTCTTGCTTTTTAGTTCTCTGCAATAAAGCAGCTAATATGGAAATAGTCGCATAAAGCGATGAAGCTAAATCAGCTATTTGGATACCCCCTGCTGCTTCAGGACCTCCTTTTGGATCGCCACTAATGCTTAGCACTCCAGATACTGCTAAATAATTTAAATCATGACCTGGTAACAGGCTATATGGACCATCCTGACCATAGCCAGATATTGAACAATAGATAATAGAAGCATTCCACTGTTGGACATCCTTTTTATCAAATCCTAACTTTTTCATAACGCCCGGTCTAAAGCCTTCAATTAATACATCGCAACCTTTTATTAAATTACGTAAAACTTCTTTATCTAACTCATCTTCCAAATCTAATTCCACACTTTTCTTCCCACAGTTCACCGCTTCAAATAAACCTGGTATTTTGTGTCTATCTAGATCTCCATCAATAGGTCGCTCGATTTTAATTACCTCAGCACCTAAATACGAAAAGATCATCGTAGAAAACGGGCCAGGCAATAAATTCGTTAAATCAAGAATTCGAATGCCCTCTAATGGATACATCCTTCCACCTCCCTTTAAACGAATGCTGAAATTCCTAATACTTCTCTACCGATAATTAACTTTTGCATTTCATTCGTTCCTTCTGCAATCGTAAAATAACGGATATCTCGATAATAACGTTCTACTGGAAATTCCTTTGTATAGCCATAACCTCCATGTATTTGAAGGGCTTCTTCAGCTACTTTTAACACGCGATCCGTTGCAAAATATTTTGCCATCGAACACTCCACTTTCGCTTGTTTCCCTTCATCTAATAAGCTACTTGCTTGTTGCCCCAAAAGTCGCATAGCATTGGTTAGTGTTAACATCTCGCTTATTTTTTCTTGAATCAGTTGAAAGCTACCAATCGGTTTGCCAAATTGATTTCTTTCCTTTACATATTTAATAGAAGAGTCTACGCATGCTTGGGCAATTCCAGTTGCTATATAAGCCACCATTGCACGGGCACTATTTAAAAATTTTAGACCTTGCTTTAATCCCTCACCTACATTTCCTAGAATGTTTTCTCTAGGAACTTCACAGTTTTCAAAAATCAGTTCTGCAAAAGGACAACACACCGTGCCCATTTTTTCAATTTGTTTCGATTGATACGAGGATTGACTTCGATCAACAATAATGGACGCGATCCCCTTATTCCCTAATGACTTATCCGTCTGCGCTATGACAATACCAATCTCACCATCAATACCATTTGTAATAAAAATTTTCGTTCCATTAATAATCCATTTATCACCTTGAAAAGTAGCCCGTGTTTCAACACTTGATGCATCCGATCCAACATTTGGTTCTGTTAATGCAAAGAAACCAAACTTTTCACCGCGAAGTAATGGACCTAAATATTTAGCTTTTTGTTCTTCTGTACCATATTCATAAATATGTGTTAGAACGGAGTTGGAAAGACCGACTGTTGCTCGTAAAGAAGGCCAGATACGGGAAAGCTCTTCTATCATCGTAAAATACGTCGTGTAGTCTAAACCATGACCGCCTGCCTCTTCTGGGAGTAAACCACCTAAAAATCCAAATGGAACAAGCTTTTGTACAATTTCCTTTGTAATAGGTTTTTCTGCCCGTTCATATTCTTCTACTAGCGGTGCTATTTCTTTTTCTAAAAATTTTGCAATCGTTTGTTTAATCATTTTTTGTTCGTCATTTAATTGAAAGGACATTTATACTCCCCCTGTTCCTATTTTTTTAATATCATCATTGGCGTAATGCCTTCCTGAACGGTCTCGCCATGTTGATTCGATACCATTCGTTTAAAACGGACGATTCCTCGATTCGGTTTGCTCGTTTCTTTTTTGTCTAAAATTTCAATTATTAAATGAAGGGTATCGCCAATTTTAATCGGCGCTAAGAAATTCCATGATTCTATTCCCATGAGCGCTATGAGTGTTTTACTCATTCTGCGATTTACATCTGTTCTCGTAAAAAGTCCAGAAGCTATCGACAAACCTAAAATTCCGTGTGCAATTCTTTCTCCAAATATCGAATTTTTTGCAAATTCGATATCTGTATGAATTAAATTGTAATCTCCTGATAGTCCTGCAAAATTCACAATATCTGCTTCTGTAATCGATCTGGATGGAGATTCAAAAACATCCCCTATTTGAAAATCTTCAAAATACAAAGAATCCGCCATATTTCCGCGCTCCTTACCGTGATGTTTTATCCAAAAAATTTCTTTGATTGGAACAACTACTTTTCCTTATTTATGTTCGTATCCCTCTACCTTATTAGCCAAATCTTCCTCCAGTTACATGTAACACATCTCCTGAAATATAGGACGATTCATTTGAGGCAAAAAACAAAACCGCATTTGCTACATCTTCAGGTAATCCAATTCTTTGAATAGGCGTATCCTTTTTTTGAAGTTCTTTAATTCTTTCGTATTTTGGATGCTCTTTAAGCGCATTTGTTTCGATTAACCCAGGTGCTACTGCGTTCACGGTAATATTAAACTTGCCAAGCTCTTTTGCTAATGATTTAGTTAGCCCTAACACACCCGATTTTGCGGAAGAATAATTCGCTTGACCTGGGTTACCTAAATACGCGCGCGAAGCAATATTAACGATTTTCCCATAGGATTGCTCAATCATATGCTCAGCTGTATATTTGGCAAAAAGAAAGGAGCCTTTTAAACAAATATCTACTACATTATCCCAATCTTCTTCCGTCATTTCTGTAATTTTAGAATCCTTTACAATACCCGCATTATTTACTAGAATGTCAATTTTCCCAAAGACATTCAGTGCTTCTTGGACGACATTCATCACATCTTCTTTTTTCGATACATCTGCCGGAATTGAAAGTGCATTTCCTCCACTTTCCACGATTTCCTCTTCTGTATACTTACAGTTAGCAGGATTAATATCCGTAATGACCACACTAGCCCCTTCCTTTGCTAGCCTTTTCGCAACTTCCTTACCAATTCCGTTACCTGATCCTGTTACAATTGCTACTTTATTTTCAAAACGCACAAATTCATCTCCTTGAACATTTAAAATTTTTAAACTATTAACTTTATATTACAGGGAAATAATTGGCACTCCAATGGCAATACTGCACAATAATCTTCTATTTTGTTGTATACTATTCACTAAATATATTAAATATTTTGAAAGTTGGTGGGTGAATGGTTGTTTATTCAGCGGAAAATCATGAAGTTAATGAGGTAATGCACCAAATCGCTAAGCTGATAGATAAAAAACGGTATGATGAAAAGGAATGGGAAGTTGCAAAGGAGACCTTGAAAAATAACCCTTCCTACAAAATAATGGAAAGGCACATTAATGAAATTCAATTACTTAAACGAAAAGAGGACCTTTTTAAATTTTCTACAAAAACATTAGAAATTCTTCATCAAATTAATTTAGAAGTTGCTTCGTTGGCTCCGATTACTGAGATTCTCAAACTCAGTGCCAATCGCCTAAGGGGTATTTCAAAAGTTAACGTTATTTTAATCGCCATGATAGATAAAGATACTAATGTTCTACGTATTGAAGCCGTTTCTGGTTCTAACGAAGAAAAACTATTACATTATGAACAGTCCATTAATGACGGTCTTGCAAAACTTGCTACGAATAGCACAGAGCCAATTACGATTTCAAAAATAAACAAGACCGAGTTTGCAACAGACCCACTTGTAAAATTATTAATCGAAACTGAAAATATCGTCTCCTTAGTAGCTTCCCCACTTATTGCGCACCAAGAATTACTAGGTATCGTTTTTTTAGCACGAAACGCCATTATTAACCCTACAGATACGTTGTTACACATGTTAAAAAACTACTGTTATCAGACCGCTATCGCCATATATAACAATAAACTGTACTCTAACGAAGTTCGAATTAGTAGACTACATACAGAACTTTTTGAAGAAGCTCTAAATAAAGGCGGGAATGAAGGTATTATTCAAAAACTTGCTCACTTTATTAATGAACCCATTTTATTACTTGATGAATTCGGTAATTTGATTCATCAAGCACTTCCAATCAGTCATAATGATTCTGAATTCCGCTTTAATCATTCCATCATATTTAAAGAAATATTGACAAAGAGTGAACAAGTCCATTCATTTGAAATTTTTATAGATGAAGCTTGCTATTCTGTCTTTATGATTACATTCCACAATCGAACAGTCGCTTACTTAGTTCTTCCTAAACAATTGCATAGCTATGATCATTTGAGTACCGTCGCTATTGAACAGACAAAAAATGTCCTCGCTTTACAAATCAATCAAGAACGAACGAGCATCGAAGTAGAAAACCGTTTACGACATGATTATTTATATGATTTAATTTTCGGGCTTGAGTCTGAAAAAAACTTAATTCGTAGAGCAAGATATTTAAATATTTCATTCGATAAAAAACATAAAGTCATTATTCTTTCGCCCAACAGTCATCAGCAACCGAATGAACAAATCATTGACCATCAATTAATACAAATGCTCGAAAAATTTAGATATATTATCGGTATTTCAATTTTGCCTTTGAGTATGACCCATGGTGAAAAAATCATTTTGATTGTTCCTGAAGACAAAGTGAAAAGTACGACCAACTATATACTGAAATATGCAAAAGAGAATACTTCATTCACTATGGCAACAATAGGTATTAGCAACACTGTAACTGTGCCAAAAGATTATATAAAAGGCTTTGAAGAAGCAAAAAAAGCTGCCGAATTTGCCAGCTCCTTTCAAAAGGATACTCCCATTGTTCACTATGATGATTTAGGAATCGTCGGCGTGTTATTTAATGCAGAAAATCCCGAAAGTATGAGAGTTTTCATGAATAAATATCTCCAGCCGATTATTGCGTATGATCAAAAAAATAATTCAGACTTAATTAAAACTTTGCAAACCTATTTAGACAATGAATCGGTTATACAAGTTTCTGCCGAACAATTACATGTACATTACAACACGCTTAGATATCGCATAAATCGTATAGAAGAAATTTTAGAGGTTGATTTATCGAGTCCCCCTAATCGGCTGAATATCCAAATTGCTTTGATTATTGCCCAGCTACTTAAAGTGTAACTTGCTTTAGCAGCAGTATTCCACCTCAACCAATAAGACCTTTTATCAACTACGTATGCTGATAAAAGGTCATGTTAGTAAAAGACTTATTTTCTGCTCGTTAATTTATTGAGTATACGTTTAAATTCTCTTAACTCTTCAACTGTTACCCTACTACTAACCTCCTCATCAAATTCTTTATAAATTGCAAGCGCTTCATCGTATACGGTCTCTCCTTGTGCTGTTAAATATAATTTTAAAGCCCGTCGATTATTTGGGTCGCGATTGCGTTCTATAAACCCCTTTTTCTCCAAATTATCGGCCATTCGCGCTATATTGGCCTTATCTTTTTTTAACTTGTCTCCGATTTCTTGCTGAGTTAGTCCATTTTCTTTACTTAAAACACCTAAAATAAGACTCTGTTCAGGAGCCAAATTAAACGGAGCAAACTTTCTTTTGACAGCACTATGTAGAACTGTACTCGAGTAACTAATAAGGTAGCTAATGTATTGTTCATTTGATTTCAAATATTCCACCCACTCTTAATTTCAGAATTTTCGCACTAGACAAATATTAACAGCTAAAATATAATTATCGCATACTTATTGAATAGATGGATAACAAAGTGGCTATACTTTCTCACCCAATAGTTGTTATACGAACTATTGATATACAAACTTTCTAATTACCCTTTCTTCGCCAAACTAGGGGAAAACAAGACAGTTATAGTCGCTTTGAAAAAATCAAATCCCATCACTTTCAGCAGTATACTCATGAACTTTTATTACTATTATTTTCGAGGAGGAATTTTGATGATTGTAAAAGCAGCTATAGTAAATGCCCCTGGAGATGACTATCAATTAAGTAATTTAAAACTAGCGGAAATGCAAGCAGATGAAGTGCTCGTAAAAATGGTTGCATCCGGTATGTGTATGTCTGATGAAACAATTAGAAAAGGTGGAACGTCTGTTGCTTTTCCGATCGTCCCTGGTCATGAAGGTTCTGGCATCGTAGAAAAAGTAGGTGATGCTGTAAAAGCATTTAAAGTTGGCGATCAAGTTGTTATGTCCTATGCCTATTGCGGGAATTGTCCAAGCTGCCAAACCGGCCATCCTTCTATTTGTGATGATTGGATGAAGTTGAATTTTCTAGGTGTACGAGATGATGGTAGCTTTACTTTCCATACAGAAGATAATACCCCTGTAAGAAACTTTTATGGGCATTCTTCCTTTACGACACACACATTAGTACATGAAAGTAACTTAACGAAAGTCGATGCAGACGCTGACCTCCGTCTTATTGGGCCATTAGGTTGCGGCTTCTTAACTGGTAGTGGTACTGTAATTAACGGCTTAAAGCCAAAAATCGGCTCTTCGATTGCCATTTTTGGTACTGGAGCAGTAGGTATAGCTGCAATGATGGCGGCTAAAATTGAAGGTTGTTCAACGATTATTGCTGTAGATATTCATGATAATCGACTTGAACTCGCAAAAACGCTTGGCGCAACACATACGATTAACAGTCAATTAGTAGATCCCGCTGAAAAAATAGCGGAAATCACAGCAGGTAAAGGTGTCAATTATTCAGTTGATACGACCGGAATTGCTCCGATTATTAAAACTGCTCTGGCCGTTTTAGCAAAAGGCGGCGTCATTGCACCAGTAGCAGTATCGAGAAATATTACTGAATTCAATATTACAGCAGAAATAACGATGTCTAGCAAAAGCATGATTGGTGTCGTGATGGGCGATGGTGTACCCCAACTTTCCATACCACAATTAGTAAAATTTTATAAAGAAGGACGCTTTCCATTCGATCAGCTAGTTAAATATTATAAGTTCGATGACATCAATCAAGCTGCAAAAGACTCTGCAAATGGTTCTGTCATAAAGCCCATCCTTATTATGGATGAAACGTATACAGTTCCTAATAAGTCTTGAAAATATAAGGCACGCTTTTTAATACGGTGATACTAGACGTGAAAAGTGCTTATTTCTAGTTAATAATTCTTACCTTAAAAATTTCCTTTTCCAGTCTTTCCATCTAAATTCTTTATTTATGCCTGCTTCTCTACTTGAAAGTCAGTAACCAATACTATTTAAGAATCGATAACTCGAGTAAGTAACTCGCATCTTACTCGAGTACGATTCGTTAAATGAAATCCATATTAATATTGCTCTTCCCACGCAACCTCCTATGCTTTTTATCGCGTTCCTATTTGAACAATACCTCGACCTTGTTTCACACGTAAGAATTGATCAACATTGAGACTCGTTAAGAAAACTTGTAAATGAGTTCCTGTCAATATAGCGTTACGATATTGGGGTATAGGTTTTCACCTTCATATAACCTATATTGCTTTCCATTTCAAAATCCAAGCACTATAATCCTTTTTTCAATATAATTTTTTCCAGGTTTACTTTAATTACAATAGGCACAAACTACATAAGTACAACAACAAAGGAGTGGTATTTTTAGTGGATATGAAGGATAAAGTACAAAAAGAACTGTCGAAAATTGATGGTGAAGAGAAAGATCAGATTTTAGAGAATTTCAATCGATTCAAACAATATCTATCAGAAAAAGTCGAGCTAGGCGAAAATTTGGGCTTAAGTGAAGAAAAGCTTGCGAAAACGACCGAGTTAGTAGCTAATTATCTTGCTAAGCACGAAGAACCTCGAAATCGGGAAGAAAATCTTTTAATGGAGCTTTGGAAATCCGGAACAAAAGAAGAGCAGCATACACTTGCACATATGCTTTTAAAAATGGTGAGGACAGCCTAATCTCACTAAAACACCCGCTTTTTTTTAAAGAACCGTATACACTGAACTGCACCCCCAATTGTTATTTAAATTCCGACAATTGGGGGTGCTTTTTGGTTTTTAAATTTATTGCTTATGACATAATGTGGCTTGTAATACTTCAATGTAACTTACTAAGTCAAAGTTAAGTGAATATCTCCATATCGTATTTTTCCGATTCAAGTTGAACATACCGACCAAAATTGATTCAAAAAAATAGACCCAGAATAATTCTGGGTCTAAGTACACTTACTGCCTACAATTGACTATAACTGGTTCTTTTCAGCTTCAAATATCAAGCAATAACTAGTCAGAGAAACCTCTGTTTAACCATGCCTGTAATATAAAAGAAGCTTACTCATTGTTCAGTTGTGGCGGACTGTCCTGAGATTCTTGGTCCACTGGCTTTGAATTACTCATGATGCATCCTCCTCATCAAATTAGATGAATAAGCGGTACAAAATTAAGTATGTGGAGTTTTCACACAATCAATACATGTATTAAAATTTTTTTCAAAATGATGTAAACTTTAATTGAACACGACCACTGATTACTCAAATTCATTATTATTTAGGAATAATTAATGCATTTTACACCGTGGAAAACCTATGTCCGGGACTAATTGTAATACTGCTCCTCCTTCGACTAATTAAACTAAATGACATGCGACAAAGTGCCCCTTTTCTACCTCTTTAAATTCTGGTACTTCTATTTTGCAACTGTCAATTGCATACGGACATCTAGTATGAAATTTACATCCACTTGGCGGTTTGGAGGGATTTGGAATATCTCCTTTTAAAATAATTCTTTCACGTTTTAAAGTAGGATTTGGAATAGGCACGGCCGATATTAGTGCTTTTGTGTAAGGGTGCAATGGCTTACTATACAGTTGATCTCGGCTCCCTAACTCCATCATTGTCCCTAAATATAAAACGCCAATATGGGAACATAAATGCTCTACAACACTTAAATCATGCGATATAAAGAGAAAAGTTATATTTTTTTGACGTTGTAATTTGCTAAATAAATTTATTATTTGGGCTTGAATAGAGACATCTAAAGCTGAAACTGGTTCATCTGCAACGATAAAATCTGGCTGTAGGATAATAGCTCTTGCTATACCGATACGCTGGCGTTGTCCACCACTAAATTCATGCGGATAGCGATTCATTTGATCCTTAGATAATCCGCAAATTTCCATAACTTCCTTCACTTTTTCTTCAACCACATGTTTTTCACATAATTCATGATCCAACAACGCTTCACCTATTGCATCGCCAACACGAAGACGAGGATTTAAGGAACTGTATGGGTCTTGAAAAATAAATTGGATTTTAGGGCGTAAATCGCGTAATTCTTTTTTAGACATTTGATGCAAGTTTTTTCCGTCAAATAGTACTTCTCCATCAGTTATTGACTGCAAACGTAAAATACTTTTTCCAATAGTACTTTTTCCACTTCCTGACTCGCCTACTAGACCAAATGTTTCACCTCGATTAATAGAAAAACTAACATTGTCTACCGCTTTTACAATACTTGCATTACGCTTAAAGAAACGATCCGATTCCCCAAAATATTTTTTCAAATTTTTCACTTCAATTAATGGTGTTTGACCTTTCATACAATGGACACCTCTTTATATAGCCAGCAAGCGACTTGCTGTTCATTGTCAAACGTCTGTATACTTGGTGTTTCTTCCTTACAAATGGACATGCAATGCTCGCAGCGCTCACTGAAAAAACATGAAGGTTTTAAAGTTGCTAAGTTCGGTACTTGGCCTGGAATCGTATACAATTCTTCTTGACGTTGACCAATTACTGGTTTTGCCTTTAATAAGCCTTGCGTGTACGGATGTTTGGGATTTTCGAATAACTCTACTACGGGGCCTTCTTCAATCACTTTCCCTGCATACATAACAATGACATAGTCTGCAACTTCAGCTACAACACCTAAATCATGTGTAATCAATAACATAGACATTTCTCTTTGCTCTTTTAATGAGCGCAACAAATCTAATATTTGCGCTTGAATTGTCACATCTAAAGCTGTAGTTGGTTCGTCTGCAATCAGTAATTCTGGTGAACATGAAAGTGCAATCGCAATCATAATGCGTTGTAGCATGCCTCCGCTTAATTGATGCGGAAAAGAATCGAAAATTTCTTCTGACCGTCCAATTCCTACTAGTTTTATTAACTCTAGCGCTCTTCTTTTAGCTTCTTTTTTAGAAATAATTTCGTGTTCCATTATAGGCTCCATAATTTGACTACCTACTGTGAGCACAGGATTTAGCGAAGTCATCGGCTCTTGGAAAATCATCGAAATGTCATTTCCACGAAGTTGACGTAACTCATGCTTTTTTATATTCAATAAATCTACACGATTAAAAAAAATCTCGCCATTTTTTACTGCACCAGCTCCTGGATCAATTAATCCCATAATAGACATAGCTACTGCGCTTTTGCCACAGCCTGATTCGCCTACTAAACACACCGTTTGGCCTTTCGGGATCGAAAAACTTACTTCATTTACCGCACTAATTACACCATCGCCAGTATGATATTGTGTTAAAAGGTTTTTGACCTCTAAAACTGTAGTTGTCATTACAGCATCTACCTCCTTTTCATGTTCGGATCAATAGCGTCCCGCAGTCCGTCTCCTAATAAGTTAATACTAATAACAGTAAAGAATATTGCTAAACCTGGAGGAATCCATAGCCACGGCCTTTTTTGAAAGTCTATTAATGAGTTAGCCGAGGTGATCATATTTCCCCATGATGCATCTGGTGGAACAACACCTAATCCGAAGAAGCTTAGTGTTGATTCGCTTAATATCGCTCCCCCCACACTTAATGTACCTGACACGATTAAAAGTGGAATAATATTCGGTAGCAAATGTTTAAATAATTTGCGCACATCTCGCAAACCTAGCGCCTCTGTTGCTTGCATAAATTGTCGCTCACTTAAACTTAAAATTTGACTTCGGACTAAACGCGCTAAACCTGGCCATCCAACGATACTAAGCATTAGCATAACAATATAAATTCGGTATTCTGTAGGTACTTTCCATTCCGACAAAATGGCTGCCATAATAAATAACAAAGGCAATCCTGGTAATGTCATTAATACATCAGCTATTCTCATAAATATTTGGTCGACAATCCCTCGGTAAAAGCCTGAAATAATTCCGAGCAAACCACCAATAGTAACCGACATAATCATGGCCCCCAGCCCAACTAAAAGCGAAATCCGTCCTGCTAACATTAAACGCGTTAACACATCACGTCCTAATTTGTCGGTCCCTAACCAATGCTCGAGGCTTGGTGGTTGATTAATATTCGTCGGATTAACACCTAAATTTATATAAGGTGAAAAAAATGGACCAATAAATGAAAACATGAAAATAAACAATAAAAATGCTAAACCTAGTAGCGGCATTTTCATCTTTAGCAAACGCCTAATTACTTGACCCCATAGCGAGGTCTTTGTAGGCTTTTTAATTTTTTTTATAATTATCGCACTGTTTTCCATTTGCTCAACTCCTAGCCTTTATCCCCTTTATTTTCGTACTCTTACACGCGGATCTGCAATACCATAGAAAATATCCGCTAATAAATTACTCATTACAGTTATTAATGCAATAAATATTGTGAAGCCCATTAATAGAGGATAGTCACGAATCGAGAAAGCTTGCATATAAACTGCACCTATTCCTGGCCAATTAAAAATTTGTTCTGTAATAATAGCTCCCCCAAACAGTGCAGGTAATTCAAAACTAAAGAGTGTTATTGCGGGTAATAATGCGTTTCTTAGACCATGTTTAAAAATGACAACTCGCTCCTTTAAACCTTTCGCACGAGCTGTCCGTATAAAGTCTTGCTTAATCACTTCGAGCATATTTGTGCGGAAATAGCGTGTAAGTCCTCCAATTCCTAACATCGTTAAAACGAGAACCGGTAAAACCATATGCTCCGCTACATCTTTTATATATTCCCAACCAGTAAGATTACTACCAGTAGCAATCATTCCACCCGCTGGCAGCCATCCTAAATCAACTGCAAATATTTTAATAACAATAAGGCCTAAAAAGAATGATGGTGTTGCCATCGCAGCAAATACAACGACTGTAATCAATGTATCAAATAGGGAGTATTGTCTAACCGCCGACATAATACCGATTAAAATTGCAATGACCCACGTTAGAATTAAAGATGCTAAAGCAACTATAAAAGAGCTCCATATGTAATTCCCAATGACTTCACCAACCGGTAACTGAAATTGGAGTGAATAACCTAAATCGCCTTTCAGTAAATTGCCTAACCAAATAAAGTAACGAATAAAAACGGGTTCATTATAACCATGTAGTTCATATAATTCCGCTTTTCTTTCAGCAGTTAAATTGGGATCCGCATCAATAAAGTTTCCTGGAACTAATGAATATAAAAAGAATATTAAAATAGAAGCACCAAATAACGTTGGAATCATATAAAAAAGTCTTTTTAATATATATCCCTTCATCCACTCATCCCCTTCTTTCAAAATAAAAAAGAGAGACGTATCACAATTTAATACGGATACGTCTTCATCAATCTAAATTCCATTACTCCGCTAATTTTAAATTACGTAAGCTTGTAGCAATGCCACGATAACCATTTGGCGTAAAGCCATCAATACGGGCATTTGCGCCACTTAACACTTTCGTATATGACATATAAATGACAGGTGGATTTTCCTCTAATGCTTTGTATAATTCATGGAATTTTGCCGTGCGCTCTGCAATATCATTTGTTGCAACCGTTGCTTCAATTAAAGCGTCGATTTCTTTATTCCCATAACCTTTAATAATTGTCGAGTTACTTTGCGTATGGAAGCTCTCAATACCATTGTATGGGTCCGTTAACATTGTCGTTGAGAATGAAGCTAAGTCATGGTCTCCCTTTTCAACACGGGCTAGTAATGCATTAAAGTCCATTTGCTCAATTTGTAAATCAATGCCGATCGCTTTGTAATTCTCTTTAGCAATCGGAATTAATGTATCCCCTAAACCGCCCGAAGTTGTGAAGTAATACACTGTTAATTTTTTGCCGTCTTTTTCACGAATACCATCTGCTCCGATAGTCCAACCTGCTTGTTCTAATAGGGCTTTTGCTTTCTCTGGATCATACGTAGTTGTTCCAATTTCATCTGTATATGCCCAAGAACTTGGAGAAACTGGAATGTTCGCTACTTGAGCAAAGTCTTGATAATGTGTTGTAATAATCGTTTGGCGGTCAAGTCCTATAGAGAAAGCTTGACGCACTTTTGGATCTTTAAAAATATCTTTCTTATGGTTAAACACCATGTATCCATAAGCCGATGAAGTATAAATATTAATGTCTGCAAAACCTAATGTTTGTAAAAACTCAAAATTATCTTGGTTGGCTGTTAATGCACTGTAATCCAATTCACCTGTTTGGAAAAATTGCTGTGCATCACCAACTGTTGTTTTATATATAAATTGTTTTGCCTTAGGGGCACCACCGTAATAATGTTCATTTGCCTCATAGCGAATTTCTTGTCCCGGTAAGTAAGCTACAAAGCGATAAGGCCCCGCTCCAATTGGTTTTTGATGTAACTCATTTAAGTAATCTAAATTACCTTTTAAATAACCGTTACCATAATAGTCTTTCTTCAAAACTGATCCACCTAGTAAATGTAAAGTACGTGCATTTACTTTATCAGTTGTAATTTCAATCGTCTGTTCATCAATTACTTTTATCCCTGAAATGCTAGTAGCCTCGCCACTTTTATAATCTAAGCCACCAACAATGCTCGCTTCAGTAATATCCGTCCCCCCTGCATAAATTGGATCATGTAAAAGCGTTAAAGTAAACTCAATATCCGCTGCTGTTAACGGCGTTCCATCATCAAACTTTAAACCGTCTCGTAAAGTGAAAGTATAGACAAAGCCATCCTCTGAAATATTCCATTTCTCAGCTAAACCTGGCACTGTCTCCCCTTTTTCATTAATGTCTATTACCGGCTCAAACATTACGGATTGTACATTCCCATCGTAACCACTTGAATTGAAATAAGGTGTGAATACTCCTCCTGGTTCTTGTAAACCTACAACCACTGTATCACCACGTTTTACAGCAGTATCTGGTGAAGCAGCAGGATCCTCAGCTTTAATTACTGTGTCTTCGAAAATATTCCCTTGACTATTTTCTGTTTGTTCAACTGAATCATCATCACTATTCGATCCTCCATTAGAATCTGTTGCTCCATTACATGCAACTAAAAGTGCAGAAACACCAACAACCCCTAAAATTTGTACTAATTTTTTCAAACTCATAAAATAATCCCCCTTCTCTCTGTGAAATCGTTCATACAAACATTATTTACCCTATAAAGTTACTAGGATTAATAAGTAAAAAAATTTTCTCCATCTAATTAATGCTCTGTCTCTAAAACGGATTCCAATTTTTACTAATGTTAGTATATATATTAAATCTTACAAAATCAATAGGAATTATACAATTAAATAAAAAAAGGAAAAAACATTCATGTTCCTCTCCCTTTAGATTCTCAAAATTCTTTAACAAAACAAAAAATAGACCCAGAATAATTCTGGGTCCGAGTACACTTACTGCTTACAACTGTTCGTTTCAGCTTCAAATATCAAGCAATAACTAGTCAGAGGTATCTCTGTTTAACCATGCCTGTAATATAAATGAAGCTTACTCATTGTTCAGTTGTGGCGGACTGTCCTGAGATTCTTGGTCCACTGGCTTCGAATTACTCATGATGCATCCTCCTCATCAAATTAGATGAATAAGTGTTACATAAATAAGTATGTGCAGCTTTCAAACAATCGATACATGTATTATCAATTATGCCTCGGCGTAATTGCGTCCAAACTTTTTCGAACCCGCTCTTTAGGGAAGTTTGCCTAAGTTCGTCGCGTCCATGCGACAACGGCTAACTGACCTGCATCACGCAGGCCTCCCTAAAAAACCTGTGACATCCGCCGGGGATGAATGCTGAATCATGTTAAATTTTTTTCATGCTATTTCGGCACAGTCAACTGCTTCTCCTGAAACACTTGTTGTGCAATGGTTAACGCATTTTGCACCCGTGGAAAACCTATGTACGGGACTAATTGTAATAGTGCCTCGACAATTTCTGTAGGTGTTAAACCTGCATGCAAACCGCGCGTAATATGCGTTTTCGTTTGCGGTTCTGCACCTTGTGTGATTACCGCCGTAATGACAACAAGTGCACGACTTTTAGCATCCAATCCCGGTCGCGAATACACTTCCCCATAAGCAAACTCGATAATCATTTTGCGTAAATCTGGTGCAATATCTGCCAAAGCATCATGCTCTACCATACGTGTAGCCTCTTCTTCTGTGACATATTGTTGAATTGTTTCAATGCCCTTTATAAAACGCTGATTCATTTCAATTGTCCCCTTTCAAATTTTATTAAATACGTCATTCTTTATTTATTCGAGGTTACATATATATTAACCTTTATAATTATTCCCCCTTGTAAAAATTTAGAAAATAATTGACAAAACAATACTATACGCCATATAATATCTATATACTATACAACGTATAATATAAAACCTTATATAAGGATAGGATTGTGAGGTGGATAAGATGACGTTTCAACTAGGTTCAGCTTTACTGGATGCCTGTGTACTTTCTATATTAGAAAAGGAAGATGCTTACGGATATTCTCTGACGCAGGAAGTCCAATCCGTTATGGATATTTCGGAGTCGACACTATATCCTGTATTGCGACGCTTGCAAAAAGCTGATTTTTTAATTACGTACGATCAGCCGTTTCAAGGAAGAAACAGACGCTACTATCAAATTACGGGACTAGGGCGCCTACGCTTATTGGAACTTCTAACCGAATGGAAAATTTATAAAGAAAAAGTAGACAGTGTACTATTAGGAGGGAATTTAGATGGATAAAGCGGGCTATTTAAAAAGTCTACGGAGTAAATTACACCGACTGCCAGCGCAAGAAATTGATGCTGCGCTTATTTATTATGAAGAATATTTTGATGAAGCAGGAGAAGAAAACGAGCAGCAAGTCATTGAGCAGCTAGGTCCGCCTTCGCAAGTGGCTGCACAAATAGTAGCCGACTTTACAATTAAAGATTTAGATACGACACCACCTTCTACGAAAAAGAATATGTCGGCGATTTGGCTTATCATCCTTGCAATACTTTCAGCACCACTTTCATTACCACTTCTTGCTGTAGCAATGGCGCTCATCATATCAGTTGGTGCAGTCGTTTTTAGCTTTGTAGTTGCGATTATAGCTATTGTTGGTGGAATTTTACTTAGTGGGATTTTCACGCTCATTTCAGGTTTATTTATTATGACAAATCATTGGCCGACCGCACTATTATTTATTGGTTTTGGATTGATTACTTCTGGCATTGGCGCCTTGATTTCACCTGCCACAATCCGTCTTATTAAAAGAACGGGTGTTGTATGTGTAGAAAGTTTAGCGAAATTATTTCAGAAGATTACACGGAAACGAAAGGAGAATTTCTAATGACCAATCGTTATAAAATAATTGCAAGTAGTATAATTGCAATCGGTATTTTATTTACCATTATTGGTTTTGCCTCTGGTGGACA
Source organism: Solibacillus cecembensis (assembly GCF_001439635.1). GTDB lineage: Bacteria > Bacillota > Bacilli > Bacillales_A > Planococcaceae > Solibacillus > Solibacillus cecembensis. Next base: position 482,387 of record NZ_LMBZ01000001.1, on the reverse strand, counting down.
CTGGTATATTTTAAAAGACAATTCCGGTTTTTACGTACCAAACAATCAAACACTTGTGCCCAAATCATACGAACTTGGGACATTTAAAAATATAAACATTTCAAATGAACATGCGGATATTGAAATACTGCCATCCGATTCCTTTTCTATGGAAGTAACCGCTTTTGAACCAACAGATATAACGTATGATGTGAAAGGCGATACGTTAACAGTGAAGTCCAACAACAATAAAGACAATGCTATGACAATCGGTTTTGGACCATTTAAATCGCCATCGATTAAAATTTATGTCCCTCAAGATACAGTACTATCGAACATTACAATAGATTCTAGCTTCGGGGATGTAAACTTGCAAAGTATAAAGTATGAACAGTTCCAACTGGATGCGAGTTACGGAGATATTTCTTTCAAAAAAATTGATGCAGGCCAAACAGAAATCACTAGCGCCTTTGGAGATAAATCGTTTCACCAATTTTCAAGTGAGCGTTTAATCGTTAATAGCGAGTATGGCGATATTGACGTCGCTGGTGAATTAAACGGGAAAACGACGATTGATTCTAGCTTTGGAGATGTAGATCTTCAGTTAAGTAACACGAAAAGTGACATTGGATACGACCTGAGCACAAGTTTTGGTGACCTCACAGTAAACAATGAAGATTATGGAACGAAAAATTCTCAACTGCACGATGGAGAAAATCAGCTTGAAGTTAAGGTCACTCAAGGTGATCTTGAGCTATCTTTAAAATAAACATACCAAAGAGGCATCCGCTAAAATTGGCTAGCCTGTAAGCCCGTTATTAAATAACGCATCTATATGATGAGCACTCCAATTACTTTAAACGTATAGGTTTTAAGGAGGTGCTTTTCTTATGTTGCAAATCAAAATTAACTGTTTTATTATCAAAGCGGGAGAGCAGTTTTTACGATCAATAAGGAGAGATTTTTAATGTCTAATAAGAAAGTATATATACTTCTAACAGATACAGGTTCAATATTTGCCAAAACAATAAAATTATACACAAGTGAGCCATATAATCATGCATCCATTTCTTTTGACGGAAATCTTACACAATTGTATAGCTTTGGAAGAAAATATCCAACAAATCCATTCATCGGGGGATTTGTTAAAGAAAATATAAATGAAGGTTTATTTTTAAATGCTACTTGTGCAGTTTATAGTCTAACGATTAAAAAGGCAGACTATTACAAAATGAAGCAATATATAGATACAATAGAAGCTCAAAAGGAGCATTACCAATATAACTTAATGGGATTATTCTCTATTCTATTCAATAAACAATTGAATAGAAAAAATGCCTTTTTTTGCTCGGAGTTCGTTGCATCTGTGTTAAAACAAGGTGAGGGCATAGAATTTAATACGCCACCTTCACTTGTAAAACCCTGTGATTTGTATGATGCAGCAAATTTTGAACTGGTGTTTCAAGGTAGGCTACGGGATTATAATAAAGAAACTATACACCGACCTAATTTAAGTAAGATTAGCTCTCCGCATACCTTAGTTTCGGCTAGCTGGTCAGAAACAGGTGCCTTTCACTCTTAGCGATTTAACGATAAATACAGCTACTTGGTAAACCCGTAATATACAAAGACGCACTTTTCGGTACGCACGACAAATAGCCAATTATCCAAAGTTTCTTGGATAGTTGGCTATTTTGCTATGTTTCTTGAATATAGGCGTAATTTGATTATGGGCTTACAATAGCCCCTTCTTTTTTACCTCACATACCTAAAATTTGCTTTACATAGAATGCTTGCTAAAAAATACATCTACCTGCCCATTGTTTTCATTTCTCCAATAGTGTACGATATACACTATAAAGAAAACGGGGTGATTATGTGAATGATTTATTAAATTCACTAACGACTGAATTGCGAAGAGGCACATTGACACTTGCCGTATTAAGCCAGTTACGCGAGCCTCAATACGGATATTCTTTAGTCCAATTGTTAGAGATGTCTGGGATTACGATCGACCAAAGTACGCTGTATCCCCTACTCCGCCGTTTAGAAAAGCAAGAATTATTAACAAGTAGTTGGGACACCACAGAAAGCCGCCCAAGAAAGTATTATGTACTAAGCGATTATGGAAAAACGGTTTTTGATGCGTTGAAAGCCGAGTGGGAAAAAACATCTAGTGAGTTAGCTTTATTACTTAAAGGAGCTGAAAAAGATGGAACAAATTAACTTGTATATTCATGAAGTGACAAGAAGGTTGCCTGAGAAATTACGTACAGACATTGAAATGGAATTGCAATCCACCATTTTGGATATGATGCCAGATGACTATACGGCAAGTGATGTTGATGCCGCGCTCACAAAATTGGGCAATCCAGCTAAATTGGCAGATCAGTACCGCGAGCAACCTAATTATTTAATTGGTCCTCTGTTATTTGATTCGTATATGACCATTTTAAAAATGGCTGTATCCATTGCCATTCTCGTGCATGTTATCGTACTTACTATTCAACAAATCACACTGTTCCCCGCAAATACGTATTTTATCGAGAACGGAATTGAATTAGTCATAAATTTAATTGGTGGAAGTGTGGAAGTACTATCTCAAGTATTTCTTTGGGTGACGATTATCTTCGTGATTATCGAACGCGTGACGGATGATGGCGCAAAAAAGTCGATGCAGTCAAAACCTTGGACTCCAAACGATTTAAAGCATATCGTACCAGTAGAAAAAAAGAAGCGCATTGCCAAATCCGAAGTATTTTTTGCACTATTTTGGGTAATCATTTGGGCTACTTTTTATTTCAAAGCATCCGATTTGATTGGCATTTACGAAAAAGCCACTCATGACAAACTTCAATTTATAGCGCCCCTATTCAACCGGGATGTATTACTCACTTTATGGCCAGTCGTAGGAGCTCTCATTTTATTTGAAATTGGGCTCATTTTATATAAGTGGGTTATTGGCAAATGGACGTATAAAATTGCTGTTTGGAATATGATTTACCATATTGCGCTTATAATTGTAACGATTCTATTCGTCAAACAAACCGGTTTATTTAATGTTGAATTTATCCGCTATACAGGGGAAGTATTTAATGTGGCAAGTGATACGGCACTTCTGAATTGGTGGAATAATACGGTTTGGGCGTTCGTCGTGCTCTTCATTATTATTTCAGTTATCGATATTTTTAACGGTTTTAGAAAAGCAAAAATGTAAATCGCAAGGGCCTAGTACATTCTAGGCTCTTTTTTTATTGATAATAAAGTGCTATTTACAATTCTTCATAAATATATAAAGAGTAAGGTGCAAATATAAACAAATCATTAACACTACAAATTCCAGCAAACGATTATAATTATAGAATATTCTGTATATAAGGAGGGTTTTTTTGAAGTTAACGAGAGAAGAAAAATCTTGGATACTTTATGATTGTGGGAACTCTGCGTACTCAATGGCCATAACGACCGCCCTCTTCCCTATTGTCTTTGGCATGTTTGATGGTGTGAATAATATGGATCTTGGGTATTTTAATTCGCTCGCTAGTATTTTAGTCGCTTTGCTAAGCCCCATTTTAGGTGCACTTGCCGATTATAAAGATAAGAAAAAGCGCTTCTTTACGTTCTTTGCTTTACTCGGAATCATCGCGACCTTTTCCTTTGCATTCATTTCTCCAGCTAGTGGTCAGTGGCAATTATTAATTGTTGTTTATGTGCTTTCTATAATCGGATTTTCCGCGGCAAATATTTTTTATGATTCCTTTTTAGTCGATGTTACAACGGATGAACGTATGGATAAAGTATCAACAAGTGGCTTTGCTTTCGGTTATATTTCAAGTGTAATTCCATTCGGCATTAGTCTTGCTGTCATTTTCTTTATGGGCATGGATTTAGCAATTGGCTATCAAATCGGATTTTTTATTACGGCGTTGTGGTGGGGATTATTTACAATTCCAATGATCAAAGATGTAAGGCAACGTCATTATATCGAACCGGAGCCGAATTTAGTCGGCAATAGCTTTAAACGATTAGGAACGACCTTTTTACAAATTAAAAATTACAAAATCGTGTTCATTTTCTTAATTGCTTACTTCTGCTACATTGATGGCGTCGATACGATTATAAAAATGGTCGTGCCTTATGCAACAAGTGTTTTAGGCTCGGATTCATTCAATACGTTTATGCTGCTCGCCATTTTATTAGTCATTCAAATTATTGCGTTTCCATGCGCCTTATTGTACGGGTCACTGGCAAAAAAATATTCCACACGTTCGATGATTATTGTCGGGATTTTAACGTATATCGTGGCTTGTATTGCCGCTTTCTTTATTTCTGAAATGTGGCATATATTCGTTCTTGGTGCGATGATTGGTTCTGCACAAGGCGGGATTCAAGCATTAAGCCGCTCTTATTTTGGCAAAATTATTCCGAAAGAGCGTTCAAATGAATTTTTTGGCTTTTATAATATTTTCGGGAAATTCGCGGCAATTATCGGACCTTTTTTAATGGCATTCACAACAACGATGACGGGTGAGGCGAAATATAGTATTTTATCCATTATCCCGCTATTTATTATTGGTTTAGTGGTGTTTTTACTACTCCCGAAAGATCCAGCAGCAAATGTTGAAGTAGTGAGGTGATTTTTATGCATGAAAAAGAAAAATTTGTCATCGTCATTTCCTATGATGCCTTCTCGAAAGACAATTGGGACAGCGCGAAAAGTAAGCCGAATTTAGCGCAGTTAATTGCAAATGGTGCAGCGACAAATCAAGTAAAGAGCGTCTATCCAACACTTACTTATGTCATTCACAGCTCGTATGTAACGGGGGTTTATCCGAATAAGCATGGGGTATTTCACAATAACCCGTTTCAACCTTTTGTCCCTGAAAAAGAGCAAGATTGGCACTGGTATCGAAATGATTTGAGAATGCCAACTGTTTATGAAATAGCTCGCAGTAAAGGCTTAACTACTGCTGGGATTTTATGGCCCGTAACGGGAAAAGCGGCAATCCATTATAATATTCCTGAAATAAAAGCCGTTAAAAATGAAAATCAAGCGTTGAAAATTATCAAAAATGGCAGTAAGCTCTTTACCCTTTCGATGGAATGGAAATATGGGAAAGTACGCCGAGGGATTGCCCAGCCTTATTTAGATGATTTCATTACAAAGTGCGCGGTAGATACGATTTTAAACAAAAAGCCGAATTTGTTGCTCATGCATTTAATTGATCTCGATGATTCAAAGCATTTGCATGGCACACAAGGTCCGCATATTGAAGCTGTATTGGAACGCATGGATCGTCGCATAGGCGAACTTATGCTAGCAGTTGAAGATGCAGGTATTCGTGATGAAACAACCTTCTTAATTGTTGGGGATCACGGACAGCTCGACGTGCGCTATAAAATTTATTTGAATCGTTTATTTTTTGATCATGACCTCATTTATGAGGAAAACGGTGAAATGAAATGGCGTGCCTATGTTCAAGGTGCAGGCGGTGCAGCGTATTTGCATATTCAACACGGAGATGAAGATGCAAAAGCTACGGCATTATCTTTGCTAGAAGGTTTAGCGAAAAAAGCAGAATACGGGATTGAAGCGATTTATTCTAGAAAAGAACTAGACAAATTCCACGTAAATGAGCAGTTCGAATACATGGTTGAAGCAAAAGAAGGTTATTGTTTCGAGGATGACTATACACAAGAGGTCGTCGTTGATTTACATGTGCTCGGTCAAAAATACGCAACGCATGGCTACTCCCCTGAAAAGCCTGATTATACAAGTAATTTGATTATTTCAGGCAACGGGGTTAAAGCTGGTTTTGATATCGGTGAAGTGTGTGTTGTCGATATTGGACCAACGATTGCACATATGTTAAAGCTCCCTTTCAAAAATGTTGACGGGCGCGCTTTAGTAGAGATTTTTAAATAATAATTGAGCCAGGGACATGATTTTCCATCCCTGGCTCTTCCTTTATTCCTTCGCCTTTTCAACGAATGGAATACTTTTTGCGTTTGCTATATTGTAAATATAACTCGTTACATGTGATTTATTTTCTTTCAAGATAAAATCTTGTCCGTCCGCCATTTGAAATACATAATCCCCCAAATCGTCTACAATATATTCAAAAGTCACTCCATTGATATCTGCCCATTTAATCGATTTCTCTGACCATACGTTTTTCACAACAATTTGATTTGCGTCAATGGCGGTATACATTTGTGTTGTACTATAAAGAGTAAAAATCCCACCTATTACAATAAGCGTGCTTAGTAAAAATGTTACTTTTTTTCGTTTCCAAAACAATAGCAAACATGCCCCAGCAAATAAGATAAAGGCAAAAACAATAACTTTAGCGCTTGTCGTAAAAGGATAAATATAGAGCTTCGTATCATCATACTTAAAAAATGTTTCAATCAGTATAATTGGCATAAGGATTGCAAAAAACGGTGAAATGATAAGCATTGTAATGGCTGCCATTGAAAAAATTAAGCGTGGTGAAGTATTTTTAAACATAGTACGCCCCCTAATCCATGTTATTACTTCAATTATATACCAAACGAGATTATATTTTAAGAAAATTCACTTTTCTTTTTCGAATTTATAATTGCTGCATTAATTAAGTCTGCCTCTCTTTTCAATTTCACATAATATACGTACCAAATGATAAAGAAAATAACACTTGTAGTAATTAAATACACGAAAAGATTTATATAAGTTATTGGTACTAGCTCTAGCCATATGGATACGACTAAAATCGCAATCATTGTTGATGCATAATGCAGGAAAACTTGTACTTTATACTTTATGTTAAACTGATAAATGACTTGGCCAAAACCTCCACCAATAAGGGAAACTATAAAAATTCCGAGAACAATCAAGTCATATCTAGTCTGAATTTGATTAAATATTTCCTCTCCCATTTCCCAATACGATATACAGAGCGATAACATAAAAATCATACATCCCACTGCAAATGCTTCGATTGTCATTGAAATTACCTTTTGCATCATACTACACCCCCAATTTTTTCTTGAAATCTACTTTGTACTTTCGACTAATGACATCTTCTTGCCCGTTTTCTAACAGAATATCTAACGTTCCACTAAAGGATGCTTTTACCGATTGAACCGCTGTTAAATTAACAATAGTGCTTTTTGAAATTCGGATAAAGTTTTCTCCTAGTAAATTTTCAAAATCCACTAAAGTTGTCTTCGTTTCATACCATTTCCCTTCCGCATCATAAACAATGACTTTCCCAACTTCTGTTCGCACAAGTTGAATAGACGATTTTTCAATTAGTAGTACTTCCTTCCCCTGATAAATCGGCAATTTCCCACCGAAATCTTCTTGCTCTAATAATACAACTGCTTTTTCGATTGTTGACGTTAATTGATTTGTTTTAATTTCTGCAACTGGTTCCGAATACTCTGGCGCAATTAGCACTTCTACTTTCACATTCCGCACCTCCTAAAAAAAGTATAGCAAAGTCAACTGCAAAAAAAAGGCATGTTATCAGTAAAAATGGACCACTTAGCATTCAAAAAATATTAGCAGAACAATTGAATATCAAGTTTTTGGAGATTTCAAATCAATAAATAGCGGCTGAGATTTCATTATTTAGAAAAAAGACTTGACCAAAATGTGTTATCATACTATAATTTCGTTTATTATTCTAAATATTAAATGAGCGATGACGAGAACATATTAAGCCAGATTTCCCTGTTGGCAGAGAGTCAGTGGTTGGTGGAAACTGATACAAAGGTCTGTGTGAATTTCATTCTTCGAGCTTTTTTTATACTACATCTATTTTTTTCAAGCAGGATCGAAAAAAACTTGAACGCAAATATGCTGATGCATAGTTGATATTACGTGGTATGAAAACGGATTAAACCGTTACTTAATCAAGTGGGAAACGAATTTTGTTTCCAATTAGGGTGGTACCGCGTGAACAGCCACGTCCCTATCGTTATAGATAGAGACGTGGCTGTTTATTTTTTTCTATCTGAAATAATAATTATAGATTGGATTGATTAGCATTCAAACATCACAGCAATGGTCATCAAAGATTGGTTTTATTTTATCTGCTGCTGGATCAGCTATAGGAGTAGGCGCCATTTGGAAGCTGCCCTATGTTACTGGCGTTAGTGGAGGAGGGGCATTCTTCCTTCTATTTATTTTATTCTCATTAATTATTGGTTTTCCGTTATTATTAGCAGAGTTTATTATTGGGAGAAGCACACAAAAAGAAGCGGTTAGTGCTTATCGAAGTTTAGCGCCTAATACACAGTGGCATTGGATTGGTAAGCTCGGGGTATTTACTTGTTTCCTATTATTATCGTTCTATAGTGTCATTGGTGGATGGATTGTTATTTATTTTACTAAAGGTTTATTTGGCGGCATCATTAGTGACAGTGCAAATTACGCCGCAGTCTTTGACGAAACGATTGCCAATCCCTTATTAGTTATCGGCGCACAATTTGCCTTTTTAGCGTTTACTGTACTAGTTGTTGCAAAAGGCATTCAAAATGGGATTGAAAAAGCGAGTAAAATTTTAATGCCCGCATTATTTATTTTATTTTTCGTATTAATCATCCGTTCATTAACGCTTGATAATGCAATGGAAGGTGTGAAATTCTTCCTAGCACCAGATTTTTCAAGCATTACATCACAAAGTATTCTGTTTGCGATGGGGCAAGCTTTCTTCTCATTAAGTGTCGGTGTTTCAGTAATGGTCACGTACAGTTCTTATTTATCGAAAAAAGAAAGCTTAATTCAGCCAGCGATTTCAATCGTTTCCATGAATTTATTCATCGCTTTATTAGCAGGTTTAGCAATTTTCCCAGCTGTTTTCTCACTTGGTTTAGAACCAGCTCAAGGGCCCGGTTTACTGTTTGTTGTATTACCTGCTGTGTTTGATCAAATCATTTTTGGTGAAGCATTCTTATTAGGATTTTTAGCATTATTTTTATTTGCCACTTTAACTTCAGCCTTTTCAATGTTAGAAATTATTGTAGCCACTTTTGTTAAAGGGAAAGAAGAAAAGCGTACAAAATATGCCTATATTATTGGCGTTTTAATTTTCGCAGTAGGTGTACCTTCTGCATTATCTTATAGTGTTTTCTCAGATATAACATTCTTCTCGAAAAACATTTTTGACTCAGCTGATTATTTAGTAAGTAATATTTTAATGCCATTTGGTGTATTTTTAATTGCTATTTTCGTACCTATGAAGATTAAGAAAAGCGCTTTACGAGAGGAACTATTGCAGCATTCTCGTCTAGGGGCGACTGCCTTTAATATTTGGTTCTTCATTATGAAGTATATTATTCCCTCAGTCATTTTTATCGTATTCCTTGATATTACAGGCATACTCGGGAAAATTATTGCACTATTTTAAAACAAAAGTGATGAACATTTGCAGAAATTCTGCCCAATGTTCATCACTTTTTTTGTTTGAGGATGGAACTATGCCGTTTTTGGCACATGAAGCGCTTTACGATATACTAATATACTACTTAACATGACAATCGAAATAATGACATACATCCAATCAACAGTTACAACTAACAACCACCCACCTATAACGGGACCGATAAAACCACCTATATTTTTAAGTTGCCCTGCCCCTAAATAAATGCCCTTTTGATCAATCGGCGCAATTTCTTCAATCACCGCATTCATCATCGGGAAACAGAAAATTTCTCCAATTGAAAAAATCGCCATGCTGCCAATAAACATCCATGCATTTTCGGAAAGTCCAAGCAATAATAAGCCGACTGAAAATATTACAATACCGATTTTTAAAGAAGTATAAATGGGCATTTTCTCAATCATTATCGTTAGTGGTAGTTGTAATGCTAATACAGTAATCGAGTTTGCCACGATAACATACGAAAACAGCTTAATCCCGTCCTCTACTTTCATATCAATCAATTGCGGCAATGTCGAATCAAATTGTGCATAGCCAAATGTAATCAATATTCCACCGGCGATAAAATAAAGTAATTTTTGGTCTTTTCGAACAGCATCAAAAATGGCACTCACTCGGTGATTCGCTGCTAACTTTTGTTGCTTCATTTCATAACGGTTTAACACAATGAATAAAAATATCCCATAAATCGCATACATGATGCCTGTAATCATAAATGGCACGGCCGCGCTCGACATGCTTGCAATCCAAACACCTAATAACGGACCCATTACCGCCGCAATATTAATCGCGGTGTACCTGACAGAAAAAAGCCTGCGTTTTTTTGCATCTTCCGTAAAATCAATCATTAGCGCTTGTGTTCCTGGCTCAAAAAATGAACGACATAGCCCGTTTAATGCATTTAATAGCACAAAATAAATGGCAGATGGTGCAACAGCAAATCCGAAAAATGTACAGCTCCACACGAATACCGTACTAATAATAACAATTTTACGACCAAAACGATCCGTTAAGTACCCTCCTATCAGACCACCAAACGTTCCAAATAGAGGCGCAATCCCAATCGTTAAACCGATAAGTAAAGGTGACGCTTGTAGTTGATTATGTAAGTATAAAGCAATAAAAGGAATGGCCATGAAACTAGCCGTTCGAACAAAAATTGTCCCGCTTAAAATAATCCAAACGAGTGGATGAAAATAATTGTAGATGGATTTCACTTGAAAAAGCCTCTTTCATTTGATGTGACATGTTACCATTAAGAATTGAAATTAGTAATAAATCTATATGAATATCCTAAAATTGTCAATCTCATTAAAAAGCTTTGCCCTATTTTATGACTCACCAAATCTCTTGTTCAACACCTACGGCAAATTATATAAATCTATAAATTGATGAAAAAAACTCTATTCTAAAATACCGTAGAATAGAGTTTTCACCAATACATATTAGATTAAAATCTCTACCTAAACTAACGTTTTTTCTAAAAGTTTTGCTGCAAAATACTTACGCGCATCTGCTGTTAAAATCGGTAAACTAACGATTTGCTGCCGCTCAAACTCAACAAACATCCCACTTAAATTTTCATACACATTGTGAATTTTATAGCCCTTTTCTAAATAGTCATCTACTTGCTTCATTTCATCTAAGCTTAATAAATAATCCGACATACACACACCTCGCTTATTTATTCAGTTCCGTTTCTTGCGTAAGAATATCATCCCAATCATGCCCCACTGTAATCCCTAGATATTTTTCATCACTCGGATCATCTAGTTCAGCTTGTGGGTACTTTTTGAACCACCAATATTTCGCCAACACATAATAAATGATCGCCCCTGCGAAAAAACCAACTAATGAAGAATAGGTCGGGAATATATTTGCTAGGATACCACCGATTACCCAAGCGATTAACCCCGCTAAGTTAAAGCCATTCATATACTTAAATTGACCGTCTAACTCGTAAAGTTGCTTTACATTGACGCGGCGTTTACGGATTAAATAATAATCGGCAAATAAAATACCTACAATGGCTGTTAAAATACCACCAATGATTAATAGTGCATTAACCAAAACATCAAATAAGCTCCAAGGCTGCGCTAACATCCCAATAATCCCTGCTACGACAACACCAACCCAGAATGGTACTTTTGGTCCGCCAATGTTGGAGAAAATTGTTGCCGCAGGAATCACGTTTGCTGATGTATTCGTAGACCATTGCGCTAACACAATCATTAGTAATAACACCCCTAAAATAAATCCGCTCGCACTTTGTTGTAAGGCATTTACAGGATCAGCTGATGCCACTGCCATATAACAAACTGCTCCAATTGTTACGATAAATGTATTCGTGATCGGCATCACGATTAACGAACCGACTAATTGTGTTTTATTGCGTTTGAACCAATTGCGTTCATTTTTTGGCGCTTTAAAGAAACGTGATAGTGATGGCATATCAGCTGCTAATGTTGCCCAGAAGCCCATGTTCGCCATGATCACGACCATGAATGCTGTAAATGCTGCCATTCCTGTTGTTGGTGATTCTACCCATGACCAAATATCTTTTCCTTGAGTCGTTGCATGATCTGCTAGCGTGATGTACATCCAGCATGAAATTAAAATAATAATTGGTGCTGCTAAATCTGCAAAGCGCTCAATGGATTTAATGCCGAGTGATGTATTAAATAATTGTAACGCTGCAAAAATCAAGAAACATAAAAACCAATTATCAAAGCCAAATAATAAGTTCAAAATACCATTGATTGCAAGCGCACCAAAATAGGTGTTAATCCCAAACCAACACGCAGCTGTAACGCCACGAACAAGTGACGGTATATGTGTGCCAATAGTACCGAATGGAGCACGCATATAAACCGGGAACGATAAGCCATGCTCGATGCCGATATCACCGATTAATGTCATAAACACACCGATTAAAACCGAGCCTATTATTGTCGCTAAAATAACCATTGGCAACGGCAAACTAATAATACCTGCTCCACCAATTGCAAAAGCGGCTAACACAATGGCCATCCCAACCCAAATCACTGCAAAACCAAACGTCCCGATATTCCTTTGTTGATGTGTCACTGGAAGTAAATCTGGTGATTTTAAATAATTCCCACCACTTGCCATACATTTCTCCCCTTTATTTTAGATTTCCAGTTCACGAACAAACAGACGACCTTTTTATTTTGCGAAATTACTAATTAGTGATTGACGTTCATTCCACGTCATTGGTGCGATACTAGATTTTCTTTCAACCATCGAAATCGCACCATCTACCGGGCACACAATCGAGCATAAATTACATCCGACACAATCTTGCTCGCGAACTTTTAGCATCGGACGACCGCTTTCTGTGTATAGATCAATACATTGATGCGACGTATCTTCACAAGCGATATGGCATTTATTGCAGTTAATACATACATCATTATTAATTTCAGCGACCACTTTATAGTTTAAATCTAAGTCACCCCAGTCGGAATAACGTGATACCGATCGACCGACTAAATCCATGACCGAAGCAATCCCTTTATCATCTAGGTAGTTATTGAGCCCATCGATCATATCTTCTACAATACTAAATCCATGGTGCATCGCCGCTGTACAAACTTGAACGCCTGTTGCCCCCATCAGTATGAATTCCGCAGCATCTTGCCAGTTTGAAATGCCTCCGATTCCTGATATTGGCACATTGAATAATGGATTTCGGGCACACTCTGCGACCATATTCAGTGCAATTGGTTTTACAGCAGGACCACAATAGCCACCGTGCGCCCCTTTACCACCGACATGTGGCACCGTATTCCATGAATCTAAATCAACTCCCGCTAAGCTGTTAATCGTATTAATCATACTGATGGCATCAGCTCCGCCACGTGCTGCCGCTTCTGCTGTCATCGTAATATCTGTAATGTTCGGTGTTAACTTAACAATGACTGGTGTTTGTGCCACCTCTTTCACCCAAAATGTTTGCTTTTCAACCAAGTCCGGTACTTGACCAGAGGCAGCACCCATTCCACGTTCAGCCATCCCGTGTGGACATCCAAAGTTAAGCTCAAGCCCATCGACCCCTACAGCTTCTACTTTTTTGACAATCTCATGCCATTTTTCTTGCTTCGGCTCAACCATTAACGAAACAATAATGGCATGATTCGGAAACCTTTTTTTCGTTTCATAAATTTCTTGTAAATTAACCTCTAACGGACGATCTGTAATGAGTTCAATATTATTAAAACCGGCTACTCTTTGACCGTTAAAATTGACAGCCGCAAAACGTGAAGAAACATTTAATATTGGTTCACCTAATGTTTTCCAAACTGCGCCACCCCAGCCTGCCTCAAATGCGCGTTGAACTTGATAACCTGAATTCGTCGGTGGTGCTGATGCTAGCCAAAATGGATTCGGTGATTTAATTCCTGCTAAGTCAATTCGTAAGTCTGCCATGCCACGTCCCCCTTATGCAATTTCACTAGTTTTTTTTAATTGCTCATGAATGATGTATGCAGCATCTTTACCTTGCTGCGCAGCTGTTACAACCATCGCTTCCCCTTGACCGTTTCCGAACACAACATCTCCACAGGCAAATACTTTCTTATTCGATGTTTGCATTGTCGTCTCATCAATATCTACTACACCGTTTGTATGCTGTAAACCAAATGCTTCAATAAGCGAAACAAATCGTGTTTGCCCAATTGCTTTAATGACTGCATCCACTTCCATAACAAATTCAGATCCTTCAACTTCTTCAGGTCTTTGGCGACCATCTGCACCTGCTTCCCCTAGCTTCATTTTGATGCATTCAAGAGCAACTACTTTTCCTGCTTCGTCACCGATAATTTTCGTTGGCGCTGTCAGCCACTTAAATGCAACACCATCTTGCTTGGCAAATTCATATTCAAATTGGTAGGCTGTCATTTCTTTTTCTGTTCTACGATAAAGAATATCTACTTGTTCAGCACCCAATCGCTTCGCACAAGTCGCACCATCAATCGCTGTATTTCCAGCACCGATGACTACAACACGTTTACCAACTAAATCTTCTGTCAGTGTGCCGATTTTTGTGTTTTTGACAAATTCGATGGCATCATGCACGCCGTTTAGTTCTTCACCTTCGATACCAAGATTAGGCACAGCCCCCATGCCAATTGCTAAAATAACACGATCATATTGCGCTAAAATTTCATCCGCTGAAATATCGACGCCAACTGTTGTATTCGTTTTAATGTCCACACCAAGCTTCACAATTTGTTCCACTTCCCAGTCCACGACCTCATTTGGTAAACGGAATGATACGATCCCGTAGCTTCCTAAACCGCCTGCTTTTGCTTCTGCTTCAAAAATTGTGACATCATAGCCAAAACGACTTAGTTCGCGTGCTGCGGATAAACCGGCAGGACCAGAGCCTACGATCGCCACCTTTTGTCCGTTTGTTTGACCTTTTTTAAATAGTTCCACGCTCGATTCTATCGCCCAATCTGTTGCGTAACGTTGCAAGTGACCGATTTTGATTGGTTTTGTAGATGCATTTAAAACACATGCCCCCTCACATAACTCCTCTGTCGGACAAACCCTCGCACAACTGGCACCAATCGGATTGGCATCCATAATCGTCATCGCCGAACCTTTCATATTACTTGAAGCAATTTTTTTAATGAAATTTGGAATTGGAATACTTGTCGGACAAGCTGTAATACAAGGTGCGTCATAGCAGTAAAGACAACGATTCGCCTCTTCTATTGCTTCATTTTTCGTCATCCTGCTATTCATTTCAACAAAGTTTCGCTTCAGTTGTGCAGTCATTGCATTTTCTTGAATCGGAACCATTTCCACATCCCCCTCATGAATTCTTTTTCATAGTTTATTAGCGTTCATTCCCGTTCTAGCTAGGCCGTGCGACAGGAGCACGCCCAGCCTTCACTTCAATTAACGAGTGTGCTATGCAGTTAGATGTTTATTACTTCTACAGTAGTAGGAGTTAATTGGCGTTTAATATATTGCCCACTACCCAATACTCCTACGAATTCTTTATTCTTAATTACGTACTCGCCGCGCACAAGTACACTGACCGGCTCCCCTGTTACTTCCCACCCTTCATACGGGTTGTAATCCACATTCATATGATGTGTGTTCGCTGAAATCTCACGTTTTACCGTCGGATCAAAAAGCACGATATCTGCATCAGAACCAATTGCAATTGTTCCTTTTTGTGGGTATAAACCGAAAATCTTTGCTGCACTCGTCGAAGTCATATCGACGAATTCATTGATTGAAATTTTCCCTTTCGCTACACCTTCTGAATATAAAATGGCACAGCGATCTTCAATAAATGGCCCTCCGTTTGGAATTTTAGAGAAATCATTCAAACCTAATTGTTTCTTCCCATTAAAGCTAAATGAACATTGATCCGAGCCAATTGTTTGCAGTTGCTTCGCCTTTAAAGCGTTCCATAAATGGGTTTGATGAGATTTCGGACGCAGCGGCGGTGACCACACGTATTTGGCTCCTTCAAAACCTGGCTGTGCTAAAGCCGATTGATCTAACGTTAAATATGGCGGACATGTTTCCCCGTACACGTCATATCCTTTTTCACGCGCTGCAATAATTTCATCTACTGCCTCTTTACAAGTTACATGTACAACGTAAAGCTTAGCCCCTGCAATATGCGCCAGTTCAATTGCTCGTTTTGTCGCTTCCCCTTCTAATTCCACGGGACGAGTCAGTGCATGATAAATTGGTGCTGTATGGCCCGCTTGCTTTGCTTCTTCTACGAGTTCATCGATAACGGAGCCATTTTCACAATGCACCATTACGACAGCTCCCACTTCTTTTGCAATTTTAAATGCTTTAAAAAGCGTGCGGTCTGAAGCTTGGAATTCTTTTGCGTAAGCCATAAACACCTTCACAGATGTGATTCCTTCTTGCTCTAGTAATACTGGTAACTCTGCTTCTGTCTCAGGCGTTAATTCACCAATCATTAAATGGAAGCCATAATCAATGACTGAATTCCCTTTTGCTTTTTCATGCCACTTTTCTACAGCTGGGCCCAGTTTCTCTTCACCTGCCGTTAAACAAAAATCTAAAATCGTTGTCGTACCACCGAAAGCAGCGGCAATCGTACCAGATTTCCAATCATCATCTGTTACCGTGTTATTAAACGGCATATCCAAGTGCGTATGTGGATCAATTCCCCCTGGCATGACGTATTTGCCAGCTGCATCAATGATTTCTGCACCTTCTGCTAATAAATTTTTTCCGATTTGAACTATTTTTCCGTTTTCTATTAATAAATCTGCCTCATACACATCTGTTGCTGTTGTAATTAATCCACCTGTAATCAATTTCTTCACGATACCCTCACCCTTCATTTCATTAATTTGTAATGTGTATCTCGCCAATGCTGAACTTCGCTTGTAGCGTCAAAACGGTTTGTAGTAACACATCCGCACCTTTTGCACAGTCTGCAAATGTCGTTTTCTCCTCTTCACAATGACTTTTTCCGTTAATGCTTGGTACAAAAATCATTGCCGATGGAATAAAGCTTGCGATATACTGCGCATCATGACCCGCGCCACTAAACATGCGATGATAAGAATAGCCAAAATCCTCACATGACTCTTCCACTTCATTACAAATAGCAGCGTCAAAAAATACAGTATCTCTTCCCCATAGTTTAGCTGGTTGGATGCTACAGCCATTTTGCTCAGTAGGTAAACCTTTTAAGATTTCTTCTACTTTGCGCATCACTTTTGGATCTTGATGTCGCGAATCCATCGTAAATGTTACTTTATTTGGAATCACTGTGTGAATGTTTGGAGATACGTTCATACGACCAAATGTGTATACGAGCTGTTCGTCGATTTTGCTAAGTTGGTCATGTAACGTTGTAATAATATCGGCAGCTACACGCATTGGGTCTTTACGCATCGACATCGGTGTCGTTCCCGCATGATTGGACTCCCCTGTAACCGTCATCTCATAACAAACCATCCCTAAAACACCTTCAACCACACCAATCTCCAGTTGCTTCGCTTCTAATATGGGGCCTTGCTCAATATGCAGTTCAATATATGCAAGCGCTTCCGTTAATCGGTTTTCTTTTTCTCCCATATACCCACTACCTAGGAGCGCATCTTTAAAGGTAATTCCATTTTTATCAACCGATTGCAATATTTCGTCTTTGTTAAACTTTGAAGAAATCACACCAGAACTCATCATCGCCGGATCAAAGCGCGCCCCTTCTTCATTCGTAAAATTCACAATCATTAATGGAATATCTAGTTCAATGTCGTTTTCTTTTAGCGTTCTAATCACCTCTAATGCGGTCAAAACGCCTAACACACCATCAAACTTGCCCCCTTTTTCAACCGAATCTAAATGCGAACCCATCACAATTGGCGGTAAATCCTTTTTCCCAGGTAAAATCGCATAAATATTCGCCATATCGTCTACCTTAATTTCCATACCTAATGCTTTACAGCACTCGCAAAAATAATCTCTCGCCAATACATCCTCTTTCGATAGAGTTAAACGAGTTACCCCACCATTTACAGTTGCTCCAAATTGACTAAATTGTTCAAGTGACTCTTGCAATCGACTACTGTTACATTTATACATATGCTAGTCCCCTCTTTCATATTAGTTAAGATGTATTTAGGTAAATTCTAAAATAGAAAGCCTTTACTATATATATCTATAAGACTTAAAAATTATGTGCATATGTATTTTATATATGGTAAATTATTCTATAATATGAGGTTGATATAGACATGCTGCTCGTTCTAGGAGGCGGAAGGTATGAATGATTTTTCACTTACTGTATCAGATGTGATGACGAAGAAATTATTTAGTAGCGCTCAGTTAATTGCCGGTGCAAAAGGACGACTCAATGTCATCAAATGGGTCCATATTGTCGAAAGTATGGATGCTGCCAAGTTATTAAAAGGCAATGAATTAATTTTGACGACGGGTATTCATTTAAAAGACAATGAAGAATGTTTTAAACAGTTTATTCACCAATTAATTGCATCAAAAGCTGCCGGGCTGTGCATTGAACTAGGGAGTTCCATTCAAAAGATCCCTCATTTCATTCAGCAGCTAGCTACAGAATTTCAATTTCCACTGATTATTTTTCAAGAGGAAATCGCGTTTGTTGAAATCACACAAGACATTCACAGCATGTTAATTAATCAGCAATACGAAATGATTAAAAACCTGGAAGACTATGCGCAACAACTGAATAAATACACACTGACAGTCAACAACTACGAGCAAATTTTAATGCATTTATATAAACATCTCGGCTTGCAAGTCATCTTTACATTCAACGGGCAAAAACCGATTTTCATTCCGAATATTTATCAGGAACAGTATGAGACGATGCAACGAGCAAATCCAGATGTTGCTAAAAAACACTTCATACAATGTGATGTAAATATTTTCAACCAATACTACGGGGAAGTTTGTTTATTTTCTCCGCAGCGTGTAATTAATGAATACGATGCACTTATTTTAGATCGTACTGTTATTGCCTTATCACAATATTTGTTGCGAGAATTATATATTGAAGAGAAGAAAGGAATGGAGGATCGTGAAATTTTAGAGAACTGGTTGAATGGTCAAGCCACTATCGAACAGTTGGCGCATTTTGTGAAGGACCATCATGCAACTAGTGCTGCGAATCATTGGATTGTCATGATTCATCAAATTCAAAAAAGTAATAGCAGTGATGTCACGTACTATAAGTTGTTTGCGCGCAATGTGCTTGAGAAGTTCGGCTTTTATCCGTTTATTTTAGAAAAGAATCACCAACTCATTTTTATTTTAGCGAATTTACGTGAACCAGAGTCGTATAAACTACGTATCGAACAAGCGCTTATACAAATTCAAGATAATAATAGCAAATATAAATATGCCGATATAAATATTTTGCTTGCAGTAGGCAAATACGTCACCCATCTACAAGCCGTCAAAAATAGCTATACAACAGCCAAAGACACGTTAGAAATTCGCTGGAAATCACAAGGGCTTTCGTATTTCTATGAGGATTTACATCTCCACCATTTAATTTTACAACTACAAAAAAATCCAACCATTATGGATATGGTCGCTGAAAATATATCCCCCCTCATAGAATACGACCTAAAACATAACAGTAATTTAGTCGAAACGTTAAAAGTTTATTTGCAAACGAATGGTCTAAAAAAAGAAACGTCCGAGCGCCTCTTTATCGTCAGACAAACGTTGTATCATCGCTTGGATAAAATCGAACAGCTACTTGGTCATGATTTTATGCAGCCAGAAAAACGATTAGCACTAGAAATGATGCTTGCCGCAAATGAACGGACACCCGTTGTACACCTACAACAATAAAGAATTGCCTATATGTGAAAAGTGACCCTTCATTTATTTTACATTTTGTATAATGCTTATTTCCCTCAAAAGTTGAATAATAGATTTATAGCGAATGAGGGAGTGGTGATTTCCAATGACGAATTTAACAAATCAAAATTGGCAAGTAAAGGATCAACAATACGTTTGGCATTCGATGAAACCGTATAATCCAGATGCAACGATGATTGTCCAAAAATCAAAAGGTGCATGGGTTACTGATATCGATGGGAAGCGTTACTTAGATGCGATGGCTGGATTATGGTGTGTAAACGTTGGTTATGGGCGAGAGGAAATAGCGAAAGTAGCTTACGAGCAATTACTTGAAAATTCCTATACGCCCCTATCTGTAGGTCATACCCCTGCCATCCAATTGAGCGAAAAAATTAGTGAGTTATTAGGTGATGATTATGTTGTCTTTTTCTCGAATAGTGGTTCCGAGGCAAACGAAACAGCATTTAAAATCGCTCGTCAATATCATCAGCAAAAAGGGCAAACAGGACGTACTAAATTTATTTCCCGTTATCGTGCCTATCACGGCAACACGATGGGCGCATTAGCCGCGACTGGCCAAGCACAGCGAAAATATAAATACGAACCTTTAGCAGCAGGATTCCTCCATGTCGCACCACCTGATGCTTACCGCGCTAACGAAGACCATATTACAGATCCTGCTGCTCTCCCATCTGTTCAGGCTATCGAAAATGTTATTACATGGGAGTTGCCTGAGACGATTGCTGGCGTAATAATGGAGCCGATTATTACTGGCGGCGGCGTCATTATGCCACATGAAGATTATTTACGCGGGGTAAAAGCTGTATGTGAAAAACACGGCGCCCTTCTTATCGTAGACGAAGTAATTTGTGGCTTTGGACGTACAGGAAAAGCATTTGGTTTCCAAAACTATGGCATTCAGCCGGATATTGTGACGATGGCTAAAGGTTTAACGAGCGCTTACATGCCACTTTCGGCTACAGCAGTTCGCCGTGAAATTTATGAGGCATTTGCGGGTAGCGATGAGTACGACTTTTTCCGCCATGTCAATACATTTGGTGGCTCTCCAGCGGCTTGTGCCGTTGCCCTCAAAAATATAGAAATAATGGAAAATGAAAATTTATTTGCACGTTCAGAAGAAATGGGTGCGATTATACATGCCGAATTACAAGTGCGCTTAAAAGATCACCCAAATGTTGGGGATATTCGTGGCAAAGGCTTACTAATCGGAGTTGAGCTTGTGAGCGACAAAATTAGTAAAGCGCCACTCAACGTAGCCGATGTTAATAAGGTCATTGCTATATGTAAAGAACAAGGTGTCATCATTGGGAAAAATGGCGTAACGGTTGCAGGCTTTAACAATGTTCTCGCACTTTCACCGCCACTGATCATCTCGTTAGAAGAAAAAGATTTGATTGTAAAAACATTTACAGATGCTTTAAACACGCTTTTGCAACAGTCATAAAATCAATTACGCCTTGGCGTAATTGCGTTCAGATTTTTTCGAGCTTTCTCGAAAATTTCCTCTTAAAAATCTGTGACATCCGCCGGGGCTTAACTTGATTCAGCCAGGTTTGAACCACAACTGTATAGAATTGAATATTTGGCATTCATCCTCCACTTTTAGAAGTAGGAGATTTCTGCTGAAGCAAGTTAAATTGAAACTAAGGGGGAAATTAATTTATGGTAACCAATACAGAAGTAAAAGAATTGGGACATTTTATTAACGGCACAATCGTTCCAGGTAAAAGTGGGCAGTTCTCAGATGTTTACAATCCAAGCTTAGGTACTGTCATTGCACGTGTTCCGATTGCTTCTAAAGAAGAAACGCAACAGGCAATTGCAACAGCGAAAGCAGCATTTCCAGCATGGCGGGCCCTATCTGTTGGAAAACGTACTGAAATCGTTCTGAAGTTCCGTCAATTAATGACAGAGCGTGCGGATGAATTAATCGAATTAATTTGTACGGAAAGCGGAAAAACAAAGGAAGATGCAAAGGGTGAAATTACACGTGGTTTAGAGTCTGTTGACTTAGCCATCAATGCCCCTCACCTATTAAAAGGCGAGTATTCTGTCAATGTTGGCGGGAATATCAATGCATACTCAACAAAAGCACCACTCGGCGTTGTTGCAGCAATTTCCCCATTCAACTTCCCTGTGATGGTGCCGCTTGCCATTACAAGTATGGCGGTGGCAGTCGGAAACGCTGTTATTTTAAAACCGTCCGAACGCGTTCCTTGCTCTGCACTATTTCTATCAGAACTGTGGAAGGAAGCCGGTTTACCAGATGGCGTTTGGACTGTTATCAATGGTGACAAAGATACTGTAAACGAATTATTAGAAAACCCTACTGTTGAAGCAATTTCATTTGTTGGTTCAACACCTGTTGCCGATTATATTTTTGCAACCGGTTCGAGGCATGGCAAACGCGTTACTGCATTAGGCGGCGGGAAAAACAATATGATTGTCATGCCTGATGCTGATTTAGAACAAGTATCAAACGCATTTTTAGGCGCTGCATATGGAGCCGCATCTCAACGCTGTATGGCCATTTCAACAATCATTCCCGTTGGCGAAGAAACAGCGAATAATCTTGTAAAAGTATTAGCTGATAAAATCGCAAAATTAAAAGTAGGTCCATACACAGATCCAGATGTTGATTTTGGTCCGGTTATTACCCAACAATCAAAGGATACCGTCATTGGTTTTATCGACCGAAGCCTAAAAGAAGGCGCTACAATCGTATGTGATGGCCGTAACCCAGACATCGCGAAAGACTCAAATGGCTTCTATTTAGGACCTACACTACTCGATCACATAAAACCTGGCATGGAAATTTATGAACAAGAAGTATTTGGCCCAGCTCGTAACGTGGTCCGTGTGGATACATTAGAGGAAGCTATTGACTTAATTAATGCGCATGAGCTAGGTAATGGCGTTACGATTTTCACAAATAATGGCGCTGCTGCTCGCAAGTTTACATCTGAAATCGAAGTCGGCATGGTCGGTGTGAACGTGCCAATTCCGATTCCTGTTGGCTACCATAACTTTGCTGGTTGGAAACGCTCTAGATTCGGTGAAGGACATATGTTTGGACCAGACCAAGTTCGCTTCTTCACAAAAACAAAAACCATTTCAGAAAAGTGGTTTGAAGCAGATAGTGAATCTGTGTCAACGTTTGCGTTCCCAAGTAACAACGACTAAGTTGGTGGGTTAGGTTAATCTTTAGCTATCGTTCCCTTCATTCGTGAACAATCTATGCGATTTGTTTATCTTTGACTGGAGGTAACAAGAGCTGTCCCTGTATTAAAAAACACTTGAATTTCAAAATGCCGAAACGCTGTTAAATCAACGTTTCGGCATTTTTCATTTGCATATTTCAGGCTCAAATATCCCTTTTAGAACAGCCTCTTTCTTTCCGTTTAGATTACTTTTCGCAAGTAAAAAGCTACCTTCTTTAAGTTTTATCTCGTAAACGCCGCTGCTACCCCGCCGTCTACTGTTAGCATACAGCCGGTTGTTTTGGCTGATTTACTAGATGCAAAGAAGGCGATTGCTTCGGAGATGTCTCTTGGGTAGATGTTTTCTTTTAGTACTGTGCGTTCTTTGTAGTGATTTTCTAGTTCGTCTGGCTCGATGCCGTATGCTGCTGCTCTTTCTTCACGCCATTTTGAGCCCCAAATTGCGGAACCTTGTAGTACTGCGTCTGGTAAAACAGAGTTGGCACGGATGCCGAGGTCTCCACCTTCTGCCGCAATGCATCGCGCGAGATGAACTTCGAGTGCTTTTACTGCACTATAGGCAGATGCATTTTTGCCAGCGTAGATCGAATTTTTCGAGCCAATGAATATCATGCTACCGCCCGTTTGTTGTGTTTTCATTACTTTAAATGCTTCTCGCGATACGAGGAAGTAGCCTGTTCCTAGTACGTTCATGTTCAGGTTCCATTCTTTTAATGTTGTTTCTTCGAATGGACTAGATGTTGCGAGTCCTGCGTTGTTGACTAATATGTCGATGCCGCCGTATGTGCGGATGACTTGCTGGAACGATGCGATAATTTGCTCTTCATTCGTCACGTCCATTTGCACTGCGATTGCTCGACCCGCTCCGTATGTTGCGTTTATGTCGCTCGCGATTTTTTCTGCACCCTCTAAGTTTAGGTCAGCAAGGACTACATGCGCTCCTTGAGATGCAAGTAGTCGACAAGTTTCACTTCCGATTCCACCTGCTCCTCCTGTGACGAATGCTACTTTTCTAGAGAATTCAGCTTCTTTTGGTGCAAGTGATAATTTGTATAATTCAAGCGGCCAGTATTCGATGGCGAATGATTCTTCAGCTGATAGGGATGTAAATCCGCCTAGTGCGTCAGAGCCTTTCATAACGGAAATTGCTCGATGGTAAAGTGCGCCACTTACTAAAGCAGATGCTTTGTCTTTACCTGTATTAATCATACCGATGCCTTTTATTAGAATAACGCGTGGAGATGGGTCGAACATTTCGTCGTTTTGTAATGCGTATGCTTCAAAATATGTTTTGTAGTCGCTTTGGTAATTTTCAATGCTCGTTTTAAGTGTTGCGATATCGTCGACGAATAATGGGACACGTTTTGTGTGCACTAAATGGTCTGGACATGCTGCTCCAACTTGCGATAGTTCACTTGCGCGTGCACTGTTGACGAATTCGAGTACATTGTCTGCGTCATCGTAAGAGACAATCATTCCTTTGTTTTTCGATACTTGCCCACGAATGATTGGCAGAATTTCGTTTAATACTTCTAGTCGTTTTTCTGATGATAATGCTTCCGCTGTTTGACCACCGAATGCAGGTGTTGTCTCTAATTTTTCATCAATATATGCTTTTGCTTCGTTAATGATTTGGATCGTTTTGTCGTAGCTTTCGTGCGCTGTTTCTCCCCATACAACTAGACCGTGTTTTTCCATTAGAACTAGCTCTGCATTTGGGTTGTTTTTTACGCCGTCTGCAATCATTTTAGATAGTAGGAATCCTGGACGTATGTAAGGAACCCATACAAATCGGTCACCGAAAATTTCATTGGCAATTTCTTTGCCGTTTGGTGCGCAGCAAATGCTGATGATGCTGTCTGGATGTGTATGATCCACATGTTTATATGGAAGGAACGCATGTAAAAGTGTCTCGATGGAAGCACGTGGATGCGATTTGTCGATCATGCAATGCCCCAGAAAATTGACCATTTCTTCGTCCGACATATCTTCACGTTCTTGAAGTGGAAGAATATGTTCTAGTTGGAGTGCAGTGAAGTTAGACTCTTTCATCGTTGCAAGGTCGGAGCCACTTCCTTTTACCCACATAATATCTACTTCTTGCCCACGAAAATCGAGTGCTGTTGTTTTGAAAGATGTGTTGCCGCCCCCCCAGTTGCAGACACGGCGATCTGTTCCGATTAGGTTCGAGCGAAATGTTAGTTCCTCTAGTGTGTTTTCTTCGACTGTTTTAGTAGACGTTTCCCATAGATTTTCAATCATTGTTGTTTCTCCCCTTTCAATTTGTGCAGATCGTACATAATGGATGATTGTTGTACAAAGTACGTACTTAGTTTTTCGTACATATCAAATAGTTCATTGTAAGTTTGTTCGTGTTCTTTGTTTGGTTTGTATGTGATGGATTGCTTGGATGCCATTTGGTTGATTGCTTCTGGGAATGAGTTGTAGGCATTTGCTGCAACCGCCCCAAGTATCGCTGCTCCAAGTGCCGGTGCTTGGTCGTTCTCTATGACGGTAATTTCTTTTTGCAAAATGTCTGCATAAATTTGCATAAGTAACGTGTTTTTCTTTGGGATTCCTCCTGTTGCAACTACTTTGTTTACCTTGATATCGTTATTTTCGAATAGTTCGGTAATGACACGCGTTCCAAAGGCAGTTGCTTCCAATAAAGCCCGGTAAATTTCATACGGTTGTGTAGAAAGCTTTTCCCCTATTAATAGACCAGAAAGAGTTGAATCTACATAAGGCGTTCTACAGCCGTTATGCCAATCGAGTGCGAGTAACCCGCTTTCTCCTGGTTTAAGTAACCGCGCTTGCTCTGTTAACGTTTGAAAGTCTGCGTTATGTTTTTTAATGAAGTGTGCAAATAAATCGCCGACTGCCGCTTGCCCTGCTTCGTACGCGAAATATCCTGGTAGGATACCGTCTTCTACTACACCACTAATACCAGGGACGAGTACTTCTTTGTCACTTAGTAGTAGATGACAAGAAGAAGTACCCATTACAATTACAAGTGTTCCGGGTTCACTTACCCCTGCTCCAGGCAATGCTGCGTGTGCGTCAATAATTCCGACTGCTATTGGTGTTCCTTCGATTAGCCCTGTAAGTTCGCTCATTTCTTTAGATAATGTTCCTGCTTTTGTACCTGTTGATTTCACTTCTCCTGCCAGCTTCGTATTGTATATATTGTCGAGGGCAGGATGGATTTTTTGTAATGTTTCATTTGCAATATAACCTGTTTCTTTATGCCATGTTCCTTTGTAGCCAGCAGAACAGCTATTGCGTGTGAGTGTGTTTGTTAGTTTGGAAACGACCCAATCTCCCGCTTCTAGGAAAAATGTAGCTTCTTCGAAAAGTGCTGGATCGTCGTTTGCGATTTCCATTATTTTAGGGAGCATCCATTCAGATGAAATGATGCCCCCATATCGTTGAATCCATTTTTCATTTTGTACAATTGTCGTTAGTTGTTTCGCTTCGTCCTCTGCTTCATGATGCTTCCACAATTTGACGTAGGCATGCGGATTGTCTTTATGCTGTTTTAATTCGCATAGCGGTTGTAGCTTTTCATTCACTGGTAACATTGTACACGATGTGAAATCTAAGCCGATGCCAATTACGTCAGTTGGATCGATGTTTATTAGCACTTCTGGAATTGACTTTGCAAGTACGTCTAGGTAATCTTGCGGCACTTGAAGTGCGGATTCTTTTCCTTGTTTCCCAGTAATGACGCCATGGGGGTATGGCGTCACACTAGTTGCGACGATATCGCCATTTGCGATGTTTACTAATATAACACGACCTGATTCGGTTCCATAATCGATACCGATTGCGTATTTCATGAAAGTTACCTCCTTATTTATAAAGAGGGCCAAAGTTTTGACATGCACGGAAGTCTGCTGCTTCGCTTTGATCTGTGCCAAACATGTTCCAAGCACTTGGTCTGAAAATACTCGATGCTTCGACGTTATGCATGTTGACAGGAATGCGCAAGATGGAAGCAAGTGCGATTAAGTCTGCACCGATATGTCCGTAGCTCGCGACGCAGTGGTTCGCACCCCAGTTGTTCATAACAGAATAGACATCTGTAAATGCACCTTCTCCCGTTAAGTTCGGTACAAACCAAGTTGTTGGCCATGTTGGATCTGTACGAAGATCAAGTGTGTCATGCATATCATCTTCAAGTTCGATTGTATGACCTTCCGCAATTTGCAGCACCGGCCCTAAGCCTTTTACGTAATTGAGACGCGCGATTGTGACAGGCATATCTCCTTTAGTTGTAAAGTCTGTCGAGTAGCCACCACCCCTAAAGTACTCAGTCGACGCCGGACGCCACTGAACATTTTCAAGTGTTTCTTTCACTTCTTCATCTGTAATTTCCCAGAATGGTTTAATCGCTGGTTTACCATCTATTTTTTGGCGACCTGCTCCGTCCAGTGCAGCAGAGCCAGAGTTAATTAGATGAATAAAGCCATTCTCCGCTCTGCCAGTTAGTTTTTTTCCTGTTACTCGTTGTACCGCTTCTGGACTCCAGTATGTGCGCACGTCTGCGAAAATTTGTGCAGTGTTTGTTAGCAAGTGACCCATTGCCATTGTGACACCGTTCAAGCTATCGTTTTCCGTTGCAAGTAAATACGGTGCACGTTTGCCATTCCAGTCAAATGATGAATTAAGAATCGTTTCCATAAAGTCACCATTTGGGAAGTAGTCTGTCCATTGACGCTGCCCTTGAAATCCAGCAATTATTGCGTTACGCCCGTTTGCTTCTTCTTCATAGCCTTTTTCTTTTAGCTTTTCATTGCCAATCATTAAGTCTCTTGAAATGAGGGCCATTTTAATAGAACGTTCCCAGTCACTTTGTTTTTCTTCATGGGTACGTTTGAATTCTTCTTTGTTATTGTCTTCTCCGCGAGTTAAATTTTCGTTCGCCCATTGAAGCGCTATCTCGTATTCTTCTGTATCGTAAATTTCAAGCTCCATACGACGAATCAATTCGCTCGAATCAATGTATTCATTGCGCATTCCAAGGTACTCTTGGAAAAAATCATCCTTGACGATACTTCCTGCAATCCCCATTGAAACGGAGCCAATTGAAAGATAGGATTTTCCTTTTAGCATTGCAGCAGCGAGTCCTGCTTTCGCAAAGCGCAGAAGTTTTTCTTGAATGTCGCTTGGAATGTTTGGATCTCCAGCATCTTGCACATCATGCCCGTAAATTCCGAAAGCAGGAAGCCCTTTTTGGTTATAGCCTGCTAATACAGCAGCTAGATAAACTGCACCTGGACGCTCTGTTCCATTGAAGCCCCATACTGCTTTTGGTAAATGTGGGTCCATATCCATTGTTTCACTTCCGTAGCACCAGCAAGGAGTAACGGTAATGGAAACGCCAACGCCTTCTTTTTTGAACTTTTCTGCGGCTTGTGCGGCTTCCCTCACTCCACCAATACATGTGTCGGCAATCACACATTCTACTGGTTCGCCGTTGTAATATTTAAGGTTTTCAGATAGAAACTGTGCCACGTTTTTTGCCATATTCATCGTTGTATCTTCTAGTGATTCACGAACTCCATTGCGGCGACCATCTATCGTTGGGCGAATTCCTATTTTCGGTAGTGTTCCAATATATCTTTCTTTTGTCATGTTTGTCCCCTCCATTAGTTATGTAATAATCGTTGAAATTTTTCTGTTGCTGCTTGCCATTCGCTTATTTGTTGTGGTTCATATTCCATCATGTTGAAGGAATTCGCAACAAGTTGGCGACCTTCTTTAATCGTATGAATTTCTCCAAGTGCACGGAGCTGAGATAGTCCATTGCCAATAGAGCTCACTTCTGCCGGTCCAGTGAAAACTGTTTTTTGTGTTGCATTTGCGATAAATTGGCATAGTTTTGCATTTTGCGTTCCTCCACCACCGATGTAAATTTCCGATGTAGCGGATTGAGTGATTTTTTCTATTTGTTTAAGTGAGTATGCAAATTTTAGCGCTAAGCTTTCAATGAAACAGCGAATTTGCGCGCCAGCTGTTTCAGGTGCTTGTTGATTTGTTTTGCTGCAATAGTCTTTTATCGCTTCAGTCATCGACGTTGGGTTGAAAAAAGCTGCGTCATCCGGGTCGAAGAATGTTTGAAACGCTTTTGCTTTTGTCATTTCGTGCATTTCTTGTTCATATGTGAAGTGAAGGCCTTGTTGCTTCCACTCTTCTCTCAACTTTTGTAAAATCCAAAATCCCATAGCGTTTTTTTGGAATCGGTAATGTCCTTCACTCGTTCCTTCATTTGTAAAACCTTTTTGGAACGCTTCCATTGTTGTTATTGGTGCTTCCATTTCTTTTCCGATAAGTCCCCATGTGCCAATGCTCATGAAAATAGCGTTAGCTTTTTGAATCGGGAGTGCAGATAATGCGCATGCTGTGTCATGTCCTGGTACGAGCGCCATTTTGATGTTTTTGTTCGCTATTAAATTGCCGACGATTTGGTGCGGAATTTCGATTGGTGCAAATGGTAATGTTTTATTGAAAAAAGTGTTTTGAATTTTTTCGTCCCATTGCTTGTTTGCGTTTACGAGCTGTGATGTGGATGAAATCGTAAATTCGTTCATTGCAACACCTGATAATGCATGCATAAGTAAGTTTGGCGTCATTAATATTTGTGCTGTTTTTTCTAAGTAATGCGGGTAATGACTTTGAATTGCCATTAGCTGAAACAATGTATTAATCGCGGATATTTCATTGCCCGTTTGTTGAAATAATTCATAAGCCGGAATGCTATTTGTTGCTTGTTGTACATAAGGCTCGGTATACGTATCTCGGTACGAAAAGGGTTTGGAAACGAGTGCGCCATTTTGCCCGAGCAACCCGAAATCTACGCCCCACGTATCGATACCTAATGATTCTGCTTGGAAATTGACTTTGTTAATGCCAGCGTTCAGTTCGCGAATCAAGTGATCATAATCCCAGTAATAGTGCCCATTTTCGTAAACTGGCTTGTTTGTGAAACGATGAATTTCAGTCATTTCAAGCTTTTCACCATCAAACCCTTGGGCAACGAGCCGACCACTGGATGCACCTAAATCATAGGCAAGAACTGTTTTCATAAAATTACCCTCCTACTCTTTAAGCAATTTAGAACGATATCTTTCCGCTGAAAGGTTTCGTAGTTCCACACATTCTTCGTCCGTTAAAATTCTTGGCCCTCCGAAAATGCTGCTAATCGTATACACTTTTGCAGATTCTTCCGTTAGTTGCATGAAGAAATATGCTTCTTTCATCGTTTTTCCTAGTGTCAAAACGCCGTGATTACGCATAATCATTACTTCGTGTTTACCAACAAGTTCCGCCACTTTTTCCGCAAGAAGATTTGTCGTTGGTATGACATAGTCGATGTACCCAACACTTTTCACCATCGCTGGAAAGTCTGGGAATAAAGCCGGAATGTCTTTTCCAGCAGAAGAAACCCCCACTGAATAAGTAGGGTGTGCATGAAGCACTGCTTGAATTTCCTCACTTTTTCGGAAACATTCCAAATGCATCAAAACTTCTGATGATGGGCGTAAATCTCCTGCCACTTCTCCAGTTGTAATATTCACTTTGACCCATTGATGCGGTTCGATTTCCTTCAAGTCAAAGCCACTTGGAGAAATATACATATCGTCTCCATCTCGCATGCTTAAATTTCCGCCTGCTCCTACAACTAGTCCTTGATCTACAAGTTTATGCGCATATTTCGTTAATTCTTCAATGACTTTGGACATTTGGACACTCCCTTTCTAATGCAGTAATTGATTAATTTTTTCAAGTTCAATCGCTTGTTGCAGCATTTGCGCCGCTGTGTAATTTAAAGGTAATTCATTATTTTGGATAGCTAATTGAAATGCTTTTATTTGTTCCACGTATGCATTTGCAGATTCGGTAATGATATACGATTCGTTATTTGATTCGTATTGAATGATTCCTTCGTGATTATTTAAGTCAGAACGGAATGCAAATGGTAACTGCATCGTACCTTTTGTGCCAATAATATCAATCGCATGTGTCATCGGAGCGTAAAAACTAGCGTCGATTTGAGCAAGAATTCCGGATGGATAATTAAGCTGAACTGCAACATGTGTATCGACTTGTTTATCAGATTTACCGGCTAATGCTTGGACATTTATCGGACTTTCCTCTATTAAATAGTGAATTGCATTTAACGGATAACAGCCGATATCATTGAATGCCCCTCCGCCAAGATTTGGATTCATACGGATATCATTGTCCCAGTCTTCCATTGTGAAATGAAACCTGGAACGAATTGTTAGTACGTCACCAATTACTCCTTGCTTTAGAAGTTCTTTTGCTTTTGCCATTTGCGGATGAAAACGGTACATGAATGCTTCCATTAGGATGACACCATGTTTGCGGCTTTCACTTTGCAGCTCTTGAAGATCACTTGCCTGTAGAACAATTGGCTTTTCGCAAAGCACATGTTTTTTTGCTTGGATTGCTGCAAGTGCCCACTTTTTGTGATGCGTGTTCGGAAGTGCTAGGTACACTGCATCTACTTCTGGTGATTCGATTAGCTCTTCGTACGTGTTGTATATGTTTGGGATATTGAAGTTGCTTGCGAATTGCTGAACTCTTTCCCCGCTTCGACTTGCAATTGCTATGATTTCTGCGTCGCTTGCTTGTTGGATTGCTGGAATGACTTGTTTTTTTGCAATATTAGCTGCACCGATAATACCCCATCGCAGTTTTTTCATTGAAAGCAAGCCCCCTAGTTTTTAAGATTTCATTTCACGCAAATGATGTTTGGAGCTTTTGCATCAGTCGATATTAAAGTTTAGGAGCCAACCATAGCCAGCTCCCATTTTTTTATTCGTATAATGCTGCTTTAATGTCTGCTTCTTCCATATTGTCTTTGTCGTACCAGTAGAAGCCAGTGTCGATTGTTTTTTCTACTTCTTTGCCGTTCATCGCGTCTACAGCAGCTTTCACTGTTTCATAGCCGATACCTACTGGATTTTGTGTTACTGCTCCAGCCATTAAGCCGTCTTTAATCGCGTCAATTTGTTGTTTACCAGAGTCAAACCCTACAACTACTAGGTCCCCTGATTTGTTTAGTTCTTGTACCGCATTTACTACACCGATTGCTGAACCTTCATTTGAACCGAAAATCCCTTTAAGGTCACTGTGTGCAGACATGATTGCTTTTGCCAAGTCAGTCGATTTTAAGTGATCTCCACCGCCGTATTGGATATCAACAATTTTAATATTTGGATATTTCGATTCGATTTGCTCTTTGAAACCGTCACGACGTTGTACCCCAGTTACAGAAGTTTGGTCATGTACGATCATGGCAATTTTTCCTTCGCTACCGATGAACTCAGCCATTTTGTCTGCTGCAAGTGCTGCTGCCGCTTTGTTATCTGTAGATGCAGTTGCTAGTGGAATTTCACTGTCTACACCTGAGTCAAATGCAATGACTGGAATATCCTTTTCTTTCATTTCTTCTAACAATGGCGTTGCTGCTTGCGAATCAAGAGCCGCAAAGCCGATCGCATCTGGCTTTTTGTCGAGTGCCGCGCGAAGCATTTCTATTTGTTTATCAACTTGTGATTCTGTTTCAGGTCCTTCAAATGTAATTTTTACATCAAATTCATCTGCTGCTTGTTCTGCCCCTTGCTTAACCGCTTGCCAGAATTGATGTTGGAATCCTTTCGAAACAATGGCTACATAAGGTTGTTTTTCTCCGCCGTCTGAACTGTTACTTTCAGTTCCTGCATCATCTGAGTTACATGCACCTAAAATCATCGATACAGCTAGCATACTTCCTAAAAACCAAGATCTTTTCTTCATTTATTTCTCCCCATTCCCATTATTTTATATTTGAAGTCACTTGGACTAAAAACCATTAATCAATTACGCCGAGGCGTAATTGCGTCCAGATTTTTTTCGAGGGCCCAACATGACGTGGGTCAGTCAGCCGTTGTCACACGATGTGACGTCTTTAGGCTGACATCCTCTTTAAAAGTTCCTCTTAAAAGTATGTGACATCCGCCGGGGCATAATTTGATTCAGCTGGGGTTTAAATCCCCAGCTGAATCAAATTATTCCTTACGTCTTCTAAGAATATCCATATATACTGCGAGAATGATAACTAAGCCGACAACAACCGTTTGCCATTCTTGCGGGATTGACATGATGCGTAGCCCGTTAGTTAGAACACTCATGATTAATGCGCCAATTACTGTTCCAACAATTGTTCCTTTACCACCACTTAGGGAAGTACCACCGATTACTACTGCAGCAATCGCTTCTAATTCATACCCTTGACCGAGTGCCGGTTGTGCCGAGTTCAAGCGTGACGCCATAATAACTCCGGCAATTCCTGTAAAAGCTCCAGCTAATGAATAAATCGACACTTTCCAAAAGTCGACGTTTACTCCTGATAGTTTTGTCGCTTCTTCATTGCTTCCGATTGCGAAATTATAGCGTCCTAAAATCGTCTTCGAAAGAATGATTGCCCCAATAATGGCAGCGATAAAAAATATAAGAACCGCATTTGGAATGTTAACGCCTGGAATAATCGATCCAAGTGCGATTTTCGTGAAAATTTTATGATCCGTGAAATAAATTGGAGCCGCTCCTGAAATAACAAGTGCTAATCCTTTTGCAATCATCATCATTGCCAGCGTTGCAATGAAAGGCGGTATTTTCAGCTTCGTTATTGCGAGTCCACAAAGGAATCCACAAAACGACCCAGTCGCAATACCTGCAAATATACCAACAAAAATCGGAAGTCCCGCATTTACGATAACGACCCCAGTAATTACTGACGACAGTGTCATAACTGTACCTACGGATAAATCGATTCCGCTCGTGATAATAACAAATGTAGCGCCCAGTGCTAAAATACCAATCACCGCTGTGGATAATAAAATACCAATTATGTTGCTCCATTGCAGAAAGCTACTCGATGCAAAGGAGAAAAATATAACTAAAGCAATTAAACTTCCGAAAGCAAGTGTTTGTTGAATTGCTCCTGGTGGTATTACCTTTTTTTTCACTGGTTCTTTTTCAACTACTGATTCGATATTCACTTACCTCACCCCTATTATTAGTGGAGCTGCGTTGCATACTCCATTATTTTTTCTTGTGTTGCTTCCTCGGATGAAAGTACTCCGGTAATTTTCCCTTCTGCCATGACGACAATTCGGTGGCTCATTCGTAGTATTTCAGGTAGTTCTGATGAAATCATAATGATTGATTTTCCACTTGCTGCAAGTTCGTCGAGCAGTTTGTAAATTTCCCCTTTTGCTCCTACGTCAATCCCTCTCGTTGGTTCATCGAATATGAGGATGTCGCAATCTCGTTGCAGCCATTTTGCGATAACTACTTTTTGCTGGTTCCCTCCAGAGAGAAGTCTAATTTGTTGATCAACAGATGGTGTTTTTATTTTTAGTTGGTCAACGTACTTGACTGCTATTTTTTTGATTTTGGAATCGCTTACAAACATTCCTTTTGATTGATAGTCTTTAATCGTTGCAAGTGCAATATTCGATTTGACATCCATATTCACGAGTAGCCCAAACTGCTTTCGGTCTTCTGATAAGTATCCGATTCCATGTTTTACTGCCGCTGCTGGAGAGGTTATTTTGACTTCATTGCCATGGAGATTGATTGTTCCAGTTGTTGCTGGATCTGCCCCAAATAATACTCTTGCAACTTCTGTGCGCCCCGCTCCCATTAAGCCAGCAAATCCAAGTATTTCTCCTTTTTTTAATTCGAATGAAACATCTTTTAATAATGCTTTTGTCGAAATGTTTTTCATCTGAAGTACCGTTTCTTTTTCGCCCTCTGCGATGTTCGGCTTCGATTCTATATACACATGTCTGCCGACCATAAGCTGGATTACCTTGCTCATTTCTGTTTCAGCAGTTATCAGTGTGTCAATGTATGTCCCGTCTCGCATAATGGTAATTCGATCGGTAATTCTTTTGAGTTCATCCATTCTGTGAGAAATGTAGATGATCCCGACTCCTTTTTCTCTAAGGCTACTAATAATTTCAAAGAGTGCTTCGATTTCTATTTCGGTTAGGGCTGTCGTTGGTTCGTCCATGATAAGTATTTTGGAATTGAAGGAAAGTGCTTTTGCTATTTCGACCATTTGCTGCTTTGCTACGGTTAAGTTTTGCACTTTTGTCTTGGGATCTAAATCTATGTTGAGTTTTTCGAAAAGTTCTTTTGCTTGGTTGTTTAGTTTTTTGTCGTCTACAAGAAGGTTAAGTGCTCCTTTTGGTTCCCTGCCTATGAAAATATTTTCGGCAACGGTAAGGTCTTTCATCAAGTTGAGTTCTTGGTGAATAATTGAAATTCCTAATTCTTGGGCATGTTTTGGTGATGTGACGTTAATTTCCTTGCCTTCGAGTGTAATCGTTCCTTCATCTTTTTGATAAATGCCGGTTAATATTTTCATAAGGGTGGATTTTCCGGCTCCATTTTCACCTACTAGTGCAAGCACTTCGCCAAATTGTAAATCTACTTGAACGTCTGAGAGCGCTTTAACTCCTGGGAAAGACTTAGATATATGTTCCATTTTTAATAAAGGTTCCACTTTTCTCCCCACCTTTGTTGTTTTACTTTTGGTTTTCTGTATTTTTGTTGATTATAAAACAAGTATTTTTAAAAATCAATACAATTTTCATACTTTTCTGAATATTAACTTTAATGTATGATACGCAAATGTGCTTCAACCCATTTGCGCATATAAAATTGATATTTTTTTTTCTTCAAAATTGTTTAAATATGTTTTATTTGCTTGGTTATCTATAATAATCGTGTTGATTACATCTTCTTTTGCTATATAAGCGAATGCTTTTTTCTCCAATTTTGTATGGTCAAGTAGGAGTATTTTTTCATCCGCCATTTCAATCATTTTTCGCTTGATGATTGCTTGTTGTTCATTGGAATCACTAATCCCCCATTGTTTATGCAAACCTTTGCAGGAAAAAAAGACTTTATTAACATGGTAACGTTCGAGCGCGCTTACAGTTAGCGGACCAACTAACGAAAGAGATGACGGGGACAGATTGCCACCAACAACGACCACTTGTATGTTCGAATGGTTCGCAAGCTCAACTCCGACGCGGATTGAGTTCGTAAGTACCGTCATTCTTTGATTTGGCATTAGGCGGGCAAGGTATAGCGCAGTTGTACTTGCATCTAGGAAAATAATATCATCCTCTTGTATAAGTTTGACGGCTTCTTTTGCGACCGCTAATTTCTCTTCTTTATTCATCACTTCACGTTGAAAATATGGGATATCTCCCTCTTCTTCTTCTGTCGAAACCGCACCACCATGCGTACGCGCAAGCTTGCCTTCAGTTTCAAGTTTTTCTAGATCTCGTCGAATTGTTTCCTCTGTCACTTTCAGGTTTTTGCTCAGTTCGGAAACGCGTGCTGTTTTATTGGCATTGACGATGCTGATGATTTTTTTATGTCGTTCTGGAACTAACATGTTGGATTGCCCCTTTCTTTA
Organism: Solibacillus cecembensis; assembly: GCF_001439635.1. Lineage (GTDB taxonomy): Bacteria > Bacillota > Bacilli > Bacillales_A > Planococcaceae > Solibacillus > Solibacillus cecembensis. The sequence goes on along the minus strand of NZ_LMBZ01000001.1, from coordinate 445,842 downwards.
AATGATGACACCTTTTTTTAGAATGACGTTTGCGTATAACGCTTGATCACTTGTGGCGATTATTGCATATGCTTGTTTCGCCAGATCGTAAAATTGGAATCGTTCAAGTTTGGTTGGTGTGAAGCTGCTGTTTTCTGTTTTTGTGAGAATGGCTTCGTATTCGGACCAAATTGGTGGTGTGGCTACTTCTGGGCCATGCATCATGTAAAATATAGCCTCGTCTGCGTATGGATCAAGCGGCATTAGTGTGAGTATTGCCTCTAGTATTTCTGGTATGTTTAAGCCATCTAGCCGGATTAAGTTTTGTGCATGCGATGCGGCTGGAAAGTTTCCATCAGCGATGACAATTTCGTCCCCATGCCCCATTTCCATTAAAATTTTTAATAAATCTGGCGAAAGACATTTTGGAATATGTTTGAGCATTCTTGTTTCTCCTTTGTTTGTTTTTGTTTTTCTTTAATAATACCAAATAGTCGGAAAATTGGAATAGTTTTTTTGTGGGGGTGTGTTATTTATATGGTGAAACAGGAAAATGTACTCACAAAATAAGAAGCCTACACCTTGGAGTGCGACTTCTTGTTTATCAAAATATCTTGCGTGGATTTTTTGTAGTGAGTTATATATTGTCAAACGGGTTGATTAACCAAATTCATCCGACTATTTCATAGATAATCAGCCTATTCCACGTAATTTCCTGGAGGGCTCGTTTCCATTCAATTTGCAGGGTATTACAAAGAAGCACGCTTAAAAATCTCGCAAAAGATAGCTGTTTACAGTTAGGTTGTTTCTTACCTTGTGTGTATAACCATCTTAGAATCACGTAAGTAATCAACGCTGCAACTAGTTGTAGCCTAGCATCATATTTGGTCCTTTTACTAATAATTCTCCTATCTCTCCTCTAGGGACCTCTTTTTCTTCTGGTAACACCAATAAATGCTTGAAAAAACGGCTACATTTCCCTTAAAATGTAGCCGTTTTATTTAAAATGACATGGAACGCCCGTGCCTTGCTAAATATGCTTCTTTTTCTTTATAATCTGGCATTATACTTCCAACACGTCTCCAAAATGAACGATCATGATTCATATGACTTAAATGACATAGTTCATGGATTACCACATAATCAATGACTTCGATTGGGGCCATAGCTAATCGATAATTAAACGTAAGCTTTCTCTCTGAGCTACAGCTACCCCACTTTGTTTTAGACTCTACAATTTCAATAACTTTAGGTTTTACTTTTAGTTGTTGTTGATATATTTTTATTCGTTCTCCTACAGTTTTCTTGCAACTATTAATATAGAACCTTTTGAGATTTTTTTTAAGTGTCTCTTCATCCAATTCACTTGTGTCTATTAATTCATGTAGGAAACACTCTTTACCAAGATGTAAAAACTTCCCTTCTACATGGAATCCTCTTGCTTTAGGAATTTCCCGAGCTACTTCAATTTCATGAATTTTCTCTAGTATCCATGTCCCATTACTTTCTATTGCACTCATAATCGCTTCTTTACTCGTACTTTTGGGCGCTTTAACAGTAATATAACCAAAAGAATCTATATGAATCGATAACTTCTCTCTATTTCCATACTGAACGTTAAAATCTATTGTTTTATTTTCAAATTCAACTTTCATAACCAACCTCTTTTTTCCTAGTATATTCTAACTAGGATAATACAAATATTCTCTCATGCATACTAAAAGTCATTAATTTAATTTTTCAAATACTGTGTATATCAACAAAAAGAGTAGCATCATCTAGGATTATGAAAAAAAGATTAAAGACGAGCTCTATTACGTTGAGCTCGTCTTTAATCTTTAAAAATTTTTACTATTTTTTTCCCTTGTCGTATAAAATCTCTTCAGCAAATTGTGCTAATTGTTGAGCTTTTAAGCTTATTTCCTGAATCGTTGTAGAAAACTCATGGATTGAACCAGATTGTGTATCTGTTAATGTGTTGACTTCGGCGAATGATTGATTTAACGTTTTTAAAAGCTGTTGAATATTTAACGTAATATTATTAATTTGATCTGCATTTTGCTTCGAATTTGTAGCAAGCTTACGAACTTCACCAGCAACGACCGCAAATCCTTTACCATGTTCGCCTGCACGTGCAGCCTCAATTGCAGCATTTAAACCTAATAAATTACTTTGATCTGAAATTCCTTTTACTACAGAAGATATTTGACCAATTTCCTCCGCACTTGAACTCACATCTTTCATTGAAGATGTCATATTTTTCACGCGGTCGGATAAATTGCCCACTGAGCCACTAATTTCTTCAATAGAAGCAGCCGTTTGCTCTACAATCGCAGAGAAACTTTCAGCCATTTCAAATAATTTATGCGCTTTTTCCAAGCTTGTTCCGATGCCAACCCCACCAATTACTTTCCCCGTACTATCATGAAGCGGGATAGCTCTTGCAATAAGTGGGAAGCCGAATAATTCTTTCGGTACAACTGCTGATAAAGATTTATTCGCTTTAATCGCATTTGTGATTACATCGCCTTCAACAAGTGGGTCCCCTGGCTTAACGTTTAAAGCGAATGTCTTCGCTGGAATATTAATGATTAATTTCTCAGTATCGTAAATACCCAACGTAATATCGTCTTGAATAAGCCCATTTAACAAAGGAGCTACTTTAATAAACGCGCTAATTACATCTGTTTCTTGCATTTCCCCACTCCTATATCTTTAATAAGGTAAATTTCTTTTACTATAGTTTACAGAAATCCATTTTATCGTTGTAAACTCTTCAAGACTCCATGCACCATTTAAGCGACCAATACCTGATTGCTTTTCGCCACCAAATGCAACAGTTGGTTCATCATTGATTGTTAAATCATTTACATGAATCATACCTGTATGTACTTTCTTCGCCATTTCTACACCACGTTCAAGGTTGGCAGTATGAATTGCACCACTTAATCCAAAACGAGTATCATTTGCGATTTGAATGGCTTCTTCTTCCGTTTCGAATGGAATAATACAAACAACTGGGCCAAATAGCTCTTCTTGTGCCACACTCATGTCTGTTGTTACATCTACTAAAATAGTTGGCTCTACCATTCTGCCTTTAATATTCCCTTTAATAACGGCTTTAGCACCTTCCGCAATACCATTTTCAATCATAGCTTCTAGGTTAGCTGCTTGGCGGTCATTAATTACTGGACCAATGATTGTTTCAGGATCTCTTGGATCACCCACTTTAAGTGAAGCAACTTTCGCAACAAACTTATCAAGGAACTCGTTATAAATAGATTTTTGCACTAAAATGCGGTTTGCTGACATACAAATTTGCCCTTGGTGTGCGAATCGACTAAATGTCGCAGCATCAACAGCATAATCCATATCTGCATCCTCTAATACGATAAAGGCACTATTGCCACCTAACTCTAATAATGGTTTTTTGAAGTTTTTAATCGCTACTTGACCAATGTAACTTCCTACCTTTGTTGAACCTGTGAAGGAAATAATTCTTGGAATCGGATGTTCAACAAATGCATCACCGATTTCTTTAATATCCGTTACAACAACATTCATTAATCCTTTTGGTACACCAGCTTCTTCAAAAATCTTACCAATTAATGTTCCGCCTGTAATAGGTGTATCTTCATGCGGCTTTAACACAACACCATTTCCAGCGCCTAATGCAGGTGCTACAGATTTCATTGATAAAAAGAATGGGAAGTTAAATGGACTGATCACACCCACAACGCCTGCTGGAATACGATACAGTCGGTTTTCTACATCATCGATTGTTGAAGGTAAAATCTTCCCTTCCATACGAATTGGAAATGTTGCAGCCTCTCTAATAATATTTTTAACAAGACCAATTTCAAAAGCAGCCTTTAATCTTGTTCCACCTAATTCATCTATAATAATCGATGTAATGGCCTCTTCGTTTTCTTCAATATATTTCACTGCATTCTCAAGAATATCTCGTTTTTTATAAGGATTTACTTTGTCCCATTCTTGCTTTGCTTGCCAGGCAGCTTGATATGCATGATCAATATCAGAAACATTTGCTAATTTAAATTCTGTTATTACTTCATTATTATAGGGATTTATGTCATGTAAAAGACTACTACTTTGTCCTTCTCTCCATTCCCCACCTATAAATTGTTTTCCTAATTTTTCAATATCCATTTCATAACCTCCAAATTGAATTGATGTGTACAATACAAATATCGACAGATTTTACGGAAAATTTATAATATACGAAAAATTTATAGGTTTTTTATCTTAATAACTAATCGTTTAGATAATCCTTTATTCTTATTTATATAATTTAACTTTACTATGAAAAAAGGTTTAATAAGTTCAATTTGCTATTAAATATCCAATCCGTATTCCAAAATCGGTCAAGATGCAAAAGAAGGACACTCGTTACGAATCTAATCCCTCTAATTTAACAATTACCAAAAAACTGAAAACGTTAAACCACGAGGAATTAATGCTATTGAAAATTTCGGTGAACTTATTCACACACTAAAAATCGGTCACAGAATTAACCTTAACAATCATAGATTAATTACAGTAAAAGCAGACAGTTTAGAAGTGGATACTCATCTAAACCGTCTGCTTTTTATGTTTTACCGAATATTAAATTAGTTATTCCAAAGATATACCCTAATTAGGCATACGTTAAAAATCCCACTTAAAATAGAATAGGTACGTTCCTTGTTAAAGTGGAAACTACACATGATTATTCTGTAATTAAACTGTAAGCAGAAATTTTCTTGATTTTTATAGATACAAACATCGAGACAATGTAGGCTAATATAAAAATCCCTAGGCAAAGTATTAAAATGTTCGGTAAATGAACGGTAAAATCCAAACTTTTAACCCCTGCACTTGAAAGTAATATGGAAAGCATAGGATTTGTGTAAAAATACCCCAAAACTCCACCAATGGTCACTCCTGAAATAATTACCGGTAAAAAGCTGATGGAAATTTGATGCATCAGTTGGATTGTTGAGTAGCCTATTGCTTTCATTACACCAAACTCTTTTTTACGCTTAATAATCATCGTTTTAATAATCAAATATAGAATCATTACAACAACTAGAACGGTAATTGTCAGAACCATCACCATAACTGCAAACACTGCCGTTGTATACATACCTGTTTGGCTCTCGATGTTTTCATCTATATCTAATGTTTCTACTATATAATCTCCGTACTGTTCTTGGACATTTTCGATAAAGCCTTTGTTTGATAGTTCATCTAAATATACATAAAGGGTCGTGCCTTTATAATCTGAACTTAATTGCTGAATTCCATCCATCGTCAATGCGGCGATTTGTCCTAAATTACCAATCGATTGGCTGAGCCCTGTTACTAGATAACTAACGGCTTCAGTCCCATATTCTACTTCAACCGTATCCCCAACTCCTTTATTAATTTGATTTGAAACAACCCAGGAGATGGCTATTTCATTTTCATATTTTGGCTGACGACCTTCGTAGACAATATTATTTTCTAATTGGTCATAATTATCGGTAACATTCGTATATACGGTTTGATCATCAATTTTTGTTGTAATAAGATCGAATATATTCACCTTCCTTACCTGGTCCATTTGATTAATGTGACTCAAAAGTTCTTTTGTATCTGTATCCGGCTTAACAAATATCATCACATTTGCCGGTTCTGCGCCAAATAAGTTAACGAATGCAGTTTTGTCTGAAGCAACATTATAATAAAGCACCACTGAAAAAACAGATGCGAATGTTAATGAGATAATAATTAACAGGATCATAATGTTCTGTTTTACATTTGACAGCATCGATTTAATAGCAAGTAAAAAATGAAGCCCGCCTCTTGTATTCTCCAATGGAAAATAATTTTTTCTAAAACTGTGCGTTTGAATACCGCCACGAAGCGCCATAATAGGTAGTATTTTTCGAACACGGAAGGCTGAAGTTAAAGTAACAATTACAACACAAAAAACAACAATGAAAATGTTTGCTAAATTAATAAACATATCGAATTTTTGAAACCATATTAGTCCAGATAAAGATGAGATAATGCTTCCTATGAAAGGCATAAGACAATATGACAATGCAACCCCTACCACACTTGCACTAAGAGCAATTAAAACAAACTGTAAAATAATTGACGATAAAATTTGCTTACTTGTATGACCAATTGCTTTCAGTACTCCTATATTCGTCATCCCATCTTCAATGCTATTTGATACACGAAACTTAATGACAATTAGTGAAACAAGCACGATAATGGCTGCAAAAGCAACTAAAATCATAGCAATGATATTAATGGTCAACGTGCTCACATTTTTCACCATTTCAATGTCTAATGACCAAATAAATGAAGTCGTTTCACTTACTGTGGATTGAGGAAATTCCTTAGTAAAATCATTTAGGAACTTTGTAGATTGTGCTTTATCTTCCATTATTGCAGATATGATCAGTCCCTCTGTTCGTTTATCTAGTTCATCTGCTAATGTTTGATAAGAAGCTTCTGGTAACATGAATTTCATATTTCCAATGTTGGTCGTACCCATCATTGTTGTTTCGAAAAATCCAGCAATTCGATAGTTATAGTCCTTGTTTTGATAGTGAAAAGTAAAGTCACCACCTAATTCATATTTACCATTTGTTTTAAAAATGTAAGGAATAAAAATATCATTGGCACTTGAAGTATTTAGCTTTTCAACCAACTTTAAAGTCCCAATATTACGCTGATCATCTGCATTAAAAATAGCGGTAAAACTAGTTAATTCACTATTGCCAAAATTAAATTTAGCACTCTCCATAATGATAATCTCTTCAGTTTCTGTCTCTGTTACCCCAGAATAGTTCGTTATGAATTCCCCATAATTTGGATTATAACTTACAGAATCCATCATGAATACTGCATGAGGATCTTTTAATTGTTCAGCTTTACTATCAAAAAAAACATTTATTTGAGTAATAACCATTAAACCTATATTCAGAAGTAGCGCAGCAACTAAAATAAATATAAATAAAGAAGCCGTTGCCGATTTACTTTTTCTAATATTCGCTAGGGCTAAATTCATGATTTTCATCTTACCACCCCATTTCTGCAAGGAAATCCCCAAGCTTTGCATGACGCAGGGAGTTCTCTTTCTCACTGTAAGAGCCTAACTGCAGGTCACCGTAAATTACGCCATCTCGCAAATATAAAATTCGATTTCCGCGCAATGCTGTTTTCATATCATGAGTAACCATAACAATACTTTGCCCGTTTCGATTTTCATTTGTTAAAATATCTAATACACTATCACTTGATGCAGAGTTTAGTGCACCAGTTGGCTCATCTGCAAAAAGGATTCTCGGACTGTTAATCAATGCACGAACAATCCCAACTCGTTGCGCCTCACCACCAGAAAGTTGTGTCGGAAATTTAGACCATGCGCTTTCATTGATCCCTACTTGTATTAATATTTCTTTCGCTTTTTGTACGAGTTCACGCTTATTTTTATTTACTAAAAGACCACTCGCCAGTACATTATCAAGTACACTCATATTGTCTAACAAATAAATTTGTTGAAAAACAAAGCCGCAATTATGTCTTCTAAATATCGCTAGTTGATCATTGTTTAATTTGGATATATTTTTACCAGCAAAATCGATTTCACCTAGTGTTGGTTTATCCATTCCGCTAATTGCATAAAGTAGCGTGGACTTCCCAGATCCTGAACTGCCCATTATGACTGTAAATTCCCCTTCTACTAAACTAATATCTAGATTTTTTAAAACATGCTGTTGAACTCCACCGCTCGAAAAAGTTTTACATAGCTTCTCCGTTTTAATAATTGTCTTTGTCATGTTTTTCAGCACTCTCCCTTTATAAAGCTCATGTTTGTATTTTCATCCCAAAGAAAAAAGACCGTAATGAAGATTACAGTCTTATCATACAAAATGAATTCTTATTAAATCTTTGTGCAATTCTTAATTAATTCTTAATTATTATGCAAGCTTTATTTTCAAGACGATTGTAAAACCATCATTTCGGATGTAACTGCTAATTTGGCCACTCATATTTTCCATAAAGTACTTCGATATGAATAGACCAAGACCTGAGCCATTCTTGCCGCCGACATTTTTTCCGCGATAATATTTATTGAACAGTAGCGGTAATTCGTCCTCACTAATTCCACATCCGAAGTCTATAATGTGGAGTTCCAGATAACCTTGATTGATTTGAGACTTAATCGTAATCTTTGTTCCTGCATATTTATAGGAATTACTAATAATATTGTCTATTACCTGTTGCATACGTACGGGGTCCGTTAAAATAATACATTGTGGAATTGATTCATAGACAATTTGATGATCATAATTAACATTTTCAATCATATCAGCAAGTATTTCGCTCGAATTTTCGGTTACTATTAACTTTAACTGTTGCAGTTCTTCTAAAGTGGCGTGAAACATATCTGTCACAAGTAAGTTAATTTGCTCTGCTTTCGAATAGATTATATTTACTTGCTTCATAACTTTTTCATCCTTTGTTTGCATAAGCATCAACTCACTAACCGCTTTGATTGAAGCGACGGGCGTCTTAATATCATGACTTAATGTAGCTACGAGCTCTTTCTTACTACGGTTGGTTTCATACTCTTTTTGACGAGCAGCATTCAGTTCTTCACGTAATATATCAAAACTTTCCGTGAATGCACCAAAGTAATTATTCTTGTCCATATTTAACGGTACATCTAGATTGCCTCTTGCCACATTCACTGCAAAATTTTGAAGTTGCTGAAATGGCTTCAATAACGTTCTGTAAATATAGATAATAAAAAGAGTACTAATAGTCATTAATAGCCCAAGAGTTAAACTTATGAATGTGACCAGTTCGCTTTTCATTTTTCCCACTATTTCTTGTTCGTTATTACGGATAATTATTTTTCCTACAATCATGTTATTATGCTTCAGGTCTATAAAAGTATCTCTATTTTTTATACCATCGTATATATTGTTAAAATGATTGCCTGGTGTTTCGTAAATTACGTTTCCCAAGTGATCTATAATAGAAAATGGTTGTTTTATGTCGCTGTTGTGAAAAGTTTCTTCACTTACTTGTCCCCAATTTTTCTCGACCGTTTTAACGACATCATTTATGGCTACTAGATCCACTTCTGAAATATTTTTATTGTTAATAATGAGTATTGAGAAAGTAATTCCTGCAGTAAAAACAGCCAAGATCAAGACAATTACCAGTTTTATTCTCATTGGTTGGTATCCTCTAAAACATACCCTGTTCCCCACACTGTTTTTATAAATTGCGGGTCCTTTGGATTACGTTCAATTTTTTCACGTAAATGCCGAATATGTACATTAAGGGTCCCATCCCCTACAAAGTTATCTTTCCATACATTTTGAAATAATTCATCTTTTGTAATGATACGATTTTTATTTTTCACCAAATAATGCAGAAGTTTAAATTCCATCGTTTTTAGTTGAATATCAGTACCATTTACTCGAATACGATGAAGCTGCGTATCAATTTGGATCTGTCCAAACCCTAAAATTTCTTGTTGGTTGCTAGAACCACCGCTATACCTTTTAAGTACCGCCTTTACTTTTGCTAATAAAATACTTAATGTATAGGGCTTTTGTATGTAATCATCGCCACCTATGTTAAGCGCAATTAAAACATCGTCGTCGCTGGAACGAGCACTTATAAATAAAATCGGAATTTGCGTTATTTTACGTAATTTTTTACACAAATCAAACCCTGAATCATCCCCGAGATTGATGTCGAGAAGAATCAATGATGGTTCATTTTTCTCCAAGTAACGTTCGCACTCCTCCGCACTTGTCACAAATGCCGTTTTGACTTCAAATAGATTAAAATATTCACAAGTTGTTTCAGCTAAAGCAATTTCATCATCAACAATTAAGCAATCTAATTTCATCGTAAATCTCCTAGAAAAAATACTTTCCTATTTGTTAAACAGGATACATATAGTATACATTAAATTGGAAATCGTCGTGTTAATTTATGGATGTATATACTTATTAAAGGAGCTAATTTAACAATGCTCTTAATGCCACTATTTAATCGGGTTTAGTGTCGGTTTCTTTGGGTGGTTTCTTAGAATTTCAACAGTAATGGAGAGACTTAAGGTAGAATCATATTAGTGAATTTGGTCCATTGGAAATTTCACTTATTTTCTATTTTTAAAAATAAAAACAACCCTTGAAAATGCCTATAATAAGCCATTTTCAAGGGTTTCAATTATTATTTTTATTCCAAATTGGATTTGCTATGACATGAACAATCCTATCAGTTACAATTAACTAACCCCAATCAAACATACCGCTAAAAAGAAAATAGCTGTTGTTACCAAAATTAAAGTAGATGTTGTTAGGGGCTATAAAATATACCCTTGGTTTATACATACACTCAAAATCCTAAGAAATATAACTGCACAAACCACTTATTTATACAAGTTTAAAGGAAAAAAGCTGGATTAGTCCCTTGTCATCCTTGTAATTTTCGAGCTACCGTCTAAATACGCATTAATGCGCCATTAGGCTTTGGTAATTCTTGAGCTGTTATCTGATTCATTTTACAAAAATGTTTAAAAAATTGTTGTGCTAACTCTCGTTCCTGTGGGTCACTTTTCAATGAAACGATATCAAGCAAAATTTGGGCCATCCATGTATTATCAAAATAACGGTATTTACCTGTATTCCAAGTTACATTTTGGGGTGATTTTTCATTTACGTAATATTTCCAAAAAAGTAACTGATCCGATTCATGTTCTGTAAGCTGGATTCTATACTTTGAATGAGCAGGTACATTTCCATCCTCACAAAGCTTACCGATAAATTCTTCATTCACCATATAGACACCTAATATACGTCTGTCTTTTTCAGGCATGACGGAATCTACTGCTGTTAACAGGACAGCGCTATTTTGGTGCAAGCGGATTGGTTTATTAGGCTTCCCCTTGTTATTACCACTTTTAATTTCGCCTGAATTAATCTTCCACTCTGAAAAAGAACTGTTTTGTTCTTCTGTATCACACCAAAAAACCATTTGTGATTCGGGATGAAGTTTATGGTTTTTCATAAGCTTTTCGTGTTCTAAGCGTAGTTCTAGATTTTTTCTCTGTAGTTTTATTTCCTCTTCCTTCTTCAATTCTTCCTCTTTTAGCTCGGATTCCTTTTTTTGTATAATCTCTTCAAGTGACTTAGCATCACTTTTATCATGTAGTTTTAAGTGCTTTCCAAATACATCAGGGAAAACAAATTTTTTAATTTCCGATGTGAAGTGTATTTCAATACTAGAATCATTCTGATTAACTATACTACCCATGCCAAAACTCTTGTGTGTAACTTTCTTATTGATCAGATTCATTATTCAAGTCCTCCTTGTAGAATAAAAAATCGATTACTACTAAATAGTATATTGATAATTTTATTCAACTAATTTAATTAAAAGCTCACACAACTGTTTGAAATTCTTTCTACGGTTTAAAAAAGGTCATAAAAAAAGTATCCAAATTCTATCTGTAAATAAGGTCAGCGGAATTCAAAATACGAGTTAAAAAAACAATTGTAAGATTATTATAACATTTTTTTAATGGATTTACAAATTTATTGTTGACAATATATTTTATCATGGGGTAGAATTGAGTTTTATTCTCTGATTCTCCTTGAAATAACTATGAAATATAGGCCTCCAAAAAGTCGCAAAACTTTTGGAAATTCCCTATAAATAACATGTGCACCAGGTCCAAACTCCAACCACGTAAAAGCTTCGCAATGTGTAGTATATAGGTCTTTAAGGTATTTAAATGATGTGGTCTTGTTAACCTATCTAAAACTACATCTTGAGTTCTGCATTCCCTTTATGTGACCTTCATCGGGTGTAAATACAATTCCCCCTAGTTATAACTCACAAATCCTCACTTTTACATGTGCTCCACCAATTTTACGGTTATTGACGTGAATCTCTCCGCCGTGTTTTTTTACAATTTCCTTTGCAATATACAGCCCTAAGCCTGAGAGCCCATTAACTCCTGATTTCTTACTTTCTTCCTGATAATATTTATCGAACACACATTGATTCTGATTACTAGAAAAACCAGGGCCATTATCGAAAATGTCAAACGAAATACTTTGGTCTGGACTCATCGTAATAATCAATTCAATATTTCCATTAACAGGTGTGTAACGAATACTATTCGTAACAATATTATCAAGCACTTGAGAAATTCTCTCTTGATCAATCATTCTCATGTATATTTCATCCTCGTTAATCATTCGATGTTGAAAGTCGATACATTTCTTCTCACATAGCCTATGATATTCTTCACCCTTCATTTGCACAAATTGATTAATTGAAGTTCGTTTCGGATTAAGAGTAAACGTTGGCTTCTCAATAAGCGCCATTTCATTTAACTCAGCTATCAAATGGCTCGCATAATTAGTATTTCTAATAATTGTTTGTAAATACGGCTCTAATCGTTCTTGTCGCCTTTTTCCACTTTCTAATAGCCCTTCCGCATGACCTTGAATAATTGTTAATGGATTTCGCAAATCATGTGAAATCGCTGCGATCATCTCTTTTCGCTCTTGCTCTAGCTGAAGTTGACGGCCCAATGAATCTTTCAACGCTGACCTCATTTCTTCAAATGCTTGCACAAGTTGTTCCAATTCAACAGAATAATTAATTACCGGTAAAGTGAAATCCAAATCCTGTTCTTTTATTTTTTTCGTACTTTCAATCATTTTATTAAATGGTCGTTCAAACTCGCGACTAAGCCTTTTCCCTGAGAAATAAGAAAAAAGATAAAAATAAATGAATGGTGCGAAAATGAAAAGAAATATAATAGTTAAAAATAAAATCATCCATTGATTATGTGGATTTGAAGTGAGCAAACTAAGACCATACTTAAAAACAACAGCCCCTTGAAGTGTTCCTTGCTCATTCTTAATCGGATAAAATTTGATAAAACCGCCGTCTTTTTTTGTAGCAGCTGTTGTAATGTGTTGCTTTAATTCCTTCTCGTTGTCTATTAACTTAGTCTCGTAAGTACCATAAATAATCTGACCGTCTAAATCCATTACTTGATAATCAATTCCATCCAGAGGAATGACTGTTTCTAATTGATTTTGACTATTAGAAAAAAGTATGGATGCCCCTGCATCATCAATATATTTCTCAATCGCAGGCAGTTGTTTTTCATAATAGTTGGCAGGGTTTAGCTTATTTGTCGAAAACAACATACTTATAGAAAAAAGTAATAATAACCACGATAAAATGGTAGCTACAATACTCTTAAATAACACAAAGTGAAATGAAGCGACAAATTTGCTCCTTAATGTCTGATTATTTCGATTCACTTTTCCCATCGATAACCTCTTCCCCAAACGGTTGAAATGATAGAATCTTGTTCCCCAGCTTTTTGTAGCTTCGCACGAATATTTTTAATATGCTCATTTATCGTAATCGAATCACCTGTTGCTTCTAATCCCCATACTTTCACATAAATTTGTTCACGCGTGAGCGCTTGTCCACAATTCATCGCCAAGTATTGGACAATTTCAAACTCTCTCATCGTTAAAGACACTTCCCCGGCATCATAGAACAATTGGCAGCTCTTAAGATTAATAAGTATCTTCCCAAAATATAAACATTTCTGCTGATTCCTGCTTTTTCTTTCTTCGCGACGTAAATGGGCAAGTACTCTCATTTTTAATTCTCTTAAGCTAAATGGCTTCACTAAATAATCATCACCACCAACAAGCAACCCTTCAACTCGGTCATTTTCTGTTTGCTTAGCACTTAGAAATATAATGGGCACATCTACACTTTTCCTTATTTGTTCGCATAACTCAAAACCGCTCATCCCTGGCATCATCACATCAAGAATCAACAAATCTGGTCCATATTTTAATTGTCTCAATGCTTCCTCGCCATTCGTAGCTTTCAAAACTTGATAGCCCTCATCTTCTAATGCGTCATACAAAAAAGTCAGTATTTCTATTTCATCGTCAATAATTAAGATTTTCTCATTCATGATTAACCATCCTATTCATTTACTTTTATCATTAACTTTACCTTATAAATATCAAGAAAAAATAAAGTACGAGGCTTTATCCTTTCTTGATATTTATCGTTTACAGTTTCATTATTAAATATTTTGAAAAGGATGGATAATAATGAAACAAAAGGTCTCACCTATTTCAGGAAAAGATCGCCTCGAAACAATCGATATGCTTAGAGGTTTCGCGCTCCTCGGAATTATTATAGCAAATATTGTTTGGTATCTTTATCCTGCGTATCTACAGCAAGATCCCTCATTTAAAAATGAATGGACGACTTTCTGGAATAACTCTGATTACACCGTACAATCTGCTCTTGCTATGTTTGTTGTTGGGAAGTTTGTCCTGCTCTTTTCTATGCTATTTGGTTTTGGGATGGTCATTATGCAGGAAAGAACCGCAATCAAGCGGTTAAATTTCTGGGGGATTTATTCTCGACGACTCATCGCTTTATTCATTTTCGGTAGTATCCATGCGTACTTCATCTGGTTTGGCGATATTTTAACAGACTACGCAATCCTTGGATTCTTACTGCTACTGATGCATAAGCTCAAGCCGAGGACGCTGTTATTTATTAGTATCACTTTATATAGCTTGTTAATTATTCTAATCACATTAGGTTCTTTATCAGCCGATTCCTCTGCTATGATGATAAACATATCAGAAGAAGATCAAAAACTCATCCAATCAACAATAGATACACATCAAACTGGAAACATTCAACAATTGATAGAGGCGAACATCGCAGAAAGAACTTATTATACGATGAGAAATGGATTATATGCCCTATACTCAGGGATGCCACTTGCTTATTTAATTTCAAATCTTCCTTTTCTACTTATCTTTATGTTTGGGGCAGCAATTGCGAAGAATAAGTGGGTACACCATTTCCAACAACATAGAAAAGGATTTTTCATCACTTGGCTTTTTACTTTATTAACAGGAGGTACTTTAAATTGGGCTCTGCCATTTATCGTAGAGGACCAATACGCTGTTCAAACGATTCAATATATTAGCTCACCGCTTGTCACAATTTTTTATGCCATTAGCCTCATCTTCATTTATCACACTGTAAAAGGGAAGAAAGTTTTACATTGGTTCACTTTCCCTGGAAGGATGGCATTTACAAACTATATTAGTCAATCCATTATCTGTACATTTTTATTTGGTCCTTTTGCATTGGGCGTGTACGGAAAACTGCAATTAACGACAGCCATTATGATTGCTATTGCCATCTATATTTTCCAAATGTTCCTTAGTAAATGGTGGTTATCCAAATTCCGCTTTGGACCGTTAGAATATATTTGGAGAATGATTACGTATTGGGGAATTAGAAGTTAACTGTTTATGGGCACTACGCATTAATTTATGTAGTGCCCTGATTTTTTGCTAGGAGTCTATTAGCTTAACAATTGCTTCTTCTGGTGAATTAACACAGCTTCTTCTTGGAATCTCAAAAGGAATTCTCGACAGAAATAAAGGAGTTAAGGGTAGGTCGCTTAACTCCTTTTGAATACCTATACATAAAGAAACTTACTTTATTAGCAGTTAACTTTTTATCGTTATCAATATAAAATGCACCATACCCACAGCTCGGACGTGTTGCAATTCCTAGTCGTTATGCAAATGAAGCTAATAATTGATTGAATTTATCTCGCTCCTCTAAAAAAGCGCAATGGCCACTGTATTGAAACGGAACTAACGTCGAATTTTTGATCAGCTTATTTGTTTCCTCTGCTTGGCTAAACGGAACGACTTTATCATGAATTCCGTGAATAATTAATGTGGGTACATCGATTTGACCGAGATCATTGTGAACATTTTCATCTCGAAGCGTGACCATAATGGCGGAAGTTGCCCAATTCGCCGCTTGTAATCCCATTAAAACGAACCAATCAGATTTCTGTTCAGAAATATGTTGAAAGAAAAAAAGTTCTGGTTGATCTTGCAGCATTTGTGGTCGGTCATGATTAGTATCTTCAATAATTTTGTTTGTAAATTCTTTGGGAACGCTAGATGGTGAGGCAGCGTCAATCAGGACAAGTTTAGATACCCCATATCCTTTGTAACGAGCCATATAACGAATCGAGATCGCGCCTCCTGTAGAGTGTCCTGCCAGTGTTATGTTTCTTAACTGTAACGTCTCGATGACCATGCGGACATCATCTGCTAATCGATCGAAACTATACCCACTAAAAGGTTTATCCGAATTGCCATATCCCCTCCAGTCTATTCCAATACAACGATATCCAAGCGTTGGAAGGTAGTTGAACTGATATTCGAACTGGTTATGGTTTAGTGGCCATCCATGAATAAAAAGTATCGTTTTATTTCCCATCGGATTGATGTCCTCTACATATACATTGACACCTGGTTCGACCGTTACATAGTACCCCATGTGTAACACCTCATTTTTAATAAGTAATTCCCCATTAAGTTATTCACCCATGTCGGAGTATGTGCCTAATTTTGACTTTAGTCTTTGTTGATTTCGGGCGAAGAACATTTCCTCATTTGTAGAATTATTAAGGGTGTCGGATTACAAGATAAAAGCAGTGATTCGAATGATTAATTTTTTGATTACAAACTCATTTATACAATTTTTATTGCATAAACCTTAATGTAAGAGTAAACAAAAAATGCCCACCGATGAGAGGAGCCTACGGAACGGATATTTCGAAACAAAACCTAAATATGTATGAAAATGCACCACAGCCCATCCGATATGACGGTATTTTCCTACTATCCTAAATAAAGACTGAATATGGTCTCATCACGTATCAGCAGGTTATAAATAGATTTTCACCTTGTCAGAACCAATGATCACTATATTAATGTCATCGGGGTTGTCTCACAAGTCCCTTTTGAAGTAAAATCACATGAAATTGAAAAGGCAGAAACATTGTTAAATCAATGTTTCTGCCCTTCACTTTTTATTCTTTTTTGGCTAAAATACTCCATTTGAGACAGCCTCTTTATTAACCTTTTAACTTACTTCACAATGTGTTTCAAACGCGGTATTAATTAGGAATTGATTTTTATATTGGGCTAGTGATTATCATAACTTCCCCACCCGCAGTTCATAAAAATACTGCACAATCGGATGCTTTAACTTCATCTTCTCAGCCATGTTTAAAAGTCGCTTTTTTCCAACTCGTCTGTCCACTAAAGCGAGAATATTCAATAGGATATCATGGCTCTCTAAACTTTCTTCTATTGGAGTGGATAAAAACTTAGTCGCTACAACGATAAAATTTGATTTACTTAATGAGGACTGTGCTGAAAAAATTTCCTTCGCACATTCTGAAAGTTTTCTACTCCTCGCCATTACTTGTAGACGATCTTCCGGAACTACCCCTTTTGTTTCTTTTTTTATCGCTTCAATTTCCTCATTGTTGATTGGAATTTGGATATTTGAATCGTTCTTAATTTCCTGCTCCGTCTGATACCATCTAATTTGGGTAGTTGTATCACGCATATTGAGGACATTCTTTTTATCCACCGCAATATAACAAAGTCCTGCTTTATCAGGTAAATAACGGTATCCAGTTGCACGATATTCGACCTTGCCATCTAATGCAGGACTGAGAAAACTCTCTAAATTTTGCTTCAATTTACTCCAGCTCATGTCATTCTCCTTAATTGTTTCTAATAGGCGTACTAATATCCATATTACAATACTTCATACACAATGACTTGTACTTTTTCATGAAGGTCATTTACAGCAATTTTAATTCGTTCTCGAAAATGTAGTGGTTGCTGCATTCTTTTTATTTTCATAAACTAACCATGCCAATGTAATACTTGCGGCAACCATCACCATTAAGAAGCCGTATAAAGGTGTATATTCCAATGATTGATGACGTACAATTAATCCTCCCACATACGATCCTATGAAAATTCCGACGTTGAATGCTGAAATATTTAAAGCTGAAGCCATGGCAGTAGCTGAAGGTACATATTTTTCAGAAAGCTGAACTGCATATAATTGTAAGCCAGGTACATTCATGAACATGAATAGGCCCATGAGAAAGACCATCATTAGCCCAATAATATGGGAATCAAATGCTAAATTAATGCCCAGCAGTGCTAAAGCTAGTCCTATAAAGCTAAAAACTAACGCTCGTAATGGATTACTATTTGCAAAATGGCCGCCTAATGTATTCCCAACTGCTACAAAAATACCGTATATAACTAAAATAACGACGATTGCTTGAGGTGAATAACCCATATGATTTTCTAAAATGGGCGATACATATGTGTAAACGACAAATACGCCTCCGTAACCGATCGCTGTGATGAATAGAATTAATAACATTCGTAAATTACTCAATACTTTGCCTATATCACGTAA
Organism: Solibacillus cecembensis; assembly: GCF_001439635.1. Classification (GTDB taxonomy): domain Bacteria; phylum Bacillota; class Bacilli; order Bacillales_A; family Planococcaceae; genus Solibacillus; species Solibacillus cecembensis. Next base: position 427,434 of record NZ_LMBZ01000001.1, on the reverse strand, counting down.
CGAAATTGGATTACTCTTTGGTAAATTATTTGGTACGAGTAATGCATTACTAATTAAACCAATTACACCGATTATTACGATGAAAATGAATGACATACGCCAGTCTGTTACTTGGCCTATGAAAGTCCCGAGTGGAACCCCCGTCACAGTTGCTAAAGTCAAACCTGTAAACATAAATGCAATCGCACTTGCTCGTCTATCTGGTGCTACGACATCAGCCGCAATGACTGCTGCAATGGACATAAATACACCATGTGCTAAAGCTGAGATAATACGCCCAATTAGTAGTAACGAGAATGTAGGTGCAAGTGCAACCCATAGATTACCCACTATAAATATGACCATCACGAGCAATAGAACTTTCTTTCGGTCAAGTCGAGACGTTAATACCGTTAAAATTGGCGCCCCGATCGTTACACCTAGCGCATAAATAGATACGGTTAAGCCAGCAGTACTTAATGATATACCGAAGTCGTTTGTTATGAGTGGAAGTAGCCCCACGCTAATAAATTCTGTAGAACCGATACCAAAGGCACTGATCGCTAGTGCAAGAAGTGTTAGTTTGGCATTTGGTATGGATGATTGTTTCATTGTAATGATTACTCCTTTGATTTTATTGTAGGATGTAGTATTATTCATACATGTTAAAAATGTACGTAGCGTATTTTTAGTTACTTTTGAATACTACAGGGGGTTCACGATGCAAAAAATATATAATATTGGTGTTGAAGCGACACTTGAAGTAATTGGCGGTAAATGGAAGCCTATTATTCTCTGTCACCTTAATCACCATGGTCAAATACGTACGAACGAATTTCGTCGATTAATTCCAGGTATTTCACAAAAAATGTTGACGAATCAATTACGAGAGTTGGAACAATGTGGATTAATCAATCGTAAAGTGTTCAATCAAGTACCACCAAAAGTTGAATATTCCTTAACACCGTATGGACATAAGATGGAACCCGTGCTTAACTTACTTTGTACTTGGGGTGAAAATCATATCGAAAAGTTAATCGAGAATGGTGAAGACGTTGTTCTCATGCAACGTGATGAAGACATTGCTATGATGTAAAATAGAGAAAGCCTTTAGGATAAAACCTAAAGGCTCTTTCTATTTACACTTAGTTTTTCTAATCAATATAAAGTTGGATTATAGTACAAAGTCAAATTCTGCTGGGTCTGGACCTACACGTTTTTCTAAGTTCATCGCATTAATTATTTGTAGCTCTTCCTCAGTAAGGCTGAAATCAAAGATGCTCGCATTTTGAACCATACGCTCTTTGTTTACTGTCTTAGGTATTGTTACAACACCATTTTGAATATCCCAACGTAAAATAATTTGCGAAATTGATTTGCCATATTTCTTTGCAATTTCCGCAATTGTTGGATCCTCTAAAAGTCCCCCTTGCATTAAAGGTGCCCAAGCTTCTAGTTGGATATTGTGCTCTTTACAAAATGCTCGTAATTCCACTTGTTGTAAACGCGGATGGAATTCTACTTGGTTAATAACCGGTATTACACGCGCTGAGTTTAATAAATCTTGTAAGTGCGAGACGTTGAAGTTACATACGCCGATTGCTTTGATCTTGCCCGCTGTGTATAGATCTTCAAGTGCTTTCCAAGATTCTGCATATTTATTTTTGCCTGGCCAGTGAATTAAGTATAAATCCAAGTACTCTAAACCTAATTTTTGAAGGCTCTCTTCATAAGCAGCTACTGTTTCGTCATAGCTTAAACCCGCATTCCATACTTTAGATGTAATAAATAAATCCTCACGTTTTAAATCCATAGTTGCAAGTGCTTGTTTAATCCCCTCACCAACACCCGCTTCATTACCATAAATAGCGGCTGTATCAATGCTACGGTAGCCAACCTCAATCGCATTTTTAACGATTTCAGCTGTTGCATCGTTTTCCACTTGGAATACACCTAGGCCAATCCCTGGCATGTTAATTCCATTATTTAATTGTATTGTATCTTGTAAATGTTTAATCATTATTTTGTCCTCCACTTGATTTATTATTTCATTGCTTTTTTATTATGTAGCCTTATACAATTAAATATAAGTACGCACTTTTTAGTTTCATAGAAACGCCGAGGTTCCTATTGTGTAGTATCAAACGTTTTAGGGGTAAAGTTTTTTTTAAGGATGGGGTAAAATCGTTTTGGAAGTCGGTAGATTTAAAGTAATTGGCTAGGTCCTACCTTAGTAGAACCCGTTTTTTATTTATCTTTAAACAGTTTTTTCACCAATTAATGCCCCCAGTCTCCTTCGCAAATCCCCATAAACTACCAATAAAATAAATTAAATTATTCTGTATGTTCAAATCCTCAAAATCAGTGTTCAAAAAGGTTAAATGCCCATGTGTAAGGCGATTTATTGCTGCAGTAATCATATTTAAAGAAATACCAATTCCTGTTACATGGTTCGCACCATGATCAATACAATATGCTGCAAAATCCCCCATACAACACCCAATATCCAATATCCAATATCCAATATCCAATACTACTCTACATTCAAAATTTGTAGTAAGAGTAAAAAAATAGGTTGTTTAAGTAAGTTATTTTCACGTTATCGTATTGCCTCATATTGTCGAAAATACTTATTGTTATGATATATATTCTGTTTCATATGTTCCTCTATTCATCTTAACGTTATGATCTATTTGCTCCCTTTCATTTTTACATAGCACTTAAAATGTAAATAGATTTATAATTCAACTTTTGATGGGATGTAGATAGAGGCATCTCTTATTTTAAATATTTGTTAAAACACCACTACCTTCATCATTTGATGGGGTAAAGTTATCTTGTCTAATTATCGCTTTTCGTTAGTTCACTATACTCACCATACAATCTGATTGATTCGCCTATTTCAAATGCGATGCAATGTCGGCTGCCTTTTCATCAGAGGTTAACATTTTGTCTTTAATGGCAAGGGCAGTTACAAATCCGTCTAGATTAATTTTTGATTAAATACGACCGCCTTTTTTAACGAAGGAAAAAAGCCCATGATTTCTCATGAGCTTTAACTATTACTCTACTATTATCCGGTCTCCCACTATCAAGTCTCATACATTCAATGTGAACATTTTGTAGCCCTTACCTCAAACATTAATTAAAGCATTGGGATTTAAGTTCTCTCCATCATGTGTATTTTGCACAACAAGCTTCACATATCACTTTCTCGCTGCTTTTAAAAAGTTTACAGCTCTCCCTCAGTTTCTCTTGAGCGGAATTTTTACAATAGCCGTCGTCTCTAAATCATTGGTTGAATTAATATTAATTTCCCCATTATATTTATCCACAACTTCTCTCACGATAAATAACCCTTGCCCTCGTATTTTCCCTTGCTCTGCTCTTTTTGTTGAATACCCTTGTTTAAAAATTTGGTCTTTTTCTATAATCTTCGGTCCTGTATTCATAATCTTAAATACATAGTGTGTATTATCTGCTGTACAGCATATCGTTATTTTCCGTTCTCCTTCAGGTAATTCAATTGTTGCATCAATAGCATTATCGATTAAATTCGATAATATTTTGATTAAATCAGTTGTTTTTATTTTATAGAATGTATCTTGGGAAATTGTAAAATTCATATCTATAAGATAATTTTGTGCGGCAAGTTTCTTTGTTTGCAATAATATAGACAGACCAGGATGATCTATATTTAATTTTAGTGATTCAACCGTATGAACTTCTTTTGATAAAGATGCTAAATATTCTTGCGCTTGCCCGGATTCACCCAATTGAAGCAGTCCATGTAAAACTTGAATATGATTGGTATAATCATGTCTTAGAGAGGAGACCGAGGTGATTAATGTTTTAATTTCTGCTTGGTAAATATCTTCGGTGACACCTACTTCCTTCGCCACTTCTTTTTGATACCATCTTTGTAAAAAGAAAAAGGAACCTATAACAACCAAAATAACTACACCATTAAAGACAAAAAGTAGGAAATTACTTTCTATGACTTTGCCTTTGATTTCACTTAGTTTATCGGCACCAATATCAATACCTACGAATCCAATCACCTTCCCTGTTTCATCCTTTATAGGTGCTCCAACAGAAAGATATGAACCAAATTTGGGATCTTCAATTACATCCGTTACATATGTATTGCCTTCATAGGCTCTTTTGACCTGAGCTTCGGGTACTGTACAAACATCTCCAATGTTATATAGGTCATTTAATCCCTCGGGTACTCCAGCAACCATTGCTTTCGATACTTTAGCGTTATCAATTTCCAATGTATATACAAATAAAGCACCCATTTTTTCTCTTGCATCATTTAAATGGTCACTAATTTCCCAATAATTCTCATCTTTAACCTTAGTATTTAAGAACTTTTGGTAGGTATCTATATCAATTGTTGATGCAATAGCAATTGCTGCTTCAAGACTTTGGTTTGCAATTGACTCTTCAACCGTTTTTTTCATCTTCACATAAGAGGCAAAAATATTTAAACTTGTAAACGAAAATAATAAGAACGTAGATAATATTAAAATAAATTTTATTTTATGATTTTTCATTCAAAATTGAACTTCCTTATCTTTATTAAAAGTTGGTTAATGACATATATCAACCGAGTCCCATATACAATTATACTTCAATGTCTTTTTATCTAATTGGGAAAGTAACTCCGCTAACATAATACTTCTCAAAATAGTTCTTTAAACGATTCTCATTAATTCCATGCTCTCCTCGCCATGCAGCTAGTGGAAGGATAATATCGGAACGTGGCGAGCCTTTTATCTTCTCATAAAGTTTCATTCGTTCAACTGGATCAACTAATTTATCTACCATTGGCGGATAAAAATCATTTGGCATAATGCCAAGTTCTGCTAAGGTTAATACCTGTCCCCGAACAGCATACTTATTAAATTTAGCAAATATCTTTGCTGATTTAATTCGCTGTTCTAACTTTCCTAGCGTTTCTCCTTGTGGGGCATTTCTGATTACATCTATTAACTTTCTAAAGATTACTAGATCTTCTTCTGTTGGGGTTGGGACGTCTAATTGCGAAAATTCCTTCAAATCAATCAACATCATTTCAACACACTCATTCCATGAACCCCCATAATAGCTACTAAATAACGTGTCTCCTACGTTTATGTATTTTTCCTTTTTAATACTGCAATTTTCGCAGTTCCCTGTATTGCCTTGATAGGGATGATTTTTACACTGATTCGCATAAAGATAACTTAATATTGGTTGTCTTCCTCTTGGAAAACTCGTCATGCCAGCAACATATGCTTGAAGTACTTTATCCATTGTCACACTGGAACTCTTTATTAACCCCTTCATTTCATCCATAACTTTATCATGAGTATAATGCACAACCTCATTTAATGGATAAGAACTTTCTTCCAAAAAAATTTTTTCTTCATTTTTTAAATTCTCGGTTGAAAAAATATAAACAGCTCTTTCATTATCCCATACATCTCCATGATCTATTTCACGATAATAACCTTTTTCATCTTTTTCATATTTCTTTTTGTTATAAACTTTTTTTAAAATTTTAAGTAGTTTATCATTCATTTGAAAGTTCATCGATTATTACCTCCATTATTATTAATTGAGCATAATCCGACACATTGTGGGGACCACTAATTTAGCCATATGTTAGAATTTTTTCTTTCAATATATAGTTCAATAATAATACTAACATCAAAATGACAATGAGTTAGTAATTATCATAACGTATTCACCCGTAGTTCATAAAATATTGCACAATTTGTTGCTTTAATTTCATCTTCTCGCCTCAATATAAAATTCATTTTTTCCAAATCGTATATGCACCAAGGCTAGAATATTTAATAGGATATCATGGCTCTCTAAATTTTCTTCTATTGGAGTGGACAATAACTTAGTCGCTACTACGATAAAATTTGATTTATTTGATGAAGACTGTGCTGAAATAATTTCCTAAGCACATTCTTAAAGCTCTCTACTCCTAGTCATTACTAGTAGACGATCTTCCGTAACTCCCCCTTTTGTTTCTATTCTTATCACTTCAAATTCCTCATTGTTGATCAGAAATTGGATAGTTGAATCATTCTTAATTTTCTTGCTCCGTCTGATACCATCCTATTTGGATAATTGTAGCACGCATATTGAGGATATGCTTTTTATCTATCGCAATATAACAAAGTCTTGCTTTATCAGGTAAATAATAATAGATTGTTGAACGTTATTCGACCCTACCATTTAATGTAGGACTGAGAAAACTCTCTAATTTTTGCTTCAATTACTCCAGGTCATGTAACTCTCCTTATTTTCATATAAAAAATAATTATTGTGATAGATGTTCTATTATCAATCATACAATAATCAACTCATCAACTATACTAAATACGATCGCTTAAATGGTATACCTAATTCCGACAATTCACTACATGCACTTACTCACAATAAATTTGAACCCTTAGTAATACCCATTCCTTGTATTAAAAACAAGGAGGTAAGTAGATGAAAAATACAGTAGGAGTTATGCTCATTTGCTTGAGTATTATGATTGGATTTAGTAGTGTAGTTAACATTTTTCCTAATGTAATTTTTTCCTTGGTTTTATTGGTGTACCTCTCTATATACTTGGACACCTTTTACGAACTAATCGATATTTGGTGAAATTAAATTGGGTACGATGGATGTGCGCCTATCGATTTATCATCCTTCTTTTCTCAGATTTATATGTAGAAACTGAATAAACTGGTAAACGAGTAAAAGAAATTGTGGCGGGAACCTTTTGATTTGTTTTGTGAGGTTAAATAAGCGTTATTTTGATCGCCTTACCATAACCTCTAAAACGAATAAAGAAAGTTTAAATTAGTTTATTGTACTGATAAAAGCATTGTTTGAAAAAAAGATTGAAAGCAAAATAATATTATTTTGCTTTCAATCTTTTTGTGTTAAATAAAAGTCCCTCGGTTAATTACATTACGTCATAATCTTTCTTTTTCAAAAAAAATAGTTTTTTGATAATTTTTTATTTCTCTCCCTCTACATGGAAACGGCCACTAAATACATAAGTTAACGTGATAAAAATATAAATAACTAATGTTATGCCTGTTACGATAATCGACGTTGTGAAAATAATCCCAATAAGAATCGCACTTAAAGCAAGAATAGCAAACCACGTTGTATAAGGGAACCATTTCACTGCATAGGCACTTGTTTTTTCTGACTGTATTTTACGTGATTTTACATGAGCAACTGCAATGATTAACCAAATAAATAATACTGTATAGCCCAGTGAACCCATTAGGAACTCAAACGTTTTTTCTCCCGCAAATAACGAAATAATTACACCCGTATACATCGCTAACGTACACATTAAAATCGCATACACCGGGACTTTTCTTTTCGATAAATAAGCAAAAACTTTAGGAATACGCCCGTCCATAGCTTGTGTATACAACACGCGTGATGAACCATATAAACCTGAATTCATCGATGAAACAATTGCAAGGATGACCACTGCATTCATAATATGGTCCGCGCCCGGGATCCCAATCATTTTAAATACCATAACAAACGGACTTTCTGGTACACCGTTTACTTCATTCCAAGGAATTAAACTAACGATAATAAAGAATGGTAGTAAATAAAATGTAATAATACGGATTAATGTACTGCGAACAGCTTTTGGAACTGCTTTTTCAGGATTTTTTGTTTCAGCTAATGTAATACCGATAATTTCAGTGCCACCATAAGAATAAATTACGACAAGCATTGCTGCAATTAAGCCTGCTGGTCCATTCGGTAAAAATCCACCGTGATCTGTTAAGTTCGAAAAACCAACCGCTGTATGATTACCAAATGTGACAAGTAATAATACTAGCCCAGCAATGATGAACACGACAATTACGGAAATCTTAATTAACGCAAGCCAAAATTCCGTTTCTGCAAAAACTTTTACGGATAATAAATTTACGGCTGTAACTAACACGGATACTGATAGGGCAAGTATCCAAATCGGATATTCAGGTAACCAGTATTGAATGAAAATTGCTGCAACGACCGATTCGGCTGCAATATTTAAAACCCACATTTTCCAATAGATCCAATCTAAAAAATAAGCGGGATATTTTCCTAGAATTGATTGTACTAAATCTCTAAATGTTCTTGCTTCGCTATTGCGAACTGCCATTTCTGCTAAACCTTGCATGACAAATAATAGAATAATACCGCCTAATAAATATGCAATAAGTACCGCTGGACCGGCCAAATCAATGGCTGAACTGCTCCCTTTAAATAATCCTGCACCAATTGCACCACCTAATGCCATCATCGTAATGTGGCGCGTGGTCATTGTTCTCTGTAATGTCTTGCTGCTGTTTTCCATGTTCTTTCCTCCTAAAATCAACTATGCCTAACTCGTAATATCCGCCTGAAAATAAAAAAGGCATATCGTCTCTTCCATCATTATCAAATGAAAAAAGAGACGACATGCCTTTAGCAAACCGCGGTACCACTCTAATTGGTCCTTTATGAACCCTACTTAAAACCTTGTAACGAAGGTTAATCGTTAAAGTAAATAAAATTGGCAAGCCATTCTATTTCCTTTACCACTCCTAGGTAAGTTCAAAGTATTATTGGACTGCGTTGCACCAACCCGCAGCTCTCTTAACCAAATAATGGACTTTTACTACTCCTACTCATTGTGTTTATATATCATATTTTAGTTGTCTTCTTCCGCTGTAAATCAAAAAAGGCATATCGTCTCTTCCATCATTATCTAATGAAAAAAGAGACGATATGCCTTTAGCAAACCGCGGTACCACTCTAATTGGTCCTTTATGAACCCTACTTAAAACCTGGTAACGAAGGTTAATCGTTAATGCAAATAGATTTGTCTATCCATTCTATTTACATTACCACTCCTAGGTAAGTTCAAAGTATTATTGGACTGCGTTGCACCGACCCGCAGCTCTCTTAACCAAATAATGGACTCTTACTACCCCTATTCATCGCGTTTGCTAAAATAGTATTTTATATGTTTTATCTAATATCCATCACTATACGGACCTGTTATCATTTTGTCAACACTTTATTTTACAATAACTTTTAAGGATGGATGATAACTTGTGTCCCTATAGGAACCGTGCGAGCTAATTCTTCCACATCTTCATTATGCATACGAATACAGCCGTGAGATACTGCGTGACCGATGGAGCTAGGATTATTTGTTCCGTGAATACCGTAGTGTTCTTTCGATAAACTCATCCACATCGTACCGAATGGACCACCAGGATTTGGCTGCTTGTTGACAATGATATAATTGCCTAATGGCGTTTCAGTTAGCATTTTTCCAACGGCAATAGGATATTGCTTTTGCAGCACCCCATTTTTAAATAAACGTAACCATCGATTATTGACAGAAATCTCAATTTGAAAAGGCGTCGTATCCGGAAAACCAGGTATGATTATTTGCTGACCAATATAGAGTACGTCGGGATTGATCCCTTGATTGACTTGAATGATTGCCGCTAAAGGGGTTCGAAAATCTCTCGCTATTTGCGACAATATATCTCCAGCTCTCACCGTATAAATCAATAAAATCAGCTCCAAAATCTAAAGTTGTTACCGTATATTATGCAAAGGTTGAAGGATGATTTAACGGTTTACATAAGTAGTTGAAATAATAAGCTTTGAACATGAGAATTAATTGATTTTTTTGTGTACTGAAAATCCACCCAAACCAACCTATATATTTAAGTGTATTTGAGCAAAATAAAATAGCATTCCAACTGTAGCAAAAATTTAGTTTCACTTTTACAGAAAAATTAAATGAAAATGGAAAAAAGTAAGATTTATCTATACGGAGGATTATAAGATGCAAAAACAAGTCATTGTTATCGGTGCTGGTTTAGCTGGCTTAAGTGCTGCTAAAAAATTGAAAGAACAAAACATTCCATTTGTATTATTAGAAGCGACTGAACGCGTTGGGGGAAAGATTGATTCCGTCACACATGACAATGGATATTATTTTGAGTTAGGTCCCCAATTTTTTAATGATGATATGCATGCTTTTAATCAGTTATTAAGCGAAGCACATATTCCCGTTGTAGAAACGGCACTAGACAGAGAATCAATAGAAGTGGACGATTATCGGAAACTGGACGTCAGCACGATATTTCAAGAACTTCACACTATCGAAGAAGTTCCGTTAACAGAGGATGTTCCACTACAAACCTTATATGAAAAGGTTATAACGAATGAGCAGGAGCGTCGTATTGTAAAAAGTTATTTTTGTGAAATTTTAAATATCCAGCCTTCACAAGTAAGTGCAATTGCATCCATCGCAAGTAATAAGCGTTATATATCAGAGCAAAATGATTTACTCCTTCAGGGGGCAAAACCATTTAAAATGCTAACGCAATATCTCGCTTCCCTTTTTCAAGAAGAGCTTTTTACTAATCATCCCGTTACAGCTATTCGCAAGATGAATGATGGCTATGAGGTTCATACAAAGAAGCAAGTGTTTCATGCGAATGCGGTAATTATAGCGGTACCTCCAACAATCGCAAGTCAAATTCAATTTAGTGACTCGTTGGTTACGCACTTTATGCCCGCTCTCCGAAGCTATTTGGACGGAGCGATAATCAAAATAACATGGCTTTATCCTCGAAAATTTTGGCAGGATAAACAGCTACTTCATGGAATTATTTATACAAGTGTACCCGGAGTTTCGGTAGTGGATTCATCAAAAAAACAAGAGGATGCACGTTTAACGATGTTCATCGGAGCACAGATTGCACAAGAATTTGATAAAGTAGATGCAACAATCCGCCTACAAAAAGCTACTGCATTACTGAAGCAATATTTCGGGGAAATCGCAAATAACTATATGGACGTTCAAGAAAGTGTTTGGGTAAACCATCCTTATTGTGGCGGCGGATATAGTGCGAAAGTGAAATTTGGTGGACTCATCGATGCACCTGAAATATTAAGAACACCACATGAAAATGTTGTTTTCGCTAGTAGTGAAGTAGCCCTTAAATTCCCTAATTTTATGGAAGGTGCTATTCAAGCTGGATACACTGCAGTGGACGAATTAAAATTAAAAAAATAAGTTAATCCCATTATCAGAAGGAACACGCACCTATTTTTTCAAGCTAGCGCGTATTCCTTTTTGATTTGCGAATGAATATAATGTGCTTTATATAGATCTGATAATGAAAATAAACCCATACGAAATATGAGCAGGAAGTACGAACATTGTTATAGAACAAATGAAGAAGGTTCAAATGCAATATCTTTTTACTGATGAAGAATTAAAGATGTTTTTTTCAAAATGGTCTTTCTGTTATGGTAGCGAATACACTACTCCTAGTGGATTTTGATGATGAAATGTTAACCGAGATTTTTGACAGCGCAGTAGAGGATGCGATCACTGCTGCTCGTTTAAGAAAGTAAGGCTAGTTGGCATACTTAACATTTAGGGGGTAACGTTTTATGAAAAAAAGAAATGTTATTATTACAGGTGCCAATTCTGGAATAGGTAAAGCCGCAACACTTAAATTTGCCACAGAGGGATACAACGTTATAATGGCTTGTAGGGATTTGGAGTTTAGTAGAACCGTTCAAAAAGAAATAGTTGAACTATCCCAAAATAAGAATATCGATTTAATCCAAGTAGATATGTCTTCGTTAAATTCTATCCATACATTTTGCTCCGAATACAAAAGTAAATATGATAAAGTGGACATTTTAATCCATAACGCTGCTTATATAAATCATGGTGAAAAATATCAACTTAGCCCAGATAATATTGAACTGACTTTTGCTACGAATGTATTTGGTCCTTTTTTGATGACAACATTATTATTGGATCACATAAAAAAATCTGATGACCCTAGAATTCTTCATGCAAGTAGTAATATCATTAAACATTTCTTTGACCCGAAAACAAAAATAATTTTTGATAACCTACAAGGTGAATTCAAGGGTAGTAGGCCCCATAGCGTGTATAAAATGTATTGCCAATCGAAAATGGCATTCGTTATACTCACATTTAAAATGGCTGAGATGTATAAAGATAATGGAATTAAAGTAAATGCATTGCAAATCAATGGGGCAAAAATGTCAAAGCGAACATTAAAAAAAGTTAAACCTTGGTGGCGACCAATCGCGTGGGGACAAAACATATTCTTTCCACCAACTTCGTATATGGCAAATAATTATTTTGAAATATGCACCTCTAATACATTTCACCATGTAAGTGGTAAGCTTATTAACGATAAATTGGAAATTATGCAAGTAACACCAAATGAATATCCCAGTCTTTTCGAACAAGTAAAACGAGTGCTCGGTTCCAGTGTTTATCCCACATATGCTGATAATAATGAAGTTATGGAGCAACTATGGGCGTTAAGTGCTGAGTTAACTAAATGCCACTCCGCCTATACACTCACTAAAAATCTCGACGGTTTCTAATACGGGTACTAAATGAAACACGCACCTTTTAAAAATCACAATGCATTCTCAGGTAAAAATAAGGCACATCTTATTCAATTTCGAATAAGATGTGCCTTATTTCTTTAGCTATTTCTTTGAGTAAGCTTTACTATTTGCTTCTAGTTAACAGCGAATACCTTTGTAGCCCCCTGAAACTGCATACCAAATAATTCTTCAAGGCCCTTATAAGGTATATCGATCCCACATGACCAAATATTACAGCGTTATTCAATCAAGCCTTTCTTAATATCTTTGGCAACTTTCTTCAGCGCCTTTTTGGAACCTCTCTCCATATCATGTTGGAATTTTCGCTCCGTAAAGCTGACGAAAAGCGTGTTTAAATCATAACCTTCTGGATATAAATCCGACGCTTTTCCTTGAAGTTCTAACCTTTTTACATTTACCTTTATCACTTCATTTTTATAAAACACAGATACATTATTGTGATTGTCCATTTTCTCATACACAATTCCAAAATCGTCATGTTCCGCCAACTTTACTCTGTCTCCCATTTCGAAATCATATGTTACTTCTTCTTGAATCGTCACTTGAACTGGCTTTTTCACTTTACTTTCTTTCACACGCTCTAAGTTGTACTCTTTATTGTCGATATAAAACTTAGCTTTTTGTAATACCTTTTCGCGTAAGTTCATTTTTTTAGAAATCCACAGTGCATTACTGTCCCCTGACTTCCCGATTAATAGTTTATACATAGGTGCTAACACTTCACTATCGAATAGCATCGCTGCGTTCATGAAGTCACTATGAATTTCCGAATAGCGCTTGATTTCCCCATAGTGAGTCGTCGCAACTGTTATACAGCCCATTTGATAAAATTCTTCGAGTATCGCAATGGCTAGCGCCGCCCCTTCGTTTGGTTCTGTACCACTACCGATTTCATCAAAAAGGAGCAATGTATTATTCGTAGATGCATTCATAACTTCTGAAATGTTTTTCATATGAGATGAAAACGTACTTAGTGAATTTTCAATACTTTGATTGTCACCAATATCCACAAATATATGATCGAAAACTGCAATTTCTGTCCCCTCATTTGCTGCAATATGAAATCCGGACATGACTGCAAGCGTTACAATTCCTATCGTTTTCAATACGACTGTTTTCCCACCAGCATTCGGTCCTGTAATAATTAAACTGCGATAGTCACTGCCTATTTCAAAATCTAAAGGGATAATATTCCCTGACAAAAGAGGATGCTTACAACTGTTCAATCTGATAAATCCATGATTATTTAGCTTGGGCGCCATTCCATCTATACTTTTACTAAACTTCGCTTTCGCAAAAATCATGTCATACTGCGCAATTACTTCAATATTGATCGATATTTGTCTAATATGCTCTAGTATACTTCCTGTAAGCGTTGCTAAAATTTGATATTCCTCTATTGCTTCTTCGGCTTTAAGGATTGCTAATTCAGCATTTAACTTGGAAACCGCAGCTGGTTCAATAAATACTGTGGACCCTTTAGATGAGATTTCAACGATTGTACCTGCCACTTGATTTTTATACGATGCTTTAATCGGCACGGTGAATCGGTCATCTTTCTTACTAATAAAGAACTCTTGGATATACTCTTTATTCGCACTGCTTTTTAAAAATTTATTTAAACGTTCTTCTATTTTTTCTTCTGCCTTTGCAATATGATTGCGAATTCGCTTCAGTTCTTTACTCGCCTCTGAATCCACTCGATTTCCTCTAATGGCATAATTAATTTCCTCTTCAATACTTTGGAAATCCGTCATCGAAAAGGCGAAAGAATGTAAAACAGGCGCAAAAAACTCTTTGCCCATCATAAACTTCTTGATTATTCTACAGCCTCTCAAAAAGTCCGAGATTGTGATTAACTCCGTTGGGCTAAGAATGATTCCCTTTTCAAGCTTTTCCATCAGATGATTGATGTTCGAAATCCCTTTAAGCGGAAGATGGCTCTCTGCATCGAGTAATTTTCTTGCTTCTGTCGTCTCATTTAGTCTATTTTGAACAACTTTTAAAATACTGCTAGGTTGTAGCTTATCAATCAATTCTTTCCCTAAACCACTAACACAATGGGATTTCACTATTTCTTTTAGTTCGTTATATTGTAATTTATCATTTGTCATTAAATTCATTTTTAGTCCTCCTCATATAGAAAAAAATGCCCGCAAAAAACTATCCTACCTTTCCATTTTTACGGTTGAACCGAAAAATGGGTAGAAAGCTCCCGCGGGCATATGCTTTGTGGTCATCACAAAGCCATTTTATCGTTAACAAAAATAAGTTGGATTAAAAAAAGCATAACAGGACAAAACCCGCCATGCTCTTCATCTTAACACCCATGATGTTAAACGAATATATGGAAAAGGAGTCAGTCTTCAGGTAGGTATTCACAACGTTTCATCAACACTGTGAAACAAGGCATACTTAATAAACCGGAGTAAATCCAGTTAAAAAAAACCTTATTAAACTAAAATTTGATTAGTTCATACCTACTTCTAACAAACCCACCACACCTTTAATTAAGAATAAACTCAATATAGCATTTTAATGCATTGTAGTCAATTTGCTACTATAATAAGTGTAAAAAAGGGGCACCTAGTTACTAGGTGCCCCTTTTTTACATAAATTTACTCGTTCCCTCTTTTAAAAATTATTTATTGATTTGGATTTGGTTGCCCATTTAGTGAATTTAGTCCTTGGTTTGGATTGTTCGGT
>NZ_LMBZ01000001.1:349102-412137 GCF_001439635.1 Solibacillus cecembensis | reverse complement strand
GTTCCCTGGTTTGGATTGTTTGGCTCATTTGGTGATCCCGTTCCCTGGTTTGGATTGTTTGGCTCATTTGGTGATCCTGTTCCTCCATCTGGATTCGGTGATTCATTTGATGAACCCGTTTCTTGGTCTGGAGTCGCTGGTTCATTTGATGAATCTGTCTCTAGGTCTGGATTGCTTGATTCATCTAGTGTTGGTACAGGCATTGGAATAACCGGTGTTATTGAGTTAATCGGTGGTACTGTCAATTTAACCGGAATCGTCTTGCTTTCTTCGTTCTTCACCATGTTACCAAAAAGCGTAATTAGGCCATTCACAGTAATAACTGGTGTCTTAGACAAATCAAGCTGGAATCCTTCATGCAATTTGATAATGATTGATTTTCTGTCCTCTGACAACTCATAGCTGTTGAGCTTTGGATCTAGTGGGACTCCATTAATCATAATCTTAGATAAATCTACTGAGTCTGCGTTGACACCCGCTGTTAGAGTCAAATGTAGTTTGTTCCCCACTACGAAGTCGGCTCCAGACACTTCGAGAGGTTTGGTTTCTTCAATTGTTCTGGCAGTTTCGAAACTTCCAGTAACAAGTAACTCGCGACTTGCTAAATCCTTTCCGCCGAACGTACCATCTGGAGAGTTACTTAATAACCCTAATTGAAGCGCTGAAGAAACATACCCGCTCGCCCAATTGGATACAGTACTATCGCTAACAGGCGTTGTCAAACTAGCTTCCCTATCCTTACCTAATCCTCGAACTAGAAATGTGGCCAATTGCTCTTTAGTCACATTTCCTTCTGGGTTATAGGTTCCATCACCAAAACCATCAGTAATCCCTGCAATTTTAAGCGCTTCAATAAAAGGTAGTGCATAACCATTTGCAGCATCGTCCACTTTTACGTCCGAGAATGAGGATGTTTTAAGATCCCAGTTAATAGGCAAGTTATAAATACGCGCTGCAACCTTAGCAAATTGAGCCCGATTCATTTCTTCTACTAGTCCAAAAGTACCTTCTGAAACACCGTCAAAGATACCAGCTGAAATCATTGCATCAATCTTCGCCTTCGTTGCTGCATCTAAATCTTTGAGGTCTCTAAAGTCGGCTGATGTCTTCGCCTCAATAACGTTAGTACCTATAAACGCTGCTGGTGTCAAACCTATAGTGAGTACCATCATCGACTTATAAAATTTCCTACTCATAACCTAACATAACCTACCTTCCTAATAATAATTAGTAATAAATAACATCTTTAATTATAACAAGGAATAAAACGAGTTTTCTTAATGAATTCTTAATAGTTAAAAAAATATGTATTTTCTAATTTATTATTGTTATGATTTTATCGTGAATAAAAATCAATTGCATATTATTTAAGGAAGGGGGAGTGATTCATCATCAATCAAATTTTAATCGTAGATAACGAGCCAGAAATTCGACAGTTAATTCGGATACATTTAGAACAAGCACAATTAAAGGTCATAGAGGCCAATTCAGGGCGACAAGCCGTTCAATGTTTACAGGAAAATAATATTGAATTATTGATACTAGATCTCATGATGGAAGATGGCAATGGGTTTGAGGTGCTACATTATTTACGAGAGGTCAATGCTGGGCCATTAGTTATTGTCCTTAGTGCCAGACAAGACGTTCAAGACAAAATCTTGACACTTGGATTAGGTGCTGATGATTACGTAACAAAGCCTTTTAGCCCCATAGAATTAGTTGCTCGTGTACAAGCACAATTAAGAAGAAATCGCCCCCATTCTACTTACCCTGTAAAGGTTATACGTTTAAATAAATTTGAGTTAGATATCGACAATTATATATTGCGAAATGATGGGATGTTATTTCATGTAACGCCAGTAGAATGCAGACTTTTGGAATTTTTCATGCAAAATCCAGACCGTGTTTTAACTAAAAGAGAAATATACAAGCACGTATGGAATCATGAAAACTTTGATGCTAACAATTTAAGTGTTTTTATAAGCAAACTTCGAAGCATTCTTGAACCCACAAAGGACTCCCCTCATTACATACAAAGCATACGTGGAATCGGTTATAGATTCTCAGGAGATGGACAATGAAAAATCAAACAAAGCTATGGCTGCTTATGCTCGTTAGTGCAATTGCCAGTATTCTTCTGTTTGTTTCACTTAGTCTTTTAATAGGGAAAATAAGTGATAGGGGATATAATTTAAATAGCTTAAACAACCTCTCGCAAGAAATTCTTACTACGATAACAACGCAGCAAGCTTTTCATGCAGCAGATATAAAGCCCATACTGGATGGTGCTTATAAAAACCACCCTAAAATTCATTTTGAATGGGTTGCAGCTGACGGATCAACAATTTATGATACCCTCGGAGAAAAGAAAAAGTATGATTTTAAACAACTTGCCGATCGTATGCTTCTTATGCCAGAAAGTCTTTGGGGTGCTGATGGGCCAGTAACACTAACTTTTTCCATTAGCCAAAATGATCAACACTATTATCTACTAATAGGTTTGTCCAGTGATGCGTTGAAACAAGGACAATTTTATTTTTTCATGCGCTCCTTTAAAATCTTGTTAGCTTTTATGTTACCGTTAATTGTAGCCTTCTTAGTTCCTTATATACTATCTCTATGGTTTTTCTATTCCATGAAAAAACGCATTAACAAGCTCAATCATGCTATAGAACAGCTTAACCTTCATAGTGACATCACTTTACTAGATGACATGAAAAAAGATGAAATCGGACAGCTAACTACACATTATAATGCCATGGCACTCCGTATTCAAAATCAAGCCGAACAAATCAAGCAATTTAGCAACAGACGTAAGCTACTACTATCTAATCTTTCCCATGACCTACGCACTCCTTTAACAATGATTCTAGGCTATGCAGAAATGATTCGAACTGGATTGTATAAAGACGAGAAGGAATTGCAAGCGAGTGCTAAGATTTTACTACAACGCTCTCGTTATATGAATACGCTTTTAGATCAATTATTAGATATTACAAGACAAGACGAGGGAAATTTCGAATTATCTATTACAAAGCATAATGTATCTGAGATGATGAGAAAAATTGCTGTAGACTACTTGATGTTTTTAGAAGGACAATACTTCACTGTTCAAGTAAATATCCCCGATGAAGATATTCATGCTTGGATCGATGCCTCTCTAATCGAAAGGGCATTGCGAAATTTATTGGACAACGCGATACGTTACGGTTCGGATGGCCAATATCTTGAACTCGGGCTTTCGAAAAAGAATGGTTCCCTATTCATGACAGTTATCGATAAAGGACTTGGCATTCCAATAGAGAATCAAGAACATGTTTTTGAACGATTCTACCGTGTTGATAGCAGCAGAAAAGGAGTAGGTCTTGGCATTGGACTTTCTATTGTCAAAGAAATTATTTCCTTCCATGGTGGAACAGTCACCTTCTCGAGTGTTCCTTTTAAAACTGTATTTGTTATCCAATTGCCAATTCATCCACTCGAGCAATACTGAAGCTCAACTAAAATCTCGTCATTTTCTTCCTGAGAAATAAAGTTTTAAAGTAGTGTAAAAATCATGGGATTCACAAGCCTAGAGATTCCTCCTGTAAATGTTGGTGTGGTACCTTACATTTTACATGGAATCTCTTTTTTTTATTAGCATTTTGGTAAAACTCAGTTAATCAACAAACTTGATATGGTATGATATGTAGGTTGTTTTATACTATATAACACATTTATATTCATCTAAGAAAAGAGGTACTTATGCACTCCACACCATTAACGAAGCGACATTGGTTGCTCATCTTCACACTTACTTTATTAACATTTGTTCTCGGGACAAGTGAATTTATGATTGTCGGAATCTTAACCGAGATTTCCTCAAGCCTTCAAATAACAAATGCAATGGCAGGCACACTTGTTTCTGCATTTGCCATTACGTTTGCCATCGCCACACCGCTCGTAATGTCAGCAACAAGTCATTTTCCAAAGCGGAAATGGATGTTGTTATTGATAGTTTTTTTCATCGTTTTCAATGCTTTGTGTGTCATTTCAACGAATTACGTCATGCTCCTTACCCTTCGAATTATGACAGCGGTTGTAACGGGCGTATTAATATCTTTAGCGATGATCGTTGCAAGTGAAACGATGCCTAGTAACAAACGCGGATTGGCGATATCATTCGTTTTCGGTGGATTTACACTTGCGAATGTCGTTGGTGTCCCACTCGGTATTGTCATTGCTGAATCGTACGGCTGGAATGCCACGTTCATGCTAACAACTTTCCTTGGAGGCTTAGCATTTTTAACATCCTTTTTTGTCTTGCCTAATGGACTCAGCCAATTGCGCAGTTCTATCCGGGATCAAGTTTCTTTATTGGTCAATCCAAGAATTTTAATGGCCTTTTTCATTCCTGCACTCGGATTTGGTGCAACTTATACAGTCTTTACGTACCTAGTTCCTATTTTGCATGGAATGGAAGTACCAAGTCAATCGGTTAGTTTAGTATTATTTGCATACGGATTTATTTCGATTTTCAGTAATATACTTGCTGGTAAAATCGCCAGCCACAATGCAATCGGCCGCCTTCGATTTGTATTTCTTGTACAGGCTGTTGTTTTGACAAGTTTATTTTGGACGACAAATCATTTTACATTAGGTCTCATAAATATTGGATTCATGTCGTTAATGGCCATCCTTTTAACAACATCTACACAGCTTTATTTAATCGACCTTGCTGAAATTTATCAGCCAAAAGCAACAGGGCTCGCTGCTTCACTTATGCCAGTAGCAAGTAATGTAGGGATCGCTTTTGGTTCTGCATTAGGCGGCATTGTCTACCATCAGGGGGATTTAATGAATGTTACATGGGTCGGTGGAATCGTGGCAGTCGGTGCAGCTCTGCTAACTTTCTTTAGTTATCGTTTGGATCAAAAACAGAAGCAAGTAGCATAAAAGAGATGCTATTAATGTTTGGCTAGCTATCTATAACATTTCAAAAAGAAGTATCAAGGACATTTAGTTCCTTGATACTTCTTTGTTTACACGATCTTATTAATCCATTTTCATTTCATAAACTGTTTTTTTATTACCTTTCGTAGTAAACCAAATAAGTTTGTTGTTTATAACGATTGGCTGGACTTTTGATAATTCGAAGTCAGGCAATGTTTGCACAGCTGATGTCATCTCGCCCTTGCCATTTAAATAAACAAATTTAAAATCCTCAGCGTTTGAATTTTCCGTATATTCTTGCCATAGCACTACGAATTTATCATTATTGACTTTAACAAGCGTTGGAGTCGTTGTGTACAAATTGGATTTTTCATAATTTGCAATTTCCGTTTTTATTATATTTCCTTGTTCCTTAGTAAAGCCTTTTTCCACTGCATACACGTAAATATTTCGCTTATTCACATCGCCACCTACTAAGTCAAACGATGTATACCCATAATTATTATTTTGATTGATTGAGTTAAAGGCTACTAAAAGATGGTCGTTTGATTGTTCAAATCCACCAATTGAAACGCCTGTTACATTGGCACCTGTAGCACCTGAAATTTCAAAAATAGATTTTGAATTATCTTTAGAATTACCTCGATTTAATACTAATGAGCGCGGATACGCATCCCCATGATCTAAATATACAGGTGAATTTCCATCAAACAGCACATATTGGTCAAATGAGTGGCTTACATGATTCCATGGAAACGGCTTTAGCTCATTCATTACTTGCATCGTCTGCGTATTAATTTCAAATGTTAATTGCGATTGGTGGTTCAGTCCATCATCACCTGTATAACGCGTACGTGATGTATGATAAGCCAAAACATCTCCCTGCTCTGCCATACGTCCTGTTGCCGAATTAAATGGTATAGTTGTAGTGATTGCATCTCCCGTAATCGATGCAGCCGCAATTCGGTTAAAGTTTTTGTCATACTTAACAACTCGGATGACTTCTTTATTTGTTTCTTCCTTATTTTCTTGACCATACGAAATGTAGTTAAACTGTTCCCCGCTATAAAATGTTCCGAAAATTGGGAGCTCTAATTTTAATTCTTTTGTTGCTTGCACTTTGTAGTTTGGATCATATGTTGTAATCGTAATTTCATCATTTACATCAACTGTTGTAATCGTATTATTACTATTTTCATAGATAAAACTAGTAACAGGTTCTGCCCATCGAGGATGCTCACCCGATTTTAAATTAGTTCCGTCAAAATTCACTTTACCAATGTAATGAACACCTGCGATTGGCTCCGTTTTCACTGTTACTTTATTTTCCTTGGCATCATAGCCTACTTCAATACCAAGAATTGCTGATAATTCTCGTAACTGAAAATAAGTAGCATTGTCAATTATGTATGCTTTCATTGAGAAGATTTTATCGTCTTTCAATAGCTTTGTTTCATTGTATGTAATGTTATAGGAATCATCTTTCGCGTAATCATACGTAGCATAGTCAAACGAATATTGTTTCTTTGGGATAATTTGAATCATTTTGTTTTTTTGATCCCATCCAATATCAAACTTACTCGACCCTTCTGATAAAATTTGTGCTACATCGCGGAGCTGGAAATAATTATTGCCTTCAATGTTATATACACCCGCAGTATAAAGCTCATCATTTAACAAAATATCCGTCATCGTTGGAGTTGCCTCAATTTCCTTTGCCTCTACTTTCGAAACAGTTAAAACAGTCATTAATAGCATCATCATGGAAAACATTACTTGAATTTTTCTCACTTCTACATCTCTCCTTTTGTATTCACCAATCATTTTATCGGCGAACATTCTTTAAAGCTTAACGTCAAATAAAGTTAAAGCCCTTTTGAAAATTGATTAAGAGTTTTTACTAGACATTATTTTATTGAAATCCAATTTAACCTTACATCACACAGAAATAAGGAGAGAATTTTTATTCATATAAATTAGTTTATATTCACCTTATATCTATCACTCACTTTTGTTGTATATCAAAATAATTATAATAATATATCGATATATAGGTGCCCCATCATTCAATTATCTATATAAAACCGACTGTATCAATACAACCATTTTTAGTTTTATTCAAAATAATATACAACTTTCCCTCCCAAAGTGATTTCACAATATTTCTTTGTAAGCCTTTTCATTTGTTAAATCTAATCTCCTTATGCATAATTTAAGTATAAAGTTCATTCAACTTTAAATACGAGATTGATGATAGGAGTTTTATATAATGATTTATTCAAATCCTAACACTGCTGGTGCAGTAGTAAACTTCAAAGAGCAATACGAAAACTTTATTGGTGGCGAATGGGTAGCACCAGTGGGCGGCGAATATTTTGACGTAAAATCCCCTATAACTGGGAAAGTATATACAAAAGTGGCACGTTCTAAAGAAGCTGATATTGAATTAGCGCTTGATGCAGCACATGCAGCAAAAGATGCTTGGGGTATGACTTCAGTTGCTTACCGCGCGAACATTTTAAATAGAATTGCAGACCGCATTGAACAAAACTTAGAAATGATCGCTGTTGCAGAAACTTGGGACAACGGTAAAGCTGTACGTGAAACTTTAAACGCTGATATTCCACTTGCAATTGATCACTTCCGTTACTTTGCTGGTGCGATTCGCGCGCAAGAAGGCGGTATTTCTCAAATCGATAATGATACAGTAGCATACCATTTCCATGAACCTATCGGTGTTGTAGGTCAAATCATTCCTTGGAACTTCCCATTATTAATGGCTGTTTGGAAAATCGCTCCTGCATTAGCTGCGGGTAATACAATCGTAATGAAACCAGCTGAGCAAACACCTGCTTCAATCTTAGTATTAGTTGAATTAATTCAAGACTTATTACCAAAAGGTGTATTCAATATTGTAAACGGTTACGGTGTAGAAGTTGGTAAACCACTTGCTACAAACCCACGTATTAATAAAGTTGCCTTCACTGGTTCAACTGGCGTTGGTCGTTTAATTATGCAATACGCTACAGAGAACATTATTCCTGTAACATTAGAGCTTGGTGGTAAATCACCAAACGTCTTCTTCCCAGATGTAATGGATGCTGATGATGAGTACTTAGATAAAGCAATTGAAGGTTTAGTTATGTTCGCATTAAACTCTGGCGAAATTTGTACTTGTCCGTCTCGTGCATTAGTACACGAATCAATCTATGACAAATTCATGGAGCGTGTATTAGAACGCGTTAAAGCAATCAAAATTGGTAACCCACTAGATTCAGAGGTAATGATGGGTGCACAAGCTTCTAACGAACAATTAACAAAAATTCTTTCTTATATTGAAATCGGTAAAGAAGAAGGCGCTGAATTATTAATCGGTGGTTACCAAAACAAATTAGACGAAGATCAAGAAGGTGGATACTATGTCGCACCAACAATCTTCAAAGGTGACAACAAAATGCGTATCTTCCAAGAAGAAATCTTTGGTCCAGTATTATCTGTAACGACATTCTCTACTTTTGAAGAAGCAATGGAAATCGCTAATGATACTGAATTCGGTTTAGGAGCGGGTGTATGGTCTCGTAATATGGATACAGCTTACCGCGCAGTTCGTGGCATCCAAGCTGGCCGTGTGTGGACAAATACTTACCACCAATATCCTGCACATGCTGCATTCGGTGGATTCAAAAAATCAGGTATTGGCCGTGAAAACCATTTAATGATGTTAGAACATTACCAACAAACGAAATGTATGTTAGTAAGCTACAACAAATCACCACAAGGTTTCTTCTAAGCCGTCAATCTACTAATCTATCCCCCGTTTAATTTCAATTAAACGGGGGACTTTTAACTTAATTCCAAGAGGTGAATACAAATGGAGAAATTAATCGCAACTCAAAAAGCAGTGGATGTGATCGAATTACTAAAAAACAAGCATGGCAATATCCTGTTCGAGCAATCTGCAGGCTGCTGTGACGGTACGGTTCCAATGTGCTATCAAACAGACGGGCATTATATGAGTAGTCAAAATCTATTAGTCGGTGAGATTGGGGGTGTGCCCTACTATATTGATAAAAAACAATATGAATATATGAAGCATATGCAAATCATTGTCGATGCAATCGAAGGACAGGGTGCTTCCTTTTCACTTGAAAGCGTTGAAGGATTTGCGTTTATTACGCACTCGAAGATACTTAAAACAGAGCAATAAATACGTTATTTCTAGCACTCAAAAAACGCACCTCTGCTTAGGAAGTGCGTTAAATTATGCTCTTTTTTTAGTTTTCCGAAACCACGTCATAATAATCGTAATAATTAATACAAATCCTAAATAACCCATTGTTGAATAGACTTTTCCAACCAATGTTGTGAAACCTACTAAGCTTACCCAAAGTCCAAGTAACCCCACGAAAACTACAGTAGGTTTAAACATATTATCTTTCGGTCCAACAAAACGAACTGTAAATGCATAAATCATCCCAACCGCGGTATTGTACATCATTCCAAGTAGTACAATCGCCATCAGAACACCTACTACAGGATGAATTTTGTTGGCTAATTCAAGTGTAGGCATATCCACCCCTGCAACAACATCCATCTTCACAAGCATTGTTACATTAATTAAAAGAATTAAAACTCCTAGCATAATCCCCCCAAAAATACCACCCATGCCAGCTACTTTGCGATTTTTTACGGTTCCCCCCATTACAATTAACATCGCCGCGCCTGCCGCTAAGTTATATGAAACATACAGCAATGTACTAACAAACCAGTTTGACGCTGCGGAAGTTTGAGTTTGCGCGATTACATTTGCCTCGGAAAGAGAAATTTCCATTGTAAATAAGGAATAGATTAATATGACAAAAATGATCGTCATTAAGTATGGTGTAAGAAGCGCAATTAAATTAATGATACTTTTTACATTTAAAAATAGACTAATGATGGTCACTACTACCATAATCGTGCTACCAACCATCGAATCAATGTCAAACATTTGTTGGAATGTAGCGCCCGCACCAGCAAACATGACAACGGCTACACCAAATAGCAAAACCGTAATTAAAAAATCTAAAATTAGTCCAATATAACGTCCACCTAAGTAATAGACTACCTCTTTGTGAGACGTTGTTTGAAAATCTGAGCCTAACTGTGCAAGCGTCATTCCTAATAAAGCAAAGGCAATCATCGCAATAACTCCGCCAATCATTCCCTTAAGTCCAAAGCTTGTAAAATATTGCATAATTTCTTGTCCAGATGCAAAGCCCGCACCAACAATCATCCCGACAAATGCGCCACCTATTTGCATACTTTTTTTCATCGGTTCACCCTCTAATTTATCGAATCCAAAACAACTCTTAAGCACCTTATTCAAATATTTAGGATTATATGACATTTATAATTGCTTGTGATTACCAAAATAGAGCGCAAATATGGCTTTGTTTATAAAATCAGGCGAATTCCCACTATGCCATTCATTTTTTCACATAACTTATATGGATTACTAATGAAAGAAGGTATGCATTTTGTATCATAATCAATTTGATGAAAGTCCAAATGGTCAACCATTTAATCAATTCTTCCCTCCAAGTTTCAGTGGCCCTAGTTCTCCACCTCCAGGATTTGGCGGACCTGGTTACCCACCGTCCATGAGTCAACCATCAATGGGAGGAAATACGCCAGCACCAACTGCAGCGCCCCCTAACTTTACACCAGCAATGCCGATGACAACAGCTTCATCTAGGTCTGGTTCACACTCTGGTTCTAGTGGAATTAGACGTTGTATTTATCGTAATACATTCATTTGGGAAAGAAATGGCCATAGTTACTGGTTTTTCCCAACATTTGTATCCAGAAATGTTATTTTAGGATTCCGTTGGGGACGATTCGGCTGGGTATTTAGCACGATTAATCGCGATTCCATTCTGACATTCCAATGCTTTAATTAATACATCGGATGTGCAATAAAGGTTAAGACAAAGAAATTTATAATAAAAAAACCAGAAACAAGAATTATGCTACAATTCTAGTTTCTGGTTTTTCAATTTTATAACTTGTCCTCTTACGTTATTTCCAGTGTCCTGCTTTTTCTAGCTTCTTTTTCCCTCTAAATGCGAAGAAAATAGATCCTACATTTAAGATCAACATGACAAAAATAGCATATAACACATACGTGTAACTACCTGTTATTTCAAATATAAAGCCATATGCAGGTAATGCAACAATGCCTGCCACTGCTAATCCAGTTATGGCAAGTCCGTAAATTTGACTGAACTCTTTATTACCGAATAGCGCTGTTGTCAAAAGTGGTCCCAAAGTTCCGAGAGATGCAACAACAAATCCATAAAGACCGGTAGCGATTGTAAACATGATTGGATTTTCAGGAATCAGGATAAGAATGCCAACTGGAACTAGTCCTAAAAGCATCGCGGCAGTCGCTGTACTTCTCACACCTATTTTATCACTAAGGAAGCCGAAAAATAATGCGCCTATGACAACCCCTACCGACCAAGCACCCATCGCATTCCCTGCAAACTTAATATCATAGCCTATACCCATCGCAAATGGCGCAACATGTTGGTTAAATGCGGCGATTGATGTATCAAAAAAGAAGAAAATTAGTAAAAAGATAAATGCACTCGATTTTTTCGCTACAGCCGTTGAAACTCCACTATTTGTTGTTGTAGAAACTTTCAGTAGATCCTTTTGCTTCACATCTTCCATACCATATGGCTGTAAACCTTTTTGTTGTGGAGCCTTTCTAATCGTTATTAACACGATTGGAATAACGACTGCCATGACGCCAACACCTAAAATAATATATGTGCTTCTCCAACCTGCACTTGCAATTAAGTTACCCGCGACAGGTTGAAGGAAAGCACCTATTAAACCGCCAGCTGCCACCATAATACCGATAGCTAATCCTCTGTGCTTCTTAAACCAATTATTAATCAGTACAGGACCTGCTAATTGTGTAACTATTACAGAACCCATTGCCATTGGGATTGCAAACAAGTACCAACCCCATACCGAGTTCATTAAACCAAACATCGCAAAAGAGCCTGCCTCCAAAATAACTGCCGCTACTAAAAGAACTCTAATATTATATTTTGCAATTAGCTTTCCTGCAAATGGTAGCGATATCATTGTGACAATGGATGAAATACTAAAGTATAATGTTAAACTGCCCATTCCAATACCAAGATCTTCTGTAACTGACGTTAAAAATAACCCACCAGTCGTCATAATACCGCCTTTTGCTGCTCCGACCATTACAACTAATCCAAATAATACCCACCAAGCATAGTGGATTTTTTTCCATAACTCACTCATGATGACGTCCCCGATTCCAATATTTGACTTCTATTTTTCATGCAAAATATTTCGTAATTTGAGAGAATACTTCAAATTGATTTATCTACAATTAAAAGAAAAGAATTCTCACTATTATAACTATTAATCACCTAGTTACTTTTCGTAACAATAATAAATAATAACCCTATGAGGATTATGTGTCAATAATATGAACTTTACTGATTTTACAAAAAAACGAACTTATTCAAGTTGAACTCAAAAAAAACATACACTGGGGGCCAATTTTGACGATGTTTCTTACATAACCAAATCATTATTCCCCTTTTTATTAATACTCAAAACAAAAAAGCAGCATGCGAAGATATTTCTGCACTCTGCTTTCATGAAACTTTATATGATGAAAGAATACTCTAAAAACAACAATAACCGGATTTATCCTTTTTAAAATATTTTTTTAAAACCATTTCCTGTTCGGTGGAATACTTTGAGGAAACTGAAAGACATTTCTCGGATCAAATTTTGATTTAACTTCTCTCAGTCTTCTAAAATTTCGTCCATAGTATGCAGTTGGCCAATCTTTAATATAGCGGTCTGGAAAATTCACATAATCTCCCGCTGTATAAGGCGATAAAGTATTCCTCACTTGTTCAATCCAACGAATATTTTGCTTTTCTTCATCTGGGCATTTCCATATCGTCAAGTATTCTTGAGCAATGAGCGCATTTCGGTAGTAGTATGCGGTGCTATTTGAAGAGACCTGCCCTACCGCTCCTCTTAATGATTGTTGCCAAATAGATGCATTTTTATTTGGTGCGTTTGCTAGCAACTCTTTCATTTCGGTGATGGCTTTCCGCGGAAATAGTCTTTCAATAAATGATCCAGAGCGTTTGCGGGGGGCTGGTTGATTGCCGCTCGGTAAGTCAAAGAATTTAGCCGCTTTGATGTACGGCACTTCCTTAATCCAGAAATTCGTCGGGGAGCCCGTATTCCTTAAAGGTCTGAGGAGCTTTCTTAATTTGGATGGTGAACCTATAAAGATGCCTTGCGCAACAATTTCGCCTACTTTTTTTGATTTCAATTCAATTTGTGATGTGAGCCGTTCATCTGTAAAGGGTGCCCAACGTTGCCATGAATCAAAGGCAACTTCGAAATCCTCCCACCCCCATGTAATAGAAAAGAGTGACACATTTGCAATAGGGTGCAGCTTAAATGTAAGTGAAGTGACAATACCGAAATTTCCGCCTCCACCTCCGCAACACGCCCAAAACAATTCATGATTCTTATTTTGGTTTGCTTTAATGAGTTCGGCTCCTCCATGACTATTCGCCGTAACGATTTCAACTTCAATCAAATTATCACAAGTCAGTCCAAACGGCCGTGACAACATGCCAATTCCACCCCCTAGTGTAAGACCAACCAAACCCACACTGCTTTCAGTACCCGCTGGAATCGTCAGGCCATGTTCCCACAGTTCTTGATAAACTGCACCTATATTTGCACCTGCTTCGATTTTGGCCGTCATAGCTTTAGGATTTACCTCAATTTTATTCATTTCACTAACATCAATAATTAATCCCTTTGTTACTAACGAAAAATTTTCATAGCTATGCCTACCACTTCTAATGCGAAACGATTCATTCTTTTCTTGCACCCACCGCAATGCATTGATGACGTCCTTTGTTTTTTGGCAAAATACAATTTTACTCGGAAATTTTGGAATGCTTAAATTATTATTCGTCCTCGCCTGTTCATAGTTAGGATCTTCAGGGGTAACAATTCTTCCAGTTAGCTTCGCCTTCTTCAATTCATAACCTCTTTCTCAAATGATATTGCCCATATGTTACATACTATGCAACGACATAAGGAAAGTTTTTTAAGGTCCTATAAGCAAGTTAAACGAAGAAAAGCCCCGTCACTATTTAACTGGCGGGGTAAAATAAATGATTACATATTATTTACCGTGTTTAATTTGGCTATTTTTTTCGTTTTACGGAACCATGCAATCACGATTGTAATAATTAATGCAAATCCTAAATAGCCCATTGTTGAATATACTTTTCCAACCAATGTTGTAAAACCTACTAAACTAGCGAAAAAACCAAGTAATCCTACAAATACAACAGTAGGTTTAAATTTTTTGTCATCTGCGGCAACAAAGCGCACTGTAAATGAATAAAACATACCAACTGCGGTATTGTACATCATTCCAAGAAGTGCGATAGCCATTAAAACTCCTACTACTGGATGAATGTTGTTAGCTAATTCAAGTGTAGGCATATCTACTCCTGCGACAACATCCATTTTCACATACATCGCTAAATTGATTAAAATGATTAAAGCTCCTAGCATAACACCTCCGAAAACACCGCCCATACCAGCTACTTTACGATCTTTTACTGTTCCACCCATTACAATCAACATCGCTGCACCTGCTGCTAGGTTATACGAAACATAAAGCAATGCACTGACAATCCAGTTAGATGCTGCCGAATTTTGTGTTTGGGCCATTTCATTTGCCTCTACTAAAGAAATATCCATTGTAAATAATGAATAGATTAATATAACAAAAATAATTGACATTAAGTATGGCGTAATTAAAGCTATTATATTAATTATATTTTTTACATTTAATAACAACGTAATGATGGTTGCTACTACCATAATGACACTACCAATCATCGGATCAATTCCAAACATTTGCTGGAATGTAGAGCCCGCGCCAGCAAACATAACAACGGCTACACCAAATAAGAAGAACGTAATTAAAATGTCTAATATTAATCCAATATAACGTCCACCTATGTAATAGATTACGCCTTTGTGCGACGTTGTTTGTAAATCCGAACCTAGCTGTGCAAGTGTCATACCTAAAAAGGCAAAGACGATCATAGCAATAATCGCACCAATCAACCCTTTAAGCCCGAAGCTTGTAAAATACTGCATAATTTCTTGTCCAGAAGCAAAGCCGGCACCGACAATAATCCCGACAAATGCGCCCCCTATTTGTATACTTTTCTTCATAAATTCACCTACTAAATTATTTTGTTATTTAAATATTCAGTTAATTTAGACCTAAATACATCCTTAAGCACCTGATTCGATACTTAAGGATTGTATGCCATCATTGATACGTTTTTTTCTCAATCGTATATGTTTCTACTGTCTCAACATTTACTTGATAGCCAATACCAACTTGTTGTGGCACTATAATATAACCATTCTCTGCTACAACTTCCGGCTCGATAATATCTTTTTCCCAGTAACGGTTTGAGCTCGCTGTATCACCCGGTAGGATAAAGTTTGTTAAGGTTGTTAATGCCACATTATGCGCACGTCCAATTCCTGATTCCAACATACCGCCACACCATACTGGTATCCCTTGTGCTTCACAGTAGTCATGGATCTTTTTCGCCTCTGTTAAGCCACCAACACGTCCAATTTTAATATTAATAATTTTTGTAGCCCCGATTTCAATCGCTTTTCGTGCATCCTCTAAAGAATGAATACTTTCATCCAAGCAAATTGGCGTCGTCATTTGCTTTTGTAACGATGCATGATCGATAATGTCATCCGATGCGAGCGGTTGCTCCACCATCGTTAAATTGAACTCATCCAATTGCTTTAATAATTCCATATCCGCTAAACGATACGCTGAGTTGGCATCAGCCATAATGGCAACGCCTGGGAATGTTTCACGCAATGTACGCATTACCTCGATATCCCAGCCTGGCTTGATCTTAACCTTAATACGTTTATAACCTTCGTTGACATATTCATCTACAAGTGCGACTAAATCATCCATTGATTTTTGAATGCCGATACTAATACCGACTTCAATTTTATCTTTTTTGCCTCCAAGCGCAGCAGCAAGTGATTGATTCGTTTGCTGAGCATAGATGTCCCAAATTGCACCTTCGATTGTCGATTTTGCCATATTATTTTTACGGATTGGCTCAAAAATTTCGCTTACTTCATCTGGATGATTAATTTCCTTATTTAAAATAAGAGGTATTAAGTAATCCTCTAACATATGCCAGTTCGTTTTTAGCGTTTCCTCGTTGTACCAAGGAGAATGGAAAGCAACAGATTCACCCCAGCCGATAGTACCGCTTTCGTCCTTTGCCTCTAATACTAAAAAATCTTTATTTGAAAATGTGCCAAAACTTGTTGTGAAAAGTGCTTTTAGTTTCATTTGTAAATGGCGAATTGTTATTTCAGTAATTTTCATATGTATTCCCTCCAAGTGCTAATGTTTCTTTTTTCACAAAAATGTAATCATTCCATTGTTCTCCAATTGCGATACGAACAGCTACATAGCCCTGCGAAAAAAGTGCTAAAAATGCTTTTCGTGTCATCATGCGCCAGTGCATTGCACAATCCGCGCTTGTTTGCTTTAATTGTTGGAAATCTTTCGGGACAGGTAGTGAATACGAATCATTTGTTAAATTTTCTAAATTTGCTAATTGTAAAATAGGTAGGTCATTTTGATCGGTAGAAAATTGGCCTATTGGTCGTAAATTCACAATTTCTGGCTGTTGTTGCTGTTCTACATAATCTGAAGCTAAATGCCAGTGCACCTCAAAGCGATCTGATGGGAGCCCTTTATTGAAGCCATCTTGCATTTCACCGTAGCAATTTTCTAAATACGTGTCACAAATACCATTTAACTTAGTTAAGTTTAAATAGCCGTTGCGTGTTTCCAGTGGATCAAATGTCCAATGCATCATATTGTAACCTTTTGCTCGTGCAATTTGACGTTGCTCATGCTTCAGTTGCTCACCAATTCGCTGTGAACGATACGCTTCATCGATGCCTAACATATGCGAGCAAAGATAACTTTGGCCATTTTTTAATGCTGGAAAACCATAGCTAAAGCCAACTAATTTTTCACCATCAAACGCGCCAACGACAATGCCCCCATTTTTCACAGCCGTTAACGTTTGGTGCGTCGGAATTGGACTTATACCCCATACGCGCTGCTCTAGCTGTTGGACTTGCTCCATTTCTTGTAATGTTGTTAATTCCTTAATAATCATGCTTGTTCGCTTCCTTCTAATTGCTGATAAGCTAGTTGTATCGCTTTTGTAATAATTTGCGCTCCTACTGGTAGCTGTTTATGATTGAATGTCATTTGTGGATGATGCAATCCTGGCGATACCGCGCAACCAAGTCCTAACATCGTCGCTTTCAAGTTAGGCTTCGTAAACGTATAAAAATGAAAGTCTTCCCCGCCTGGCGTCACAATAGCCGGTGCACAATTCGTTACCCCAACCGTATCGGTGATTGCCTGCCTCATGATTTCTTCTGCGTCTTTATCTACCTGTGCAGCTACAATATATGCTGATACCGTCGTCTTAAGCGAAGCCCCATACAAAAGGCTAATTGCATCGACAGCATTTTGGAAGCCAGTCGTTAATTTGTTCATCGTTTCATTTGTTTGTGCCCTAGCATCTATACTAAATGTTGCTGTGCCCGGAATAATATTTGTCGACGTTCCTCCACTCTGAATTTGCGTCATTTTTATGGAAGCGGACTCCGTTGGGCTAATCCAAATACGTTTTAGTGCATCTACCAGTGCTGCAGCTACTTCGATAGCATTAATTCCTTGCTCTGGTCTTGCACCATGTGCTTCTATACCCGTAATTGTTCCGGTAATCAGCTTGGCTGCCCCATGATAAAGTGCGGGGGCATGATGTCCGTCTGCTAACTCTACAAGCGGGCGAACATGTGAACCGAATAGGTAATTGAGCGGATCAATGACGCCTTTTTCGAGCATCGCCTTTGCCCCGGATGCTTTTTCCTCTGCCGGTTGGAAAATAATACGTACAGCTCCTGGAAGTTTCATTTCTTTTAATAACAACACGACTCCAATCGCCATTGTCATATGTCCATCATGTCCACACGAATGATTCGCTTGAAACTGTCCATCAATTTCTTGCCATAATGCATCCATATCTGTTCGGAATCCCACTTTCGGCTCACCTTGACCAATATCAACATATAAACCTGTCATATCAGAAAATTCAATTGGTTTTAAGCCTTCTTTTCGTAATAACTCTACAATATATTTTGTTGTATTTACTTCCTGCCAGCTAATTTCTGGATGTGTATGTAAATAGTTAAATTCATTTTGTAGGCGGGCTTGTAATTGCTCATTCATGTTTATCATCTCCATCGATTTGCGATAAAACTAGATTGAAAATCGTCAAATTTTAACCGCTGTTCATTATAATAAGCTATGTCATGTGACATCATGCCAACTATTAAAGAATTCAAAAACGTCACAAGCGCAGGCATTAAATCAATTGTTGAGAGCTCCTTTTGTTCCAAAACAAAGCATGTATCAATTACTTCATGTAAAGGGGCAACATTAGAATCTGTTATGCCAATCACTTTAGCACCTCTTGACAATACCTCTTGTGCTAAATGCAAAGTGTCATTGTAATAACGATGTAAGGAAATAATGAGCACAAGGGAGGAATCATCTATTACTTGTAGCTTCCTAATTAAGGCGCTTGTTTCCATTACAAGTAATTCCACATCCGGTCTTAGCATGTTCAGCGTATAGTGCAACCACTGTGCACCAAATTGTGAAGCGCCAACACCTGCAATCTATATTTTTTTCGCATCATGCATTGCTTTCGTCGTAGTTTTAAAAAGTAGTTCATCCATTTGCTCAGCAATTTTGACAATTTTAGCACTCGATTGACGCATGACCTTTTCACAAAGCGCTGGTTCTTTAAATAGCACTTCTTTCGATGATACGTAATTTCCTAATGTACTACTTGCATAATCCTCTACTAAAAACTTTGTAATTTCTTTTTGTAGTTGTGCAAACCCTGTCAGCCCCACTGCATAACAAAATCGAATAACGGTTGTCTCACTTGTATTCGCCAATTGACCGATTTCAGCCGCTGCGTGCGTACTAATATACGCTGGATTATTTAAAACAACAGTAGCCACTTTTTGTTGAGACTTTGATAATTGATAAAAATGTTGCTCAATACGCTCTTTAATCGTCAATAAAAGAAGTCACTCCTTTATTTTTATCTTATTTGAAGTTTATACTTCGTTCGGGTATTACATAATTTAGCATGATTAAGTATGAATAGCAATTAGTTTTCTGAAATTTCTCAATTAAACAACAACTACACGTTTCCACAATTCCCGATAAAACGTTTTCAAACAGAAAAAAGTACAAACAAGGAAGGAAAATCGCCTATTTGTACTTTTGAAATTTATTTTTATGCTTTAGGGACTTTTACAGAAATAGTTTTGATTTTCCCCCAACATTTGTATCCAAAAGCTTCATATTGTTTATGATTGAACAAAAAATACCAAAAACAAGATGAACGCAACCACTCCTGTTTTTGGTATTTTCAATTCTTTTAGTTAATTTTACTTTGTACAACTAGAAAGTTTTGGGCAACTGTATTTAAAACGAATGGGAAGAGATATCCCCCTGTTTTTCAACTAATAAAATGTTTCATTTCCTTTCCAACTGCTCGATCATCTCTGTATATCCTCTTTCTTTAGCGTAATCCAATGCTGTCATACCGTTGTTGTCACGAAGCTCTTTGTTCGCATTGTAAGCTAACAATTCCTGTACAATTTGTTGATATACTTTTGAACCGTCCGTTAATGCGACTGCTTCAATTAAGGCTGTATAACCAAAATTATTTTGATGATCCATATCCATCTTTCCGTCTACTAAAAGTAACTTTACATTCTCAAAATGTCCTTTTTCAGCAGCTGGGATTAAGGCATTGCCACCATAGCGATTGTACACTTGATGATCAGGTATTGTATTTTCTAGCATATAAGCTAAAATCTCGGTTTTACCTTGCGCGCCTGCATATAAATAAGGACTATCTTGAATCGCGTCCTGTTGGTTAACATCTGCTCCTGCATCGATTAAAGCTTTTGCAATTTCAATGTAATTTTTATGCGTTGCAATTAACAATGGTGATTCGTCTTTTTCATTTGTTTCATTGATTGGGTATGATGTATCTTTTAATATGTCTTGTACTTTTTCTAGATTGTTCGCTTCAACAGCTTGAAGCAATTCACCTGGTTGATGTGCCATTTGTATTTCCTCCTCGTCATTACAGCCTGTTATTATGAATAAAAAGATAATAATTAAACCTTTAAAAAGTTTCAAATTAGAGCCTCCCTCCAAAAGGAGAAATCAATTATTAAAGCGATAACCGCTGCCCCAAATGGTTTCAATCGGTAAGTCTGATAATTTACCTTTTTTTAACTTATCACGGATTCGCCCGACGTGGACAACAACAGTGAATACTTCACCATCCAAATCATCCATATACCATAATTGGCGAAAAAGCTGTTCCTTCGTCCATACACGATTAGGATGTTCCATAAAAAATACGAGTAAATCAAATTCCTTTGTTGTAAATGTAATTTCTTCACCGAGCACATAAACTTTACGCGCTGCCTTATCGACAACAATATTATTCATTTCGATATACTCAACCGCTTGCCCAGCGCCTGTTAGCTGTTTGTAGCGTTTTATATGTGCTTGGACACGTGCAACCAACTCACTAGGGCTAAATGGTTTTGTCATATAATCATCCGCGCCTAAACCAAGGGCACGAATTTTATCAACATCTTCCTTTTTTGCTGAAACAACCATGAGTGGAATATTTTTCACCTCGCGAATACGGCGACAAATTTCAAAGCCATTCATCGAAGGGAGCATTAAATCAATAACGATTAAGGCATAATCTTCATTTAATGCACAATTCACCCCTTCTAATCCATCCGTTACAATATCTGCTTCAATTGAATGAATTTCTAAATAATCTCGCTGCAATTCCGCAATGCTTAAATCATCTTCAATAA
This sequence comes from Solibacillus cecembensis, assembly GCF_001439635.1. Taxonomy (GTDB): domain Bacteria; phylum Bacillota; class Bacilli; order Bacillales_A; family Planococcaceae; genus Solibacillus; species Solibacillus cecembensis. The sequence goes on along the minus strand of NZ_LMBZ01000001.1, from coordinate 391,035 downwards.
TTAAAATCCGTGATGCTACCATTTCTCAACACTTCCTTTAAGCCTTTTCCAAAACAATGATTACAGATGTACCTTCATCTAATGTACTTTGAACTTTCACCTGACCATTATGTTTTTCAACAATTTGCTTTACAATCGCTAACCCTAAGCCACTGCCACCCGTTGTCGATGTTCGTGCTTCTTCCCCGCGATAAAAATGATCAAATACATAGGGCAATTTTTCCTCTGAAATACCTTGCCCATTATCTTTGACTATCAATTGCACTAAGCGAGACACAGTAATCACTTCCACAACAATTATTAATGGTTCCCTCGTCTTTTGAAACTTAATACTATTTTCTATTAAATTCGTAATTGCCCGATTCATATGCATTCGGTCAATTTGCACATGTACTTCCTCAGAAACCTGCAAGTCAATGCGAACCTGTCGATTGGATAATTGAAATTCTTCTACAACATGTGCTAGAAAATTTGGCAATGATGTGCGTTCAAAATGAAATGGTACCGCTTCTGCATCAAGCTTTGAATAGAGAAAAAGTTCCTCTATTAAATGATTTAAAGCAAGTGATTTGGAATGGATTGTTTTTAAATACTTTTCCTGCTTTTCAGGTATTTCAGCAACACCTTCTTGCAAACCTTCTACATAACCAATAATAGAGGTAATCGGCGTTTTCAAGTCATGCGAAATACTCGCCACTAATTCTTTTCGATTATTTTCAAGATTTTGCTGCTCTTCAATCGATACTAGTAAAGCTTCTCTCATTCGTTCAAAATTTACCATCAGCTGTTGTACTTCTTTTGCCGTATTTTCCGGCAAAATAGCTGTCTGCATCATCATGTCCCCATCTCGAATACCGGTCATTGTTCGACCTAATTTTTCAATAGGTTGAATAATTGATTTTCGAATTTGATAATTTAAAAATAACATACCTGTAATCGAAACGAACAAGATAAGAACAATAACAAGCAGTCCCCATCTTGTCAGAAACTCGAGCAAGTTATTTTCCTTTTTTAATACTAGAATACTTCCTTTAGTTTGATCGCTATAATAAAAATCAAATTTAATGTAACGGAACATTCTACCTGCATTATCAATCGTGCCCTTTGTTTCAATATTATTTGAATCAAAATTAGGAAAATGCACAGTAAGCGACTTCTCCACTAGCTCCTCGGAGTAATATAAAATGTCCCGCCCCTTGCGAATCACAAGACCAAGAGATTGCTGTTCTAATTGCTGTAATTTATTTGGCATAGCCTCTTCTAATAGTTGGTCTGGCGTTCTTTTTGCGATATTTCGTAATTCTACATAAGCTAGCTCCTCTTCAGGGCTCAAAGAACGCTGCTTCGTAAAGGATTGATACAATGTTTTCGGCGTTGGTACGGACCCTGTCGTTACATAAAAAGCGATACATAAAATTAGGAGAATAGAGACGCTCGCAATAAAAATACCCCCAATATATGAAATGAGAAATCGATTTTTTATTGTCATTGTAGCCCCCCTCTCCCTAATTCTATATTAAAAATCATACCAATTAAAAGCTGAAATTTACATTTAATTCTCCATTATATGGCTCATGCTCTACAAAAATAGTCACTTCATTGCCTGCTGCATCTTTGCCCATACGCTTATAAGTAAACTTGCTGCCGTTTAATTCTGTTAGTTCTAAAGCTGCACCATATTTATTTTCACCGATCGAAACATGTGCTCGAACTTTGTTACTATTAATAACATCAAAGTAACCAAAGTCTCCACGACTCACGCCTGATTCAACGTCGAAAAATTCATATTGATTTGTTGTTGGGTCCCATTTAGCGATACTAATAAAGTTAGAATTGTGCTCAGTTACATCATTACCTTGCTCATCTAGAACTTTTATCCCCTGCCATACTGTTTCTCCTAAAATTTCATCACCATCTACGTCCGTAATAATTGTGCCTGTCGTTGCCGTTAAATTTGGCATTGGATTTGTAAAGGCTAATTCTGTTTCATCATATGGAATATGCTCCACAAAGACTTCGATATCATTGCCAGTTGCATCTTTACCCATGCGCTTGTATGTGAAAATGTCTTCGTTTAGTTCCGTCATCTCCACAACCGCTTGATACTTCATCGTGTTTGAAATTAAAATTCGCTTCCCGCCATCATTTGTCATAAAGAATGTTCCTTCATCGCCACGTGTTTTCTTTGTAGCTGCATCAAAAAACTCATAACTACCAGTTTCAGCATCATATTTTGCTAAGCCAACAAAGTTTGCATTTTCCTTTGTTAAATCATTGTTGTCTTTATCATAAACCTTTGTTCCTTGCCAATTTGTACTACCGAGCATATTCATCATTTCTTGACCTTTTGAAACTTGGCTTTCTGTTTCAACTTGTGTTGTTTGTTCTGTTTGCTCAACTTGTTCCGTAGATTTAGTTGTCTCCTTTTCCGTTGCCGCCTCTCCGCTACATGCCGCCAAAATTGTTAATGAACTAAATACTACCAATGATGCAAATTTAAATTTTTTATTCATATTTGTTCTCTCCCTTTCATTTCTTATACTTCATTATGAAAGACAGTTCTAAACTGCTTATATCGCAAATATAAACAAATTATAAATTCGAAACGAATGAATTATCTCCCCTGCTCCAATAAGATAGTAGTATTTATTCGCATTCAAATAATTTAGAAAACCCAGCAACCTTTTCATGTTAAGGTTGCTGGGTTTTAATGTTATGTACTCCAAAATAATAAAGTATCCCTTCAATTAGTTTGTACATTTAATTGTGATGGAGAATGTTCATGCGTTGGTTTGCTACCTTTTCATGTAACTTGGCTGCTGCTATACGTTGCTTGGTCCAACGTACAGAACCCTTCTTGCGTCTAGATAGGTTTGCTGTGATTACATCACCCTCGTAAAGTTGCAATCATTCTACTTGGTTTTAATATTAAATCAAAAGCATCTTCAATATCTTTACATACAATATCGGCTTTCATGAAAGATTTTGCAGAACATCCTTCTTCTCCAATAACAATAATGGCTATGCTACAAGTCTCAAACATTTGTCCATCATTAAACCCATTTCCAATACATACGCATTGTTCTGCACCTAACTCTTCTACAATTGCTCGTTTATTTGCTGCAGCATTTGAGTTATCAAATATTTTTATTTCAACAGGTAAATTCGCACATTGAGCCGTTACAGTACCATGCGTGTCAGCAGTTACTACGTGAACTGTTATACCTTTTTTATTGATCGCCTCTAATATTTCTTGTACTGAAGAAATCAATTTACCATCACAAGCTATCGTCCCATTATAGTCTAATAACAGATTTTTAATTTCTATGATTCCTCTCCCTGGTATATTAATTTCCACGATAAACATCCCCTAATCGCTAGTTTCAATTATATATAATTTTAATTATATTTGTTTTTAGCATTTTTTACCACTAACACTATAAATGAACGCCATAAAAAAGTACCTAAACGTTGATTTAACAGCGTTTCGACATTTTGAAGTTTTATCAACTTTTTAGATAGTCTGTTGCACTGCCCTGCTTAGTTCATTGTTCTTTCACTGAACCATCATTTAACTAAACATCACCATCTTTATAAACCATTTGCTCTGGATAACGTAGGTTAATAACCGCATCCTGCGGTTATTGTGTAGGTGGACGCGTTGAGAGTGACACAATAATATTCGTTGCGAAGGCTGCAATCGCTCCGAAAATACCAGCGCCTGTATCAATAATACATAGTATCGTAAAGCCACCATACTTGGCACCGAAAATGTAAAGAAGCGTCACAGTTAAACCGACAAGCAAACCGGCAATTGTTCCTTTTGCATTCGCACGCTTCCACCAGACGCCCAGTACGAGAGCCGGGAAGAATGTACCACATGCAAGCGCAAATGCCCAAGCAACAATTTGTGTAATTGCACCAAGGGGTTAAGTCCAATAATTCCGGCTAATAATGTTGCAACGACAATCGAAATTCTACCTATTCTTGATTTCCATTCCGACATTCATCATTTCGCTAATTAATTCCATTATTGTTACTAATAAGGAAATATCAACTTGATACGCAATATAATGTGAATTAATTTCACGAATTTGAAAATCAATTAACCTATGTAAACACCTAATCTCTCAAAGACCGTGCGTAAAATTGCATAATAGGGTACAAAAAAAGACGCTTGATTTATTAAATCTAAGCGTCTTTAAACTGTTATTACCATAATATTCTAGACGAAAATTAAACTACAAAAATCAGGTTAATTATTTTCCTTTAAATAATCCAAAGTCGCTTGCCCCAACACATTCGCCGCGATACGCAATGCGCGCTCGTCGATATCGAATTTTGGATGGTGATGTGGGTATACTTCCTCCCAAGCTGGATTTTTTGCCCCTGTGAAGAAGAATGATCCTGGAATTTCCTCTAAGTAGTAAGCAAAATCCTCGCCGCCCATAATCGGTTCAATATATTTAACTGCTTCCACACCAGCCACTTTTTCTGCAGATGCCATCACATGCTCTGTTTCCGCGTCATGATTCACAACTGGTGGATAGCCTCGAACAAATTCGTATTCATAATCTGCCTTCGTTAAATAACATGTCGCCTTTAATAACTCTTCAATTTCACGTTCTAATAAAGCGCGCTCCTCTTCATGGAAAGTACGCACAGTCCCTTTCATATACACTTGGTCTGCAATCACGTTGAAAGGATTTAATGCTTCAATATGTCCAATCGAAACGACTGCCGGACGCAATGGATTAATACGGCGTGATACGAGCTGTTGCAAATTAGTAATAAACTGTGCCGCCAGTACAATCGAATCTTTCGTATCACTTGGGTTCGAACCGTGACCGCCCTTACCTTTAATCGTAATATATACGCCGTCTGCCGCAGCCATTAATGGACCTTTAGCAGAATGTACTTCTCCAAGCTCAATCGGTGCCCATAAATGCGTGCCGAAAATAACATCTACACCTTCTAAACAGCCATCTTGAATCATCGCAATCGCTCCACCAGGCGCAATTTCTTCCGCATGCTGATGAATAAACACAATTGTCCCTGCTAATTCATCCTTCATTTGATTGAATGCTTTCGCTAAAATTAATAATGAAGCTGTATGCCCATCATGCCCACAAGCATGCATACGCCCTTTCACTTTTGATTGGAAAGGTAGGCCCGTTTCTTCTTTAATGGCTAAAGCATCAAAATCTGCACGTAACGCGACTGTTTTTCCTGGTTTGCCACCTACAAGCTTTGCGACAACACCACTCCCACCAACACCTTCACGTACTTCATGGCCTAACGCGCGATGAAATGCCGCAATTGTTTTTGGCGTTTCTACTTCCTCAAATGATATTTCAGGATTTTCATGAAAATAACGACGAAGCTGAATCATCTCTTCTTCGTATTCCTTTAATAGACTAGTTAGCTGCTCTTGTTGTAAAGCTGTCATGGATAACACCCCTTATTTTAAGTAAATATAATCTCCAGGTCCAAGCGGTAAACCGAAGAAGAACCAAATCGCAAATAATAGAATCCAACCGATTGCAAAGAATACCGAGAATGGTAGCAAGGCTGAAATCAGTGTTCCAATACCGATATTCTTATCATAACGCTTTGCAAACGATAATAGTATAGCAAAATAAGCGAGCATCGGCGTAATTGGATTTGTAATCGAGTCCCCTACACGATACGCCATTTGTGTAATCGCAGGAGAATAGCCTAAATAAAAGAACATCGGCACGAAAATCGGTGCTAGTAATGCCCATTTCGCTGAAGCACTTGCGATTAATAAGTTAATGAATGCACACATTAAAATAAATCCAATCATTAACGGCAAGCCTGTAAAGTTGAATGCTTGTAAAAGTTCTGCTCCTTTAATGGCTAAAATCGCACCTATATTACTCCAGTTGAAAAAGGCAATCATTTGTGAAGCAGCAAATGCTAATACAATAAACGGTGCTAAATCAGCAATTGATTTAAAAATTTTCTCAGCAACGTCCTTATCATTTTTAACTTCCTTCGCTGCAATACCATATGCAAGACCAGGTAACAGGAAGAAAAATAACATAATCGGGACAATTCCAGACATAAATGGTGAATCTAAGAAGCCACCTGTTTCAGGGTCACGTAATAGCCCATTAGATGGAATGACCGTCATTGCAATAATGATCGCATAAATAAATGCAACGATACCTGCCCATTTTAAACCGCGCTTTTCTAAATCTGTCGCAGGCTCTAACTTTTCAATCTTTCCTTCAAATGTACCGAAGCGAGGTTCAGTAAACTTCTTCGCAACCCATGTACCAATAATGACGATTAAAAATGTGGATACAATTAAGAAGTAATAGTTCATCGTTGCACGACCCTTATACTCCGGATCTGCAATTTGCGCTGCTGACTCTGTAATTCCTAATAATAATACATCGATTGAGTTAATAATAATATTGGCACTGAAACCCCCAGCTACCGCCGCATATGTAATAATTAAACCTGCTAGTGGATTTCGACCAAGACTCATAAAAATCATCGCCGCAATTGGTGGCAAAATGATAAATGCAGCATCAGCGGCAATGTTACCAACTAAACCTGCGAAAATAACAAACGGTACAATTAATTTTGTCGGGGCTGACATGACAAGCTTTTTCATAACAGCTGAAATAAGTCCCGTTTGCTCAGCTAAACCGATACCAATCATTGTCACAACGACTAATCCTAAAGGCGCGAAGCCTGTAAACGTTGAAACCATCTGTGTGACGATTAAAATAAGTCCTTCTTGGCTTAGTAGATTTTTTACTTCAATCACATTGTCTGTACCCGGTTGGACTGCCGAAACACCGAATATTGATAGTATCCATGATAAAAGAAGTACTAAGCCCGCTAGAATGACAAATAGCGTGATCGGGTCCGGTAATTTATTGCCCGCGTATTCAATCTTATCCAACATTTTATCTACCCAAGCTTTTTTTCCCTTTGTTTCCAAATTCCCTTTCATACAATCGCATCTCCTTCTATTACTTTATCCGACGTCACAAGCGTCGCATTATAAATTTTTTACAGTATAAATAAAACGAGATTTCTGTCATATTATACACACATAAAAAAAGCCTTTATAATGGTTTGGCGGTAGTATACCATCCAAAACCAAAACAAAGGACATAAGCATGGCTAATTTTACATGAAAAACATCATTTAAACAACATTTCCCGCCGATTTTCATCATAAAGATAGCCGTTAACCTTTTAGCCTAATTATGTAATGGCTGCCGAAATTCTATACATAGAAAAAAGTGGAATGAATAGCCAGTCATTATGGTGTATCATTCCACTTTTCGGTAATTCCAATATTAAATTTCTTTCGTTTCTTCCCTTAACCATCCGCGCTCTTCTTCATTTAAATAAAGTGCGAGCTTTGTATATACCTCTTGATGATAATTGTTTAACCATTGCTTTTCACTGTTTGTCAGCATTTCTACATTGATACCTGCTAAATCAATCGGGCAATACGTAATTGTTTCGAAATTCATAAATTGACCGAACTCTGTTTTTTCGTCTTCAGCAACTATCATTAAATTTTCAATTCTAATGCCATATTTCCCTTCAAGATAGATTCCTGGTTCGTTCGTAAGGATCATACCTTTTTCTAATGGCACATGATTATTATTTCGTATGCTTTGTGGTCCTTCATGAACATTCAAGAAAAAGCCGACCCCATGCCCTGTCCCACACTTATAGTCAATACCATGCTGCCATATTGGCTGTCTTGCTAAAATATCTAAGTTCGCACCAGTCGAGCCGTGTAAATATTTTACCGCGCTAAGTGCAATAAACCCTTTTAACACTAAAGTATAATCTCTTTTCTGTTCATCAGTCAGATTTCCTAAAACAATCGTCCGCGTTATATCTGTTGTACCATCATAATATTGACCACCTGAATCGATTAAAAAGAGGCCTTCATTTTTAAGCATAAATTGCGTTTCTTCATTCGCTTTATAATGCATCATTGCGGCATGTTCTTGATAGCCTGCGATTGTATCGAAGCTCGTTCCCATATACCCTTCCTGCGCTTTTCTAAAACCTTCTAATTTTTGTTCTGCAGCAATTTCTGTAATTTCTTCGTTGTTTACAGCATCTTTTAGCCATTTAATAAATTTCACCATGGCTACACTGTCTTTTATTTGACACTCTTTCATATTTTCTATTTCAACATCATTTTTAATCGCTTTTAAATTTGTTGTGATGTCAGGGTTTTCGCATTTCTTTGTATCGCTATTAATGGCATTATATAAATTGATATTTGTTTTAGTCGCATCTAACATAACGGCATCTTCGTTTGAAAGAGTTTCTAGGAATGTTTGTATTTCATCATTCGCTTTTAACTCGATCCCTTCCGCTTCCAGTTCTAATTTATCCGAAGCAAGGACTTTGCAAGAATCGATAAATAAATAACATGTATGTTCGGCTACAATTACATTAGCAATGACAACAGGACTGTTCGGCACATCCACCCCTCTAATATTCAAAAGCCATGCAATGTCATCAAGAGACGTTAAAATATAATAATTTGCCCCTTTATTTCTCATTTCTTCTCTTACTTCATTTAATTTTTCAACGCGTGATTTACCTGCATATTTTACATCATGCGTGAATAATGGTGTTTTAGGAATTTCCGGTCGATCTTCCCATAGCTCACCAATTAAATCAAGATCCATTTTTAATTGGATGTCCTTTGCTTGTAGATCTTCTGCCATTCTTTTTACTAAGTTCGTTGAAAAAACATTTCCATCAAAGCCGACAATGCTTCCTTCATTCAAAACTTCTGCTAGCCATTCCGAATAAAATGGTACCCCTGGATCGACCATTCTAAATAATCGAATTCCTGAACCCGCAAGCTGCTTTTCTGCTTGAATATAATATCTACCATCTGTCCATAATCCCGCATCTTCTAATGTAATCACGACCGTACCAGCAGAACCTGTAAATCCTGAAATCCATTGTCTACTTTTCCAATGTTCTGCTACATACTCACTTTGATGCGCATCAAAACTAGGAATGATATACGCATCCATTTGATTTTCTTTCATTAACTGTCTTAACTTTTCAACTCTATCCTTGATATTCATGACGAATTCCTCCATTTTCTTTAACACTAATTGTTTTATTTTCACGCTCAAACAGCCATGCAGCAAGTACAATACTTAGAATTCCAGCTGTAATTTTTGCGATGATAAACGCACCTAACATTTCTGGGGCTACTCCTGACACAAACCCAAATTGACCACCAAATACAAACGCTCCACTTATCCCAAAGGCCGTACATACCACTTTCCCTTTCGGATTCATTTCCTTAAATGTTCCAAATACCAACAGATTACTCGCTAAACTTCCTAGAATACCTGCTACTGACGCTGAATTAATGCCCAATTTCTCCCCAATTTCTTTAAAACTCTTATTAAAAATTCGATTAATCAATGCTAGCATTGGATAGGCTCCACCTAAGAAAAGTGCGATTTTTGCTACGATTAAAGTAGATTCAGATAATGGTGCTAATCCTGACACGAGCGTTACACCAAATATCACATCTACCCCTTGCAAAAGTAATCCAATCGTACTCAAAGTTATGATTAGCTTTCCAAATACATTAAAAACTTTTATAAAAATAAAAGGAGCTTTTAATAATCCCGCCCCTAATAAAATAGCAAAAACAAATATCGGCACCATATTCCATACTAAAATGTTAATATCTATTTGTTGCCACAAGCCCGCTGCAAGACATCCGATTGGTATCGTAATAATGCCAATTAACACACCTTTAGAAAAATACTTTTCATCCTCTTTAGAAAGCATCCCTAACGCAACAGGTATTGAAAAACTAATTGTGGCGCCTAAAGTAGAGGCGATAATAATTCCTGAAAATGCCCCCATTTCCTCCGTTAAAGCCAGCTCTTTCGCCATTTGAAAGGCTCCCATATCAACTGCTAATAACGCTGCTGGAACGATTGAAGGATCTAGATTCAATGCTCTAAAGATTGGGACAATTTCAGCTGCTAAAAAGTTTGTAAATATAGGGGCTAAAGAAAGAATTCCGATCATGCCAAGCCCTAAAGCCCCCATCGTTTTTATGCCTTCCTCAAACTTCTCACCGAGTTTCAAATGATTACCGGTCATATAATCAATTGCCCCGATTACAAAAAAAGTACCAATAATATATAATACAAATTTATCCATTGTTATGATTGCTTTCTAACAACCTACTATTGTAAAGATAGTTAGGCGTATTAACGGCTATAAGCTTGACCTTCTTGTTCGTATAATTTGCCCAATTGTGCGCAATCGTTGAGTCCATATGAACACTGTCACCCGGGTATACTTCATGTCTCTTACCATTTATGTACACCGTTAATATACCCTCTAAAACATAAACAAACTCCTCTCCCTCATGCTTATAAGATACGATTTCTTCATCTTGCTTTTGAGGGAGAATTTCGATAAGCCTTGGAACAAGTTGTTTATTTTCCAAATTTGCACTTAAACTATACTTAATAAAACCGCCTTCTACTGAATCCATTATTTCTTGTTCATAACTTCTCAAAACCATATCTTTCTTTTTAAGCGGATAACCAAAAAAATGTGTTACATGGACTTCCAAAATATTCGCTAGTTTTTCAAGTGTATCCACCGCGATCGTAGTAAGCCCTCTTTCTAATTGAGACAGAAATCCAACAGATAGTTCACTTTTTTCGCCCAACTCTTTTAACGTAATCCCTTTGTCAGTTCTCAACTTCTTTATTTCCATCCCTATATTCAATTACCCACCTCTTTTTTCACTATTGTGAATAATATAATACATATTAGATTAACGTGCAATATATTATGAAATAATTTCACGTATATGAAAATTGGTGAATTAACTATTTCATCAAGGGTAGTCCGTTTAATCCTAAAATCCGGAACAAAAAAAGACGCTTGACCTATAAGATCTAAGCGCTTAGGAAACGTTGTTACTGGCTACTATAGTCCAATTTTAGCCCAGTCCTTTTCAACAGTGATTATTGATAACCAACAATCTATTTTAAATTCTTCAGTAGTTTATGGGTCAGCATATCCATCAATCACCGCTATTCCTGTGTATCTAATATGTGCCCTATTACTCTTGATTTCTATTAACGTTAATTCAAAGTATTTAACTTTTAATTAAATTACTTACTTTTCAAATTCTGTTTTATATCTTCACTATGTAATAAAATTTAACATATTTTTCATTTCATTGATTTCCTGCAAAGCTTCTATTGTATCCCTTTCAGGATTTATTTTATGAATAATAGTTTGTGTTATAGGTTCCCCATTATATATTGCATTTACCACATCAACCTCAAAATTTATCTCATAATAAGATTTCGCCCAATAACACCATTCATTAGAAGATTTCTTAATGAACTTTAATAGATATTCTTTCCCCCCATCATTACCTAGAACCTCATTTTGTTGCCACTCATCATTTTCATTTAAATACCACATACAAAATGTTACTTCATCTCGTTCATCTTCATCTCCTACTAATTCAAGAAATCCAAAAGGTACATTATCATATACATTCTCAAAAAAATCATCATCCCACTCATCTGCAGCAAATTGATTTAGTTCATTTTCGTGGTCAAATCCTTTCAAAAATACCCCATTCTTTGTAATGAATATCATTAAATTATCACCACCGCCATTATCAATTACATACTTACAGCCTTCCTCAATTGCATAACAATTTATAAGCCTTAACCATGCATTATCTTTTGAATTCATAATAATATCCAGAGTTACCATGCTATTAAGTACTTTTTGCATTTCTACTTTACTCATATATTTCATTGTATATTTGCCTCCAAATCAAATTCTAATTTCGACTCAAACTAAAGAAAAATTTAATCTTTCATTTGTTTACGTCTACTATTCTACTTAAATTACTACGCTTACTAAGTTTACGGTCAGAAAAGTATAAAGAGAATTACAAGGTTCATTTAATTGTCCTAAGAATATGACAGCTATATTCCACTACGCCAAAAAGCCCTTTGACGAATATTATCGAAGGCCTCTTAATATTGGTATTTAAGACTAAAACATAATTACCCGTGCACATTTATAATCTTTGCGCCAAATGACTTGATTGCCTCTTGCAAAGGCTCATTCCCGCCATATGGGAATCCAATTGGATCGAAATTTAATCTTCACTCAAACAATGACTACCTGGCAATATTTACACCTTTACAAATAACCGACCAAACACTTTTACATTGACAATCATTTTTGTTGTCCAATGAGCAGCTACATATAAAATAATAAAAACAACGACAAGCGGCTTGAATAACATCCAGGCTACAAACCAAATGAGAAATACCACTGCTGGCTTTACTTTCATTAACATTCTAGAAGGTACCAAGAGCCATTGGTACACCTTAAATTGCTTTTGCAAAATTTCCAAGTACTCTACTCTGAATTGCTGATTGTTAGGTTCTAATCGAACTGCATTTTCCAAATAAGACAACGACTGCGCGTAATCTCCTCTTTGGTCAGCAGCCCAAGCTACATACAAAAAGACCATCGAATTCTCTGAATCTAGTTGTAACGCTTGTTTTTCTGCTTGAAGAGCAATTTCTTGATTCCCTAAAATACTTTCAACATAACTATAGTTTGCAAGATATAACGCATTGGATGGTTCCAACTTTAACGCGATAAGAAAACGTTCTTTCGCCTCCTCGTACTTTCCATCTTTGTTGTAAATATTCCCTTCCAAAAAATAATAAAAGGCGTCATCAGGAAACAGCGTTAAAGCTTCTTGAATTGCAGTCATTGTCTCTTTATATTTACCAGCTGTGTAAAGTGTACTTACCCTAAATTCCCATGCAATTTCATTTTCTGGGTCTTTCTTTAATGATTCTAGCGACCAATGCAAGGCCTTTTTGTGGTCTCCTTTTTTTAAATAGACTTTACTAAGTACGGCATAGCCATCCGCATCTTCGGGGTATTGTTGAATATAGTTTTCCGTCTCATTAATGGCTTCTTCCAAACGTTCCCACTCATATAATTGTTCAATCCGGATGAATTGTGCATATTGCGCCTCTTCATTCACGTATCCCACACCCTATCTAATCTTATTCTCTTTTAAATAATCTAGGACTTGTTGATAGTCTTTATTCACGTCACTAAAGGTGGCATAATTTTTAGCTGTTGAAAACCATTCCAAAGTGGTTGGCTTACGTCGGCTCAATGCTTCGTTTAAATCATTATTCGTTAACGGTTGCAATTCACCCATTTCCAATGAACGTTGTAATGCGGACTCGATGGCATCTCCAACAAGTTGTTCAAGATCTGCCCCCGAGAAATGTGCTGTTTTACTAGCAATTTTTTTATGATTAAGTGAATTCTGTGGTTTGTCTTTCAACTTTAGTTTCAGAATAACCTCCCTTTCCTCTACAGCAGGCGGGGAAATAAATAGTAATTGATTGAAACGACCTGGTCTCCTTAATGCGGAATCCAAATACCACGGTGTATTCGTTGCACCAATGACATAAATACCATGGTTATGCGCATCTAATCCATCTAACTCAAGAAGTAATTGATTGACAAGCATCCGCTCATGATGCTGTCTCATGTTTTGACGATTCCCACCAATTGCATCCAATTCATCAATAAATAAGACACATGGTTTGTTTTCCCGCGCAGCTTCAAATACATCATGAAGATTATGTTCACTTTCTCCTATATACATTGACAAAATCGCCTGTAATTCCATATGTATAAAGCTAGCGTTTATTTCACCGGCAATCGCTTTTGCCAAAAATGTTTTCCCACAACCTGGTGGTCCATAAAGCAGTAAACTTCCTCCTGCTTCTTTACCATATGCTTTAAAAAACTCTGGATTTTTAAGAGGGAGAATAAAATTCATCTGAATCTTTTTCTTAACCTCCTCCAAACCACCAACGTCCGCAAAAGTTTCACTAGGCTCAGTCTTTTCAATAAGCGTATTTCGATCTTTATCGAATTGAATTACTTTTAGCTGTTTTCGTTTTCCTTCATGATCAATTGTCATAACAATCCCCTTCCCCTAAATCCACTTTTATTCTGTGAATATTGAAATAATTTTACTGGTTAATTTTAGAATATAATGCAAAAAACGTCTACTGGTCCAAAGACACATTATAAAAGGTGCCAGTCGCTCAAACAAATATGCTTGAGTGACTGGCACCACGCTTATAGTATTATTACCCTTGTACTGGAATCTACAATGAATTTTACATTGTATAAAAACGAGAGCAATGCACCTGCTGAAAAAGAAAAGATGCTCCAAAGTCTAAATGCTAGATTCGTTTATATTTCTATTTAGGACTCTTGGAATTATTACGAATACGCCAATTGAGGTATCATTACAAACTTCAATTGAAGAAGAATTTCGTGGTCACGTTTTCGGGATTGTTGAATTATGGCTATAAGCATGATGCCTATTGGTACACTCATTTTTGGATTTTATATGATATCATTCCCGCACAATACATTTTACTTGTGAGTGGCAGTATCTTAGTCTTGTTTGTTTTAACGTTGTTGCGCATCTCAGTCATTGAAATGGAACACCTAGATTTGAAAAACAACAAGGTGAACAAATAAATGAAGTTTTAGAATGGAATAAAACTTAAAAATCCATCAGTACATTTGAACGCTGAGAAATCAACAATTCTTGGTGGTTCATTTAAATACCGCACTTACTTATATGATACGGTTCACCGCAACTAAGGTAAGTGCGATTTTTAAACGAAAAGAAACACTATTAAAATCATTCTCAAATACTGATTTGTAAGTAATAAAAAAACGAAGGTTCCTTCTATAATTTCGGGCCTTATTTAGACTACTATAGATGATATAGTAGTCTAGCTATTTTATTAAACTCAAATAAATTTTTTAATTCATCTAAGATTTTTGATTTTCGTAGATTTTAAGCAAGGAGTCCAATAACGTAAACTCCCCATATAAACTTAATAATAAATTCAATTTTGTGAGCTCTTCTTCTACAGGTCGATTTAAATGAAATAAACAAATCGCCCTATTTGTAAATAACACCGCTAACATTTGAAAAGACATTTTCTGTTTGTAATTTTCATAGATATAATTAAGTTTATTGAGTGCTAGTTCATATTTCTGATGCTGTATAAAGATTACACATAAATCCATTTGGAAATAAATTTTTAAATAGGTTAAATCTTTTTCAAAATGCTGATAGGCATCGATTCGTTTTAAAGCCATTGTCGTAATTTCTGTGGCTGTTTCTAAGGGAAATAAGAATAAAAGGCTATTTAATAAAATTAAATCATCAATATACCAATTATCTAATTTTTGAAACTCGTCCCAAACTAGACTGGCCTTTTGTTTTGCTAGTTCAGGATTATCTTCTACATATAAATATAAAACTTGATAAGCAACAAAAACCTTACTTAAATTAGATGATGGATATTTTATTAAGTATATACTCAATCTTTTCATGCTATTCTTTAAAATTTCAGGCAATGTGATTTCTAAATTTCTAAAGTCTTTCATGATGGATTCATGCTCTGTCACTCGGTAATTATTGTGAATGTAAAAAAATTCATTGCTAGATATATTCAAGCGTTCAAGTAGCTTCGTAAATAACTCTAAGTCTAATTCCAACTGATCCCGTTCAATTCTTGAATAAGTTCCTTGTCTTATTAACCCTGTAGCGATTTGCTCTTGCGTCATATTACGATTTAATCTAATTTTCTTTAATGTCTTTCCAAACCCCATAGTACCTCCAAATATTCCGATTCGTATATTTTGAAATAATTCTCTCAATTCCCATTATACTAAAATTAGAATTTTTGAATATTAATTTTAGAAATTCAAAAAAATAGTTAAATGGAGGGTTATAGTTTGGGAACTTTTAGCACTATTTTTTCAATTGCAGTACCTATTGTCTTTTTATTTATTATCTCCACCAACTACTTAAAAAAGAAACATAAAAATTAATATTATTACTCTCTTAGAGCATAATTTATTAAGGTATGAAAATGGTTTAGCCTTGTTAACTATTCAATATCCTGACAAATCACAAAACCACCTAAATCGTTGTCACATCAACGTTCTAGGTGGTTCTTTTCATAAACCTCACTTATTAATATTACGGCTCACCATTACGGGTGTAAATGCGTTTTTTTGTATCTTATTAAACTTGCTATTATATCAACCTAAATTCACATATTATTTATTATTAAACTTAAATTCCGGGAAAACATTCAGTTGTTCTCTACTGCCTAATTTATAAAATTTAGCTTTACCCAATTTATCAAAACCTGATTGAATACATTTCCGTTTATTTTATAAGATTGCGGTAACTTTTCACAAATCATGGTCCCTTTTAATTTTAATAACTGCTTTGCAATTTCTGGTCTAAAACATACATTATATTTCTCTTTATCCTTTAATGAGGGATATGCCCAGGCATCTTGTACATCCCTCGGTGGTAAATAAAAAAAGTCCTTAACAATTAGTTCGGATACCATATATAAGTACTCTGTACCCACTCCAACATCTCTACTAAATTCATCTTTCAAAAAATCATTATAGATATTATTAATCAATTTAACTTTTTCACTATAAATCCCCATCGCTTCATAATCATACTTCTGACCAATTAAATTAACTTTAATATCATCAATTGCTTCATATACCATCAAAGCATAATATGAGTTATCTGGTATTTTTGTTTCCATTAAAGTAATTTCAGGAATCATATGCGTAGTGTACAATAAAGACTCTCAGGGTTTATTTAACCTACTATAAGTTTTAATACACTCTGATGGCGCATTCCAAAAATGAGACTCATATAATAAATTATCATTTGGTATTAAAATGGAATCTAATATTCTAGCACGATAAAACAAAGTACCCTTTTTATAGCTGCTTAAATTAGTAAAATAAGCAAATTTCCCTTCATGTGTTAAAACATCATAAATAGCATTTCTTATTGCAAGTGGGGTCATTAAAGCTATATTCAAACTTCTAAACTCACTAATTTTCTCGATTAATTGTAAAGCGTCTATTTTCTCTAAAAAGTCTATATGGTCTTTTTTATACAAACAGTTTTCCCCCTTTTCTATTTAGTTATATTCAAAAAAATCTACTAAACATTGTAGATTTCTGCTTTGTTATAAGTAATTCCTTTAAGTTTTATAAACATAGTCACATTATCCAGCAAACCACACTTACTTATGATACTCTTAACCCTAAATTATTCTGATTTTAATATAGGGCGAATCCCCTTTTACAGCTACTCCCCCATAATCTCCCCATAAGCATCCAAAACAAATCGTTTTTCCGATGTTTCACTAAAATCTTTGCAGCCATCCATGGCATATAATATATCTCTTTTAGCGTTTTCCATGTCCCCTTCTTGAAGATAACATAAAGCACGAATCGCAAAGGATCGATAAACTCTCACTAAGTCGATTGGATGATGATGAATTTCAGTGAGCATGAGCGATTCTAATTCTTTTTTCGCTTCATCATATCGCTTCAAATTCCAGTAGGCATAGGCATACTCCCCATTTTTTATTGGGGTTAAAATTTCTTCAGGTACTGGCGTTTCTTCCTCCCTTGAACGGATTACCTTTTCATAGTCTTTCTCAATTTGATTCAAATAAATTAAGTTCATTAATCGTTCGGTACCGGTTTCTCCTGCTTCCTCTAAAATTTCAGTAAATGCACTAATTTTTTTCAAATAGTAACGGGATTTTTCGGCATCCCCTTTAGAACTATGAATAAGTAATAAGAAGCGATAAAAATCATTTAGACGGTATAAAATCTTCTTTTCTTTAGCAATTTTCAAAGCCATTTCTAAATATTGTTCCATCTTTTGATCATTATTTAATGCGGAATAGACCACGGTAATATTGTAATACAAATCAAGCTTTTCTAACTCATCAATTAAGCCCCCATAGCGGGTTACATATTTTTCCCCTTCTAATAAGTAGTTGAGCGCTTCTTCGTATAAGTGTTGTTCGAATTTGATCATACATAATCCACTATAAACACTTATTATTTTGGAATAAGCATGGATTTGCTCATACATTTTTATGATTTTTAAAAAAGGAGTAATAGATCTATCCATTTTTAGAAGGTACCGCACCGAATAATAACTCTCCAGTAACCGAATTTCCTCATAATTACTGCCATTTAACAAGCCCACTTCAACAAGCGGTTCAATTAAATGCAAAATTTCCTCGCACTTTTCATCGAGTTTCGTTTTATTCATTTCCTTATATAATTGGACTCGCAATTGTTCAACTTCAAGTAATAGGGAGCGAATCTTTTCATCATCTTTCCCCTGCAATAATTCTGAAACCCCAATGTCTAACTGATTCGCTATGTGCTGCAAACTTTCCATTGAAGGCTGAGCTTTCCCATTTTCAATTAAACTAAGCATACCTTTTGATAAACGATCCCCGGCTACTTGCGCCAACGTCATTTTTCGCTCTTTTCGTAGTTCTTTAATTTTTGTACCGATATTTAACATATTGTCACCTCATTATAGTCAAGTGTACCAAACCCAAATGAATAATGGTAATATTTTTAATTTAATTAAACAAAAATAGAACTCGAAATATCAATATCTCTTGAAAGTTAAATTTAATTAAACTTCACATTGCAATTTCCAATTTATTGATTTATTATAAGTTTAATCAAATTAAACAAAAGGGGCTGAAATTTTATGAATGAACAAGTAATGCACAAAAAAGCGACATATCATTTATACACTTTCTTAATAAGCAAAATGATTGGTTCACTCGGATCAGGTGTTTATGCGTTTGGGATTAGTATGTATATTCTTTCTTTAACAGGCTCGTCCTTAAGCTTTGCAACGAATATTTTACTCAGTATTTTGCCACGAACAATTATTGCACCGATTGCTGGTTTACTTGGGGACCGGATGCCGCGGAAATGGTTAGTTCTTGGAGGGCAAGCTGGGGTTGTCTTATCTGTTAGTGCATTATTGCTTTACACGAACATGGTTGACTTATCATTAATGGCGATTTATATGGCAACATTTTTTAATAGTATTTTTAGCACGTTTTCAAGCGTTTCTTTCTCCGCGTCCATTGCCAATTTAGTGGACGGAGAACGCCTGCAAAAAGCAATGAGTTTTAATCAGTTGTCTTACTCACTTTCAGGTATTGGCGGACCAGTTTTTGGTGGTATGTTATTTGGATTTGCTTCGATGAGCATCTTTTTAGTTATTTTTATTATCGCTTCCATTATTGCCCTTGTACTGGAAGCTACAATGAATTTTACATTGTATAAAAAAGAGAGCGATGCACCTGCTGAAAAAGAAACGATGCTCCAAAGTCTTAAAGCTGGATTCACTTATGTCAATAAAAGGCGCGTCATTCGTTCAATCTTATTGACGGCGCTATGGTTAAATTTATTCTTTACTTGCATGAATATTGGCGGCAATTATATTTTGCTCACAATTTTACAGCTAGATCCAACACTCATTGGTATTGTTGAAGCAGGTATGGCCATTGGTATGCTTGTAATGGCGATTTACTTTGCTACGCGTTCCAATGTGAAATTTCCATTATTACTTGTAAAACGCTCAACTTTGCTCATGGCGGTATTAGTTATTTTGGCTGCCTTACCTTTATTCGTTCACTTTTCAAATAGCGTGAATTTCATCTATTATTTCATCTTAATGTTACTATTTGGGGCTCTTGGTGTTATAACTAATACGCCAATTGGAGTCATGTTACAAACTTCTATTGAAGAGGAATTTCGTGGTCGTGTTTTCGGAATTGTTGAAATGATGGCCATGAGCATGATGCCTCTTGGTACACTTATTTTTGGGATTTTATATGATATTATTCCAGCACAATATATTTTACTTGTAAGTGGCAGCATTTTAGTTCTGATTGTTTTAACTTTACTGCGACGTTCAGTCATTGAAATGGCTCATCCAGAGTTTAAAAAACAACAGGAGCAAGGTATCGAGGTTTTAGAATAAAATAAAACGCAAAAATCCACCTAGTACATGAGCTGTACAGGTGGATTTTTTGCTTATTATTCAATTGCCGTGCATATTTCAATATAATGACCATCTGGATCTGCAACGTATGCCACTGTTTGTCCCCACGGCTTTTTCGTAGGTTCCTTAATAATCGGGACACCTTGATTTCGTAAACTTTCAATAGTCGCTTCCACATCATCTACAACAAATCCAATTTCGAAAGTTTGTGATTTTACATGAGCTTCTGGCACATCTAATCCGATTTCTTCTTGGACAGATACACGCGTATTTATCGATAGTGTTGTTGCACCCGTATCAAATTCCACATACGTTCCTTGTTCCATTTTAATCGGTAATTCTAAAATATCACGGTAAAAATGGATTGTTTTTTCGAAATCATTGACATAAAGAATGATATATTTCATTGCAAGTTTCATGAAAGTTTTCCCCTTATTGACGTATTTCAAATAATTGTATCACGATTCCCTTTAAATGTATTATCTACTCGAAAATTAACTATTCAACAACCAATCCATCACAAACTGGAACCCTTGAAATGCAAAATAGATGGCGACTATCGTTAAAATGATAAATATTAAGCAAGAAAACAGCAATGACAACATAATGAATTTTACATTCGGTCCTTTTCTTTTTCCCCATTCCGTCTTATCTTCACTAGTTACTGTATTGATCGTTTCGCAATGTGGGCATTTCTCCATATATGTACGACTTTGATGCTTTTTTCTGTTCATTATTTGAACGGCTGAAGAAAATTGTGCCTCGTTAAAATCAATCGTCATTTCCTCACCACAATTTCTACATGAAATCGTTACTTTCTTGGCATCCATCCATGACAACTCCTTTACATTCCTTCATTATATCACGTGAAAAATCAAAAAAACTGTTTAAAGTAGTGTGTTCTCTTCCTACACTATTGTGCATAAGGTGATTTACATTTATTCGTAATATGCATTGCAATTTCAGTTGCTTACCAACTCGGACTATCCGACTTTCGAAATTTATGATACGATACATTTTATTTTGACATGATTTAGCTGGGGTTCAAACCCCAGCTGAAATAGAAGAACTCAGGCTAATAACGCCGCGTCATGCGGCAACGCCTGAGTGACCAACATCGTGTTGGCCCAAGCCCCCGGCGGATGTCACAGATTTTAAGGGGGAGCTTTAAAAGAGGAAGTCAGCCTAAAGACGTCACATCTTGTGACAACGGCTGACTGACCCACGTCCTGTGGCCCCGAACTCGAAAAAAAAATCTGGACGCAATTACGCCGAGGCGTAATTGATTCAATCAAATGAAAGAGTGAAACAAATGGCAAAATCAACTAATGATTTAAGTTTATTTAAATTAACATGGCCCCTATTTTTAGAATTATTTCTATTCATGCTTATGGGGCTCGCGGATACTTTTATGCTAAGCGCAGTGTCAGATGATGCTGTTGCAGGTGTTGGTACGGCCAACCAATTTATCCAAATCGCGATTTTATTACTAGGTGTTATTGGAACAGGTGCTTCTATTGTCGTTTCGCAATACTTAGGTTCTCGATTAGTTGGAGAAGCTTCTAAAATTGCCGCCCTATCCGTGACATTGAATTTAATTATTGGATTCATATTAAGTGGCCTTTTTCTACTACTGTCAGATCAAATTATGCAAATGATGAATCTGCAAGGGGCTGTGCTTGAATTTGCGCAAAGCTATTTAGCTATTGTAGGTGGATTTATTTTTGTTCAAGCTCTTATTACTTCGCTTTCATCGGTTATTCGTGTGCAAGGGTGGACGAAGCAATCGATGTATGTTTCGCTCGGTATGAATATTGTCCACGTCATTTTGAACTATATTTTGATTTTCGGAAAGTTCGGTGCACCTGCATTAGGCGTTGAAGGAGCTGCAATTTCCTCTGTTATCAGTCGAATATTAGCTGCTATCGTATTTTTCTGGTTGCTCTATCAAGCGTTGGAAGTTCGCATTAAAATTCAAGATTATTACACATTCACAAAAGATTATATTACAAAAATTTTAAAAATCGGTATTCCTTCAGCACTTGAGCAAGTTCTTTATCAAACAAGCCAAATTGTTCTGCTCTATTATGTAACATATATCGGGGCTGAAGCATTATCTGCACGCCAATACGCGGTTAATATTTCGATGTTCACCTACTTATTCGCGATGGCAATCGGTATGGGAACGGCTATTTTAGTCGGCCGTTATGTCGGAGCAGGTGAAAAAGATCGCGCGTATCAAAGTGTTTGGTTTAGCGTAAAATCCGCGCTAATCTTTACATTTGTTATGGTCGCACTGGTCACAATTTTCCGCGAACAGTTAATCGGTTTATTTACGGACAATGAGGAAATTATTCAAATTGGTGCCAGCGTTCTTTTATTAAGTGTTTTACTGGAAACGGGACGGACAATAAACATTACGATTATCAACTCTTTACGTGCCGCGGGTGATGCCACGTATCCCGTCCGAATCGGTATTGTATCTATGATTTTTATCGGTTTGTCACTCGGTTATATTTTTGTCTTTATTTTTGATTTAGGGCTAGTCGGTGTTTGGCTGGCTATTACGTGTGACGAATGGATACGCGCTATTTTAGTTATTATTCGTTGGAAAAGTCGCAAATGGGAACGCTATGCTATTGTTCCTTCCCATAAAAGTTAACAAAAATAAAAACCACAATTCACTGAAAAATGCTTCAGTGAATTGTGGTTTTTTAATTTGTAGCTTCTGATTTATCTTCTTCTGGCTGTGATTGTACTTCTTCTTCAGCTGCAGCTTCTTCTGTTGCTGCTAAAGCCGCTTCTTCTGCTGCTTGTTTCGCTGCTTCTGCCGCTTCGATTGCTGCTTTTTTAGCCGCTTCTTCTATAGGTTTGTTAATAATATCTAGGCACCATAAAAATTCTTCCCAGGCCATGTTAAAGCCCTTATAAAATTCCTCTGAGTCGTCCCATTTTACTAAGTACGTAAGGCCTTCTTCAGTTTTTACTAAAAATAATAATAAATCGGCTCCTGCACGATCGCTTACTAATTTAATTTTGCCTGTTTCATCAAAGCGCTCATCAATATTGTCCTTTTCTGTAAACGCACGACTTTGAGCAATTTCAAATAATGTATTACTATGAATACGATATTTATTCTTTTGCATCTTTTTCCCAACTTCCATCAAAAATTAAGTACTTTATATATATTACAACGTTTCCCGAAATTTATCGCCACTTTTTTCGTAATGAGCACTTATCTTTATTTTATCATAAAAAGGGATGCTTAAACTACAAATAAATACTATTTAATAGAACGTGCATTCGCAAATTGTGCGTTTTTTTTCATAATTCAATCGAAAAATCCCGTAAAGTTTAGTCCTAACTTTACGGGACGTTGGTAATCCACTACAAAAGCTTGTAGTTATTTCTTATTCATTATTAATACATACCAGATTGTCGTTTATCCGCAATCTCATAAGCCAACTGAATAATCGAAACAGCTAGATCCGCATATGTGACTTCATGTGTCGGATTGAAATTGGATTGCTCTAATTTTTGCAATCCCATCGCTTGTGATAATGCCACATAGCCTTTATATTGCTCAGAAATTTTCTCTTTATCCGCATAAGTTACATTATATATCCCACTATGTTCCGCAGCTTGTTCAAGCCCCAATGTACGAATGAACCAGACAGCAAGCTCTTCACGTGTCATCTTCTCTTCAGGATTAAATGTTTCTTGTCCAGGTTTTAAAATCCCATTTGCCGATGCACTTTCAACCACTTGATAAAGCGGGTGTTTTGGATCGATATTGTCAAATGACATCGGCTTTTCCGACTCTTGATTGTACACTTCATAATAGAAATACGTTAATGACTTCATGACCGTATTTAATGCTTGGCCTTTTGTAATCGCTACATCTGCATTAAATTGGCTTGCATCTTTTACCTCAATTGCCCCTGCTTGGATTAAATAATTTAATTCCTTTTCCGCAGTTGGATGGGTAATGGAAATATCGTTCCCTGCTGGAATTAAACTATTTACAATCTGTCCAGTCGTTGCATCAATGTAATAATATTCTTGGTCTTTCACTGTTGGCATATACACTAATTTATACGATTCATCTGTAGTAGGATTGCCACTTTTTGTATACACGAGCTTAGCAGACAACGCCTCTTTAAATGTTGCGGTAGCCTTACTCTTTTCGATTGCAGTTTTAGGTTCTGGCCATTCCGTAATTTGATTTGCTGCGCGGTAATACGATTTTAATTGACCATCATCTCCTATGGATACGAATAAGCTATCCCCATTTACGATGAGCCCGTTTTTAACTTTCGGGAAATTGACATAATGTGCTCCCATATCCTCATCATAAGTAGGTTCGTCAATTGGTTTTGAATATTCATGTAATGACGAAGGGGCTAATTTTTTCACAGCCTCCGTAGCAATCATGACTGCTTGCTCTTTGGCTAACTTTGGCACTTTTGACTTCTCATCTTTAGAAGGACGATTCATGAAACTAGAAAAATCAGAGTAGTTCATTAATTCCCCTGTATTTTTATTAATTTCGATTGAAGAGCTATGCGTTCCATTGCCACTCGTATAAGAATACGAAATCATAATGACTGCTTGACCGTTTGACTCCATCTCATAGGCCGAGTCAATATTAAATTCCATACCTTCTGGAGCATTATTCACCAGCTTTTTGGCCACTTCTTTTGCTTGCTCTAACGTAATTGGCGACGCTGGTTTTAAAGGAGCATTGGCTAGCTTCTCCAATTTAGCCTGTGTCGGTACGCTTTCAGATAAACCTGACATTGTATACCATTTCCCCGAAGTCGCATGGAGACCAATCATCGTCGTCACTGGTTGATATACTAATCGTACCTTTTGCTCACTTGAATTTGAATCATAATCAAGTTGATATTGCAGCTCTAATTGAATATTTTCTTTTAATTTGTTGACCGCTTCAGCTGACGGTATTAAGTTTGTCCGATCTTCAAAAGCTAAACGTTTCTTCCCATTAATCGTTTGATAAAATTGCGTAATCGTACCGTCACCGTAAACACCGACACTAAAAACATTGTCATAAATAGGAACACCATTTTCAGTGCGAATAAATGAATAATTGTAGATGATTGGTTCTGTTAAAACACGGCTTGAATAGTAGCTCAGGGCATCACTTACTAAAATATAGTCATTGCCTTTCACCACTTTTTTCACAAAGCTTTCTGCCACTTTTTGCGCTTGTTCACTTGTCACTTTCCCAGGAAACAATGCATCCTTCACATTGCTCGGTGTGAAATAAAAGCTTTCAATTTCTAATTGATCACCCGCAAATGTCACTTGGCCGCTTTCGGATTTATTATTCACTGTTTTGTTGAACATTAATTCATAGCGCGTCACATCATCACCAACATAATGATGACTCATACTACTCATTTGGAAATGGCTATCTTTATACGAACTAAATGTTTCTGGTAGCACCTCTTTTAACCTTTTGATTAATTGCTCTTTTGATACATCATTTTCATTCAATGCAACTAATATCGGAATTCTTTCCTCCTGTTGTTGCACGGACGTTGATGCTTCCATTGTTGGTGCTAATAAACTTAATGCTAAAACCGACGAACCAACTGCTACAGACCACTTCTTCATTCATTTCATCCCCCATTCTTCTTATTTAATAAGACGAGTTTAATTGGCCGAAAGTTTCAAATATTTAGCAAAAAAAGAAAAATAAGTTCTCTCATCCACTATTGAATTTACTCTCAATTTCACAATGGATTAAACACGCAGTATCATTGTATTCATATACACCTCGTGGTAGAATTTTTTTAGAGGTGAAATATTTGAGCATTATAACAGCAGGTCTATTAATATCTTTTTCAGGAATTGTCGTCGTCTGCTTAGGGTTATTTGATGTCCTTCCAAATGCAGGTACAACATTGAATTATGTTTTTATTGGCATTGGGTGGGTATTTATCCTTATTGGCATTGTCGTTCGAATTATTGGCATGAAGGTTGAAAAAAAGCATACCAGGTAATGTACAAGCCGTTATTCTATTAGGAATGAACGGCTCTTTTTGCGAACAGTGCTATTACTAAGATTTGTGATTCAAGTCTTCATTAATCGATTGAAATTCAGCCATTCGTGCGGTTGCGCGCCAATAATGATATACGAGGCGATCAATCCACAATAATGCCTCTACTTTTGATACGGCTAAATCCAATTGCGTTTCGTTGGCTACAGAACGTTCAAAGTACTGATTGCGTTTATTTCGACGTTCTTGTGCCATTTCTTGAGACGTTTGCTCTAATATTAATGAAATATCGAGCAGCTTTTCATCCTGTGAAATTTTATCCTCAATCGTTGTTAAAATTCGCTGCCACTCTTGCATCATTTTTTCTTGTAAATAAATCGCTTCGACTTTTTGCTGTTCTCGTAACACTTTAATTAAACGCGTTAAGTGATCTAACGTATGTAAAATCGAAATGAGCTTTAATCTTTCGCGTTTAGACGTCACGAGAATACCATCTAAAAACGTCCGCGTAATCGCTATCGCTTCTTCTACTTCTAGCATTTTCTTTTCGTATTCAATCGTCACTTTTTTCATCGTAATTAACTGTTGTAGCGCTTTCGTTAATTCGACTATGATTTCTCGTAACGTTTTAAAGGAGACATCAATCGCGACAGAAGGCATCGCTACTAAACTATCATCTAAATTGCGTGTCAGTGCATTTTCACGTTCTGGTACAATTTTCATTAATAGGTTAGCAAATGGTTGCATCAATGGAATGAAAATAATTGCCCCTACTAAACTAAATAATGTATGGAAAATCGCTAGTCCTAATGTTTGTTCAAATTCCCCTGCAATTAAAATTGTAAACCATTTCGTTGCCTGTAAAAAATACGGGAAAATAATTGTGACAATAACAGCCGTAATCATATTGAATAATAAATGTGTCATGGCTGTCCGTTTTGCTGAAACCGAAGCCCCAATCGCCGCAAATAAAGCTGTTGCGGTTGTCCCAATATTTTGTCCGATAACTAAATACGCCGCCTGCTCAAAATCAATGGCACCCGCAAATAACGCTGCCAAAGTTGCTGCCATCGCCGCACTAGAAGCCTGCATAATAACCGTCATCACGATTCCGATAACAATTAATAAAAAAATCGAAATAAATGAGTCTGCTGGGATCGCATCAAATGAAATCAAATCTTGTGCCGCGCCCATCCCTTGCTGCAGCATATCAATCCCTAAAAATAATAAACCGAATCCAGCAAGTACCCCTCCAAATTTCTTCACGTCATTCGGTGCGATTAATGACATAAATACACCCACACCAATGATGGGTAATGCCATCGTTTGCAAGCTAATTTTAAAGCCGATTAATGAAATAATCCAGCCTGTACTTGTACTCCCGATATTGGCCCCAATAATAACACCTATGGATTGCATAAACGTGAGTAAACCCGCACTGACAAAACCAATTGTTAAAAGCGTTGTTGCAGTCGAGGATTGCACAAGCATTGTCATGACTGCCCCTGAAATAACGGCACTAATACGTCCCTTTGTAAAAGTATTAAGCCAACGTTTTAACGCATCTCCGGCAATTTCTTTTAAGCCATTCGTCAACATGGTCATACCTAATAAAAAGAGACCAATTCCTCCAAAAATCGTAAGCATCCTATCACCACCATATTTTAATGATCCTTAAATAGTAATCATATCACTATCGAATAGTAATTTTAACCATATTTATAAAATTGGGGATATTCTTTAATTTAGACACAATTTAAGTTATAATGGAAAAAATAAGGAGCCGTAAAGGAGTCGATTAAATGTTCACAGCAATCATAATCGTAGGGATTGTCATGACTGTACCAATCACAGCCATCGTAACCGATCATCAGCGAAGGCTAGCTAAAATTAAAGCCAATATGATAAAAGATGAGATTGAACTTGAAAAAATAAGACAAAAAAACTTCATTATTGAAACGGAGAAGATGAAGATTGAGTTAGATCAGATGAGACTCGATTTTTCAACAGAAACAAATGATGTAGTGAGACTGAAGAAATTACAGTGATTTTACATAATTAAAAATACAACGAAAGGACTTGCGTTTATGACGATTCCTCATAAATACAAGTCCTTTTCACAAGCTATCATTCATCTATAAAACACAAAAACCCGCCCTGCCTCACAATAATATAAGGTGATTAAGCTTTTTCATGCAAATTTAATATGGAAGTCATTTCACGAATTGAGTGAACGATAATATCAGGTCTATCCATGTGTATGGAATGACTGGATCCTTGTGCAATTATCAATTTACCCTTTGAAGTAAGATTAACCTGGTTCCTAACAAGTTCTTGCCACTTTTCTTCAAATAACCTTAGTTCCCACTCTGGTAACCCCTCCATAAGCCCTAACCTAATACAATGCTCTAGATCTCGGCTAAGCACAATTAAAGGGATATCGGGGTATTCTACCAAATTTTTTATAATCTCTCCGTCCCTCTTCCAATTGCTAATTTCTTTGTACATCGCTTTGTATAAAGAAGGATTTATTTGAAAATCTAATAAACGTTGTTGAATATCATAGGGAAGTCGCTTTTGTTTTTCTGATAAAGCAGGGGTAATAACTTCTTTTAATTCTTCCTTTTCCATTCGAGAATAGGCATGACATTTTTTCATCCAAAATTCATCGGTTGCCCCATCATTTAAAGCGGGTAAATCCAAATCATCTAAAACCTTTAAATCAACGGAAGTCGAATCTACTAATACGATTCCAGCAACCTTTTTAGGGTGAGCTTTCACAAAATGCTGTACACATAGCCCACCATAGGAATGACCAACTAAAAGGATAGGTTCACATAATTTAAGTAAATGGATTATCTCATTTATTTCGTTAACAACTGCCTGTGTATTACGTGCTTCATTGTGAATTTCGCTATCACCAAGCCCTGGTCTATGAAACATGATTACTCGATTTGATTTACTTAATGTCTCGGTCACTTCATACCATTCGTCAAATGAACACCCCATCCCTGTTAAAATTATTATTGGTATCCCACTTCCACCTTTTTGAAGTACCTCAATCTTTTTTTGATTTATCATTAAAAAATGGCGCATTTAAATACCCCCTTGTGTAAAGATCAATTAATACTAGGTGCACAAAGTAATACAGCATAAACTCGCTGCCGCTATTTACAAAAAACATCAATAAGCGCTTTCCCCTCATTGATGTTTTAGTGATATACTATTTAATTATTTTTAAGGTAGATAAATGATAGTTAATTGATTGTCCACCATTTAAAATTGTGGCATAGTCGGTGTCTTTTTTTGCTCCGATTTCAAATAAATAACTAACTCCTGGCGATACACACCATCGACTAAATAATGATCTAATGTATGGCAATCATATTGAAACGTGCCAAAAGGAAAAGACACACTCTCCCCTTTCACAGCCTCCAATAATCCCGCTACATCATTTGACACCATTTCTAATACTTCTTCTGCTGTTTCCGTAACGACAAAAACGACATTCATTTAATTTCACTCCTATACCCCAATAAATAAAGTTGCTTGTGCAATCGCAATATAAAAGGCAGCGTTTTGAATTGGCGCCTGTTCTGACAGTTCTAAAGTAATACGAAATACATTTTGTTGCTCATCATAAACTGCTAACCATCTTGCAACAACTTGTTCGTCTACTAAGAAATTTGACCACGTTTCCATTTCTTTATCAATTTTCATTTTGAAATTTGGTGTAGAAATAAATAATTCCGGCACACCAATTCGCCAATTTTCATAATTGATAATGTACTTTTCACCTGTCACATGGTCCTTCCCTTCGAACCACACTTTCCCTCGACGGAATATTTTCTTCACTTCAAATAAACAAGACTCATCCAAATTTAATACTTCATATTTCAAAAAATACCGATGATCAAAATAACCATCTAGTAATTTTTTTAACCGATTACTATAAACGCGACGTAGTGACAAAACCGGTTGTCCTTCTTCATTCCATATCGCTTGTGGTGCGGTTGATGTAATATCCGCTAATGCTTCATAAGTATATTTTTGCATGGATAACCCCTTCTAAATTTCGCTTTTTATGCGGTTCTCAAACGAATAAAGTAAATATTATAACGTACAAACACGTACACCACAACACATGAAGCGATGGCGATTTCGATTCCTGCAAGCCAATTAAATGAAGGAATATCCATAGCATTCGCCGTTGTTACTAAAGCCGTAGCACTAATAACGAGCGGAAATGTAAATGCTGCAAAACTCGGGTAAAAAGGAAGTTGCAATAATTTCGGCAACTGAACGAGTACAACGATATACATTGCCTGGGAAATGATGAGTAAAATAAAGACAAGCCAATTCTCATATGAATCAAATAAATTTAAATAGCCTGCCAAACAAATAGAGCCCGGTGCAGCTAAAAGCGTTAACAATGGTTTGGCTGGCTCCCCTAGTTCATGCTTCAATAAACGTACAAGAACCATTGGAAGCAAGATCATATAATTGATCAACACAATCCAAAAAATCCAATGCGCGAACTGTGGAATTTGAGTACCTGTTGTATTCGGAATAATGCCGAGTCCAACAAAAATAATAAACCAGCTTGGATAAACGTCTTGCAAAGTTAATGTTTTCTTCCAAATAAAGCGATAACCGAAATAACCAACAATCATTAATTGCATCACGACCGCTACATACCAAATGGTTGATGCCATTGGCGCTAACAATGAATAACTTTCCATAATGTTAGCCAATACCATTGTTCCCATTGGAATTGTCGGCGAGATGGAGGCAATAATTGGATTTTGCATGTCTTTTACAACGGATGGAAAAGCAAATAGAATCTTTGCGAATAATAATAAAAATAATGGGAGTCCACATATGAAAAATAGCGCACTCATTATGGGCATATCCATCAAGCTATATAGTTTAGATAATGACACAAGAGCAAGCATAAGCCCCCCTGTGGCTATAGGTAATTTAGATAAAAATGACATTTTTTTTGTAAACCTCCTGTAACGTTTCAACCTAACTATATCATATTAAGAAAGTAATTTTTTATATTATTTTGGTGTGAATACGTTCTAGAAAAGGTGAACAAATAATTCTATACTTTTGGTGCAAGTGTTCTAATATGAGTTCCTATTTTTTCACTTAATAATATGTTAATAGACAATTTTTAGATTTAATAGATAATCTCCATTTTAATAGACAATTCCACCCATTTAATAGACATTTTTGCTACCCCTTACTAGCATGCAAAAAAAATAAAGTCCAATCTCTCATCGCTGAGAAATCAAACTTTATCCCAATGTCATTTTTTATAAAGAACAGCTATCTGGACCACAAGTAAGGTCATTGCCGATCACTTTTAGTCTCTTAGTTGCCACTTGCTGTGCTTGCAATAACGTTTTTGTGAAAATTTCGATGGGCTCGACACCCTTAATGCCATATTGATCTTCAAAAACGAAAAAAGGGACGCTCGTTATTTGAAGTTGTTGCGCATCATAACGGTCATTTGCTAGTTGTTCTGAAAATTGATTCGAATGTAAAACTTCAATCGCTTGCTTTCTTGGAATATTTACTTCATCACAAACGGCCAATAATTGCGCTTCATCATTTAAATTAATCCCTTTTGTAAAATACGTTTCCATCATCGTATCTACAAATTGCGCTTCCTTGCCAAGCGTTTTAGCTAATTTACTAAGGCGATGCGCATTTTCCGTATTAGCTAGTTGAATCGCATCAAAATTAAATGTTAGTCCCACCTCGTCAGCATGGGTCTGAATGGACTCCGTTAATTGCTTTATTTTTTCTTTGGATTGTCCTTTATGAATTAAATCATCATAAAAAGGGCGGGCTTCTAACTTGGTAGCTCCCGGATCTAGTTGATAAGCTTTATATTCAATTTCTACTTCATCTTCTAAATTTAATTGCTGGATTGCTTGCTGTAATCTTGTTTTTGCAATATAACAAAATGGACAAGCAAAATCCGAGAATAATTCAATTTTCATCATTTTGTCCCCTCTCATATACCCTATAACGTATATTTTACATCGAATTGATTTGAAAACAAACTAAAAAGGTATTTTGACACGTCGCCAAAATACCTCTCCGATAGATTTATTCTAATTATACAGACTGAATCGTTGCGAAAAACTCTTGATAAAGTCCTTTTAAAATCTGATTTTCAAATTCAGATCGCACACCGAATACTAAGCTTACTTCCGATGAACCTTGATTAATCATTTCGATATTAGCTCCAGTCGATGAAATAGCCGACGCTGCACGTGCTGCAAGACCCGTATTATGACGCATTCCTTCGCCCACAATAACAATCATCGATAAATCATGGCTAAAATGAACATCATCCGCGCATAGCTCATTTTTTACGCGATGTATAATACGCGCTTCTTTTTCCGCACATAATTGGTCAGAACGAATAATAACTGAAATATCATCTAATCCTGATGGCGTATGTTCATACGAAATATTTTCTTCTTCAATAATTTGTAGCAACTTGCGACCAAAGCCAACTTCACGGTTCATTAAATATTTAGACACGTATAAAATTGCAAATCCACCATCTGCTGAGATTCCCGTTACTGGATGATTTGATAGTTGACGAGTCGGTAAAATAAGCGTTCCTGGTGCGCTCGGATTGTTTGTATTTTTAATATTAACTGGAATTCCTTGCTTATATACTGGCATTAACGCTTCATCATGGAACACGGAGAAACCAGCATAAGAAAGTTCACGCATTTCACGGTACGTAATTTCTTTTATATCAACAGGATCATTGACAATTTTAGGGTTCGCTGCAAATACACAGTCAACATCTGTAAAGTTTTCATAAAGATCCGCGCCTACTGCTGATGCTAAAATGGAGCCTGTAATATCAGAGCCTCCGCGGTCAAACGTACGCAAAACTCCTTCTTTTGTATAACCAAAGAAGCCTGGGAAAATAATAATTTCTTGTTCATTTTTTAATTCGCTTAAATTCACATACGCTTCACGTAACGCATATGTGCGCTCTGGACGATCATTCACAATGAGTCTATCTTTTGGACTCACATATTTTGCAGGCATGCCAATAGCTGTAAAGTAGCTAGCAATAAGTTTGGCATTATTGTCCTCGCCACTTGCTTTAATGTTATCAATAAATAATTCCGTATTAGAACGATCCGCTGCCACACGCTCACGTAAATCTTCGGTAATGATTCCTGTCATTGTTAAATCAAGACCAAGATCATCTGTAATCGCTTGATAACGTGCTACCACTGCTTGAATTTTTTCTTCGACATTTCCATTAGCTAACGCCGTATCCGCTAATTCAATTAATAGATCCGTTACTTTAATATCATCACCTGAACGCTTTCCTGGTGCAGAAACCGCAACAATCTTTCTTTCAGGATTGGATTTCACAATATTTGCTACTTTTTTGATTTGTTCTGCACTCGCAACTGAAGTCCCGCCAAATTTACATACAATCATCTCATCATATCCTTACTTTCAAATTAATATTTGTACTTACCGAAAAAACATTTGATTTTACCCAGTGTACAAATTCTCACTAATTACGTCAAGACTATTCTGTGAACTCAATATTCAACCTACTCCAAATATGAATACTTTTCGAATTTGTCAGTCTATTATATGTAATTACATAGGGAATGTCTAAATATTTATGAAAATAAGCGGCATTTTGCGTAAACTTAGCAAGACGGGACCTAAACGACATAATCTATACCCGTTTCCTTATGATTCTATTTCATATTTGAAAATTTAATCATTGTACGTAAAAAAACATGCCCTTTTTTTGAGCATGTTTCATACAATTTGAATGTTGTCGATTTCGGTATCATAAAGTGGAGAGGCTTCGAGTCATTCTACCTATCCTTATATAGTTCCATGGGTAATGATCGGGTGAAGATTTCCACCTATCGCAAATGACACTCTACCTGTTTCTTCAGATACGACAAGGACAAGAGCATCACTTTGTTCAGATAAACCTAAAGCCGCGCGATGTCGTGTACCCAATTTTTTCTCACCTATATATCGGTCTGATAACGGGAGTACATTTGCCGCAGAAACAATTTGATTTTGATAGACTAGCACAGCCCCATCATGAAGTGGATTCCCTGGAAAGAAAATGGATTCTAACAAAGAGTGGGTTAATTCTGCACCAATTGGAATACCTGGTTTCATCAAAGAATGAAGAGAATCCTCCCGCTGAATGACAATTAAACCTCCATGCTTCAACTTGGACATATTTTGTACGCAAGCTGACAATTCCGAGTACTTATCTGTAAATGGAGACAAGTAACAATTCAAATAAAAGGTAGCGGCTTTCATTTCAATCGATAAAAAGTCTTCTTTAATCTTCTCGAAATTCCCGAGTAAACAATAATTTTCATTCCCCATTGCTGCTACATTATTTTGTAGTGCAGTTATAACATGGTGAATATCTTCTTTTATCGTTTGCTCCATCGGCGAAAAATCACAACCCCCATTATCCACGAAGACACATCTCCCTTTTTAATTCACTTACATTATATGATGTGCCTAAAGTTTGTCCATATAGGAATTATTTATTCCACTTCAATTGTTAAAAAATCGACAATCGCTAACGCTTCTCTATGGTCTGGTTGATTGACAAGTAGTGTCTTCGATTCTTCCAACCATTTCGGATTTTGGCTTATTTCTTTAAATGCTGTTTCAACCCCTAGCTTTTCATGCGGCTTCCAATTCGTCTCAAAGCGATTTTCCCACTCTTCCTCAGACACATTCATATAGTTCGCAATTTCTATTAAAGTATAAAAATGAGTTACCGTTTTACTATGTGTTTTTGCATGTTTTGTATAGCGCATTAACACTTGTCCTGCAAATTCATAGTCGTCCATTTGGCTATTGTATGCTTCATATACTAATGCCAAAATAAGCTTACTGACACCGTCGAATGTCGTGCCTGTAATCGTATCTTCATGCAATTCAATATCCAATTGACCTTTTTCTGCACAAAGTAGCGGTGCATGATTGCCCCCTACAACACCCTCCACTCCATGCGTTAAAAACCATAGGCGAATTTCTTCACGCTCAGGTTCTAAAAAATTCATCGCCGCAAGTTTGCCCCAGTCTGATGTGTGTTGCGCAATTCCCCAAACATCATCATTGATATTGCGGCAACCATTTGTCAGCGCGAATAACGCTACACCAGTGAATTCTTCATGCAAAGCAATACTTTTTAGGCGTTCCTTTACATTTTCGCAATTCGTCATACCGAGTACAAGTAACGCAAATTTCACGACTTCTCGATGTGCCGCATGTTCAAGTAACCAAATCGCTTCTTTTTGAATAAGGGCTTCATCCTCCTCCACTTCGAGAAACAGCGCTACAAATTCATGGAAATAGCTGATGACTTTTTCATCCTGAATTTTTTCATACGTTGCTTTACGTGTTGCATCTGATGGATTGTCAACTTGCTGTAAAAATAGTTTGATTAACTTTTTGGTATACGTCGGCAATACAGACTCATTCACAAGCTGATCCGAAAAGCCATGAGCAAATTTCATTTGACCTTCATCATACAAATAAACATCATCTGGTAATTCTTTATTGGCTAGCTTTTCATGCTCGTGAAATTGTTGCTCAAGAAACGGAACGAGCCTCTCTTTATTTTTCCAAGGGAGCATTTCAAGCGACATGCTATCTGTTAGCAATTTTTGATCGTCTACCTTCACCGTAATATGAAATTTTATAAAGCCGCCTATTTTCACATGAACTTTATGCTTTTTACCACTTTTTCCAATAAAGGTTCCACTTAATTTTGAATAAGGGAAAATATGAGACCAAATCGATTTACGAACATTTTGTGCAAGTATTTCGCCATCCACCTTTAATGTTTCTTCCAGCATTTTGTTCATTATCTCAATTGTATGTCCTTCAAAATGAAGCACCCACTGTTTTTCAACTTCCTTGGCTACATCATTCGTTGTGTTGCGCATTTCTCGTTTAAAATCTTCTTTAAAGCCCATGTTGTTGCTCCTCTCGTGCTGCATCTGTTATTTATCATAACAAGCTTTTTTAATCCTGTGTGAAATACTGGTAAAAAAACAAAATAACTGGATAAGTCACCCTTTTAAGAAACAACATGTATAGTTCTAAGCCAAAAACTGTAATAGAGAGCAAAAATCAAATAAACAAGCTAGGTACTTACTACTTAGCTTGTTTATTTGACTGATTATTAGATAGTATTCTTAAGTTATCTTGATTAAAAAGACACCGGCAATCATAATAATTAAACCAAATACTTGTATTGGTTTAATTTGATTTTTTAAAGAATGAAACAATCCGAATTTCTCTACTAACAGGCTACCGGTAATTTGACCGAATAAAGCAAGAATTACCGTTTGTCCGTTTCCGATTTGATTAACGAGAAACACATTTATTAGAACATAAGCTCCCCCTAATATACCGCCAATCCATACCCACCAAGGAGCTGAGTACTTAAAAGGCTCTTTAATACTCATGTAAGAACGATCCATTATCCCCACAATCACAATTAAAGTAATAGTACCTACAAAGAACGAAACAAGGGCAGCATGTGAAGTAGAATGAAGAACTTTTCCTAATTGACCATTGATCGCAATTTGTATAGCCATTAACATTCCTGCCATTACGCCTACTACACGCCAAATCCATTGATTTAACATGTTTTCCTTATTTATTTTAGAAGGTTGCTGTACATTTTTTGTTTCTTTTAAAGCCACAGCTAGAAAAACACCTAGTAAGACTAGTACAATACCGAGGAATCTGTTCCATCCGAAAGAATAGTGTATGGAGTTAAACCAACCGAAATTATCTATTAACATACTCATCAAAGTCATTCCTAAAATTGGCATAATCGCCGTTTGCACACTTCCTAATTTAGGAAACAAAAGTATGTTGATTGTTACCGCAATTGCACCACAAATTCCCCCAAGCCATATAAAAAACGGTTGACTCAAAAATACGTCTAATGGAATACGTAATGGCGCCCCACTCATGACTAGTGTAACTGTTAAGAAAATTAGCCCTACCGCGAATGAGATCATGGAAGCTAAAAAAGGGGAAATAACGAATCTTCTTAATTGAGCATTAATGGCTGTTTGCATAGCAAGAATGACGCCGATACTTACCCCTAGAAGTATCGCAAACATAAAATTTCACCCCAAACTTTATTAACTATAAGTTTACTTTAAGAAGGCACTATACTCTTTTCCATTTAAAGTTCAAAACCACATATCCATTAATTCCTGTCGTCTTATATAAGGTTCTTTCGATATTTTCTTCATAAGTCCTCCTAACTGTACTATTCACCACGACTGAAATTTATTCAATCGCACTGAACTGAATTTTAGTTAAGTATCGTAGAAAAAAGTGCACCATAAAACTTCACATATGAATTGCATTTTAGTTGTTCCTGTTCTTTTTTTAGTAACTAATCGCTTTTCCGCCATTATTAATAAAAATCCCCTAAAGAATAGGCTAATTCGCATCTATCCTTTAGGGGTAAGTAAAAAAACTATTCTGTTCGCGTTTGCACGACTACTTTCCCGTTATGTTTCCCTTCGATTACTGCATCAAAAGCATTTCCCGCATGCTCTATTGAATACGTATAGCCAACAACTGGCTGAAGCTGCTTTGACTCTAGTAACGCCGCAACCCCTTTAATTAATGCTTGATGCTCCTCGCTCGTTGTATTAAACAGTACCATGCCACGCACATCGCACTCTTTTTGCATGATGAGGCGCGGATTGATTGTTATCTCCCCACGATTCCCAACAACAACTATTACTCCATATTTGGCAACAAGTTGTAAGTCTGTTTGTAAATTAACATTTGCTAAAAACTCGATTATCACATCTGGTCCTTTATCATTTGTAACTGCAAGCACTTCACTCATATTTTCTTCTGTCAGATGATCGAATACAAAATCTGCACCAGCTTCTTTCACAAGTGCCTTTCCTTCATCACGACTTGCTGTGCCAATAACCGTTGCACCGATTGCCTTTGCAATTTGAATGGCTTGTAATCCAACTGCACCACTTGCACCATGAATGAAAATCGTTTGACCCGTTGTAAGTTTTGCTTTTTGCACAACCGCTCGATAAGCAGTTAGTGCCGGAATTCCGAGTGCCGCGCCTTGCTCAAAGCTAATATGCTCGGGCAATGGATACACGAATGCTGCATCACAGACAATTTCCTCTGCTAACGTCCCTGAAGTCACCCCACTCGGCAGGCTCGCGATAAATACGCGGTCCCCGATTTTGACATGGGTTACATCTGCTCCGACCTGTTCAACAATTCCTGCACCATCTAAGCCCGGTGTATAGGGTAGCGTTGGTTTGATCGCATACGTTCCTGTCGATGTATACACATCACTTGGATTAACACCAGCCGCATAGACATTGACCTGTACTTGTGTTGATGAAATTTCAGGTAATACGACTTGTGCCATTTGTAAATTTTCAGCCGTTCCAAAATTACGAATTTGAATTGCTTGCACTTTACTCACCCCTTGTATGTAATGATTTAACGATAATCAAAATATGGCATTTTGTATAGTGCCAACTTTCAGTAAATTTGTCCCACTCAGTTATTAGCTCTTTTTTTCCACTATAATGTGAGGAGTAATAAACATAAAGCTCAATGGTAACGTTTTTATATTATTCGGAAATAACAAACAAATTGACTTGAAGCGAATTTTCTTATATTGTAAGGTTTATTTCATATAAAAAACTTCCTTCTAATTGAAGAAGGATTTTTCATTCCTCATCTAGCAAAACTTTCTCGATAAATAAAATGCACTCTCGCATATGTGGTGCCTCTTCTTATTGTTTTAGAAGAGGCCTTTATTCGTATATTAACTTGAAGGAAAGGAACGGAAACAATGCAAAAAGGGAATCCATGGGCGTTATTGCCATTTGTAGTATTTTTAATTTTGTTTATCGGCTCAGGAATGGTGTTAAATGATTTTTATGCATTTCCCGTAATCGTTGCCATTTCCATTGCGAGCGCAGTTGCTATTTTGATGAACCGCAAAGAAACGATGACGAAAAAAATTGAAGTCTTTACGACTGGCGCTGGTCATTCGAACATCATGTTAATGGTACTTATTTTCTTACTTGCTGGCGCATTTTCAGAAACCGCAAAAGGAATGGGCGCGATTGAATCTACCGTAAACTTTGCACTATCTATTTTGCCACAAAACTTATTAGTGATTGGCTTATTCGTTATTGCCTGTTTTATCTCATTAGCAATGGGTACTTCAGTTGGAACGATCGTTGCCCTTGCCCCAATTGGTTTAGGTATTGGCGAACAAACGGATCTTTCACTACCGCTGTTAATGGCTACCGTAATTGGTGGCGCGATGTTTGGTGATAATTTATCATTTATTTCGGATACAACGATTGCATCTGTACGCTCACAAGGTGCGGAAATGAAGGACAAATTTAAAGTTAACTTTTTCATCGTGTTACCTGCAGCAATTGGCACATGTGTTATTTTAGCCCTTTTGACGCTGAATTCCACAGCCGAAGTAACACACGCCAGCTTTGAATGGTACAAAATGATTCCTTATTTATTCGTCATTATTTTTGCTTTAATTGGCGTAAATGTCTTTACAGTATTAGCAAGTGGAATCGCCCTCGCTGGAATCATTGGCTTTATTGATGGTAGTTATGAGGTGATGACGTTTATTGGCGCAATTGGTGACGGAATGAGCAATATGTTTGAAATGGCGTTTTTAGCGATATTAATTGCTGGTATGGTCGAGATCATTAAGTATAATGGTGGCATTGATTTTATCGTGCACATCGCAACACGGAAAATTAAGTCACAAAAGGATGCTCAATTTGCTATGGCCGGCTTAGTTAGTTTAACCGACCTTTCAACAGCTAATAATACGATTGCGATTATGGTTGCTGGACCATTAGCTAAAAAAATTGCTGACCAATACGAGATTGAGCCACGTAAATCAGCAAGCATCCTCGACATTTTTTCATGCGCCGTTCAAGGTATGATTCCATACGGTGCACAATTTTTAGCAGCTGCTAGTGTCGCCGGAATTTCTCCTATTTTAATCATGCAATATTCGTATTACTCCATTTTAGTTGGTGTTTGCGGAGTCATTGCCATCCTCATTGGCTATCCGAAAGCTAAAAACAAACGTATCCAAAAATCGTAAATGTGTTATTCGCATTTACGATTTTTTTGGTCTCGATTTCTCTACCGTTGATTTTAATACCTTAACTCCACTAGTTTGCACATCAATCAATGCATCTTTTTGCACTTGATATTAGAATTTCCGATATATTCTGTGTTATCTTTAAATATGACAGTAATATTTCATACATCTTAGGAAAATGCGGAGGTTTAAAACATGACCGACAAAGTTCGATTACGTCCTTTAGAAAGAGAAGATTTGAAATTTGTCCATTCACTCAACAATAATGCACTCGTTATGTCCTATTGGTTTGAAGAGCCTTACGAAGCGTTTGTTGAATTGCAAGATTTATACGATAAGCATATTCATGCACAGGGAGAACGCCGATTCATTGTGGAAAAGAACGGGGAAATGCTCGGATTAGTCGAGTTAATTGAAATCGACTATATTCATCGTAGAACTGAATTTCAAATTATTATTGATCCAAGGTTTCAAGGGCAAGGCTACGCAAAAATCGCAACCAATTTAGCAATGGATTATGCCTTCCTTGTTTTAAACATGCACAAGCTTTACTTAATTGTCGCTAAAAGTAATGAGGTAGCCATTCACGTATATAAAAAAGCTGGTTTCCAAGTTGAGGCAGAATTAAAAAATGAATTTTTTGTTGAAGGACAATATCGTGATATTATAAGAATGTGTATTTTCCAAGAAGAGTATATAAATAAAAGAAAATAATTATGTAGGGCTTTATGTCGTAATATGGTACCTGTAGTTAGGACACTTGAAAAAGAGTGTGCTAATCACAGGTATTTTTTATATACGCCATTTTACCATATTGAAAAGAACGTGTGATTTTTTGGCCATCTAAA
This sequence comes from Solibacillus cecembensis, assembly GCF_001439635.1. GTDB lineage: Bacteria > Bacillota > Bacilli > Bacillales_A > Planococcaceae > Solibacillus > Solibacillus cecembensis. The sequence goes on along the minus strand of NZ_LMBZ01000001.1, from coordinate 349,864 downwards.
CAAAATGTAGACGATACCGCTTATAGCTCGATTCGATCGGAACTACTCGAAAGCTGCATACAATGATTTCCCCCCCAGGGTTTGTCCCTGTAAGCGACAACCTTGCATGGTCATTGACGGTATGAATCAAGCTGATGTCATGCTATGTTTGAATATCATAAGGTGATACGAGTTCCAGCTCACTGTACCCAATTGCTTCCACATACGTTTTCACATGAATTCCAAGGTCTGTCTAATACCTGAAGTGTGTTATGAAGAAAGGACGAACAAATCCAAAAAAGTACTTGGTCACATCCGACAAACAGTAGAGAGTCCGAAGCAAAAATAAACTTTCCTCCACTTTTGTTGGTGGAATTAGAGCGACCTCAAGGATGTAGCATTTTAGCCTAGATGACAACTTCACCTTAAATTATCCACAGCCAGAAAGACTATAGTTTCCTTAACAAATAAAAAAACTGGAAGATTAATTTCTCCTGCCAGTTCAAAAAATATAACAAATCTTATTAACAAAAATACAATTTAACAATCCAAACCTACATATTTATTCCATTATTAATTTCACTTCTTTATTGGGTTTATCGTCAATATGTGAGTAACCTAAAAAAAAACCTGCTTTTGATACCTCTACCACTTACACCCTACCATACCCAACGTTACTGCTTGTTTTAACCTATTCCCTTGTCATTTTCATATTATCTCAACTAATAGTAAACTAGATGCCAAAATGTAGCTATAGGGTATATTTCTTTCTACTCTCATGAT
>NZ_LMBZ01000001.1:344610-349054 GCF_001439635.1 Solibacillus cecembensis | reverse complement strand
ATTTTTATTGAAGTCTCCAAATCAATCCAGTTACCACAAGAAATAAAAATGGGTTTTACATCCTTTCTCGTTCTCATTACTGCCCCATATACTTCTCCATCAACCTCAATATAAGTAAAATCTCCTATCTCATTTTTAGGCATTTGAAAATCGGTATCTTTTAACTTCAAATAACTTTTTGCAACACCTATTGTAGGTTTCTTCAAATAAAAAGAAGCATGTGTTGCGATTCCCATATGCCTATAATGGAGATAGCCATTCCCATCAATCATATAAAGATCTGGTTCACATTGTAGCTTTTTCACTACTTCCATTACTAGAGGAAGTTCCCTAAAAGCCAAATATCCTGAAATATATGGTACATCTATTTGTCCCCAATATTCTACTTCTTCTATAATTTGTTTTGTATTATAATCTATTATGACAATACAACAAACCCCATAATCTAACTTTTCCTCTGTCCAATATGCAATATCAATTCCAGCTACCAAATGAATATCTGCTAATTGAAAATTATTTTTTAATGAAATTTTAGAAATCCATTTTTCTTGTTCTTTTTTAAATAATTTTTCATTATTCATCCGTTTTTTCACCATACGTTAGAAATGGTTCTATTGATCCACCCTCTTCTTCTAATACATTGCCTTCTATATCATATTTTTTGAAACTCACTAATCTACCTAAAACTCTATATTCAACTAATTTTAAAATATTNATTTTCAAAAAACTCTTTTTGTATACCTTCTAAAGTGTTTTTTTCGATATGTTTAATTTCTTTAACTTGTCCATTNCGGATAAAAATGAACCATCTCTCCATCTTTAACTCCATTTTTGACCATATAGTAGCTTGCTAAATTACCATTTTCATAACAGTCATAAATTATACCTGTAAAAAGTTGTTCATTATTATTCCGATCATATTCCACTATAAAGGAATCGTAATCATCTCCTCCATATCCAAAATCACATCCAAATTTCTTACCATTTTTCATAACGTTTTCTTTGCTTAATATATTATTTTCCAACTTTAAATACCTCCGATATCATTTCAAATCCATCTAGTAAATACGAACAGTGTGGACAGTATTTAAACATAAGTCCAATTTAACCGCCTTTTCCGTTTTTTTCACCGTTGACTTGGCGACACTTTCAGCTTTTTTTACTGTTGCCTTTGCTGCATTTCTTGCCTTTTCGCTATGAACTTGACCGCTTTCTTTGCTTTCTTCGCCATTAAGTACCACCCCCTGCGAAAGAAATCATGCCCATAACGTCGAGGCCTTGTTCGAAGTCATCATCTTCTTCAGAGGATATCGAGATAGCAACAAGTGCTTTTATGGAGCCGTCCATTTCTACAATTTGACCTTGAATATCGGTAATGCCTTCGAGTACACCCGTACCCTTAAACCTAAAAAAATAGCGGCAGTCAGATTTTCCAACTACCACCATTTTATCATTCTTTCAATTAAACTTACTTTACATCTTTAAGGGGAATTTCATACATAGCGCTAATATCCACCTCATATGGTACCAAAGCATAATAATTTTGATCATTATCTAATATAAATTGAACCAATTTCGTTTCTATATCCCAAAATTTTTTTATATTAGAATCGTAATTTTCCAAATCTTCTTTATAATCCAATTGCAGTATGCAGCCCTTTTCAACCATTGCAAAAACAATTAAACTTCCTAAAAGATTTCCCCCCTCATTTTCTTCTTCATATTCCTTTAATAAGAACCAAATTTGCCCTAACCCAATCGTTTTTTTGTATTTTTCATAAAAACTACGATTATCCAGCTCGTTATAATCTTGTATCAATTCATTAACAAATGCGTGCCACTTTGGTGGAATCACCTTTTCCAATGCCGGATTATTTTCAATTCCTTCTATTATAAGAAGCTCATCAATCTCTTGTTCATTGTCGTAGTCACTTAGGGAAATTGTCTTGAATTTCATTGAATTCTTGTAATGTGCCAAGTCATATGGATAATGATTGTTATTTACTAGTCTTCATGCCTAAACGATACAAATGAGACTGTCATTGCCCTTCAATTCCTATTCATGAACCTAGAAAAGATCCTCATGGACTCTTTTTTACCGATTTTTCAAGAATGGGTTCAAAGTATAGTAGCTGATTTACAATTCAAGATTGTATACAAAATCACATAAAGTAATCCGTTTAATAATTATGAACATTCTTTCTTTAGTTCATCATTTTCTAATAAGTTTTGAAAGTTAGTTCTCGTCAAACATATAATTTTATTTGATTTTCACTCTTCCAATTGTTCCTCTTCTTCATCTTCAACCAATTTGGTAAAGAAATCAAAAAATGTTTCCCATATAGTCGGTGGTGAAATGAAAGTCATTGTGCCTATTCTTTCGGTATCTGTTGCATCACACCATATAACAGATGGGGTATTTTGAGTATCCATAATAATCAAACTGTTGGGTGGTTCAGCCAATACTACAAAATTGGATGGCAAATTTATAGAAGTTCTAAGTCTAAGTGTTTCATCTACAATGTTTGGCGTAATATCTTCATACGTAAACGCAAAGCAACTTATTCCCCCTATTAATCCACCACTATAAAATTTTGCTATATCCCGAAAATCTGTAGGCAGATTTAGCTGAAGAATATCTTCAATTCTTCCCAGAATATTCTCCGCAACCTCATCTTCAGGATACAATTGAATATATCTCTCACGTATATCATCTACATTTAACATTGATAAAACCTCCTTGAAATTAATTTATCTATTTTTTCCCCGCTGTTTCCAATATTCACGAGTGTCTACACCAAATCCGGAACGATCAATTGGGAATTCAGGATTTGGTTTACTTCTACCAAATTGACTGTGCAGTATATCTTGACCGTATTTACCAACTCCATGATACCTTGTACTTGCTTCAACCAAAGGTCCTCTTGAATCTTGTCCTAAATGATGTAAAGTTGCAAAACTTCCATCGTTTAATTGAGGAGCAAGTCCTTTTTCAACTGCTTCGGCATTTGTTTTACCAATAAATCTTTTGTCACCAGTAGCACGAATAAAATCCCAATCAATATCATTTCGTTGATATACAGTATAAGATTGTTTGTTCCTTTAGGTCTAGTTGCTGTCCATGTTGTTGGCTCATCAGAGAATACTTTACCCGTACCCTTAGTCTCTGTCTGCTTTTTATCAGGTTCGTTATTTTTTGGCGGTTTTGATTGTGGCGTTTTCCCATCTAAAGACTCGGCTACCGATGTCGAATTTTTTGGTGCGTTTTTACTGCCAGCGACGATACCAGATGCAAGTTTACCGCCTCGTACAGCTCCTTTAACTAAACCGCCGCCAAATACTGCCGCAACCCCTACGCCACGTTCCCAGGTTTCTAGCTTGCGTTTTGTAAACATTTCTTTTCCGGTGGCAATCTCAATTCCTGCTTTTATATTACCAATTACCGGAATAAAGTCCAAAATTGCCGAGGCAGCACTCTTATAGCCACCTTCTTTAAAGGCAGTATAGGTGTGAGCAACTTTCCCTGCCACCTTTGTCATGAACTTTTTCGTGTCTTTGACGGCTGCCTTTACCTGCTTGCCGGCTTTCTTAACAGCTTTCTTCGTTGTAAGCACAGCCTTTTTCGCCGCTTGCTTGACCTGTTTGATCAGTTTGCTTTTAGACAGATTGTTCGCGGTTTTACGGGCTTTCGTATACACTTTGCCGAGCTTTTTCTTCGCCTGTTTTGCTTTCTTTTTGACTTTCTTCTTGGCGGAACTCGCTGCTTTTTTGGCTTTTTTCGCTGTGGTCTTGACCGCTTTTTTGGCTTTTTTGGCCGTTGACTTCACTGCTTTTCCCGCTTTTTTGGCGGTGGATTTCACTGCTTTTCCCGCCTTTTTAGCGGTGGACTTCGCTGCTTTTTTCCCCTTCTTCGCTACATCTCCGACACTTGGGATACTACCAAGAAAACTAGCTGCCTTGCCTAAAAATCCCTTCCCTTTGCCTTTATCCTTTTTTTTCTTCGCCATTAAGCACCACCCCCAGCGAGTGGAATCATGCCCATGACATCAAGGCCTTGTTCGAAGTCGTCATCATCTTCATCGTCTTCAGATGATGGCGAGATAGAAACGGGTGCTTTGATGGAACCTTCCATTTCTACAATTTGCCCTTGGATATCGGTAATGCCATCGAGTACGAGACTGCTCGTTCCGCACGTAAATCGGAGGGATTCTCCCGCGCTCATGGCGATCGTTTTCCCTGAAAAAGTAATGTCATCATTTGCTTTTAAAACAATTGGGTGGTTACTGTGGACTCCAATACCCTATTCTTGATGTAGTTTAAGGAAGGTCGCTCCTTCCTTGGCGGTCACGACTACGGATTGTGGGTCGAGCTTGAATTCTTTGCCACGGGGTGTGCCCCAGTATGCCGTTTTCGGGTCAGCAGTTTTCGGATTCGTGTCGCCACT
>NZ_LMBZ01000001.1:339979-344552 GCF_001439635.1 Solibacillus cecembensis | reverse complement strand
TGCTGTATACAAAGTCGCGAGTGGGAACCAAGTGGCTTCTTCCTTCTTTTGGCTTTCATCGATGGCAAGATGGAGACGTACTTTGTCTTGCTTGACCTCTAGCACTTTACCATCAAGGGATGCGCCTGGCAGTAAAGGTACACTTAGTCTGCCTTGACGAATGCCAGCCTCTGTCACTAAATGGTACTCGTAGGTGAGAATGACCAATTTCTAAACTATGGTCCAATATTTCTCTATAATCTTTTAAATTTTTGCAAGAGAAATGCTTCTATAATAAATGACAACTATTTTTTAGAGTTATACATATCCATTCAAAGTAGGATAACTAATGTTTACGCGACATCAACTTATTTTGTAAACTCTAAATTTTATAAACCGCTTATATCTAATAAAAAGACATTTAAAAAGGCCCATTCCATTACAGCATTTAAGTTGGAACAAGCCTTTTTAATATAAATTTCATTTAATTGTATTTTCAAAAGTCCCAAATTAAATGATTTAAACTGTCCTACAACTTTTGTAAAACTTGTTCTTTTACATTTTCATCAAATTTCGCACCCTCCACGTTCGCTCCCTTCCAAACTACATTTTCAAGTTTAGCACCAGTAAAATCTGCTCCTTTAAAAATGCCATTCGTGAAATTTGCACCAGTAAAATCACAATTTGCGAAGTCTGTTTTTATAGCTTTTATTTCAGTTAAATTTGCATTAATAAATACTGCTCCTTTAAAATTTCCGCCAGCTAAATTGGCGGATTCAAAATCTACTTCAGAAAAAGTAACTTGATTAGCATCAACTTCATATAAATTAGCAAGTCGAAATGTTGCTTGATTAAAAGAGGAGCCCATTAGCTCTCCAGAAGAAAAATCTACTTCATCAAAACATGTTGCTATACACATACTTACACTAATCTTGGCATATTGCATATTTGCTTGATAGAAATTCGCTCCGCTAAAAATACAATCTACACTATCAGCACCTTCTAAATTACAATTTCTAAAGTCTGCGGATTCAAAATTGCAATCGAGGAATGATCCTCCGATTAATGTTGAGGCTCTTAGTATCACACCATTAGCCTCCATACTATCCGCCATCATTTCTGATAGGTCTGAAAAAGAAAGGTCTACATTATTTATTTCCAAGTTTTCAATAACCTCATGGTTCAAGTGAGATTGACATATAATCCCCATTATTCTATCCTTATTCTTTTCATTCATTTTAATTACTATCACCTATCCTCCTGTGTTATTCTATTAAATACTTTATCCAGGCTTTATTAGGGGAAAATGATACACCCATTCGATCCTCGTCAAAACTAGGTATAGCCATGACTTGAGCTGAACCCAAATATTTCATTATATTTAACCAACCATCAAGTAAACTTTCATTGTCTACTGCAAATGGTTCATTCGCTATATCTAAACTAATTCCTCCCCAGGCTAATTCTGATACAACCCCAGGGCTTTTCATCATAAATTCTTTACCAAACATCTCTAAAACATGACTACTCATATACGTTCTTGAACCTATGCCTAATGGACCGTTTGGAAGAAACCTAACTGGTACTGGATAAGAACATATATCCATCCACATGTTTAGACGTTCTCTTTCAATATTCCACGGGTAGGCTGTTGGCAAAAAAACATGTGTCACACCAAAACTCGGTTTCACAACTTCTGCGATTTCATTTGAAAGCTCCAAAAAAATTGACCACATTTTTTGGGGCATAGACTTATGAAAATCAAATTTCAAAAATGAGCGATGACTCCAGTTGATATCAAAACTCCCTGAGTATTTCACAGTCTTATCACGATGAAGATAGATTTCAGATACCTTACCCTCTTTCAATACTTTTCCGAAAATTTCATCACGATTATATGGTACCTTTACCATTTCACTGTTGCCCCAATGCGTAGGAGCAAATTTTTCGTACGATTCAAATACATCTAGAAGACGTCCTAATGTTTCCTCTGTATTTAAAGATACAGTAGGATACATGATAATAGAAAATAAATCAGGCTTCATTCAAATTCTCCTTCTTTTAAACATCATCAATCGCTAGGTGGGAACACACTTGATTCTACTCGACTGCAAATATAGTAACTCGATACCCCTATAAAATAAGCAAGTGTTTAGTAAGCGGTAAAAATTTACGATTATTTTGGTATTATATCAGACTAACCCCATTATATATTTTAGGTATTTTTAGCCCTTCATAAAATAAAACCAGCATCCAAGATTAATGAATACTGGCAAAATGATTTTCATATAAAACATGTTATTGAAAATGCTATTGTCTACCCTATCAAACCAATGTTTTGCCTTTTTATATCAAGTACATTTGATATATCAAATTCATCGAGTTTTTCTACTAAATAATCATGTCCCTTTTGTAAAGCAATCATTCTTTCTTCTTCATAAATCGGTAATAAAGTATAAAAGTCGATTACTCTATTTTCCGAACCTATAAAACTCCCCATTCCTTCAGATTCCCTTAACAAAACACATGATAATGCTGTATTAGAAGCGAATGGCATTGGAGGTTCCCCATTTGGAAGAGTGACCCCTGCTTCTAACCATCCATCATATGAATGGGGGATATGAGCGACCATTCTCAGCCACTTTAATGGCCAAAAATAATCGTTGTTCGCCATATCACCTTTACTTATTGACCAATTTTCAGGTAATTTAATTACTAATTCTGCATACCTAAAGCCTGTACTTTCTTCTGTTTCATCCATTGCAATATCACTCATCCCTGTAGTCACAAGAGTGATAAAATCATGTTCTTTCGTTGGCATTATTATTTGAATATCAACCGCCACCTTACTTCCAGGTATAATTTCACTGATTGTATGATGAATAGGTCCAAATTGTTCTGTTATATAATCTAAAATTTCAGTTGTTTTATTTTGCGTAGTATCTTTAATCTCTTCCTTATTACCAGAATCCAATAGATTTGCTATTTCTTCTTGCCCTTGTTCACGTGCAAATGCTAATGCATCCATATTTTTCATAGAAGCTCCCGTGTATTTAACACGAGTATCAATTCCGTTTTCTACTAATAATTTAACAATATCTATATGTCCCCCCTGAATCGCAGCAAACAAAGGGTTTCTAACTGGGTCACTCACATCCATTTCAGCTCCACTTGACAATAAATAACTAACTATTTCAAGGTATCCTTCCGAAGCTGCTTCGTTAAGTGACCCACCGCCATAAACACCACCATATCCATTTATATCAGCACCCAAGTCTATAAGTCTTTTGACTATTTCAAGCTTCCCATGTGTTACAGCAACATGAAGCCAAGTTCCAAATGGTTCCATCACCAAATTCAAGAGTTCCATATCTGACCCAATTAAATCGACTATCCTTTCAATATTATCTTGCTTGATAGCTGTACGAATTTCTTTAGCTATCATTTTAACCATTTCGTTATGTTCCATATTATCACTGTCTCCTTGCGGCTTCTTTACCGAGTTTTTCAAGCGTTTTAACCATATCATCCCGGTCACCGTCATTATTCTTTACTTGTTTAATATTATCTACTACATTTTTAAGTGCATCAATACCAGGTTGACCTTTAACTCTATTTGGTGCCCAAGTCAAATTTTCAACACCAAAAATGGGGTCTATGTCATACTCTCTTAATATTTTTTGTCCTTCCTTAACAAGCTCTTTTTGAGATTTCCCAAGGCCTTTCTTAAATAAAATATGATGTGCTTGGTGATCTTTCATTCCTTTAGGCGCGTCACCAATGTTGGTTTTTAAATATTTCCCAAAATCGAAATTATCAATGTTAATATCACTTTTATTATCTTTATCCGTACCCTTAATTTGTGGTGGTTGCGAATTAGATGGCTTCGGACTCGAGGATGGTGTGTTTTCCCCAACAGTTCCCATGGCCTCTATGCGTCCGACTTTCACACCTGCTAACTCCATTGACGGTGCTCCCAGCTGACGCAGTTGCTGTTTTACTTCGGCTACTTTTGATTGTACTTGTTTTTTTACGTTCTCTACTTGCTTGTTGACTTTTTCCGGTCACGCGGCCTACTAGACCTTTATTAGCGTTTTGAACACCTTCACTGATACCCTTCGCTGCCTTGGCACCTTTATTTACCCATTTACCAGCTGTCGCCTCTGACCGCATAAATAACGCCTTTCGTGCCATCTGCTATTTAGCCCGAACCTTTATTTTCCAATATAAATCTTAATTTTCACTCTATCTTTCTTCACTCCAACATATCAACATATAAAAATATCGAATGTGTACATCCTTATAATCAAAACAAACTTATCTATCTAAACCTCTATTTCCATTGCCTGTTCTTCCCCTTGTATGCTAATAGTTATATAAAATTTGATACTTAGTACACTAATTAAATAATCGTATTCTTTTCAACTTACGTATTTAAACGTGCAAAAAAGCACTTGTCGCCTGTCATAGACAATCAAGTTCTTTAAGCTCATATATTTTCTATCTTTATTCATACTACCTCTATTTTCTCAACTAATAGTAAAATGGATACTAAAATTAATCTATTGAGTATATTTTCTTCTACTCTCATGAG
>NZ_LMBZ01000001.1:333213-339971 GCF_001439635.1 Solibacillus cecembensis | reverse complement strand
TAGCTAAATCTGCAAAACGCGTCGTAATTGGTAATCGGCTATTTTTTTCTACAAAATGTAGCGTTNATTTTTATTGAAGTCTCCAAATCAATCCAGTTACCACAAGAAATAAAAATGGGTTTTACATCCTTTCTCGTTCTCATCACCCCCCCATAAACATCTCCATCAACCTCTATATAAGTAAAATCACCCATTTCATTTTTAGGCATTTGGAAATCCGTATCTTTTATCTTCAAATAACTTTTTGCAACACCTATTGTAGGTTTCTTCAAATAAAAAGAAGCATGTGTTGCGATTCCCATATGCCTATAATGAAGATAGCCATTCCCATCAAACATATAAAGGTCTGGTTCACATTGTAGCTTTTTCACTGCTTCCATTACTAGAGGTAGTTCCCTAAAAGCCAGATATCCTGAAATATATGGTACATCTATTTGTCCCCAATATTCTACTTCTTCTATAATTTTTTTTGTATTATAATCTATTACGACAATACAACAAACCCCATAATCTAACTTTGCCTCTGTCCAATATGCAATATCAATTCCAGCTACCAAATGAATATCTTCTAACTCAAAATTATTTTTTAATGAAATCTTAGATATCCATTTTTCTTGTTCTCTTTTAAACAGTTTTTCATTATTCATCCGTTTTTTCAACATATGTTAGAAAAGGTTCTATCGATCTGCCCTCTTCTTCTAATACGTTGCCTTGTATATCATATTTTTTAAAACTCACTAATCTACCTAAAACTCTATATTCAACTAAATTTAAAATACCNATTTTCAAAAAACTCTTTTTGTATACCTTCTAAAGTGTTTTTTTCGATATGTTTAATTTCTTTAACTTGTCCATTNCGGATAAAAATGAACCATCTCTCCATCTTTAACTCCATTTTTGACCATATAGTAGCTTGCTAAATTACCATTTTCATGACAGTCATAAATTATACCTGTAAAAAGTTGTTCATTATTATTTCGATCATATTCCACTATAAAGGAATCATAATCATCTCCTCCATATCCAAAATTCCCTCCAAATATCATACCATTTTTCATAACGTATTCTTTGCTTAATATATTATTTTCCAACTTTAGATACCTCCGATATCACTTCAAATCCATCTAGTAAATACGAACAGTGGAGACAGCATTTAAACATAAATCCAATTTAACCGCCATTTCCGTTTTTTTTGGCTGTCGCCTTCGCGGCATTTCCTGCCTTTTTCCCTGTTGATTTGACCGCTTTCTTTGCTTTCTTCGCTACATCTCAGACACTTGGGATACTGCCAAGAAAACTAGCTGCCTTGCCTAAGAATCCTTTGCTTTTTCCTTTCTTCGCCATTAAGCACCACCCCCTGCAAGAGGAATCATGCCTATGACGTCGAGGCCTTGTTCGAAGTCATCCTCATCGTCTTCAGAGGATGTCGAGATGGAAACGGGTGCTTTTATGGAGCCGTCCATTTCTACGATTTGCCCTTGAATATCGGTAATCACATCGAGTATGAGACTACTCGTTCCGCACGTAAATCAGAGGGATTCGCCTGCACTCATGGCGATTGTTTTCCCTGAGAACGTGATGTCCTCACTGGCTGTTAAAACGATTGGATGGTTGCTGTGTACTTCTATGCCCGCCTCTTGATGTATTTTTAGGAAGATGAGTAAATAAAACAGCCAGTAATCGGGATGAACCGTTAACTGGCTGTTAATCAAAAATTTAATTGTTGCATTCAATAGATTGGGCTAAATTAGTCTTTTAAAATTATCACATGCCAGAGTATTGTATCGCTCTCCCAATGTTCTTTTTATTATAACTAGAAATTCCAAAACGAACCCTTGGAGTTAGTATTCTTAATCCGGTCGAATTGAACGACTTCTTAAACTAATTTCTAATAAGATAACACCCGTTTATTAAAAATAATTTTATTCGGATGAAATAATGAATTTAATTATGCAATTGTATATATTTATCACTCTGAGGGATGTTTTCAGTTTCAAGTAATTCAACCTGTAATAGTTTTGTTTGATTTACTAATTCCGAAATGAATAATGCATAATAATCACCAGTAGTTGGATAAGAAAATAAACCATATCCTTTTGATGAAATAATTTTGTTTACCTCTTTAATCTTGTCGGGTAAAAAATCATATTCGAATTCACCAAGCTGTTCAAGTTCTTCTTGTGAAGCGAGCTCTACCTTATGCTTAAACTCGTAATCTAAAATATAATTCACAATCTCATAGTTTTCTTCTCCTTTATAATCAAGAAAAAGAAACCTTTTAGTTGCCATCCCATATTCTAAAATCCATGCAAGGGGATCTATTACTTTGTCTAAATCTTCCTTGGCGTTCTCCAAATGTTCCGTCTCATTAAAAATGATTGATATGATTTCTTGAAATTGCATTTTGTTTCCCTTTCATAAAAGCTATTTTAGTTTTGAAAAAGTTCTCCATATTGATTCGGAATATAATCCGGATAATTCTTCCTATAGAAACCATCTATAAGTTTTAAAAGAGGATCCCATTCAGGATATGGTTCTGGATCATTAATTTTCATTTTCGCTTCAGGTGTATTCATTAAAAAATCCTCGAATTCTTTTGGAACAGGTAATCCACGTTGTTTCCTTGCGAAAAGTAAAAATAAAATTTCATAGGGGTAAAATCCATAGCCAAAATCCCCAAATTCAAGAGACTCTCCTAGCTCAGAAGCTAAAATAGAATGGTACACTGACATTTTATCAATGAAAGTTTTGATTTCATCTAGCTGAGGTGTTTCCCAATGTTTTAATACTTCCGTATAAACATCTAATTCTTCCGGTATTAAACCAAATTCTAAATCCATTTTTTGAAATTGTTCTCTCACAGCTGTATGAAGGTTTTGGTTTGTTCCAAAAATGGTTTTATTCCGGAACTGCAAATAAAGCTCTAATAAAAACCATGTATGTTTGTTCCAATCATTTGCCTTCATCCACCGGCTATCAAAATGATCTACAATAAAATTAAATAATATTTTCTCTTCCTTTTCCCATCCAAACATTGTGAAATGGATTAAGGTCATAATCGCGTCTTCAAAAGTATATTCGATAATCATTTTGGGATATCTACTTTTATAAAGATTTTGTGCCATACATTGATGAAATATAACCATCATTATCTTTTTTAATTCATCTGAATTTTCTCCATGATTTACAAGAACATCCCTCTTCCATTTAGAAAGATTATACGATTCGATTGAATCTAATCTTATTAAAAGAATATGATCCTTTTCAACATCATTAAATTCTACTATTTGTGAAATCTTACTTTGGCTACCTGAATACCTTTTTTCTACATCCTCAAACTTTATTCCCTCAACAAAGTTTTTAGAATATCTTTTATATGATAATTGTAGTTTTTTAGTATTTAACAATATGTTCACCTCTATTAATCAAGTTTTTTATTCCAATCCTTAACTTTTAATTCCTCTACGCCAAATCCTGTTTTCGTAATTTTAATATCTGTTTCTACCCTTATAAAATCAAATTCTAATCCTGGATTTTCTTCTTTTATTTCATCGAATTTCTCTTTAAAATCAGAATATCTTGAGTCATTACTATTAAGCATTTTCGTAAAGTACTCCTCACCACCGAGCTTTTGTTTATCGGAATAGATAAAATTCGCAGAGTCTGAAGCTTTTGATTCTATCATTGTGGATTTGGCCGCTTTCTTTGCTACATTCGCGACACTTGGGATACTGCCGAGGTAACTAGATGCCTTGCCTAAAAATCCTTTGCCTTTCCCTTTCTTCGCCATTAAGCACCACCTCCTGCTAGGAAATCATACCTATCATATGTATACCTTGTTCGAAGTCATCATCATCGTCTCCAGTGGATGGCGAAATGAGAATAGGTAAATTTGTACACAATAGGTATATTTACCACAAATCAATAGTACCTTCCATATAAAGCGTTTTCAAGAGTTATTACTATTCTATTATTAACAAATGGTTTATTCAACACTGCGTAACGTCTAAACTATAAAAATGAGCTTGAATATAATTTCAAGTTCATCAATAATAGGTTATTTTTATTACCCTTTCTATTTTTCTTAAACGCCCTTATACATTTTGGTGAAATCATCATCTATCAGGTGATCCGTACCCATAGGTATAAAACCAAGCTTCTTAAAAAAAATAGCGGCAGTCAGATTACCCAACTACCGCCATTTTTTCATTCATTTAATTTACATCTTGAAGGGGAACTTCGTACATATTACTAATATCTACATCCATTGGTATCAATGCGTAATAATTCTGATCATTATCTAATATAAATTGAACCAATTTCGTTTCTATATCCCAATAATTTTTTAAATATGAATCGTAATCTTCCAAATCATCTTTATAATCCAATTGCAGTATGCAGCCTTTTTCAACCATCGCAAAAACAATTAAACTTCCTAAGAGATTTTTCCCTTCATTTTCTTCTTCGTATTCTTCTAACAAGAACCAAATTTGCCCTAATCCTATCGTTTTTTTGTATTTTTCATAAAAACTACGATTATCCAGCTCGTTATAATCTTGGATCAATTCATTGATAAATGCGTGCCATCTAGGTGGAATCACCTTTTCCAATGCCGGATTATTTTCAATTCCTTCTATTATAACAAGCTCCTCAATCTCTTGTTTATTGTCGTAGTCACTTAGAGAAATTGGCTTGAATTTCATTGAATTTTTGTAATGCGCCAAATCATATGGATAATGATTGTTATTTACTAGGCTTGTATCATCCAGCGCAAGAATCTTTGCTAGTGCAGCCGTTTCAAAGCTCCAATACCCTACATATCCAGGCTCTTTATGTGAATTCTTCCATTCATAATCATAATGACCTTTAAACCATTCTTTCTCCATATACGTTTGTAACCTTTTAGATGCTTCTCTCTTATCCGTTTGCGCAAAATCTATAATTCCCCTTGTTTTTGCGTATGGATTTTCTTTATAATACTCATTACTGATTTTTGTATAACCGATATCACTAGCACATAGTAAAAAATCAATTACTGCATCATTTATTTCCTTTTTCTCAACTACCTTACTTAATCTTTCAATATTCTTTTTATCTGTTTCTAGTAGGATTCCTAAGGAGATTGTCCACAGCAAACTTAAATAACCAACCTCCCTAGTCCCTGTCTGCTCTAAGTCATATATGGCATTATGATAATCTTCTTCTATTGTACTTATGTCATCTCCTAAAGAATATTTTGCTCGGATATCATCCAGTTCATATTTGAAAATTAATAAATAAGTATCTTCTATACGACTTTTATTGTCTTTGGATTTTCTTTGTATTCCATTTTTTTCATCCTCTTCTAAACCTTTGATTTCTTCCCTATCCTCTGCAATAAATCTTTGATGAAGTTCTATACTTTTCCTACATTTTTCTTCTATACATAAATGATTTCTCACTATTATTCGATTCCTCCTTACTTTGTGGGTTAAGGCCATTCACCGATGCTTTTACCCTCTGCATCTAGCCTAAATGTTTTTACATTTCCATTACTATCGACTTTTGATAATACTCTTTCTACTTCTTTATTATCTAATGCTTTCGTAATCTTACGTGCTAATTCTTCATCTCCATCCACAGCTTTCAAAATTCTACTCTTTTCAGTGTTTATGCCTTTCAACCAATTATCAGACATTTGTGGTCCATCTTTAGGCGTCTTACTTAATTGTGAACCGCCAAACTTTGCCTCATCAATAACATATTTGATATTTGAATTCTTATTCGCATTTTCGTATAATCCGTCAATCCCTTTTACTATTTTATCATTTATGCTTGATGGCGCACCCCTACCTATTGGCTTTAAGTCATATCCAGCTTCTTTTAAACTTTCATTGTTTAATAGGTTATCAAATGATTTTATTTCTCCAAAATTACCCTTTTGTTTATTTGTAGCTGTTTTCGCATCAAAGTCAGCCACATTAGTTTTTTTACTGCCATTACCCGTACCCTTATTCTCTATCTGCTTTTTAGCCAGTTCGGTATTTTTTGGTGTATTCTTGCTGCCAGCGACGATGCCAGATGCAAGTCTACTGCCACGTACAGCTCCTTTGACTAAACCTCCACCAAATACAGCCGCAACTCCTACGCCTCGTTCCCAGGTTTCTAGCTTGCGATTTGTGAACATTTCTTTTCCGGTGGCAATCTCAATTCCTGCTTTTATATTGCCGACTATCGGAACAAAGTCCAAAATTGCCGAGGCAGCACTCTTATAGCCCCCTTCTTTAAAGGCAGTATAGGTGTGAGCAACTTTCCCCGCCACTTTTGTCATGACCTTTTTCGTGTCTTTAACCGCTGCTTTTACCTGCTTACCAGCTTTTTTGACTGCTTTCTTCGTCTTTTGAACGGCTTTTTTCGTTGCAAGTACAGCTTTCTTCGCCACTTGTTTGACCTGTTTGACCATTTTGCTTTTAGACAGGTTGTTCGCGGTCTTCCGAGCTTTCGTATACACTTTGCCGAGCTTTTTCTTCGCCTGTTTTGCTTTCTTTTTAATTTTCTTTTTGGCGGAACTTGCTGCTTTTTTGGCTTTTTTCGCTGTCGATTTGACTGCCTTTTTTGCTTTTTTTGCCGTTGACTTGGCGACACTTTTGGCTTTTTTGGCTGTCGACTTCGCTGCATTTCCTGCCTTTTTCGCTGTGGATTTGACCGCTTTCTTTGCTTTCTTCGCTACATCTCCAACACTTGGGATACTGCCGAGAAAACTGGCTGCCTTACCTAAG
>NZ_LMBZ01000001.1:328895-333204 GCF_001439635.1 Solibacillus cecembensis | reverse complement strand
TAAGCACCACCCCCTGCGAGAGGGATCATGCCTATAACGTCAAGGCCTTGTTCGAAGTCGTCATCATTATCATCATCATCGTCGTCTTCAGAGGATGTCGAGATGGAAACGGGTGCTTTGATGGAACCTTCCATTTCTACGATTTGCCCTTGGATATCCGTGATGCCATCGAGTACGAGGCTGCTGGATCCACACGTGAATCGGAGGGATTCTCCCGCGCTCATGGCGATTGTTTTGCCCGAGAACGTGATGTCGTCATTCGCTTTTAAGACGATTGGGTGGTTACTGTGTACTTCAACGCCCGTTTCTTCATGAAGTTGAAGGAAGGTCGCCCCTTCCTTGGCGGTCACAACTACCGATTGGGGATCGAGCTTGAATTCTTTGCCACGGGGGGTGCCCCAGTAAGCAGTTTTCGGGTCGGCTGTTTTTGGATTCGTATTGCCGCTTTTTCGGATACTGCGGCGGACAATCGCTGTTTCCTCCCGATGATTCGGAAAGGCAAGCTGCACGGTATCATCAATCTCAGGTGGACAATAAAACCCGCTATGCCCCTCTGCCGTGTATCTTCGGGGTTCGGGACTTACACTCTAAAGTTCATGCACATGCCGGGCGCACTCACAAAAACCTTGAAAGGCATATAGCCAATCAAGGTTTTTCTAAACTATAATTTTTTACTAAATCGTGAAACCCACCCATCTTCTGTGTATAATTCACCTGCTAGACCATCACTAATTTCTCTAATATTTAAAAAATTATTCTCTTCTACTTTAACCAATACATTTACATCTTCTTGTTCTAACGTCCATAAAAGATGATGTAATGTTGTATCAACTATTTTAGGAAATAAATTAATAATAAACTGAACTTGCTCAGGGCTAAATGACCTTAATTCATCAAATATCTTTTTTGATTCATTATCCCTCATCTTACCTTGTAATATTCTTTCCCAATCGTCAATAGCTTCATCTCTTATTCTTTCCATTAGAACTTTACCGAATAAATCTAATGCTTGTTTATTATCACTCAATTTAATCTACTCCTTATTTATACCAAGGTATATTACTAGGCTCTTTGACACCTTGTTGACGTAAGTTTTTGAGCGACGACGCTACTAAATCCCTAGCTTCTTGACGTGTTGCTCCACCCGCTACTAGTGCTTCTACTCCAATTCGAGTATGTTCTTGTAGAGTGTTAGGTCTTCCACTTTCATTAAGTTCTTTAAATAATTCTCTTTGCTTATTTGTCATTTGTTGATGATTAAGACCATTGTCCTTCATAAAACTTTGGCTTATACTAAATCCTTTTTTCGGGTCATAATTTACATTTTCCTTAAAGGCTGCTTTCGCGTGAACATGATGTCCACCAACCTTAGTATATTCACCCGTACCCTTAGTATTTTCATTCTCTGTCTTTTTATTTTTCTTTGATGTTTCAACTGCTACATTCGTTATTTTTTTGTCTGTGGAGACGGCATCGATCACGGCATCGATTGTGACTCCTCCGCCTTTTCCTACTACTTTACCAAGTCCACCAAATACAATACCCGCAACACCTATTGCTCGATCCACTGTACTGAATTCTTCTTTTGTAATTGGATTATATCCATATGCCGATTCAAAGGCTGCTTTCCCATTACCGATAAATGGAATAAAGTCTACGATAATAGATAACGTTTGTTTAGCTTCCCCTGATTTTGTAAAGGCTATGGCTTGGTTCACTGTACTTTTGACTTCTTTAACAACTTTCTTTGTCGCCGTTTTTACCGTCGTTGTTGTTTTCTTTACCGCTTGTTTGGTTGCCAGTACAGCTTTCTTCGCCACTTGCTAGACCTGTTTGACCATTTTACTTTTGGACAGGTTGTTCGCGGTCTTCCGAGCTTTCGTATACACTTTACCATCAAGGGATGCGCCTGGCAGTAACGGTGCATTCAGTCTGTCTTGACGAATGCCAGCTTCCGTCAATAAATGGTACTCGTAGGTGAGAACGCCCTGCTTCATACAAGTCATTGTTTTGTCCACAATGAGCTCCTTGTTTTGTATACGTACACGGTCCCATACTAACAGCGGCTTTTTCGCTTCGATGACATACGTCACGCTATCTTTTTCTTCCATGTTGGACGCGCATGAAAAAGCAACCATATCTAATATGATTGCTTGCTCTTTCAGGTACTATTGGTTACTTGTTTTTATTCTTCGGAAACTATCATTGCAGCATGATAATCTAAACGGTCTTCTCCATACGTTTAAGGAAAATGCTTCATATCGATTGAAGATAATTACTTAAAAATTAAATATCTCCTTCACTACAAGACTTTATATTTAAACTTTTATTTTGTATCCACTCTCTAGCTTTTTCCCCCAACAAAATCATTGGATTTTCTAGAGTACCGATATTGATACTTTTAATAAACGCCTCTTCTAAACCTTTAATACCTGTCAATGTTGTCCCTTTTAGAAAAGTCTCTTCAAATGAAGATAAGCTAATGTCTACATTTTTTAAATTTGCATTTTGAAAATCAGTAAGATATAAAGAACAAGAAATTAGCTTTGAATTCTCTAGATTGGCTTTTAAAAAAATTGCTTCAGAACAATCTGTTTTAGCAAATCTTACATTTTGGACATTTGCATCTGAAAAATCTGCGTAAGATAAATCTGCTTTATAAAAATCAGCATTTACTAAATTTGTATTTTTAAATGTAGATGAACACAACAATGATGAGGACATGTCCATATTACATAGATTCATCCCGTCAAATTTACACTCTGTCAGAAATGCTTGGTTTAAAGGATATCCTGTTAAATCGAAGCCTCGAAAATCTATTTCATCAACGCTTAGCTTTTCCCCTTGCTCCCCTATAGATTCAATCCAAATTCGATGTAATTTTATACGTTCTATTATCTCTACGTGGTTAAATATTTTCAACTATTAGCAACTCCTTTATGGATACCAAATTACTTTGTCTGAAGTTCCTGCATCTTTTATTGCTTTCTTTAATTGATCAACATGTTCTGAAGTTAGATCTCTTGTATCTATAATTACATTATGTCCTCGATCAAATTCTTCGTTTATTTTTCTCATAGATTTTTCAGCTGTAAAAGCTCCTTTTTTTGGTGATGTATGACCATTAGGATAAGAAACAAAACTTTTCACATCCCATTTTTGTCCTGTAGTGACATCAATAAATTCAGCACCTTTATCAGCTTTTTGATCTCTTAAAATTCTTCCTAGTTTACCTTGGCTTTCTAAATCTAATCCAATCTCTCTTTCTTTTATTCCTTGGTCTTTAATTCTTCCTCCATGTGATGGATCTCCTGCTAAATCATCTAATTCTTTCTGTATTCTTCCTCCAGTATATTTACCCGTACCCTTATCAAGATTCTTAACATACTCTGTAAATTGTTTGGAATCTTGCTCCTTGACCTCCACTTTCTTTGTCGAATTTTTTATGTTTTCTATAACTTCTTTTTCTTTAATTAGATATTTATTGAAATTTGAGCTTTCTCTTGCTTTTTTGCTTTTATTTACATTTTCTATAACCTGTGCTTTATCATAGGCCTTTGCTGTATCTTTAGCTGCATCTACTGCTTTCAATGGCTTAAATATTGGTACCATGGAAAGTCCAGCAAGTGTTTTCTCTCCCGCAGTTGCTTTAGGGTCAACCAATGTTACAAAATCTTCAACAAACAAACTATATAAAAATTGTTCTGCCGCTGTAGCTTTTCTAGTTCCCTCATACTTTCGGTTTCCTCCACCCAATACTCGTTGCATGTCCTTTAAAGTTGTCATGGGTTCGCCATCATGTACCGAATACGTTTTAGCAGGAGGTGAATTTTTGGTCTTTGCTGGTTTTAAAGCAAGTATATCTTTTTTAAACTGTTCTTTAGCTTCCTTTACTTCTTTCTTTGCCTGTTTGTAGGTGGTTTCTACTTTCTTTTGTATCTGCTTACCTGTGGCTACAACCTGCTTTATCTCTTTTTTTACATTCTTAACTAGTTTGCTTTTAGACAGGTTGTTCGCGGTCTTCCGGGCTTTCGTATACACTTTGCCGAGCTTTTTCTTCGCCTGTTTTGCTTTCTTCTTGACTTTCTTTTTGGCGGAACTCGCTGCTTTTTTAGCTTTTTTGGCTGTGGATTTGACCGCCTTTTTAGCTTTTTTCGCCGTTGACTTGGCAACAGTTTTAGCTTTTTTGGCTGTTGCCTTCGCTGCATTTCCTGCCTTTTTCGCTGTGGATTTGACCGCTTTCTTTGCTTTCTTCGCTACATCTCCGACACTTGGGATACTTCCTAGAAAACTGGCTGCCTTTCCTAAA
>NZ_LMBZ01000001.1:328414-328887 GCF_001439635.1 Solibacillus cecembensis | reverse complement strand
AATCCTTTACTTTTTCCCTTCTTCGCCATNTAAGCACCACCCCCTGCGAGAGGGATCATGCCTATAACGTCAAGGCCTTGTTCGAAGTCGTCATCATTATCATCATCGTCGTCTTCAGAGGATGTCGAAATGGAAACAGGGGCTTTTATAGAGCCGTCCATTTCTACAATTTGACCTTGGATATCCGTGATGCCATCAAGGACGAGACTGCTCATTCCACACGTAAATCGGAGGGAT
Organism: Solibacillus cecembensis; assembly: GCF_001439635.1. Classification (GTDB taxonomy): domain Bacteria; phylum Bacillota; class Bacilli; order Bacillales_A; family Planococcaceae; genus Solibacillus; species Solibacillus cecembensis. The sequence continues at coordinate 328,650 of NZ_LMBZ01000001.1, read as the reverse complement.
TCGCCCGCGCTCATGGCGATCGTTTTTCCTGAGAACGTGATGTCGTCATTGGCTTTAAGGACGATTGAGTGATTGCTGTGTACTTCAATGCCCGTCTCTTCATGGAGTTGAAGGAAGGTCGCCCCTTCCTTGGCGGTTACAACTACCGATTGGGGATCGAACTTGAATTCTTTACCGCGAGATGTGCCCCAATAGGCCGTTTTTGGGTCGGCGGTTTTCGGATTCGTATCTCCTCC
>NZ_LMBZ01000001.1:0-328338 GCF_001439635.1 Solibacillus cecembensis | reverse complement strand
TGCTGTATACAAAGTCGCGAGTGGGAACCAAGTGGCTTCTTCCTTCTTTTGGCTTTCATCGATGGCAAGATGGAGACTTACTTTGTCTTGCTTGACCTCTAGCACTTTACCATCAAGGGATGCGCCTGGCAGTAAAGGTACACTTAATCTGCCTTGACGAATGCCAGCCTCTGTCACTAAATGATATTCATAGGTAAGAACGCCCTGCTTCATACAAGCCATTGTTTTAGCTACAATGAGCTCCTTGTTTTGTATACGTACACGGTCCCCTACTAACAGCGGCTTTTTCGCTTCGATTACATACGTCACGCCATCTTTTTCTTCCATCGGGTGTTCTAAATCATTATGCACAGTATGTAAATAGACGGAGCGATCCTTCGTAATCGTATACCAATCATCCGGTAGCTCCTCAGCACGTCCTTCGGGTAGACCAAACCACAACTTCGGCGTATCAGCATCTACTGCTGGCACGAGTACAGTCCGAAAATGAGACGCCATGCGCTTCAAAAACTGCCAGTCTGTCTCCTTATATTGTAATATAAATTGCTTGAGCGGTGTACCCTTGGAAGCAACATCAATGACGTCCGCACCTGAATAATTGGCAAGCACTTGGTTGAGCATTTCCCTATACGTCATTTTATCATTTTGGAAAGAGCGAGCAATCTTCTTACAATCTAAGCGAAATGTAGACGATATCGCCTCTAGCTCGATTTGATAAATCCCCCTCACTGTTCGAATGGCCATTTCTGTTAGTTGCCCTTTAAAAAGAGGTTGAACGCGCTGTCCATCCTTTGTTTGATAGAGCTCGATTCGATCAGAACTACTCGCAGTTTGCATACAACGATCTTTCTTGTCCTCGGGGATTATCCCCGTAATCGACAACCTTGCATGGTCATTGACGGTATGAATCAGGCTGATATCATGCAACGTTTGGACATCATAAGGGGATACGAGTTCAAGCTCGCCGTACCCAATTGCTTCCTCATACGTCTTCACATGAATTCCCTTCTTTCTTTAGGTGATGAGGTCTATTCCTGACCATCATCCTCGACTTTGATTGTCCCACTATAAAGGCACATATTGATGCATATATTGATAAGTGCGGGAGACTTTTCTATCAATTGATCATCTTTTCCGTTTATCCAGGGCATTGTCACGACAGGTGTACAAGGTACTGGTGTGAGAATGCCATTATTCGCTGCTGTTGCTGCGGCTACGGCTGGATTTGCAAGTGTTTGACATAAACCAAACGGCTGAATATTGGTATAAGGCTTAAAATCCATAATGTTCATTTGAGCCTTGTTCTTCGTATATACACCATGACTTAAAGGCATCACTAAAATACTCGTTTGGTCACCTTGGGAACAAGAAAGCGTTGCACCAGCAACTACATAACTTCTTTGGTCACTTCCTTTTGTCTGCATTTCATCTGAACCTGATTGCGTCATCCCTACCCACTCCCTTCTAATCCCTTACTTTTTATTAAAATACAAAAAACTCAAATTGTTGCTCTTGCCCTTGTTCGAATAATTCAATATACATAATTTTCTCATCACTATCCTCAAATTTTCCAATTGAAATTTGTACTACTTGTTGTGAATTTTCGTCACCTATCCGATAGAAATGACCGTTCCATCTTCCAGTAATCGTTTGCTGATCCGAAGCAACTATTTCCTCAACATTTGCCAGCTCACCTACATCACTTTGAATGGTGTTCCCATCCTCGCTAATCGTTAGCTCCTTGACAATTGCAGATGATGGATTAAGAATAGTAGGCTGTTCATCCACTCTCGTAATGGTAATCTCGCTTTCACCAATTTTTCCAAATTGGAGATGTTGATCAGCTTGGAGCAAAAACTCGTATTCTTCTTCCGTTAATCCTAACTTTTCGTCATAAGGAAATGCTTCCCCCTCCTCCAAACTTGCAAGAGTTTCAGAGTACCACACTTCATTTTCAGCAATAGCCATCTGCATCTTTCCTGTAATTTTTTCCATCTTCCCACTCAATTCTGCTGTTAATCCTAACGTCATAATATCAGCTGGATATGTTCCCTCTGCAAAGATTTTTGAAAAATTGGATTTACTAATATCCATTTTCGCACTAGCTGAACTTTCTTGTACCTCTCCGTCTACCTCTTTGTTAACTTGTTCAGTACTATCAGATCCACAGCCTGCCAGTACCAATGCTGCCAAAATTACCGGTATCCACTTGCTTTTCATATTGCTCTCCCCGCTTTCAAATTTTCCATGACGATTCTACATCAAAGCTTTAGCTACTAAACACCTTGTTCCATGTACCTTCTGTTTGTACTTTTACTAAACGAACACCTCGAAACGCTCGGCGTAGTAGACTTTCTGCAAGCTCGATATTAATAATCAAATAATCTTCTCTAATACCTTCAATTTTAAAAATAGTATACGGGGCAGCTAACGCCTCATCAATAACGAGCTTTTTCAACGTCCCGTCCCGATGGAACTCGGTTTGTGCTGACAAACACGCTAATTTTGGTGGGATAATAAGCCAATAGAGTACCTGACTTAACTTGGGCATATCCATTAAAACTACTGATTTGAATGGTAATTGTGGTTCATATTTCTCTACTAATTTTTTAATAGGGTCTGATAAGAGAGCGATGGGCTTTTCAATAAAGTCTATATAGTCATTCGTGCTTTTATCCAGTATTGGGAATTGACGATCCAGCTCTTCTAACTCGTCCATTCTTTCTTCTGTTAAGTACTCTCCTTTGATCACCTTAGATATGCCAATTGGTTCTACAACATTTGAAATCCGGTCATCCTGAGATAGGATATAATAGTTCACCTTTTAACCTCCTTTTCTCAATACATCTCTACTTCCAAATGACGGTAGCCGATTGGAATGGATCAAGCTTCAGATGTTCTCTAGCTTCTTTGGAAAATATAGCTTTCTCTAAATTTGCACCTGTAAATTGCGCATTTTTTAAATTTGCGTTTAAGAAACAAGCTCCTCGTAAATTTGCCAACTCAAAATTTGCACCTTCTAAATTTGCACCTGTAAAACGGACTGGAAGGTATCCTGGCATTTCCCAAGTCTCTCTATCAGCAAGTCCACTTGCCCCTTGTACTTGTTGGAAACTAGCACCTTGAAGTTCTGCTTGTCTAAAATCTGCTTCATAAATACTACTAAAACTTAAATCTGCTTCTATTAGATGGCTCTCCTTAAAATTAGCGCCAATCAGCTGACAATCTCGCATTTGACTATGTGATAAATTCGTTTTTTGGAAAAACGCATAGCGTAAATCTACATTTTCATAGTTCCCAGAAGATAAATTTAAGTGACTAAATACTTCATATGGATATTCTTCTTCGAGCTTTTGATTAAGCCACATCTTGATTTCTTCCGTATCCTTCTGTGAGAAATCATCAATATAAACAGCTTCACTTATATCCATGTACTCGCCTATACGAATTTCTACCGTTTGAGCTCTGTTCAATGCTACGTATTCTGGGCATCTAATCATATCAGCAAGCGCATACCTCGCGAGGCTAATTACATACTGATGAAAATGAGTAGCTTCTTTTATCTTGATTTGTTCAATATCTGATTTCGTAATCGCTCCCATAAATGTCTTACTATACAAATATAGCTCTTCTATGAATTGTTCTAAAAAACGAAATGCCCAGTTTGCATCATAAGTAGCTAGAACGGGATGCATGTCAAAAAACCAATCCTCATCTGTCCCTTCAACTATATAAATATGACTGCCTTCCAATAGTTCCGTGCGCAACATCGAAAAGGTAATATGTCCTATAGCCCCCTTCTGTTGTTGTGACTGCTGCTTTTGCAACTGGAGACAAATGCTTTGAAAAGATCTTTTGAATTGTTGTGCAATCTCCTCTTTAGAAGCTTGAAAGAAATCTTCTAATGCCAATAAATAATTCAACCGTCTTTTTTCTACTTCTTTTTCATAGAAATGCTGTAAAACTCCCTCAGCTTGCATATACATCGCTCCCTTATCTTCGTGAAGAACTTTACAACTCCATTCACTAATTGGCTTTGACTTCTTTTCCGAAGATTTCGACACTTCCATTCATGATTATTTTACTTTCTTTACATTTTAAAGAAATTTCTTCCTCTGCAGATAAAAAAATTTTCTTACTTGCATTTACAGAAATATCCGCTTCTGAAATCAGCTTAATTTCCTTTTTACTGAAAATTTCAATACCACTGTCTTCATTCAGACGAATATAAATATCCCCATCCTGTGCCGTAATGACAATTTCAGTGGGACTCATTTTAATTTCTTTACCAAAAGCTGTCCGATAATATTTAATAGAAGGGTCATCTACTTTATTCGTTTTGCTGGCTTCCAAATCTTTGCGAATCGAACTGCTCGCTAGGCCTTCTTCTTCCTTAACCGATGGGAAATATACATGGACATAATCATTGATTTCAGGCATACAATACCAGCCACTATGCCCCTCCGCTGTATAAACAGTCGAGTAGAAAAACCAATGCGCTTTTGATTTGTCTTGTGACTTATCAATATTAAGATGGACTTTTATATGGTCTTTTGCCACCTCTAGTACTTTTCCTTCAAGCGATAAACCAGAAACAGCTTGGTTAAAGACTTCACTTTTGTTCATGCCTTTTTTTGAAGATAGCGTATAAATATGCTTGAGCAACCCGTCTTTCATCGATGTATGAGCCTCATATACATACAAGGTTTGTTCACTAAAGGATACATGATCGCCAATATTTAAAACTTTGTCCGTTTCAACCTCATAATAAATAAAATCATTTTCTTCAATGCCTTCATTACCGTTCTCTGTATATAGTAGATATTCAGCTAGTTTTTTTCTTGTTGTATAGTGATAATCTTCTAGTTTCCCTTTTGCACTTCCAGCAGGTATTCCAAAGTAAAACTTTGGCTTATCAAAAATCGTAGCAGGAACTAACCCTGTATTAAAACGAGATGCGAGTCGTTTCAAAAATTGCCAATCTGTTTCTCGATATTGCAGTGTAAACTTGTCCAACTTACTTCCTTTAGTGGCTTCATCAATAATATCAATCCCTGGGTAAGGTTCTCCTATTTTTTTAAATAGTCCTTCATAAGTTAGGTCTTTATCTTGAAACGAACGATTGATTTCTTTTATATCTAAGTGGTACGTATTTGAAGCAGCTTCAACTTCAAGATAGTAAATCCCCCTAACAGCACGCACTTTAATAGCTAAAATAACGCCTTTAAAGAACGGAATCGGATTTCCCTCATTATCAAGCTGATTTACCTCAATTGCAGCATTGGCTTCCGTCATTTGAACATATTTATCCTTAACATCCTCTGGCACAACCCCTGTGAACCAAAGTGTTGCATGATCATTCATTTTCTTCGTTAACGAAAGCTCTTGCAGATGTATGAGTTTAAAAGGTGACACTTGTAAATTATGATAAGCTGTTACTGTGAGACTCATAGATTTGCACCTCCATTGATGTCATTACGAACAAATTTCAATGTATCCATCATCGCTTGCGCAACAGGACGCCACTCTTCGACATCTTCCTCCATACAATTGAATGTCCCAATAAGTGCTTTTCCATCTATCGAAGCGAAGAACATCAAATTATAAATATCCCCATCCAGCGCTGGTGTTATAATTTCGAAAAAGCCGATATTTTTCCCGTCTATTTCCTTACTATCATTGTCGAGCCATTCTGCTGTGGGCTGTGCTTGCTCTAATACATCTGCCATATTTTCTTGAAATTCCGCGATTTCCATCTCTGTTACTGAATGTGTTGTCATATTAAAAGCAAGGTTGATTGTTGACGATTCATCCGTATAAATCAAGTTAGGTCTTCGCTCAGATGGATATTTTAAAGATGCCAATTCAGGAAGCATTATTGTAAAGATTTCAGGCATCCGTAAAGTGACTTTCCCATCTAGAATACTTTGATCGATTATTTGAATTTCTTCACCAGCAATTTCAACAAACGGCTGGTAAATATCTAGCTCTTGTTGTGATTCATTTAGAGTAACTTCCGCTTCTTCCTGAACAGGTCTATTGTTTTCACGCATCTCATTTCTTAGTGCAATGATTCTTTCATCTAAAAATTTCAATTTGTCCCCCACCTTCTTTAACGAATTTTTATAACAAACAACCATTTTTAATCAACGATCATACGTTTGGAACGTCCATAAGTTAGCTCTGAAGATTGTTTTTTTCCACTTGATTCTAATAAAATTCGACTTAAATACTTATGAATTTGCACATTCGTATAATCTTTGAACTCCAAACCTAATCTGTTACTTACATAATATAAAATCGTATCACGCTGGATTCGATCTTCATTTATACAAGAAAAGGCAAAGCTTATATCATAGGCGTTCGTAGGTCGATTATTTAAAAGCTCTCTTGCAAAATATTGCAAAATGATTGGATGATACGTACTTTTTTGAAAACCAGCATATTGACAATGAATGTAATTGAATGTGTTATATTCCGTTGCAAAATCAAGGAAGTCTTCGTGCTTTGAACGTAACCTCGCACCTGATTTTAATTTGAATCGACCTAGTTCTAATTCATTACTCGCTACTTCACTAAACTCATCAAGTACAATAGTTGCTGTAAAACAATTAAAATCGAGCTCAACAATTTCCTCTTGAAACTTTATTTTTAACATTGTCTCTTTTCCGGTAGCATGATAAGGAATTACATAATTATGAAGGAGGAGATAAAGTCTATTTTTATGCTTGATAATTCCTTTTGTAATAACAAGCGTATCTTCCTCAATAACAACTTCTACCCCCTCAATAATCCCATCTGAATAATCTTGGAAATATATATCGAGAAAGTCCCTTGGGTAATCTCGTAAGTTTTCCAACATTTCTCGCTTTAAAATTCTCCCTTTATGAAAAAGTGGATATTGATTGGAAAACAATTATTTCTTTCATCCTCTCTCATTTGCTTTTTGGTTAATATAACGGACTACTTTAATCCATCAAAGAAATCCAATTCCGATAGATCTGGTTCAAAAGCAAAAAATTCTTTTTTTCCTAAAAATAACTGTTCATCGATTCTAGCCACAGGTACAACATGGAATCCCCAATTTTCTTCAGCAAAAACGAAAAATTTCACTTCGCCATTTTTAATGTAATCTGTTTCATTTTGGGGAATGTTAGCCTGATAATACGATGCAATCGTCTCGTAAAGTACAGGTACATAATTTTCTTTTCTATTGAAATAAACATATTTATGCGAAGTATTATATTCACTGTCCCTTAAGTAAAATTCAACTTCTATAACTCCCCATGGTCGAGAGATAGAACCGTGAATCTGATTTAGACGTTCTAAACTACTAATGAGTAATTTTTCCTGACGATTATGTGTGAAAGCACTTACTTCATAAGGTACAACTGGTGCCTGGTTTGTAACATTCATTTCAATCGTGCCAAATTTTTTCGCATTCAGATAACGTAACGCACCTCTTAAACATGCAAGCTTCAATTCTGCTACTTTTCCGAAATCATCGGCCTTTTGTCTAAACTCAATACTACGTCCAGGTACAAATTCCTTTAACGCTTCTCTAAACGCATCGATCTTACATGATTGACCAGTCAGTTTAATGATAGAATATTCAGCGAGTTCTCCGTTCTCATAAAACTCTTCTAAAAATATCCTTACTATATCGTAAATATCAGCCTTTATTAGATGATTGATTTCTTTAATGTTGAAAAAAACATTTGGATAATCATATACATCTTTGAATTGGCCATTTTCCCATAGCGACAAATACCAATGTTCAACAGTTGTCACGTTTATATCACTGTCATGATCTAAATCATTTTCTGAATAGAATCGACTTCTTAGAATACCCGTCTTCCTAAAGAACTCTTTCTTCATCCCTTCAGCCATTTCCCATAAAAAATAATAATTATTTCTAACACGTAAATATTCATCACGTGTCCTATTTTCAAATTCTTTAAAACGCGTAGGTATAATATGCTCTGCCTCAGCAAAGGCTGCTTCAAATTGTTCATAGACTGCTTCAACACCAAATTCATCTACATGTCTATAAATATCTTTACTCGGTATATCTATTATTACATCAATGTCATATGCTTTTTTTCCACGACTATAATAATTGGCAAAAACAATTTTCATGAATTGAAAAATACGATATGTAATGTTGTTTCCGCCAAAATTTGTATCTCCATTTTCATATGTCGTATTAATATCTATTTTATAAGAGATATGCCCATCCTCTATACGGAATTTACAAGAGGAAAGATCCGTTGTTCCTCCTCCACAATCAATGACGAGTGCTTTATACTCTTTACCATCAAGAAAACTATTATTCTCTATTTGATTGGCAATCGTATTATAAAGGACCGCCATCCCTTCATCGAGGGCATACTCAGACTCAATCTCATATTCAGGTAAAATATCATTGAACATATTAATAAATTGCGTCTTTAGCTTGACTGGACTTGAAATATGTATATGTTTGAAACGGCATTTTAACTGGTGCTCTGCCATCCGAATAATATACAGTATGAATTCTCGTAAAATTTGACTTCTTGGAACGAGTGCCGTGTTCCCATGCCCATCAATAATTTCTTCCAGCTTATCGTAATTATTGACCCATCTTTTTATACTTTGAAATTTTGTAGCAAGACTTGTATAGCTATTTTTTTTCATAATTTTTAATGCTTCATAGCCATAATAATAGCTTACTTGATCGGGATTCGAGCAATCTGATACGCTCATAACGGTCGGCACTACTTCTATCCATTCGTCCTCATTCATCGGATCTTGAAAGGATACAAAGTTAATGCTATTTAAATGGATTCTTTGATTTAATAAATCATGGCTGCATGGTGAGGAAACATAATCACTATCCAAATAAGCACCAGCCGTCGTATTTGTTGTACCAAAATCAATGGCAAGAATTGCATTTGTTGTTTCTAACTGCTTGATCTCTAAATCCGGTATGGGAATTTTATAATAGTGAAGATTAGTAGGTGGAAGTGGATTCTCCTGATAGTATGTTTTATATATGTACTCCGAATCCTGCTTTCTTAAGAAAACAAAACTATAACTCTTATTTGTCGTCTCTCTAATCCCTATTTCTTGATCAGCTGTAAGATAAAAAAGATTAGGGTTTTGATGATTTCTTAATAGATTAAGGATTCCGCACAATTCAAGTTCTTCATTAATTAGTAATACATTCGATTCCACAAGTCGACCACCGGTTTCTACATAATATTGGTCAGCTTTATCTATCTTCATGCCTTTATAGATACTCATTTTTGCGGGGACCTTGATTTCTCCATTATCTGAGAGCACAGTTTTTAAATGTTTTTTTAATGCTGCTTCTACTCGGTCGAAACCACCTTCCTTTTTCTCTAAAATAAGGAAAGTATCATCAATACTTCGGTATTTTAATATTGTCGAAATTAACATATCTCTTGTAAGATTATTAATCAGACCTGTGACAAGCTTTTCTTTATAACATATATTTCTCAACTGAAAAGTTGTCATCTCCATTAATTCCGTTTTTGTATACATCATATATTTCTTATCAAGGTGTTTTTTGTTAATATGTAAATTATATGAATATTTATTCAAACCTAAATCCACCTCCAAAAGTCAGTAAGTAACTATTCTATCTAATTTCATTGTCTCTTCTACATCAATAATGCCAAAATGATTTTCCCAATAAATCTCTATTTGAAATCCAATTGGCAAGAATGTTTCTAGAACTAATTGAACCTTTTGTTGAATCTGGTCATATTTCTTTTGTCCAAGATAGACAAGTAATTCATCTTTCTCCTCTGATTTAACATACAAAATACAATCTTTAAAAAGTCTCTTCATTGTATCTTTTAACAGAAAGAATTCATCGCCAGTTTGATATAGTCTTATAACATTTAGTGCAATTATCTCTTTCTCTTGTTTAGTAAATAATTGCATTTTATCCCTAATACTTTCACCAAAAATATTCGCTTCAATATCTCGTAATAAAAAACGTACAAAAAACTCTTGTTTATTCATTCCTTGCTTACGATCAATTTCTGCTAAAAAATGAAGCAACAAATCAAGTAAACTTTCTCTTAATTCCAGCTCTTCAATATTTTCAGGATGAAACAAATTTTTAAAAATATCATGATAGCGATAATAGGGGTTTACCTCTACTGACTTTTCTACAAAATCTGCATTTATAAGTTCCGGACTAAGCTCCATATATGGTGAATACGTTTTCGCAAGATTAAAATAAATATCTTTCTTCGATAACCCCTCGTTTTCAGCCCTAATTAATAGATCCCATATATAATTCATACCCAGGCCCCTTCACACTTATATTCAAAAAAGTGTCTTTGCACCTCTGAAACAAAAAAGTTTAAAATATCATTCGAAATAAAGCTTTTTTCTTCTTTCGCTTTAAAAAGTAATAACATTACTTTTTTCCCACTATGCTCTCCTATAGGGTCCATTAAGAATGGATTCATCGGATTATAAAAGCTTTCTCCTTGAAACTCATTTAATATTTCCACATCTACAAGTTCCATCTTTTCCGCGGCTTCAAAAGTATTAACAAGACGAATAATTTCTGCTTTTGTCTTTACACTAACCATATATTTATTTGCAAATTTGTTCATGAAGCTATCTACTCTCCGATTAGAGACGACCTCATAATTAAACTCTCCAGTTTTATCCTTGTTGATTTCTGTAATTTTCAGGAGCTTCCATAGTCCTGATTTATCTTGTGGTGAAACAATTGTCAATTCATTTTCTAAACGCTTTATATAGCGGATGTTTTCTCCCTCCACATCCACAAGGTAGCCATGTTGACTTCCTGTCTTTCTAATAGAAAGAACGTGCTCATAGTTTACTTTATCTAATGCAGGAATTGGAAAACCTATATTCTTTAATTCAAGCCTTTCAATATTCCATAACGGCACCATATCTAATCGTTTTTTATTTTCAAATTCCTCTAAATTAATAGTGAATTCTTTTATTTCAGTATCTGCATTCAATGATGGACAATCTACTAAAACAACATCATAAAACTTATGGATATATGGGTTATTAACTGTTTTCCAATATAAACCGTTCACTAAAAAAAGTTGGTATAAATGACTTATTTCCCGTATATAGGATACATTTTTTTTGAGATTTACCTTTACCTCTACTACTTGCCCATCTGTAGTATGAAGCTGTCCATTAAATACTCTTTGTTGTGCATCCAATTGTTTAAGTTGTATCGAATCACACTGTAAAAATATAGTGAAAAATGGGATAGGTTGATTTTTACTAAACGAATCTAATACTTCTTTCATATCTATTTTATGTTGTTCAAGATTGGCTGGTATGATTGGGAACAAATAATCATGAATCGGATCAACTTCATCCTTTGAACTCAACGTCACGTAAATATCAGTTTTGCTTTCCCGATCTTCAATTTCATTGAAAATCCGATTCTCTAGCTTGCTGTTCATCTCTTCTTGATAATTAATTAAATTTACCAATACGCCCCCTACGATATCTTTTAATAGTTGACGTTGCTCAAGGTTTTCTATTTTGCGTAACCGTTCAAATATTATCTCTTTCATCATTCTACCCCCTCTTCTTTAGAATCCTGATTTTCTTCTGTCACTTCATCAAGAGGGAATCCAGCTTTATCGTACATTATTTCAGGTACTTCTACTAAAGGGGGGGGATTTAATTTATCATTAGCATTCATAATTTTACGTTCTAGTCCTAACACCTTCGCTATTAAATTTGTTTCCTGATAAATTTCTTGTGCTATTGTATAGGATTCAACTGCTTTAGAATATTCTTGACGAGCATAGCTTTGATCTCCACTTTTTTCTAAACCTTCTGCTCTTAGTTCCTTCTGTGCTTTTTCCAATTCAGCGATTTTTCCTTCAGTTTCTTCAATTTTCTGCTTTATAGCGGAGTCGCCACTAAAGGAAATTTCAAGTGCTTGTTTTCTAGCTTTTTGATAAAACTCAAGCGCACTAGTATAATCTTCTGCTTCAAATTTAAAATCGCCTTTCTTTACAGCCTCTAAAATTTGTACAATGGAGTCCATATCGGTAATTTTCTGTTCAATCTCTTCTTTACCGAAATTGCCTATTATTTTTCCTTCCTCATTAGCTTTTTCATATGTCTCCACCGCTGCTGAAAACTCCCCAGCTTCTGCTGATTGATTTCCATTAATGATTAGTTGCGTTACCCTTAATTTTTTTGCTAATAAATTTCTATGTACTGGATTTTTTAATTTCTTAGCGGCATTTCTGCCCTCACTATATTCCATTAAAGCATCTTCGTAATTACCATCTTGAAAATGAAGATTCCCCGTTTTTTCATGCTCAATCATTTCAGCTGATAATTCAGCCATTGCTTTTGCTTGTTTAGCTTGATAGAAAATAGTACCTCCACCAACAACCAGAGCTAATAACATTGTAGCTACTATAAGTTTAAGATATTTCATCTTTTTCTTATTGTTCTCTTGATATACTTTATTGGTAAAAATAGTAGCGATTGTATAGTTATTCACTATTTTCTTCTGTCTACTTAAAAATACCTCCTCTAGCACATCCACGTACTGCTCTGGCTCTTTAGCATTCTCTAATGCGTCAGCCATTTCTATTTCACTTACTTCTTCCCAAAATCCTGATGTACAAAGCAATAACACATCGTCATCCATCAACTTGATTTTCTTTGAAACAACTGGTTGAAAGCTATTTGGTTTTCCAAGATAATTTAACAGATTACTTCTCTCTTCATGTTGACTTATATCGATTGCATAATCCCTTTCATAAGCCCATTTTTGTGCTAAGCTCTGATCGCTACTTTTATAAGATAGTGTGCCATTCCGAAAATGATACACCCTTGAATTACCTGCTGTTGCACAAATCATCTTTGAATAATCTGATACTACGATGACAATACTTGCTTTCAATCTTACTCTTAAACTCTGTGCTTGTAGCAAGTGTTGGGCATTTTTTAAATACTTTTTGATTCTTCTTCTTGACATAGATGGATTTTCTATAAACTTTTCTAGTATTCCTTTTGCTGCCAATTCAGCACTATTAATCTCCTGATCGGAATCTAATCCTTTTACGGCAACCCAACAAGCTACATCATCGAGTTCTGTATATGCAAAGTAATCCTTATTTTGCATATAGGAACCTGCCTCTGACAAAAAAGCAGTTTTAAAATTACTATTTTCCTTTCGCATATCGTTCCTCCTTTTTCGCTCAAAAATAGATAATCAACCAGTCTTACTACCATTTTTTCTCTAAAATTAAAATGGTCGCATTATCCTGATTTTTTAAGCGTTTTTGTTCAACTGTTTTGATAGTGTTTTGAGCAATATCATAAGGAGATACTTGCTGAGAAAAAATATTTTCCATTTCTATTTCTGTCAAGCTATCGTATATACCATCGCTAAATAAACATACTTTGTCTCCCTTGATTAACTTAATCGGTGTTTTACCGATATCTAAATTTTTAAATCCTTCGTACCCTAAATAGTTAATTAATCTTTTTTTAAAGGGATTTTCTTGAATTTCTAATTGGGAAATCTCCCCCGCTATATAACGGTCCTTTAATACTGATTCAAAAATATGTTTTTGATTAATAGCTATAAATTCTCCATTTCGAAATATTGAAATAACACTATCTCCTACAGCTCCCCAATATAAATGTCCATTTTCATCAATAATAGCAGCCACTAATGTAGTTCCTCCATTGGAACCATTGAGATTTTGAACAATTCGATTATTACTATGTAAAGCTGTCGTTTTAAAAAAGGAATCAATATTTTCAAGGTTATCCAGTTTCTTAAATTCTTGAATAAATGTAGTTACGGCAACAGTACTTGCCATTCTCCCGTTTGCTAACCCACTTATACCATCAGCTAACACAGCAATTGTTCCATGCTTAGTCTCTTCTGTTGAAAAATAGTCATCTTGTTCTTCCCGTCTCCCTATCGTCTGACCATTTCCAATTTCGATTTCTTTAGTTTCTACTAAATTTACAATAATGTTTCTAATTAATAGTAAGCATAAAAGTACAAAGATGATTCCAAGTACGATTATGTATGGTACTAAAGTTTGTTCCATTTCTCGCTCATTCCTCGCTCTGGTTGTTTTCCCATTCAAAATGAATTCCACATAGTGGGATAAAAAGAAACTTACTCATTCCCAGTTGTATAACATCGTATGCTGCTAATTCTATAGGCGTGTATACTGCCTCATTATTGAGGTATGCTAATCCTGAAGCATCTCCTGGAAGTAAAAAGAAATTCCTTTTTTTAGGGTCGTAAACAATAACCGCATGATTACGTATAGAAATGGTATTATCACCAATAATCCGAATGTGCATATCTTCTGATCTTCCAATAAAGTTTTTTTCAGCTAATATTCTATAGTCACGACCCATTTGTGCCCCTTCAATACAAACTAACCATCCTGTGACAGGATCAACCCCATCCATCTCACCTAAGTAGGGCATTGTTTTATCATCTTCTACACTAACAAGTGGATGACTATTTACTTTTGCTTCCTGTTCAACCATCACATTACAATATGGGCAAACATTTTTATGTCTTCTTGAACTAAACATATGGCCATTTGTACATCTAATCAAACTCATCTACTATTGCTCCAATCTATGTTACAATCTTAGTTTCTTTTATCTTACTAAAATTCGAGTATTTGCTATGTATATTGTATCTCCAACATTTATGCGACAAGGGATGCCTTGTTTCAATCTAATTTTTACACGTTTATCAGCTTTTTTAATCCCTACCCCACTCACAGAATCAATATCTTCTATGAACCATGCATCTGCTACACAATTTAATACTGCATGCTCATAGTTGATGAGGGATTCATACTCTGTACCTGATAAATCTATTCCAACTTCAATTTCTTTCGAACTTTTTCCAATTACTAAAGATGTTTTTCCTTGAATGAGCCATTCTTTTGTTGTTTCTCCCATTTCGCCGAGCAGCACCATTTTTTGGATAGCTAAGTCAGTCCTTGTATTGACACTATCATTAGGAACATACTTTACTAAGCTATAAATAATCGCTATTAGGCACAATGCTGAGCCAAATATTATTTTTAAAAGAAGCTCTTGATTTACTATAAATACGTAAAAAAAAGCAATACAAGAAATGATAATAATTGTGAAATCTAAAATTTTTATTATCATTTTTTTATTCTCACTTTGCTTTCCCACACGCTTAGTAGATTGAAATTTCATGTCATACACGATATAAAACTCCTTTCCTCAGACTTTTAACTAAAGGTTTATTAAGAGCATTTACCGTTTCTTATTTGTAAAAAAACGATTAAATAAATCAGAAGTATCCAATGGATTTTTCTTTATAGATTGGTTATTTAACGACGATGTTTCTCTTGTCTTAGGATTAAAACCAAAAAATTGTTCAAAATTCTTTTCAATATTATTCATATTAAACTCATAACTTTTTGCAGAAGGCTGTTTTCTAGTTTTGTTGACAGGGTCATTTTTATGCGTTCCACTTCGATTAGCTGAATCTAAACTAGCATCATATACATCTCTAGTAGTAGAGTCTTTTAGCACTGTGTATGCCTCTTGCACTTCTAAAAATATTTTTTCGGATTCCTTGCTGCCATCACTCACATCTGGATGATGCTTTTTTGATAATTTTCGATACGCGTGTTTTATTTGTTCTTGTGAAGCGTTTCTACTAATACCTAAAATCTCATAGTGATTTTTCATAATATTTCATCCTCATTAACTATGAATTATTCAAAATTATCTAAGGAACTATACAGTTCCTTAGATAATTAAAAGAAAATATACTAGAAAAAAATATTAGACAGCGTAGCCGCCTTCAATTTTCGCCAAGTCTGTTTTGTCTTTCTTCTGCTTAATAAAAATGAAGAACTCGCCAATCCCCTCAGTGTCTCCAAATCTTTCTGTATAATCGACAACAAACGCATTTGGGAAATCAATTTTTCTAACAACTTGATCAGCAGCGATAACTTCTAATGTTACTTTACGGTAACAATCTGCCTTTTCCGCAGGTACTAAAGACCACAGTGCCAGTTTCATCGTATCATCAGAATTGTCACCATCTGTTGCTGTAAGAATTTTCCCCTTCACTTTTAAAGTTGCACCAACATCTGTAGATCGAGCATTAGAGTCGTCTGGTGTATCCGTTTCATACTCAACCGATATAATACTTTCTAATCCTAATTCAATTGCTTCAGAACCTTCTACTTTTAATACAAAACCCATTCTTATTCCCTCCAAATTGTTTTATTATTTGAATCATCAAAAGAATCCCTTGGTAGCATTAAACTCCCCATCTTGACGCTTTAATTTCCCAATAATCTCTTAGCATCTACTACAATCAACAGCAACTAAAGTTGTTTTACTCATTTGTAGAAAATAAAACCTTTTTTCATAGTTAATTGTTAGAATGAGGAATATGTACTTTCTACCAAATTAATCTTTAGGGTAGATTCATATTTATGTTAAAAGATTTATTTAGTAATAAACCTTAAACACACATCTCATAATGTGTTCATTAATACCGATACTGTTAAGTGAAACATTTATGCTTTCACAGCACTTGTCCCTTTTGTAATCATGACTTCAAGATTTTTAACGTTACCATTAAATATTAAATCAATTTGGCATAGGCTTGTTTTTTCATCAATAATGTAGCCTATATCGTCCCCATCTTGAATAACCGAATTCACATATCCTTTATCATTTAGCCACTTACTTTTTTGACTACTTGGATTATTACTAAAGAATCGAACAATATTATCATGTTTAAAATCCCCTGATTGGAATCGTAGAATTCTTTCAATATAGGTACTTACTTGCGTTTTATAAATTGAATCGAATCCATCATCCTTCATTGCTAAACTTCTAGCTTTATATACCGTAATGCGCTTAATATCTTTATCTTGCAGTTGGGCATTTTCTGATGAGAAAACAAAACCAAAGCTTCTACTATTAATTGCATCCTTAATATTATTAGTAAATCCAGATATTTCTTTAGCCATTGTCGTCACAGTTCTAAGTGAGTTGTCACCCGCTTCAATATCAAATCGAACACCCGGATAACTTCTCTTTACATTACGAAATGATTCTTTCAAATATTCTGGACATTGATAAGCAGACACTATTCCAGCTGCTACATAGCTAGCACCTACATACACACCTTCAATCCAAAGCTTTAATATATCTTCTTTTTCTTTAGAAAGACGTGCACCATTTTCGGTTGTCTGCATTCTTGTATCAATAATGACACCGGACTTATCTTTTGGAATGATTGTGAAGTTAGGGAGACAAGGTATCGCAAACTCACTATATTCCTTTCTGACAAGTACAGAACATTTATCAATTAGTCGATCAATACCAGCTGTTGCAATTCCATTAAAGGTAGTTTCTTCCTCCGCCATAAAATTGAAAAATACTTGCACTTTAAATTCTTTTATAGCATCGAGAAGTAAAGATAACGACTCCATTGTGTTTCCTTCTTGCTTGGAAACCTTTTCATTCCCTTTAAATCTTGACCTACTAACTTTTAATTTACTAGTAGCTTCTAATTCTAATGATGGGACAATACCAAACCATACTGTATCTGTAAAATCATTTTTCGAGTTTACAGTATTCAGATATGTGCTTAGTCTTGGTAAATTATTACCTTTAACTAGCATGTCTAATTTCGTATTTGTCACAATTAAGGATGGTTGCATACCTCTATTTTTAGTAGCATATTGATCAAAATACATTTTTACGCCTAATAGCTTTTCAACTAAAGGCTTTACGGTCTTTACAAATTCATCCTTTGCATCTTTATAGAATTCTAGGTATGTATTGTAATTTTGTACCTCTGTTGCAATATCAAATTCAGCTCTAACCGATGGTAGCGGGGAGAAAGTTCTTACAACTAAATCTTTGACATAAGAAGATGGTGATTCTGTAATTGATTCATAGTCCTCTTCAAATACCGTACTTAAACCATAGTTGCTATTTTCTTCAACTATCATTAGTTCCGAATTAGTATTTTGAGGAGCTTCAATGACTTTTAGTTCTCCTGTTTCACCGATAGTAAGGGTCCCTATTTGTAACTTCTCGGACTCATCTTCTTGTTGATTAGCACCTAGTAAAAGCCTCGTCTTTATATCTTCAATAGCTAACGGGAGCATCGCCATGACGTTATTATAGTTTCTGCTAGCTACCTCAAACATTAAATTCAATTTATCTCCAGTATCCAGTTTTTTCGGATCACCTTCGTCTAAACCTTCATATTCTCCATATAAGTAGTGAATTTCTTTTCTCACTTGTCGAATATCGTCCATCACTTTTTTGGGTGAAATCATATCTAATAGATTTTCAAATTTAAAGTCCACATTGGCAATGCCTTGACTTCTTTTCGTATCAATTAATGTGAATAACATATTTAAAAAGTCATTGTTTTGGTCAATGGCAATTTCTGAAATGCAATCCTCCTGAATTCCTTCAGGTTTTTTAAGCGAATACATCACTTTTTGATTCGCTGCGTTATAGAAAGAGTAGACTGTTGGTGAGAACTTATCTAGAAATTCATCAAAACTTTTTACAAGTAGATATTGATTAATCTCCTTTATCTTCTCATCACTAAGACTGTCAATTCCTTTTACATCCCCAACAAGCGTAATTAGGTCCATTTTTTCGGGATTAATTTCTTCAAAGAGCATTGTTCTGTTTGTTTGGTTTATAATCTCCATTTAATCGGCTGTAAAATACTACAGCCATCCCTCCTTTATAACAAACTTCAAGCAAGTAAACATTTTATAAAACATAATCATCAGCGGGAACCTAATTAAGCAACTAACCTCAACAATAAATATCATCATTTTAATAGATAGTATGAATGGGTTTAGTATGAAGTCCATACATTCCACAAATATTTTATTACTAACTACAAATTCAATTAATACCTATGTCGGAAGTGAAATTTCCATTAGTTTCACACTTTTTACATTATGTGTCATATGCACAAATTATATAATAATATAAATATTTGTCAATATTTGCATTTAAATATATAATATGTAAATATACCTAACTTTTTACTACTAAATATATAACTACTTTGTTTTTTTAAATGATATAAGTAAAAATATTTATATTTTTGAGTTAACCATACTTAAAAAGTCTATATATTATCCTCCGCAAAACAACATTTTATCTTCGTGATCATATTTTCTAACAAAATAGATAACATTATGAATTTAAGTGAAAAGCATCTTTTTTTTGAATTTACCGCTAGACTCCACATAATTGTATTTGACATAATTAAACTTATATTTCCGTTATATTCCTTTATATTTTTCAAGGTATCTTCTATTAATCTTTGTGGTGCATCTACTGGTGGAACATTAGTTAGAGAATAGTAAATTGTAGCAGCAAAACTATAAATATCAGTAACAACCCCTTGCTTTGATGAGTTAGAGTATTGCTCCAACGGCGAATATCCAGGTGTTATAAAAATATTGTGTTTTGAGTTTAGTTTATAAATTATTGCAGAACCAAAATCCAGTAATTTAAGGTTTCCTTTTGAATCCACCATTATGTTACTAGGCTTTATATCACGATGAATGATACCTTTTTTATGCAAGTAGTTCAGTGCCTTAATTAAAGGGAAAAATATACTATTATATAATTGGTGCCTTTTAGTCAATTTACAATCTTTTATATATTGATCTAATAAAACACCTTCATAATATTCTGTAATAATATAAATCGAACCATTTTCTTTAAAATGATCTATATATTTAACAATATTTCTATGAATTATTTGTTGCAGGATAAGTGCTTCTTGAAGAAAATTCTCTTTCAGTTCTTCAAACTTATTCTTTGTAGAAGATAAACGATTAATAACTGTGATATTATCTAAATCACGTAAAACTAATTCACACGGATAAAATTCTTTTATTATAAATTTCTCCCCTGTGTGAATATTTTCTGCCTTATACACGATTGATATTTTACTAAATGATATATTTCCAGTTATTTTATATGTATTTTTTAGTACAAAGTTTATCGGTAACCCCGTCTCGTTCTTACTAAGAATCATTTATTTCATCCCTTCATATCGTATTTTTATAACCGTCTATAACATCCGCACCACTTAACAATATATGGTTAATTATACAAATTTTATTTCGACACAATTTTTGGAAGTTTAATAGACTATAAATAAATTAGCTCAAATGATTCATGTGAATCTAAACTTTCAAGATATCAGACAGCTTTTTTCGATTGAAACGCCTATAAATCATATTCATTCAAACCTCCCCGATTAAACGAGTGACTGACACCTGTGAGTTATGAGCCAAGCAACTGAGACATTCACCTGAACAAACATGTACATGCTCCTTAACCTAATAGCATTATTTGTCGTATAATGGAAACACTATTTCTAGTCAACTATCATTTATGGAGGTTAAACAATGAATAAAAAGGTAATGAAAAGAGCATCCATTATTGCCATAACGATTACGATTCTACTCACTTATACCTATTTTTTCGTGGGTAACTATTTTTATAACTTTGCAATCAATGCAAATACTAAAAAAGATTTTCTTATTGACGATCCTAATTTGGAATCAAGCAGCCTTATAAATAAAAAGAGAGAGGAAGCAGAAAAATTAGCAGATGAGGAATTTCTTAAACAATATCCATCTATGGACAAATCAATTACTTCCAGCGATAAACGCAACTTAAAGCTCCACGCTGAAGTTTTCCAAAATGAGGAACCCGATTCAAAATGGGCGATTATTGTTCATGGCTATACAGGAGACATCCAAACTACGACTAGATGGATTCGTAACTTCCATGAAAATGGATATAATGTTCTTGCTCCAGATCTCCGTGGTCATGGTAAAAGTGAGGGGGATTACATAGGTATGGGATGGGACGATCGATTAGATATCGTTTCATGGATAGATGAGGTTATCAAAATAAATCCAGATGCTGAAATTGTTCTGCTAGGTGTATCTATGGGAGGAGCAACCGTTATGAATACATCTGGTGAAAACTTACCTGATAATGTGAAAGTTATTGTCGAGGACTGTGGATTTGTATCTACAAGTGATATATTTGCTTATCAACTAAATGAAATTTTTAGCTTACCAAGTTTCCCTATTTTAAATGCGGCTAATACAATTACAAAACTCCGTGCTGGCTATGACATATTTCAATCGCCAACTTTAAATCAAATTGCAAATAGTAAAACACCTATGCTATTTATTCACGGTGATCAAGATACATTTGTGCCTTTTGACATGTTAGACAAAGCATACAATGCGGCGACTGTTGAAAAAGAGAAGTTAGTCATTCCAGGAGCAGGACATGCGGAAGCCGCACAAGTAAATCCAGAGTTATATTGGGAAACGGTTTGGGGATTTGTGAATGAATATATGCACTAAAATAGTCAGTTACACAAACAGGAAATTTTCAGATATAAATCTGGGTGTTTCCTGTTTTCTAGTTGTCCTAGTGGAAGTATTTTTTAACATCGTAATTGTATAACTCACATACTTAAAGATTAATATTATTAACATATGTCGGCTGTTTAACAAAGCTAAAGCTTTCTTTGTTACTTTCTCACTACTATTACTTACAGAGAGGAAGTTAAAATGAAAAGAAACAGCGCAATAATTATTTTGGTATTTTTAGAACTTGTCGATGTCATTTTAGAGACTTTCGCGATTAATGCGTAACTTCAAAAAAGTACATACTTATCCCCTACTATACTCCTTTCTAAGCTAACCCCATTAGAAAACCGTCCGAATCTATGCGATAATTACAGAACAAGAGTTTCTATTCTCGAAACAAAAGAGGTGTTGTTATGAAAACAGTAATCCTACTATGTGGATGACAAGGGGCAAACAACGTTTATACTTGAACAAAGGTTGTTTAATTCCTTACTTGATAAGGGCTATAGACCATATTTACGTTAGACTTTTTTGTAGAAATAGTCTAACAAGAAGAGGATTAGAAGATCAATCATTTTGGGTGAATTTATTATTGGCTTTATTAATATTTAACGCTGATACAAAAAAAGAAGGAAACGCCCTAAGTCAAGGCGCTATCCTTCTTCTAATCTCACTAATGTTATTAAACATTGAAAAACTTCTTCATTGGATAAATATTTCATACTAAGCATCGATTCAACCAACCCAGCCTAGATCATAAATAGAGATGAACCATTCAAGCGGAAAAGATTAATCAATAAATTCGAGGTTTATATTACCATTATTAGTGCTGACGTTTAATGTCTTATCACCTTTACTTTTATTTTCAGGCAAATTACTCTCTCCTTTTTTTACTTTGCTTAATATAGCGAAATCGTCATAAGAACCTACAATTGAACCACTAATATTACCATTTTTTGTTTCTAAAGTTACTGTAGTACCTACGTTCAACTTGTCCAGTTGGATATTACCGTTGTTTATCTCAATAGTCACCGCGCCAGCTAGGGAAAGTGGAGGCAATTCAATCGCTTCATTTGATGTCTTTATAGTCAGATTTTTTATAGACGCATCAGGTAGCCATATCTGAATAGTCCTGTTTTCTTGAGCAGCTTTCCCACCAATATAATCGTCCAAATCTTTCTGACTTGCAGACACCATGGATAATTCTTTTCCGTCAGATAAATCTATTTCATAGAATTCTTGTTCACTTTCATGATAAGTAATATGAATTTTTTCATCTTTAGACTGGAAAATTTCTATTTTTCTATCTTGAACATCACTTGTCATCGTATCCACTTCTGTAGCTGAAGTGACATAACTTTTTTCCTCATATGTGATAGGTTTAGAGGAACAACCAGCGAGTATTACTAACAATGTAAGTAGTACACTCATAGCAAGTTTTTTTGTAACATTTCTCAATTTCAAACTCTCCTTTTTAAATCGATCTTCTTTTTAATACAGCTTTCCCTACAAGTACCAATACCATACTGATAGAAAGACAAACACTGATGTGCAACAAAGCATTTCCATTAAACATAATGAGCTTGAAAAATCCTACCAAAATTTGTCGTAAAGGCTGGATCGGAACAAACACACAGATGATCGCCACTAGAACAGCGTCTGTCAGCCAACCATACCAATACGATTGCATGGAAAGCAGCACATGTAAGAACACCGCCAGCATCAATAAAAAAGCAAACTGCTGGAAAAATGCAACGAATACACCATTTTCCGACCAACCACATAGCTCCAACAAATTAATCACGATTTGTGTTTGATTCATGGGGTCTATTATTAGATGGATAAAAGTATTAACCATTGATGTTGACGCTGCAGCGATGATATAGGTAAGGATACTACCCCAAAAGTAATCTTTTTTCGTTGCGTTTAAATGAATTAGCTTATTAAAGTTAACATACACAATGAAAAATGGAATCATAAGCATATAAAGATACGTGTAGTTTCCTCGGCTTATGGATATGCTTGAATCCGAAGATGTGGTA
Source organism: Solibacillus cecembensis (assembly GCF_001439635.1). Classification (GTDB taxonomy): domain Bacteria; phylum Bacillota; class Bacilli; order Bacillales_A; family Planococcaceae; genus Solibacillus; species Solibacillus cecembensis. Next base: position 304,811 of record NZ_LMBZ01000001.1, on the reverse strand, counting down.
GACAAAAGAACGACTAAAATCGTAATAACAAGTGCAATTAAATTACTTGCAAAGTTTCGTTTGATAACAGTTAGAACTGGTTTCATGACAAATTCCCGCCCTTCTTCTCAACCATACGAATGAAGAAATCTTGAAGGGACAATTTTTCAATTTCGAGATGATCTCTTTGACTGATGGGTAAATCAAAAATAAAGCGTGTTAATAAACCTCCAGCTTGTATCTCTCCAAATGTATGCAGATCTTTCGTGGCCTTTTCTACTTCCTGTTTTAATCCACTTACGCTATATGCCTTTGTCTCAATTTCCTGTAAGGTATCATAAAAACGCAGGGTACCCTTGTCAATGATAATCAGCTTTTGCATGACCTTTGCAATTTCATCAACGATATGGGTGGAAACAATAATAATACGTGGATTCCTTGAATAACTCTCTACTAGCAAATCGTAAAACTCCGTACGCATAATTGCATCAAACCCCAGCACCGGCTCGTCTAAAAGAACAACTGATTTGTTACTCGCAAGGCAGATGATGGTGGAAACCATTGTTTTCATACCTAATGACAGCCTATTAAATTTTTTACCGGCATCTAGCTCAAACCGCTCCATCATTTCCATTGCAAATTCATAATCAAAGCGGGGATTTAAATCTCCAGCAACCCTAATTAGTTTTTTTACTGGAAGATTAAAATGTTTAGCAAAATTTTCAATATGACTAACACCAGTATCCATCGTTGCAGTGCTAATAGAGTGCCCGTTAACACGTATGGTTCCACTTGAAATATTCTGATAACCTGCAATAGATTTTAATAGCGTTGTTTTTCCCGCTCCGTTTCGTCCTAAAAGACAATAGATACCATCATCCTCTATAGTTAATGTGAAATTTTTCAGGACAGTTGCACTCTGATATTTTTTTGATACTTGATTTAATTCAATCATAGCTTGCTACCTCACTTACTTTACTTTTTCATGCCTTTGCGATTTTTTCAGTACATGATATAATTTCACTGTAAACCTTTGTGTTACACATAGGTCAAGAGGGGATTTGTGGATATTTTATATACAATTAAACAAGCAGCAGAAAAAGTAAGCATGACTAGTGAAACTTTGAGGCATTATGATCGAATCGATTTAGTAAAGCCATGTCATAAAGATGAACAGACTGGATATCGGTACTATTCTGAGCAGGAGCTCGTACAACTGCAAACAATTGAACTGCTCAAAACAATGGATTTAACTTTGATGGAGATAAAAGACGTTTTGCAGCAGAATGAACTCCCAAAAATCATTGCACTTTTAAAACAAGCAGAAAAAAAGGCAGACGAGAAAATCGCTCACCTGCAATATGCAAAAACAAGAATTAAACGTGCCTATACAGATTATGAAAAGAAATTAAACAACGTAGATAGCCAAAATGAGGAATTCTTTGTAAAACATCTCTCAGAAAGGGTCATCATGATTTCTGATAAATTGGAATACCCTACGACAAAAAACTTATGGAATTATCACGATCACTTTTATAAGCAAATCGAAGAAGCGCTGCAACCACAATTTTTGTTCGAAGATATGGCAGGAATATTTACAACATCAGAAAAAACGCGGTTGTTTGCCGTTTGCTTGAAATATCCTTCTATAGAGGGGTTAACAGTACTACCAGAGGGCAAGTATTTATGTGCCAATTGCACTGAAGAGAATAAGGATATCGTATTGCAGAAATTACTGCAAAAGGCCAAATCAGAATTTGGTATGTATCCAGATGTCATTCTTCACTGCATTGTGATAACTGGGGTTTTGCAATGGAATTATCAGATACAACTGCTCATACAGTGAGGCATACTCATGCACATTGAATGATATCGACAAAAACAACCGGATCATTTTATATCAGGCACGGTTACCTGTTTCAACACAATTCTTTATAGCAATATAGGTTCCTAATTGATCTTAATCATGCATTTGGAAACCACCTCCTTATATGCGATAATTCAACTATAAGAACTAATGTTTCTCCGCAAAAAGAAAAGAGGTGTTATCATGAAAACCGTTATCCTAGCCGAAAAACCATCACAAGCAAAAGCCTATGCCGATGCTTTTTCAGTAAAAGCACGTCACAAAACACATATTGAATTAAATCCGTGCAGTACCTTTCCTTCTGGCGCAATCATTACGTGGGGAATTGGGCATTTAGTTGAGTTGAAGGAACCAAAAGAATATCAAAAAGAATGGACATCATGGAATTTAGCGTCTTTACCGATTTTGCCAAGTAAATATGAACATAAAGTTTCTTCTGATAAAAAAGTACAGTTCAATTTTATTAAAAAGTTGTTCACGGATCCAACTGTTTCAACGATTATTAATGGCTGTGATTGCGATCGGGAAGGTTCTAATATTTTTTATTCCATTCACACGATGACAGGCGTGAAAAATAAAACGATTAAGCGACTATGGATCAATTCATTGGAAGTCGATGAAGTACGAAAAGGATTTAATAACCTTCAGGATAACAAAAAGGATTTATTACTTTATCATGAAGCAAAAACGCGCCAAATTAGCGATTGGCTCGTTGGGATGAATGGCAGCCGGCTTTATACGCTACTCTTGCAGCAAAAAGGCTTCAATGAAAGTCTTTCGATTGGACGAGTGCAGTCCCCAACGGTCTATCTCATTTATCAACGTCAAAAGGAAATCGAAGTCTTTGTTCCGACCCCTTTCTATGAAATTGAGGGAAATTTCAAGGCGAAAAATGGTACATATAAAGGGAAAGTAAAGATTAAAAGTGAGAAAAAAGAGGACATTCTGCAACTGTTGCAACAGCATAACATCTCAGAGCAAAATGAAGGTTTTGTAAAATCCATCACAAAAAAAGAAAAGCGTGCCAAGTCACCTAAATTGCATGCTTTATCGACGCTACAAGCCATTGCCAATAAAAAATGGAAATATAGCCCTGCTAACGTGTTAAAAGCTGCGCAAAGCTTGTATGAGAAGAAGCTAGTAACCTACCCGCGGACTGACACACAATTTATTACGAATAATGAATTTACTTATCTTGCAAACAATGTGGAAGCTTACCAACGAATCGCCAATGTCTCGTTCCCTATCGCTTCCAACCGGCCAAATAAGCGTTATGTAGATAATTCTAAAGTTCAGGAACACTACGCCATCGTTCCAACAAAAAGCATTCCTACTGAAAGAAAATTACAAGGATTATCTATTGAAGAGCGTAACTTATATTTTGAAATATTAAAAACAACGCTCGCCATGTTTCATTCGGATTATATTTATGAAGAAACAAAAATTATTACTGACGTGAATAGCCTTTTATTTGAAACAACTGGAAACACGGAAATTAGTAAAGGGTGGAAAGAACTTTTCACGGAATCAAAAAAAGAGGTCACTCCGACTCTCCCTAAGCTCACAAACAATGAAAAAGTGCTAGGCGTCATCAAAATGATAGAAGGGATGACTACTCCCCCTAAACCGTACACAGAAGGTCAATTAATTGGCATGATGAAAACATGTGGAAAAGCGATTGAAAATGAAGTAGAGATGGAGATTTTAAAAGAAGTTGAAGGTCTTGGTACGGAAGCAACCCGAAGTGGCATTATTGAAACGGTTAAAAGGCATGGCTATATTGCAGTAAATCAAAATATTGTCAGCGTTACGCCAAAAGGAGAGATTCTTTGCCAATCAATAGAAGGAAACCTCCTTTCTAGTCCCTCTATGACAGCCAAATGGGAAGCCTATTTAAAGAAAATCGGGAATGGAGAAGGCTCACCGAAGCATTTTATCGAAACCGTTGCAAAATTTATCGATAAATTAATACAAGAAGTTCCGCAGCAATTACAAGTCCAAGGATTAGATCAAAGCATCACAGCTAATCAGGTAATAACTGTCATTGCGCCCTGCCCTACTTGTAAAAAAGGCAATATCATTCAAAGAAAAACTTACTATCGCTGCTCGGAGCATGAAAATGGATGTAAACAATCCTTTCCAGGGCAAATGTTAGGAAAGAAATTGTCCGAAAAAAACATTAAAGATTTATGTACGAAAGGCAAAACGGCTGTAATTAGAGGTTTGAAATCTAAAGCTGGGAAAAGGTTTAGTGCTGCGTTACTATTTGATGGTGAAAAAATTACTTTTGAATTTGAAAATAATACACAAACGACGAATTTTAAAAGAAATTCGACCTATAAAAAGTAAGCACACTTTTTGATACAGCTCTCGGTCAATCCTATTAAGTTGTTGAATCATTACTTAGAAAAAATAGAGTAGCCTAATTCTCTTTTACAAAGGGATTAGGCTTCATCTCTCAATAATCACGCTTAATATTTGATATTTAAAAATATTTCCTGCCCATTTCTGTATTATAAGGAAACCCACCCCCGACAAATTCCCCTTCAATTCCATCCTATCATGGATCAACTTTATTTCTTTCTACCCGAAATATCATTACCGCAATGTTTTCGCTTCACAACACCATTACTTAAGACGTATAATTAATATTAGTTTATTATTTTTTTGATATTAAAGGAGTTTGAACCATGTCCGCACTATATGCAACTGGTGCATTTGCTGAACAACTCGGCATTAGTAAAGCATCATTACAACATTACATAACCATTCTAGAAGAGCACGGATATGAAGTACGACGCAATAACCGTATGCATCGCCAATTTTCAGACGATGATTTAATAATATTGCAAGCCTTTTTAACTTTATATAAAAACCGTGGCTTAAAATTAAAAGAAGCGGCGCAAACCGTAACCAGTCCAAAATTCGAGCCCGCAGAAATTTTACAGCATGCTATAATTCCATCATCAAATCAAGTATCACAATTTGAAGATTTATCAAATTCAATGGAACTAATCGCAACTCATATTTACGGCATTGAGCAAAAAAATGGGCAGCTATTAACTTTAATCGAAGAGCAACGTACTCAAAATGAGCTATTGATTGAGCAAAACCAAACATTAAAGCAACAGTTTGGCGTCATGATGCAACATATTATGGAGCAAGCAAATGAGCCAAACTCCTCCGCGCAGCAACGCCAGCTCGACCGTGTCGAACAGCAAAACAGCGCAATCATGAGTACACTGAATAAACTTAACGTTGCGCAACAAGAGCTTCACCCTACAACCATATCAGAATCCGAAAAACAGGGAAAAAGTTTGTTTGGGAAGTTGTTTAAATAACGGATAACTTTCATCAAAAGTTGAGCAGGCTTACAAGACAAGTTAATTGTTTGAAGTGCCTCTTAAATATTAGACACGATTTTTTCACTAGGCAGCGCATTAGGCATGTGTTCGATATTATATCGAACACATGCCTTTTCATTTTACCTAAATCTGTTTTATATCATTTTTTTAAAGGGCAAACAAGACAATAATCCATGCCATCTTCTTTTTTCTCTAATTGATAATAACGACAGCAAGTTTTGCGCTCGGTATAAATTAGATGGCAATATTTTTTTAGAGGGTTATCCATATGTTCAAGCCATTGAGGTGAACATTGTGTAATTCTACTATGAACAAATTCCAAATGATTGAATGGATACTTTATCTGATTTCGCTTGAGTACAGCGTTTAATCTTACCGCAACATTTTCCCATAAAATATTTTTATTAATTTTGCATTCCTTTGATATCATTTCAACTAATCGAAACAAATGGCGCGATAGTATTTGGTCTTCCCAACAACCTGCCATTTCAGATTTTACCGTACCTCGAACAAATAATTTAAATTGCGATAAATCAAAAGTTGCATTTTTTAACCAATCCACTCTTTTTTGCTGTAAGCCATAGTAATCTAGCGCAGCAGCAGCCGTTAATACAGCATAGCGTTTAAAAAATAAGGATCCTGCAATTGCTAAATTATCCGTTTCTAAATAATGGGCATATTGATTGATAATCGGTAAGAGGAGTTTCTTATCTTCCAAATGTGACAGTGGTATTCCAATTTCTAAATCAGAAGTAGTTACACCATAACCTTCTAAGTTCATTTGACACGGCGTCCTTTTCCTTTTGGAATACATAGGGGAGTTCCAAAATAGGGATCCGCTTTAATCAGTGCATCCAAATTAAAAATTTCTTTTACCATTTCAGTTGTAACAATTTCCTCAGGTGTACCTTGGACAGCCACTTTCTTATCATGAATCGCTACTAAATTATCTGCATAACGACATGCCAAATTTAAATCATGTAATACCATAACAATCGTTCGCTTATACTCGCGATTTAAGTCAAATAAAAAATCTAATAATTCAATTTGATGCGTCATATCTAAATAGGTTGTTGGCTCATCTAATAAAATGATCGGTGTTTCTTGCGCCAATGTCATTGCAATCCATGCCCGCTGACGTTGCCCACCTGACAAAGCATCAACTTGTCGGTCTTTTAATGGGAGTAGTTGAGTTGCAATTAGTGCCTTTTCAACTAATTCCTCATCTTCTTTTGACCACTGCTGAAACCATTTTTGGTGTGGATAACGACCTTGTTTTACTAACTGATGTACAGTAATTCCTTCAGGTGCAACGGGCCCTTGTGGTAAAATGGCAAGCTTTTTGGCAATTTGTTTCGTCGATATGTCTTGTAATTTTTGCGTATCTATAAATATTTCTCCAGATGTTGGATTAAGTAAGCGTGCTAACGAGCGTAATAATGTTGATTTCCCACTGCCATTTGCACCTACAAGTACTGTAATTTTTTCGATTGGTATGTCAAAATCGAGATTCTCAATAATTGGCTGATCCCCGTATTTTAATGTTAATTTTTTTGTTTGAAGCCCATTCATCTGAGTATCCTCCTAACGATTTCGATTTCTATATAATAAATAAATAAAGAATGGTGCTCCGATTGCAGCTGTAAATACGCCAGCAGGTATATCTAAAGGAAGGAACATTGTTCGAGCAATTAAGTCTGCAATTACGACTAATAAAGCACCAATTATTCCTGTTATCGGAATTAATCCAAGAAACGATTTCCCTACTAAACGTCTCGCGAGATGTGGCGCCATCAATCCGACGAATTCAATTCCCCCAACATATGCAGCAGAGCTTGCTGCTAAAATGACTGCGCACCCAAGGAAAACAAGTCGTTGCCATTGTAATTTTATTCCCATACTAATCGCAACATCATCACCGAGTTCTGTTACATTCATACTTCTACCTAAAATTATTAAGATTGGTAATGGAATCATTATCCACCAGAAAAGTGAAGTAACATCATTCCAAGTCGCCGCATATAAACTTCCTGTTAACCAAATATAGGCTTTAGAAACAACGTATGTATCACTAAAAACTAATAAAAATGTGACACCTGCTTTTAATATGGCGGAGATTCCTATACCAATTAAAACTAATCGAATAGGTGTAACACCTTTATTCCAAGAGATTAAGTAAATGAAAGTGGCTGTTATTAATCCACCACTTATTGCTGCAAAAGGCAATAAAGACATACTTACGACCCCAGTGCCAACACTTATAAAAAGGACAGCACCAAAGGAAGCACCACTTGTAATCCCAATAATATCAGGTGACGCTAGTGGATTTCTCACAATGCTTTGTAAAATCAGCCCTGATATACCTAATGCGCTACCTACTAGAACTGCAAGCAATGTTCGAGGTAATCGAAGGGTCTCGATAACAAATGCATGCTCATCCGTCATATTACTAAGTTGCATAAATACTTGTGTAGGGGAAATCCAATTGCTACCTGATGATAAACTTAATATGAAAAATGCAATTAATAATAATAATCCAATACTAAATACTTGCATCCAGCCTTTTGTAATTTGAAATGAAACCTTTTCTTTTAACATACGAAATGTCCAATACTTCATTGTTTAGACACCCCTTTTTTCGCTAAGTAAATAAAGAATGGTCCGCCAATAAGTGCTGTCATAACCCCAATTGGGACTTCCATTGGGCTAATTAAAAATCGTGCCAGTATATCAGCTCCTATTAATAACGCCGCACCTAATAAAGCACTGAAAGGCAGTGTCCATCGATAATCAGTGCCAACTAATCCTTTAGCAATATGCGGAACAATTAAACCAATAAATCCAACAGAACCGACTACCGCAACAGAACCTCCAGCTAAAATAATGATTAATACTCCCATTATGATTTTTAATAAACCCACATTTTGACCTAAACTTTTCGCTACATCATCACCCGATCCGAAAATATTCATTGCTTTCCCAATAAATAGACTAATGATAATGGCAGTAACTAAAAACGGAAGAACAGCAAATAGCATATTTAAATCTCTGCCCGCAATCGAACCTGATATCCAAAATAATACCGTTTGAATCGATTGTTCATCAATGACTAACATCCCTTGTGTAAATGAAATAAAAAGGGCAGATAATGCTGTGCCGGCCAAAATAACTTTAATCGGTGTTAAGCCATCACGACCTAGGCTACTTAAAAAAAATACGCCTAAACCTGCAACAGCAGCCCCGAGAAAACCAAACCACATGTACTGAGTCAATGATTGAAGATTTAACCAAGTGATAGCAAAAACAATAAAAAATATTGCCCCAGCATTAATTCCAAGTAAATCTGGGGAGGCTAGTGGATTTCTTGTTAATGTTTGAATTAACGTTCCGGCAATAGCTAATGCAATACCTACAGTAAGTGCAATCGTTGCACGTGCTAATCTACTGGTAGCGATAATAAGATGATCCGGATTTTCTGGATTGTATTGTGTCAAAACTTCCAAAGCTAATGAAAATGAAATGGAAGTTTGCCCCATTGCTAAGCTACAAAAAATTAAAAGTGCAACGAGAAATAAAAGTGTGATGATTCCAATAATTTTAGAGCTAAAAGAATGTAACATATCCTAACCTCTTATTTATCTGAAAAATGGGGACTCAAATCGATTCCCCATTTTCATTAGTATTTATTTTTCAAGTTTGAAATGCGTATATAATTCATCCAACATTAAATTTGCCGATTGTAAACCACCTGCTAAGTTCCAAACAATTTCATTTACTGTATATACTTGTTCATTTTTAACCGCATCTAAATTTAAATAAAGTGGATGTTCAGACCATTCTTTATAAGTATTTTTTACAGCTGCGTCGTCCTCCATGAATTGGAATATTACATCTGCATCCATTTGTGAAATTGATTCTTTATCATTTAATTTCACAATATCTAGTTTTTGTCCTTGTAGATTTTTTGGCTCCTTAAAACCAAGCTCGGTAAGAATTGAACCAGCAAATCCTTGTACATAAACACGTGCATGATCTGCACGGTAATTTGTGACAGCTACGCTAAATGGATAATTTTCATTCGTTGCAATTTTTTCTTTAAAGTCAGCAACTCGAGATTCCCAATCAGCTATCAATTTTTCAGCTTGATCTTCTTGCCCTATTGATTGCCCTATTAGACTTGTAGTTTCATGAATGTCATATAAAGTAGTGTTTACAACTGTTGGTGCAATTTGTGATAATTGTTCATAAATTTCTTCATGTCTTACTTGCGTTGCGATAATTAAATCAGGTTTTAAAGCTGCAATTTCTTCTAAGTTTGGTTGAGTTTCCAATCCTACAATCGTAACACCTTCTAAATCTGATTTTAAATATTCATATATTGGTTGTTCAGCCCAAGATTCAACTACACCAATAGGCTTCACACCAAATTCTAAAAGTGTATCCGTAGCGCCTTGATATAAGGTTACGATTTTTTTAGGTGTGCCAGTAATTTGTGTTGTACCTAAAACATGCTCTATTACTCTCGTTTCAGAAGTGGCTGTTTCTTTCTCCGCACTTGCAGAATTTACTTCTTTCTCTTCTGCATTACCACAAGCAGCTAAAATTGCAATTGTTGCAATAATAGAAAAAACTAAAACACTAAATTTCTTATTCATTTTTCCATCCCCTAAAAATATAATTGATAATGATTTTCATTATCGTTTGTAAGTATAATTTAAATGAAAATCATTTTCAATTACTTTTTTGAAATGTTTTAAAAAATTTTAATTTGGCATTGATTCGGTTTACTGGCTTTATAAATAAGAACATCACAAGGTCATAATGTAAATGTCCTTCCTAGCTCACTATTAATTCTAAATAAAGATAAAACTTGTCACCCAACCAGCTATTTTTGCTAGCCTATACATACTATTCTCCCCCGCTTAATTATTCTCATTTTTATAATTAATCCCCTTAAATTCCCAAGTTAATATAGACATACTAACGTAAAGTATAGATATTAATGATATGAGTAATATGATGTTTGTTCGAGAAAATACTATCTTCATGTAGCAAATAGAAGATTCCGAATGTTATACTATGAATACAAATAAGGGGGAATTTTTGTGGGGAAAAAGAAGCGAACAATTTTTTGGATTATTCCGATTGCAATTTTAGGTATCTTTGTTTATTTTTTCGGTCCAAAAGATACGATTACGGACAATGAATACATAGATTATATGAAAGCAGCAACATTAACGAGTGATAGTCCGTTAACAACTGAAGTGGCCTTTTCGAATGTTTGTGAAAAAGGTGGCTGGGAATATTTCGAAACGAAAATGTTAGATCGTGTTGTTGAATATAAAGGCGAATGTACAGTAGACGGAAAGCTTGAGCCTGTTAATGTACAATTCATTGTGGAAAAAGATAAGTCTTCTCACATCATTGGCGCCATGCTCGTTAATACCGTCCAACAAACCGATGAACAGCGCGATGCATTTATTCAAAGCTTGAATAAGTAATTCGTTTACTACAAGTAAGTAAACAAATCATATAATGAGTCTAATAGTTAAAGCCCGTTCATAATAATTCGAACGGGTTTTAACTGTTTCCTAACGTGGGTTTAGTTATGTTATTCTATCTGTTTTTGCATATTTTACTAGTTTCGGTTTAACAACAGCATTCGTTAGTTGCACAAAACACATTTAAATTTCTAACCATTCATTCACATTCGCAATCTCTTTATATGTTTGCATCCATGAACTATTTTCCTTTAAAAAGGCTAATCCAACATTCGTAACTTGTACGGAATCGAGTACAACGGAGTGAACGGTTTCATCATACCACTCATCCTCTTCAAAATAAGAAATGGTAACCCCTCTCACATACCCGTAATTTCCCATGCGCTCTAAAGTTTCCGCCCATATAAACAATTCTAGTTTGTAATCTGTAGGATTTGGAACTCTACCATTCGTTAATTCAAAAAGTATACTGTATATCAATTTATCGTTATTCAATTTATTCCACCCAAACTTTCCTTAAAGCACATGGTATAATTATTTGCTATGTCCCATTGCAAATGTAGATGGCGAAAATACAACTTGATATTGTCCTTGTAACGCCAGCTTCACTTTTGCCGTTAGCAGAGCGCCTTGTTCATTATGCCGTTGCTCCAACAAGACACCATTTGGAATAATCCCATCATTTCCCCAGTCAATCCATGTACCATAATCATTTATCCAGGCTTGGAGCTCTCGTTTCAACGCATTAGATATTGTAAAGTTATCCATATCTAAATTTGAAAGGCATCGACCACACCAAAATGGATCCGCACTTATATCCGCCTCCACTCTTAATTGTTTATTTTTCTCACATCGACGACAAAGCTGCATATAAATACTCCTCTTTTCAGTTAAAAATTTTATTCCGGTATTATTACAATATAATATATCCACTTTTTTTCACTAAGTGCATATAGTATCTCTTAATCCTCCCAATAAAAAATCGCATCCCAAACTAAATAATCCCTTTTCTCACGTAGGGTTGTTGGTATATCCGCTTGAAACGGTATCGGACACGAAACATCCTCTGTTCTTAAAATTGTATATTGATATTTCATGAACAGTCGCTCAAGCCTTTGAACAAGTAGTCTAAAAGCAGGTTCTATATGTAAATCAGAGGGCTGCGAAAAAAATGTTCTCCCGCCATTTAATGATTTTCCGTCCTTCGAGTATGTATCCGACCGATTCATCCGCCCAATTAACACAACGGGTGCGAGTCGACTAATCGCTACAGCAAGACCTTCAATTTCTACCGTACGCGTGTCCTCATCTTCATACACGGTAACATGCTCATCCTCGTAACAGCACCACTCAAAATAAGATGCATAGCCACTGCCGAAATTAGCAGGCACTTCAATCACTTGAATTTTTTCACGTTTTAGTTCGGCTACGAGTCGCTTTAAATAATGCTCTACTTCTAGCTCATTTCGACTCGAATATGGGTAAATAGCGCCTATCATTTCCCCGGCAATAAGCGCTTTTAATTCGTCATTTGAAAACATACTTCCTCCTCGAGATTACTGCTCATATTCTGCATGTCCGTGCTGTGTGCATCCAAATAAATAGCAGCCGGTTGTCGGATATAATTCGTATTCATACTGTGGAACATAACCTTGAGATAGTTGCTCAAATAACGTTTCAAGCATTACTTGTTCTGCCTGTGATTCCTCTAGACTTTCTTGTTTATCAAGTTCCGTCCAATTTGCTTCACATGGTTCTTGCTCGATTTCTTGTATTTCTGCTATCTTTAATACAATTTGAGCATCGATAAATTGCTGACAAATTGCCTCTTCTTGGAGCTCCATTAATACATAAGAATAACGGCTAATGAGATAAGGTGTAAAATACGGTGTGAAATAGCCCTCCGTCAAGCTAGAGTCAAACCATTTTTTTGCCAATATAAGTTCATTTAGTTCCACATATACATCTGCAATTTCTGTCGCGCTCACATAGTCCTCCATTTCAGGTGTCCAGCTTGCAAGCTTAGCTGTTGCTTTCTCAAATTTCCCCGCTTTAATCCACCCAAATACCTCATATAGCCATGTCACATCTGTATATCCTGTCATTTTACAAAACTGTTGGGCAGCTTCTTCAAAATGACTTTGATAAAATAAAGCAATACCAAGATTAATTAAAGCTGCCTCCGAATGCTGGAACTGTAAGCTTTTTGTCAAATACATTTCAGCTTCTTCATATCGCTTCTCGGCTAACGAAATTTCCCCGAGCATACTATATGGGAAATAGGACTGTGGATTTAGCACAAGCAATTCCTCAAGCAAACATTTCGCCGTTTTCGGATCCTCTTCCTCTCGCAAATACATCCATGCTAAGTTATTTAAACTTTGAACACTTGGTTGCTCCTCTGCAAGCTTATTTAGTAGTGCAAATGACTCATCATATTCGTTTTGTTCCAATAATAGTAACGCTTTAGCATTTTCGGACAAATAATTATGTAAATAAAGATCAAGCTTCTCGAAGTAATCCATTTCATGTAGTTTCATATTTAACACCGTTAAAAACTTCGTAACCGCATGAATAACGTCCTCTACCTCTAATAGCTTCTGCAGCTCAACATTTTGTAAACGTGAAGTAAGCAGTATGCCATCCTGCTGCATTGCAAAATGAAGAATCACCTCGTCATGATCCATTGACGTATACGCAAAACCTCGCTGTACCCCATATCGAGCCAAACCAAGCCACTTTCCAAGCTCAGTCGCCAATTCCACTACTTTCATGCACGTTTCGTTAAAAAACATTTCCCCGTCCACATAAATTTGCAAATCGCCTTTAATCGAGCCGTTTTCAAATGCCCATTTACCGCTATTTAAACGCTCATCCTCTAACTGATACTGAAAGTGCATCCAATTTCCCTACCTTTCTATGTAACAAATGAATGTTTGCTGCTGTTGTACATCATCATCGTCAATTAATTCTTCATACATCTTTTTCGTCCAATGAATTGAAATGAATGGATCGGCTGGATTTTTCACCTCACGCCATACTTGCCAAGGTTGATTCCGATTAAAAAAGTCCTGATATACTGCTTCCTTTTCAAAAACAATCAATTCAGAGCGCCAAAATTTTTCTGGAAATAGTAACACGGCAATTTTATAGGCTGCATTCGGTTTCTTCTTTTTTAAATTCATTGCACAATCCATTAAATAATTGAAAACGACTTTTTGTCCCTTCGGATTTAGACTATCTATAAATTGCTGATTGGCTGGAAGCTTAAACGCATAAACCCTATCGTAAAAATCGTTTGGAAAATGCTTTGCTCTATTGATTAAATACTGTTCGATCTTTCGTAACTTTCGTTTGGTACCTCTTATTTTGCTCGTTCGCATATAATCACCTTTATGTACTATCCAAAAATCGATACTCGTTCACCTGGTCCAGCTACAATTAAAAGTTGTTTTTCTTCTACCCGAGCCTCTAGTTGCCAGCTTTCAAATACGCCATTATCTCCAAAAAGATATAATTGGATGCCAGATTCGAATATAAAGCACAAATCGTTTGCAGCAATAACCTTTATAGCCGAAATTTTCTGAAATGCTAATCTACAAAGCTGCTGCAATCGCATAGAATAGCCCACTCCCATTGCTATTGTTTGCTCATTTTCAATAATTGAAAATGCCCCTTCTATATGTATATATACTTCATCGTAAATACTAGTATTAGCAGCTGAAAGAATTAGCTTTGGCCCCCAAAAGTGTAAACTATCCACTGTTTCGCTTAAACAAATCGTTTCTATTATATTTTGTAAGTTCTTCGTAACGTCCATTTTTTACCACCCACTTATTACCTTCTCTAAATAAGCTCTCAACAACGGCTCACTCTGATAATCTGCTTCATTCGTTACAACTGTAAATCCACACGCGTCATGCTCTGTTACAAGGATGGTCATGTCTTTTTTTAAATCGACTGCTGCAAAACCGTTCTCATAATAGACATTATTCTCTTGCGTTATCGCCCATAATTGATTATCAAATGCATTTTGAAACCATAATTTAAACGCTTGATTGAGCTGAACTTGATTTGTAATAACTACCGTAAATGTAGGCAACTCTGCTTGAAACATTTTACGCCCACTTTGAGTTAATACGGTTCTTCCTGAAGGTTTATAACGGATATCTAAATCCTTCTCTTGCAAAATCCACTCTGGGCTATCATCGTAGCTCTCAAAATGTAAATAAAACGGAAACGTATAAATTGCTTGTGCGAGCTGTCGCATACGCTTACTTGTCTGTTCCACATAGTCATCTGCCTCTCCTGAAACGGCATAAGCAACATATTCCCCCTTCACTTCAATCCAACCATCGTATTCCTTATCATAGTTTAATAGATTAATCATACATTGCCTCGTGTTTTGATACTAGCAAAAATTCCTTTTAACATCCATAATAGTATTATACTAACAAAAGAATCGGAGCAACAAATGGACTATTTAATCGAACAACTACAAAGCACAAAAATAAAATTTAAATCCAGCCCATATTGGGGTATCTATTTTCGAAAGCTCTGGGAAGAAGCTTTTGTGAGTCATTTAAAACAAAGTGAGAAAGAAAAAATACATCTATACGGAGATCGGTATTTTTGTGGTTATTTATGGCATGTATTTAGCTATGATAGAAGACCTCACCTCCTTCAAACTGCCGCAAATGACGCTTTTGACGCCGTTAAAAAGTCGAAATGCTACATATTTTATCAACATTCAGCTAACGTTTTAACAGTAGAACAAGCATCTACATTAAAAGCAGCTCAATTTGCAAATGAAGAAGACATCTACGTTGTGGACGAGAATTTCACATGGACATACGTTGTTACACATGAAAGCCATTGTGGTCCATATTTTAGTAATGCAGATAACTACTAATCAATCTGCTAAAAAAAATTTGTAAGGCGCTAATGACAAAATGAATAATGAATTTTACACATGCCCTTGCTGTGGTTACAAAACGTTAGAACAATGCCCTACTGGAACATATGAAATCTGTTCAATTTGTTATTGGGAAGACGATTTTGTGCAGTTCATTGACCCATTTTATGAAGGTGGAGCAAATAGCGTTTTTTTATACGAAGCACAAAGAAATTTTATACAATTCGGTGCATCAGAGGCGCTTTTCATCGATTCTGTTCGCAAACCTTCAACTTCTGATGAACGGGATACCTGTTTTAAATTAGTTGAGTTTTCAAACGGACACAGTATCATGAAAGAATAGAACGAAATTAAAAGAGACTTAAATTTATCTGTTGAAAAATGAACTTAAAATACATACATGCCTCATAAACTTGGCTTAAACTACTCTTTTAATTAATGAAGTATTAATAAACGAGGGAAATGCATTGAAACAGGCATTTCCCTCGTTTATTATAATTGATTCATGTCAACTAACTATAATTTGTTACTTAAATGATTTAAAAATAAGTGTCCCCAATACCAAGTTATTCAACAGAAGTAACAATGATAACTTAATCCAATGATGTGACAATAGTTTAATTAGCCTTAAGCACGTCATAAGGCTAGCGAAAAACTGTATTTTCTCCACTGTTTTTTCATTTATTTATGCTTATTTAAGCGAACAACAATCAATGCGATTGGCGGTAAAATAGCAGCTAATTATGACAACTGATTTCGTTCAAGTAGCCAAGGTGTTCGTTGTTTATTTGATTCCATGTTTTACTTCCTTCTTTACTTTTTGAATTAGCGCAAAACTAATTTGGCCTATAAGAATTACGCCTAGTATAACAGTAACTAGATTAAAAAAAGCCGTGTTATAGAAAGAAAACCACTGATTCATGTTAAACAAATTTATTATATTGCTGAACAATTTCCCATCAAAATCCTTTACATTCGGAATCCAGCCCGTCAATTCCATAAGGATAAATACTACTTGAACGAAACAAAATGCGAAAATACCTTGAAACCAATTTTCCCTAAAAATAGATACACGAGATTTATTTTGCATTTCAACCACCTAGTTAAAATACTTTCTGTTCATAAATTTTTACAGATAAAATCCATGAAACACCATATAGTACTAGGGCTGCAATGAGTGCGAAAAACATAGCTTGTGATTCCATTAAAGGCGTTACTTTTAAAATGATTGCTCGAAACTGATCATTCAAGTCATGGATAAACAACTTCATCGCTAAAAAATAAACGGCAAATCCAATGACAAATGTAATTAGCAAATATTTACTTGCAAACTTATAAGAAAATGGATACATAAAAGCAACAACTACTAAGGATGCAACAGCAACTAAACCTAAATGAATCCAGTTAGGTTGTTCTTGATGAACAATGAAGCTACCTGCTATCAAAATACAAATGATGATGGCAATATATAGAAAAGCAGCTATATACTTTGAACTAACAATTTCCCTACGTGTTAAAGGCAGTGAACTTAATAAAATTTGAGCTGTACGCTTTTCATCACTGGAGAAAATTTGCAGTGTCATTGTACATGAAAATATAAGCCCTAAAAAAATGGGCGAAACATCTAAAACCATATAAATAATCAATCCAGCAAGCATACATAACAAAATGATTTTATGAATAACAAAATCCTTTTTAACTAATTGCAGCAATTTGCTCACTCTCCTTTTTCGTATAGAACATAATATCTTCTAATGTCGCTGGTTCGTAAATGGCTAGTTCTCCAAATAATTGCATGACACGTTCTTTATTTTTTGAAAGCCCTTCAAAGCCTAACTTGGTTTTATGAATCGCCATAAATTCTTTTTCTGTATCTCGGTCCAATAATTCCAAACCACCTTTTACTAACACAAACTGCTCTTATACCGCTAAAAATTCATCTGTAAATTGGAGTTCACCCTCATGTAAGAAAACGATATAATCCGCGATACGATCTAAATCCGATGTAATATGTGTTGAAAAGAATATCGTTTTTTCACCGTCTTGTACTAACTCATGTAAAAGGGCTAGAAACTCACGTCTAAATACAGGATCAAGGTCAGCTGTTGGCTCATCCATAATAATCAATTGTGCGTGATGAGAAAGCGCGATTGCTAATGATGCTTTCATCAACATCCCTTTTGAAAAAGTCTTTAGCTTTTTGTTAAGAGGTAACTGAAATTGCGCGACATACGTAGCAAATAATGAATCATCCCATCTTTTGTACAAAGGTGCTATTATTTTCTTCATCTCTACTAAAGTAAGGTGTTCATAAAATACATGGTCATCATAAACAAATCCAATGTTTTCTTTAATTTGTTTTTCATATTTTTTGTAATCTAATCCAAAAATTTTTACTTCCCCACTGTCAGGTTTTAATAAATTCATAATAAGCTTAATTGTTGTCGATTTCCCTGCACCATTTGCCCCGATAAAACCTGTTACAAAGCCCTTTTTCACTTTAAAGGAAAGGTTTTTTACTGCAAATCCATTAAAAGTTTTATTCACGTTTGATAACTCGATAATTGAATCCATTAATCTGCCTCCTCATATAAAAGTCCAACTAATTGTTGAATGTCTTCTAGATTAAGGACCATTTCCTTGCAATTTGTGATTGTCTGCCCTAACTGTTTTTCGATGACCTTCTGTTTTTGTTCCATCAGCAATTCCACATTCTGTTCTGCTACAAATGAGCCTTTTCCTACAATGGAATAAATTAATCCAGCCTTTTCAAGCTCTTCATAGGCCCTCTTTGTCGTAATCACACTTACATCTAACTCTTTCGCCATATTACGCATGGATGGTAAAGCAAACCCGATTGGTATCTCATTGGCTAAAATACTTTTCTTAATTTGCTTCACAATTTGCTCATAAAAAGGCTCTTTTGAATTGTGAGAGATTAAAATTTGCATGGGAATTCCTCAATTTATATTGTATATATACTTTATATACAATCAACCGAATAAATGTCAATATAATCTGTTAATTTTAATTTTATATTCAGAGTTCATAACTTTTTGAACAAGCAAAAACCCGTTCAGTTTAAACATATGAACGGGCTTTTGCTATGTATAACTAGTTGCATTCACAGATACAACGGACTACAGTCGAAAGTTTTTACGGGAATTATCCCCCAAATTTCATTTAAGAATAGTATCCAGTCCTTATTTTATTAAAAACTTATTCAATTCCTTCATAACCTGTTCCATAACTATCAGTGATTCTTTCGTGTTAGTTGGTTCTATTTCTAAAGAATGATTTGCTCCGTCTATCTCGATTAAATTCACATTGCCTTTATGGCGCAGTGCATCTACACTTTCTTTAATATAATAAACATCCTCAGTGCCTATTATCATTAAAATATCCTTTTGACTTTCCATTACGCTTTCATGAAACCCTTCTATTTGAAGTAATGGTGTTAAAAGTATTAATTTTGCATCTTGAAAATAAGCTGCCTTACTATATTTAAAAGCAATTGGTAAAGTGCCTAAAGATTTACCAATAAAGATAACTTGTTCATACTTTTTAGTAGAAAAAACTTCCGTAATTACAGAATCGACATCCTCAATAATAATATTGATAAAGTCTAGTGGATTCATTTTAAAGCAACTTGAATCATAGGAATAATGAATTTGAACAAGATCGTAATCAGCCTCGATCATTTGCATTGTTGAGTAATATAACAATGGTTTTTCATATGTATAGCCTGTACCTGATAGCATTACGCAAATCGTCGTTGAATCCCTTTCAATATAGGTATACGCAACATTCCTCGATTTTGATTCTAATTTTGAAACGTTCATTTCCACCGCGCCTTTCTCATTTTTTTATCTGAAAGCTTACGTAAAATACCTGTAACATAGCAGGCACAAAGATGCTTCCTCTAATTTTATTTAGTCGGTACAAAAAATACTCCCATCAAATTGTTAATTCCATAATAATTACTTTTGAAAAAGAGTTTTATATTGTTTATTCAAAAGAATCCTATTCAATATGGATTGTATGAGCTACATAATTATATAAAAACATTTTAATAATCGTGTTATTACTCAAATTAATTTAAAGTGCTTTAATGCCCATACAATACCGTCTTCACAAGAATCTTTCGTAATAAAATTAGCACTTGACTTTAATTTTTCATTTGCGTTTCCCATTGCAATACCTAAGTCTACAATTTCTAACATATCAATATCATTTTCTCCATCACCAAAAGCAATAGCTTCTTCCTTTGTAAATCCAAAATAATCTAATACTTTTTTAATTGCTACAGATTTCGAAACATTTTCTTCGAGTACATTCACAATATATGGGTGCCAACGTTTAAAGTTGATTGTAGGAAATTGAGCTTTATACTTTTCAATTTCCACTTCATCCGCAAATAAACAGAGCAAATATGTCTCACTTAAATGTGCTACCGAATTAATTGATGGAAATTCTTGCAACCCTAACGTTTCGTAAAGCGCCTGTTGTACTTTCGGGTTTTGCACCTCGTTCATATGGATAGTATCCGAATAGTAGGTAAGTGCATGTTGCTGTTGGGATGTAAATTGGTTAACTCTATAAACCGTTTCATGCGATAATACTATTTTATGAATGCATTTCCCCTGATGTGTAACGTAGGCTCCGTTGGCTGTAATAAATGTGTCTATACCTAATTCAATAATTTCAGCACACATTGATAAAGGTCTGCCAGTTGCAGCAACCACATGAAGTCCATTCCCTAACAACTTCTTAATCGCCTGTTTTGTACTTTGTGAAATGGTCCCGTCTTTATGACTTGTTATAGTCCCATCTACGTCAAAAAATATGATTCTATGTTTCATACAAGCCTCCAAAAAATTATAATTTTCTTAATATTAACATTAATCGAACAGGAGGAGGTGCACGATGTTATCTTTATTTCAATACAATTGGCAAGTACATGAAGAATGGTTCAATTGGTGTCAATAAATATCTGAAGAAGATTTCCATAAAGAGCGTGTAGGTGGAATGAAAAGTATACGGGAAATGCTCATACATATAGCGGATTGTGAATTACTTTGGTTAAATTCAATGGTGGAAAAAAACATACTTTATGAAACGCGAAATTCAATAAATAGTTTAGAAAATATAAGAGCATACTCTGCCTTTGTAAAATCGCATACAGCGTACTTTATTAAGCAATTACTTTCGGAATATGAAAACAAAATAATTGAAGTGAAACGCCGTGACGGTACTCTTTTAAACTTTACTCAAAAAAAGATACTAGCACATATGATCACTCACGAAATTCATCATATTGGGCAATTATCTGTTTGGGCTAGAGAACTACAGCTTAAACCGGTTTCTTCAGATCTAATTATAAGAAATTTTGACAAATCAACTTAATTGTTAAACTTTTAAGTTGATTAGTCTTAGGGGAAGCAGCATTGAAAATAAACGATTACGTTACACCATTTATACAAAAATACGAAGCAACACCAGATTATTATGAAGCTTATTTTCAACAATCTCCTGCAGCATTTGATTTTTATTTTCAATTTCATTGTAAAAACAAAGAAGAAAAGCTACGTTATGCTTTACAGCAGCATCCAAATAAACTCGGTGACCTAAACTTTGTGAAAGATCGAATAGTAACGAATCTAGATGAAATTACAACCAACTATGAAAAAATGTTTGATATTACTTTTACAGAAGCTGTTCATATTTTCATAGGATTAGGGGGCTCAAATGCCTATACAACTCATGCTATGAATCCTGAGGTAGCATTTTGTGTTGAGCGAATGCCAACCTTAGAATCCGGCATCCGTACGTTAATTGCCCATGAATTCGGCCATGCTGTGCACCATATCCTAACACTTCAAAACGGTGTGGAGATTGGCCAAATTGATTGGAATAGCCCATATACATGGCTTATTCAAGAAGGCATGGCAACGTATTTATCTACCCAAGTTGTTGAAGTAGAATTGGACGTTTACTTCGCATTTAAACGAGATGAAGCGTGGCTAAATTATGCCCATGCTAATATAGCAAGTATTATTTCCTCATTTCAACAGGATTTGGAGCAGCTATCTACACAGGAGATTTTTAAAGAGTGGTTTTCTATTAATGGTGGAGAGCATTTTGGTTATACCCGTTTAGCATACTATATTGGTTATGAAGTCGTTCGTTCAGTTGTAGAACAAATCGGCTTCGAGGACACACTATTACTTTGGCTTCAACCAAATTTTAAAGAACAAATTGCTGATTTTCTAAATGAATGGGCATTCTAAAATAAATTAAATCATATTAATATTGCAAATTAGTATACCTTACTCTTGTATTCCAGAAGAGTAACTTAATAAATTATTGATTATAATAAACAATGAACTGTACCCCCTTTTTAGAAACTACGAACAAGGAGGTACAGTTTTTCTATGGCATCTTTCACCCGTTAATACTAGTCATTTTTTTAATATTAATAGCCACGCTTGAATTAATCGCTTGAACAAACTTTGGTATCGAGCCCACAAACTCAAACGATTTAAATTTCACCTACCAAAAATTCACCTATCCCCTTTCACCACTTAACATCCCCCTCACTTTTTTAATCAACCGCTGCCTCCGTTTTTTTATGGCTTCCTCTGTACCTCCCAATATTTTCGCAATGTCGCGATTTGTTCTGTCCTCAAAAAAAGCGAGTTTCAGTAACGCCCTTTCTTGTTCAGGCAGGAGCATCAACCATTCGATCTCATTCAATTCATCAACCGTTGCACTCTGTTCATCCAATGCGAATTGAAATAGCGTTTCTTCTAATACACTTTCAAATTGAGAAATATGATTAAATTGAGACATTTCTTTTACCATTTTGAATTTAATCATCATAAAGGCAAACGGTTCAAATTGTGATTTCGTTGGTTCGTATTTGACTACCGCCTCCCAAAGCGCGATTCTTCCCAGCTGATAAAACTCATCAAAATTACGATAAATTTTCAAATGAAACATCGCTTGATTAATCAACTTTTCATGCTCTTCATAGACCGTTTCAAAATTCTGCATTGTGGTTGTCCTTTTAGCTGTGCACAACTGATTATTCCTAGGTACTCTTAAGGTAATGGAAGTCCCCTATTTTTATCAAAATGCACTTTTCCAAATAAAATGCTTCAAATAGAAATTTTCAACGTGAAAAATAAGCGAAATTAGAAATTTGACAGGTAAATTTCATTATTTTTATACATTTTTTTCAGAGTGCTGTTTTACCCTAAATAAATCGGGCTTGAAACTATTTTTACTATTTAGATATTGACAAAAGGCCCGCTATCCTTCATGCTATTAGAAAATGTAAAGGCAAATTGAAGACTAGTACATGGCACTTAGCTAGCAAGAGAGCAGATTCCACTGGCTGAAAGAATCGCGTAGCAAAACCCATCGAACCTACT
Organism: Solibacillus cecembensis; assembly: GCF_001439635.1. GTDB lineage: Bacteria > Bacillota > Bacilli > Bacillales_A > Planococcaceae > Solibacillus > Solibacillus cecembensis. The sequence goes on along the minus strand of NZ_LMBZ01000001.1, from coordinate 281,748 downwards.
TGAACATGCTCCTATTAAAACTAGGCGCCGACTCAGCGTTATGAGGCAAAGTGGAATGTTTTTTTGCATTCAAATTAGGTGGTACCACGGAAAAAGCACTTTTCGTCCTATTTATATAGGATGAGAAGCGCTTTTTTTATTTTCGTTCGGTAGAAATCATCCATCTAAAAGGCTGAGAATGAATACAGGTTTCGTATTTTTTACGTGTATTCCACTAATCACTGAACGAAAATAAAGCCCCGGCGGATGTCACAGATTTTGATAGGAGTTAATTATGCTCAAACCTACTCCTGTAGGTTTAAGCATATTTCAAAATCTGGACGCAATTACGCCGAGGCGAAATTGATTTTGAGGGGGCTTTTAAATTGGAAAAGAAACGGATTGTCGTAAAAATTGGAAGTAGCTCATTAACAAATAATAAAGGCGAAATTGACCAACTAAAAATAGCTGATCATATTGCGGCACTTGCAACAATTAAAAATGCGGGTCATGAAGTGATTTTAGTTTCTTCTGGCGCAGTCGCTGCTGGATTTCGTAAATTAGGTTATTCGTCTCGACCTGTCACACTCAAAGGAAAACAAGCAGCTGCTGCTGTTGGGCAAAGTGTGTTGATTCAAGCTTATAGTGATGGGTTTGCACAGTATCAAGTAACGCCCGCGCAAATTTTATTAACACGTTCCGACTTTAGTGATAAAAAACGTTACAAAAATGCGACCGCAACACTTTCTGAGCTGATGGAGCGCTCTATCTTACCGATTATTAATGAAAATGATACGGTTTCTGTAGAAGAACTGACATTCGGCGATAATGATATGCTTTCTGCCCTTGTTAGTGGACTTGTTCATGCGGATCAGCTCATCATATTAACGGATGTCAACGGGCTTTACACCGCGAATCCATTAACAAATGCCGATGCCGTGCGCATGAATCAAGTGGAAGAAGTGACCGATGAAATGCTCGGCTTTGCGGATGGCACTGGTTCGAAAGTGGGCACAGGTGGGATGGAATCGAAATTATTTGCTGCCAAACATGCGATGAGTGCTGGTGTTGATGTATTTATCGGTACAGGTGAAGGGGCAAATAAATTGTTGGAGATTTCTGAAGGTAATGGCGATGGGACGTATTTCACTCGCAATGAAAAGTCCATTCCACGTCATAAGCAATGGGTTGCCTTTACACAAGTAATGGGCAAATTATTTATTGATGAAGGTGCCGTACAAGCACTTCAACATGGTGGCAAGAGCTTACTACCTGCTGGAATTTATGCCTTTGAAGGACAATTTGAAAAAGGCGATGTAGTCGAAGTATATGACCGCCATACATGTATCGGTCGAGGTGAAATATTATATTCTGCAAATGAATTGGAACAAGCGATGGGCAAACGAACGAGCGAGCTTGCCGACTTACCAATCGAGGTCATTCACCGAAATCAGTGGGTGAAAATTTAAGGGGGCTTTTATCATGACGAAAATCACTGAAAATGAAGTAATTGCAAAAGGAAAACGCGCAAAGTTGGCAAGTTTTGAAACAAATATGAAAACGACTGCCGAAAAGAATGAAGCATTACTGAGCATTGCTGACCAGTTACTTGAAGATATCGAAATGATTATAGTAGAAAATCAAAAAGATATCGAAAATGGCCAAACTGCTAGCTTAAGCGAGTCCGTTTTAGACCGCATTTTACTCGATGAAAAACGTATCCAAGCAATGAGTGATGCTATTCGTCAATTAGCGGAACTTCAAGATCCTGTTGGCGAAGTATTGGAAGAAATCACAAAGGAAAATGGCTTACAAATCATCAAAAAGCGTGTGCCTCTCGGTGTCATTGGCATGATTTATGAGGCCCGCCCAAATGTAACGATTGATGCTGCTACCCTTTCATTAAAAACAGGGAATGCCGTAATATTACGCGGGAGCTCTTCTGCCAAGTTTTCCAATATCGCGTTAGTGGCGTCGATCCACCAGGCTCTAAAGAAAGTAAATTATCCTGAAGATGCCGTGTTATTAATTGAGGATACAAGCCGGGAAACAGCGAAAACGTTATTTACATTAAATGAATACTTAGATGTATTAATCCCTCGTGGTGGGAAAAATTTAATCGATTTAGTCGTTCGAGAAGCGAGTGTTCCCGTTCTTGAAACGGGTGCTGGAAACTGCCACGTTTTCTTAGACCACTCTGCCAGTCTTGAAATGGCTCGCAACGTCCTTAAAAATTCGAAAACACAGCGTCCATCTGTTTGCAATACGACGGAAAGCATTTTGATTCACGAAGACTTTTTTGCACAACACGGAAAAGAATTACTGCACTATTTATCAGAGATTGGCATTCAAATTTATGGTGATGCGCATGTATGTGACGTATTAAACGAAGCATTACCTGCATCAGACGAGCATTATGCGGAGGAATTTTTAGCGCTTACTGTAAGTGTGAAAGTTGTCGAAAACGTTGTTGAGGCCGTGCAACATATTAATCGATTTGGTACAAAACATTCGGAGGCCATCCTGACAGAGGACATGAAAAATGCACACCTATTTTTAAACGCTGTAGATGCCGCTGCGGTTTACCATAATGCATCGACGCGCTTTACTGATGGCTTTGAGTTTGGCTACGGTGCTGAAATAGGCATTTCTACGCAAAAATTGCATGCGCGCGGTCCAATGGGCTTACCCGCACTGACATCAACGAAATACTTTATTACAGGTAACGGGCAGATTAGAGTATAAAGTTTAATCAATTACGCCCTGGCGTAATTGCGGCCAGATTTTTTTCGAGCTCGCTTGAAAAACTCTCCTAAAAAATCTGTGACATACGCCGGGGCTTGGGCCAACACGATGTTGGTCACAAAGGAGTTGTCACAGGACGTGACGGGTTTAGCCTTTGTTCCCCTATTCAGCCGGGGTTTGAACCTCACTGACTCGAATTGTATAGTTAGCATTCACCCACTTATAAAAGAGGAGACTTCTGCTGAATCAAGTTGACAACTCCTAAGAAAGCGAGCGTTCGTATATGAATATACAGGCAATTGTTAAACTGAGTATTGCGATGGCGATATTTGGTTCGATTGGATTTTTTACAACGCAAACCGGATTACCTGCTGTTGAACTCGTATTTATTCGCTGTATTTGTGCAACGCTCTTTTTGGGTAGTCTTTGGTTTTTGACAGGTGGACATAAAACAGAAGTTTGGCGAAAGTCGGAGGTATTAAAAACAATCCTTTGCGGTGTTTTTATCGTATTAAACTGGGTATTTTTATTTAAAGCATTTGAAGTGATGTCGATTTCGGTGGCCATTTCCATTTATAATTTAGCCCCTATTTTTGTGTTAATGCTCGGATCCATGTTATTAGCAGAAAAAATGAGTGTGCGTTCTATATTGGCAACGGTTATTTGTTTCTTCGGTAGTTTATTAATTATCGGTTTAGACAGCTTTACTTCCCCTGCCCAATTTTTAAACTCAGGCTTTATATGGGCGCTGCTTTCCGCTATTTTTTATGCATTGACGATGTTTACGAGTAGAACAATTACAGGACTCTCATCGTATGCATTAACATTTATCCAAACAACAGTAGGCATCATCATGCTATTCCCGCTGTGTGATTTTACAGCTTTCGAAAGTTTAACAGTGCGCAACTGGCTTTTCATTTTAGGAACAGGCTTTATTCATACCGGATTTGTGTATTATTTATTTTTTGATAGCATTCGCAATTTATCCACTGTTCTTGTCTCGGTACTCGTCTTTGTGGACCCAGTCGTTGCCATTTTATTAGATGCGATTTTATTGTCATTCCGACCTACCTTGCTCCAAGTAATCGGCACCATTTTAATTTTTGGCAGCATCCTTTATACCGTGTTTATTCCTGAACAAAAAGTAAAGATAATCGAACCTTCAACATAACAATTTTATGAAAATAATCTGCCCTAAATAGTATGTACTATTTAGGGCTATTAACTAAGTCTTCTTTAGTGAGGTACCACACTTTCTTCTACGGTAAATACTTGATCAGCAAACCAAATCGGTGTTAAAAGTTCTTTCTTCCCTGCATAGATGACGGTTATTTCAATATCTTTTTCACTTTTGAATTTCAAAACAGCATCTTTCCAATGATCTTCTGCTGAAAAATCCTCAAAGAGCTTTTCATTGCAGAGCAAATAAATTTTACCCGAAGCACTAGATAATTCAAGTTTTAATAATGTAAAAGCAAAATTTAGTACTTTTTTATAATTTATCGCCCCTTCTCCCCCAATAAACGATTCATTCATCTCAAAGTATTTCTGAAAATCTAACTCACCCTTTAAAATAATTGTTTCTTGATTGATTTTATCCGCAAAAGGTAAATACATAAAATCTTGATTACTTTGTTTTGATAAATCTAATAAATTTAAGGCAATACATGTTTGTAATTTGCCAAATGGTAGCATCGATTGATCTTGTTGCACACAAAATATAAATGTGGAATTGGAACTCTTCCCCGAATTTTTATGAAGCGTTATACATTCAGCAGTACTCATTTTCTCCCTCATTAAATAGATTTCTGAAAAATGGTGGCTATCTAAATTTTGAAATAATTGATCAATTTCAAATTGATTTAATTGCGACCAAAAAGTTGTTCCTAGAATTTGTTCTGCAGCCTTCATTTGTTCAATTGTATGAATGATTGTTTCATCAAGAAAATCAATAAATCGTTGTAAAATGTTGTTTTTGATTTGACGGAACGCTTCGATTATCAGCTCATGTTTATGAACTGCTTCCGTATTGCCGGAAAATTCCGACTCAATTAGACTGAAAAAATCTACTTCATTGTAAATCCATCTGTCCATTTTTTTTACAATAATCGTGGCTACGATGAAATTTCTTATTGATGAAACGCTGAAAAAAGGTATATTTTTTATGAATTGTTCTTGATATGAAAATATTTCAATTAAAAATTGCCGTGGTTTTTTTAAAATGCACTTCTCATTCATAAACAGGATTTGATGATGTTGACTTAGCTCAAGCAAAGACCAAATATCTTGAATAAAATGGAGATAATAGTCGTTCTCAATTTCCCCCATCACATTTGGGCAATTATTTTCGAAAAATAGTAAATAGTTACTTAACGATTTATTTTTTAACGCGACCTCATAATTTAAAATTAATTCCTGTTCTATTAAGTCAATTAACTCCATAAATTCCCCTCCCCCTTATTAATATAGATTATATTCCACAAATTTACTATTCTTGTTTTATAAAATAACACCATTAAATAAAAAAATGACATTTCGATATAAAATCAAAATGTCATTCTTTCACTTTTATTGATTTCTCAGTTCTGTCATTTGCTTCCATACCGAGCCTTGTGCTTCTTCACCTTGCTCAATTCTTGCTAATGCCATTTTCGCTTGTAATTTCACTTCAAATTCTTTATCTTCACTTGCGACTTTTAATACTTCGATTGCTGCCTCTGTTCCCGTTTCAAATAGGTACATCGCTGCACGCCAACGCACTAATTTATTTTTGTCCGATAACGCTTCAATCATGGCTTGTTCAAATTCTGGTAAACCTAAGTCACTCATACAGTCTCCTGCCGTACGTCGAACAGCCGCGCTTTTATCTTTTATAGCCTTCGTGAGCGCGGGTACAACGGCCACATCTTCAATCATCCCTAAATAAATCGTTGCGAGACGGCGTACAGACATTTGCTCATCTTTTAGCGCTTCTTCTAAAAGTGGAATGTCCTTCACTTCTGGATCAGGAATTTGATCTAATAATTGGAATCGTTGTTGCCAATCGCTAATTTGCATGTATTGTTCTAACGAAACTTCCTTGCGACTGACAGGAACCGTACGAACCGTTTCATTAGCCATCTCAATAATTTTTTCCAAACGTTCTTGTGGATAAAGTACTTCTACTTCTTTTAATACCTCTTCAGCCACTTGCGTTTTATCGCCATAACGGACACCAAAATCAATCCATTTTCGTTCAAAAATATAATTTTCATCCGTTCCGTGCAATTGAAGTTTTTCAAATGTCTCTAAAAAGCGTTTCCCTGCACTAATACGGATTTCGCCCTCACCATCAAAAGCTTTTACTTGCAAAGGGACAGCTTTATACAATTGTACATGCACATTCACTTCACCGAAATGGTCAGTTACTTGCTGTTGCTTTTCAGCTTGCGCATCTTCCCCTAACGCCGTGCGAATGCCCGCCAAAATCGTTTCCCACGCAAACTTCGCATTTCGTTCAACAGCCATAAAGTTTGCCACGTGATAAATGCCTTTTACGCCTTCTACTGCAAAGATCGCTTGAATTTCTTTTGAAGCTTGTTCAACGTTTTCTTTCGAATAATTAAAACTTTTACCAAATGGTAGCTCTTGATCAATGACAATTTTCATTGAATTGGGACTAGGTGTTGGCTCAATTAGAATAATTTTCATACGTATGTCTCCTTATCCGTTTACAATCTCGTCTAAATAGCTCCAACGCTCTATTAATTGCTCGTATTCACTATTGAACAGCTCTAATTGCTCGGTTAATTGTTGTAGTTTTGTAAAATCTGAACCCGCAGTAGAGATTCCTTCTTCTGTTTGCATAATATTTTCTTCCATTTTTGCGATTGTATCCGCTATGGATTCCCACTCTTTTTGCTCTTTAAAGGATAATTTTTTCTTCTCTACTTTTGGCTTTTCAACCTTTGTCTTTTCGACTTTGTTTTCTTTTGCTGCTTGCTGTTGTTGCATCGTTACTTTTGCCAAGTAATCTGTGTATACATCCAAGCTTTCTTGCACGCCACCACGACCATCTAATATCCATAGTTTTTTCGCGATACGATCTAGGAAAAATCGGTCATGTGAAATCGTAATGACAACACCAGGGAAGTTTTCAATAAAATCTTCTAATACCCCTAATGTTTCAATATCTAAATCATTTGTCGGCTCGTCCAACAATAAAACATTCGGCTGTTCCATTAACAGACGCAATAAATGCATCCGTTTTCTTTCCCCACCAGATAATTTACTAATTTGCGTACCATGTGCTTGAGATGGGAATAAAAAGCGTTCCAACATTTGAGAAGCTGAGTAACGTACACCATCCGCGTCGGTAATATCATTCGATGCTTCGCGAATGTAATCAATCACACGGGTATTTTCATTCATCGCAGGGATTGCTTGCTTAAAGTGCAGTCTTTTTACTGTCGAACCAACGATTACCTCCCCATGATCTGGGTCAATTTCGCCTGCTAACATATTGAGTAATGTTGATTTCCCGTAGCCGTTTGCACCAATAATACCGATGCGATCCCCTTGTTGTAACAGGAAGCTGAAATCTTGAATTATTTTTCGGTCACCATATGCCTTTGAAATACCTTCTGATTCAAGCACCTTTTTTCCAAGGCGCGTTGTCGCTAAAGCCATTTCTAAATCCGTTTGGTCTGTTGAACGGTCCAACGTTTCATCTAGCGCTTCAAAACGTTGAATTCGTGCTTTTTGCTTAGTTGTTCTTGCTTTTGCCCCACGGCGAATCCATTTTAATTCAGAGCGATAACGATTTTGCATTTTTGCTTGCGTCGCGGCATTCATCTCTTCCCGAATAGCCCTTGCTTCTAAATAATCTCCGTATGAACCGGTATGGCGATATAATGTTTTATCTGCCAGTTCATAAATATGTGTCGCTGTTTCATCTAAGAAATAACGATCATGCGTAATAAAAATAACTGCCCCTTTTAAGCGTGAAACCATTTCTTGTAACCATTCCGTCGAAGTGACATCTAAATGGTTCGTCGGCTCATCAAATAAATACAGGTCTGCTGGTTCAATGAGCACTTTTGCAAGAGCTACACGCTTTTGTTGACCACCTGATAATTCAGACACATCTTTCTCGAACATGTCCATGCCTAATTTTGTTAACGCTTGCTTTGCTAATGCATTCACATCCCAGGCATTTTCTGTATCCATTCGCTGCTGAATGCGGAATAATTCATTTTGAAGCTTTTCTGATTGTGGTTCATTTGATAAAGCAGTTACGGCTTCTTCATATGCTCGATTTAGCTGTAAAATGGGGGAATCCCCACTGAAAACAGCTTGTAAAACCGTCGTATTCGCCGCAAATTGTGGATCTTGTTCTAAATAAGCGATGCGGTATTTATTCGGGTGGTCCATGTCCACTGTATCAGCATCTTGAATACCTGATAAAATGGACAATAACGTTGATTTCCCTGTTCCGTTTATCCCGATTAAACCTGCGCGTTCTCCTTCATATATTGTAAATTCAACATTTTGAAATAGTGTTTTTTCGCCAACTGTTTTTGTTAAATTCGATACGATTAAATGACTCATGAAATCCCGTCTCTTTCTTGTTTAAACTGTTCTAAAAATTTTACCATAAATGCATGGCGTCGTTCTGCCATTTCCAGACCCTTTTTCGTCACCATCAGATCTTTCAATAATAAAAGTTTCTCATAGAAATGGGTCACGCTTGCTGTGGATTTCGCGCGATAGTCTTCTAGTGACATCGCCGCCCTTGCTTCCTCAGCATCATCATAAAGCATGCGCCCTTTTGCACCACCGTAAGCAAATGTACGCGCAATGCCCACTGCTCCGATCGCATCTAAACGATCCGCATCACGCACAATTTTTGCTTCAATGCTTGTTGTCGGTAACTCATTGCCCCCATTAAATGACACTTCTGCAATTACCGCTTGAATATGTTCGTTTTCTTGCTCGGTTAAATTGAGTTGTTTTAAAATTCTTTCTTCATCGGATTTATCGACTGCATATTTCGAATCGCTCACATCATGTAATAATACAGCTAACAAAACGATTTGCTCATTGGCATCTGGTTCCGTTTGCAAAATGGCTTGAGCATTTTGATAAACGCGTTCTATATGTTGGAAATCATGACTTGCATCCATTTTCCCGTAAATTTCTTTTACTAGTACTTCGCATTTTAATAATATATCCTTCACCAACAGTCACCTATTTTCTTTCAATACTTACGCTACATCCATTATTTTAACATGGAAATGAATATAAGCTCAAAAATTCCATTTTCAATAATGCCATACGCTAATACAAGGTGGTTACAATTTTCTAAAAATGTAATTTTTATCTTTTTATCTGACGATTTAAAATTTTGTCTATTTTGTGAACTTAGTCGTTGTGTTTTACAAGTTTTCGTCATATAATAGAAAAAACGAAACAAAACAAAAGACTTTAAGGGGTGTTATTAATGGAAGAAGTAATTTATCCAACTGTTCAGTGTGCACAAGACAATGATTTGCAAGTAATTTCTCATAATGTTCAATGTTCAAAAGATAAAGAAAAGAAAGCACTTATCCTTTTATCACCAATTTTAATAGGTGCTGCTATTTATGCAGGCAGTGTGTCGATTATGATTGCCGGTAATATAGCAAAAATTTTCTTTTAAAAATTTTAAATTTAATCCAATACAAAAATGCCATTTGAAATCAGTCAAATGGCATTTTTCTTTGGTGTCATCTATTTTGTTTATTTCGCAAAAAACTAATCGTTAGAATAAGCCTAATGCGCTACCATCTTCTGCTACATCCATACGAAGTGCTGCTGGTTGCTTTGGTAAACCTGGCATTGTCATAATATCACCCGTTAAGCAAACTAAGAAGCCTGCGCCTAATTTTGGGAGAATTTCACGGATTGTAACGGTAAAGTCAGTTGGTCTACCTAATAGACTTGGTTGATCAGATAATGAATATTGTGTTTTCGCCATACAAATCGGCAAGTTTGCCCAACCGTTGTTTTCGATGCTCAACAATTGTTTTTTAGCCGTATCTGTTAGTTGAACAGCTTTTCCACCATATACTTGTTGCACAATTTTTGTTAACTTTTGCTCAACCGTTTCATCGTTTTCGTATAAGGGATGGAAGTTATTTGGTTTTTCAATGGCTTCTAACACTTGCTTCGCCAAATCCAATCCGCCTTTACCGCCTTCTTCCCAAACGTTTGTAAGTGCGATACGAATGCCTTCTTGTTTTGCCCAATCTAAAACTAAATTTACTTCTGCTGCTGAATCTGTAATGAAACGATTTAATGCGACAACTGGTTCAACACCAAAATTACGAATATTTGCAACGTGCTGCGCCAAATTGGCAATCCCTTTACGAAGCGCCTCTACATCTTCATCGATTAACGCTGTTTTTGCAACGCCACCATGCATTTTTAGCGCACGAACCGTTGCAACAATTACTACTGCACTTGGCGCAAAACCTGCTTCACGCGCTTTAATATGCATAAATTTCTCTGCACCTAAATCCGAACCAAATCCAGCTTCTGTAATAACAATATCTGCTAGTTTACGTGCTGTTTGTGTGGCAATAATAGAGTTACAACCATGTGCTATATTAGCAAATGGACCGCCATGAATTAATGCGGGTGTTCCTTCAATTGTTTGCACAAGGTTTGGATTTAATGCCTCTTTTAATAGTAATGTAAGCGCACCTTCAACACCTAAATCACGCACAGTAACTGGCTGACGATCATATGTGTAGCCAAATACAATGTTTGCTATGCGTTCTTTTAAATCCGTTAAACTTGTAGCTAAACAGAAAATTGCCATAATTTCTGAAGCAACCGTAATATCAAATCCATCTTCACGTGGGACACCTTGCATTGGACCACCTAAGCCTACTGTCACATGGCGCAGCGCACGGTCATTTAAATCAACAACACGTTTCCAAATAATACGGCGAGGGTCGATATTTAAAGAATTCCCCTGGTGAATGTGATTGTCGATAAATGCCGATAATGCATTATTGGCCGTTGTTATCGCATGGAAGTCTCCGTTAAAATGTAAGTTAATTTGCTCCATAGGGAGTACTTGTGCATAGCCACCACCTGTTGCCCCACCTTTTACACCCATAACTGGTCCTAATGATGGTTCACGAAGCGCAATCATAACACGTTGTTCCAATTGCTTTAGTGCATCCGCTAATCCTACGGTAACTGTAGATTTACCTTCCCCAGCAGGTGTTGGACTGATAGCTGTCACTAAAACGACTTTAGCATTTGCTTGACCTGAAATTTTATTTACATCGATTTTTGCTTTAAATCGTCCGTATTGTTCTATCGCTTCTGCAGGTATTCCCGCATTCTCTGCAATTTCCGTAATCGGTTTCATTATTGCATTATTTGCAATATCCAAATCTGTAAGAGGTTTTGTTTTCGTAGTTGTCATTTTAAACCCTACTTTCAATTTATAGTCGTCTTTATTATAGTCTGTTTTAGATGGAAACATATATATAAAAATGTGACTTATTCGACAAATTGTTGACATTCGTTCCTTAACTAGGATATATTTTATTCGTAATATTCTGTATTTTTGTGCTAAGGTACAATAAATTGATTATAATTACCAACTAAATTTGACAGTATCGGAGGAGATCATTAATGCACCAAGGCACTGTAAAATGGTTTGATAATGAAAAAGGATATGGATTTATAGAATGTGATAATGGTGATGATGTGTTTGTACATTTCACTGGAATAAAAGAAGAAGGTTTCCGTGTACTCGCTGAAGGACAATCTGTGGAGTTTGATGTGATTGATGGCAATAGAGGTCCACAAGCTGCAAATGTTATTAAAAAGTAAATTAAGGAAGCTGTAAACATACAAGGTTGTCCGTATGTTTGCAGCTTTCCTTTATTGCAATCTACTTTTCAACAATAACAAAATCTTGTTTACTATTTTTATCACTTAATGTTGCCATTACATTTGTAATCGAGCCTATGTAATGAGAAGGTTCCTCTGTTCCCTCTTCATAAATGTAAATATTATAATCCGTACGATTTGCCTTTTTAATCAGGACATTGCCCGTAATGGTAGTAAAACCGATAAATTGATTGTTCTTTAATGCTTGGATTGCTTGTTGTTTTGTTAACGTCATTCGTTCGTAAACTCCTTCAAATTTCTGTTTCATATTTTCTATTGCCAGTCTTTACACACATCTACCCAACCACTTGCATTGGAATATTGTTGTAATTCATCACAACTCAATTCGATTGCTGAATTGGCACTTCCACATGCCGGAAATACGGTTGCAAATCGTTGTAAAGACTCATCTAAATAAATAGGCAGCTCATTTGCCAGTGCAAACGGGCAAACTCCGCCAATGCGATGACCGGTTTGATTCACAACGGACTCAGCATCTAACATTTTAGCCTTCATCCCAAATTGTTGCTTAAATTTAGCGTTATCAATTTTAGTATCCCCTGCCGCGACAATTAAGATTGCCTTGTCATCTGAACCGTGAAACGATAATGTTTTGGCAATTCTTGCGGGAATCACACGTAATACTTGCGCCGCCTCTTGCACGGTTGCACTACTGCTATCAAATTCTAATACTGCTTGCTCTTTGCCATGCTGTTTAAAAAATGCCTTTACTTCCGCTAATGCCACTTGAAACACCCCTTCACTGTTTGTACCTTTAGATAAAAAGAATAGTCAAATTATATCATTCCAATTCAATTTGAAACAAGGCGTTGTCACTTTTCTCTTCATTGATGCGCTAAAATTTGTTCGATTAACATAAGCGCCGTTTGCTGTTTACCGTCTGTACGTAGTGTCTCACCTGATTGATGAATAATGATATGAGGTTCCATTGCGCCGTATAATGATTTTGAGCTATTTGCCACCATAAAATCAGCTTGTGCGGAATCCATGCGGAGTTTTGCACGCTCGATTAAAAATGCTTCATCTTCTGTCGCCTCTAATTTGAAACCAATAAGCGTCGATTGTGGTGACCATCCCTTAATTTGCGCTAAGATTTTTGGTGCCTTTTTAAAATGAATAATCGGTGGTTCATCAGACGGCATTTTTCCTTTTTCAGTCAATTCATTGCCTGCTTGATCAAATACTTTATCCACAAGCCAATCTGATCCTGCTACCGCCATAATAATGTAATCTACATGCTGCTGTCGGGCGATCGCCTTTAACTGATCCCCTAAGTCTTCAATCCCTTCAAAGCGCACCAGACGCATCTCACGTTGATTTTCCGGTAGTTGAGCAAAATAACCATGCATATAGATGACTTGCGCACCTTTAGCATAGGCCGCCTCTGCTAAATAACACCCCATCGTTCCTTTTGATAAGTTCGTATGTCCTCGAACGTTATCCCACTTTTCAAATGTGCCACCACTTGTAATTAATACGGTTTTTCCTTTGAACATAAATAACAACCCCTTCTTTTATTCCTTCACCGTAGCTAACCATTGCTTCAATACTTCCACAAACTTTTGGGCAGCTGGTGATAATTTTTGCTTCGTTGAAAGTCCAATCGTTCGGAAACTTTCTTGCTTTAACGGTAAAGTTCTCACATTGTTCATCAAACCCGCCATCGCAAGTTGTGGTAAAATACTAACCCCTAAATGATGCTCTACCATAGATAGAATCCCTTTTTCATCCGTTAAATGGAAACGAATATTTGGGCGCACATTATACTTTTCAAAATTCGCGATAACATCATTTGTTCCCTTATAGGAAGGCATGATGAATGGCGTATCCCCTATTTCATTTAAATCGACTTCTTCTTTATCATATAGCGGACTTTTTGAAGAAACAATACAAAGTAGCGGATCTCGTTTTAACGGTATAAAGTCAAACTGTTTGGAGCTTGTCCTATTTAAAAAGCCACAATCCACTTCCCCATTAAGTAACCACTGCTCAATTTCGTAATAATCCCCTTCACGTAACTCAATATGAATACCGGGATATTGCTGCTCCATGAGGTGAATAATATTGGGCATCCAATGGGTAGAAATTGTGGAAATTAAGCCCACACGAACTGTCCCTTTCGCCACACCTAATATATGGGCAGCTTCTTGTCTTAAATGCTCCTCTGCGGATAAAACCTTTCTCATCGCAAGTAACATCGTCATGCCATCTTCCGTTAATGAGACACCTGTGCGGTTGCGATGAATTAAATTAAAACCAAATTCCTTCTCTAAACTAGAAATAGCATGACTCACTGCCGACTGTGTTAACCCGAGTAATTCAGCCGCTTTCGTAAAACTATGTACTTCGCCTACTTTATTTAAAATTTCGTATTTGACTAAACTCAATTACCCTCACCTCTATAACAATCCTTCAACATGAATTTTTTTCATATTAATCATTATAAACATTCGTTTTACTAATCACAATAGGAACGATACACTGTATTATAACAGCAATTTTATTTTGGAGAAATGTGGTGACATCTTTGAGTTTACAAGGAAAAGCAAATTTATTAATGGTTATCGTAACAATGTTTTGGGGGCTTTCGTATACATTTATGGTCATGGGGTTAGACGTTTTAGAAGCCTATAACGTTGTTGCATTACGATGCTTAATCGCATTTTTTATCGCAGGGCTAATCTTTTTACCAAAGATGTTGCGCATTAATAAAAAAACACTTATTTACGCATCAATACAAGGCTCTCTATTATTCACGCTCTTTGCCCTTTCATTATTTGGACTAAAAACAACATCCGCATCGAATGCAGGGTTTATTTTAAGCTTAACAGTTGTACTCGTGCCAATCTTTTCAAGCCTTATCGAAAAGCGCTTACCTTCTCGTGCCGTTAGCTTTGCGATTGTATGTACGATGGTTGGTATTACAGTATTAACGATGAAAGAATCATTAACTTTCCAAACAGGCGATATTTTAATGGCGATTGCCGCAGTATGTTACTCCATCTATTTGATTTTAAATAGTAAATTTACGAAAAGTGTTGAATCGATTTCTTATGGGGTATACCAGCTAGGTGTTGCCGGTGTATTTGGTGCCATTTTTACATTACTATTTGAAACACCACAATTACCATCAACTAATTTAGGTTGGGTTGCTGTATTAGGATTAGGTGTTATTTGTACGGCGTTTTGCTTTATCGCACAAGCTGTTGTACAACAATACACATCTCCTACACATACGGGATTAATTTTCTCACTAGAACCTATCTTTGCCGCAATCTTCGCCATCATCTTTTTAGGTGAAGGATTAACGACTCAATTACTAATCGGTGGTGCCTTTATATTAATCGGAAACTTTGTTGCTCAGTTAGAACAATTCACAATGCTGAAAAAAGTTCCAGCAACAGCGACTTCGGAATCTACTATTTAAATAATTTCTATCTATTAGAATACCCCAATTTTTTTGAATTTTGGGGTATTTTTTTCTATTTAGCCCCTTTCTTCCTTTAAAGAGCAAATCTATTAAACATATAATTTTTTATAGATTTTAGGTCTATTACATAAATATTCAACATATAATACAATATATCGAAAATCAGATTTTTCGAAATAGATAATTAGTTTCCATAATATCATTCTGACGTTATTATTAAGAGTATTGTTGAATTTAAACAAGGTATTAATATGAGTCAAAAAAAGGAAGTGTAACTATGGTTGGACGTAATGATCCATGCCCATGCGGCAGCGGTAAAAAATATAAAAAGTGTTGTGAAGGTAAACAACAAACGACGACAGCAATAACTGTTTTTAATGAGGAAATTGAAAATGTTTTACAAACCTTCTATACGAATTACCCTGAACGAAAAGATATTCGTGAATTTATGGAATTAGTAAAGGTTTGGGCTCCAAAATTAGAAAAGAAATTACACCGTGAGTTAGTTGAAGCGGTTGCGTTAGATGAGTATTTCTTCCATAAACGCCCTGACATTTGGACAGGCTTCTTAAAACGTATGGAAAAGAAATTAATTCGCCCCTCTACAATTGAATTACTAAAATCTTGGACAACTCCGATTTTCTTTATCGGAACAGTTGAAGCTGTTGAAGACAAATACTTTACAGCGATTTCTGCGTTAGACAATCAAACATACTCAATTCAGCGCGAGAGCCCTAAAGCGATTCCAATTGGCATGCGTGTGTTCGCCTTCTTATTACCAGATGGTTCAAAACAAGAAAATCATGTGTTAGCAGCATCTACGTTAATTTTCTTCCATAAAGAACATGCGATTTCATTTGAGGACTTTACAGCTTCGTATAAAGCAAGTGGTTTAACAATTGAAGAATTCACTCAAAAAAATCACCTTTTATTATGGGAAGGTTTAGTCGAAAATGGCTATGAGGGTGAAGAATTTACGCCATTCGAGCAAGATGTATTAGAGCAAGTGAAAGCATTCTTAGTCGAACATTCGATTGAAAATGATAAGCTTTTAGTGACTGTGGAAGATTATTTAGTAGAGCAACAACCAACCGCTCGTAAAGCAGGTGCGATTGCTGCTGGAGCTATTCGTTTTGCACAAGAACAAAATTACATTGATAAGAAATTTACAGTGAAAGAAATTGCAGATAGCTTCGGCGTTGCAGCTTCATCTCTAAATAAATATTATCAAGACCTACTTGCCTTCCAAGTGAAAGCATCTTAAACACAATGAAAAGGACTTACTTCCCGCAAAATTGCGTGAGGTAAGTCCTTTTTTGTGTCTTATAAGTAATTCGCTGTAATCGATTGTTTACAATTTTTTAATTGCTCCGGTGTTCCTTCAAAGATGATTTGACCACCCGCACTGCCGCCTTCTGGACCAATATCAATGATCCAGTCCGCTTGACGCATGACATCGGTATGGTGCTCAATCACGACAACTGTATTTCCTTGCTCGACTAATTGCTGAAGCATATGCACTATTTTCGATACATCTTGTAAATGCAATCCAGTCGTTGGCTCATCTAAAATGTACAGCTGTCCTCCTGGTTTCATTTCCTTCGCCAACTTCAAACGCTGACACTCCCCGCCTGAAAACGTTGATAAAGGCTGACCTAAAGACATATAGGATAATCCGACTAGCTGTAAAATCTCTAGTTTTTTCACTAAATCCTTGGCGTCAAAGAAAGCGAGTGCCTGTTCTACATCCATTTCAAGCACTTCAACGATATTTTTACCATTAAAGGTATGCGCGAGTACTTCTTCTGCATAACGGCGACCTTGGCAAGTAGTACAAACCGTTTCTACATCATCCATAAAGGATAAATTCAATGTTACAACACCGTTTCCTTTACACTCTTCACAAGCACCTTTTGAGTTATAACTGAATAAAGCGGCATCCACGTCATTTTCTTTTGCGAAAAGCTTGCGGATTTTATCCATCATTCCTAAATAAGTGGCTGCATTTGAGCGAACATTTGTGTGAATCGGACGTTGGTCGATAACAATTGCCTCTTGGTATTGCTTTGCGAATACTTCATTGACTAACGTACTTTTTCCAGAGCCCGCAACCCCTGTTACAACCGTTAACACTTGCTCAGGTATTTTTAACGATACATTTTTCAAATTGTATAAGCTACTTCGCTTACTTTCGATAAATGTCGACACTGGGCGTGGATTTGTATTCATTGGGGCTTGTGTGTGCAATGCTTGTGCGGTAATGGAATCGCTTTTCGCAAATTCTTCATACGGTCCGCTAAATAATATCGTTCCCCCATGTGCACCCGCACCAGGACCTACATCGACAATATAATCCGCAATCGCGATCACATCTGGATCATGCTCTACAACTAAAACCGTATTTCCTTTATCCCGAATTTGACGCAGTAAATCATTGAGACGATACACATCTCGCGGATGCAAACCAGTACTTGGCTCATCAAAAATATAGAGCATTCCTGTCAATGTGCTCGATAAATATTTCACCATTTTGACGCGCTGTGATTCCCCGCCTGATAATGTAGCCGTTTCACGATTCAACGTCATATAACCAAGCCCGATATCAATTAAGCTTTGCACACGTTCAGAAATGCGAGATACAATCGTCTGCATTTCCGGTTGCGTAAATGTCTTTAACGCTTCTATTAATTGTGATAACTGCATCGCGCTAAGGTCATGAATCGAATACTGTCCAACCAATGAATGCAATACTTCCTCGCGATAGCGCGTCCCCGAACAATCCTCACATGTTGCCGTCATTAAAAATTGCGCATTCTGTTTTTTCTCGCGTTCTGACGCCTCTTGCTGCTTTTGTAACTTCGAACGTCTGAAGCGAACAACAATCCCTTCATAAGTCGCTTGAAAATTACCTGAACTGTGGGTAACTTGTACTTTTTGTGGCTCTGAATATAATAATTGATGCCATTCTTCCTCGTTATAATCCTTTAACGGCTTGTCTACATCGAAAAAGCCACTTTGTGCATATTGGTTCCAGTAATACGTATCTACACCATACCCCGGTAATAAAATGGCACCTTGTTGCAATGATTTTTCACGATCGATGGCCGCATCAAGATTCAATGTCATCATGCTTCCAATACCCTCACACGCAGGGCACATCCCTTGTGGATCATTGAAAGAATAAGCATTTCCATAACCTAAAGACGGGGTTGCAAAACGCGAATACAATACTCTAAAAAGTGGGGAAATATCTGAAATCGTCCCAACTGTTGAGCGCGCGTTACCTCCTAAGCGATCCTGTCCGACAACGACAGCAGGTGATAAATGATGAATACTATCGATTTGTGGTTGCTGATAGCGCGGTAAGTATAAGCGTACAAAGTTACTAAAAGTTTCGTTTAGCTGACGACCTGCTTCTTGTGCAATCGTATCAAAAACGATTGATGATTTCCCCGAACCCGATACACCCGTAAAAACAGTAATTTTTTGCTTTGGAATACTTAATGAAATGTTTTTCAAATTATTTTGACGTGCTCCAATTAATTCAATCCATTGTTGGTCCATTTGATTCATCCTCCTTCACTTGCAATGAAGTCATATCATAGCAAAAATATGCCATGACACGCAACATTTTGGAAATGTATGTTCGTTTGATTCACCAAACTAAATAACACCTTTTAAGCCTGTACTATTTCCCTCTTCTCATAGCGAAATAGGCTCCATTTTAAAAATAAAAAAACTGACCGACATCTCGACAGTTTTTTGTTTCTTTTTTAGAAATTATTAATTTACAAATGAATATTAAAAACAGAAATTTCAGGTGGAACCATGAAACGAGCAGCTATTCTAGATGTTCCAATTCCTGTATTTACGTAAAGCTGCGTCCCATTATTATTAATGTCATAAAATCCTTCACTATATTTTTCAGCCAAAGAGGTAGAAATAGATTTAATAAATGGAATCTGAATTTGTCCTCCATGACTATGTCCAGCTAAAAGCAAATCAATAGAAGTATCTTTTAAAAGATCTGCCATATCAGGCTCATGCATGATTACAATTTCATAATCAGTATCGTTCTCCATATACGCTAACATATGATCTACATTCGGATTTCCAAGTAATCCATCATCCAATCCTCCGATAAATAGCTTCTTGCCATTTGATAACTGTACATTGACACCACTATTTTTTAATAATGTAAAGCCTGAATCCCTTAATAGGGGTTCATAAACTCTAGCAGCGCCACCACCATAATCACGGTTTCCCCATATTGCATATTTCCCAATCGTTGCTTCTAAATTTGATAAACTATCCGTTACTTCCTGCAAAGGTTGAAACATAGAGAAGTTTTCAAATAGATCCCCTGTAAAAACAATCATATCAGGCGATAACTTATTCACCTTTTCTACTAAATTATTTAGTTGTTCTATCGTATACGTTTCACTTACTTGAATATCTGATAGTTGGACTACTTTGACCGATTCTCCTTTGTCTTCATTCAAATCATAAGAATGAACTACAGTCATTTTTGGTTCAACTTTAAACGCGTAACCTATTAGTAGACCAATTAATATTATCAATAATAAAACTATTTTAACTAGCATTTTAAAAATCTTCACTCGTATTCAAATGCCCCTTTCAACTATATACACGTTATTATAAAGGAACTTTGTCACAGTAATGTGTACAGTTTATGGAAGCCAAACTTAATTCCTAACACTAAAAAGAACAAGCATCCTTTTCATGCTTATTCTTATATGAATTTTCACTCCACTAAATCAAACCAAATACTAAAATTAATGTACGAGTCCGCTAACGTCACTTCATACTGTAATTCATTTTTAGCTAAAATGCTGGCAACAATCGATAAACCGAGCCCTGTTCCCGAAATTTCTTTGTTCCGCGATTCTTCCACTACAAAGAACGCATCCCAAATAAAAGGGAGATGCTGTTGTTGCAAACGTGTAGTTTTATTTCGTATCGAAAACTTGATTTTGTTGTTATTTTCACATGTTAACTTTATTTCAAAATAATGCTCTTCCCCGTATTTAATCGCATTGCTTATTAAATTATTTAGTATGATTGCAATTTGATTACGATCTTCGTTGATTATTGAATTTTGTACTGAATCTAAATTTTGAACAACTTGCACATTTTTGTTTTTTAATGAAATATTATATTGCACAATGATTCTTAGAAGCAAATCTTTTAATTCAAACGGCTCTTTCTTCACTTCGAGTTCATGTACTTTAGATAATTTAATTAAATAATCAACCATTTCTGATGTGTAATGCACTTGTTCTAAAATGATATCTGTATAGGATCCATCATCAAGGTCATCTTTTATACCGATTGTATACGCTTGTATTAATGACAACGGTGTTTTTACTTCATGCGAAATACTAGAAATTAATGTATTTAAGCTTTGATTTTTCTTTTCTAATTCTAAATGAGCGCTTTTCAAACGGTCGCTCATCTCATTGATACTATGTGATAACTCTTCAATCTCATCGCCTGATGTTATTTCCACCCGTTTGAAATTTAAATGCGAGATATCTTTCGCCACATTTTTTAGTTTCTCTAAAGGCGTAATCATTTTCCTAGAAAAATAAGCGACTAATAATAAACTGATGATAATTCCCAGTAAAATAGAAAATAAATATAACTGGTTTACTATTTCTATTACATCTGTGTTATGAACGACCACCGTACCTAATAACACTAAATGATTATCTCGCTCATAAAGCACGGTTAGCAAGCTTGTCTTTAGTTTCCCTTGATTGAATATGCGCCTTACTGTTGTTCCTTCGTTTACCTTTTCTAGTGACTCCTCTGTAATCCAAAATTTATTTAAAACAATTTTATCTTTAGATAGCTCAAATTGAATTTTTTCATTAATCGAATTAATATTACCGCTACTCTCAGTCATAACAATTGTCACATTGTTCTCATTTTCGATTTCCTGTTCTACTTTTCTTAATTGTTCAATCGTTAAATTATCAATTTCTTCATAAATCGTATTTACTTTATTTTTCATTTTATAAAGATAATAATCGGAGGAAAAGAAATTATTAAATAAAAATGAAACGCCAAAAACGATGAGCATAATTACACTCACCATCATTAATAATTTTTTACTAATTTTATTCATCTTTATCATTAAAGCTATACCCCATTCCTCTGTGAGTGATGATATGGTCAGCCCCAATCTTGTCGCGTAATCTATTAATATGCGTATCGACTGTTCGTTCTTCACCAAGATAGTCCAAGCCCCAAATCATCGATAACAAAGCATCTCTAGATAAGACTTGCCCTTTGTTTTCATATAAAAACTTCAATAAATCATATTCTTTTTTAGAGAGCACTAACTCTGCCCCATCTATATATACTTTTTTACTTTGCAAATTGATTTTTAAATTTCTTATTTCAACTAACTTTTCTGTTCCTAGCATTTTTTTCACTCTTAAAATTAAAATCCGTGGATCAAATGGCTTCCGTATATATTCATCTGCCCCAATATCTAATGCAACAAATTCATCATCATTAGACGTCTTTGCTGTTAACATAACCACTTTTGCAAGACTTACCTTTTTTATTTCGCGGCATACGTCAATACCACTTAGCTTGGGCATCATCCAGTCCAAAACGGCAAGATCTATTTTTTTCGAATAAAAGATTTCAAGTGCCTCTTCCCCATCTAAAGCAACATTTACATTAAACCCTTCTTTTTCAAAATAGGTTTTTAATATCGTCGTCATATGTTTTTCATCATCAGCAATTAGTATATTCATTTTATTAAAACTCCTTATCCTGAAACCTAGAGAAAAAGGTGAAATCTTTACAAGAAGACTTCACCTTTTTCCTATCATTTATACGCTAACTGTAGCACACTAATTTTTTCTTTTATAAAGCATTTTAGCAATTAAAATATAGCGAATTTCACGCTTACTTTTCCGGTGAATAGATCGTATTATCATTTCCATCAATAATTAATGCTGATTCCCCTGGTATTATCTTGCCTTGATAGTTAAATTCATCTTTTGAAAAATTTGCTACTACGCTTAATGCTTCACCATATTCAGTCATCTGAACAAGTCTATCATCTGATATCATTTTAAAATTTGTCATTTCTTGTGTTATTGCTTTTTTGCTAAAATTTGACCATACCTTTGAATGCCTTACTATGGTTTCTTTATGTTTTTCCCACTCGTGTTTATCTATATGATATAGAGGGGGTACATTATAAAGTATCTCATACAACATCCTATTTGAAATTTCATCTTTAAATTTTAAGGTTCCCCATCCCCACCAATGAGTTGTGATCACTGAATCATTGTAAACCAACTTATATAATGGGATCGTGTAGTTTGAATCCAAGAATAACTTCTTGTATTTATCCTTGATAGGTATTTGTTTAGAAAACAGTTCGGGAACCCCACCATTACTCGAATAGTATCTTCCAACATAATACTCACTTTCTTTGTTTTTTCCCATATCCTTATCCATCCAAGAAAATGATGGTGTTTCTATGCCATGTGCAAAGGCAATCGTTTTGTTAGCAAAATCATTTCCGCCCTCAGTTCCAACTACCATATTCCATTCTTTTTGCAAATACTCCATTCTCTCAATTCTAGCCTGGATATCCTGCTTTTCAGTAGTAATATGTTCTGGCGAATAGTCATCAAAGATTTCCCCAGTGCCATCTGTGTCTAAAAACCATGAATTAAATGCTACGCCCGTATTTAAAATTGAAGTCACTCTTTCTTCTACACTAGGCATTGCAAGCGTCGGATTCAATTTTCTACCTTCACCCTGGAATCCTTCAATTTTGTTTCCATCCTTATTCGTTACAGTTGCGTTCTCATAAAGTGAAACATCCTTAAACTTAGCAGTCTCCCACTTCTCTTTACCTGGTTTATGGATTGAATGATACGAGTCATAAGTGCCAAATAGATAGCCGATGTCATTTGCATTTTTTACTAACTCGGGTTTAATGAACCCTTCCTGCCAATCATCCAAACCAATCCACATATTTTCTAACCCCGAATCTTTCATGTCCTTTATCACATCTACGGTATTGGCATCTGCCCACTTCTCTATTGGATCAACTACATTGCCAAGTTCGCTTTTAAATAATCTTTTATTTAGGTCAATTAATTCAACGGGGTTTAAATTTTCTATTCCCTTGTTTAACAGCCTTATAGATTCTTTATCTGTTTCGGTAAATACTTCTGGATTATAGAATTCCTTTAGTTGCAATACTGCACTTAAGCCTTTTATTATTCTATTTTTAGTGTATTTGTCTACATAGTCTAAGTTATTTAAATCATCAAAGGCCGATGCAAATTCTGACCCATCTTCAACTTTAGTAGTTAATAATCTCTGAATCCATAATCTCAAGTTTTCAGGTAAACCATCTCTCAGTATTGCCCATTTTATATTTTCTTCTGATATAACAGTTCTATCCCAAAAATAAGCATGAGGTGCTCCATAAAGCTTTTCAATATTACTATTTTCTTTCGCCTTATCCGCCAAGCTTTTGAAGTCCCCTTGTTCAATCAAATAATTTTTATAGGTCTTTGCCACATGCACTGGATTTTTTTCCGTTAAATAAATTCTAAAACCATATTCCTTTTCTTCATTAATCACTGGAAACTCATGATTAAAAGTAAACTCGATATCGTTTTCTGTATTATAAATAATTTCACTATTATAAGGATTTTTAATTATATATACTAGCGAATATTCCCTTTTATCAACGGCAAAAAACTGCATAGATAAAGCCTCAATTACCTTCATTTTTTCTTCACTTAAGTAATCTTTCCAAGTAGAATCATCGCTTGGAATATACTTCCCTTGATTTAATGGGAGCATATATCCATCACCTTTTACTTTTGGCCATGCAAACATGTTGTCTTCGTCTTTGCTGGATTTTATGCTTACATCTACATAATTGTCTTTTTTTACGATGTCAACATCAATTTCCTGTTCTAAATAAGTCCAGCTAATGTTATCTCCATTGTCTTTTAAATTTGAAACTTTCATTTTCTCCAATGGTTCCGATACCTTCTCAGTAACTCCATTGGACTCCACCTCAAACTTTAGTGTCTCTGGCTCCACACTAAAATTAAAGTCTAAATTATTTATTTGTGACTTAACTTCTCTTCCTATACTATTTTTTTCTTCCGTACATCCCGTTAGAATGCTTGTTAATATTGCAGTAATTAACATGAGTGATACTATTTTTTTCATGTAATACACCTCCAAACATAGAGTAGCATCGGTTTGTTACACGAATGTCACAAAAAAAGATGTTACTTATATTATTTAAGCAGCCTTTTAATTGTTGAATATAAGGTGTGTCGAAAAGTAAATTACAAACGGAGAAATCGTATTACATTCAACCAGATTAAAGGGCAAAAAAACGGACACATTCGCCGCGCGTGAATGTGTCTCGTTTCATTAAGTTCAGCTATTATTTTTTTTCATAAACTTTCATCATTTCATTCCCTAAAAATTGCAGTTGCTCTCCTACCGTACAAGATTCGATACAAAAACGGTGGGCGCCTTGCTTTCCTCTTGTTTTTCTTAGATCACGAATGACAAAACATTCCATACAATACGTATCGGTTAATTCATCCATATCCTTCATTATATCGACTTTTTTTATCATTTGCGGCCTCCTTTTTCATACGTTTCCCCATTGTACAATGAAATTTTTCTTTTCTTCAACTATTCTTACTCTGCTATACTGAATATAATCAATGGTGTAAAGGAGCAATGGGATGTTAGAAGTATATATTGACGGCGCAAGCGCAGGAAATCCAGGTCCAAGTGGGATTGGGATTTTTTTAAAAGGCGAAGGAATTCTTGAGAAAATTAGTGAACCAATCGGCATAACAAATAATCATCAAGCAGAGTTTATTGCCCTCGTCCGTGGTTTAGAAGAAGCAAAAAAAACGGGTACTACCTTCGTTTCAATGCGTTCTGATTCAAAAATTGTCGTCAGTTCGGTTGATAAAGCTTATGTAAAAAATGAAGAATTTAAACCCTACTTAGAAAAAGCGCTGCAACTCATTGAACAATTTGATTTATTTTTCATTAAATGGATTCCAGATAAAGAAAATAAAGCAGCCGATGCACTAGCACGAGAAGCCATTCAGAAGGCGAAAAAAAATTGATAACGGTCCACTATTTGTTAGATTTCACTAGCAGATAGTGGGCTATTTTATTTTCTCAATCCCCCAACCAAACCATTAGACCTAAAGTATCATCAAAAACGCTATTTCACACAATTATAATTTACCTAGTCCTTAAGTATAAAATTCACCATAAAATTAGTAGTGATTAACTACTTAATTCGAAAATAACGGACATTTTAATTGTTTTATAATTATATTTTACTATACTAGAGGAGTAATAGCCTTTTTCATTGCGTAAAACAAAAACAATCACTTCTTTTTTCTGAATGTTAGTTCAGGGTTGTTTTCTTTTATTTGTAGGTTAAAGAAAAATTTAGATGGCATAAGCGATCTGCCGAAAAATAGGACGAAGGGAATTGAAGAAGTATGAATTTGAAATTAGAAGCAAAAGAAAGACATTTTGGAGCTCGCGCATTATTAACTGAGGTTCGAGAAAATGGGGATGTGCCTGCAGTGTTATACGGGTATCAAACCGAAACTACACCGATTGCGATTGATGCAAAAACAATTTTTAAGTTTATTAATGTAAACGGCGTAAACAACGTATTTACTTTGGAAGTCAATAATCAATCTTACAATGCTGTTATTAGTGAAGTACAGCGCTCTGCAAGAAGAGGTACTATTACACATGTTGATTTCCAATCGATAAATATGGACACACCTTTAGAAGTTGATGTACCAGTTACATTAGTTGGTACTGCAGCTGGCGTACAAGTAGGTGGTATCTTAATGCAACCAACAACAACGGTTCGCATTAAAGTGAAACCAAATGAAATTCCAGATTCGATTGAAGTGGCTATCGTGGCACTTGAAATCGGACAAACGATTACATTAGCAGATCTTACTGAAAAGCTACCATTCGAAATCATTAGCGAACTTGATGCTGTACTTGCGACAATTATGGCTCCTGTTGAAGCTGAAGAAGTAGTAGCTGCGACATAATTATAAAAAATAAGCTGTCACCAAGTGCATGTAAATCATGTACTTGGTGACAGCTTTTCCATTTTAACTTTTACTATATTCCATCACATTTAACAGTGCACCGACCGCGCCACAATAGCCATAATCATGTAAAAATATAGGCTTGTGCTTTTTCAAAACTGTATAATGCTCGATTACCTTTTTTAATTGCTCATTATCTGTTAAAGTAGATCCGATATAAACAATATGTTCTACTTGATGATGTTCAGCTAGTTGAATACTTAATGTCGTAATTACTTCCCCAACAAGCCCTTGTAACGTTGCAAGTATATCATTCGGCTCATAGTTATGCTCTTCCGTAATGCCGACCTTCCCAAAATTACTCGCTGTCAAATCCCCAGAAATCGGCATATCCGTCCCTTGATAAATATCTTTTACGAGTAAATCAATGCCTGATCGGTTCCCAACGAACGCACGGTTTTTGATTTCACCAAAATCAGAAATTCCCGTCATAATGGTTGCTAGACCGATGAGCGTACCACCACCCATTCCCGTACCACCAACACGTACATGCGAATTTCCATCCATATAATGCACAGAAGTCCCTGTCCCAATATTGGTAATGATACTTTGCTGAATCGATTGCCCCTCTTGTTCTAATAAATAACGTACCCCTTTTAAAGTTGCTTCAAACTCTACGATATACTCAATCGACTTCATCGGATTAAGGACATCACGTAATTGCTCCGTACGCCCTCCCGTTAAGCCAATCTCGTCTACATGGGGATGTTGTTCTAACCATTCCTTCACCAAATGCATATCAGTTGATGGAAAAGCAGTTAGTTTAAGCTCCTTGTTTTCATCTAAATAAGCAAGCTTTGTCAACGTTCCCCCTGCATCGATCCCAATCCATGTCGACATAAAAAAGTTCTCCTTTGTACTTTCAAACTAGTATTCCCTTGCCTTCATATAATAGCGCAATCATTAGAAGCAATAAAGAGCAAGTTAAACTTCCACCATCACTTTGTCTAGTAAAGCCCGCTTATGAAATTCTTCGATAATCGGTTGCTCAAACTTATTTAATAGTCTCACAATTCTTGCTTCATAGGCATGTGTTGTTTCATCCATTAAATTGAAGTTCGCGACATAATCCTCGTTTTTCAATAAGTTTACTAACGTCATAACCTCTGTTTTTGGCAATGTCACTTGATGAAGTTTCAATATTTTTGAAACGGAACGCAGCGGTGAACGCGAAATTAAAATACGACCGTGCACAGATTCGGAAATGTCCTGTAAAAACGTTTTCGCAATGGCGCTTGGTGTAATCTTGATAACTTCCACCATTTCCGTTTCCCCATCTGCATTTGTCCTCGTTTGCTCAGAAATTTTAAACGGAAGTTCTTCTCGAAACGTCTTCATTCGATGCATTTCAATACGACCGTCCTCAATCGAACATTCCGTTGTGGAAATGACGAGTTCATACGTTTCTTCTAACATACGGAAATTCGTTAACAATAACATAAAGTCGTTTGTTTGCTGTTGCTGTATGAGCATTTCACCGTTCACTTGCTGGAAAATCCGCAGTAAACTCCATGCATCTGCTAAAGCCCTATGCTGCGTGTCATTCTTTAAACCGAGCTGTGCCATTAAGCCACCTAAGCTTGGTTGTTCCTTGAGCGCATTCGCAATCATGTATTTTTGTTGGAAATCGACCATTGGATAGAGACAATCACTATTCATATAATTTCGAATCAATTCTTCCTCTAACACTTTGCGATCAAATTCTCCAAAAGTTAACAGCAAATAGTCATTTTTGCACCAACGCTTAAATTTATAGAAAGCCTCTTTAAAACTAGGCGCATCTACTAATTGCTCCGTCTTAATACCCGTCAATTGCTGGATATGTGCATTTAATTTTTTAAATTTATAAGGTTGAATTAGCTGTGTAAATGTTTCGGTTGAACCATCCGGCAACCATTTAACCGCGCCAATTTCAATGATGTATTGCTTCCCCCGAATAAGAGCGGCTTCAACATCTACTGTAATATACGTTTGTACTCGTCCCAAAATTTTCACCTACTACTTTTCTTTCCTTATTTTACAATACAAAATTTCCCACAGATTTGAACATACCCCTATTGTATCGTAAAAAATGACTTATGGCTCGGAAATGTTAGGAATTAAGCAGCTTTCTTAGTAAACTATAAAAATTCATACGTAGGGGGTCAAAAGTTTGAAGCCTTTAAATGAAAGAAATATATATAATTAATTAAAGAATCTATCATTGAATAGCCCTTTCTAAAAAGGGGGAGTTGATTTCCATTCCATGTCGGACGCTTTCCACGGGCACGGCTCCAACTAACTTGTTTCTCGATATATCTCGAAACAAGTGGATTTTCCGCACGTGCTGTTCCCGTAGGAAGCTTTGCTCTGTAGCGAAAGGCGACAGCCGACAGCTACACTCGCCTCCCCTACATTCCAATCAACTCCTTTCTATTCAAGTTTGTCCCAATACAAATTCTAATCATTTTTTGAATACGAAGTTAGTTTCCGCTACTCAATCTTTCCATTGAAAAATGCGCCCGACAATAAAATCAGTCGGAACTGTAAACATGCCGTTTATCCCCACTTTTATAGCATATTACCGCTGTTAAAAAAGTTTAGCTTTGCACAAAGGTTATATAATTTTTGCTCCTCACTAACAAAGAAATAGAATAGAACTTTTCCAATGGGACAAAATCTATTGAGAATGACGCCGCCTCCCACGGCAAGCGGCGCAAAAATGCAGAAAGTTTTAGAAGGCAAAATTTTAAATAGGCTGGCCTTGCACAAAGCACAAAGATGAGTCGTACAGATTTGTGCTAACATTGTCTGTGCGCCTCATGTGCTTAGCCAGCCTAAACTAGCACCTACTTTATTAGAAGCTTTATTAGAACACTTACATCATAAGGATAGATTCTTTGGTTAAACTTATATTGAATGGAATTTTTGAAAAACAAAGGACAATTGATTTTAATTTTTGTCATTTTGCGATACGATAAGATAGGAAGCAATTAAGAATGGAGGAATTTTTTCAATGTCCGACAAATTACTACAAAAAGAGGCGATGCGTGTCTTAAAGGATACGAGCCGAACTTTTTATATTCCCATAACATTTTTACAAAAAGAACTAAAATTAACTGTCGCTGCGGCCTACTTAGCGATGCGTGCAATTGATGAAATTGAAGATCATGAAGAAATTTCAAATGATACAAAGCATGATATCCTCATGAAAGTGAGTGAATTACTAGCTGTTGCACCTTTTGATGAAGCGGCTTATACACAAGCTTTAGCACTGAGCAATCAGCCGATGCCAGAAGTAACATTGCGTTTAGGTGATTGGTTGCGTATTTGTCCAGCCGACGCACAAAAAATTGTCATGGATGCGACAAGTGAAATGGCTATGGGAATGGCGAAATGGGCAAAAGCTAACTGGCAAATCCATACACGCGAAGATTTAGATGAGTATACATACTATGTGGCAGGCTTAGTCGGTGTCATGTTATCCGAGCTATGGGAGTGGAATGCTGGCATTAAAACAGACCGCGAACTCGCAATTGGTTACGGACGTGGACTTCAAGCAGTCAATATTTTACGTAATCAACAAGAAGATTTAGATGAGCGCGGTGTAAGTTTCGTACCCGACGACTGGACGCGTGATGATTTATTCCACTATGCGGAGGAAAACTTAGCGAAAGCAGACGCTTATATGAAAGTATTGAATAAGCGTTCGATCATCTTATTCTGCCGTCTCCCTCTTGCACTAGCTCATAAATCGCTTAAAGCTATGAAAGATGGACGTGAAAAAATGTCTCGTGCCGAAGTAGAAGCAACCGTAGAAGAAATTCAAGCAGACTAAATTACATTAGCAAGCATATAAAATAAAGAGACACAACCGTGCACATCCTGGTTGTGTCTCTCTATTTATCAATAAAACATTCTCACTAACCTAGCGTTATAAAAACAATGCAACCGCACCGCTAAACACGCCACATAAAACGGCATATGTAAAAGATAAAATATGGCGTCGATTCGTTCTTTTTACTAAAAACTCTAGTAAACCACGGATTGAAAACAACAGCATAATAAATGCAAATAATAGTACGTATATCACTTTTTGCTCAAACAGATTGGCCGTAATAAACGTCATAAATAACACACATAAAAACGCCTCTAAAACAAAATGCCAAGTTCCAACATACTGGTCTAAAAACTTTTCATTTTTCGTAATGTTAAACTTTTTTCGCAGCTTTAAATCGATTAAGCCCGCTGCGATAAATCCAATAACTAAAATAGCAATTAACAAAATAAAACGTCCCCTCTAAATATCCGATTGCAAATATTGCTGGCGTAACTCTCTAGGTACAAGATCTCCACCTGTTGACCAAATAAGATGCGTCGCTTGATCCATCTTATTTTGCAATTGATTTTGCTGTAAATAATCGACACCTTGCATCATTAATTCGATTGGACCATAAACACCTGCATGTGCAGAAGGCTCCATAAAAATATTTTCCTGCTCATACATACCCTTTAAGCTTCTATAAAGGAAACTATCATCCACCGTATAGCAGCCACTAATGATTGACTCCATTATTGTACCTGCAAATTTCGATGGTCTACCGACAGCCAATCCGTCCGCCTCTGTTTGATTGGATAAACCAATATCATGCACGCTTATTTCATCATGCAAACCCGTCATCATGCCTAGTAGCATACAAGGTGAAGCAAATGGTTCCCCAAAGAAAATGTGAACATGCTCCCCGTAAATTTGTTTGATTCCATATGCGACACCGCCAGGACCCCCACCAACACCACATGGCAAATAAACAAATAACGGATGCTCTTCATCGACTTTTATTTTCAACTCGCGTAATTGATTTTCCAGCCGCAATGCTGCCACCGCATAGCCTAAAAATAGGTCCAATGAATTTTCGTCATCAATAAAGTGACAGTTAGCATCTTGCTCGGCTAAAAGTCGGCCTTGTGTAACTGCCACACTATAATCCGAGGCATACTCAATAACTTCTACCCCTTTTTCGCGTAATAACTCTTTTTTCCATTCTTTCGCTTCCTCTGACATATGCACCGTTACTTGAAAGCCTAACTGTGCACTTATGATGCCGATACTCAAACCTAAATTCCCCGTCGAACCCACGGCAATTTTATAGTTACTAAAGAAATCTTTAAACGCCTTGCTATTAATTTTGGCATAATCATCTTGCTCCGTTAACAACCCTGCATGGATTGCCAGTTTTTCAGCATGGCTTAACACTTCATAAATGCCACCTCGAGCTTTAATCGAGCCCGCAATCGGTAAGGAATGATCGCATTTCAGCATTAGTTTACCTGGTATATCAAATCCACGACGACCTTCAATTAATTTTTTCATTGAAGGAATTTCGATTACATCGGATTCAATCAGACCATTAGAAAATTTCGTCAACGGAAATACTTCCATTATATAAGAAGAAAAACGTTGTAATCTTTTTTCGGCATCCCGAACCATTTCCATTGAAACCTGTTCGAATATTTGCTTTTCCGCTGTTTTTTTAGGATTTACCCAAAATACGTATTGTTCATTTTGTAATCTTTCTATTAGTGGAAATTGTTCTTTCAAAGCATTTACATCGATTGATTGCTGTTTCATTTCATCCTTCCTCCCTATCTAAAACCGCACGTTCACAAATTTGTCGAAATTCCATCTCAAAAGCCAAATTATTTTCTTCTGTACGTTTTTTAGGTCCCTTTGTACGACCTCCTGCACGTCTTATTTTCGCACTTTCATAACGAAATGCCAACAGTTGATCTATGTTGTCAGACGTCAGCTCTTTACCGTTATGAGTGAGCACTTTTCCACCTTTTGCCAAACACATCGCAGCTAAACCATAATCACCTGTAATGACAATGTCGCCCTTCTTTAACACGCTAAGTAGCTTAAAATCTACCGAATCAGGTCCTTTGTCTACAATAATTGTTATTATATTATCTCTTTCTATTCGATGTGATGTATCGCAGAACAAGATGGGTTTTATCTCATATTGAGATGAAACAAATAGCGCTAAATCAACAACCGGACAGGCATCTGCATCAATTAATAATTGTATAATAACTATTCACCCTTTCAAAAAATTTGTTCATTTTAATATATTGATATATCGAATTGTAAACGTTTTCACAAGCTTTTTCCATTTTATCTCACCGATGTTACACAAAAAAATATTGAATTGCAAGATAATTCATACTAATGTATAACTAACAACAAAATAATGGGGGTTACAAAATGGAAACAGCAATTAAAAATAACGCACAGCAGTATGTCGATGATGTATTCACTAAATTAAAAAAGAAAAACGCACACCAACCGGAGTTTTTACAAGCTGCGGAAGAAATCTTTTTATCATTAGTACCTGTATTCGAAAAAAATCCTAAGTACATGGAGCACAACATTTTAGATCGCCTTGTTGAGCCAGATCGCATCATTTCATTCCGCGTTGCTTGGCAGGATGACCAAAATCAAGTGCAAGTAAACCGTGGTTACCGTGTCCAATACAACAATGTGATTGGACCTTATAAAGGTGGTCTTCGCTTCCATCCAACTGTCGATGAATCGATTATGAAATTTTTAGCTTTTGAACAAATTTTCAAAAATGCACTAACAGGTCAAGCAATCGGCGGTGGTAAAGGTGGCTCAGACTTTAACCCAAAAGGTAAATCTGATGCAGAAATTATGCGTTTTTGCCAAGCATTCATGACTGAATTATACCGCTATATCGGTCCAGATGTCGATGTCCCTGCTGGAGATATTGGTGTAGGAGCTCGTGAAGTTGGCTATATGTGGGGACAATATAAACGTATTCGTGGTGCCTATGAAGCTGGGGTATTAACTGGCAAAAAACCAGGTTTCGGCGGTTCATTAGCCCGAACAGAGGCAACTGGCTATGGTTTAATTTACTTTGTAGAAGAAATGTTACGTGAAGAAAAGGATTCATTCTTAAATAAAAAGGTTGTTGTATCCGGTTCAGGTAATGTCGCAATTTATGCGATTGAAAAGGCACAACACTTCGGCGCTCACGTTGTTGCATGTTCTGACTCATCAGGCTATATTTATGATCCAGAAGGCATCGATTTAAAATTAGTAAAAGAAATTAAAGAAGTGCGCGGTGAGCGTATTAAAGCATATGTCAATGAACGTCCAAATGCAACATACTCAGAAGGTTGCGAAAATATTTGGTCTATTCCTTGTGACATTGCCCTGCCATGCGCGACTCAAAATGAAATCGATGGCGATCAAGCTCGTCTATTAATCGCAAATGGCGTACATGTTGTTGCTGAGGGAGCGAATATGCCATCTAACTTAGACGCAATTAATGAGTTTTTAAGTGCTGGCGTATTTTTTGGTCCTGGTAAAGCCGCCAATGCTGGAGGGGTTGCCGTATCTGCATTAGAAATGGCACAAAACTCTGGACGTACGTACTGGTCATTCCAAGAAGTAGACGAAAAGCTACATTCGATTATGAAAGCGATTTACAAAGAAAGCTCTGAAGCTGCTAAACAACATGGCTTCGAAGGCAATTTAGTAATCGGTTCAAATATTGCTGGTTTCATTAAAGTAGCAAACGGTATGCTTGTAGAAGGCGTCTACTAAAACTACAAAAAAGGGATTTTAGCCAAAAATATATACAAAGTGAAAGGCAGAAACATTGGTTTAACAACGTTTCTGCCTTTTCAATTTCATGTGATTTTCCTTCAAATAGGACTTATAAGGCAGCCCCATTATTTTTTTGATTATCTCACAACAAGAACATCACATTTCGAGCTGCGAACGACGTTTTCAGAAACCGACCCCAGTAAGAATCGTTCTGCACGGTTGAGGCCAGTTGCACCAACAATAATTAAATCAGCTTCAGTTAAACTTGTTAAAATTACTTTTGGTGAGCCCTCTTCAACGATAAGCTGTACATTTTCAACACCTGCTTGTGTCGCTTCATTTTTATATTGCTCTAATTGGACCTTTGCTTTTGCTTTTAACTCTTTTGCGTATTTCAAATCATAGGCTTCCACCGATCCAAATGAATGTGTATCAATGACGCTTACTAAATGCAGTTGCGCACCTGTTAATTTTGCGATACGGACACCGCGATTAAATGCAATTTTTGCTTTTTCTGAAAAGTCTACTGCAACAATAATATTTCTGTAATTTTCAACCATTAAAACCACTCCTTCTCTAATTGTTATTATATCAAATATTTAGATAAGTAAGAAGTTTCTTTCTTTATAGAGCTTTAGAGGTCGGACGTCTTTCTTTAAAATACGAACAATATTTTGTTTTTCACAAGTTAACATTCGTGTTATAATAGGTAATGTAATTGAAATGGAGGTTTTTCATGTGGAAATAGTGTATACAGGTAAAACAAAAGATGTATTTAAATTAGAAGATGGCCATTTTTTATTGAAATTTAAAGATGATGTAACAGGTGAAAATGGGGTATTTGATCCAGGTGCCAATACAGTTGGATTAACAATTGATGGAGCTGGCCTTGCTGGTTTACGCTTAACGTCATTCTTTTACTCAAAATTGAATGAATTGAACGTCCCTACTCATTATGTAGATGCAAACTTTGACGATGCGACAATGACAGTAAAGCCTGCAACTGTATTCGGAAAAGGTCTTGAAGTAATTTGCCGTTTCAAAGCAGTTGGTTCATTTTTACGCCGTTATGGTGCTTACGTAAGCGAAGGTCAAGAATTAGACGCATTCGTAGAAGTAACGATTAAAGATGATGAGCGACTAGATCCTCCAATTTCTGAAGATGCACTTGCAATGTTAAACTTACTAACACATGAAGAGTATGCCATTTTAAAAGAGCGTACAATTGAAATTTCTAAGTTCGTTGCAGCTGAGCTTGAGAAAAAAGGTTTAACATTATATGATATTAAACTTGAATTTGGCCGCGATGCAAAAACAAATGAAATCATTTTAATTGATGAAATTTCTGGTGGTAATATGCGTGCATACAAAGGTGATACATATATCGAGCCTTTACAGTTAGAAAAAATTATGTTAGCTGACTAATAATAGTAGCCTTCTATGAGCATCCTTCATAGAGGGCTTTTTTTGTGCTGTCAAATCCTTATTTCATACTATTTCCTTCCCTGAATCATGTGTTTTTAACATAAGCCCTTCCCTTTTTACAAAATTCATGATAGGATTACTTTCGTACTTCAACGCATCGAAGTGCAAAAGCGAAAAGGAGTTTTTTATTATGATTGAACAACGACAAGTAAAACCAAGTATTCTCGAAGCCAGTTTATTAACACTTTTCATTATTGGAATTATTTCTTATTCAATTATTGAGCTTAAAAGTGTTCCACATATTCCAATCGTTCTTTCGATTATTGTTTTAATGACTTATGGGTTACTCAAAAAAGTTCCCTTCCGTCAATTAGAGGAAAGCATGGTGAACTCTGCAAAAACAGGGATCGGCGCGATTTACATTTTCCTGTTAATCGGGCTATTAATAAGTAGCTGGATTATCGGAGGAACGATTCCTACATTGCTATATATCGGTTTTTCCATTATTGCAGCGAGCTTCTTTTATGCGAGTGTATTCATTATTACCGGCATAATTGGAACGGCAATCGGAAGTTCCCTCACAACGGTCGGTAC
The DNA here is from genome assembly GCF_001439635.1 of Solibacillus cecembensis. Taxonomy (GTDB): domain Bacteria; phylum Bacillota; class Bacilli; order Bacillales_A; family Planococcaceae; genus Solibacillus; species Solibacillus cecembensis. Next base: position 245,807 of record NZ_LMBZ01000001.1, on the reverse strand, counting down.
AGTTGGTGTAGCGATGCTAGGTGTTGCTACTGCAATGGATGCTTCCCTAGTTATTACTGCTGGAGCCATCGTTTCTGGTGCATTTTTTGGCGATAAGATGTCCCCTCTTTCGGATACAACGAATTTAGCGGCAACTGTTGTAGGTATTGACATGTTTACACATATACGAAACATGATGTACACAACAATTCCTGCCTTTATCTTATCTGTTATAGGCTATGCGATTTTATCACCAAAAGGCACGAGCATTGATGAGCAGTTAATTACACAGTATAAATCGGTATTACTCAGTACAAATCTTGTGCATTGGTATGCTTTAATTCCGCTCTTTGTTTTAGTTATTTGTACGATTTTTAAAATTCCAAGTTTAATCACATTAACGATTAGTACGATTAGCGGTGTTGCTCTTTCTTATGCGCATAGTGCCATTCCGTTAAAAGAACTTGTCGGAATCTTATATGGCGGCTATGTTGCCAACACTGGTTTAGAAGCAATTGATTCGTTATTAACGCGCGGCGGTATGAATAGTATGCTGTTTACAATTATATTAATCGTACTTTCCCTTTCAATGGGCGGTCTGTTATTTTCATTAGGCATTATTCAAGCGTTGTTATCCTCGATTCAAAAATTGCTTACAAGTGTAGGGAAAGCCATTACAGGGGCGGCATTTACTGCGGTTGCGATCAACTTTTTAATTGGTGAACAGTATTTATCGATTTTATTAACAGGTGAAACATACAAAGAAAAATTTAAAAGTTTAAATATGCATCCGAAAAATTTAGCACGCGTTATTGAAGATGCGGGTACGGTCATTAACCCACTCGTTCCTTGGGGTGTTTGTGGTATATTCATTTCAACTGCATTAGATGTAAGCGTCATTAGCTATATACCGTTCGCATTTTTCTGCTTGCTGAGCCCGGTCATTACAATTTTATTTGGCTGGTTGAATATTACGATTACTAAGCAAAATTAAATCTCAGGCAAATACGTAATCAAAAACCGCTATCTTTCTTAGTTATTACTAAGTAGATAGCGGTTTTTTGTGAAATGTGACTTAGCATTCACACAGCTATTATTATTTTCAAATAGCTACTTAATTACAAGTAATCTACTCACTTTAGTGATTTAAAGCTATCAATAAGTAAAGTATACTAGTAAAATACTTATAGGATAATAATTTTTCATGGACTTTTATTTGACATTCACTTTCTAGCAATTTAAGATGAAATTGAAGTAAAAAAATGGATAAAAGGGTGATTTTATGGAAAGTTTAGATAAGTCGAGATTGCTAGATAGTCAAGATCCATTAAAACAATACGCACAAGAATTTTATAAAAATGAAAATCAATATTACTTTGACGGGAACTCTTTAGGTTTGTTATCAAAACGTGCGGAAAATAGTGTATTAACGCTATTAAATTCATGGAAACAATACGGTATTGACGGTTGGACGAACGGCGAACATCCTTGGTATTTTTTATCCGAAAACTTAGGAGCGAAATGCGCACCATTAGTCGGAGCAAAAAAAGAGGAAGTTATTTTAACTGGTTCAACAACGACTAACTTACATCAGCTACTCGCAACATTTTTCCACCCTACTGCTGAGCGCAATAAAATTTTAGCTGATGAATTAAATTTCCCTTCCGATCTTTATGCTATGGCGAGTCATATTCAACTAAATAATTTACCGGCTGACCATTTAACATTTGTAAAAAGTGAAGACGGACAGACGATTACGACAGAAGCAATTATTGATGCGATGACTGATGATATTGCCGTTGCTGTATTGCCAGCTGTTTTATACCGCAGTGGTCAAGTGTTGGATATCGCAGCGATTACGAAAGCAGCACATGCGCGCGGCATTGTTATCGGCTTTGATTTATGTCACTCAATCGGCTCGATTCCCCATCAATTACATGATATGGGCGTAGATTTTGCGTTTTGGTGCAACTATAAACATTTAAACGGTGGTCCAGGTTCTGTTGCAGGTTTGTTCGTTCATGAAAAACATTTCGGGACAATGCCAGGGCTAGCTGGTTGGTTCGGTTCTGATAAAACGAAGCAATTTGATTTGGCGGTACAATTTTCTCCTGCAAGTGCAGCAGGTGCATATCAAATTGGGACACCACATATTTTAAGTATTGCGCCTATAGAAGGTTCCCTTACCATTTTTGAAGAAGTTGGTATTGAGGCGATTCGTGAAAAATCATTGCAATTAACAGGTTTTTTAATGAGTTGCTTACAACAGGAACTCCCTGATGTCTTTCAATTAGGAAACCCTACCGATGAAACACGTGGTGGTCATGTATTTTTAGTACATGAGGAAGCGGCACGTATTTGCAAAGCACTAAAAGAAGCGGGTGTTATTCCTGATTTTAGAGCGCCAAATGGAATCCGACTTGCACCAGTTGCCTTATACAATTCATTTGAAGAAGTGTGGAAGGTCGTTCAAATTTTGAAAGATATTATGGCAAATGAAACATACAAAAAGTTTCATAACGAACGTGAAATAATCGCTTAGGAGGAATTGATATGTCGAAACGCTCCATTTCTGAACTCGGGGAAAAAATGAAACAAGAAAAAGGGATTCATACGGATTTTAAAAATGATATGACGTACGGGGAATATTTAAGTTTAGAACATATTTTATCCAACCAAAATCGTTTGTCCAATCACCACGATGAAATGTTATTCATTATAATTCACCAAGTAAGTGAATTATGGATGAAATTAATTATCCATGAGCTACAGGCGGCCATCGAAGCAATCCAACGCAATGAATTGCAGCCTTCTTTTAAAATGCTAGCACGCGTTTCAAAAATTCAAATTCAAATTATTCAAGCGTGGGACGTGCTTGCGACAATGACACCCGCTGAGTATTTACAATTCCGTGATGAACTTGGCAAAGCTTCTGGCTTCCAAAGCTATCAATATCGACAAATAGAATTTGCTTTAGGGTATAAAACACCTTATATTTTAAAAATCTATGAAAAAGATCAAGAGATTTCAGAGATGTTACAAAAAGCTTCAAAAGCACCGAGCATTTATGATGTTTCAATTCAAGCATTAGCACGCGCTGGTTTACCAATTAATGAAGCACTGTTAAATCGGGATTTTAGTGTCGTTTATGATGGCGATGAATCAGTTGCTGCGGCTTGGAGTACCGTTTATAAAAATGTGGATAAATATTGGGATTTGTATCAACTCGCTGAAAAATTGGTCGATATTGAAGATTCTTTACAAACATGGCGTTTCAAACATATGAAAACAGTTGAACGAATTATTGGCTTTAAAATTGGGACGGGTGGTTCTTCCGGTGTCAATTACTTACGCCAAGTGTTAGACCACCGTTTCTTCCCAGAATTATGGGATTTACGAACAACGTTATAAAAAATTGGGGGAAATTGAGTGAAAGAAAACAAAGGTCAATGGTCAAGTAAGGTTGGCTTTATTTTAGCATCTACTGGTGCGGCAATAGGCTTAGGCGCCATTTGGAAAATGCCTTATGTAGCGGGTCAAAGCGGTGGTGGTGCATTCTTCTTAATTTTCGTCGTGTTAACCCTTCTCATTGGACTTCCGATGCTATTATCCGAGTATATTATCGGTCGTAGCTCACAAAAAGAAGCCGTTTCAGCGTACAGATTTTTAGCACCAAACACACCTGCATGGGCATGGATTGGGAAATTAGGGATACTTGGCTGTTTCTTGCTACTTTCTTTTTACAGTGTTGTTGGTGGATGGATTTTTATTTATAGTGGGGTTTCAGTTGTAGGAAATGTCATTGAGCCATCATTAGACACAGGTGCATTTTTTGGGCAAGTAACAGGAACACCCTGGATTGCTTTACTTGGTTTAGCGTTATTTACAATCGCAAACGTTGTCGTCATTGCACTAGGCGTTCAAAACGGCATTGAAAAAGCAAATAAATTTATGATGCCTTTATTATTCATCATGTTCTTCATTTTAGTCGTTCGTGCATTAACGCTAGATGGGGCTATGGAAGGTGTCAAATTTTTCTTATACCCTGATTTCACAAATATTACAGGGACATCCATTTTATATGCATTAGGGCAATCCTTCTTTGCATTAGCAGTCGGATTTTCTTGTTTAGTGACGTATAGTTCTTATTTAAAGAAAGATGTAAGCTTACCTAACGCTGCTGGATCGGTCGTGGGCTTAAGCATTTTCGTTTCATTTTTAGCTGGTTTAGCTATTTTTCCAGTCGTATTCGCATTTGATATGGAAGTAGCTGAAGGACCACCATTACTATTTATGGTATTACCCGCAGCGTTTTCGCAAATGCCATTTGGTGAGCTATTTTTAGCACTGTTTTTAATTTTATTCTTATTTGCAACATTGACTTCCTCATTTAGTATGTATGAAATTATTGTTGCAGCGACGGTCGAAAAATTCAAGATGACGCGTGCGAAATTAACGATCATCATTGGGATTATTGTATTTATTGCTTCGATTCCATCTACTTTAACGTACAGTACATTAAGCGACGTTTCGATTTTTGGCAGAAGCATTTTCGATGCAACAGATTTCTTAGTGTCCAATGTCATTTTGCCAATAGGAAACTTGCTCATTGCATACTTTATTATGCATGTAATGGATAAAAACATCGTAAAAAACGAACTACTTCAAGGCAGCAAAATGGGCGAAGGATTTTATAAAACGTATCGTTTCTTAATGACATTTGTCGTGCCCGCAGTTATTTTTGCTGTTCTTGTATATTTAGTCATTCAATATTAGAGGTGTACTATGTGGATTGATATTACGCAAACATTAAAAGCCGGAATTCCAAACTGGCCAGGTGATACACCGTTTCATTTTGAAGTTGGTTATACAAAAGAGCAAACAGGTTCTGTTAATATCGGAGAAATGACCACTTCGATGCATATAGGTACACATGCTGATGCCCCTTTCCACTTTGATAATAACGGTGAAAAAGTAGATAAGCTCGATGTGAATGTGTTTATCGGGGAATGTTTCGTCTTGGATTGTAGAGGTACTGCTGAAATTACATGTGAGACTTTGAATTCTGTAGAATTTAAAGGAGTTCAGCGGATTTTATTTAAAACGCTGGATTGTATTTCTTCACAATTCCCAACGACAATTCCTGTTATTCATCCGAGTGTCGCCCCTTTTTTACAAGATAAAGGGGTCGTACTAGTTGGTGTTGACAATCCTTCTGTTGATCCTTTAGACAGCAAGGAAGTAAGTGCGCACCACGCATTATATGAAGCAGGTATTCACATCGTCGAAGGTTTAGTGCTTGAAACGGTTGAACAAGGCTTTTATGATTTGATTGCTTTGCCATTAAAAGTGGAAGGCGCAGACGGAGCACCAGTACGAGCCGTTATCAGGAAAATACCTTCACTTTAAACTGGAAATAATAATGACAAAGCGCAGTAACCCCGAATTACTAGGGATGCTGCGCTTTTTTATATCTATGAACAAAATACCTCTTCTTGCTTTTCTGTTAACTCAATTTCAAAGCCGATATCTTTTAGCATTTGGTAATCACTATTCACTTCTTGCCCTGCTGTTGTTAAATAATCGCCAACAAAAATACTGTTTGCTGCATACATACCAAGTGGTTGCAGCGATCCAAGATTTATTTCACGACCACCTGAAATACGAATTTCCTTTGTCGGATTAATATAACGGAATAGAGCTAAAACTTTTAAACAATAACGTGGATTTAGTTCTTTCGTGCCCTCCAGTTTTGTCCCGTCAATGGCATTTAAAAAATTGACTGGGATGGAATCGGCATCGAGCTGATAAAGCGCTCGTGCAATTTCTACCACGTCTTCCTTCGTTTCCTTCATCCCAATTATCGCACCTGAGCAAGGTGAAATCCCATGTTTTTTTACAGTTTCCACTGTATTGACACGGTCCTCATATGTATGAGATGTCGTAATATACGAATGATGGCGCTCCGTTGTATTTAAGTTATGGTTGTACCGGTCTACCCCCGCCTCTTTTAATTGTTGCGCTTGCTCATCCTTTAATAGCCCTAAACATGCGCAAACCTTTAAACCGTATTTTTCTTTAATTTCCGTCACGGCTTCACTCACGACTTTGACATCTTTACGCGTTGGCCCACGTCCACTCGCAACGATACAGTACGTCCCAATTTTATTGTCAAATGCTCGTTTAGCACCTTCTAAAATCTCTTCCTTTGTAATAAATGGATATTTATCTATTGGCGCAGTAGATTTAGAAGATTGCGAACAATAACCACAATCCTCTGGGCAATAACCACTTTTCGCATTCATTATCATATTCAATTTTACTTTTTTACCGTAATAATGTTTGCGTATGGTAAATGCACCATCCATTAATTTCAATAACTCATCATCATCGCTCGTTAAAATGGCTAACGCTTCCTCATCGCTAATAACTTTTCCCTTAATAACTTCCTCTGCTAACTGTGACCAATTCATTATGCATTCTCCTTTATTATCTGTTTTATTTCGATTACTCGCGCTGAACGAAACACTTTATACAGTCGTTCTGCTAACAATGCCGATACAATCGATAAGCAAAAATCGGCAACAATACTATTTAAAAATCCAACTAAAAATACATGCGACCAACTCGTTTGAACGTCTAGCCAAAAGTTCAGTGATACATATAAATACGGTACAGCGATTGCATAAATAAGCAGGAGCCCCACACTATTTGCAAACATAAAATGCCTTTTTGTTGGGATATCCACTTTTTCAAGAAGCCACCCGATAACAAGTGCAGCAAGTGCAAAGCCAATTAAAAAACCAAATGTCGGCTGCATCACATATGTAATTCCTCCACCTTGCGTAAAGACAGGTAACCCAACTAAGCCAATACCGATATACACAAGTTGACTGAGCAAGCCATTACGACTACCAAGTAAACACCCGGCAAGAAAAACAAAAACAATTTGTAATGTAAATGGTACAACTGGTAATGGTACTTTAATAAAAGCGCCAATTGCTGTTAAAGCGGCGAACATCGCAACCATTACGAGTGATAATGTTTTTTGTCGTTGCTTCACTCCTTATCCCTCCCACCCTGCAAAAAATTGCGCCATTGTTTCTTTCGTCGTCTCAACCATGAAACTCATTTCTTCATCTGTAATAATATAAGGTGGCATAAAATATAAAATGTTTCCTAGTGGTCGAATGAGTAACCCTTTTGCTAAAGCCATTTTATAAATTTGATAGCCAATCCGATCCTCACTCGGTAAAGGTTCTTTCGTGTCGCAATCTCTTACTAGCTCAATCGCACCGACTAGTCCAACTTGACGATACTCCCCTACATATGGAAGTCCACTAAATGCTTCAATTGCTAGCTTTCTCATGTACTCACCTTTACGTTGCACAATTTCGATATAATTTTCCTCTTCGAATATCGTCAAAACTTCCAGTGCTACCCGACAAGCGAGTGTATTTCCTGTATAACTATGCGAATGTAAAAAAGCCTTCATCTTGTTGTAATCATCATAAAAAGCATCGTAAATTGCATTTGTTGTTAACACGACAGATAACGGTAAGTAGCCACCTGTTAATCCTTTTGATAGACACATAAAATCCGGTGAAATATTCGCTTGCTCACAAGCAAACATTGTACCCGTTCGACCAAATCCAACCGCGATTTCGTCCGCAATTAAATGCACATCATATTTTGTACATAAAGCTCTTAGTCGCTCTAAATAAATTGATGGATACATTTTCATACCCGCGGCAGCCTGAATAAGTGGCTCAATAATAACAGCCGTAATTTCCTCATGATGTGAAATTAATTCCTCTTCCACAAAACGAATACATTGTGCCTGACAGCTTGCCGGCCGATCATTAAATGGACAACGGAAACAATCCGGTCCTTGTGCACGTACCGTATCGAGTAAGAGTGGTTGATATACGTCGTTATATAGATCTACACCTCCGACAGATAGCGCTCCAAGTGTCTCTCCATGATAGGCATCCGTTAATGCAAGAAATCGTTTTTTCGTTGTCTTGCCACTTTGCATATGAAATTGAAAGCTCATTTTCAATGCGACTTCTATAGAAGAGGAACCATTATCTGCAAAAAAAACTTTGTTTAAGCCCTCTGGTGTTAAAGCGACTAATTTTTCGGCAACACGTATAGCTGGTTCATGTGTGAAATTCGCAAAAATTGTATGCTCTAGCTGAAATGCTTGTTCGCTTAACGCTTGGCTTATGCGTGAATTGGCATGACCAAATAAATTTACCCACCAAGAAGAGACGGCATCTAAATATCGATTGCCATGCTCATCATAAAGCCACACACCTTCTCCTCTTACAATGACGATTGGCGGAAATTGTTCATAATCCTTCATTTGTGAGCATGGATGCCATACATGTCGTAAATCTCTCTCTTGCCAGTCAGATAATCTTTGTTTCATATTGATACAGCCTTTCAAATAACGATGTATTTGTAATAGAACGATCCATTGCTTTTGAAATTTCTTTATACTGTGGAATGACTGCATATGGTTTTGGATGATGCTGTAAAATCGTTTCAATATTATTACGTTCCATCGCACTTCCTGTATCGCCATTAAAGGCAATGCCTAGCACTTCAATTCCTCTTGACTTTAATACTTCTAACGTCAATAATGTGTGATTAATTGTGCCAAGCTTTGTCCGTGTAACGACTACAACAGGTAACTGACTTTGCATAATTACATCAAGAAACGTTTCCTCTCCTTTTGCATCTAGTGGTACAAAAATCCCCCCAGCACCTTCACAAATTACGATATCAACCATTTTTTGTAATCGGTTAATTTGCTGTAAAATGCGCTGTATATCAATTTGCTGCCCTTCAAGTTGAGCTGCAAAATGTGGTGATGCAGGCTCTTTAAATGAATAATCGTTCAAATTGGCTCGTTCTAACGATTGCAAAGAATACGTTTCATATATTGTTGTATCGTAATAATAGGTATGTCCTCCCTCAATCACTTCCCCTGTCTGAACCGGTTTGTACGGTGTCACCCTTATTCCTTGTAATTGTAACTGCCGCATTAATAACGTGGTCACACATGTTTTTCCGACATCTGTATCTGTGCCAATTACCCAAAAGTGCTGCATTGTTCTCCCCCCTTTTACGTTAACCTAATCTTTTTTTATGTTAACACATTATTTTTTAAGTTGTAAATAATATTTTTTAATTGAGAGAAATTCATTGATAAAAACCCATTTAGAAAAATGACCTAAAAAAATCAATTACACCGAGGCGTACTTAATTAGAGGTTCGTTATGTGGATTGATATTACTCAAGCGTCGTGTTAGTAAGTGTTGACAATCCATTAGACAGTAAAGAAGTCAGCGCGCATCATGTATTCTATCAAGGCAGAGCACCCGTACGAACAGTTATCCTTAAAATACATGTACCTTTACTCAACTATTTACCGGAAATAATAATGACAAAGCGCAGTAACCCCGAGTATTAGGGATTACTGCGCTTTTTTTATTTATTATGCTATTTCTAAAGTCGAATTTTCACATCTAAAATAACTTTCATCGAGTAAATCATCAAAATCATCTTATACAATTTTAGTTAAACCGCTACTTTTTAAGCTACTTTCCGCATTTTCCATAAAAAGTACAACGTAGGGATAATCAAAATTGCCGAAAAAGCAATACCTCCATTAATCGAAGTATATAGCGCAATGATCCCAACAAGAGGACCTCCAGCTACCTGTCCGAGCGCATCTAACTGACCGAACATCGAAATTGCAGTAGCCCTACCTTGTGACTGCAATCGCTCGTTTGTCATCACACTCATTAATGGATAATTGATGTTTCGTAGTGTAGCAATTGTCCAATACAATAATACCGCAATCAAAAAGTTTCCAGTAAACGCGAAAAACAGCATAGCGAAAGATAATACACTATTAGCCAGCAACAAAATCGTTGCATAGCGCGCTTTCATATTAATCTCGACAACTTTCAGCACTGCAATATTCAGGAGAAAGGCAATGGCATAAAAGGATCCAAACCAGTAAATAGAGTCTTCCTCTGCTAGACTGAAACTTTCAATAAAATGTGCGCCCCATAAACGGTCAAAACCTTCACTAGCAAGTCCCCAGAATAATGTGATAGCCGCAATCGCAACTAACACTGTATTCCCCTTTATTTGTGACACGCCACCCTTTAAAGCTAACAGTATCTGTCTAAAATTAGAATGATTTTCTCGGGAAATCGTCACAAATTTCGATTCCGGCATAATCATAAGTGTAATGATTGCTAATAGAACTAACAATGAGCCCGCAATCAAAATGGTTATTTGTACAGAAAAAACAGTAGCAATGAGTACACTAACAATAATTCCAGTAAATGCACCAAACGAACTGTATTGTGCCCCCTTAAGAAATACTTGATCCAAACTTTTGTTTTCCAGTTCGTCTGCGATCCACGCTTGTTCCGCACCACTAATAAACGTCCAACCAATCCCCCACAATGCCGAACCGACCGCAATTGCCCAAAATTCCGGAAAGCTCCCTTCAAGCAAATGAGCAGCCCCTATAATGAACGTTCCAATGACTAATGACTTCTTTCTTCCGAAAAAGTCCGCCACTAACCCTGTTGGTATTTCAAATAATAAAATAGAAAGTTCCATAATCGTTCCTACCAAGACGAGTTGTAAAGGGTTTAGCCCAGCTTGGGATACATAATAAATCGCGTTCAGCGTAAATACCATCTGGATGATGAATGCGCGTGAACTTGTTGTAAAGTAGTAAATATTTTTGATATTCAATGTTTTGTCCTCCGATTTTTTAGCAGTTCCATTTGGATGCTCAAACCGGAAGATAAGTTCACAAAAATCAATTATGCCTCGGCGTAATTGCGTCCAGATTTTTTCGAGCATGCTCGTTGGGGAAGTTAGCCTAAGTTCGTCGTGTCCATGCGACAACGGCTAACTGACCTGCATCACGCAGGCCTCCTTAAAAAATCTGTGACATCCGCCGGGGCTTTAATTTGCTTCAGCTGAAGCAAATTTAATTAAGCTAACATACCCTCCGATTTGATGTAGAAAGTAAGTGTTGTGCTTTTCATATTCATCTCTCCTTATTCTTTATTAAATTTAGTATAATAGTATCTTTTAGAATAGTCACACAATTAATCGGGATTACTCCTTTATAAGGCGTCATATACAACTCACTATGCACAATAATTCTTTTGATGAATTGGAAAACAATAAAACAAATTTGAAACTAAAGAGTCAATCGTTCGTATATTAATTATTAAGGTTTTCTTATAATGTAACGTTTCGGTCAACCTATTTTAATATTACTATCAAAGGAGATTAACCATGACACACTATCATTTTATTAGTCCAGTTTTGAAACGATCTACAAAAGAAATAAGGATTTTAGATGAAAATAATATAGAAGTTGGATCAATTCAACGTTATTTTAATAGTAAATTCAGTTATTTCTTGGACATTTTCTTATCGAATTTTATTGTAAATGTAAAAGCTCATGATAAGACAAAAATGATTGTTGCCAAAGTAGAAGAAAATGTGAAATGGAAAGATTTTATTAAATTCGTACGACTAAATTGGAATGTAACAAATGAGTTAGGTACATTTAAAATGATAGATCGAACGAAGATTAAGACGCATCCGGAATATGAACTTTTGATAAATGACCTATCTTATAAAATAAATAAGGATTTAGGAAATAAAACAATTAAAATACATAATGATGCAGCTCAATTAGTAGCTACAATTCAATACGATAAAATGATTCCGCCTCAGAGGTATACAATTAACATCATTAATCCAGAAGTCAGCATTCATACCGTTGCATGTTTATCTTATGTTTTTATTTTAAGAAATTAGATTTTTAAGACTTTCATTTCCATGAAACGCCATCTATCTGATATATTTAAGAAAAGGGAGGATGAAATAGGATGAGAATTTTTGATGCACATTTTCACATTATTGATTTTGATTTTCCGATTATCGAGAACCAAAGATATACACCACCAAGCTATGTTGTCACAAATTATGAACATGAAACAGCTCACTTGAATGTATTAGGTGGAGCGATTGTATCTGGATCATTTCAAGGTTTTGATCAAGGTTATTTATTGAGGGCACTTAAACAAATGGGACCTGCATTTTGTGGGGTCACACAATTACCTTTTACTGTGACGGATGATGAAATTTTAAACTTACATAATAATGGAGTAAGAGCATTACGATTTAATATTAAACGAGGCGGCTCAGAGGATTTATCAAAGCTCGATTACTTTGCAAGAAGAGTTTATGATTTGGTTGGGTGGCATAGCGAGCTGTATATTGATGCAAAAGAGTTACCTGAAATTGCATCAACCATCGAAAAACTACCTGCTATTTCCATTGACCATTTAGGTTTGTCTGAAGAAGGCCTACCTCATTTGTTGAATTTAGTAGATAAAGGGATACACGTAAAAGCAACCGGTTTTGGACGTGTAGAATTAAATGTAGAAAATGCCATGAAGTCCATCTATTCAGCGAATCCTGATGCACTAATGTTCGGGACAGATTTGCCATCAACTAGAGCCAAAAGACCTTTTGAAGTGGCGGATATTGAATTGATTCAGCAACTATTTGATGAAAAGGCCGCTGATAAAATTTTATATTCAAATGCTTTCAAATGGTATTTCAAGTAATATGACGTGATTATTAATTGAAAAATGAAAGAACAAGGAGGAATTAACATTGCAGATAAAAGAAAAAAATGAACTACTAGAATGGTTAAAAGCCATCGTTGTCGCAGTTGTTTTTGTCATAGCTGTTCGTACTTTTATTTTCACACCAACCCTTGTAAGCGGGGAATCTATGATGCCTACCTATGAAGATGGGGATCGAGTTGTAGTAAATATTATTGGTAAACAAATATCTGGTTTAAAGCGTTTCGATGTCATTGTTTTCAACGCGACCGAAGAGACCAATTATATTAAACGAGTTATCGGCTTACCTGGTGACCATATCGCTTACAAAGATGATGTGTTGTACATAAATGGTAACCCTTATGAAGAGCCTTATTTAGATGCATATAAAGCACAATTAATGGGGTACGGTACTTTGACACAGGACTTTACACTTGAAGATTTAGCGAATGTGCCAACAATTCCTGAAGGCTATTTATTCGTATTAGGTGATAATCGGGTTAATAGCACGGATAGTCGACATCCAACAGTCGGATTAATTTCGATGGATACTGTAATTGGTAAAGCAAACATTCGATTTTACCCATTCGAGCAGATTGGGATTGTAAAATAATTAGTAAAAAGCAAAAGACTGTTCTAGAATTTTACCCCTAGAACAGTCTTCTTCCCATTAAACCTCCAAAAAGCCCTTCAGTTCATCCATTCTTTTCGTCGCTTGCTCATAGCCCATTTCATAATTCGCCTTCATTTGGTCAACTTTACTTTCAAAGCTTTTTAATGCATTATCCGGCTTGAAAATAAAGGCATTGCCCTGCTGTTCGATTTCAGAAAGTTGATTTAATGTTTCATTGTAACGATCTACCCTATTATTTAACGCAGCCGCAAGTCTTGGATAACGTTTTTTAAATAACTTCATTGTAAGATCACTTGTTTTCGAAGCTTCCTTTATATAACCTGGCTCCCTCGTTAGCACAATTAAATGCTTGTGGAATCCCTTTTCAATAGCGCGATTAATCGGAATTGGATCAGCCAATCCCCCATCATAATAAGGGGCATTGCCGATTTTAATTTCTGGAAACAGTACCGGAATCGCACAAGTTGCTTGTAAAATATCGCAACTTTTTGTCATTTGGAATGCGTCTTTATACTCTACTTTTCCCGTGTACGCATTCGTTACCCCAAATTCCGCCTCGCCAGGATAGTGATAATACGCATCCCAATCGAAAATCTCCAGTTCATTTGGCACAACATTATAAGAAAAATCCAATCCAAAAATACTTTTTTCCTTTAAAAAATTGCGTATCCCCATATAACGAGGGTCCTTACGATACTTCGTCAATACACGCAAAGTACGCTCCGGCTGGTTGGACATATACGACACCGCATTAATCGCACCCGCTGAAATCGCTGCAATATAAGGCATATGAATTTCTTCTTTCATTAGGGCATCTAAAATACCCGCAGTATACACCGTACGAAATGTCCCGCCCTCTAATATAAGGCTACAATTCTCGATTTTCTCCATAAGATCACTCGTTTCATCTAACTTATTTCTTCATATCGTATCAAATAATACCCAAGTTATGGACAATTTTTTGCGAATACATACTTCTATTCCTTTTTCTCTTTTCCCAAAAACACCATCTTCCAAAATATTCAGAAATATGTTATTATTTACTTCGAACATCGGAATATAGGAGGGAATTACTTATGTCAATGATTCAACGTAATGAAGTAGCTATTGATGAAACTTGGAATTTAGAAGATATCTTTAACAGTGAACAAGCTTTTGAAAATGCAATTATCGAGGTTGAAATGTATGTGCATCAAGTCGTTACTGCATTAACAGGTAACATTACGAATGCACAAAGTGTTGTGAAGGCCCTTGCAACAAATGAAACGATTAATGAAAAATTAGTGAAGATTGGGACATATGCGAACCTTTTACTAAGCGGGGAGCAAACAAACTCCGACCATCAAATGCGTGCTGCAAAAGTTGGGCAACTTGCCGCTACGATTGCGACAAAGCTATCATTCGTAAAAAGTGATTTACTCGCGTTAGATGAAGCTATTTTAAAAGAAGCGCAAGTATTAAATCCAGCTGTTGCAAATTATATCGAAAAGCTACTTATTCAAAAGCCTTATCAATTACATCCCGAAGCTGAAAAAGCGTTAGCCGCATTTGGCGCGTCATTTAGTGCACCATATGAGCTTTACAATACGACGAAGCTAGTTGATATGAACTTTCCTCAATTCGAAGTAGACGGTGAACAATTCCCACTGAGCTACAATTCATTTGAAGGAGACTGGGAGCTAGAAGCAGATCCAGCAAAACGCCGCGCTGCATTTGATGCATTCTATAAGAAATTAAGTGACTATCAACATACAACAGCCAAAACATATAATACCCATTTAAAAATGGAGAAAACGAAATCTGATTTACGCGGCTATCCTACAATTTTTGATTCATTACTTCAATCACAAGAGGTTGATCGTACACTATATGACCGTCAAATTGATTTAATTATGAATGAACTCGCGCCACATATGCGACGTTATGCAAAGCTTTTACAAAAAACACATGAACTTGAAAAAATGACGTTTGCGGATTTAAAAATTTCTTTAGATCCATCATTTGAGCCGAAAATTACAGTGGAACAATCGCGCCAATATATGAAGGAAGGCTTAGCTGTCATGGGCGAGGATTACGGCAAAATGTTGGACCGTTCATTTGATGAGCGCTGGATTGACTTCGCTCAAAATGCTGGTAAATCAACGGGTGCCTTTTGCTCAAGTCCTTATGGCGTGCATCCTTACGTTTTAATTTCATGGACGAGTCGCATGAATGAAGTGTTTGTCCTTGCCCACGAACTTGGCCATGCAGGGCACTTCTATTTATCAAATGAAGCGCAAAACATTTTTAATGCTCGTCCTTCTTTATATTTCATCGAAGCACCTTCAACGATGAATGAAATGCTAATGGCGAACCATTTATTAAAAAATTCTACGGATCCTCGCTTTAAACGTTGGGTCATTTCAACAATTATTAGCCGCACGTATTATCATAATTTCGTTACGCATTTACTAGAGGCAGCATACCAGCGTAAAGTGTATGAAATAATTGATGCAGGTGGAAATGTGAATGCACCAAAATTAAACGAATTGAAGCGTGAAGTATTGGAGCAATTCTGGGGAGATACAGTCGAGGTAAATGATGGTGCTGAGTTAACTTGGATGCGCCAACCTCATTACTATATGGGGCTTTATCCATACACGTACTCAGCTGGTTTAACAATTTCTACACAAGTGTCACAACGCATTTTGGATGGTGATGAAAATGCCGTGGCGGATTGGATTGAAGTATTAAAATCAGGTGGTACAAAATCACCAGTTGAGCTTGCAAAAATGGCAGGTGTCGATATTACAACAGAAAAGCCGTTGCTTGATACGATTGCATTTATCGGTGAGATGATCACACAATTAGAGCAATTGACAGAAGAAATGGTTCTTTCATAAAATTAAAAGAGCATTGCACTCCGTATTTTTTTACGTTGTGTAATGCTCTTTTGTTTCCTTAAATTACGAGCGTTTGTTTAACGACATCCGGCTGTTGGAATAAAACGGATACACCCGATTCAATTGCAGCTGAACCAACTGCTTTGGCAACGACACCAGCCACTCTCTCATCCATAGAGCTTGGCACGATAAAGTCTTCGTTAAGTTCTTCGTCCGTTACTAACGAGGCAATCGCTTCTACCGCTGCCAACTTCATCGTTTCATTAATATCTGTCGCACGAACGTCTAATGCACCACGGAAAATTCCTGGGAATGCTAACATATTATTAATTTGATTCGCATGATCCGAGCGTCCTGTTCCAATAATGCGAGCGCCCCATTTTTTTGCATTTTCTGGTGTTACTTCTGGATTAGGGTTCGCCATAGCAAAAATAATTGGATCAGTGGCCATTGATTGAATATTTGCCTCTGTCAAAATATCAGCTACTGATACACCGATAAATACATCCGCTCCGACTAATGCATCACTTAAGCTCCCACGTAATTGATACGGGTTTGATAAATTCGCTACTTGGTCTTTTATCGGGTTCATTCCCTCTTTGCGGCCCTCATAAATGATGCCTTTTGTATCACATATGATGACATTCGTATAACCCATTTGAATTAAAATACGTAAAATGGCAATGCCTGCTGCGCCTGCACCATTAATAACCACTTTCATATCTTTCACATTTTTCTTCACAAGTTTTACCGCATTAATCAACCCAGCCCCTACTACAATGGCCGTACCATGTTGATCATCATGGAACACAGGGATATTGCATTCTGCACGTAAACGATCCTCAATTTCAAAGCAACGTGGTGCCGAAATATCCTCTAAATTAATCCCACCATATGTAGGTGAAATTGCCTTGACTATTTGCACAATTTCATCGACATTCTTCGTTGCTAAGCATACTGGAACCGCATCTACATTGGCAAAACGCTTTAATAATAACGCCTTCCCTTCCATTACAGGTAATGCTGCCTCAGGTCCAATATCACCTAGCCCTAATACCGCTGTTCCATCCGTCACAATGGCAACTAAATTGCCTTTCATCGTATAGTCATACACAGCTGATGGGTTTTTCTCTATTTCTAAGCAAGGTGCCGCAACTCCAGGTGAGTAAGCTAAGCTCAAGTCATATTTATCTTGAAGAGGAACCTTCGAACGAATTTCCATCTTCCCTCCATAGTGTTCGTGCATTTCAAGTGATTTTTTCATTAAATCCATTTGTATCAATCCTTTCAAATTTTTAGAATTTTCTTTATATTTATGAATGTTATTCGTTTCTATTTCATTTGTCAACAATAATATTTACTTTTAAAACAAAAGTTGTAAAAACAGCAACTAAACCATTAATACCAATACTTTAAACGTTTTTTCGATAACAATCAACTTTGTTAAAACCTACACAATCTATTATATTAGAATAATTAATGAAAAGGTTATCATTTATAAACAGTTGATTTAACACGGTTGTATTTGTGATATTTTGCACGAAGTATTTTTCTGATTGTAATAATATTTCTTTCACAAACTTTATTTCACCCGTCAAAAAAACAGAAAAAAATTTTAGACACAATTTCATCACATTTTTTTGCTACACTAGTAGGAACTGGAGGGAATATGATGAATGAAAATCCAAAACAAGAAGAGCTGACCGAAGAGGAATTTTTAGAACTCGTATTAGAGGAACAAGAAAAGGCACTTGCAAAGGCACGCGAACAACGCTTAAATCCGACACTTCAAAAACCCAAAAAGCAAAAACCCATAGTACGGATCTTTGTTTGGCTAATTGCTCTTTCACTCATTTTTAATACATTTGCCGTTATTTTCAATATGTATTCCATTCCTGCGATTGATTTTTTACGTGTTTCCAGTCATTTATCTGGACAGGAAACGATTCAAACATATAAAGAAGCTGTAGTGACGATTAATACACAAGATAGTAAGGGAACGGGCTTTGCTATTTCATCAGATGGCTATATATTGACGAACGAGCATGTCATTGATGAGGCTTTAACGATTAGCGTTACATTTCCTGATGGGCAAATTTACGAGGCTAACGTTGAAGATGCATATGAGCAATTTGATTTAGCGTTATTAAAAGTTGAGGTGGAAGACCTTCCACATTTGAAGTTGGCAACATCGAGTCAATTTGAAGCGGAGGAACATGTTTATTTCATTGGAAATCCATTGTATTTTAGCGGCATTGCCAATGAAGGTAAACTATTAAATTATACTACCGCCTCCTCAATCGACACGGAGGTCATTATGATGGACGCGCCTGTTTATAAAGGGAATAGCGGCAGTCCTGTCATCAATGAAGCTGGAGAAGTCATTGGTGTCGTATTCGCTACGGGTAAGCGCGAACCATACGGGAAGGTCGGTTTATTTATTCCGATTGAAGCCGTTCACGAAAATTTTTCGGCATTTCTACCATAGATTAATTTTTCCAAACAAAAACGAGGTTGTCCTAATTACGGACAACCTCATTTTTTTCATTTAGAAGATTAAGCTTAGTAAAAAATAGAACATCCCAGCCATCAAAGCTGAAATTGGTAATGTGATAAACCATGTAATGACAATTTTACGTGCCATAGCCCATTTTACACCTTTTACACGTTGTGCTGCACCTACACCCATAATAGCAGATGAAATAACATGTGTAGTGGAAACAGGTAGCGCAATTAGCGTTGCACCAAAAATAATAGAGGCTGACGTTAAATCCGCCGCTACACCGTTCACTGGACGAATTTTCATAATTTTACCGCCCACTGTTTTGATGATTTTATAACCACCTACCGAAGTACCAATACCCATTGCTAGAGCACAGGCAAGTCGAACCCAGCTTTGCACTTCATCTGTAGATTGCAAGTTCGCAGCGATCAATGCCATCGTAATAATCCCCATCGCTTTTTGCGCATCATTCGTACCATGTGTGAATGATTGTAACGCCGCTGTACCAATTTGAGTTAATCGGAATGCTTTCGTTGTCGTATAAAGCGGTGATTTTTGGAAAATCACTTTGAAAATTTTCATCACGATGAAACCAAGTGTTAATGCTAAAATTGGCGAAATAATTAAAGCTTGTAAAATTTTCAAGAAACCTGAGTAATTTAATATATCCATACCAGCAGATGCCACTGCTGCGCCCGCAATCGAACCGATTAACGTATGCGAAGAACTTGATGGAATTCCAAAATACCAAGTTAACAAATTCCATGTAATCGCAGAACATAATGCAGCTAAAATAACGACTGACCCCGTCACATCTCCTTCAAAAGCATTTAATGAGAATGGGTCAACAATTCCAGATGCAACTGCTTTCGCTACACCAACGAATGTAATTGCACCAACAAAGTTCATGACTGCGGCCATCAAAATCGCAACACGTGGCTTTAATGCACGGGTAGATACCGATGTAGCAATCGCATTCGCTGTATCATGGAAACCGTTAATAAAATCAAATGCTAACGCAAAGATGACAACCAATACGGTAATGATTAATAACGTATTCATAGTTTACTCCCTTACTTCTATGCATTACGCATAATAATCGTTTCAATTGTGTTCGCTACATTTTGACAGTAATCCGCAATATCCTCTAATTGCTCATATAGGTCTTTAAACATAATCAGACGAATCGGATCTTTTTCTACTTGGAATAACTCTGTTACGGATTTACGGAAAATCTCATCGCATTCACGCTCATAATCTTTTATTAAAATCGCATGTTGGCGCATCCCTAATAAATCTTTTTTATTTAATAATTCCATTGCTTTTACAGCTTCATCTGAACTTTTTGCAATATAATCAACAAATTGACGCATATAGTCATTCACTTCTGTAAAGGAATACATTTCGAAATGCGCAATCGTATTTTCTATGCCATCTAAAATATCATCTAATCTAATTGCAAGCGCTAAAATATCTTCACGCTCAATTGGTGTCATAAACGATTCATTTAACTTTACAATCAGTTCATGAATTAATTTATCACCAGCTGTTTCATAGGATTTCATCTTTATTTGAATTTGCTTGAGGTCTGCAACATTGGAAATAGTTGATTCCTTTGCATAATTTGCTCCTTGTTGTACATTTTTAGCAATAATTAATAATCCTTCGAAAAATGGATCTTGTTTTCTAGAGCTAAACATATGATGATTTCCTCCTAAATAATTGTTTGTTCTACGTTGAATGTTTTCTACTATTTGATAATAAAACCTAAGTTATCATACATCTAGTTTTCAATTTCTACAATATCTTTTCACACGCTTAATAAAACTTTACATTGCTGTAACTTTACAAATACCCTAATACATAATAACCTAATCCCTTTTTACGGAAAAACAACTCCGTAAATAATAAAAAAACGCGTTATTTATTCGTTATTACAACTTTTTCGACAAATTACGACAATCACCATATTTCTGATTAATAACAATAAATTTTTAATCCAACCGAATTGTAAAGGAATTGTAAACGTACATGTACAAATAATCCATCATCTTAAGTATCTCCGAAAAATGAAAATCCACCCTTTCAATAATTAAAAAGAGTGGATTTTTGATTTTTATTCAATTAATTCCCTTTTCCGATGACCGATGTAACGATATGTGCCGAATCCCATTCCCCTAATGATACACGGACAATGGGATATTTTTTCGCAAATAACTGCTTATTAATTTCCTTAACTGTTTTCCCTTCACCTCGTAACGTTTCAATACGTTCGCTTAGTTCACGCAAATTGTCTAATTTATGCGCCAATACCTTTTTGGCATCTTTCATGTAGCCTGCATGATTGCAAAAGCCTTCTTGAAAATCATATGTAAGAAGATTTTCAATCGACGAAATAATGGTCGGAATACTTTCTTCGCGTAGAATCACCTTTGTTTTGGGCGAGACATATAAATCTCCGGTAAAAATATGACCTGTAGCTGTATTTAAAAAGGCGAGATGATCTTGCGTATGCCCTGGTGTTTCAATCACTTTCCACGTCGCATTTCTTGATTCAAATGACGTTCCCACTGCTTGAGCATGAAAAGCTGGCCGTGTTCCCCAAAACGCCTTTCGATAAAATGGATACGTTGCTTTCTCTTTGCATTCTTGAATTTTTAAGTCATTCATATAAATTGGTAGTGCATATTTCTGTTGTAAATAGTGTGCACCACCTGAATGGTCCTCATGATAATGCGTTAACATAATTTGATCGACATCCATGTCATTGAAAAACGGCTTGAATTGATCAAGAAGTGATTTTGCTCCCGTATCAATTAACACCCCATCTACTTCAAAACAATGCACATTTAATTGGATGGCTTGAAACTTGATTGAACCGTTTACCATTCGAACACCCGACATTTCGCTTCGTTCTATATTCTTCTTAAAAAACACAAATATCCACCCCTTTATGTCGTTTTTCCCTATACGGTAACTTTAACATAAAGTGAATGGATATTCATAATAATTATCTATTTACAAACAATCGTTTTACGCGATTTCAACCGGGTGATGATATACCCAGTCACTATAACCAGCCATATAGATTTTTATGTTTTGGTAGCCCGCTTCAGATAGAATACAATAAACTGGTGTTGCTGTTACACCTGAGCCGCAGTATACAATAATTTCTTCATCTTTTGAGACTGTCTCCAGTAGTGAAGAAGTAATGACAAGTTTATTGCCGTCCTTCAATTGCTCCCAATCGTAATTTTTTGCTGTTGGAATATGACCTGCAATCGGTTCAAACGGTTCAAACTCCCCACGATAACGCGCTGCAGCACGTGCATCGATTAGCGTCGCCTTATGCTTTCCTTCTGTTATCGCAAGTACATCTTCTCTATTCATTAAAATGTCATCATTCCACTGTAATTGTAACGCTGTCGGTTCAAACTCCATTACTTCCATCGTTATTTCAAAGCCAGCAGCAACGAGACTTTCATAGCCACCATTCACAATGTAAACATGTTGAAAGCCAGCATACTTTAACGTCCACCAAGCTCTCGTCGCAAAAGGTGCAGCGCCTTGGTCATAAATATAAATGGCATCGTTATAATGCAGACCGTGTTTTTCAAATAACACTTGAAGATGAGCTTTATCTGGTAACGGGTGGCGTCCATTTGTTTTCGTCATATCTGAAAGGTCACATTCAAGGTCCCAGTAAATTGCCCCTTTCACATGCCCTTCTTCAAATAAACGCTTCCCTAAATCAACATTTTGAAGATCAAAACGAGTATCAATAAAGCGACCATCTCGTTCTAATTTAAATGCATCTACAAAAACATTTGCCATTTGAAATCACTCCTATGCTTTTAATTTTTCGTAAAGTTCTTTCCAAACTGCTAATCGACTTTCTTCTTGAAGTAATAATCGTTCTGTACTAATTTGTTCGATTGCCTGCTCTAACATATGTTGACGTAAACTTTCTGCTTCGATTGCAATGAAGTGCGATGCCCATTCAAGAAGTCTCGTTTTTTCACGATCTAAATACGTTTGCGCATCTGGTTTTGTTAATTGCTCTAGCGCATCACGCAAAAGCTCTTTTTCATTTTTTTCAAAGAATGCTTTCACATTTTTGAAATGAGATTTCACTTGGCTATATGGAGCACTGTCAGTAAATGGACCTGCCATATCCAGTAGCTGTGGTTCCGTCGCCTCATACGCAATAAATGCAAAACTTGGATTTAATTCTTTTAAATTTTGTACTTGCTCTTTAAATTGTCCTCTTAATTTCGTATCAACAAATTGAGCTAATCGGAAATTCGTCACGCGAAGCTCCTGTGCAAAATCAAAGCTCAATGCTTGTAACAATTCTTTTAATGCTGTTTCCAATGCTACTTGTGCAGACATTTGCGCAAATGTCGACGGATTATAGCTTTCACGGAAAAAGTCCGGATAACGATAATAAACGCGTTGGAGTACATAGTACAACAATTCATCTAATTCCTGTTTTGCTTCACTTTCAAGCATGGCGGTTTGCGTCGTTTCATAACTCGTACGCACATGCTTTTCTAAATGAACTAACTCGTCTAGTCGCTCATCTTTACGCTTTAAGTTGTCCTCTGTTTGGACAATTAAATCATGTAATCGTACTTCTGTTTTATCAACTTCTTCTTGCAATGCTTGGACAGCGATGCCCATTAACTCATCATTTAAGAAGTGATGGAATGCCCCTTCAAACGGCTTTAACCCTGACTGGTGATCCTGTTGCTCCTGCTTTTCCTTCAATGCCAATAAACTAGAAACCCCATATAAGCGAGGGAAGCGGATACCGAAGCGCTGTAATTCGGAACGCACGTAGCCTTTCACTTCTTCCTCTTCTTCCGCTGTAGAGGCTAAATCGATCGCATTGACAACAAAGAACATTTTGTCTAATTCGAAGGCATCTTTAACACGCCCTAATTGAATTAAAAACTCACGGTCGGCTTTGGCAAACGCATGGTTATAATACGTGATGAATAAAATTGCATCGGCATTACGGATATAATCGAACGCTACACCTGTATGACGTGCATTAATTGAATCCGCTCCTGGTGTATCAACTAAAGTGACACCCATACGCGTAAGTGGTGAATCATAGTAAAAATCAATATTATCAACAAAGCATGAACGGTTTTCTTGCGCAACAAACTTTTCAAAATCAGGACGATCTACGCGAATCGTTGTTCCTAATTTTGGAATATATTTTTCATAGCCTTCCGAATACGCACGAATAAAGGATTTATGCACATTGAGTCGCTCATCTACCAACTTAACTGCTAAACCATCTTTTGCCTTGTCAAATGCTTCTTGTAATGTGCCTACTGTCATCCCAATAGCTGCATAAGAACCTTGAATATCTTCTAATAATTGCGCCTCTGTTTTTAAATGTACATCGGCTGTTTCATGCGGATGGTCTGGTGTTACTGGGCGAATTTTATTAATGGCCGCTGTTGTCGGATTTGGCGAAACTGGCAATACACGTTCTCCCATTAATGCGTTGGAGAAGCTTGATTTACCCGCACTAAATGCCCCGAATAACGCGATTGTAAAGTCACGTTTTTGTAAGCGCTCTACTTTTTTCGTTAAGAAGTTGGCTACTTCTTTAAATCCTTGGACATTGCCCACTGCTTGTGCTGTTTTTAATGCCTTCGCAACAACAAGGTCCGTACTTAAGTGCGCGCCCGTATTTTCAGTCACTTGCTGTTCTTCTACGGCCGTTGCTTGTTTTTGCGCAAGCATAGATTCATCAAATGGTCGAATATCCTTTAGTGCCTGCTCATGGGCACGTTGCCAATTTTCCAATTGAATTTTGGACTCAGCACGCAATTCATTCGTTGCTTGTACCATCTGTTTTTTACTAAATTGCTCAAACGCTTCAATTTCTAAAATATGTTGAATCGCTTGTACTCTTTGTTTCATTGCATTAATTTTTAGTTTTACAGGGGCAGAAACTTCTGTCGCCACTTGCTCTAATACAACTTGTTGCTCATTCTTCCACGCATCCGTTGCTTGAATAAAATAGCGTTTTGTCGCTTCAGATACACGGTTCGCAAAGTTTAGTACAGCATCTCCTGTAACAATTGTATTTTTTTGAACTTGATCTTCAATTACACTAAAAGGTAAATCAAAAACTTTCGCATCCGTTGCTGCCGCACGTTCATCTGTCAATGCGCCAACATCCTTTAATGCCGTTTTCATCAGCGCTTTTATATGCCCTGTAATTTGAGATTGCACGACGTGATTAAACGCTTCTAACGCTTCCACTGCTCGGCTTTCACGCGCTTCAGCTGTTTTCTTTTTAGCCGTAAATAGACCACCTACTTTAAAATCCTCTTGCTTTGATTCTAAATAGCTACGTAGTTTTTCACGTACATCGGCTGGCATAATCGCCGCATTTGCTAATAACTCTTTGCGATTTTCATCAAACATTTTATCCCATTGCTCAAATGAAAATAGCTCCGTTTGCAACGTTAATTTTTCATATTGCTCTAAAATATCAAGGCGCGATTCCCAGTCATCTGTTGTTAAAACGTCTTCATATGTTGCAAATCGGTCTTGTTTTTCTTCTATTAAATAATTTTCATGTTCATGCTGTAATTTTGTTAATGTATTTTCAGCCGTTAAAATTAATTGTTCTTGCCAGTCATTCATCGAATTCATGACGATCTTTTTCACTTTTTCAAAATCATTATTCGCTAATTCTTTATCACGTAAAGAAGTGAAGAAAATGTCTTTCGGGTAAACGCCCCATGCTGCAAATGAACTATGTACGGATTGTTTAAAGTCCTCAAATGATAGTTCTGACTCACGGTGTTTATCAATCTGATTGACGATTAAATATACATTTGGATTGTATTTCATTAACTGCTTTGTAAATTGGAAATTTTGCTCCGATTGAACATGGTTATAATCCATTGTATAAAATACCATATCCGCAATATGCAACGCTGATTCCGTACTCATCGCATGGGCATCATCTGTCGAATCCACTCCCGGTGTATCCATTACAGTTACGCCTAAAGGTAAGCTAGATTTACTATGACCAATTTCAATTTGCGAAACCAGTTCACCGTCTTTACTCAGCTCTTTTACTTGTTTAATATCAAAGCCCGCTGTAAATTTGACTGGCTTATCATGATGCATGTAAACGATTGCAAAATCTTCATCTGCCTTATGTACTTTGACGATATTTGCACTTGTTGGAATAGGACTCGCTGCTAAAATATCTTCACCCGATAATGCATTAATCATGCTCGATTTACCCGCTGAGAAATGCCCTGCAAATCCAATGACAAACTCTTTTTGTAATAATTTGCGTGCGAATAGATTTAATTTTTCAATTCGCTCCGTATCTTGGTTTTCCTTGTAAATTATGTATTGTACCGCCGATTGTTGCAATAATTGGTATACCTTTTCATCAAACAAACTCATTTCACTTTCCCCTTTTGTCCTAAAATGTTCACAATTATATAGTACCATGATTACATTAGAAAATCGGCTAGTATTTTATTAAAATTATTTATTTCGATTTCTTTTGCATGATTGGTGCAAGAAATTGGCCCTTCCTAGTAAAAAAATACCATTTCGGATGTAGATCCTGAAATGGTGTTTTTGATATATTAATAAAATTTGGGTTATCCATTAATTTACTGTATTTTTTAATACATAGTTTCCAATGACTACATATGCGATTACTGTCACTCCTACAAATGTAAAAAGCACCATGCACACCACCTTTATATAGTTGATAATAATTATCACTCTCATTATAATCGAAAAGTATTTCATTCGTCAATCCAAACTGGGCGTTTTTCACTGTATGAATGTAAAAATATGTACACTTGTCCTCTATACATCTACTAAAGTCACATGGTAAGATGTAGAAAAAGTCGGAGAGAGGTGCGTTTACTTTGAGTACTTCAAAGCATATACAAACAATTTTGAACGGGACAATCCATTCATTAAAAACGATTTTACCAATGGATATTGATGTAAAATCTCCTTCTGTTACTGTGGAACCTTATATACAGCAAGAGATGGGTGTTTTAATTGGGCTGGTTGGTGATCTAAAAGGGCGTATTATTATAGATGGGACACCTGAAATATTTGGCGCTATTGGTTCTGCCATGTTTGGCATGCCTTTAGATGGGGAGATGCTTGAGTCCTTTACTGGTGAATTCGGGAATATGATTGCAGGTAATTTATGCACTTATGCTGGGCAATACGAGCTCGAACTCGATATTACGCCCCCTACAGTAATGGTTGGTAATACAAAATTATACGGTTTCCAACAAGCATTTACCCTACCTGCATCTATAGAAGGTGCTGGGAATATTTCCATTTTGTATACGATAGATACCGATTAATAATGACTGTGAAACACGTAATCTATTTACGTGTTTTTTTATTTCCTTCGAATCCAATCATACCGCCCCCAATTTTCCTTCACACTTTTTTCACATTTTAGAACATTTAAAGTGAGAAAACTCACTTCACCATAATTTTACTTTTTATATTATGAAGGTAGAGATGCAACATATTTTCCAATAGGGAGTGTGAAAAGATGCGTAAGCAAAAAAAAGAAGACGACAATTTAAAAGGCACGCTTTATATGACTTTTTCTGTCGGGGCAGTCATTGTCATTTTGTGGGTCTATTGCTTCGACCTATTTATGGGACGTATGTAAAAAAAGAAAATCGGGAAAGGGGTAACTTCTATGCACTTACACAAGTATGAAAAGTGGTGGCTTGTTTTCGGATGCGGGACTTTAGTGGCATTTTTAATTATTTTAGGCGTCGGCGCATTCCATAACGGGACTCACCCAAACAACTCGAAAAAAGTGATCAACTACGAGAAAGTCGATGAAATTGCACCATTTAATAATCCAGGCGTACATAAAGTAGAAGGGAAAGAGTGGGATTATGAAGTTGTTATTGTCGCTTCTGCTTTCTATTACGACCCACCTGAAATCGTCGTTCCCTTAGGCGCAAAAGTAAAATTCACTGCGACAACAAAAGACGTTATTCACGGCTTCCAAGCAGCTGGCACCAACATTAATATGATGCTAGAGCCTGGTTATATTTCTGAATACATTGCAGAAATGAATCAAGCGGGTGAGTATTTAATCGTATGTAATGAATATTGCGGTACAGGACATACAGCGATGCATTCTATGTTAAAGGTGGTGGACGAAAATGCAACAGGCATCAATTAAAAATGTAGCTCCAAAAGATGCGAAACTTGCAATGGCGAATATTTATGTTGCATTTATTGCATTACTCCTTGGTGGTCTTGCAGGTTTACTCCAAGTATTAGTTCGCTCTGGTGAGTTTACCATTCCAGGTGGCATTAAAATTGGCTACTATCAAGTTTTAACAGTACACGGTATTTTACTAGGTTTAATTTTAACGACATTTTTCATATTAGGTTTCCAAATTGCTGCGGTCAGTCGTACAGCAGGTCCTTTAACAGATAAGCAACGTAACATTGGTTGGATCGGCTTTTGGTTAATGGTTCTTGGTACGGCAATGGCTTCTACGATGGTGTTATTAAATAAAGCAACGGTCCTTTATACATTTTATGCACCATTAAAAGCACACTGGATTTTCTATTTAGGATTAACACTTGTTGTAGTCGGTTCTTGGCTATTATGTGTTCCGCAATTTATGAAGTATTTTCAATGGAAAAAAGAGAATCCAGGGCAAACTTCCCCCCTACTAACGTATATGGCCTTTGTCAATTCGCTGTTATGGGTAACTTGTTCTTTAGGTGTTGCCGTTTCTGTTTTATTCCAATTATTACCTTGGTCACTCGGTTTAATTACTCGCGTGGACGTATTATTAACGCGTACATTATTCTGGTATTTCGGTCACGCACTTGTTTACTTTTGGTTATTACCAGCTTACATGGCATGGTATGCAATTGTTCCAAAAATTGTCGGTGGGAAAATATTCTCTGACTCTTTAGCTCGATTTTCATTCATTTTATTCTTATTATTCTCTTTCCCAGTAGGTATTCACCATCAATTAACAGAACCAGGTATTGATGGATTCTGGAAGTTTGTTCAAGTTACATTAACGTTCTTCGTTATCATTCCGTCATTAATGACTGCATTCTCTATGTTTGCGACGTTTGAATTACGCGGTCGTGAACTTGGTGGTAAAGGTGTTCTTGGTTGGTTTAAAAAATTACCGTGGGGAGATGCACGCTTCCTCCTGCCATTCATAGGGATGTTAGCATTTATTCCAGGTGGTGCAGGCGGGATTGTCAATGCATCTTATCAAATGAACCAACTGATCCACAATACAATTTGGGTAACAGGACATTTCCACTTAACAGTCGCAACTACTGTTATCTTAACATTCTTTGGGGTCGCATTTTTCTTAATCCCCCATTTAACAGGACGTGTTTTAACACCTGCATTAAATAAGCTTGGGATTTACGTTGGGATATTATGGGCAATTGGTATGAGCATCATGTCATTATCAATGCACGTTGTCGGATTAATGGGTGCCCCTCGTCGGTCGGATTATTCAACGTATGGCGGTGCTGAACAAGCTGCTGAATGGATTCCATATGCAATCGCACAAGCAGTTGGTGGCACGATTTTATTCGTAGCAATCATCATCGTTACGTATATCGTTATTCAATTAGCCTTCTTCGCACCAAAAGGACATGAAGAATTCCCAGTTGCTGAAGTAGCACCTGGTGCAGAAAAAACACCTGCTATTTTAGAAAACTTTAAGTTCTGGGGGGTTATTGTAGCAGCTTTAATTATTTTTGCTTATACGATGCCAATTATTGATATTCTGCGTAATTCACCACTAGGATCTACTGGATTTACACCGTGGTGATTTGAATAGAGCTTCCCCTCTTACTAAGGGTAGTTACATGAAAAAGCATCCATCTCTCTCTAATTGAGATTGATGGATGCTTTATTTTACATTATTGTGGCTCCACAGCTAAAATGTCCAAGAAGTGTGATTTCACTTTCACTTCTTCTTCATTTAATAAAATATGAATATCTCCGTGGTCATTCGATGTACGGATTAGTCGACCCATCCCTTGCTGTAAACGCAGCTGCATAAATGGCAGCTCCACTTCCTCAAATGGATTTTGGGCAAACGAGCGCTTCGCATCAAATAATGGATCATGCGGTGGGAATGGTAAATCGAAAATAATGACACGCGTTAACGCTTCTTCCGGTAAATCCAACCCTTCCCATAAATGATACGAGCATAGTGTTTGAATTTCACCGTTTTGGAAATCACGGACAATTGATGAAAGCTCACGATCACCTTCAAAAGCGATTGTTAAACGCGCCATCATACTTAACTGTGATTTAAATTGATTCATTGCTTGTTTTGACTTAAATAATATTAACGTCTTTTTCTTATCTAGCAATAACTGTTCTACTTTTGCTACCTTTTTAGATTGCTCCAGTTCGTGCAAGTAGATTTTCATTACTTCCTCATAATCAAATGGTGAAGGGACGCTAAAGCTTTGAGATGATGCGATTCCAAGGCTTGATGCAATATAGCTGAAATCCTTTTTGACAGATAGCGTTGCAGATGAAAAGACAATCGGCATTTTTTTTGAGAACAATGTTTCTGCTAATACATCCGTAATTAATCGAGGCATAATAACTAATGTTTCTTCATCATCTGTATCCTCTAACCAATCAACTGCATCTCCTTGTGCCACAAAGATACGAATCGCTGCTACATAATGCTCTAAAAATTCTTCTACCATATTTAGCTCATATTCTGGAATCATATAAAGCTCGGATTCGAATACAAATTCCTCTAGCAGTTGCTCTACATTGGCAATGATTTTATTACCTAATGTAATTAGACGCTCCGATTTGTTAATACGCTTACGATCTTCCTCTGACGCGACAACATCTTCACGTAATTGGTCAAAAAACAATTCATGATGATCTTGTAAATGTTCCATCGAATATAGCGTACGTTCACGAACACCATCCACCATTAGTCGCTCTAGAATCTCAACGATTGTATACGCTTGTACTTTATAAGTTAACGCTCTTTGTGCTGCATATTCTAATAAATGCCCTTCATCAAGTACAATCATCGACACTTCTGGCAATAATGGTAACTGCCCTTCACGTTCACGGGATTCTTTTGTTGCTAAATGCTCCATTAAGAAATCCTGAGAGCAAATAATTAAGTCTGTCGATTTACGATAATGCGCACGATGAAGTGTTTGTCCACAACGATTGCGCAAATCACAAACAGCACATTGCATAATAGAATTGTAGTTGACCTTTTCCCAATCTTCATCACTCACGGTTGAATAATCAGAACGATCTCCGTATGGCTTCACTGAAATCATACTACCTTGTGCATACACACCATCTGGAATAGAAACAGAAATTTCATCAATCCATTCGTCCGTTTCATTCTTTTCTGCTTCTTCAAAACGCTTTAAACATAAATATTGGTCGCGTGATTTTGCTAATCGGACATCGATATCTAAACCGAGCACATCACGTAACTTATGAATATCGCCACCATCTTTGACAAGTTGATCGATTAACGTTTCATCGGCACACGCGATTAAAGCGGGTTTGCCTGTATAGCGCGCATACGATACAGCTGGTAATAAATAGGCAATCGTTTTACCCGTCCCTACTCCAGCTTCAGCAAAAAGGACATTTTTTTCTTTTAATGCTTGTTCTATTTGATACGCCATAAAAATTTGTTCATCACGGCATTCAAAACCCTTTTCAGGTAATTCATCATAAAGTACATCGCCCATCCAATCGCCTAGCGACTCGAAAAAGGACTTCTCTTTAGAAAGTTCAAATGGTAAAGATTTTCTCAAAATAACGTTGCCCCCTCAATATGAAGCGGAAGAAATCTTGTTACTTCTCCCGCGCAATGCCTTATTAATAATTAGCTTTATTTATACACCGAAAAAATTCCGTACTTTACATTATACTATAAAATGATATGAAATCATACATAGATAATATGAAATAACAAGAAAAAAACTACATTAGTTTATCGCTAATGTAGTCGTTATTGAATCAATTACGCTTCAGCTAACTTTAGTCCAGATTTTTTCGAGCAAGCTCGAAAAAAATCTGTGACATCCGCCAGGGCTTAACTTGATTCAGCTGAATCAAGTTAAAATTGAGCTTTTGACTTTTGACCCCAGAATTGGTATAAGTCTGTACGAATAAATCCATTAAACAGCTTACGTTTTTTCGTCGTTTTTTTCCCATAATGGACTTCTAAATCTTCCATTGAAGAAAGTAAATAAACAGACCATGTTGGATAATTTTGCATCACTTGACCGAATTGACGCAGCATTTTTTCGATTTCTTCGATTTCACCAATACGCTCACCATACGGAGGGTTTGTTACGATAACACCGTCTGTAAACTGCGTTGTAAAATCCGTTGCTTGCATTTGTTTGAATGTAATAATATCTCCAAAGCCAGCTTCAACTGCATTTTCCTGTGCAATGGACACCATACGATGGTCAATATCCGTACCCATGATCGTTAATTCTTGATCATAATTTGCTAGTTCATCTGCCTCATCACGCGCTTTGTCCCAAATAGCTTGCTTCATCCATGGCCATGATTCCGAAATAAATTCACGGTTATAGCCTGGTGCAATATTTTGGCCAATCATCGCAGCTTCTAATGCAATTGTTCCCGAACCACAAAATGGATCGATGAATGGACGATTCGGTGACCATTTTGAAATTTTAACAAGTGCAGCAGCCAATGTTTCTTTTAACGGCGCTTCCCCTTGGTGTGTACGGTAGCCACGTTTATGAAGTCCGACACCTGATGTATCAATCGTCACTGTTGCAACGTCTTTTAAAATCGAAATTTCAAGCTTAAACGTTGCCCCTGATTCGTCTAAAAATCCAAGTCGTTTGTATGCGATTTTCATGCGTTCAACAATCGCCTTTTTCGTTATCGCCTGACAATCTGGCACACTAAATAATTTTGATTTCACTGATTTTCCCGAAACAGGGAATGCGGCATCTACAGGTAAAAATTTCTCCCATTCAATGGCTTTTACCCCTTCAAATAATTGGTCGAAAGTGTGTGCTGGAAATTGTGCAACGACGATTTTCACGCGGTCTGCTACACGTAACCATAAATTTGTACGTGCAATGGCTAATTCATCGCCTTCGAAATATACTTTGCCATTGTCCACACGTGTTTCATATCCTAATTCGCGTACTTCATCTGCAACAATTGCTTCTAAACCCATTGCAGCGGTTGCGACTAATTGAAATTTTGTCATAAGTTGTTATACCCTTTCTTGATGGTCGATTTCCCAAAATTGAATAAATTCAAATAGCTCGTCCATTGGTAATGGCTTGCTGTAATAATAACCTTGAATGAAATCGCATCCAAGCTCTTTTAATAATGCTGCTTGCTGCTTCGTTTCAACACCCTCTGCAACAACTTTCATATTTAAACGGTGTGCCATTTGTATGATGGCATCTACAATTGCTTGCTTATCTGCAAGTATACAAATTTGTTGGATAAAACTCTGATCAATTTTTAATACATCTAATGGGAACTTTACTAAATAACTCAATGACGAGTAACCTGTACCAAAGTCATCCATGGATAACTTAAATCCAAGGAGCTTCAGTTTAACTAGTTTATTCACCGTTTCAACAGCATTGTTCATCACAGTGCGCTCTGTTACTTCAATCTCAAAATTGAGTGCAGATGTATTATTTCTTTCTAAAATCGTTTGAATGGATTCTAAAAAGCCCTGTTGCTGGAAATGAATACTTGATACATTTATAGCAATTGGAATTTTTGTATAACCTGCATTTAACAGCTTCATATTCCCTTGGCATGCTAAATCAAAAATGATTTCGCTCAACGGAATAATTAACCCTGTTTCTTCTGCATATTCTATAAATTCTGCGGGGGATACAAAGCCTAGTTTATCATTGGTCCAGCGAACTAACGCCTCAACCCCAACAATTTTATTTGTTTGCACACAAATTTTTGGCTGATATGCTAACGTAAATTCACGATTTTCTATCGCCTTACGTAATTCACTATCCAACAATAACACACGTTTTGAATCCGTGTTTAATTCATCAAAATAAAAAGAGAAACAATTGCGGCCATTACCTTTTGAAAATAACATCGCTTTTTCCGCACGATTGAGTAATTCTTCTGTTGTCATACCATCATCTGGATAAATACTAATACCGATACTCGTTGTTATGAAAATTTCGTGGTTGTCCACTATGAATGGTTGTTCAATTACATGTATAACTTGCTCGGCAAACTTAGCAGCCTCTCGCGGATGAACAATATTCGTTAACGTAATCACAAACTCATCGCCACCATAGCGTGCTAATATATCTTTATTTTTAATTAACCCTTTTATACGTTGCGATACTTCGATGAGCAATTGATCTCCGACGGCATGCCCAAGTGTATCATTTATTTGTTTAAAACGATCTAAGTTCAATATGAAAACTGCATGTTGTGCTGGCTGTGTCATTTTTGATGTTGATTCAAGTAACGTATTCATGCGCTCCGAATAAGCAAATCGATTACATACGTCTGTCAATGTATCAAGTAGCGTTCTCTTTTCTAATTCATGCTCAACGATTTTTCGCTCAGATAAATCCGTAAAAATCCCACAATAATTAGTCACTTCACCAGCATCATTTTTTATAGCCATAATCGTCAACCATTCAGGATAGACATCTCCTGTTTTTCGACGATTCCAAATTTCCCCTTGCCACATACCAATCTCATCAATTTTTTCCCACAT
The DNA here is from genome assembly GCF_001439635.1 of Solibacillus cecembensis. Taxonomy (GTDB): domain Bacteria; phylum Bacillota; class Bacilli; order Bacillales_A; family Planococcaceae; genus Solibacillus; species Solibacillus cecembensis. The sequence goes on along the minus strand of NZ_LMBZ01000001.1, from coordinate 211,296 downwards.
TCCTAAATAAAATGAAATTTCATGTATACCTGATTGTAGTATACGTGGGGAACCACCGATTACCTCTTCTTTTTTATAACCTGTCACGAATTCAAATGCTGCATTTACTTTCACAATGCGTTTATTTTTATCCGTAATCATAATACCTTCTGCAATGTTTTCAAATATTTTAGCAATTAAGACATTTGGATACTGGGTAATTGATAACTCTTGGACAGCTGATAAGTTTGCACACGATTCGCTCAAGTTTTTCACCTTTATTTTCTATAAGAAAGGCTCTCCACTGTAAAATGGAGAGCCTTTTTATTTGTTCAAAAAAGCATCAATAATCAATAAGCCATGTTTTGTTCCTGAGTACTCAAACGGCTTTCGCCTCGTACGACCAGGTAGTAATCATCTATCTACGGTAATAATACCGTCCCTCCATCTGTTCGTTTCCTTCAGGAGAGTGCCCCTACCATAATTTGGGTTTCTCACTCATGGGGTTTACCTCGTTCCACCTTATAACTTTCATTATAAGCTCCGTCACTGTGGCACTTTCAGAAAGTTTCGTCCATATCAAAATGACTTAGGAGTTCCTTCCGCCGTCAAGCTTTACGCTTGCCTACTCTTATTTTTTCAAGTAGCACGAACACTACGGACATCACAGTACCGTGTGAGCATGGACTTTCCTCTACGACCTCAATGGATCGCAGCGATTACCTGAGTATTGATGCATTAATTAGTATACGTGAATCCTATTGAAAACACAATCATTCCTTTAAAAGTCTAACTATTCGTATAGTTTACTTCCAAAAACATGTTTTTCTAAATTGGAAAGTCGCTTTAATATATCAAAATTTGTGCTATTTGTAGCCGGTACTGGAGCCGGTCTTTTACTCGTGTTATTAAGCTCCTGTTGCAGGCGCTCATTTTCTTCTTCTAATGCAGCTATTTTCTTTGCAAAAGTATCGTAATCTTCACGAATCAAATCCAAAAATTGATCCACCTCGTCAACATTATAACCCTTCATGCTCTTTTTAAAATCTTTTTCTAAAATATAGTCAGATGTAAATTTAATATCCATAATGATCGTCCTTCCGTCAAGCAACTTCTTTGTCACTATTATAGCATAGGAACGACTGTTCATACCTATTGTTGCACCTATCTTTAAAAAAATTGTCAAACTTTGCGGTTGCCCGGGAAATACCTCTTCATTTCCCGTTAGCTACTTTCGAAATTTTTTCTTCTAGACGGTTTAGCCTCTTATGCCAATTGTGAAGCTGACGTTGTTGTTGGCTATCTTTCGCATAGAAAATCCTTTTAACTACTACCAATCCAGCCTCTGCGTATATAGAAGCACGCTTGTAATCTTTCAACTGATGCTCATATAGCATCGCTAACTGTTCATACGCTTGCACTTGTTTTTTCATTGGTAATGCGGGTAAAGCAGTTTGAAATGCTTTCGTCGCGAGCTCATAATCGCCATTACGTTTTAATTCAAAAGCTAAATAATAATGAGCGAATCCAGCCTCTTCCTGTGAAAACTGCTCAGTTACTGCGGTTAAAATTTCTGTACCTGTTTTCTTTTGTCTTAAATCCCCAAACCATTTCCCAATATTCGTATACGTTGTCGCAGATTCCTGTCCAACCTCATCAAGTAGCAATTTCGTGGAATGGATATATAACGTAATGAGCGATAATAAATCCCATTCATTATGCGTCAAAACTTTCATTAACGTCGTCGCATTCCCACTTTTCACAGCATCAAAATAAATGATAGGCGCTAAATGACCAGGGATATCACCTTGCCGATGAAATCCAAGCTTATCTTGCTCCACTTGCGTCAGTTTCATCTGTTGTAAGTCATCTTTCCATAACCGCTTTGTACTATGAAGTAAATCAACTTGGCGCTGTATCTTTAATTTCGGGATATGTTGCTTATTTAATGTCCACCGCACTTCTAATTGCGGCCAATCAAAACTTTTACCATTGTACGTAATCATTGTGACATTTCTTTGCCACAGCTTTGATTCAAATAAAAACGCTGCTTCATTGGACGGATCGGCTAGCACATATTGCGTCAGCACAAATTCGTCTTCTTGCACCTCTAAAAAACCAAGTAAGAAAATATGTGTACCTGCTCCTTTTAAGCCCGTCGTTTCCGTATCGAAAAAGACAAGTGTTTCATCAAAGCTAAGGGCATACGGATGATCCTCTTGCTGCGTTGCCCAACGTTCCATAGAAGTATATAATTCACCTAGCTCATAATCGCCGTGTTTATAATCGAACGCATAACGGACTTCCTTTTTTAAAAGCACGCCAAAATCATTTTCTACTACTTCAAGACCAGCTTGTTGCCATTGTTGTAAATAACTTGGCTTTGCAGGTTTAATAAATTCGGACTTTTCCACTGTTTGATTGGATTTTTTTCCGAGCATTTTTTTCATTTGTAATATTTTATTTTCATAAGACATGTCATCACATCATTTCATTTAATAGCTTGGAAAAACATAATTATTGATTCTAGTTTATTACTTCTACCTTACCATATTATTAAGTTCATATTAGCATGTCTAATTTTAAATGAGAGATTAAGAAAAAAGAAAAGAGTAGCTTCAAAAAAATGCGGATTTACAACGTTAAGAAATATGCATAATTTTATTCATTAAAGTCGATCGTTCAGCTGTGTCCCGAACACCACTAAAATATTGCTATAACTGACTTTTGAAGAAAATGCATAAAACATCGTATAAAAATATTTATAAAAAAAGCCAAATAACGTTGATTTAACAACATTCGCGGCTTTTTAGTACGTTTCCAAACTTGCGTTTGGGAACGTTATTTAACTATGAGATGTGTAAGCTATTCGCAAAATTATAGCATTACATCTATTTAAACTAAGCTTTTTTCTGATACTTTTTATTTTGAATAGCAAAGAAAGTCCAAATCAGGACTAAGGAACTAACAGGTCCATTTCCTGTAATAATTTTTGTGTCAAATATCCAATTAATTATACCTTTGCTAATTATAAATATCAGTGTCAAAATGATGATTAATAACAACGAGTGTAATATTAATTTTGGGAAACGTATTTGAGATAAATTTGGAAAATTCATTTTTATCACCTCTATGTTATTATACAATTTTCTATTAATTTTAAAATGGTTACCAACCTTTCATTTTGGAACGTTATTTGTATAAAGTATTAATTATTGATAACCATCGTTTTTGTCACTCAATTTGATAAAGAAGGGGAAAATAATCGCAAGTAGAAAACTAATAGAGCCTAAACTTATAATATTTTGCGTTGTTTTTGAGACATACTGTTTTTCTCCGCAGTTCGGACATAGTTTTCCGTCTTTTGAAAATCCAGCAGCCATAACTTCTTTAAATGACCCTTTATAGTTACAATTTGTGCATCTTGCCATACAAATCCTCCCCAATAGCTTTTATACAAGTATAAATGATGAGGATTTTAAAATGGAAATTATATCTAAATCTTAGAACCTTCCCAAAGCTTCCATTTGGGAACGTTCTTTCAACTACATATGTATATTTATTCTTCAATTTTTTCAAAGAATAAGCTACTCACCCGTGTGTGAATCGATAAGCTTTCTTGTCTTTAAATCGTAAATTTTATAATCCATTGTCCACATACGGTCTTTGGTCACCGTAACCTCACAGTAATAAGGAATTGATTTGCCATAAGCATCGAGTTCAGGAATCTCATTGAAATTAAATCGTTCGTCTGTTTGAAGCATATTGAAAGTCGCATCAGAAGAACGACCAGATGAAGATATTTCTATCGTGCATTTACCATTAACAACATCAAAGTCTTTCATTATTACATATTTTAAACTTGGAACAGTCATCCATAAAAGTAGGAGTCCTATTAAAAAACCGCTCAGCATTTTAATAGTCGGCCAAAACTTAATTTCTCTCTTTCTATACATAAGAATTAAAAAAATCGCACTACCTATAACTATTAACACACCTAAACTAAATAAAAAATAATAATTAAAAACAATAATCCCATCCCTACAATAAGTAATTACTATATTTACGTTAATTCAATTATAAAAGTTTCAAAAGTCATCCTTATAACATTCCCAAACCGTCGTTTGGTCACATTTTGAAATATTTGTTACACTAAATCCTCTGTTAATTGAGTAAGAATTAGAGTGAAGAAGTTATTTTTGTCCCTTGATGAAAATGCATCTTCCAACGTCCATCAATTAATTTCCATATCGAACTACGTAATGAGTGTTATTTATTCAACTCGTTATAAATTCGGTAGGTTGTTAAAACTATTTCTTCAGACAATGGATGAATCTCAAAATCACTCATTTTCATTCGTACTACGCTAAGACTCACTTCGCCAATACTTTCATCTTTGTACAATACTTCACCTGAGCTTCCGAATTCAAAAAAACTGTCTGAAAGTATATTAATTAGTTCATCTTTTGAAGTCCTGATTTCTGGTTTCAACAATTTTTCCTCTAGCTGAAACAAATGTTCTTTTAACAACGCCCTATACTCCATTTTATACTCACCTTTTTCCGTTCAAATTATGTGATAATAGGAATTTTTTATTCAATAATCATGCGCCGTTAGTTGAAGTACAACCTTCAAGAACTCTCGTTCGGTAAATTGAATCAGTGTTACGTTATTTAACAAATCTGGTATTTAGTATACATTCTACCTGTAATAATATTCTGGGACAATTAAAAAATACAGCCTCTGTGTATAAAGGCTGTATTTTGTGGTTAAACTATCAAGTTTTAGTATGGTTTCTTGCCTGCAATAACAATTTCACTACTCTTTTCTTTATTTATGAAGCTATTAAGGTTGCACAACAAATACCAAACTTAATTACTTAATTCACCCGCTAAATTTTGCAATAATTTAATCGCGTCCTTCTTCGGACTGTCGGTTAAACTGTTTTGTGGACCGACACATGCAGGGCAACCACTTGGACATGGACATTGACGAACATGCTCTAACGCTTTTTCAACAAGACTTAAAATAATATCATAAACCTTCTCACTTAACCCGATACCACCTGGGTAGCTGTCATAAATAAATAGCGTCGGCTTTTCATTGTGTGTCGCTTTCACTTGCGGGACGACTGAAACATCAGAACGGTCACAATGAATAAATAAGGGGATAAAGCTGCCGAGTGCTTGTGCAACACCTTCAAGTGCTTCTGCCAACCTTACATCATTCCACCCTTCCACTACTTCAAAACTTAACCACGTCGCATTTGTATGCATTTCCATCGGTGGCAAATGTATCGGTCCAGAGCCAATATTTTCGTTTTTTTCGTGTAGCTTTATTTTCTTGAAAATTGTTGGGATCGCTAAAATTCCTACGTCCCCATAGCTTACAGAAGCACTTTCATAGTGTGCGATTTTATCCTCGCTTAACACCTTTAGTTCCACGGCTAAGTTGGCATCTGTAAAATAATCCACATCCACCTCGCGGACATACGCTTTTTTCTCTTCCCAATCTAACTTTTCCACTTGGAATTGAATCCCTTGATGTAAGTAAATTGCTTCTTCATGGAGGAGTGTCATCGCACTATACGTGTCCATCTCACCAATTACTTTTGTATTTGCAGGCGTTGACATATCAATAATGACCACATTTTCTTGAGCTGCTGACCGCAATGAAATATCATGGGCTGGAAAACGCTCACTCATCCAGTGCCATTGGGTGCTCGTTTTAACAAGTACCCCTTCCTCTTCTAAAAACTGCAATAACTCCTGAATTTCAAATTCCCCATAACTATCAGTCATCGAAAATGGCAGTTCGAATGCCGCACACTTTAAATGGTCCATTAAAATAAGCATGTTTTCTGGGTTAATGCGTACTTCTTCAGGTGAGCTTCCTAACATATAGCTCGGATGTTGAACGATATATTGATCAAGCGCAGTTGATTGGGCAACGTATATAATTAATGCCTCACCTTGCCGTCTTCCCGCGCGACCTGCTTGCTGCCATGCACTTGCAATATTTCCCGGATAACCTGTCATAATACACGCTTGTAATTGACCAATATCCACGCCCAATTCTAAAGCATTCGTACTAATGACCATTTGGATTGCACCTTCACGCAAGCCTTTTTCAATCTTTCTTCGCTCACTTGGCAGATAGCCTCCTCGGTACCCTTGAATTGATTCATCTGCAATTTTTTTTACGGTTAAAGATTTTAAATACGTAACGAGCATTTCAACTCGAACGCGTGATTTCGCAAAAATGATTGTCTGAATTCCCGCTTCAAACAAGCGCTTCGAAATATCGCGCACTTCTAATACGGCACTTCGTCTGACACCGAATGTTGGATGAACAATAGGTGGATTATAAAAAAGAAAGGTTTTTTTACCAACCGGCGCACCCGACTTTGAAATCAGCTCGTGCTTTGTATTTGTTAAGGATTCCGCTAATTGTTGTGGGTTGCTAATTGTGGCACTTGTACAAATAATGAGTGGATTGCTTCCATAAAATGCGCAAATTCGTTGCAACCTTCTTAAAACATGAGCTACATGCGAGCCAAAAACACCTTTATATGTATGCAATTCATCAATAACGATGTATTTTAAATTCTCAAAGAGCGAAACCCATTTTGTGTGATGAGGTAATATCCCCGAATGCAACATATCCGGGTTGGTCATGACGATATGCCCCGCCTTACGAATCTTTTGGCGGATGCCTGGCGCGGTATCCCCATCATACGTATAACTTAAAATTTCCTCATCCATTTGTTCGATTAATTCATGTAAATCTGATTTTTGATCTTGTGCTAATGCCTTTGTCGGAAATAAATAAATGGCACGGCTTGATGAATCCTCTAAAATTTTTTGTAACACAGGCAAGTGATAGCAGTATGATTTTCCAGAGGCAGTCGGGGTAATCGCTGTGAAATTTTTCCCTTGCTGCGCCAAATCAAAAGCCGCACGCTGATGTGTATACAGCTGCTCAACGCCTCTTGCCTGCAGCGCCTTTATGATGGACGGGTGCAATTGTTGCGGGAACGGGGCATACTCCGCCCTTTTTTCATCTAGCGTATGCCAACCTTTGATGTTTTGCTTTAACTCCTCGTCATATTGCCACTCTTGCAAAAGCTCAGGTATCGAACGTTTTTTACTCAACATTCGCATCAGCCTCTTCTAGCTTTTTCATCAAAATCGACAGTGTATATAGCACAGACTGAATGGATTGAATAAAACGTTTCTTACTCGTCCCTTTATAAAAAGATTGCACAACAAATTGTTCCATCGCGTCTGCTGCATGGTCAATTTGTTGTACATATAAATTTTTAGGATGGTTTTCCTTAATCCACAAATGCGCAAGTTGCTGCCAATTTTTGATTGCAGCATGAATCGTATCCGCATGTGGTTTTACTTCATTATAAAAATCAGGTTCTTTATCTAAGCGGCGCATTTCCCAAAAACGGTCGAGCGCGTCCTGACATTCATTTTGTAATTGTTGTGTATTTATTTTTAATTCCATAAATTGCACCTCGAGTAGTTTGACTAGTTGCTTTTAGTTTATCAAATTCTACTCCATTGTACTACTAATATGCGAACAAGTATTCTTTACTTGCATTTGCTTTTCTGCTAAGCTTACTTTTTGGTAACCTGCGATCAATCGGGCATAAAATTCGTTCGTAACGCGTGCCTCTTCTAATTGTACTTGGACAGTTAATAGTTGCTTTGCGAAATCAATAGTTTGGATAATGGATGAAATTTTTGACATGGGCAAACGCCTCCTTTCTTGTAGATTACGTTACAAAATCGATAAATCATAGTCACTCGCAAAACTAGTCATAGGTCGCTAAAAGCTCTTACCATATGTCGATTTCGTAGGTAATTTCGGAAACAAATTTTATCTTCATTCATCCGCTTTATGATAAAATGAATAAGTATGGAAATGATTAGAAAGATGGTGATTTCATGGTCATACGTTATCCGAACGGAAAAATTTATAATGCCTCACCTACAAAAATTTCAGAATCAAGTACACCTGTTCCGAAGAAAAAACGCGAAATTTCGTATAGTAATCGCGGAAAAAGCCTTGAAGATGATTTAAATGAAACGAATTTGTTTTATTTACAGCAAAATTTGGCAAATATTCATAAGAAACCTGTTCCGATACAAATCGTCAAAGTAGATTATCCGGCAAGAAGTGCAGCGGTTATTCGTGAAGCTTATTTCCGCACCCCTTCGACAACGGATTATAATGGCGTATGGAATGGTTATTATATCGACTTTGAAGCGAAGGAAACCGAAAGTAAAACATCCTTTCCCTTGCAAAATATTCATGCACATCAAATCGAGCATATGAAATCCGTAGAATGCCAAAATGGAATCGCCTTTTTCATCATTCGTTTTTCAAAACTTGGGCGCAATTTTGCCTTACCCTTTCAAATAATCGAGCAGTTTTGGACAATGATGCAAAATGGTAGTAGAAAGTCGATTCCTTTAAACGTTTTTGAGCAGCAAGCAATCGAAATGAAGGACGGTTATATGCCGCGCCTTGATTATTTACAAGCTGTAAAAAAGTTCATCGCAGACAAAAATGTTTGTGAAAGTGAGGAGAAATAACGTGTCAGAACAAAAACGAACTCGCGAAGATATTAAACGCGAGCGTCAATCACAAAAGAAAAAAATACAAACAAAAACACCCTTTGGTATATGGATTAAGCGAATTTTCTTAACCGTCGTTTTATTAGGGGTTGTCGGATTTTTAGGTGGTGCCGGGCTATTCGCCTATTATGTTAGTAGCGCACCAGACTTAGATGAAGAATTATTAAAAGATCCCATCTCATCTGAATTTTATGATGTGAATAAAGAGCTTTTTGCCACAATTGGTGCAGAAAAACGGAATTATGTAAAGTATGAAGATATTCCAGTTCAAATGCGAGATGCCATTATCGCGACAGAAGATTCACGATTTTTCGACCATTTTGGTATCGATATTTGGCGACTTGGTAGTGCCGTCATCGCCAATGTCCGTGATGGCTTCGGGGCACAAGGTGCGAGTACAATTACACAACAAGTTGTAAAAAACTCCTTCTTAAAAAACGAGAAAAAATTAAAACGTAAAGCACAAGAAGCTTGGCTTTCAATACAATTAGAGCGCAAGTATTCAAAAGAACAAATTTTCGAAATGTACTTCAATAAAATACTGATGTCAGGTCGTATTTACGGTTTTGGTACAGCAGCAAAAGAATTTTATGGGAAAGAGTTAGATGAATTAACATTGGATGAAGCGGCTTTACTTGCAGGTATCCCGCAAAGTCCAAATAACTATAACCCATATAAAAATCCAGAACGTGCAGAAAAACGACGTAATATCGTCCTTTCTTTAATGGTTCAGCATAATAAAATTTCGCAAACGGAAGCTGATTCAGCGAAAACGGCCAATGTAACAGCTGGTTTAATTCCTGATGAAAAACGTATTGCGAACACAACGACTAAATATCCAGCATTTTTAGACGTTGTATTATCTGAGATAGAGGCAAAGGGTGAAACAGAATTACTTTCAGAAGGCATTAAAGTGTATACAACATTAGATCCAGAGGCACAAAAAATTGTCGAAAATACGATAAACAATGACAGTAACTTCCCGAATGAACAAATTCAAGCAGGTATTGCTGTCGTTGATACGGAAACAGGCGCATTGCGTGCGGTCGGCGGTGGTCGAAATTATTCTGGAAACCTACCTTATAACCACGCTTACGACTTAACAACGCGTTCACCTGGTTCGACATTAAAACCATTAGTCGATTATGGTCCCGCTTTTGAATATTTAAAATGGTCAACAGGGGAAACAACGGTCGATGAACCAATTACGTATACAGGTTCTAAACAAGTGATTACAAACTGGGATAGTAAATATGGTGGTCCAATGACTGTTCGTGAAGCACTTTACACTTCTCGAAACATTCCTGCTGTCAAGACATTCCGTGAAGTAGGAGCCGATCGTTCAAAACAATTTTTAGCAAATATCGGTATTCGTACAGACAAACAACTTGTGGAATCTGACGCTATTGGCGGTGGTCGTATTGCGATTTCACCAATTCAAATGGCAGCTTCTTATGCGGCTTTTGGAAATAACGGAACATACAACGATGCCCATGCAATATCAAAAATTGTTTTCCGTGATGGCTCATCATCAGATTCTTATAAGCCTAAACAAAAGATTGCGATGAGCGATTACACAGCCTATATGGTGACAGATATTTTACGCGACGTTGTCAGTACGAAGCCGAATGCCTCAGCAAAGAGAGCAATGGTTTCAGGGGTAGACATTGCTGGTAAAACAGGAACAACTAACTACTCTTCTGATGAATTTAAAAAATTTAATTTAAAGAAAAATTCAGTTCCAGACACTTGGTTTGCAGGCTATACAACGAATTATTCGATTGCCATTTGGGGCGGTCATTCTCTGCGTAAAGATGCCATTTCAACATGGGAAGAACGTTGGTTGCCGCAAACATTATTTAAAACAATTATGACGGATTTAGATAAACATAATCCATCATCTAAGTTTAAACAGCCAAGCTCTGTTGTTTCTGCAACGATTGAAGTAGGTTCAAATCCGTTAAAATTAGCTAGTGAATATACACCTAATACTCACCGTAAAACCGAGTTATTTGTAAAAGGAACGGAGCCGAAAGTAGTATCTGAACAGTTCGTACAAGAAACATTGGATGCTCCGACAAATCTACACGCACTTTACAATGATACGACACAGTTAGTCGATTTAACGTGGGCACATCCATCACTCACACAAGAAGATGGTTCACCAGTAACGTTTGAAGTGACGATGAACGCAGATGGAGAGGCGCCAACAGTCGTTTCTGTCACGAGTTCACTCGCTATTCAAATATCAAATATTGAACCTGGGAAAACCTATACTTTCTCAGTTGTTGCATTAGCTGACGATATCCGTAGTGAACCTGTATCGACTTCGATTTACATCAACCAAGATACATCACTTGAGGAGCCAGTCATCCCTGAAATCCCAGGTATTGATGATGAAGACTCAAACCTTCCGATAAACCCGGAAGAGCCGAATCCAGATGAAGGCAATGAGAATAATGGAAACGGCAACGATCAAGGGAACGGCAATAATGGGAATGGCAACGGGAATAATGGAAACGGCCAAGGTAATGGTAATAATGGGAATGGCAACGGAAATAACAACACCGAGCCCCCTGATATTGGGACGAATCCAATACCACCATCCCCTCCTACTTCGCTAGAACCCGGAGCTGAAGAAGAACCGGTTGTGGACGGAGAATAAATTTCTCACTCCTTCTTATTTAGCCAACACACATAGTTGATATGTGTGTTGGTTTTTCTTTTGAAACAAAATCCGCCGGGGCATTGGGCCAACACGACGTTGGTCACTCAGACGTTGCCGCACGACGCGGCGTTCTTAGCCTGAGTTCCACTACTTCAGCCGAGTTTAAAACCACACTGAATAAAATTGCATATTTAGCATTCGCCCCCTACCTATAGAATTAGGGTACTTCTGCTGAATCAAGTAAAAAGACCATCCACACATACCTTTTCGTATGAGTAGATGGTCTTTTTCATTATAATCGTAATCTTGCGCATCGTTTTTTCGTTTCTTTATACAGTTCATCTAATTGGCGATATGCCGCATATTGACTTGGGCGCATTTTCACAAAGCTTAGACGTTCCATGCCATTAATCGGCATTAATTCATATGGCTCAATTTCCGAAAACTCCGCGCTAGGTTCAGAGCTCGATACAATAAAATGTTCAAATTGTTCAATAGCTTGCTGCATTAACTGCCCCACTGACGAATCACGTGCATCGTGAGCAAGATGAATCTTTTGCTGTAATTGCTCCCAGCTTTCATACCACTCATTCACTGCCACTTTGGAAATTTTTTCTTTATTCACAGCAATCATACTTTCACCAAACCTTTTTTCAAACGTTTCTGCCCTTCTCGACAATCTGCTAATAATGGACATGTACCACAGCCAGGATTTTGCGCCTTACAATGATAACGTCCAAAGAAGATGATTTGATGATGAGCACGACTCCATCGATCTATCGGCGTTTTCTTCATAATCGTTTCTTCCACTTCAAGCACATTATCTTTCCAACGGCATAGCCCTAAACGCTTTGTTACGCGTTCTACATGTGTATCAACAGCCATCGCCGGTACATTAAATGCTACAGATAAAACGACGTTCGCTGTTTTTCGACCTACTCCTGGTAATATCACAAGCTCTTCCCTCGTTGCAGGCACTTCCCAGTTAAAATCATTGATCAGTATGCCACTTAATAATTGAATGTTTTTTGCTTTATTGCGGTACAAGCCAATCGAGCGAATATCATTTTGCAACTCTTCTAAAGAAACATCCAAATAATCTTGGGGTGTTTTATATTTTTGAAAAAGATTTTTCGTAACTTTATTGACGAGCACATCCGTACATTGAGCAGATAAAAGAGTCGCAATCGTCAGCTCGAATGGATTGTCGTGCACAAGTTCACAATGTGCATCTGGATACATTTTGTCCATCTCATCTAAAAAATGGAGCCATTGCGTTTTCGTTAACATTCGAGGTCCCTCCTATTCTCTTTCTTCTAACCAATTGTAAAACGATACTTTTTTCGTCGGTTGTTGTTGTTCAGATGGTTGGTATGTGGTCGTAGTTGTCGTATGTTTACGATACTGCTCGCTATGCTTTTCAACTTGCTGCAGTGTCGTAATTTTTTTCTTTTTCCACTCCATTAAAATACGATCAATATAACGCAAATTCACTTTACTCGCTAAAACCGCTTCTTTTAACGCCGCTTTAATAATTTCTGGTGAATGCTTATCAATATCAATCCACATACCAATCGTTTCGAGTTCAATCGGTGATAATAAACGACCAAACTCTTGTTCAAATAGCGTGAAAATCGTCGCTTCATCCACTTTATTTGCCGTTTCGACTACTTGCTGTTGTTGCGCCTCTAAATTTTCTAATAGCCTTACCCATAAAGGATATAATGAATATTTTTCAGCTATTTTTCCTGAGTCGTCGGTGGATTGGGAAATTTCTAGCATCCCTTTTTGCATTAAACGTTGCAATATTTGAGAGAGTTTAGAAACTTGAAAATGAGTGCGTATCATTAAATCATTCGGGGTAGGAAAGTCGATTCCCTCCTGCTCAAAACTCACTAAATGCATAACAATGAGCGCTTCGTCATCTTGAATATTCAACTCTTTATAATGTTGGAAGAAAAGATTGGGCACCGTAATGTTGCGTTGCTGTGTCCAAATTCGGATTCGTTCAAAATCATTCTTCATACGGATTCCTCCTTCCTTTATCGTAATAGAAAGCGCCCGGTTTTACCCGGACGCTTTGCGGAAATCTTATTAATTATGGGTATAAACGGTTTAATAAACGTGGGAATGGAATCGACTCACGAATATGCTCTGAGCCCGAAATCCATGCTACTGTACGTTCTAATCCTAGACCAAAACCTGAATGTGGGACAGAACCTTGCTTACGCAGCTCTAAATACCAAGCATAGGCATCTTCTGATAAGCCGTGCTCCTCAAGTCGTGCTTTTAACAGATCATAATCATGAATACGTTCAGAACCACCGATAATTTCTCCGTAGCCTTCTGGTGCAATTAAGTCTGCACATAATACAACATCATCGCGCTCTGGATGCGGTTGCATGTAGAATGGCTTAATGCCAGTTGGGTAGCATGTAATGAACACTGGTTTATCATATGCATTGGCAATCGCCGTTTCATGTGGTGCACCGAAATCATCGCCCCACTGAATATCGTCAAAACCTTGCTCATGTAAGAATTTAATCGCATCATCATAAGAAATACGTGGGAATGGTGCTTGAATGTTTTCTAATTTTGATGTGTCACGACCTAGACGTTCTAATTCTAGTTTACAGTTTTTTAATACCGATTGAACGATATGTGTAACGTATTGTTCTTGCACTTCTAAATTCTCTTCAAATTCTACAAATGCCATCTCCGGCTCAATCATCCAAAACTCGATTAAGTGACGACGCGTTTTTGATTTTTCTGCACGGAATGTTGGACCGAATGAAAATACTTTTCCTAATGCCATTGCAGAGGCTTCCATATAAAGTTGACCTGATTGAGAAAGGAAAGCATCTTCATCGAAATATTTCGTATGGAATAATTCAGATGTACCTTCAGGTGATGAACCCGTTAAAATTGGTGGGTCCATTTTTGTAAAGCCATTGTCATTAAAGAATTCATACGTAGCACGAATAATTTCATTACGCACTTTCATAATCGCATGTTGCTTACGAGAGCGTAACCATAAATGACGGTTGTCCATTAAAAACTCTGTACCGTGCTCTTTTGGTGTAATTGGGAAATCTGTTGCCGCATGAATTACTTCAATACCCGTCACATTTAATTCTGCACCGAATGAAGAACGCTCATCAGCCTTTACTTCACCAATAATGTACATTGAAGTTTCTTGCGTCATACCTTTTGCTACTGCAAAAAGTTCTTCGCCCACTTCTTCTTTTACTACAACACCTTGTGCAAATCCTGAGCCATCACGTAATTGTAAGAAAGCTAATTTACCGCTTGAACGCTTATTTGCTAACCAAGCACCTAGTTTAATTGTTTCACCGATATGGTTTGGCATATCTTTAATCATAATTTTTTTCATAGTGTCCTCCAAAACTTACAGTTAATATTCATTAAAAATCTGTGCCATCCGCCTGGGCATTAAGTTAGTCTTGCCATTTTGCTTTTACAAAAGCATCGATACGACGAACTGATTCTTCTAATAAATCTAAAGATGTTGCATACGAAATACGAATTGTTGCGGGAGCGCCAAAGCCTGAACCTGGAATTACTGCAACGTTAGCTTCTGTTAATAATGCGCTCGCAAAATCATCCACTGACGCATAGCCTGTTTTCGTAGCCGCTTCCGATACATCTGGTAATAAGTAAAATGCGCCTTGTGGAGCCAATACTTTTACCCCAGGAATAGCTGCTACTTTCGGGAAAATTACTGCTAAGCGTGATTCAAACGCTTGACGCATTTCTTCAACAGTTGACTGTGGACCATTATACGCTTCAATCGCTGCATATTGTGCCGTTGTCGTCGCGTTCGAAGTAGAATGTGAAGCTAAATCAGTCATTGCATTAATAATCGTTGCATCACCGGCCGCATAACCAATACGCCATCCTGTCATTGAATGCGATTTGGCTACACCATTAATGACAATTGTACGTGCTTTAATTTGTTCTGAAAGTTGCGCAATCGAAAAATGCTCTACTCCATTGTAAACAAGCTTTTCGTAAATTTCATCTGAAACGATTAAAATATCGTTTTGCTCTGCTATTTTTGCCAACTCAGCTAACTCTTCTTTTGAATAAATCATCCCTGATGGATTCGAAGGTGAGTTAATGATCATCGCTTTTGTTTTAGGTGTAATCGCATCTTTTAATTGTTGAGCAGTAATTTTATAACTTTGCTCCGCTGTACCTTCCACATACACTGGCACACCGCCCGCTAGTTTCACTTGCTCTGGATACGAAACCCAGTAAGGGATTGGAATGATGACTTCATCACCCTCATTTAAAATTACTTGGAACAATGTATACAGTACGTGTTTCGCCCCAACACCAACCATTACTTCATTCGCTTTATATGTAAGCCTATTATCGCGAGAAAGTTTATCGATAATCGCTTGCTTTAATGCAGGTAAGCCTCCAGCTGGCGTATACTTTGTTAAACCTTCGTCCATTGACTTTTTAGCCGCAGTTAAAATATTTTCCGGCGTATTGAAATCAGGTTCCCCTGCTCCTAAGCCAATCACGTCAATACCTTGTGCTTTTAGCTCTTTTGCTTTAGCTGTAATCGCCAAAGTTGTAGATGGTGTTAAAGTTTTTACACGGTTTGCTAACAATTGTTTCATGTTAATGTCTCCTCTACAAATTCAATATACGTTTCCACCATTGCCCGTCTTTAAACAAGAGATACACATAGTTTAAACTGCCAGATTCACTCATATACGTTATTTCCCATACAGCGCCTGGTTCCTCAAAACCTAACTTTGTGTGAAGCACCTTTTTTACAGACGTTTCATCATGAAAAGCAGTTAAAGCCTGTTGTTCTGAAATGCCATCTTGCAAATACACTTCCTGCATTGCCTTCACTTCTAAACTTATAGGAACGAAAATCGCTTTTTCCTTACCATATTCGTCGACTCCGAATACCGTAACGTATGGCTTATTTCCGTTATAAACATAGGACTCTGAAATATTCGCCAGCGCCTTCGTATCAAGCGCTAGCTCTTCAGCTTGTTGTTCTATGTCATTAAACGGTGCAGTCGCTTTCCAGAGTACTATTACTGAAATAACAAGTGACAAAGATAAAATAAAGACTACACCAAATATTAACCAGTTTTTCATGCCGCCACCTGTTTACATTTCGTGCAAATATGGCATTCATGAAAAGCCAAGCTATTTTTAAAAATTTGTTTCATATTTGTCGACCTGCTTTCCTTCCGCATCGTTATTTATTATACCAACTTCCTAGCTGTTGTACCATACTATCAAGTGGCAGTTTTTGTACCGAAATGGGCGGTAATGCCTCGATAAATTGCGAGCCATAAGATTTCGCATCAATTCGGCGATCCAGAACGATAAATACGCCTCGATCTTGACTCGAACGAATTAATCGACCGAATCCTTGCTTGAAACGTAAAATGGCTTCTGGTAAGGACAATTCCGAAAATGAATTTTGCCCTTGCTGCTGTAAAAATTGTGCACGTGCCTTAAACGTTGGTTCGTCTGGTGAAGAAAATGGCAACCGAACAACAATGACCGAAGATAATCCATCACCAGGTACGTCGACACCTTCCCAAAAACTATTCGTACCAAACAGCACGGAATGATTAAATTTTTGGAAGGATTTTAGTAAACGCATCCGACTGCCCGCAGTAATCCCTTGTGCAAACAGCATATAGTCACTTAACAGCTCGCTTTCTTGAATCAGCTCGACAGTTTTACGCAGCATGTCTTGTGAAGTGAATAGCACAAAGCATCTTCCTTGTGTCATTCGCACCACATTTGTGACAGCATGGGCCACCTCTTCAATATAATCACTTTGCGAAACCGTTTGAATATCTGGCATATCCGTGACAATAAACGCTTTTGCCCCTGCATAATAGCTCGCTGGTGCCTGAAGTTTTTCTAGCGTCACTTGTCGATCAATTCCTAACTGATTCGTAATAAAGCGTTCGTTATTTGGCACTGATAGCGTTCCTGAAGTCCAAATAACCGCGCATTTTTCACGAATAGGCGTAAATAATTCCGTAATTGTTTGTGTCACATCGATTGGTTTTTTAAAGATTTGAATGCTTCCAGGGACACTTCTACGATCCATTTCTAACCAGCAAGAATAGCTGTTTTCATCCTTAAGGAACACTTCATCCCATTCAGATATTTTCAATTTAAATTCGCGAATCCAATAATTCCATTGATCCATTATATAGTGATGCTCTGGTGCAAGCTCTTCCACACCTGAATAAAACTGCAACGCTACTTGCTGCGCTTCATCAATCCAGCGCTGCACCGCAACCGTTACGTTTGAAAACACATCTGTCGGTAACTGTAATTCAGCTAAAAACGCTGTTAGTTTTAGCTCTTTTTTATTCATACTATTTGACTGCTGAACATGTCTAACAAATACATGTATCGCCTCATCAAATGCCGCAACCATTTGATTAAATCGTTTTTCAACTTGTTGTAAAGTCGATGTATGAACTAACTGTTTTTTGATAGCCGCTCGCTTCATTCGATAGAAAAGTTGCTCATCCTCTATATTGCCAATTTGACCAAATAAATATTTCCAATTTATATACGAAAAAATCTTTTCGTCCTGGCTAATAGCTGCTTGAACAAATTGATGTGCTTCATCAATAACCCATCCACCAATTTCATTGAAAATTTGTTCATGTCGCACTAAATCGGCTAACAACATCGCATGATTGGTCACGATAATTTGTGCTTGTCGACTATTTTGAATCGCACGCGCGTAAAAGTCATACAGCGGCATCGTTGTTTTCGGCAGCTCTGTTTTACGTATTTTATCGATTAATAATTGCCCACCACCTGAAACATTGAGCTCACTGAAATCACCCGTTTCGGTCTTTGTAAGCCATATTAACGTTTGGAGTAATGTAAAAGTTTCATCATATGATTCATCGGATGCTTTTAACATTTGTTCAAATTTTTCTACATCAATATAATGATTCATGCCTTTTAACAAAGCGATTTTAACAGGATGACCTAAAATTTGTTCCAACACCGGAATTTCATTTTGCAGTAGCTGGTCTAATAAATGCGATGTATACGTACTAATTCCAACCTTTTTCCCGGTTTGCATTGCATAAAATATGGACGGCAATAAATAGCCCATCGTTTTCCCAATTCCTGTCGAAGCTTCAATAACATGCTCGGATTTAGCATTTAAATGATGCCAAATACTATCCATCATTTGAAATTGCTGTGGACGTTCTTCTGAATGTGGCATACCTTTCCGTAAGTAGGCCATTTTATCTTCAATCGTAAACGGATAAGAGATGGTCCCATGCTCAACTTTCGGTGTCGGCGCCATTTTTCGAATCGCCAACTTTTTGTAATACACATGGTCACTCGTCTCCGTTGCTTTCATTCGCTTCACATACAGCGCATCAAAAAATAATTGGGCTAAATTCGTCTTTAAACGAAACGAGCGCTTATGCAATTGTTCGAGCGTATTTTGCGGTAACGTTAATAACTCTTCCCAGCAGCGCTTCAATAAATAAGCCGTTGCGAGTGCATCATCATCTGCTCGGTGCGCACTTTCCAGCGGAATATTTAAATCACTGGCTAAATCCCCTAACTTATAACTAAAGGACATAGGAAATAAAATTTTCGCTAATTCAACCGTATCCATTTTTTTGCCATACCATTTAGGCAATCCTGCACGTTTAAATTCTGCTTGTAAAAAGGACAAATCAAAATCTGTATTATGCGCGACAAATACCGTATCTTGTAATAATTCATAAATTTTATGGGCATGCATTTCGAAAGGTTGCGCATCTGCTACATCTGCATCCGTAATATTCGTTAAATCTTGAATAAAGAGCGGAATCGATTTACCTGGATGAATAAATGTGGAAAACTTTTTTGTCACTTCCCAATCTTCCATTATGACAAGCGCAAATTGAATCATTCGATCGCCATTCGTAGGAGAATGCCCAGTCGTTTCAATATCAACAATCGCATATTTTTGACTTTCTTTCATAAAGTTTCAACTCACAGTTCAAATAATAATAACAAAATTTTATCACAGTTTTGTATAAGACGTCATGCAAATACGAATAAAGGATTAGGGTTATTTTTTATGGGTGTTTTTTCTCTTTTGAATTTTCGTTAATAGCCAATTTATTCGCTTTAATAGACAATATCCCTTCGATAATAGCCATTTCCACTCAGTTATTAGACAATCCACGTTTTAATAGTCAAAATTGAATGCTTTTTTTTTAGGAATGCGCAGATTTGTGTCCTACAACAAAAAAAAATCCTAACACCGCAAATAATATGCGTCGCTAGAATTACTCGTTATGTAAGGGTGTGCAGGGGCTCATCTCCCTGCACAATGCAAAAACATCCCAGCAAATCCGTGCTGTTGGATGGACGCTTTTGTTGTGAAGTCAAATACTTCACTGAGGTTTTGGCACCTAACGAATAGAATACAATAAATTAATGCTTTTTACAAGGATTTTTTATGGAAACGGATAAATCCACCAACCAACAATGAATGTAACGCTTATAAAAACAAATAAATAAATGCCTAATAATAGTCCTCTCATGCCAAAACTCCGACTTGATTTAGGAAACACCGCTATGATTCCTAACATAAAAGTCATCCACATGAGACTAAAATAAAGGTCATCCATAATTACATTGATCCCCGTTAAAACCGCAATATTGATTAAAATTAATGCAAGAATTCCGGATAAAACGCTCATCCCACCTATAACGGAAAAAAATAATTTACTTAGTTTACCCAGTTCCATAGCTTCACCTCCCCAAGTTTCATCAGTCGAACAATTTCATTTTGTTGTAATTTTTCAACTTCCGCTTTCGGGCCTGTTACAACGACCGCATACGTTTGAAAGCCATGTTGTTTGACATACTCAATCCGCTTTTGTAATGCCAAATTTTTATGGGATGAGACATCGGTCGCAATTTGTTCATATGGAGCTAAAAATTCAAGTATTTCTAAAAATGTTTGTTCATGCGAAACGGAATCTTTAAAAGGTGACCAATTCGTCGTATCACGCCCTACAGGGTAGCCAATTGGTGAAACGATTCCCTCAGCACTTTCGTTTTTCTCCTCTAGCCCTGTGTAAACAGTAGCCCATGTCACATCTACATTTTCAAATAGCTTTTGGACCTGCTCAACATCCGTCAACTCATTTAACGATATATAAGCTTCCACAACCGTTTCATCCGGTAATCCTTCTAAAATCCACCATTCGTTTGCACTGTTAAATTCATACTGATTTTTTGGGTGGACGAGCCATGGATTCGTTTGCGTAGGATATTTTGGATACGTCTTTTCTAACTTCGAATCAATTTTTTTATCCATTAAATTATTTAATAGAAAAGATGTTTCGTATTCTTTCACTGGGTAAATTTCTTTGCCGATTTGTTTATATTGTATAAAATCCAATTTCATCGAAAAAAGTGAAAAGTCCATATCAAACTGTAGTTCTTCTAACGTGATATTCGGCTCTGTAATGTATTGCGTTTGACTCGTAATGTCCATTAATGTTGTTGATTTCGTTCCAAATGCATAGTAAAAAATAGTGAGCATAAAGCATGTTGGGACGATTAATAAAATAACGATGACTGTCGTTAAAATTAACTTCCACTTTGAAGTGCGAATTGCTTTAAATGTCTTTTTTTCCGAATGTTCATCCATTTCTTTACTTTCTTTTTTTGCCTTTTGAATGAATTGCTCATATGGATCCAATGTTATTCCTCCCTTAGAAGTAGTTTGCGCAATTTTTTTCGCCCTCGCGCCACATGACTTTTAACCGTATTTATATTCATCGTTAATATTTCAGCCACTTGTTCGTACGTACATTCATGCACATCGCAAAGTAATATGGCTTGCCTCTCAATATCTTTTAATTCATTTAGCAACTTCAATAGTTGTCTATATGAATCCTGCTCCACTACAAATTGTTCCGGGGTTCGTTCGTCTATTTGATTTATTTCATTCGTCACGACAATCCACTTCTGTTTTCGTATCGAATCAATATAACTATAATAAGCAACTTTAAACAGCCACGGTCTAATGTCATGAATTGGTTTTGCTAATAATGTAATATGCGCTTTTATAAATGTTTCTTGAAGTAAGTCTTCAGTTTGGGCATGATGCTGTGTTAGAGAAAATAAATAGCGGTAAATATCATTCATATGCGACTCAAAAATTTGCTCCAAATCCATCCTTTCCCACCTCTCACTATAACCTCGGATGAACACCTGCATTAGTTGCAATTTATTCCACATTTATTTTATCTCAAAACAAAAAAAGCAGAAACGTCAAAAAATCCACGTTTCTGCCTTTTTCAAATGATTAAGTTGTATTATTTTAATAGCATCATCTTCATTTTATAGCTGATGATGGCGGCTACCAAAAATACCTTTTAACATTGGTGGTGTCACAAGTGTTGTAACAATAATAACGATTACCATTGGTGTATAATCTTCCGCTGGTAATAAGCCGCTTGATAACCCCATAGCTGCAAGAATTAACGCTACTTCACCACGTGAAATCATTCCCGACCCAATTCCTGCTGAAGACCTCCAATTGAATCCAGCCAATTTCGCACCAAGACCAGAACCAATTAATTTAGATAAAATCGCAACAAATGAGAAGATGACTAAGAACCAAATGTTTTCTGTAATCCCATCAAAAGTTACTGATAACCCAATACTTACGAAGAAGAATGGAACGAAAATACCACCTGCAAGTGGCTCAACTTTATGTTCAATCGTTTCTTTAAATTCTGTACGCCCGATTGCAATCCCCATGAAGAAAGCACCAATAATCGCAGCAATACCAAAGTAATGCTCACCAATATAAGCAAGTGAGAAACAAGCGATTAATCCACCACTTAGCACCGCTTCCGTTATTTTCAAACGAGCAAATGCCTTTAAGAATGGCGGAATAACCCATTTTGCTACAACAAATAATAGAATAAAGAAGAATACTTTTCCTCCAATTAATGTTGGGATCGACACATCATCTCCAAGTAAGAAGCTCATTGCAACTGCTAACAGAACGACAACAATAATATCATCTAAAACAGCCGCACCTAGTAATACAGAACCTTCCTTACTTTTTAACCAACCGATTTCGCTCAATGTTTGAACTGAAATACTAACAGATGTAGCAGCTAGCGTTAAACCGATGAAAATCGCTTGCCCTTGTGAAAGGCCGAATGATAAAGCGAGCGGGTAACTCATTGCAATCGGTAAAATAATACCGCCTAATGCAACATATACTGCACCTTTCATATTGGCATTTAATTCTTCTAAATCTGTTTCTAACCCTGCTAAAAACATTAATAAAATAACACCGATTTCACTAAATGTTTTCATTATTTCATTGTCAGTAACCCAACCTAACATCGCAGGACCAATTAAAATACCGATTAAAATTTTCCCTAGAACGGATGGTTGTCCTAATCGAACACTAAAGTGCCCGGCAATTTTCGTTGCTAATAATACGATAACAATTTGAAAAATAAACATATTTATCCCCTTTCATCGATACAAAAAAGGCATAGCGGTGCCAGTGTTGACTGACTCCTCCATGCCTTGCCTATGTATTAGAATAATCTAATAGTATCAAAAACTTCTTATAAATTGCAACTATTTTATCCGTTTATTGAATTTTTTTATCTTTAAACTAAAACTAGCATCGCTGCAAATAAAATAACCGACGTCAATGTAAGTAATAATAACGGACGGATCGCTTTTGCTTGAAGTTGTTTTAAATTAATCGATAAACCTAAGCCCGCCATTGACATTGCCAATAAAAACGACGCAAATGTAGCGATAGATTGTTGCATTTCGACAGACATCCAGCCGTTTTCAAGTGTAATTGTACTAATGATTGAAATCGCTAAAAAGCCGAGTACAAAATAGGGAAATGGTGGCTTTTGCGTGTTTTCCGTTTGTTGCTTACGCGATACAATCCATACGATAATCATCGTTACGGGCACAAGTAATAATACACGACTCAATTTCGCTAAAAATGCCGGTGCTAATGACTCATCTCCAAATGCAGCCCCAGCTAAGGCAGCATGTGCTACTTCATGAACGCTCAGTCCAACCCATTGACCATACATTTCTGGTGACATTTGCAGAACATTCCCTAAAAACGGCATCGCTAGCGCGAATAGCGTTCCAACAAGTGAAATCATCCCTACCGCAAGCGCTGTATCATCGTCATCCGCGCGTACAATTGGTGAAATTGCTCCAATGGCAGCCGCACCGCAAATTCCAGTACCCCCACCAAGCAACAGCGCAAATGTCGAATCTACCTTTAGCCATTTCGCTAAAAGCAGCATGACACCAATCCCAATGATTACTGCAAAAACCGCGCGAACTAAATAAGGGAGCCCCTCATCAAATATGACCACCATATTCAGTCGAACACCGTATAAAATAATCGCAAAACGGAGAATTTTTTTAGCTGAAAATGTAATTCCCTTTTGCCATTTTGTCGGATTAAAAAAGAAATTTCGAATGATGATTGCCATGAATATCGCCAATGCAAGTGGTCCAATAATCGATAAAATAGGCAATTTTGCAAGCATATACGAACTACTCGCAATTAAAAAAGTAAGCAGTATCCCGTAAATAAAGTTTTTCTTATCCATAATAATTCCTTTCAACTGATCTTCTATTGTAACAATCAAAATTGATTTGAAGATGTTAGATTATCGTATTTCACATGCTCAAAAAAGCTTCGGTAAATATTCTCGTTTGTAGTGTAAATTTTGCCGCAGCCATAGCTGTAATATTTGCCGATGCGTTAATAACCGTTTTTTTCGGTGTTGCCGCTGCTGTGCTTCTTGCAAACTTTCGAGTAACATTTTAGTTTCGTGTAAACATTGCACTGGTTCTACTAACAGTTGTAACGACGTATCGATTAATTGATGCCGTTGCAAAGAAGTTAATAATTCAGCAAATTGCTTACTCATCTCCGCATAGCGATCTTCCTGCTGTAATTTGATAATATGAATTAATGCTTCTGCTATTTCTTTTTCTAGTAATTCTAAAGTTGTCTTTATCATTTCACACCTCAACCATCCACTTTTTCTAGAATAGTTTCATTATATAGGAGGTTTAATTTTACTAAAGGGCTATTATCTTCATGTGCGCTTCCTTCTCCATATACTACAAAAAAGGCAATCTGATTTGAAATCAAAATGCCTTTTCATATTTATTAAAAACGTGCGAAATGTATAGAATTAAGCATGGATTGCTTTGCCAAATACCGACCGCGCAGCATCTCCAACATGTTCACTAACTGTTGGATGCGGGAAAATCATGCGCGCTAAATCTTTCACAGAACCGCCGAGTACTTTTGCCGCAAGCATCGAGTTAATCATTTCGGTCGCTCCGTCACCCACAACACACGCCCCGTAAATATCGCCTTCTGGACTCGCAACAAATTTCATAAAACCTTGTGTATTGCCTTCAAGTAGGGCTTTTGGGTTTGTTGGTAAATACATTTTCGTCACGATTGAATCAGCTGGTGCCTCATGCTCTAACATGCCAAATGTCGCAATTTCAGGATGGGTATACACACAGCGCGGAATTTCCTGCTGGTTAATCACTTTAGGATGTTTCCCTAAAATATAATCCACCGTATGAACACCTTCTGCACTCGCTGAATGCGCTAATTGGAAGCCTCCAACTAAATCGCCTATCGCAAAAATGCCCGGGATACTCGATTCATAATGATTATTTACTTTGATTAAACGACCGTCCATTTGCATTTCAAGTGCTTCCGCAATTTGGATATTCGCACGGCGCCCCGTTGCAAACAATAAATTTTCAAATGGCAGGACACCAATAGACGTTTGAATTTCATGTGCTCGAATTTCTTCAAATGTAAAATCAGTGATTAATTCAATTCCTAACTGCTCCATTTTTTCTTTAATTATAGGACGTGCATCTGGTTCTTCCGTTTGTAAAATATCTTTACTATGGTTTAACACCGTTACTTTTGTTCCCATTGGCGCTAATGCAAAGGCCATTTCTATCGCAATAACCCCACCACCAACGATCGTTAGTTGTTTTGGTAACTCTTGAATCGAAAAGAATGTATCCGTTGTATAGTAGTTAGACGTTTCTAAGCCTTTAAATGGCGGAACAAACGGACGGCTTCCTGTTGCCAAAATGACATTTGTCGCTGTAAAAGATTCCTCTCCTACAATCACTTTACGTTCTGCTGTCACGGTAGCTTCCCCACGGAACATTGTAATTTGTGCGTTGCCGATAAATTCTTCAATATTCGTTAACAGCTGCTCTACGACTTTATCTTTTCGTTGCATTAATTTTGGAAAATCAATATTAATTGTAGGAACAGTAATACCCCAATCCGTTCCTCGTCGAATTTCTTGAACGAGCTTACTATGTTCTAACATAATTTTTGAAGGGATACAGCCGACATTATAGCAAGCCCCTCCTACTTTATCTTTTTCGACAAGTGCCACTTTTAAGCCACTTTTTGCTGCATGGATTGCTGCTACATATCCCCCAGGACCTGCGCCAATTACTGCTAAATCAAAATTTGTCATATTTTCCACCTCATTTTTCACATTAGCATGACAAAATTTGGATTGCAACTGAAAGTAGTACATAATTTCTCATTTAATAGTACATACTACGTCAAACTAAAATTATTAGTTAGATTTTGCTATGTCTAAATGACAGCCCGAGAATTGTAAAGTAATTTCAACTAAAAGAAGTATTTGATATACATCTTTGTGTCGATTCCGTTAAAGATGTATATATAATATTGCTTTAAAAGATGAATAGGCATATATTATATTTATCACGAAAGGACGTGTTCAGCATGTTAGATCAACATACAATCAACGTTATTAAATCAACAGTACCAGTATTAGAAGTACACGGCGTAGCCATTACAAAAACTTTTTATAGTAATTTATTTAAGGACAATCCAGGATTATTAAATATTTTCAACCATACAAACCAATCACAAGGTCGTCAGCAAACGGCATTAGCAAATACGGTGTATGCCGCTGCACAGCATATCGACAACTTAGAGCCAATCGTTCCTGTTGTTGTACAAATTGCACATAAGCACGTAAGTTTAGGCGTTTTACCAGAGCATTACCCAATCGTAGGCCAATACTTACTTGCAGCGATTAAAGAAGTATTAGGTGATGCAGCAACAGATGAAATCATTGAAGCTTGGGGCAAAGCATACGGTGTGATTGCGGATATTTTCACCTCAGTGGAAGAAGATTTATATAAAGCAGCTGAGAATAATGGGGGCTGGCGTGCATTTAAACAGTTCAAAATTGTTCGCACGGAAAAAGAAAGTGATGATGTGACATCTTTCTACTTTACACCAGTAGAAGGCTCAAAAGTACCTGCGTATAAACCAGGCCAATATGTAACGGTTCGTGTAACTACACCTGGTGAAGAGTTCATGCTAAATCGCCAATATACATTATCACAACCAAGCAATACACAGGAATTCCGTATTTCTGTAAAGCGTGAAAACGACAATAATATTAAAGGGAAAGTATCAAACTTCCTACATGAAGCAGCTGTTGGCACGATCATTGATGTAAGTACTCCAGCGGGTGTCTTCACATACGAACCGACAACAGCACCCGTATTATTCATTAGTGGTGGGGTTGGTGTAACGCCTTTAAACGCGATGTTCCAATCAATTGAAGGTAAAGAAAATGTAACTTTCATCCAATGTGCACGTAACGAAAATGTTCTGGCTTTCCATGAGGATATCCAAAACAAAATGAATGCTTTAAA
Organism: Solibacillus cecembensis; assembly: GCF_001439635.1. Taxonomy (GTDB): domain Bacteria; phylum Bacillota; class Bacilli; order Bacillales_A; family Planococcaceae; genus Solibacillus; species Solibacillus cecembensis. The sequence continues at coordinate 184,155 of NZ_LMBZ01000001.1, read as the reverse complement.
CGGTCCTACTGGCTTAAAGAAGCTGTTTAGCGCATTCAAAAAAGACAGTAACTCGCATCATAAAGTATTATACTCTGATAACAATGAATTCATCGATGCCAATGTATTGCGTCAGAACTTAGCAAAAGATACACAAGTATATCTTTGCGGACCTGTACCATTTTTAGAAGCAGCGATTACTGCATTACATGAGTGCAACATCCCAGACAGCCAAATTCACTTTGAATTCTTCGGCCCAGCAATGCAATTGAATACGAAATAAATGATGGACTAGCCCAGTGAGTATGGGCTAGTCTATTTTTTACGGTAGATTATTTTTAGGTTTAAATGAAGGAATTGATACGATCAACGCTGAAAATGAAACTACAAGTATTAGGAGTACTTTGGCCGCCAACCGTTAATTCGCCTAAAACACAAAGCTTTGTCACCTTATATGCAATTTTTCTATTCAAAAAGTACTTTATTTCACATGAAAAAAGGATGATTTTTGAACGGAAACGTAAATTTTTTATGCGGAAAATAGACTTGAGCACACCAAGAAAATGAAATAACTTTTTTTATTCAATCCATGAAAATGCCGTCGTTACAGACATGAATCAAATTCTATTTGGTAGAAAGAACCGCTTTTTTCATAAATAACATTTAGTATTTCAGCAGTTTGATTCTTTTCCTGTATATTGTAGAAACCAATTGTTTTGTCCACATATATTGTACGAAACATTCGTTCGATGAAGTATGTAACTTCCACTCAATCCTCTGTTTCAACTCAGAATAGATGAATCAGAAGTAATCAACGGATGCTTAGTCATCCTCCACCTCAATCAAATAAATGCCCTCCGAAAATCCACCGCGTTGTTCTTTCTTTTGAACGCGAACCTGTTCCAAATGTTCATAAGAAACGCCGTAAACATGTAAAGCCGCATGCACTAGCTCCAATATATCCGCTAGTTCCTCTACTGCTTCTGTTGGAGAAACTGCCTCTTTAAACTCTAATGACTCCTCTTTCATTTTCTTTTTGATTGCGCCTAAATGTTCGCTCGGCTCTAGCACTCTTGTGACACATGCTTTACCATCTGCTTCAATCACTTGAGGAATCAAATCTCGTACTAATTTATGATATATCGGCATAATACCCACTCCTTTTTATCTATGTTTCTTCTCTATTTCTAGTATATCCAATATCCATCAGCACTCCATACAAATCCCCATATCAAAATTGTGGTTTACTTATTACGCTAACTAAAAAAGAGAAGTCTCTGTTTATTAAGAGGCCTTCTCTTTTTTCAAATGTGTTTTTCTTAAAGCATTAACAATGATCAATACTATTGGTAATACTACACCAATCGAATAGGAATAGTACATACCGATTGTTGCGTTCCATTGTTTTTGATAAATAACATTGGGATACAGAATAAGAGAAAGGACTACGACAATTGCTCCTAAAGGCACTATTAAAGGCTTGTAATCTTTTAAATTTAAAATTTGGGCTAATCCAAATACCGATGCAAAAAAATAAAGGGATGTTTTAAAATAAAGTGCAAGAATCCATATGCCAGCCATCAATGCTTCGATACGTTGTATAAAATCCCCGACATTTATTCTTTTAGCCAATTCATAGCTGGGATGATATTCAGCTGCCGTACTATAAGGTCCTAATACTGCAATACTTAAAAATGTCAGGATAATGATGACCAATCCGCCTATTAAGTATCCGATATAAAAGGATTTTTTAGCTTGTTTTAAATTGTTAATAAAAGCAGGAAAAATCATTAATAAAACGACCGCGTCGACAGCAGTAACTTCAATAAATGAGGCAGATGATTTAAGGATGGGTAGTGGTCCTGCTTCAAAAATAGGCTGGATGTTTTCCAGCTTAATTTCAGGTAAAATAAAAAATACTAAAAGGATAAAAAGAATAGTGAAAAATAAGATAAATATTTCAGCAGAGCGGGCAATAGTCTCTAAACCGAGACTTACTCCTATAACAACAACTAACGCTAAAAGGATATTAAGAGCTATCATTGGGGTATTTGGCATCAAGTGAATGTTTAGGAATGTCCCCGAATAGAACAAAAGACTCGCAGCATAGATAAAAGCCATGAATACAAACACAAGAGAGACCGCTTTTCCAATCCACTTCCCCAATATCTTTTCGTTAATTTGAACAAAGGTAAGGTTTGGGAACCATTGGGCTAATAAGCAAAATAGCCATATCACGATTATTCCGATTATTGTACCGAAGATTGCGGCAATCCAAGCGTCTTGTTTCGCCCCCTCAGCTAAAACCGCTGGGATGATTAAAATACTCGTCCCCATTGAAAAAAACGTAACTAAAGCTAGAAATTGATACGCGTTTATTTTTATATTTTGCATCATTTCATATCATGGTGTCCTTTCCTTAAGGTTCTTTTATTTTTTATAAAGGAAATTCCTTATCTTAATTTAAACCTTAATTTTACTCTTGCACCTTCTCTAAGAAAGTTCTATCTGTCGTACCTGTCCGAAGAATTGTCAAATCTACTTTAATATTCGTCGTTAATTCAGAAAATTCTTCATCCCAATTATTTTTCAGTTTATGCCACTCTTTCGGGTTCGATCGATGGATGGCTTCACCAAATCCAAAGATGTCTACATTATAATTTTTTTGCAACGATTCAATCGTCCTTTTTCCATTTTCTTCTCCTTTTTTTTCAAAACTTTTTTCAAGTTCGGCGATTGTTTCCAAGTCGTTTAGATTGATTTCACATTGTACCGACCCTACATTCCCTTTTACTTGAACATTAATATTTATTTCAGGCTTTCCGTTCTTCACATCCCCTTTCACTTCAGCTTTGGACTTAATAACCTCTATTGTGGCTACCCCTTCATTAGGACAAGATATAGGTCTTGCGGTTGATTTTACTGTGTTTGAGATGTAACTATATGCTACGGTTTCATTTTCATTTAACCAACCTACCAATTTATCCCCTTTAAAAACAGCTAAATGATCATATTGTAAAGTAGCAGCAGGCTTAATCGATTCCACATTTTGTTTACTTGATCCTATTTTAGGGTCCCCTATTAATCGAATCCCTGTAACTGCGGCTTCTTTTCCTTCGCTTATAAGATCCGTTAGTAATTCATCAAGATTAATACTCTTCGTACCTGCCCAAGCTTCTTCTGACACTTTAAGACTTTTAAACATTTTATTGGCTGGAACGCTTTCAATCGTTGTTGTGACATTTAATATATCAGTAGCGGCGCTTTCTTTAGCAATTACAACATAGAAATCTGGACGAATTTCAGGATCCCTAGACAATACGTCCAATGATTTGCCGATTCCCTCTTCAGCTAATTCCTCACCAATGACAAGCATTTGTAAATGACCCGGGTAAATTTTCCGTGGCGATTCCTTTGTCATTTTTCGAAATGCTTCATAAACCGTTTCTCCTCTTGCAGTAAAGAGGGTCACTTGCGATTTTCCTGTACCTCCATTTACGGACATTTCTGAAGGTACAACTACTTGAGCGGATACTAGGTATTCATCATCAACTTTATCGAATCCAAATGCCACAGCAATGGCGAGTTGATTTAATTCTCGCCGGTCCCAACATCCCGAAAGAAATAGGCTGAAAAATAGGAGACCAAAGATGTACTTTTTCATCGCAAACTCCCTTCATTTCTTTTATTTTTTGGGTGGTGCTGGTTTTGCAGAGGCTGAATCTTGTTGCTTCACCATATTCTTTTTACCAATTAGGTGAGGTCGAGTCGTCATTTTCCATATAGGGAACACAATAAACGTATCCTTTTGATCGGAAACATTAAATGGCGCTAACGGAGACATATAAGGTACGCCAAAAGAACGTAAACTACATAAATGCAAAACAAGGGCAATTAAACCAATCACAATGCCAAAAATACCAAATGTAGCGGCTAACGCTATGAATACAAAGCGTATGATCCTTACTGAAATCGCAATTTCGTAAGATGCTGGAACAAAACTAGTAATGGCAGTTATTGACACGACTATGACCATCATAGCTGAGACTAACCCTGCTTCAACCGCTGCTGTGCCTATAACAAATGCCCCTACAATCGACATGGCTGAACCGATAGAGCGCGGCATTCGGATACCCGCTTCTCGTAAAATTTCAAAGGTGACTTCCATAATGAGCACTTCAATGAATGCAGGAAATGGGACACCTTCTCGCTGGGCTGCCAAACTAATGAGAAGTGAAGGCGGTAGCATCGCTTGGTGAAACGTTGTGATGGCAATATATACTGACGGTGCAAGCAAAGAGATGCCAAATGCTATAAATCGAAGGAAACGAACAAGACTTCCGATTATCGTACGTTGATTATAATCTTCAGGTGATTGGAAAAACTGAACAAATAGCGCTGGAACGACTAACACAAAGGGTGTCCCATCCACTACAATAGCAATGCGCCCTTCTAGTAGTTCAGAAGCTACAACATCCGGCCGCTCTGAGTTTAAAATGGTCGGGAAAGGGGAATAGGTTGAATCTTGGATAAGTGCTTCTAAACTACCACCTTCCAGAACCCCATCGATGTCTATTCGATCCAAACGTAATCGAACTTCTTCCACTATTTTTTCATTTGCAATATCCTGAATATAAACGATGGCAATATTCGTTTTCGTACGCACTCCAATTTCCTTTGACTCAATCCTTAGGTTCGGATCCTTAATTCTCCGACGAATGAGGGCCGTATTAACACGCAAATTTTCATTAAATCCTTCTTGAGGTCCTCTTACTACCGTTTGGGCTGTTGGTTCACTAACCGCGCGCTCTGCCCATTTTTTATTGGAAATGACTAAAACTTGTGCATATCCGTCGATTAAAAGAATCGTATCCCCCGATAATAGGCTCGTTATTATCACTTCAAGACTCGTTATTTCTTTAATTTCTCCTACTGTCAGTGCAACATCTTTTAATACGCTAATCAGATTTTGCTCGGGTGAAGCTTTTTCCTGTAAATCAATTTCGTTCAAGTCTAACATAAGCGTTTCCAATATAAAATTTTGTAATGAGGCTGTATCGGTTAATCCATCAGTATATAAAATACCTGCTTTAATGTTTCCTTGTTTCCCAATGCGTATTTCACGCGTAACAATATCTGAACTTTTTCCAAGAGCTTCTTGTATCGTTTTTATGTTTTGTTGAAGAGAAGTTTTTAATTTTATGACCACTTTTTGTTTGGATTCCTCAGCAGGGCTCGTTAAAGGGCTTTGAGGAATTGACGCTTTTTTGTTTTTATTTTTTGAAAACCACATAATTCCTCGCTTTCTTCATCCTTGAAAAATCCATTTTTATTTTCACCATTTGACTATACCCTCATGAATGGTGGTATGTATTTCTATTTTTAGTATTACTTACTTTTGTTTGTTTAATACTTCAATTTAGAGTATTTACCAAAATATGCACTAACAATAGAAAGAAAAATGATGAAATTTTCTATACCGCTGCTTCATTGCGAACATCCATTACAAAACCACTTGCGCTTCCGGAAAACTGGTGCAGGTCCTCATCGATATTTGTTTGATCTAAATCAAGCATGTACACAAAATCCCCTTGATTCACAAACTTCTCGACCAGTTGCCCCGTAATAACAACTACACGCCTCTTTGTACTATGTATCAGATTGTAAAATATAGTATATCGTCCGTTTTAATTACAAACAGAATATACTCAAATCACCAATTTAGGTTTTCTTCGTTTTTTAGAGGTGAAATCGAACGTTAAGTAGAAAATAAAACGTATCGCATTAAGCAACAATAGAAATCAATCGTTTTTGTTTAGAGGAAATGAAATTGTAGGAGGAAAGCATTTATGAAGATACTTTTTTGGATTGGGGTCATTGTATCAGGTGTCATTACAATTGCCGCATTTGCAATGGCTAATTTTTTAACAGCTCCATTTAATCCAGCTAATCCGAATGTTGGGAGCAATGCTGCGTTATTCTTTATTGCATTTCCATTTTTGATCATTTTATATTTCTTTTTCAAAATGATGTTTGTATTTGAAAAAATTCATGAAAGCCTCCGATTAAATTTTGATATATTAAAAACAATCTACTTGTTAACATTTGTTTTTTTTATTAGTTTTACCGTTTATCGAATTATCCAATTCAAACAAAAAATACAACCGCATTTTGAATATGAAATTGGCTATTTAAATCCATATTCAAACAATTTGTTTTTTAACGTTTGGACATTTTCAGCCTGTTTATGCATTTCTGCACTCGGCTCATTTTATTTAAAATTCCGATTGAATCCCGTTGAAATTAACAACAAGGAAGCTGAAAATTAGGCCTATTTTATGCTAGTTCTTTTTATAACTGGCAAATATAGAATGAAGCATTTTATTAATCCATGCTTGAAAAATGCATGAAAATACCTGCCATCCGTAATATTACCGAAATGGCAGGTATTTATTTAACCCATCGCATATAACGATATTCAACTGGCCAAAATCCCGACTATAAACTATATTTACCGCCCCTCAATTTCATCCGTAAGCTGATTTAATTTTTGTTCCAGCTCATTAAGAATACGCAATTTCACATCCAATTGTTCCTCGAATTCAATAGACTGCTCCAACATCTTTTTCATTTGTGTATCTAAATAGGCAAGCAAATGCGTGTTTTTGGCGTATTTCCCATTTTGATTGGATGACTCATTTCGCAGCGGGGTTTCATTTTGTTGTTTTAAACTGTTTATTTCGTTTTGGAGCTTTGTAATTTCCTCATTTTTTTCTTCGTTTTCTTTTATTAAATATGCTTTCATATGATTCGATTCATTGCCTTCTTTATGAGCCTTTTCGAAGTCGTTAACAACATTAGTCATCTGTTTAGCCGCTTGTTCGGTGAAATGAACCAACTGCTGTTCAAGTTTTTCGATTATCATCTTAAAATCTACTTCTCGAATGACGTTTGTACTTTCTTTTTTCGTTTCGATTTCACCTTGTGCAGCTTCCAACTCCTCCGACAATTGCTTGTTTAATACCCTTAACTCTTCCTTATCTTTCAATAATGATTCAATGGACGCAATTTGTTTTAGCCGTTGTAATTCCTGCTTATACATGATTTCATTATGATTTTTCGTTTTATTTTCAAATTCTTTTTTTAGCTTCAAAATTTCTATAGAAAATTCTTTATTTTGATTTTGCAATTGACTATTTTCTTCATCGAGTCTTACTACAAGTGAATAATAATCGCTTTCTTGGTGTTTAGCTACTTCATTTTTATATTTGGCTAACTCCGCTTTCAAAAAAATGATCAATTGTTGCATTTGGAAAGTATCATTCATATTGACGCTTTCATTATCCACCGTAGTGCCTCCTACTTATGAAAATTTTTTAAGCGTATTAATAATATCTTCAAATTCCTTTTGGTTGTTTTCAATCATTTCATCCAACTTTACCATAACAACTTCTCCAAATTGGTCATTCATAACAGCATTTGAATTTCGCTTATCCCCTGTCAACAGATGCTCTAATAATAAATTCAGCGTACTTTTTTCTAAAAATACAAAACTGTTATTTTCTTCATTATTAGACTTTTTTACATGTGTCAACTGTTCCTTCATAAATTCACCAATCATGCCCTCCGTGAGCCCTTCCGTTTGTTGATTATTAATTTCACTCATGTTCTTCCTCCTGTATAAAACCACTACCACTCAGATTGATTGGATTAATCGCAGGCACGCCCTCTTTCAATTGATCGCAATACGTAACGCCCGTAATTGTGCCTGCATACGATGTACTATTCGCCCATTTTAGTTGAAAGTTTGGAAATATGATGGTCTCATTCGGTTCAATAGACATAATATTTAATGGTTTTAACCAAAATTCTTCTTTGTTTGCCCGCTCATTCATTCGCTCCCAGCTCGCCGAATTTTTTAAATTTTGGCTGAAGTGTTCATAAACATATTGCCCAGAGAAGGTAAATGGTGAATTCTCAGGTAACTTAATGCAAAAATTTATATTTGTTAACGGCTCATTGCCAATATTACGAATATGGTAATTACCTAAACATAAGCTTTCTTGTTCTGTGTCATGGGAAATATTTAATGATGCCGTAAAATAGCTGATAACATTGGCATTCGAAGCAATCGACAGACCTTCTATCAATTGCCTAATTTCAGATACATAGGCTGTCGTTTGATTTTGAAGCTCTTCTATTTTCATTTCCAAATGTTCCTGGTTGATAACCACAATTAGCTCCCCCTTTTTTAATTCACAATCATACAGTCTAAAGTTTATGTAACTGACATCCATTATTCCATTGAACGCAAAAAAATAAAGAGAGGGTAATCCCTCTCTTTATCATATGTTTTTTTCTGCTGTGTTAGCACAATTAGCAATGGGTACTTGGGAATAGTCCGTGACATTGCTTTGGTCGACCTGTTGGCGAGCATGAACTTGGTAAATCTGCTCGTGGTTCGCAGTAATTTGCTAAGAATTCAACAGTTACTGGGAACGTTGACTGGATACTTTGGCAAACTGATACCGAAATTGATAAAGCTGTAAACGAAATAAAACCTGCTGTAGAAGTAAGCGTACCTGTCGTACATACGAAACAATCTAAATCTGTGTACGTAATTTCTACATCTGTCCCTTTAGGCGCACATAACGTAACTTGTTCACAACGCGTAACAGGAATCTTTGCACTCGTATACACCGTTCCATTCGGTAATGTCACCATAAGAGTAACCTCAAAATTCTTTTGAACGCTCAGATGTTGTAAACATACGCGTGCACCTTCAATCGTAAATGTGCGATCCTCGCGATTCAAAATAACGATTGGATTCGACGCAGCTGGTGTTACTTTACATGTAACAGCTGCTCCAGCAAAATTGACTCCTGCCGGTACGCCCGGAAAAGAAATTGGGCCTGCTGGAGAAATATCAAATGACATCTCCTTAACAACCCAGTCATATACCTTGTCAACGTTGATACAAATATATTCGCGTCGATCATGTGATGGCTTAATCTCTTGCATCTTTTTTGGCACCTCCATAATTTTTTTTGTCTTTCGTTTGTAGCATATGCGGTTGCTATTATTGGTGCATGGGCTTTTAAATAACTTCATTTTGAATTTTGCCACTTCCTTTAGGAAGGATTTTCCAACTGATTGCAAACAGAAAAAATGCAAAACATCGAGACATTTGTAACATAACGAATACAATTTCAATAAAATATGAATGGACTGGAAGGAGTGAAATACAATGGAAGATACAAAATTGTACTCCACACAAAATATTGAAAGACTGAAACAAAAAATTGCTGTATATAGGGAAACGTTAATGACATTAAAAAAGGGGTCTTCTATAGAAGAGTTTCTTAATAAGAAGGAGGAATTTGACGGCTTCAAAATACAAATTGCACATCTTGAAGGGCTTTCTAAAACAATAGAAGAACAGCAAGGCATACAATTCGACGGCTATGGGGAAAAAGTAAAACAGATTGCTAATCAAATTGACTTACTTAACCAAACCGTTGAGGAGATGAATCAAGAAATTTCATTGTTAATAAAAAAGGAAGTTAAAGTTGAGGTTGATGAACATTTAGACATAAATAGAAATCAAGGCAAAGTGGATTCCCCCTTATTCGTTACCAATGAAGTTTATAAAATTCCTGAGGAAATCCCTCAAGTGAAAGAGCCTTTTTTACTCACAAATAATTCGCCATCTTATATGCAATTGCAAAAATTAGCAGGGCTCGCTCGTAGCACGAAGCCAGAAGCCTTTATCGAAAAATCCATTGCAAGCAATCCCACTACGCAGAATCCACCAGAAGAACGCCATTTTAATCAACAGTACTTCCAATCGATTAGTACGCATCCAAGCCATATGTACAATGGTTTATATAAAAATATAACCAATACTTCATCGTTTCATTTTAAAAATGAATCTTCGGTACAGGAAATACCGATTTATAAAAATGAACCTACGGAAAAGCCCCCAATTGACTTAGCTAGTGAAGCGAATAATTCTATTGTTCAAATAGTCGATGAGGTGGATCGTATTAATTCGACAGCAGAGGAAATGATTGAATCAACAGTTCCAATGGTTGAGGACCGTGAAAATTCAATTACGGAAGCCGAGCATATCGATCATTCCACTGTTCAAATAATTGATAAAATTGAAAGCTCAAATACTACGGCTAACGAAATTGTTGTTTCCGTTGCTCCAATAGTTGATGAAGTTAAGCTTATTGATTCAACAACAGAAAAAATTAATATTTCTGCCGTTCCAAAAGCTAATGACGTTGAAATTATTAATACAATAATAGAAGAAACCGATTATTCCGCTGCTCCAATAGATGATGAAGTAGCATGTATTGATGCGGTAGTAGAAGAAATCGATGAAGTTTCCTTGGAGTTACCAATTGCAAAAACAAGCGATCAAACCGAATCGTCTGAAATCAATGTCATTCAAGAGGAGCCTTTGAATGATTTAAATGAAGCGGTGACCGAGGAACACAAAAAAGAAGGATTTAGCTCATTTTTCAACCTATTTAGAAGAAGGAGTTAAATTATATTTCATTCAAAACGATAGAACTTAATTTCTCAATACTCTTTTACATTACGAACACCTATATAGTGAAATATAAATGAGTAGAGCTTCATATCACACAGCTTTTAGTTTACATTCATTACATTTTTTACGGACAATTATACTCCCACCTAGGATTCCCTAAATTCTTAAGTGGGAGTTTTGCTGTTTTTTTGAAGGACAAACGATAGCGACTACTTTTTAACCGTACTTCATTCACTTTTATTATCCATATTGTATGACGAACAATACGATCTAATTGAAGAAACCCCCCGTAATAAGAGAGTTTAAAAATTACCACTTCCCCATAGTTAATAGCCCCTGCCACTTTCATTTCTGAAAATATGATAATGAAGAAAGGAGGTGTTCAAATGTTCTCAAATAATCATATGAAACATGGCGGATGTGGTTGTGGTTGTGGTGGTAGTTGCGGTGGTAATCGCTCAGGTAGATGTAAAAATGCAATTGGACCATTTTTAGCAATTGACAAAGCTTGTATCGTTCCACCAGTTAACAAAGGTTCCATCATCGCTTTCTCTTCTGGGCTAACACAAGTCGCATTAGCTACGGTTGCAGGTGGTGTAGTTAGTGTATCTCAGCAAATCGGATTTGGTACTGCGACTCCTGGTGTAGCTATTCTAGGCAATACGATAGATTTATCTGCAATTGTAACTGAAGCTTTCGTAGTTCCACGTGACGGTAATATTACGGCTATTTCTGCTTCCTTTAAAGAGTTAGTAGGCGTTAACCTTGCTGGAACAACTACAATCAATGCTCGAATCTATAAAGCAACTGGGAATAGTGCTATCTACACTGCTACAGATGCATCTGTTAATTTAACTCCATCAGCTACAGGTGCAATAGCTGTAGGTCAAATTTTTGCTGCTTCAGCGAATCTCGCGCCAATCCCTGTAGCACAGGGTGACCGTTTAGTAATGGTGTTTTCAATTACTGTGTCAGGAGTTACAGTAGTTCAGGTAATGACAGGTACTGCAAGTGCAGGTATTACAATCGAATAATAAGACATCACATATGTGATTTTTCTCGAAAAGTACGCGAATAAAAAATAACTAAAACACAGTTTCATGTAAGTTATTGCAACCGAGCATCTCATTATCATGTCCATCCACACCATCATTTTTATAGGATAATCACCCACAAATCCGAATAATCCAGTTCGAGCTTATGAAACGAATTGGAGTTAAGAGCAAAACCCCCATAGGATTACTCTTTTTGAGTAGTCCTATGGGGGTTTGTATTGTTAATTTCTCCTCAATAGAACTTCTTCATAAGTAGGTAATGCAGCAATCGCTCCAACCTTTTCACAAACAATGGCCCCTACATGATTCGCAAATTGCACCATCTCACACACTGTTTCAAAATCAACATGCTTAGGGTTTGTTAGTGAACTAAATTGAAAGAGCATCGCCCCAACAAATGCATCACCTGCTCCGGTAGAATCCACTGAATGCACTGGAATTGATGGCACTTGCATCGATTGCTTACCATTCGTTATAAGGGTTCCTTTACTCCCTCGTGTCACAGCGATTAAGTTCGCCCCCATTTCAAATAATTTCTCAGTCGCAGTGTTGATTTTTTTTTCATTCGTTAAAATAAATAATTCTTCTTCACTCACCTTGATGAAATCCGCCTTTTCAATATACGACTTGCATTTCTCAACAAAATCGCGTTGTTGATTTGGCCATAAATCCGCTCGGTAGTTGGGATCGAATGAGACAAAATGTTGCTGTTGAACCGCCTCTTCAAAAACCTCTCGATATACATCACAAAATGGTGGTGATAATAACGCGGTCGCAGAGCCAAAATGGCAAATTGGATAGTCCTTCAGCATTTCGATTGCGATATCTTTTTTCTGCAATTGCTCATCTGCCCCACGAAAAAATTGGAAATCGCGTTCCCCATCTTTTTTGCGTGAAACAAAAGCTAACGTTGTCGGAGTTTGTGCGTCTTTTACTAAATGCGACACACCAACACCTGCTTCTATTAATATGCTTTCTAAAAAATGACCAAACCCATCTGCTCCAACTTTGCCACAAAATTCTGCTCGTCCACCTAACTTCACAATGGCTGTACACACATTAGCTGGAGCACCCCCTGCATGTTTTTCAAACGTTTTACCATGCTGTAAATCGGTTTCAACTTGCTGGCAAAAAAAATCGATTAATAATTCCCCGATACATAATACAGTTTGCTTCATCTATCTTCCCTCCGATTTTCATTTTATTTTGATTTTACCAAAAAAACACAACAGAAGAGTCTATCTTCCATTGTGTTTTACTAATTTATTTTAAGATTTTAATTTCCACCGTTTTTCTACCCCAATTATAAGCAATTGTTTTTGTTTTCACAAAAATATCAATTTTGTTTCCTTTAATTGAACCACCTGTATCACCCGCAATGGCAATTCCATATCCTTCAACCCATACTTTCGTACCAAGTGGAATGACTTTTGGGTCGACTGCGATTAATTTTATGTCTGGATTTTCCTTTAAATTAATGCCATAAGCCGTTTTACCCGCGCAACCTGAACAGTTTGCCGTAAATGCACTTGCTTCAACATTCAATGTTTTAACTACTTCATAATCTTCAAGTTTTTCATCTGTATCTGTAGCTGCACTTGTTGTTTGGCCCATTATTGCCGTACTAACTAAAATTAAGGCTAGGCTTAAAATCATTTTTTTTAGAAACATTTAAGTCTTTTCCCCCGTCTCATTTGTACTTTTAACAAATACTAACTCTTTACAGTTTACTCAATTAATATTTCAGAAATATTACAGGGATATTTTTTGCAAATTACAAATTATTTCGGTTTTCCCATAAATGTAATATTTGTAATTTACCAGACACAACTCCACAAAAAAAAGAGCTACTTTGATTTCCCATCAAAATAGCTCCTTTTTATATGAATATTACATTACAGTTGCTTCGGGCTCGTAGTCAATCATTTGCTCAATCACATTATTTTCCCCCATAATCGCCACGGTCGGATGGTGATCGGCTACTTCTTTATTATCCACATACACATAGGAAATAATAATGACAATATCGCCCTTTTGAACAAGTCGTGCAGCAGCACCGTTCACGCAAATCACACCTGAACCGCGCACACCTGCAATAATATACGTTTCAAATCGTGCACCATTATTATTATTGACGATATGCACTTTTTCGTTTGGTAGCATACCGACCGCATCCAAAATATTTTGATCAATTGTAATCGAGCCGACATAATTTAAATCGGCCTGTGTCACTTGCGCACGGTGTATTTTACTATTCATCATCATTCTAAACATAAGCTGGTTCTCCTTTTAACGAAAAGATGACATTATCAATTAAGCGTGTTTTACCAATATATACAGCCGCAGCAAGTAGCACCTGCTGGGTTTCTGCCGTCACTTCAGTTAAATCTGGATACGATAGGAACGTCAAATAATCGGTTTTCCCTTCCAAATTCGCTTCTACAATTCTCTTCGCTAGCTGTATGCTTTGTTCAACATTTCCCGATGCCATTAATTCTTGTTTCGCTAATTGCAAAGCTTGCTGAATGGCTGGTGCTTGTGCACGCTCGGTTGCGGATAAATATACATTACGACTCGATTTCGCAAGTCCATCCTCTTCACGTATAACCGGGATAATCCGCAGTTCTACAGGAAAATTATAATCGCGTACCATCGTTTGAATGATTGCCACTTGTTGTGCATCTTTTTGGCCAAAGTAAGCAAAATCTGGTTGAAAAAGATTAAATAATTTAGCAACGACTTGTAGCACACCATCAAAATGACTCGGGCGACTTGCTCCGCATAATACGGTCGCTTGCTGACCAGCTCGAATGTAGATGCCCCCATCATGTGGATACATTTCTTCAACTGAAGGAGCAAAAATAACATCTACCCCTACCGATGCTGCCAACTTTGTATCCCGCTGTAAATCGCGCGGGTAGGATGCAAAGTCCTCATTTGGACCAAATTGTGTTGGATTGACAAAAATACTCATCATGACAACATCATTTTCTGCACGTGCTTGTGTCGCAAGTGTTAAATGTCCTTCGTGTAAAAAACCCATTGTTGGCACAAGTCCAATGCGCTTTCCTTTTTGCTTGTTTTCTAAAATAATCGCTCTTAATTCTTCAATTGTATGGATTACGTTCATTTTTTTACGCCCCCATACAATTGCGTTAATTCCTCTTCTTTCATCGTAAAGCTATGGGCTAAAGTCGGGAAAGTCGCATCCCTTACAGCTTTTGTATAAGCCATTATGCCGCGCTCAATCTCATCACCGACCTGGGAAAATCCTTCAACAAATTTAGGTATATGATGATTTCCATATTGCAATAAATCATGGTAGACAAGCACCTGTCCATCTGCTTCAATTCCTGCACCAATACCGATTGTAGGGATCGTTAAAATGTTGGATACAGCCTGCGTTAGTTGGTGAGGAATACATTCTAATACAAGCGCACATGCACCCGCTTGCTCCACTGCACGGGCATCTTGCAATAATTTTTCTGCTTGCTCCGCTGTTTTCCCTTGCACCTTATAGCCACCTAATACACCTGCTGATTGTGGAAGTAAACCTAAATGGGCCACGACAGGAATCCCCGCTTGCGTCAGCTTTTCAATCACTTTTAGGACTTCCCCAGCGCCCTCGACCTTGACTGCATTGGCATTGGTTTCCTGCATGATGCGTACTGCTGTTTTTAATGAATCATTTGGATCGCCATGATACGTACCAAAAGGCATATCGACGATGATAAACGTATTTTGCGCGCCACGACGAACGGCTTTACTATGATGAATCATATCGTCCACTGTAACAGGCATTGTAGAATCATAGCCAAGTACAACCATACCTAAAGAATCACCAACTAAAATCATATCGACATCCGCTGCTTCTGAAAATTTTGCTCCCGGATAGTCATACGCGGTAATCATGACAATTTTCTCACCGTGTTCTTTCATTTTGATAAACTGTGTTGTTGACTTCATGTTACTCCTCCTTTTTATAAGGAAGAAAACAAAAATACCCTTCTATCTAAAATTAGACAGAAGGGTAGCGTCTTACGAGAAAAAATTTTTTAAACGCGTGTTTTCTTCCGTCCCTGTCCATACAGATCAAGGCAGATATTTTATTATCGTTCACTTGTCTTGCTAATTAGGTACAATTCTATTGAATCCATTAAGGTTCCAAAAATTAGATATTGTCCTAAATTCACTATAACAAGTTTGGAAGAAAACGTACAGTATTTAATTTAATTCAGCGCATATCACACAATGATTTCTTAGGATCTTACTTAGTCACCTAAAATTTCAATATCCGCTGAATAAACGCCTTTAATTTCACCGTTTGCTTGGCGAATTTCGAGGACGCCATTTTCCGTTATTCGGATGGCCTCCCCTTCCACAACTTCACGCAAACTCGTCGCTTTTACTTGTTTACCAAGTGTTCCAGAAGACTGTTCCCACAGCTCTTTAATAAATTGAAAACCATGTTTGACATAATGATCGCTATAATTCTCCAAAAATTGCAGGACATTAGCTACAAGCTGCACACGGTCAACTTGTTCCCCTTCACCAATCGAAACGGACGTAGCAATGGACTGAAGCTCGTCAGGAAAATCCGCTATTTGCTGATTGACGTTAATGCCAATGCCGATTAATAACGCTTGCACTTGATCTGCCTCAGCAATCATTTCTGTTAAGATGCCTGTCGATTTTTTTCCATTAATCAAAATATCATTGGGCCATTTAATTTCGGGGGTAAAGTTTTTGAACATCGCCTTCATTGCATTAACAATTGCAACAGCCGCCACAAGCGTAAATTGCGGTGCTTGATGTGGGGGAATTGTTGGACGAATAATGATCGTCATCCAAATGCCCTTCCCTTTTGTTGATTCCCACTCCCGTAACATACGACCACGACCTGTCGTTTGATGTTCCGCGATAACAATCGTGCCATCTTTTGCCCCTGCACGAACAAGTTCATGGGCAACGAGCTGTGTCGAATCTACCTTGTCGAAGTAATGAATTGTTTGACCGTAGCGCTCTGTTTGTAATAATTGCTTTAATTGACCTACATCCACTTTATCGGGAACACTCAATAGTTGATAGCCACGCTTCTTAATCGTCTCAAATTCGTAACCTTCCTGTTGGAGCGTTTGCATATGTTTCCAAACCGCTGTACGCGAAACTTGAAAATCATCCGCGAGCTGCTGCCCTGAAATTGGCTCACCATTTGCTTTTAAAAAACGTTGTAATATTTCATCCTTCATCGTTAAATGCATGAAACCATTCCTTTAACTGTTCTTTATCATTTGTTACTTGACCATTAACGACCGCTGACAAAGCCGCTTGCAATGTCGTTTGTAACCATGGTCCTGCTTTATTGGACGTCCATTGCAGTAAGTCTTTTCCACTGATGGCAAGTTCACTTTTATGTTGGATTGGCAAGGAATGCTTCATTTTTTCGATTTGTTCAAAGGAAATCGTCGTCGGGACAAATTGCCAAGTCGCAAAAAGATGTGCTGTATGCAAAATCTCCAACTCAAATTGTAAATAATCCATTCGTTGCCAGCCCTCATTTTGCAGCTTTTCATACGCTAGAAGCACTTGTTTGACAAATTGCTTATCCTTATTTGAGCAACGGTATGCAGATAGTAATGCCACATCATGCCCATTTACTAAACAAAAATAAGCCCAGCCTACTTGTCGGTTCATCGACTGAAACGTTTCCCATTCAATTGCATCAAATTCGCCTGGTAAATAAGCATCGAGCTGTGACCACTGGATATAATGAATCGCTCGCACTGAATTTGGTGAAGTCCAAATTTTAGAAATCTCCACTTGAATCCGTTCCATGGCAATAAATTTGATAGACTCTACTTGATTTTGAATCGCTTTTAACGTATTTTCTTCAATCGAAAAATCCATTTGTGCACTAAATCGAATCGCCCTTAGCATACGCAATGCATCTTCTTGAAAACGCTCCTCAGCAACTCCCACGGCTCGAATAATCTGAGCATCAATATCTTGACGTCCATTAAATAAATCGACGAACTCCCCACTGTTACGAAGCGCCATCGCATTCATCGTAAAATCTCTACGCTTTAAATCCTCAGGCAAATCCCGTACAAAATTCACTTCATCCGGTCTGCGATGATCGCTATATGTAGATTCTGTGCGGTACGTTGTCACTTCAATTGGTTCTCCGCAATCAAGTACTAAAACCGTTCCATGATCAATTCCGACATCCACCGTTTGTGAAAAAATGGCTTGCACTTCTTGCGGTAATGCACTCGTCGCAACATCCACATCCGAACTGTCCTTTTGTAAATAATAATCGCGAACAGCACCACCGACTATAAATGCTTCATAACCCGCATTTTCTATCTTTGTAATGACGTCTATTGCGGATTTCCATTGTTTTGGAAACTTCATTTTGCTGCCGCCAATCGTTCATAAATTTGTTCATACTGCTCGATAATCGAATCTTGATGAAATTTATTTTGGACTGCATCTAGTGCAGATTGACGGAATGCGGCTAATTTTTGTTCGTCTTTTAATAATTCGATGGCATAGCTTGCTACCGCGTCTGTATCACCCAGCTCCACTAAATAGCCATTCACCCCATGTTCAATTACTTCTGGAATTCCTCCGATTGCCGTACCAATACCCGGCACACCACACGCCATTGCTTCCAGTAAAACTAGGCCAAATGATTCTTTTTCTGATAGAAGCAGTTTCAAATCACTAATCGCAAATAATTCCGTAATATTTTCTTGCTTTCCTAAAAATAAAATATCACACTCATACGGAGATTCCTTGACAATTTCCAATACGCGTTGTTTTTCAGGTCCATCCCCAACTAATAATAATTTAGCAGGCATGGCTTCACGAATTTTTAAAAATGATTCGACAACATCTGGTAAATTTTTTATTTTCCTAAAGTTTGAGACATGAATCAGCACTCGCTCCTCTTTAGCGATGCCGAATTGTTCTTTTAGATTACCTGCATCCACGGGACGAAACACATTGCCATCCACAAAATTATAAATCGCTTCAATCGGTACATTCGTATCAATTAATTCATACGTTTGTTGCTTTAATGAATTCGAAACGGCCGTTACCGCATCGGATTTATCAATGCCATATTTGATAGCAGGAGCAAGCGTTGAATCCTCCCCTAATACCGAAATATCCGTTCCATGAAGCGTTGTCACAATCCCAATATTTTCGCCGCTCATATCGCGTGCCAAAACTGCGCAAACTGCATGCGGAATGGCATAATGTACATGTAAAATATCCAATTTCTCTTCCTTAATGACATTCGCCATCTTACTAGCAAGGGCTATATCATATGGCGGATATTGAAAAACGGAATAATTACTTACTTCCACTTCATGAAAAAAGACGTTTGGATAAATTTTATTTAATCGGAATGGTACACTCGATGTAATGAAATGAATTTCATGTCCACGTTCAGCTAACATTTTGCCCAGTTCAGTTGCAATTACGCCAGAACCGCCAACTGTGGGATAGCATGTAATACCAATTTTTAATTTTCGCATTCGCCTCTTCTTCCTTTCTGACTTTCAATGAAATGTTTTGCTTATTGTCTGCGCTCTTTCAGTTTTCTCCAATCAACAAAACCTTCTTGTAAACCTTTCAGAATGATTTCTGCTGTGCCCATATTCGTCGCTAATGGAATGTGGTAAAGGTCACATAATCGAACGAGCGCCATCACATCTGGTTCATGTGGCTGTGCCGTTAATGGATCACGGAAGAAAAACACCATATCCATCTCATCATTTGCAATCATTGCCCCAATTTGTTGATCCCCACCTAAAGGACCCGAACGGAATAGCGTGATTGGTAGACCAGTTTCTGTATTAATCATTGTACCGGTCGTACCAGTTGCAAATAACTCATGCTGCGCTAAAATATCACGGTATGCGATTGCAAATTGGATTAAATTATCCTTTTTTTGATCATGTGCGATTAATGCGATTTTCATAGGATTCATTCCATTCTTTAAATAATATTTTCTAAACCGTAAATTAATGTATCTCTTTTCATAACCTCTTCTACACAAAACGTAATACCGCCCATGAAACTTTCACGATTTAATGAATCATGTCGAATTGTTAGTAATTCACCATTTCCACCAAACATGACTTGTTGATGTGCCACTAATCCTGGTAAACGGACAGAATGGATATGCATGCCATCATAATTGGCCCCTCTTGCACCTGTATGTGTTTCTTTTTCATTCGGGTGACCTTGTTGTTTTTCCGCACGCACTTCACTAATCATTTGTGCTGTTTTAATGCCTGTCCCAGACGGTGCATCCAGTTTTCTATCATGATGCATTTCAATAATTTCAACATCAGGGAAATACTTGGCAGCCTCTTTCGCAAATTTCATCATTAAAATCGCACCAATTGCGAAATTCGGGGCAATAATACAACCCAAATTTTTGTCATTTGCTAATTCCGTTAACTCTTCAAGCTGTGCCTCTGTAAAACCTGTCGTACCAACAACAGGACGCACATTATATTGCAACGCTTGTTTCGTATGCTCATATACCGATTCCGGACTTGTTAAATCCAAAAATACATCCGGATTTGTTTCTGCCACTAATCGCTCAAAATCAGTATAAATTGGCGCCGTATAATGATCCGGAAATAAATCTAATCCACCTAATGTTGCCGCACCATTTTTATAATCTAAAACAGCGACTAAATCCATACCGTCTTGCTTCATCATTGTATGAACGGCCCCTACCCCCATTTTCCCTCTTGCACCGGCGATTGCTACTTTGATTGTCATAACTAAAAACTCCTTTTCAACTATGTATACAATTATTTTTTATTTATTTTAAAATACTACTTTTCATCGTATCGATTTCACTACTTGTTGTCAAAATTCAAAAATTGAAACATAATAAGATGGAATTAGCGGAATCACACTTATATTATATTTTACACTAAATTGGGACCTAGTATTAATGAATTTACCTTTTAATATACCAATGTTTTATCTTAGGTTAGCATCTACTTAGTCGGAAATCGTTTATTTATACCCCCACCGATATGAAATGTTACCGGACAAGATAAATTCAATAGCAAAAAGGTGTTAGGCTTTTAACTGCCTAACACCCCTTTTTATTTTCCGGTAGATTAATCGTCCGAATTATTCATGCCTGTGTAAATTAAAATTAAACGCACTAACTCAAGAACTGCTACTGCAGCCGCAGCTACATATGTCATTGCTGCTGCATTTAATACTTTGCGAGCTGAACGTTCTTCGTTATTTCCGATAATACCTAACGAAACAACTTCATTCATCGCACGCTTTGACGCATCAAACTCAACAGGTAATGTAACGATTTGGAATACAACACCAGCTGCTAATAAAGCAATACCTAGTAAAAGGAAAGTTGGATTAGTAGCCAAAATACCAATAAGTACAAAAATCCAAGACGCATTCGAAGAAATATTTGCTACTGGTACTAATTTTGCACGTAATGTTAAGAACGAGTATGCTTCCGCATGTTGAAGCGCATGACCAACTTCGTGCGCAGCAACAGCTGTTCCTGCGATTGAAGAGTTATAATAATTATCTTCAGATAGTGCGACTGTCTTCGTAGCAGGATTGTAATGATCCGCTAAAACCCCTTGTGTAGGCACGACACGAACATCTGATAAACCATGTTGATCTAATATTTGACGTGCTACCTGTGCACCCGTCATTCCTTTTTGTGCTGGTACTTGTGCGAATTTTTTATACGTGCTCTTAACTTTCATCTGAGCGTATAGCGGTAGTAACATAATAATCGCAAAGTAAACAATATACATTCCCATTTAATTGAACATCCCTTCTATTTCTTACAATTCATACTCAATATTAAATAGTTTTTACAGTCGTTGCAAATATTCACGCTTGCGACTTTCGAAAAAAGCGAGCATTATACATGCAATAGATAGCCAAAATGTAAAATAACCAATTTCGCTCGGATATTGATAGATTACACGATAAAATGGCATCTGCCCAAATAAGTAGTCAATAATATCATTGTGAAGCGTCCAAATAGCAGCCACTATTACATGCCATAGTTCAAATCGGTATTTTGGTAAATAAAGTACAGCTTGCACAGCCATCATAAAATGTGAGGCAACAAGCATCCATCCCTGCCCACCTAATTCACCCGTTTCAGCTAGTGTGAGCAAATTCATCACAACTGCCCAAAGCCCATACTTAACTAATGTAATTAAAGCTAATACTTCCATTAATTTAAAATGCTTACCAAGTAACCATCCAACTAGTACAAAACAGAAAAAGAGACTTGCCGTTGGAGAATCCGGTACGAAAATATAGAAAATCGGCTTAGTATCAGCAAGTTGACTACCATACCAATAGTATCCATATATCGTTCCCAAAATATTAATGACTAAAAGTAAAAATAAAAAAGCTTTGTGATTTAACAAATACCACCATTGTGTCATATATGCTTTCATTATTTTCTCCCCTACTTTATACGAAAAAGTTTTCAATAAGTTTCATTTTTGCCCACATTCGTGGAAAATGCAACTTTTGATTAATGTTTTAATTTATTATGTACATTGCGCAACTTTTTAACATGTGCTTCGTCCTTTAATATACGGACAGTCATTATTAGCAATCAAAAAAGAGAGCCAAAACTCTGGCCCTCACATAATGCTTATTTTTCTTTTAAACCTGCAATGAATTCAGATAATACTTGAAGCTCTTCATCAGTACCACTAAATGTTCCTGCTGGCATACCACCACGACCATTTGCGATTACTTCAGATACTTCTTCAGCTGTTAATTCATTACCTAGTAACATTGGACCAGACACACCAGCTAAGTCGCCACCGTGACATCCAATACAAGAAGCTTGTGCTTGGAAAATTTCATAACCTTCAGAAGTTTCATCAACTTCAACATCCGGTAATAAACCTAAATGCTTGTCTGAAATAACACCTTGCGCTTTAACAGCTTCCCAGTTCGTTGCTGCAACAGATTCCCAAGTTGTATAAATAAGTGCAGCGATTGCTAATAACATGAATGCTGTTGGTAATGGACGTTTAGATGGACGACGCTCTGGCGTTGTATCTAAAAATGGTACTAATGCTAAAGCTCCAAATGCAATACCTGGAATAATTGCTGCCCCGATAAGGTTATATGGACCTGATGCAAAAGAATATTTTAATAATTGGTACATTGATAAGAAGTACCAGTCCGGTAACGGAATATATGATGCATTTGTTGGGTCTGCCGGTCCTTCAAGTGGTGAAGGGTGAGCGACAGTTAATAGTAAATATCCAATTAAGAATACCGCACCAACCATCCATTCTTTTAATAAAAAGTCTGGCCAGAAAGCTTCTGTTTTACCTGGATACTCGGAATAATCTTTTGGCACATTCGGCATACGATTGTTCGCTTTTACACGTGAATCGCCTACGAATTTCATACCTTTTCCGCGTTGCATAGTGTCCCCTCCTTTAGTAAATCATACAGTTGGTTTCAGATCAAAGTGGACCTGAAATACCTTGTCGGCGGATCATAATAAAGTGAGCTGCCAATAATGCAAATAATGCTGCTGGTAAGAAGAATACGTGAATTGCAAAGAAACGAGTTAACGTTTGTGCACCAAGGATTGTTGCATCCCCTGCAAGTAACGTTTTAATCATTCCACCAATAAATGGCATCGAAGCGGCAATTTCAATACCTACTTTCGTTGCAAATAACGCTTTCATATCCCAAGGTAATAAATACCCTGTGAAACCTAAACCTAACATAATTGCAAAGATACCTACACCTACTAACCAGTTTAACTCACGAGGTTTTTTATATGAACCAGTGAAGAATACACGAAGCGTATGTAAGAACATCATTACGATTACTAATGAAGCCCCCCAGTGGTGCATACCACGAACGATTTCACCGAATGCTACTTCGTTTTGTAAATAGTAAACTGATTTCCAAGCATTTTCTACGTCTGGTACATAATACATTGTTAAGAACATACCTGATAGAATTTGTATTACTGTAATGAAGAATGTTAATCCACCGAAACAGTAAACGAATGCTGAAAAGTGATGTGCAGGGTTAACGTGCTCTGGCACTTCGTGGTCGGCAATATCACGCCAAATAGGAGTAATATCTAAACGCTCATCGACCCAATCATAAATTTTATTTAGCACTGTGTCGTACCCCCTAACTTATTAACTGAAAGTGTTTGCGATTTTTTTCCCAAGCATTAAGTAACCATCTTTTTCTGCCACTTCATATTGATCAAGCGGCCCAAGTGGTGGTGTACCTTTTACATTTTTACCGTTTTTCTCGTAACGTCCTGCATGACATGCGCAGAAGAATTGATTTGCATGTGCTGGGTCACCTTCCCAGTTTACAGTACAGCCTAAATGTTTACATACGGGTGATAATGCTACGATTTCATTGCCGTCGTGATATACCCATGCTGCTTCTGTTACATCTGATTTATACCATCCGTCCGTTTGTTCGAACGTAAAGTCCACCTTTACAGGTACATCTGTAATATCAGCAATTTTTTGACTTGTTAATACAAGATTCCCTTCTGCCTTCGTCTGAAGAACTGGGTCAATTGCAAAACGAACCATTGGCATTAGCATACCAGCCGCCATAAATCCACCTACACCAGTAATTGTGTAAGTCAAAAATTGACGTCGTGTAACTCGATTATTACTCATTCTTTTCCCCCCTCTTACTAAAAGGTCAGCCCATTGGACATATACTTTCATAAATAGTAAATAACTAGGACATATCTATGATATATCAATAAAATAGGTTGGTCAATAACGCTTTCATTTCATTTGGCGACTTTGTGAACATTTCATGAAACTATGGAATCATATTATACCCATGCTTCTGTTAAAACCGGAATTATTTGCTTTAGCTGGTCTTCTAAAATGCGTTGTTTAACCGTTTTATCCATAGATTCCAATGGAATTGCTGGTAGCCATAAAACGTTTAAATTTTCATTTTTCTTTGACCAAAAATGGTCACATGTAATAAAAATGACAGATTTAAAACCCGTACTATGTAATTCCTCTTGCAATTGCATCGGTAATAATTCATTTTTTGTTCGGTCTGTATATGAAAATGGCGGCATTAACATTACTCTACCTCTAAACTGCTGTTCGATAAACATTGTTAATGTCATTAAATATTCTACCGCTGAGCTACTCTGTTTCATACCTTCGTCCGATAGGTTTAATTGCATTAATGGCACGATAGCCGTATCAATAAATTGTTTTTGTGTTTGAAATTGTTCAATATCCTTTACATTGAAATTCATTAAATATCCTCCTATTTTAAATACAAAAAGCATATGTAGATAACCAAGTTTATTTTCCTAAACTCGAATTAGGTGCTTCATCATATTAAAATTTTCTATTATTTTTTGGCTCTTGACCAAAGTACATGCTTGACTATATAGAATACCCTTCTACAAAAGTAAGATTACTAATAAAGTGCGTGCTTGTTTAGGCTGGCTAAGTACGTGAGTCACACCGCTTTGTGCGCATGTAGCAGGCCAGCTTTTATAACATTTCCCTACCGAAACTCTCCGCATTTATTGCGCAGCTTGCCGTGGGAGGCGGCGCATTCTTAGGCAGATTTCCCTTATACTTCATCCAATTTTTAATCGGTGAGTGATAATAGGCATTTTCACTCCATTAATAGACAATTCATCCGTCCCAAAAAACTCTCCAATGATTTTCATCGGTTACTAATGCAATAATTCAATGTTTTAGTATTCGTAAAGGAATTATTTTGCAAAACTTCGTGATTTTATCACAAGAACAGATTTTGGTGTTGTACCATTTTATAACATAGACAAAAGGACATCCCCTCACAAAAATTACGTAAGGTAATGTCCTTTTAGTTTGGATTCCCTCAAAGTTTATATTTCTTACTTACTAGAAAAAAGCTATTTATTAATAACCTTTAAAGCTTGCAATAAGTTTGATAGCTCAAAAAACTTCTCTTTATCCCCTGCGTCCAATGCTTCATCAATGTCCCGTAAAAGTTGCTGTTCTTGGAATGCCATAACACTGTTTTCCAATAATCGTTGTGCAGCTAGACGATCTTTTTCATGGATGACTAAATCTTTTGGCATATATGGATTTTCCTCCAACACAGCTAAATACACAGGGTTCGGTGGAACATTTGGAAAATTTAATTGAACATACATTAATTCTTGGGGATTTAATCGCAAATCATGAAACGATTTTTCCGCATCTGACGTCATAATATTTTTTTTATAAAATCGGAATGGAATAGCTGTTGTTTCGACTGTCGACATGACAATGGCCCTTGGACAATAATGTGCATCATCAACAAAATGAATATTCGATAGCAATTCATCGTTGCTAAGCAAATAATTTAAAATCCAAACCCCTTCCCTACGCTTTAATTGAAAATTTTTCAAGAACCATTTAATGAATACTTTCTTATCATTTAGTGGTACGGAGTAAGTCACCATTATATCCTCCTTCTATTCAAAGCGATCCAATAAATCAAGCCATTGCTGTTCAGTTGGCTGTAATTCCACCAGTTGCTCGGCAATCCGTTTTGCTTCGGCTTGCTTGCCATCTTCCAATAAGAATAAGCAATATTTTTCTAAAAATTCCTCATCGTCTTTGAATTCAATATATGCAAGTTTGTAAATTTCATATGCTTTTACAAACTGTTCATTTATATTATACGCATGCGCAACAAATGGATATAGTGATACCCACTCAAATTCATTTTGTTGCAGCTGTTCAAATAAATCAATGACCTCTTCATATTTGTCTTGTGAACTATAGACGGACATGAGGACTAAAATTGCCTCCATGTATTCAGGGTCTAGCGCAATTGCTTCTGTTAAAAAGCCGATTGCCTCATCGGGTTGACTATTTTTTAACGCCATTTTTCCAGCAAATAAAAAGAAGGATTTATCATATTCATCACGCTTGATTCCTTCTTTTATTACCTTTAATGCGCGTACATTATCGTCTTGCATGGCATAACTATCCGCTAATAATAAATACGCTGAGAAATAATCTGGATCCAATTCTTTTAAATCTTCCAGCTGTTTAATCGCTAATTCATATTTTTGTATTTGGAAAGCAGCGTAACCCGAACCAAATAGTAAATCTGGTGTTACTTCTTCTTCAAGCGCTTCCATATAATATTCAAGTGCCGTCTCATAGCCTGCACCTGCGCGATATACTTCCGCTAATCTTTGCGCCAATAGTACTCCGGCGAATTTTTTATCAATTGTATAAAGCTCCTCATAAATGCGCGCTGCTTCTGAAAAACGCCCCGTTTCAAAAAGGAGTTCCGCTTTCGCAAATTGTAATAGCGGTTCTGTTGGCACTAGTTGCAGTGCTTCATTAATGCGCTGTTCTGCTACTTCATATAACCCCTGCATTTGATAATAATCCGCAAGAACTAATAATGCCTGTGGATATTCGGGTGCTTCATCGCTTATCCCCATCAATAAATGAAGTGCCTCGTCTTCTTCGCCCATTTCAATAAGGACTGAAGCTTTATCTATCGCTATTTGATCCTCTTCAGGGAATAAAAATTGTAAATGTTCAAATACTCGGTTGGCTTCATTTAAAAAACCAAAATGCATCAACGCTTCTGCAATCTCATATTGCTCGGAAGGTTCACTATTTATTAAAAATGTTTCTAGGAGAAGGTCAATTTGTTCGATATTTCCTTCTTGGATTGCTTGTAATAATTCATTCATTTTGTCATTCACCTTTTCCTACTTTTTCAATATTATGCTACATGACATTCCCATGCTTCACAAGAAAAAGGATTTATTTTAACGTAAAAATCCGATTTTGAACGACTTTCAATTTAGTATAGCTATCCTTAGCACCTAGTACCTATAAGTATGTCCTGTTGTATGTAGTACAAAAAGCCATCCTGACCATGCATCAAAATGACTTTTTATTCGTTTACTTGGTTTTCAAATGCTCGACATGTTCAAAAAATGTTGGATACGATACGGCGATGCACTCTGCGTCATCCAGCTCAATAGCTCCGTCTGTTACTATTGCTGCAATGGCTGCCATCATACCGATTCGATGATCGCCATAGGATTTTAAACTTGCCCCGTGTAATTTCGTAGGCCCTTCAATAATCATGCCATCACTTGTCGCTTCAATTTGTGCGCCTAGTTTTTTTAATTCCGCTACGACCGCATCAATGCGATTTGTTTCTTTTACCTTTAACTCTTCTGCATCTTTAATAATCGTTTTTCCCGTTGCCTGTGTTGCTAATAACGCTAAAATCGGAATTTCATCAATTAGTCGAGGAATAATCGCCCCTTCAATGCTCGTTCCTGTTAAATTTGAAGTGGCAATCGTAATTGTCGCTGTTGGCTCAGCTGCATTTTCGTCATTCAGCTCGATTTCCATTTTTGCCCCCATGTTTTGAAGCACTTCAAGAATGCCATTTCGCGTTTCATTTACCCCGACATTTTTCAAGGTGATATGGCTATCTTTCGCAATCGCTCCAGCAACTAAAAAGAAGGCCGCGGAAGAAATATCCCCTGGAACGTCGACGTGCGTGCCTGTAAGCTGCTGTCCACCTTCAAATGATACGACCCCTTGCTCCGATGTAATCTCCGCGCCAAATTGACGTAGCATGCGTTCTGTGTGATCACGTGACACTTCACTTTCACGCACAATTGTCGTTCCTTGTGCGCGTAAGCCCGCTAATAGAACCGCAGATTTTACTTGTGCACTCGCGACAGGCATTGTGTAATCAATTGCTTGCAAAGCTGTTCCTTGTATCGCTAGCGGTGTGTATTGGCCATTTTCTCGACCTGCAATTTGCGCACCCATTTGACGTAATGGATCCGTTACGCGTCGCATAGGTCGTTTCCCAATTGATGCATCACCTGTCATGATCGTATGCACGTTTGTACCCGCTAAAATTCCTAGCATAAGCCGCGTTGTCGTACCTGAGTTTCCGGTATATAACACTTCACTCGGCTCTTTCCAATGATCCATTCCAGGGCTTTCAATCGTGACATCTGTTCCATTTACTTGTATGTCGACACCGAGCTTTTGGAAACAATCAATTGTATCTAAACAATCTTCTCCAAGTAAAAAACCAGAAACAGTTGTTTTTCCTTGTGCGATTGAACCAAACATAATTGATCTGTGCGAAACTGATTTATCACCAGGTATCGTTATTTCCCCTTGAAGTGCTGGCTCCTTGTATTGCATTACTTTTGAACTCATAACAATCCCTCCCTAGAAAAAATACATCTCGCAAGTTATTTTAGCGAGATGTGTTGTTCGTTAAGATATATGTGTATCATAATTTGCTTTTTGCGCGATGCATTTTGCAGCACGTTCACGGTCTTCATTTGTTTGGAAACTGATTACTAAAATACCAAACACATCGACTCGCGTTTCAACAATTCGAATATTGATAATACTAATTTTTTCTTCCGCTAAGTAACCTGTCACTTCAGAAATAACCCCTGGATAGTCTGGAATATCCACATACAAGTCATAAGGCATGTACAATGCACCATTGGCAACTGGCAGCTTATCACGAACGTCTCTCGCGTCAGAGAAGTAGCGCTCAATTTCTTCCGCGTCACCTTGATCAAGCAGCTGCCTTACACGTCCCATTTCATCTAGCCACGTATCCAATTGTCCGACTAACTCTTTTTTATTTTGTAATGTAATATCACGCCATAATGTTGGATTGGAGGAAGCAATACGTGTAATATCACGGAAGCCCCCAGCCGCTAAAGAAGACGTCATTGGGAATGCTTTTTTCTCAAAGTTCAATTGATGAACTAAGGAAGCCGCAACAATATGTGGGAAATGGCTAACAACAGCTGTCATATGATCATGCGCTTTAGCGTCTACTACAACCATTTTCCCGAGCGTAAATTTTAATAAATCGTCGAGCGCCGCAATTCGTTCAATTTCTTCGCCTTCAGTTGGTGTCAACATATAATAGGCATTTTCCAATAAATACGGTTTCGCTGCTGTGATCCCACTTTTATGTGAGCCCGCCATTGGATGCCCTCCAATAAAAGTGATGCCCAATTCTCTTAATTCAAGCGCTTTTTCCATAATACGGGCTTTCGTACTACCAGTATCCGTAATAATGACATTGCGTTTTAAATTCCAACTTTTTAGCTGCTCCATAAAATCGAGCGTTATATTGACGGGTGTCCCAAAAATAATAACATCTGCCTGCTCAGCAAATTGTACTGGATCTTCTACCACTTCATGTACAACATGTAACGTGCTCGCTAATTCTCTCGTTTGCTCATGTGCGTCATAGCCAAACACTTTCGTATGCGGAGCCTTTTGCAGAGCTAATGCAACCGAACCACCAATTAACCCTAATCCGATTACGAAAACATTCCGTGTCATGCAAAAACCCCTTGCTCTTTCAAAACTTCAGACAGCAATTGTAGGAATTTTTCGTTTTGCTGCTCGGTACCAATTGTTACACGAATAAATCCTTCCAAACCAAGTGCCACGCCACTACGAATAATAAATCCGCGCTTCATCATCTCTTCAAACACAACTTGGCTACTCATTTTCACTTCAAACATGATAAAGTTCGTTTGAGAAGGGAAATACTTTAACCCTTGTGACTCACAAAACGCGACAAATTGCTGCTTGCCCTTTTCATTCGCCACACGGCAACTTGCAATGTATTCCTGGTCGCCAAGTGCTATTTGCGCAACCTTTTGACTTAAAATTGTATTATTAAATGGGGCACGTACTGGATCAAGCTTCGCAATCACTTCTGCTTGCGCAATTCCATATCCTACGCGGAATGAAGCTAAGCCATATGCTTTAGAAAACGTGCGCAATAAAATTAAATTCGAATACTCTCGGAAATAATGCAATGTGTCTTCAGTTGTTGGATCATTGACATACTCTATGTACGCCTCGTCTAATACGATGAAAACATCTTTTGGTACTGCGGCTAAAAACGCACGCAACGCTTCATCTGAAACAATTGTTCCTGTTGGATTGTTAGGATTACAAACCCATACTACAGATGTATTTTCATCAATCGCTTCAAGCATTGCTTCTAAATTATGCACACCATCATTCATCGGAATTTTCCGTACTTCTGCGCCTTCAATTTCTGCGTTATGCCAATATTGAGAAAACGATAGATCGGCCATGACCGTATTCACTCCTGGATATAATAACGCACGTGTAATAATCGCGATTAAATCATCCGAGCCGTTGCCGATAATTAACTCCGCTTCTTCTACTCCATAAAAATTGGCGAGGCTTGTGCGTAAGTTTTGTGCATAACCATCAGGATACATCGCATGATTAGATGCATCCGATTGTAAAAATGCCTTTACTTTTGGTGAGCTACCAAATGGATTTTCATTTGATGCAAGTTTTACAACTTCATCTAATCCAAACTGTTTCTTTACTTCTTCTATTGGTTTACCTGGTTGGTAAGCTTTCATCCCATGTAATTGTTGTTTCCATTTCATCTTTGACCGACTCCTCTTAATTTGCTGTTATTTCACTAAATCTGGTCGTAATTTAACGGCATCTTTTAAGTAAATATGATGAATTTCATGCTGTGGTGTATGTGTGTTGACATGTAATAACACACGAATACAAAGCGGAAGTCCACCCGGTACATCCATCTCATGCATACACATGATCGGTACGTATTGCCAATCTTCCATTGAACGAACAGACTTCGCCGGGAATGCTGAGCGAATATCTGGTGTTGTCGAAATGGTAACAGATGCAATATCTGAAGGATCTACTTTATTTTGTTTCACTACTTCTTGTACAAGCTTAGCTGTCTCTTCCCATACTAACTCAGCTTTATCTTCATCAATCGTAATTGCGCCACGTATTCCACGAATCATGCTTGCACCTCCACTAGTAATTGTCTTAACTGTTTATCGATTTCTTCGCATTCTTCTAACTCAATTTTTTGAACAAATGGTTTTCCAACTGTTTCTAACAAAACAAACTGCAATACACCATAGTCTGCCTTTTTATCTTTTAATAAATAGTCCGTAAGCTGTTCAAACGTAAATTGTTGAACCGCTTCAAACGGATAGCCACTGTCGATGGCAAATTGTAAAATTCGCTTTGTAAAGGCATGATCGATTTTTCCGTGGCGTTCACTTAATAATAAACTATAAATGAGACCAATCATGACTGCTTCACCATGCGCGACTTTGCCATAACCCGCAGCCGCTTCGATTGCATGACCATATGTGTGACCTAAATTTAAATATTTACGAACGGATTGCTCCGTCTCATCTTGTTCCACAATGTCAGCCTTCACTTGAATACCTTGTGCTAAATAATCTCCTAGCAACTGCTCTGGTAAATTTGTAATGGAATGACCTTCTACTAATTCTTCCACCCACTTAGCATCGGAAATAAGCGCATGTTTAATGACTTCAGCCATTCCTGAACGTACTTCTTTTTCACTTAAACTGCGTAAAAATTTCGTATCATAAATAACCGCTTGTGGCTGATAAAACACACCAATCATATTTTTGCCATGCGGATGATTAATCGCTGTCTTCCCACCTACTGCAGAGTCATGAGCTAAAATCGTCGTTGGCACTTGAATAAACGGAATTCCGCGCATATACGTCGCGGCAACAAATCCAGCTAAATCTCCTACAGCACCCCCACCAAATGCAATAACGAGGGATTTACGCGTACATTTCTTTTCTAGTAAAAATGTTTGCGTTAGCTGATAATTTTCAAAACTTTTGCATTGTTCTCCTGCGGGCATGACAAGCACTTCAAAGGAATAAGAAAAATTCGCTTCGAAATATTCCTTTTGTGCCGCCCAAACAAATTCATCCGTTAATACAATGATTTTATCTGCCGTTTCAAACAGTGTTTTATGTGATTGCACGACATCTTGTAAAATGCCATTCCCAATCGTTACTACATACGAATGAGATGCGGCACGAACTGGAATTTTCATATTAGTACTCCTTTGTGTACTGACGCATCGCATCAATTTGTGCTTTTAATTGAGGGAATTGATCACTGTGGAATTGATCAACAATAACACTCGCTATTTCCCAAGCAATAACATGTTCTGCCACGATTGACGCTGCTGGTACTGCACAGCTATCTGAACGTTCAACACTTGCTTTAAATGGTTCCTTCGTTTCAATATCTACACTTTGTAGCGGTTTATATAGCGTTGGGATCGGTTTCATGACACCGCGTACAACGATTGGCATTCCAGTTGACATCCCACCTTCTAAGCCACCTAGACGGTTTGTCGTGCGCGTATAGCCATTTTCTTCATCCCAAATAATTTCATCATGTACTTCCGAACCTTTTTTACGGGCCATTTCAAAGCCGATGCCGAACTCAACACCTTTAAACGCGTTGATACTTAACATCGCTGCAGCCAATTTCCCATCTAATTTACGATCATAGTGAACATAAGACCCAATGCCCGCTGGTAATCCTTCTATAATGACTTCAACGACCCCACCAATTGTATCGCCTGCTTTTTTCGCATCATCAATTGCTTCGACCATTTTTGCCGATGCTTCTGGATCCACACAGTAGCAAGGATCTTCTTCTACAATCGTACGAATTTCGTCTGCTGATTTTCCTTCAAGAAGTGCTGGATCCGCTTTAATTCCTACGATTTCCGTCACATGCGCAACAATCGAAATGCCTAGCTCATTTAATAGAGCTTTGGCAACAGAGCCAACTGCTACACGCACTGTTGTTTCACGGGCGCTTGAACGCTCTAGAACATTGCGTAAATCACGGTGACCATATTTCATCCCACCAACTAAATCGGCATGTCCTGGGCGTGGACGGGAAATTTGACGCTTCATTTCCGATGGGTCGATATCTTCTGGTAATTCTGCAGCCCCCATAATTTTAGTCCAGTGCTTCCAATCATCATTTGTTACGACAAGCGCTACTGGAGAGCCTAATGTTTTTCCGTGGCGAACGCCCGAAACGATTTCGACTGTATCTGTTTCAATTTGCATACGACGCCCTCGTCCATGTCCACCTTGTCGACGTTTTAAATCATAATTTATTTTTTCTGCTGTCACCGGTAATAGTGATGGTAACCCCTCTATAATTGTTGTTAATTGTGGTCCGTGTGACTCACCTGCTGTTAAATAACGCATTAAACACTTTCTCCCTTCAACTCGCTAAAGTATGTATTTTTCACTATAACATATTTCAAGATAAATATCAGCACCATTTCCATACGGATATGTAGCTATTTTAGAACATTCTGAACATTTAAGATAAAATACCAGGCATGTACGAGCAAAATTGAACAAAAAAACGCCTATTCGCAAATTGTACGAAAAGCGTTTTTTATTCGTTTGAAAAGTGGATTCCTCTCCAAACTTTCGCAACACACATACAGCGCATTTTTATGCCATTATTTTTTTCGATAAAAGAATGTATCCTCCACTTCAAAACCATAGCGTGCTGGATTAAAAATTTGTTCCGTTGAACCAACAAATAAAATACCACCTGGGCGCAATGCTTTACTGAAGTTTTCATAAATTTGATCTTTCGCTTCTTCTGTAAAGTAAATCATCACATTTCGGCAAACGATTAAATCAAAATTGGATTCATAGTTATCCTTTAGTAAGTTATGTTTTTTAAATGTAACCGTGCGTTTAATCTCATCCTTAACTTTAAAAAATTGTCCCTCTTTTTCGAAGTACTTCGCTTGTACATCTTTTGGGACTTCTGCTAAAGAACGGTCTGGATACAACGCAAGCTTGGCTTTTTGAATGACGTTCTCGTCTAAATCCGTTGCCAAAATACCGATTTGAGATAATGATATATGATGCGACAACACCATTGCTAGGCTGTATGGCTCTTCCCCAGTAGAACAAGCAGCACTCCAAATTTTTGGTCGCTTGTTTGTTTGAAGTAACTTCGGGAAAATTTTATTTTGCAGTACTTCCCATCGTTTGCCATTGCGATAAAACTCAGAAACATTAATCGTCATTCGATCTAAAAATTCATTCATCAAATCCCGGTCTTTTTCTAGTGCTTGAAGAAAGTCCACAAAGTCTTTATACCCTTTTTTCTCATAAAGCGAAGTAAGTCGGCGCTTCATTTGTGCTTCTTTATACAGTGCTAAATCAATCCCTGTTTTACGTTTAATGCCATCTATGAACTGTTCGTAACCTGACATTCTCATCTGTCCCCTCGTATATCGTAAGCCTATTATAGCTGATTATAGTAACAACTGAAATACAATTCCACTTTATTTATGAAGGTTTCCTAGTTTCTAACAACTGTTGCTTCGAATGTTCTAATTCTAGACGCATTTTTTCTGTCTCTTTATCATAGTTTTCTAATTTTAGACGTTCTAATTCAATCTCTTTGTCTAATCTTTTCAACTCTATTTTCTTATTTTTCGTATACGTATCTGTCAAAGTTCCCACTACAACAATAATGACAATAGCAATCCAAAAAACCATTTCATCCTCTCCCTTTTATTTAATATACGTTAGTCTCGTCCTTATAGTTTCATTATTCTGATAGTTTTTATGTAAAAAATAGCGTCCACTATGAAAGTGAACGCTATCTATTCATTTTAATTATTCAGCTAAACCTTCGCCGAACCATAAGTTGATTTCGCGCTCAGCAGAAGCTAAAGAGTCAGAACCGTGGATTACGTTGTGAGATAAAGTTACAGCGTAGTCTCCGCGGATTGTACCAGGAGCTGAATCTTCTGGTTTAGTAGCACCCATCATGATACGAGCTAATTGGATAACGTTTTCGCCTTCCCAAACCATACCAAATACTGGGCCAGAAGTGATGAAGTCTACTAATTCACCGAAGAATGGACGCTCAGCGTGTTCTGCATAATGATTTTCAGCTAATTCACGAGAAGCTGTCATTAATTTTGCTCCGCGTAATACAAAACCGCGACGCTCAAAACGGTCTACGATATCACCGATTACTTGACGTTCTACGCCATCTGGTTTAACCATTAAAAATGTTTTTTCGATTGCCATGTTGTTAAACACTCCTTAAAATTAGATAAAAGGTTTTACACCTACCGATAAATATTACCAAAGACAAGCTCAAACTGCAACAAATATTAGCAGAGTGCTCGATTTTGCTAGAATTTTCGCTTCCCCATAAACAATGCAATATCGCGCATTTTTTTCTTCGTAGGATTATTTGGTAATTTTTCAACTTCAGCTAAAGCCTTTTTTAAATATAAATTACTAACTTTTGTCGCTTCTTTTATCGCATTTGATCTACGCACAAGTTGTAACATCGCTTGGCGTTCTTCTTCTGTTAGCTCACCCGTTGATACTTTTTCTATATACGGGACGATTTGAGGATCTTCCTTCATCAATAATATAGGTAATGTAATATTCCCTTGAATGAAGTCACTGCCTGCTGGTTTGCCTAGCTGCTTGTCCGTAGCAGTGAAATCTAATATATCATCAATAATTTGGAAGCTCATCCCAACAAAATAGCCATAGCGTTTTAAATGACGTGTCGTTTTTTCATCTGCTCCACTAACGACCGCCCCTAGTTCACAACTTGATTCAATTAACAGTGCTGTTTTACGCTTAATACGGCGGAAATAATCTTTAACCGTTTGATTTAAACGAAACTTATCTTCAATTTGAATGACTTCACCATTACAAAGTTCAACCATTGTTTCAGCTAAAATTTGATGGGCTTGAGGATTTTCAATGATTGTGACATATTCTAATGCTCTCGCAAATATAAAATCCCCTGTATACATCGCGACACGGTTATTCCACTGCGCTTTTACCGTGTGTCTACCTCGACGCATATCCGAATCATCTATGACATCATCATGCACTAATGATGCCATGTGGATTAATTCTAACGGTACGGCAATATTTTTCATTCGCTCAATATTATAGTCACCAAATTTCGCACTTAGTAACGCAAATACCGGTCGAATCCGTTTTCCACCCGCTTGCAATAAATGAAGTGAGGCATCATTCAATAAGTGAGAAGATGAACTTAGCGCATTTTCTAGTTCTTTTTCGATGATTTCTATATCTGATTTAATATCAGCGTATAGTATTTTTAGCTTCATCTTTTCCACGCGTCAAAACCCACTCTCACTATTATTCTTTTTTAAAGCCTATATGCACTGCGGCTGCCCCACCACTGTAAGCTTTATATGTTACATTTTGCATACCTGCATCTTTGAACAGTTGCGCTAATTTTTTCATACCTGGGAAATCATTTGCAGACTCTTGTAACCAAGAATATTCTTTATAACTTTTCGCAAAAAGCTTTCCGAACACCGGCATAATATATTTGAAATAGAAGCGGAATAGTTGACGATAACCAGGAATTTCCGATTGTGATGTTTCTAAACATACGACCATTCCTCCAGGTTTTACGACACGATGCATTTCTCGCAACACTTGCAAATAATCTGGTACATTACGCAATCCAAAGCCAATTGTTACAAAGTCAAATGTGTTATCTTCAAATGGCAATTCCATCGCATTCCCATGAATTAACTCCACATGTGGCATGGCAGCTGTTTTCTGAAGTCCTACATTCAACATGTTTTGACTAAAATCTAGCCCTTTAACAACGCCGTCTTCACCAGCAGCTTGTGCTAAAGCAATCGTCCAATCCGCTGTGCCACAACAAACATCTAAGCACTTTGAACCTTTATTAACAGCCATGCGCTTCATCGTATCATTGCGCCATTTGATATGTTGCTGGAAGCTAATAACAGAGTTCATCTTATCGTAGCTTTCTGAAATACTCTCAAATACTTCATGAACATGTTGTTCTTTCGATTTTGTCATGTTTTCAAAACCTTTCTTATTCACTTATGAAGTGATCAAGTGCTCGATATATTGTTTTAATTCGGGTTGTATTGGTGTGTGCTCCACAATCCTTTTCAATTCGTCCTGCCTCTTCATAAGTTCTTCTTGCAATTCTTTTTGAATAGTCGGTGAGTTGAACTTGTCATTATGTAATTGCTTAGAAAAAAAGCTTTCCTCACCATTTTTAATCAACGAAAACTCCTGTTTCAATCGTAAATAAGTTAACGTTTTTTTCATAACATTTTTATATTGTGTAAATTCATATGCTTCATAATATCGTTCAATTAATTCACATTCAATGATGCTTATACTGTCAATCCACTCGTGAAGCGGTCTTTTCACAGGTTCGTAAATTTTAATCTGTTGTTCACAGCGATTGACAATGCCTTTAGATAACTTTTGTATAAGTTGGATATTTTTAGATAGCGCTAATAATTGATAATAACGACCACTATAGTAATCACCAGCAAGCACTGTTAGTTGTTGCTGTTTACCAGTCGCATTTTGTTCTTTTATTTTTTCATGTTCACAAAGGGAGGCATGCACAATCCCAACCGTTATTGCGCTTATTTTACGGTCGTCATCTGATGGTTTCCCATCTAAAAACGGTAGCTGAATAAAAAACAACTGTTCCTTATTCAAGATGGGTTCTCCGACATTTTGTAGTAATGCTCTATGACGAACATGCATGAAAATATTTGATTTTAATTGCTGAATAGATTGTGTAATGTATGTTGCACTCATAGAAATTACTCCATTTCAGTGTTGTTTCAATCGTTTATTTCTTCCCGTTACTTTGAACAATACCGTGTGTCGAATGAATTTTTGCTTTCCCACGAATTTTCATAGCCGATGTATGTTCTGTAAACTGCGCAATCATTACTTCGCCAGCATCTAATTTTTCAGAATGGTGAAATTTTGTATCCGTACCACGTGTGAGTCCAATTACGTGAACGCCATCTTCTTCTGCTTCAATGATAATATAATCTTGTGCCATTATTTGTATCTCCTCACCATTAGAATTCCTTTATTTATCATAACATAAAAGACGTTAATTAAGACATCTGAACATATGAAATAACTTCATTACGTTTAACATCATCTTGCTCGTAAATACCACGTGCAACCGATGTAATTGTTTTTGCGCCAGGTTTTTTTAAGCCGCGCATTGTCATACACATATGTTCTGCTTCAATAATGACATAAACACCTTTTGGATCGAGCATTTCCATAATTGTATCCGCTACTGTCGATGTAATGCGCTCCTGCAATTGAGGGCGACGTGCAACCGATTCTAAGCAACGTCCTAATTTACTCAGTCCTGCCACTTTCCCGTCTTTTGGAATATACGCAATATGAGCCTTTCCATAAAAAGGTACTAAGTGATGCTCACACATCGAAAAGAATGGGATATCCTTCACTAGTACTAACTCTTCATGGTCTTCATGGAAAACCGTATTAAAATATTCACGTGGATCTTCCTTTAAGCCGCTAAACATTTCCGCATACATTTTTGAAACGCGCTTCGGTGTATCGAGTAAACCTTCTCGTTCAACATCCTCACCAACCGCTTCTAATATCATTTTTACTGCTTCTTCAATTTTCTTTAAATCAACATTCGTCATGAAACTATTTCCTCCTAAATTATCCAAAACGGAATCATTAAGTTTTTAATTGTCTGTTCTATCTATGTAGATCACTTTTCGTTTGTATTTCACCAAGTGAATCGTAGCATATCTCGTCAAGAAGTTCAAAAACTGTATACTTAATTCGACAATAAATGCATGCCACTATAGGTGATATTACATATGTATATCTTGTCATTTTAAATTGATTCAGCAGAAGTCCCTACTTCTACTGAATCAAGTTAAGCTCCGGTGGATGTCACACCATATCCGTTCTTATCGCTAAAAAGAGCAGCCTTCAGAAATTCTGAAGACTGCTCTATGTAACGCTAGACGGTAAAAATTATTTTACAGCGTCTTTAAGCGCTTTACCTGGTTTGAAAGCAGGTACTTTGCTCGCAGCAATTTCGATTTCCATACCAGTTTGTGGGTTACGTCCTTTACGAGCCGCACGTTCACGAACTTCAAAGTTACCAAAACCGATTAATTGTACTTTATCACCCTTTGCAAGAGCATCTTGAATTGTATCAAATACAGCTTCAACCGCTTTGGAAGCATCTTTTTTAGAAAGACCTGCCGCTTCAGCAACAGCGTTTACTAATTCTGTTTTATTCACACCATTCACCTCCTCTCAAAGGGTCATGAATCTAAATCCTGTAAAAAGAGTAACACACAGAAAACCGCGGCGCAACTGTATTCATGCATGTTTTGCCTATTTTTTATGGAAAAACGCAAATTACAGGACATTTCACCTATAAAGTGAACTGTCCTGTACATTTTTTTATGTCGAATCAATTGATTTACTAATTAAATAATAAACGTAATTAGACCTTTTTCTCCTTCATTCACCATCCGTTCCATCATTAAGCGCATACGATTTTTCGCACTTGTTGGTACGACTTGCATTTTATAGCGAATACTTTCTGTTAACACTTCATGTAATGGTGTCCCAAATAATTGTGTTTCCCACAACGCTTGACGGTCATGATCATACGCATGTTGTAAATCTTTCAATAAATGTTGGCTATGGAATTCAGAGCCAATAAGCGGTGAAAATTCCGCTTCCATATCAATACGAATAATATGATACGATGGTGCGTTTGCCTTCATACGTACACCGAAAAAGTTATTTTGTTTAATTAACTCTGGCTCACTCGGAACAAATTCATCCATTGAAGGCAGTGTCACACCATATCCTTCCTCGCGCGCATCTGAAATTGCTTCTCGGAATCTCTTCTGCGCTTGTTTTGCCTCGGCAGCTTCTTTAATAAATAATAACCAATCTTTTTTCGTGTCGACTGGCTTCTCTAACCATTGCTGGCAAACCTTTTTATAAGTCTCCCCATCGACTGCCACTCTTAATGTAGCAATTCCTGAACCTGGGTCCATTCTTTCAACATTACATTTTTCAACAAAATCAATTTGCTGTAAAATGGCACTCGCTGAATCCACATCACGGATTTTCATTAGACCATCCTGCAATTGCTCCACAGCAAATGTTAATGTTTCATTTAATTCATGATGATCATCGAGTATTTCTAACCAATCCGGCTTTTCCACTTCAATTTGATTTACTGGGAACTCAAATAATGCTTCTTGTAAAATATACGCCACATCTGCTGGTTGCATCTTATCGACTGAAATCGCGATTACTGGCACATCATAGCGTTCAATAAGGGCATTGCGCAGATTGGTCGTTTCATTAGAGGTTGGTATCGAACTATTTAAAACCAAAACAAAAGGTTTGCCAATGTCCGTTAACTGCTCAATAATTTGCTCTTCTGCAACTTGTGCAGCTGCTCGACTCATACCATTTACTGTACCATCCGTTGTCACGACAATACCTAGATTCGCATGATCTCGAATGACTTTATCGGTACCCATTTTTGCTGCTTCTTGGAATGCAATCGGTTCATTATGCCAAGGTGTATGCACATATTTCGGCCCAGACTCATCTTGATAACCTTTTGCCCCGTCAATGACATACCCTACACAATCGACGAGTCGAATACGGAATGGCATCTCACTTTCTCCGATTGTTACCGATGTCCCTTGAGCTGGAACAAACTTTGGTTCAGATGTCATAATAACGGGTCCAGGAGAGCTTTGTGGTAACTCGTCCATTGCACGCATACGATCTTCTGCATTTGAAATATTCGGTAAAATAACGCCTTCCATCACCTTTTTAACAAATGTTGACTTCCCCACTCGAACCGGACCCACTACCCCAATATAAATATCGCCATTTGTTCGTTCTGCGAGTTGCTGAAAAATTTGATCGCTAATTGCCGTTCCTCCCTTTTCCAAAACTTCACATTCCACATGAACATCGAATTGCATTTCTCAATCTTGTTTGATGTTCACATTTGAAGCACTCTCAACAATACTATATGTATTCTTCTCTCTAAATATGAAAAAGTTCTCGCGCATCAAATGCACGAGAACTCTTAAGTATTACTCTTCTATTTTCAACGGATCATACATAATGACCGGTTCATTATTTTCATCAACCGTGTAAGGTAATGAATAGGCAGGCACGACTGAATAGGCATCCACTAATAACTTTCGAATGTCCTCTCCTGGTGTCGCAGTAATATTATTGTCTTGCATGTATTGATATAAGTCGATTGAATAATCCACATACAAATTGCCTTCTGACGTGACTAAAATTGGCAATTCATTATTTGAATACGGGCTTGGAACTGTTATATCTTCTTGATAACCAATATTTTTAAAATTAATCGTATACACATGCTCAACTACTTTATCCTTAAACTGTGGATATTTCGTTGCTGAGAAACGAATATTTACTTCGCGTATACGTTCAGGAGCCTGTAAATCGACCAGTTTTACTGTCGGATTTTCTTCTGGGTCCCAAATCATATATTGGAAAATACCACCCTTTTCATATGCATTAGCTGGTGGTGAGCCTATGTATTTTGGAACAAGCTTATCGAAATCAATTAAATATTTAATAAAAATATCCGTATCTTGATCGCGTGTTTTAATTGGTAAAACACCCGTATCTTTTTGGAATTCATCCACTGCTCTTTGCACGCCTGCTAACATATCCACATCTGGACGCAAACTTGACTGATCAAAATTAGCTGGCGAACCACAACCAACTAAAACGATTGTCACAAGTGAAAAAATAAGCCATAGTTTAGACCACTTCATTTTGTTCTTCCCCCATCATTAATTTGGCCACGTAAAGACTACGAGTACCATCAATATTGAACCTATCAAAAACATCCCGAAAGCAATTAATCGGAGTATAAATGATAAAAACGCATTATGTACCCATTTACGTACTGCCGAAATCATAATAACAGATAATAATAATAAACCGATTGAATAAAATGACACCCACATAATATCAAGTGCACCCATAGCATCTAACGGGCCACGTGCTGACGCAACGATCAAAAATGTAGGATTCATAAACTGCAATATGTGTTGCAACGATAAAACCGCCTTTCATAACTAGTTACTTCTATTCCGCTAATAATTATAGCGTTTTCACAACTAAAAGAATAGGAGGTATGCGCGCATACCTCCC
This sequence comes from Solibacillus cecembensis, assembly GCF_001439635.1. Classification (GTDB taxonomy): domain Bacteria; phylum Bacillota; class Bacilli; order Bacillales_A; family Planococcaceae; genus Solibacillus; species Solibacillus cecembensis. The sequence goes on along the minus strand of NZ_LMBZ01000001.1, from coordinate 141,482 downwards.
TAATTGTGACAATTTATCATCTTTTACTACATTTCATCGATTTCTCTTTTTTTCATTCGAATCATTAATTGGTCAACCGCTTCTTTTGGTTCCATGTTATTGAAAAGTACTTCATATAAAGCCGATGTGATTGGCATCGTCACTTCATATTTTTGCGCAAGTTGGTAGGCCGCTTTCGTTGTTCGCACACCTTCTACAACCATGCCCATTTCATCTAACACTTGCGGCAACTTCATTCCTTTGCCGAGCATATTTCCTGCGCGCCAGTTTCTTGAATGCACACTTGTACATGTAACAATTAAGTCGCCCATACCCGTCAAGCCAGCAAATGTAAATGGATTACCGCCCATTTTGACACCTAATCTTGTAATTTCAGCTAACCCACGTGTAATGAGCGCGGCTTTTGCATTATCACCATATTGCAGGCCATCTGTAATTCCCGCAGCTAAGGCGATAACATTTTTTAACGCGCCGCCAATTTCTACACCTACGACATCATCATTTGTGTACACACGGAAATAGTGATTCATAAATAAATCTTGCACTTTTTCTGCTGCTTCCAAGTTTTCACACGTTGCCGCAATTGTCGTAGGATGTTGCAAAACAACTTCTTCCGCATGAGAAGGTCCTGATAACACAACGATATCCCCAAGTATTTCAGGTTTTAAACTTTCCTTCATAATTTCAGAAATACACATTAGTGAATCGGGCTCAATCCCCTTTGAAACATGTGTAAATAATGTTTTTTCCGTTAAAAATTGCGATATATTTGCACAAACTTCACGAATTCCTTTTGTTGGAACTGCCATGACAATTGTTGAAGCATGTTTTGCTGCTTTTTCTAAGTCATGTGTCGCTACTAAATTTAACGGTAAAATTGTATTGGGTAAATATTTTTTATTTGTATGCTGTTCATTTATTTCGTTTGCTTGATCCTCACGATGAGACCAAATCAATGTGTTATGACCGTTTTCTGCCAAAACAATCGCCAGCGCAGCCCCCCACGAGCCAGCCCCTAATACTACTACATTTTCCTTCATAATTATCCTCCGTCATTCCCCAATGTTTAGAAACGTATTCAATTACGCCTCGGCGTAATTGCGTCCAGATTTTTTTCGAGCTCGCTCGGAAATCTTCCCTTTAAAATCTGTGACATCCGCCGGGGCTTAACTTGATTCAGCCCCCACTTATAGAAGTAGGGGACTTCTGCTGAATCAAGTTAGACAAACTCGGAATACGAGCTCTTTAGTTGTACAAAAACGCTAGTTCATCGAAATAAACTAGCGCCTCTGCTGTGAAAAAGAAATATTCTTTTATAAATTTATTTGATTAAGTGCCAGTCGCGCCTAATCAATCCGATTCATTAGTCACGAGCACGTGTAATTAAACGTAGTGGTGTACCTTCGAAATCAAACGTATCTCGTATACGGTTTTCTAAGAAACGTACATAAGAGAAGTGCATGATTTCTGGTTCATTTACAAAGACAACAAATGTCGGCGGCTTAATTGCCACTTGTGTTGCATAGTAAATACGTAAACGACGTCCTTTATCTGTTGGTGCCGGATTACGTGCTACTGCATCTTCAATCACTTCATTTAAGATTGATGATTGAATACGCATTCCATGATTTTCACTCACGCGTTTAATAACCGGTAAAATTGTTAATACACGTTGTTTTGTTTTAGCTGATACAAAGACAATCGGTGCATAATCTAAAAATAAGAAATGCTCGCGAATTTGCTCTGTATATAAATTCATTGTTTTTTCATCTTTTGCAATGGCATCCCATTTGTTAACTACGATAATAACTGCTTTTCCTGCCTCATGAGCATATCCAGCAATTTTTTTATCTTGTTCTTGAATACCTTCTTCTGCATTTAAAATGACTAAAACAACATCCGAACGTTCAATCGCTCTAAGTGCACGTAAAACAGAATATTTTTCTGTCGTTTCATACACTTTCCCTTTTTTACGCATACCTGCTGTATCAATGATGACATAATCTTGGTCATCATGCGTATACGGCGAGTCAATTGCATCACGTGTCGTTCCTTGAATTTCACTAACAATAACACGCTCTTGTCCTAAGAATGCATTCACTAATGAAGATTTCCCTACATTTGGACGACCAATTAATGAGAATTTAATTGTTTCTTCCCCATATTGTTCTTCGTCTTGTTGTGGGAAATGCTTCGCACATTCGTCAAGAAGATCCCCTAAACCTAAGCCGTGTGAACCAGAAATTGGCCAAGGCTCACCGAATCCTAAATTATAAAATTCATAAATCATATGGCGCATATCCGGATTATCAATTTTATTGATTCCTAATATGACTGGTTTCTTCGTTTTATACAAAATTTTTGCAACTTGTTCATCTGCTGCTGTGACACCTTCACGACCATTCGTCAAGAAAATGATTACATCCGCTTCTTCAATTGCAATTTCTGCTTGTTGACGAATTTGCTCTAAAAATGGTTCGTCTCCTATTTCAATACCACCTGTATCAATGATATTAAATTCATGCGCTAGCCAATCAGCCGAACTATAAATACGGTCACGTGTAACACCTGGGATATCTTCCACGATGGATACACGTTCTCCAACAATACGATTAAAAATTGTTGATTTACCTACGTTCGGACGTCCTACGATGGCGATTACTGGTTTTGTCATCTGTACTTCACCCTTCCAAACACTTATCTTTTATGTATTATACACGAAATTGCTTGTAATATCATTTTTTCGCAACATTCAAAATCAATTCCGACGCGGCGTTCTTAGCCTGAGTTCCTCTATTCAGGGGAGTTCCCCCTACTGAATCAAGTTAAAAAAACGAATTTAGGAGAGGTTTTACTCCCTAAATTCGTTTTGAATTATCGTTTATTTAAAGCCCTTTAATTGATCGCCAATGAAATCGCCAAATGAGAAGCCTGTTGTTTCAACTGGTAACTCATATTCGAAGTCCTCTTCTTTTTCAGGACTCTCTTGTAATGCTTTAATGCTTAATGCTAGACGTTTTTCTTGTTCGTTCACTTCAAGCACTTTCACTTCAACTTCTTGTCCCTCTTTTAAAACTTCATGTGGTGTATTAATATGCTTATGGGCAATTTGCGAAATATGCACAAGCCCTTCTATACCTGGAAACACTTCAATAAATGCACCAAATGTTACTAAACGCTTCACGACACCTTTTAATACATGGCCTTTTGCAGCATTTGCCTCAATATTAACCCAAGGACCAGCTAGCGTATCTTTAATAGATAATGAAACGCGCTCATTTAACGGATCCACAGAAAGCACTTTTACTTTTACTTCCTGCCCTTCATGTAAAATAGCGGATACATCATCCACATGCTCGTGCGCAACTTGAGATATATGCACTAAGCCATCAATTCCACCAAGGTCGATAAATGCACCAAAACTCGCTAAACGCTGTACTTTACCTGTTAAAATATCACCCTCTTGAATGGAACTAATCACTTGTTTTTTCTTAGAAGATTTTTGCTCTTCCAAAACGGCACGGTGTGATAAAATCAATCGCCCTTTTTCTTTATCTAATTCAGTAATTTTAAAGCTCATTGTTCGCCCTTTATAATCATCAAAGTTTTCAACGAAATGATCTTCTACTAAAGAAGCTGGTACGAAGCCGCGTACACCTAAATCTACGACAAGTCCGCCTTTTACCACATCTTTTACTTCTGCCTCGAAAATTTCACCAGATTCAAGTTTTGCTTCTAAATGATCCCACGCCTGTAGTGCATCTACTTTGCGTTTCGATAAAACAAAATTACTTTCTTCTACCTTCGTAATCATTAGCTCGAGTGTATCTCCTACAGATACCACATCCGAAGCTTTTTCAATGTGTAAGCTTGAAAGTTCGCTAATCGGTATAATTCCATTAAAAGGCGCACCCTCTATTGAAACTGTTACTGACTTATCCTCAACTTGCTCAGCAACACCTTTCACAATATCTCCTTCATGAAATTCTTGGTCTAACCCTAAATTCATTTCTTCAGACATATGTAACCCTCCTTCGCATATTCCACTTATTAGTTTATTCCAAATGTTCGATAAAAACAAAAAATATCCCTTTATTTTTAGAATTTTTTTACATGTAGGGAAAAGTTAAGGTGCATCACCGTAACTTGCGTTTCATTTCTAAAGTGTTTTTTCATGCGCCAATTTTAAAATTGCTTGCGCTGCTTCGTCGATCGATAAATTCGTTGTATCTAAAAATAAGGCATCTTCAGCTTGAATTAACGGCGACGCTTCACGTTCACTGTCTAATTTATCTCGCAGTGCAATTTCCTCTTGCAGCGACTCAATTGTCGAAGTAATCCCACGACGTTCATTATCCAAGTAACGACGGTGTGCGCGTTCTTCAACCGTTGCAGACATAAATATTTTTAACTCCGCCTCCTTCAAAACATGTGTTGCGATGTCTCGACCATCCATAACAACTCCACCATTTGCAGCAAGTTGTTGTTGCATAGCTACTAAAATCTCACGAATATTAGCATGGGCTGCAACTTGTGAAACATTGGATGTAACCTCATTTGAACGAATTGCTTCAGAAACATTTTCACCATCAACAAATACGAGTTGTCCTTGTTCTGAAGGCTTTAATGTAATCGTTGTTGTGCGCAGCATTTTTTCAAGAGCTTCTGCGTCATGTAATTGTATGTTTTCATTTATCCCTTTATACGTAACTGCCCGATACATTGCCCCTGTGTCGATATAAGTAAAGTTCAATGCTTCCGCGACGATTTTTGCGATGGTACTTTTACCTGCACCAGCTGGGCCATCGATTGCAATTTGAATTTTTTTCATCATAAATAATCCCTACTTTCCGTCTATATTGTATCATAATCCACTTTGATTTTTCATATACAATGCATGATTCTTCTCCACTAAAAACAATAAAAACCGCCATTTTTTTAATGGCGGTTTTCATTATTTTTCATTCAACTCTTTTTTGCGGAATAGCATCTGACGTTCAAAACAAAAACGGACAATATGTTGCTGATCCACATCATCTGTATCCGTAAACTGGACAGAAGCGATACGAATCTCATCTCTTTCAAATATACGAACAATGATGGCATCCGTCTCTACATAACTCATATCCCCATTTGTAAATGGCAGAACAACGAATGCCTTTACCAGGTCACCTTCTTTAAATCCAACGGGTGATTTAATGAGGATTGCTGTACCACCTGCACTAATGTCTTCCGCTTTGAATTGATAAAATTGATTATTAAATTCAATCGCAACATCTACAGGTGTTTCAATACGAACATATTCTCTTCGTTGAATTTTAATAAAACCTTCTTTAGGTGGGCACGACAACAGAATCATTTGGACATTGCCTGCTTTACGACCAAGTACTTCTGTAGTAAATGCATAATTTTCTTTCGAGTCTGTACTAAAAGTTACTCGAAATTGTGCTCCATCAATTAAAAAGGCTGTTTTTTTCGTTAGTACATTTACTGGATAATCAATAAAAATTACATTATTATGTTGCTCCACAATTCGACACCGGAACTTCTCTACACGCTCTGTATAGATTGGTTCTAATGTCAAAAGAGTACCCATTTTTAATTCCATTTTTTTCTCCTCGTACTATAAAGATTAGTAGCTTCATTATCGCATGATACGGTAAATTTATCTACCTAATCCTTATATTGTTTACAGAGAAATCACTTTAATTTTTCATTTTTTACCACTCTATGTGTTTCCGCATCAATAACAATTCGGAAGGTATCTTGGAAGTTATTATCGATTCGAGCAATGACCTCGTAGCATTTACGTAGTGTAAATGTATTATCCGCCGTATATATATTTTTTACTTCTTCCACTTTCACATTGTCAGCAAAAAAAGTTTCCCAATTAATCGGAAGTGCTGCTTGTTGTGGAATCTTTTCTTCTTGAACATATTCCATCGCACTAATACCTAATATTTCCGCATTATCTTTGGCAATTTTCAGTTGTATGCTGTCTGGGTAGACGAGTGCATTATCTTCACCATATACGCGTGTAAATACTAGATGCCAAGCTTCATGATTTTCACGTGTTTCTGATATTACAACATCTTCATAGCCTACTTTTTTCATGAATTTCTTTGCCGTATCAAGTATTTCTTCATGTGACAATGCACTTTTAGCCACTGGTCTTTCCATTAGAAACGATAGTAAATGCCCCCCTTTTTCTGTAATATCCGCATAGCCCACTCTTGTCCCTCTAATGAATTGGATATGATAAAAAGGATACGGTGCATCATCTCTACTTTTTGTTACAGTAATTGCTGCGTCTGAAATTTCAGGGAAATATTTCTTAAATTTTTCAATCGCTTGTTTTTTTGTAATTGGTTGATCCGATAAATGCTCCAAATCACGTTTCTTTTCAAAATCAGACTCACTTGCTGTTAAAGGGAAATCCGTTTCGTTATAGGATTTAAGCTGCTTGGATGCCCCTAAAAATGGTGAATCTTTAATTTCCATCGCTTTATTAGCGGACCATTTATTAAAATCCCCGTTATTTTCATAAAACGAAACGGTTGCGACATTCCATTCTTCAGCAAATGCGTTCAAATTGGCCGAAACCGGTTCCATTGTAGATTGCCAATTATTGAAATCACCACTATCTGCTGTCATTTTCGCAGTGTTTCCAATCCTCCCTAAATAACGCATCCATTGTGTTTGAACCTCATCTTGCAGTGGTAAATTGGAAACGGATTTTCTTAATTCACTACTAAGTCTCCAAATATTGTCCAGCTCGGTCGTTAATGCACGTTCATCTTGGAACAATAATGACTGCGATACAGAACGGTGAAGTAAAGATAATTTTTCTGTCGCAGTAGATAAATCATTCGTATACGATGCATGTACGCTACGTTCAAGTTGTTTATTTTTGTCGTAAAGATCATATGCAACAAATGCGAGTATAACAACGAACAAACCTAGTAAATACGAAAAATTTTTCATACTATCACCTTATAAGCAAAAAATATGCTCTCCTATTTGTTTAATTTGTGGTCTCGACCAAATCCATTTACTTGTAGCTGTCACAGGATTGAAATAATACAGTGCATTTTCAGATGGATCCCAGCCATTAATCGCATCCAAAACTGCTTGTTTCGCTCGTTCATTCGGTTCGAGCCAAATTTGACCATCAGCAACCGCTGTAAACGCTAATGGTTGGAAAATTATTTCTGAAATAGTATCTGGGAATTCAGGTGATTCCAAGCGGTTTAAAATAACCGCAGCTACTGCAACTTGTCCTTCATATGCTTCCCCGCGCGCTTCTCCATAAACAGCATTCGCCATAAGTTGTAAATCTTGTTCACTATATTTCACAGGCAGTTGCATAGAGGAAGTCGAATTAGAGCCGCCCCCATTTTTCACTTGCTGGTCTAATGGCATTCCGCCGTAATAAGTAAAGCGATTGCCTGATTTAATTTGCTTATCTACATATGCTTTATCAAAATCCGAATTATTCGCCAATTTATCCTTCGTTGCCTTTCCTGCAATCCCATCTACTGGCAACCCGTATTTTTCTTGGAATTCTCTTAACGCCCAATACGTGCCGTAACCAAACTTACCGTCAATTGCTCCATGGTAAAAACTGATATACTGCAAACGAGCCTGTAATTCTACAACATCGTCTCCAAATGCTCCGCGTTGAACATCCTGATTTGAAAAAGCGGATGCATTTATTGAAAAACTTAATGAAACAATAGCCATTAAATAAATTAATTTTTTCAAAACACTTTCACTCCCTTTTCTAATAGGATGTAAAATTATGCAGTTATTATACGTAAAAAAATACGATACACTTAAAATAGTTTGCATATAACCTTCATAAAAAAAAGCGCTCCCGATTGATTCGTTCAATCGGAAGCGCGTAGCCTATTGTTTACATTCATTTTATCCTATGAAAATCTTAATGCCCGTTCATGCGAGACAAATGCTCGACTAAATGCTCGTGTGCTTGCTTCACCTTTCTTAAGGCAAACCACCATAAAAAGAACATGAATGGCAGCATGGCATACAAAAAGTATTCCCTCATCATTAAAATGGAGTTATACGTAATATGTAAAATTATCGGTGCGAGCAAGGCCAAAAAAATATATCTTTTCTGGATATCCTCTGTCGAAAATTTCCCTTTCCCATAATAATAGCCCATTACAACACCAAATAAAGCATGGCTTGATACGGGTAAAAATGCGCGCATAAAGGCTTGATCTATGCCAAAGGATACTAAATAAATGACGTTTTCAACCGTAGCAAAGCCTAACGAAACGGCCGCGCCATATAAAATCCCATCATACGGATCATCAAACTCTACATGTTTTAAAATAACTGCAAAAATGACGAGCCACTTAAAAAATTCTTCAATTGTACTCGTAAATATGACATTTGAAAAAAAGACGCTCGAAAATGCTTGTTCTTCCTTTAATACGAATTGGATGAAAAGAATGGGAAACGTGATGATTGCGCCATAAATAAATGATTGAAGAAGCGTTCTTCGAGGCTCTGTGTCCATTTGATTTCTAAGGTAAAAATAACTCAAAAGGGCCAATCCCGGCGCAATTGCTGCGGATAATAACAATATGAACATTTGGCCGGCTCCTCTCCAAAAACAAGTTATTAATAGTATACCATGTTTAATTTGGTTACAACTAAATCGTTAATAAAAACAAAAAACTCGGCAAAATTTCAGCCGAGTCGAGAATTTATCTACTTAATGCATGAATGAATCAAAATCTGTTATCCCGTTTGCAAGCATTAGCATCAATTTAAGTCGTGCTTTTTTCGGGTCAAAATCGCCACCCATTACAACACCGATATCCTTTAAATTATTGGCACTACTAGGATAATCATATGTTGGGAATACGCGTCCTTCTTCTGTGGCCGTCGTTAAAACAACTTTCGTCCCACTGCTGCATAATCGTTCAATTGGATCAATCATCGCTGGAACGACTTGACCACGTCCCGCACCAATTAATACAACACCTTCAACCTTCGCTTCGCATAAAGCATTCAATAAAATTGAACTCGCTCCTAAGTAAGCATAAATAACTTCAACATTTGGGTAGCTTGACTGAATCGAATAAAACTCTCTTTGTGTAGGTTTTTGATAAATAACCACTTCATCATTATCAATATAGCCTAGCATGCCATAACCAATCGCTCCAAATCCATTAATGCTTGAAGAGTGGACTTTTTTTACATATTTAGAATGAAGTATTTGTTCATTAAACACGACGCATGTGCCAATGTTTTTCCCTTGTTCGCTCAAAGCAACTAACAGCGAGTTACGCAAATTCGAATATACATCGGTTCCGATATCTTCTGGAGATTTTTGAGAACCTGTTACGATAATCGGACGTTCATCATTTACTGTAAGCTCTAGAAAATATGCTGTTTCCTCTAAGCTATCCGTTCCATGTGTAATAACGATACCGCTAACTGCTGCATCTTCAAACACTTGATGAACAGTTGTATTCAATAAGTTCAGATGCTCATAAGTCATATGCATCGACGGAATTTGATACAGATCAATTAACTCGATATCGATGTCATTTTCCAATTGACACATCGCTAAGATCGCATCGCCATTCAACTTACCAGATTCCAATTTATTTTTATCATTTCGAGTGCTTGCGATTGTACCACCCGTAGTAATTAAAACGACTTTTTTCTTCAAGCGATTCACCTCTTATTTTCTCTCACTTGCAATTTTTTGTGCGATTTGACCGCCATGGAAGCGACCATTTTCAATAAATATTTCATTTGCATTATTTCCAGCAGCAATGACACCCGCTATAAATAAATTTTCTATATTCGTTTCCATCGTTAATTCATCAAAATGTGGTCTTCCTGATTCGTCATCGATTTTGACATGCATGCCACGCAGAAAGTCATGATCGGGGTGATAGCCAGTCATCGCAAATACAACATCATTTGCAATCGTTTGCACTTCCCCGTCAACGATAATGACAGCCTGTTTATCCTGAATTTCCTTCACCGTTGCATTAAAATGAATCGTTATTCCCCCTTCTCGCACAAGCCCTAAAAACTCTGGTAGCACCCATGGTTTAATGCTTGGCGAATAGTCGCTCCCTCGGTAAACAACCGTTACATGTGCTCCAGCTTTATTCAATTCAAGCGCAGCATCAATGGCAGAGTTTTTGCCACCAATAATAAGCACATTGGTATCAAAATAAGGATGTGCCTCTTTAAAATAATGATGTACTTTCGGTAAATTCTCACCTGGAATGTTCAAATAATTAGGGTGATCGTAATAGCCTGTAGCAATGATGACATATGGAGTTTCATACGTTGCTAGATCTGTTTGAACAATAAATTGATTATCGAATTTCTCAACAGTGTGCACTTTTTCAAAACGATTCACTTGAATTTTTTTTGCTTTGACCACTTCACGATAATATACTAACGCTTGATTGCGCTTCGGTTTACGTTCTTCAATTATAAATGGCACATCGCCAATTGCTAATTTTTCACTTGTGCTAAAAAAAGTTTGGTGTGTCGGATAATTGTAAATAGCATTCACAACATTTCCTTTTTCAATAACAATCGGGGATAAGCCGATATTTTGTAGTTCAATCGCTGCCGATAAGCCACAAGGTCCACCACCAACAATGATTGCATCTACCTTTTGCATAAAAACATCTCCTTCAATCTATTTGGGAGACTTCTACATGTATAGAAGATAAAAAGCCATTCCCATTATACTGTGAATTGTCATAATTTGATTGTATTCGGATTAAATTTAATCTCGATCAGGTGACATTCTGGTTTTGCCCCAAGCCGCAGTGGCACTAACGTCGTCCCGTAGCCATTGCTTACCAACTCATAATGCCCATTCTTTTCCGCAAAATAGCCATGTGGTTGTATGCCAAAATTGCCTAAGCGAATTTGACCACCGTGTAAATGTGCCCCAATGCTTAGTAGCGGCTTAAATTTCGAATGGATTTTTGGGAACACTTGGGGATTATGCGCAATGAAAATCGTCATTTGCTCGTCACAATTTTGAATTGCTCGCTCAACACCTCTTGATGCAAACTGAAAATCGACCGCACTTATCTTTACATTATTTTTACTTTCGATGATTATTGATTCATTTTCAATAATCTTGATTTCATGCTGTTTAAACAATTGGCGAAGTGCACTCTCTTCCTGCTCTCGATCATTATTTCCCCACACGAAATACACTGGCCCCAATGTTTTCAATAGGCGAATATTTTCGTGCATGATGTGTTTTGATGTTCTTCTATCCACAAAATCACCACCAATTACAACACAATCTACTGGCTCGGTAATCGACGCAATCATTTGTTCATTAATTTTTCGTGCATGTGTATCTGAAATAAAAAATAGACGAATCGTTTCGTCCTTTCCAGCAGTACGGATTGTATGTAGTCGTACATTGTTTTCATTTGCTTGTTTGAACATATACAAAAAAACACCTACACACAGAGCAATCATTATTGCAATAATGATCATATACGTTCCCCCAATTCAAAAGAAAAAGACGATGCCTTGTTCGGATTCGTCTTTTCTATAGTTATTATACAAAATACTCGACCTTATGGTGCAATAACCAATACTTGTCCTGTAGAAATACTGTCTGAGGATAAATTATTTGCCCTTTTTATTTTTTCAATATTGGCTGGACTACCATTCCCATAATATTTAATCGCAATTTGGTATAAATTATCTGTTGAACTAACTGTATGTGTTGAACCTTGTGCATTTGCTTGTTGCTCTGCTTTTTTCTTTTCTTCTTGTTCTTTCACTCTTTGTGCTGCAACTTTTTTCGCTTCTTCTGCGGCCTTATCATTAGCAGAATTTTTTTGTTCTGCTTTTTTTGCTTCTTCCGCGATTAAACGTTGCTTTTCTTGTTCAGATTTTGCTAAATCCGCCTGTTCTTGATTTTTAGCTTCGTCTTTTTCCTCTGACTCATCTACATCAGGAATAGCTGTTTTATCTGGGTCCTGTTTTTCAATCACGACTTGGTGTGTATCATCTTGACCGACATTTTTACCATCCGTCGCCTTAACTTCTGGCTCGTAAAATAACCAAACATACCCTAAAATACTTAATGGGAACAAAATAAAGATGACAACGAGTGCCGTCATGATTGGATTTTTTTGTTTTTTTGTATTTGTGTTTCGATTTCGTTTTACACGCGATACACCGGTTGTTGCCTCATTATGTAAATCGATTTCTTGACGATGTTCTTCTACCTTTTCTCGGTAATCTTCCTTTGTCATAGTTGCAATCCTCCAACTCTTATCAATTACGCCTAATAATCATATTATGACGAAATTTTACTATAAAGTAAACGGTTCATCAACAGTTTACAAATTACGCAGTAGAATCTGTTGCAATCGGCCTTTCCAATCGGTCATTGGATTTTGATTTTTCGGCTCCACACGCTCTTGTAATAACACTGAAAGGTCCACGCCACAATTACTACAACAGTTTTCACGCTTGTCCTCTACTTGTTGACCAAAATAGTCGATTAAAAGTTCCCGCATACAGGATGTTGTTTCGACAATTTTCAACATCGCCATCACTTCTTCATATTTAGCCGTTTGCATGTTGCCAAGTCTTTCTTTTAGTTGGTCCACCGTTTCGCGTTCCATCCAATAATGCACAACTCGAAACGCGACCTCTGAAATTTCACCATTGGATAACATAACGTTAGGTTGCTCCCCATTCGCCCTATATTGCGCATAGCGAACCACATGAAATTCCTTTGGCAAGTCTTCCAATACGATAAACTTTGCATACTGCTCATCGCCTTCACAAAATAATAAAAAAGCAACGGCATCTTCGCCATCACGACCAGCACGTCCAATTTCTTGCATATAATTCGCAACGGTTGACGGCATCGATTCATGAATAATTTGCCGCACATTATTTTTATGTATCCCCATGCCAAAAGCATTCGTTGCCACAATCCAGTCCAAATGCCCTGATAAAAACTGATGTTGAATAAACTGACGATCCTGCATCTCTTTCCCTGCATGATAAGCCGCCGCTGCAATGCCACGCTGCAATAACTGTGCACTAATACTTTCCGTTTTTGCCCTTGACTGCGTATAAATAATGCCAGGTCCAGCTGTTTTTTCAACATGCTCTAAAATCCAGGTCAATTTATCTTCTTTCAATGCAAATGGCTTTTTTACGAGGTGAATATTCGGACGATCGACAGAATGCACATAAATAAACGGACTTTCCATTTCTAAATAATGGTCGATATCATGCAATACTTTCGTTGTTGCTGTCGCAGATAATGCGAGTACTGGTGGGCGATTTGTCACTTGAATGACTTCACCAATACGTAAATAATCAGGACGAAAATCATAGCCCCACTGTGAAATACAATGCGCTTCATCCGCGACGATTAATGACAGCTCTAGGCTTGCTAATCGCGCTTTTACTTGCGGCTGCAACAGCATTTCCGGTGAAATAAAAATAAAGCGATACTCATGCAAAAAATGTAAAGCATAGTTTTTTTGGGCAGGTGTTAAAAAAGAATTCAGTGCAATGACACGCTTCTCACCCATTTGTTTTAATTGATCTACTTGATCTTGCATTAAAGATAATAACGGCGAAATAATTAATACAGGCTTATCAAATATATAGCCAGGTAGTTGATAACAAAGGGATTTCCCCATTCCAGTAGGCAGTAAGGCAATGACATCCTGACCTGCAATCAATTGTTCCAGCACTTCCTTTTGTCCCGGACGAAATGTTTCATAGCCAAAATATTGGTGTAAATACGATTCCAATTGCATTAATAATGTGCCCCCTTTGCCAATGCTAAACGTAGCTGAAAATAACTCACATGCGGAATAATTTCCTTTAAAATTTTTAACTTTTTTGTTTGATAATCTTCTGACGCGTTGATGATCAGTTGTTGATCCTCTAAGGTCAGAAACGGTTTACTATCAAATTTCACGTCATTCATCGCAAGTTCAACAATATGATCTTCAATTGTATTTAGCTTCAACCTGCGTATCGAGCTAATTTGCTCCAAGGAATGCCCTTTTTTATACAATTTCGCCGTTTCATTTGCTGAACTTGTGAGCATAAGGTCGACGCGAATTCCCTGTGCGAGTTGATATAAATAAGGATACTTTTGCGCATCACCTAAAATTTCATTTAGCCATTGATGAAGACCACTGCCATACATTAATCGAATATCCATCTCTTGCATATGAAAGCCAAAAGCCATTTGCTGCCATGTCAACCCAGGTTCCTGAAAACCTGACAAACGGTAGACAATAATTGTCTTCACTTGCTCATTTACTTGAATTTTTTCCAAGCTTTGTTCCATTTCTAAATAAATTTTCATTTGTAAAGTTTGCTGTTGAAATTGATTTCTCACTAAAAATTCGCGCACCTTGCTTTGTACGTCTTCATCTTTTTCGACGGCAATAAATGATTTCACCCCGGCTGCTTGATGCGATAAACTTTGGAGAGCTAAAGATACCCGTGCAAAAAAGACATGCTCATTGCCACGATAATGCCACCCGTCAAAATGAAACAATAATGCTTCACTCGCCTGCTTTATACCAATCTCTGTCATATGATAGTAGCCATTCTCTTCAATCAGGATATAATTTTTTGCAAATAATAAATCCACTTGCTCATCAAATTGCCCTCTCGTAAGTTTTGGAAGAAGTCCAAAGAATGGATGTAATTGAAACAATCCGACATCTTGAATCGTCTGTCCTGAACGCTTCCCTTTCAGCAAATGAAAAGCTGCAGATAAAGTACGTTCATTTTGAAATGCAGTAAAAATTTTTAAAAGAATTTGTTGAATTAGCATATCAAATCCCTCATTTTCGTAGTATTAGGTTGAAAAGTAATTGAAACACAATTAGAATAAAAAAGAGCTTAATGGAAGCGAACGGAAAAAGGAGAGATAACAATGCCAAAATATACAATCGTGGATGCAGATACATGTATCGCTTGTGGCGCTTGTGGCGCTGCTGCACCAGATATTTATGATTATGATGATGAAGGAATTGCTTTCGTTATTTTAGATGATAACATGGGGACTACTGAAGTTCCAGAAGATCTATTAGAAGATATGCAAGATGCTTTCGAAGGCTGCCCTACTGATTCAATCAAGGTTGCAGATGAAAAGTTCGACGGCGATTCTTTAAAATTCGAATAATCGTTTATAAAAAAAAGACATCCCTTTGCGCTAAACCGTGCAAGGAGATGTCTTTTTTAATTGAGGTCAATTCCCGATACGAAAATAAATTTCCCTAACTCCCTATTGCGATACAAATTTCCGGATGTTATAGTTATTATTAGTAGCAGGTACTAATGACAACTAATTATTTATAGGGGTGTTAAAATGGATTTATTACAATTACAAGGCAAAAATATCGTCGTAATGGGTGTTGCCAATGAGCGCAGTATTGCATGGGGAATTGCACAGCAGTTATTCGAAGTTGGGGCAAATGTCATTTTCACATATAGAAAAGAGCGTTCGAAAGGTAAAATCGAAAAAATGCTCGAAAAATTAGACCGACAAAATGTAGCCATCGTTGAATGTGATGTTAACAGTGATGAAAGTATCGCAACAGCATTCCAACAAATTGGTGAACAGTTCCAAGTTATTCATGGCATCGTGCACTCTGTCGCTTTCGCACATGCTGAAGATTTGAAAAATCGATTTGTAGAAACGACGCGTGATGGCTACGCTTTTGCACAAGATACGAGCGCATACTCTCTAATCGCTGTCAGTAAAGCTGCCAAGCCATTTATGACAGAAGGTGGCTCGATTGTCACAATGTCTTATTTAGGCGC
This sequence comes from Solibacillus cecembensis, assembly GCF_001439635.1. Taxonomy (GTDB): domain Bacteria; phylum Bacillota; class Bacilli; order Bacillales_A; family Planococcaceae; genus Solibacillus; species Solibacillus cecembensis. Next base: position 125,621 of record NZ_LMBZ01000001.1, on the reverse strand, counting down.
AGAGCGAGTGCTTGATGGCTATAATGTGATGGGTGTGGCAAAAGCTGCATTAGAAGCATCGATGCGTTATTTAGCAGCTGATTTAGGTGCTGAAAATATCCGTGTCAACGCGATTTCAGCTGGAGCTATTCGTACATTAGCCGCAAAAGGTGTGCCAAGTTTCAATCAAATTTTGCACAAAATTGAAGAAACTGCACCATTAAAACGCAATACGAATCAAGCAGAAGTTGCAGATATGACAATGGTTATGCTAAGTCACCTTTCAAGAGGTGTGACAGGAGAAACGATTTATATCGATTGCGGCTACAATATTATGGGCTGATTTTTTTAGCAAGTCCTCGTTACAATAAAAATTCAAAAAAGAGCATTTTGATTAATAATCAAAATGCTCTTTTGCGTTAGGTAACGACCTTATTCTAATTTTTTGGGAATAGGCTCCCCCGCTTGAATTAATGACTTACTCCTATTAATAAGTAATGTCACAATCAACATGAGTATCCCAGTCCCAATTAATAATATTTCAACCGAAATAATATCTGCTAAAGGCCCGAATATCAACATTCCAAGTGGCATCATAGACGTAGAAATCATTCCAAACACTCCGAATATTCGACCTAAATAATCCGTATCTACTTTTTCTTGGATGATTGTCATCGTCGGTGTATTAAAAATCGGCATCGCTAATCCGAATAGCGCCATTGCAAACAAATACAGGGAGAAGATTGGGAGTATGCCTAACAAAATTGTGAAAATTGCCATGACCACACCAGCAAACATCATCGTATACACTCGATTTCGGAAACCACCCCAAGTTGCTATGAGAATACCACCAATCATCATCCCAACAGAAAAGGTAATTTCAATCGCTGTAAGTCGCCAAACATCCTCACCAAAGCTTCTCGTTACTTGTAATGGCGTTAAAAAGGCTACAGGAGCCATTAATACAAACAGCGCCGCAAAAAATACAAAGAAACTTTTCAAAAAATCATGTTGTTTAATATATTGAATACCTAATTTGAAATCACCTAAATAACTTATTTCTTGTTGCTGCGCAGCTTTTGCATGCAATGGGATTTTTAATAAGGTTAAAAGAACCAGTATTGCGATAGCAGCCGTAATAACATCAATAAAGAAGATTACCTTCATCGTAGTTAACGTCAATAACGCAGCGCTGACCATTGGTGACACGAACATAATAACCGCTTGAATCGTCCCATTAATACCGTTGACACGCAATAAATGCTGTTCGGGTACGATTTGCGGTAATATCGCACCAACAGCAGGCGTTTGAATACCCGCTCCAACTGCTCGAATCGCCGCCATGATGAAGAATAGCCAAATCGAATCATAACCAAGCATAAAAACAATCGCTAAAATAAGCGTAGCAAATGCAATCATACCATCTGCAATAATAATTAACTTTTTCCGATTAAAACGATCCGCCCAAACCCCCGCTACTGGCGACAATAAAAACGTCGGAATAAATCCACAAATAATATAAATTGTCATCATCATTCCAGACTGCGTAGACAGCGTAATATACCACATCATCGCATACTGCACGAGCGACGAGCCAAATAAAGATATCGTTTGGCTACTTAAAAAGAGCGTAATATCTCTTTTCATTTTTCATTTTGTATCGTACTTTGATCTACCATAAATCAACCACCTCCAAATTCCCTTAATTCCTTGTCAATCAATAACTTACATTATTTTAGCCGAAAAAAAAATCACTTAACCAGTATGTTAAAGAACATATTGATTAAGTAATTTTTTTAGTGGATGTTGCGCTTTTTAAAGCTGCCGCCACGCACTTCTGCTACATCTGTAATCACAACAAAGGCATTTGGATCAACTTCTTTAATGATCGTAATAATTTTATTTTCTTCCATTCTTGTAATAACACACGTCACAATATCCATCACTTCATTTGAAAATCCACCACGCCCTTCAGAATACGTAACGCCGCGTCCTAAACGGTCTTGAATTGTCGAACCAATTTCTTCGGAATATTTACTAACAATTTTAACAGATTTAGATTTTTCTAAGCCGACTTGCACGACATCGATGACTATTTTGGCAATATAGTAAGTCGTCGCTGAATATAAAGCGCCTTCCAAACCGTAAATGAAGCCTGCACCGATGAAAATAAAGGCATTAATAAATAATATAATATCACCTACTGAAAACGGCACATTTCGTGAAACAAGTACAGCTAACACTTCCGAACCATCTAGCGCCCCACCATTACGCAGAACAATACCAATACCGACACCTAGCATGACTCCACCAGATAATACAATTAATAACGGGTCATTCGAACTTAAAATCGGCTCAATACCATGTAGTAAACTCGTCGATATTGAAAGTAACGCTATTCCGACCATCGTCAATATGGCAAATGTTTTCCCGACTTGCTTGTAACCTAAAAAAACAAATGGAATATTTAGTATGAATAGTAATACGCCTAGTGGCACCCCAAATAAATAGTTCCCCATAATACTTACACCTGTTACTCCACCATCAATTACTGCATTTGGAATTAATATCGCCTCTAATGCATAGGCCGTCATAATTGCACCTATTGCAATCATAACAATACGGCGAGTAAGATTGAGCGCCCTACTCTTTTTACTAACGTGTTGCTTTGGCATTCAAACACCTCTCCTTTTAACTTAAATAGCAAATACGTCTCACTGTATTTGATTCAATCTCTGTGTATACAAACATCCACAGTTTGAAAATCAATAATGATACATCTCTATCTACTATTATTCCTTATTTTTCATTCATTTGAAAACGATAAATGCTATTTTTTTTTTAAAAAGTAGCTTATTATTAATTTTATTGCAGAAAACAGAAAAATGACATCACGAACGAGTCGTAATGTCATTTTTTATTTATCTTATATTGACCAAGAATTACACTAAGCTTTCACTACTTTTTTAGGAATGACTAACCCAATGACTACACCGATTAATGCAGGTACAATCCACCCAAGTCCAATTGAATAGAATGGCAACACATCCGCATAAAAAGTTGATATTGCCGTTAAAAAGTTCACTTCAAATGAAGCTACATTTGCGACAAGTGCGTTATAGCCGTCAATAATACTAATAAAGAACGTCAATAAAATAGCTGCAGCATAGACCGTTTGTTTGTTTTTAAAGAGCGGTGAAGCTAACGCCAGTAAAATAAGAACAATCGCTAGTGGGTATAAGAACATAAGCACAGGTACTGCAAATGTAATAATGTTCGTTAAACCAAAGTTTGCGATTATAAATGAAACTAAGCATAGCGCAACTACAAATGATTTATAACTAATTTTCGGGAATACTTCATGGAAAAATTCACTACATGACGTGATCAACCCAATACTCGTTTTTAAACAAGCTAAAACGATAATAATGGCTAATAAAATGGCGCCATATGCTCCAAAGTAATGCTCCGCAACAGCCGCAAAAATTTGGCCGCCATTATCAAATTGGCCGATTGCTTCAATACTTGACGCACCCATAAACGTAATTAATCCGTAAATTAACATCATGAGCGCCATTGCAAAAATACCTGATTTCCAAGTTGCTTTTGCGATTTCCTTTTTATCGGTAATACCCGTACGCTTAATTGCATGAATAACGATAATCCCAAATGCTAATGAAGCAAGGGCATCCATCGTATTATAGCCCTCTTTGAAACCTGTCATAAACGCTTCATTGACATAGCTACTCGTTGGCGCATGGAAACTGCCCATCGGAGAGAAAATACTAATAGCAATGAGTACAAATAAAAACACTAAAAATGCAGGTGTTAAATATTTTCCTATGTAATCCATTACTTTTGCTGGATTTAATGAAAAGTAAAATACGATAGCAAAAAAGACGAAGCTAAAGACTGCTAGCCATAGCTTAATTTGATCAGGTGCTATAAACGGCTCAAACCCAACTACAAACGGTACCGTTGCAGTACGAGGAATCGCAAAAAACGGACCAATTGTTAAATACAGTGCAAGTGCGAATAACACGCCAAAAACCGGATGCACGCGACTCGCTAAGTCCTTCAAACCGTTACTTCCCGAAAGTCCAATCGCCAAAATACCTAAGAATGGTAAACCGATCGCTGTTACTAAAAATCCAATAAGTGCTGGCCAAAAATTTGTGCCTGCAAGCTGTCCCATTTGAATAGGGAAAATTAAGTTACCTGCACCAAAAAACATGCCAAATAACATCGTTCCAATGACAGCGTATGTTGAAAAGGGTACTTTTTTATCCATTGATGTCTCTCCTATGATGTTCGATTGATAATTGCTATTCTCAAAATAAATTGATTTTTCGCAACAATGTACAATATGATACCAGTCTCATCGCTTGATTACAACACTCTATTTTTATTATATTTAAAAAGTAAAAGCCAGCACCCCTATTACTGGCATGCTGACTTATACAAAATTATGCTAAAAACTGTGCGCGCTGATTTTCGATCCACACACGCATCGTGCGATAAACCATCGTCGCAATAACTAATAGTATAATTCCTTTTACTATATTAAACGGTAAAATACCTAAAATAATCGTTTCGTACATATTAAATTCAGGTATTCCTAATAAATACGTATACATTGGTAAAAACGCAAAGTAATTTAAGACAGCCATACCTAATGACATAATGAATGTGCTTATTACTAATCCCCCAATAAGTCCTTTTACTGATGGGAACTTTTTATAAATGTAATAAGCTGGGATGACAAACGAAATACCTGTTACAAAGTTGGCGATATGTCCTACCGGAATACCTTCTGGTGCGCCAGTAAAAATCCAATCTAACACGTTCTTCATCAACTCTACTAAAATTCCTGCTACCGGCCCCATTGTGATTGCTGCAATTAATGCAGGGATATCACTAAAATCAATTTGTAAAAATACTGGGAACCATGGTAATGGGAAGTTAAGTAACATCAAAACAAATGAAATACTACTCAACATACCGATTGTTACGAATGAACGTAACTTTAAACTTTTCTTACTCATAAAAAATCTCTCCTCATTGCTGATTCATTCTGCAAGAAGAAAGGACGAATCAAAATCATTCCATGAAAAAACCCTTATGCTAATAAAGAAGCATAAGGGAGAATAGGCACACGTAAATAAAGGTCTATTCCATGTTTTTTAAAACGTAACGTAACGTAACCTAATCCTATTTCTTTGTATAAGAAAAAGAGTCTTTCTAATTACTAGAAAAACAAAATTGTGGTTACTAAAAACACGGCATTTTCATGAAATGACGACCGTACCTCCATCTTCTCCCATCCAGACTATACTGTCGGCTTTGGAATCACACCAAATCCTGCACACAAAAAACGTGGCTCGCGGGCTCGAAAAGTTTATGTAGCGTCCTCCAAGTAAATGGTCAAAGGCTACAACTTTATATTACCGCCGGTCGGGAATTACACCCTGCCCCGAAGATGAATCAATATTAAATTTTGTTACACCTTCATTATAAGATAAAAAAAAGAATTGTAAAGCCATCTGCTTACAATTCTTTTTTTCACATTATTCAATTGTACTAAAATCATAGACAATTAAATTGGGAGCAACTGGCTTAGGTAACGGTTTTAAAAAGTTTAAGCCACCCCAATCTTGTTGCTTGATTTGTTCAAATTTCACTTCTTTATTAAAGCTAGCTGCCGTTAAAAGAATCCCTTCAATCATACGCATCGCTTGAACCGAATCATATTTGTCTAAATCCAATAGCTCATCAAAAGTAACCGTTACCGTTTTTCTTTTTACTTTTACTTGAAAGGAAACATCCGGCAAAATAGCGGTGTGATAAATATCATTGGCTTCGGTCGTCATATTTAATAATGCATCCTTCACATCGCTAAAACTCATTCGGAAATTCGGACTTAAATAGGTTGAACCATCACGCATTTGATAACTAAAATAATTATAATTCGTCTTTTTTCCTGTTAATTCAATCGGTTCACTAACTTCCCCCATGTGACTGAGCGTTATTTGTGTCCCCTCTTCATTTGTCAACAACACTTGATCATAACTCTCACCGAACGTATCAATTAAAGCGCCTTTATAATTTGACAGCGCGGCTGAACCAGCATCATACATATGGTCCGCTGGCAGCTGATGCACTAAATTATCGCCTTTTTCTGTAAAGTTACCTTTAAAGGGATGATACTCTTTAAAGCCTAAAGACTGCTCCTCAATGAACGGTGCAAACTCCTGATACAGCTGTAATTTTGTCGGTGTTTTTGTACCTAATTGACGCTCCACAATTTCAGTGGGAATTAAAAAACTAACCGGTACGCTTTCTGCATCATCGCCTACTAATCCTATCGTAAATAATGTGAATCCTTCTAGTTGTTGCTCATTAACGACCGTATGATTCGGCATGGCCATCATTTTTGGTGATAGGTCATTATTTTCCATCTCCATTGAATGACTTTCCATCATTCTCGTTGTAGCTGGCTCATGTGATGACGTATCTTCCAATTGAGCATCCTCTGTATCTAATGGCAGCGCTATTTCAGGGGCATTCCCCATAAAAGTAGAAGCTATAAAAACAAGAACAAAAAGTGAGGCAATCGATGCAATTAAAGGCTTCCAGCTCATCTTTTTCTTAACAATCACAGGCTGTTGTTCCGTATGAGAATCAAAGACTATACTTTCTTTTAGCCGTTGTAATACTTCATCTTTTGATCGTTCATCTTTAATTTTTGGTGCCTTTTCTAATAACTGCTCGATTTGATCTTCATCCCAAAACGGTTTTTTCTTCATGCATTTGCCCCCTCTCCGTCTAATTTTTGTAAGATTTCTCGTAGTTTTTTTAATGCCCTATGCTGTGTCGTCTTTACTTTCCCCTCTGTCCAGCCTAATATTTCTGCCGTTTCTTGAATCGTTAATTCCTGCATATAGCGCATGATGATGACCATCTTTTGATCCCCTGTGCAAGCCTCTAACGCTTCCAGTAGTTGGCGCATTTGATCACTTAATTCTGTAAATTGCTCGGGTGTTGGCATGGGAGAAACAAGTTGCTCGGTTTCCCAATCAAAAGTTGTGAAAGAATGACGATCTCGAATTTGTTTTTTACGGAAATAATCAATTGCGACATTTTTCGCGATTGAAAATAGCCACGTCTTTTCACTACTTTTCCCTTCAAAACGTTCATACGATTTGAGGACCCGCACATATACTTCATGGGAAAGATCCTCCGCAATCGTACGGTTTTTAACTAAGTAGGTTAAAAAGTTAAAAACGTCTTGATGATAAGTATCGTATAATCGATGGAAAATGGACTCTTGCACCCATTCCACCTCCGTTCTATTAATTTGTCGTTTCTAAACGCAAAAAGTTGCATGGTACTTTTATCCATAGTCAAAAAGGTGTGCTATAAAAAATAATAGTCACACCCTTCGTAGTTAATTATTTATCGGTATTGCTTTATTCAGGTAGTGGTAAATAGAATGTAAATGTCGTGCCTTGCTGTTCGCCGCCACTGTCGACTGTAATATTTCCTTTATGTGCCTCGATAATATTGCGTGTGATAGCTAACCCTAAACCTGTTCCCCCTTTTGAACGTGTTCTCGCTTTATCAGCTTTGTAGAAACGTTCAAATACATAAGGTAGATCTTCTTGAGGTATACCTTGCCCTGTATCACTCACTTGAATTTTCGCAAAAGTATTCTCCCTTAAAATTGAAACGGTAACAGAACCATTTGCCGGAGTATGTCGAATCGCATTATCAATTAAATTCGTTAATACTTGTTCAATACGATCTTCATCAATACGAATTGTCATTTCTGGCGTAAATTCTGATTCAAACTGTAAACGAATTTGATGTTCTTTTGCGACTTGTCCAAATTTATGCGTCATCCGTTCAATAACAGACACTAATGGCACCGTTTCTTTGTATAAAGTCATATGCCCCGATTCCATGCGTGCTAAATCGAGTAAATCCGTTACAAGACGGCCCATTCTTTGTGATTCATCGTAAATGACACGAATCATCTCTTGTTGCTCTTCCTCTGATGTCACAACCCCATCGATAATCGCTTCTGAATAGCCTTGTAGCATCGCAATTGGCGTGCGTAATTCATGTGATACATTGGCAATGAAATCTGATTTTAATTTCTCTAATTTCGTTTCCTCGGTTTTATCACGAATAACCGCAACTGCACCGCGAACGGCATTTCCACTATATAACGGGCTAAAAGTAATGCTGTAATAGGATTTTCCAAGCTCTAATTCTTCATCCAATTCATCCTCGAAGTTTAACACATGATCTAACATATGATACAGTTCCTCAGGGATTGGTCGAGCACTTTCAAGCCCTTTCGTCACAAACCATTTTTGTAATAACCGTTCCGCTGGTGGGTTGCTCACTAAGATAGTTTGATCCCGATTAAATGTAATCACCGCATCTGTCATCGAAGTTAATATGCTCGACAATTGTTCTTTTTCCTGGTTGATTACTTCTAAATGGTGCTTTAATTGTCGTCCCATTTGATTAAAGGCAACAGCAAGCTGCCCGATTTCATCATTTTGTTTCGTATCAAGTTTCGAGTCAAAGCGTCCTTTAGAAAGTTCAAATGCATGTTCACGCATTTTTCTTAATGGGTACGTAATTCGAGATGATAGGAAAAAGGCAAAAATTGTCGTTAATATAAAGGCAATCGCTGCTGCTAAAAATATAATGGTTGTCGTATCTTCACTCGTTTGATCTACTGCATCTGGATTTTTATAAATGAAAATCGCCCCGTGAAGCTCACCATTCCCTTTTAACGGGAATCCAAGGACCATATAGGAGCGTTTTTTACCTTCTTCTGTATTAGAAGGGAGGAGCAATTCCTTTACAATCGGCTCCGTCATTTTATAAACTTCCTTAAATGCTTTACTGGAGATGATCTCTTGTTGGATTTGCTGTTGATTGACACCTTCTTGCTTGGCATAGACAACTTCATTTGGATTTTGGGCAACTAACACACTTGTCGTATTCGTCGTAAGCTCCGAAATAACGGATAGCTTTCTTCCATCTAAATCTTCATCGTCTACAATACTGGCAATTGCCGCTGCAGTTTGACGTAAAGATTGCTCTGACTGCTCTTTATGATAATTTTTTAGAAACTCCAGCATAAAAATCGTAAATATAAAAAGGACAAATGAAACGAGAAGCAAAATGGTTACCCATAGCTTCCCGACAATACTATTCCATATTCTATTCATTAACTATCTCAAATTTATAACCGACGCCCCAAACTGTTACAATCATTTTTGCAGCACTTTCAGAAACTCGGTTTAATTTTTCACGTAAGCGCTTAACATGCGTATCAACTGTACGTAAGTCACCAAAGAAATCATAATGCCATACTTCTTTTAATAATTGCTCACGGTCAAACACTTTATCCGGTGATTTTGCTAAGAAATATAATAATTCATATTCTTTTGGTGTTAAATTCACTTCTGTTCCATCTGCCGTTACGCGGTGTGCATCATGATCGATTGTTAAGTGTGGGAACACAACTAAATCCTTTGAGGTAGTGGTATTCGTTACTGGTGAAAAGACTACTGAGCGACGTAAAATCGCTTTCACACGTAATACAACCTCACGCGGGCTAAATGGCTTCACGATGTAATCATCCGCGCCTAATTCAAAACCTTGTACACGGTTCGCTTCCTCACCTTTTGCTGTTAATAAAATAATTGGTGTTGTTTTCTTTTCACGTATTTCTGCACAAACTTCTAAACCATCTTTTTCAGGCATCATAATATCTAATAAAATACAGTGATAGTCTTTTTCAAATGCCATTTCAATCGCTTGTTCACCATTTTCAGCTTCATCTACAAAGTAGCCTTCACGCTCTAGATACATTTTTAATAAGCGACGAATGCGGTCCTCGTCATCTACAATTAATACAGAAATATTTTCAGACACTGGTGTTACCCCTTTCAAAACTCTATTTCTCTTCTCTATTGTACCTTTTAGAACTACAATTGAAAAGAGAAGTTCTACCAGTAAGGAAGAACTTCTCTTTTATTATGCAATTTCCCTATGATTATGCATAAGAGTGTAAACCAGCGATTACTAGATTCACGACTACTAAGTTAAAGAGAATGATTAAGAGACCAACTAGTGTTAACCAAGCACTCTTTTTACCTTCCCAACCTTTTGATAGGCGTAAATGTAAAAATGCCGCATAGTATAAAAATGTAATTAATGCCCATACCTCTTTTGGATCCCAGCCCCAGAAGCGACTCCACGCGACTTGTGCCCAAATCATCGCGAAAATTAATGCGCCTAACGTAAAGACAGGGAAGCCGATTAATACAGAGCGATACGCGATTTCATCCATTAATTGCGAATTGACGCGCTTTACTAATGGTTGTAGCATCGACGAAACAGAGCGTCGTAAAACGAGACGGATTAATAAATAAAGCACTGAACCAAAAAGAATAGACCAAACTACCGTCGTTAATTTACGCGCATCGATTAATGCAGGCATTTCCATGACTGGTGTCATTTTGTCTTCTGACAGTTCTGTATATTCATTCATCCCAAAAATAGCAGGCATCATATATGTCGTTTGTTTTACGTTATCTAATGTATCAACATATTCAAATTTCGATTCATAATTCATGATGCTAAATGTTGATGTTGCAACAACGAAACCAAGGACAAGAACACCACAGTACATAACCATTTCAAACATGATACTTTCAAATGATCGTACTTTTGTATTCACATTTTTTAATAAGTATACTAAACCAGCCACAGAGCTTATTGCTAAAATTGATTGACCCAGTGCAGCTGTAATAACGTGTATTGTTAACCAATGGCTTTGTAATGATGGTACAAGTGGGCTAACTTCCGTTGGGAACATCGCAGCATAGGCAATAATAAGTAAGGCAATTGGTAATGCCACTACCCCTAATGCAGCCACTTTGTACATGTAATAAAGTACAATAAACGATAACACAATGAACATACCAAACGCTGTCGTAAACTCAAACATATTACTTACAGGTGCATGTCCTGTGTAAATCCAGCGTGTAATAAAGTAAGCTAAATGTGCAATAAAGCCGATAATTGTAACGATAATAGCAACTTTACCGAACTTATCTGCACGACTAGCAGCAGTATCATTTTTCTCTTTAATAGCACCACCAAAAAGAAATGTTCCGATTAAATAACAGAAGAATGCAATGTATAGTAAGTTACCACTAATATCGATTAAACTCATAAAGGTTTACCTTCCTTCTCCGTTTCTTCCTTGCCTTCTAGTTCTTGTTGCTCGTTCGTCGCCGGCTCTTGCTGATCCACGTATTGTGGTAAATGGGCCGCATCCGTTAGTTTGTCTAAATCTTTCTTCATGCTAAACCAGTTTTTATTCGTATGTGCTGCTAAGTGAACTGTACCATCTGCCGACTGTTCAATCCATATACGGCGATGATTCCAATATGAGCCCATGACAACACCAATCATAAAGATAATGCCCCCAATGAATAACACTGGCAATGTACGGTCATAACGAATTGTTAAACCAGTCATATTTCGCGTTTCTACATTGGCAAATTTCATTTTATAAATATTTTCTCCATTCGGTTCTAACGTTTGTTGAATGGCAACAAAACTCGTTTCCCCTTCTGGCTTTTCAGCTGTAAACATTTTGAAAATGAAAGCTGGATTATTTGGCGATGCTGTCGCAGTTTGCGGTACACCATCTTTAAATCCTGCAAAATCAGGATAGTAAGCGAGTAATTTCACTTTTGCCCCGTCATTCAACTCATATTCATCTTCTGGATTCGTTAAATCAATCGTCAATTGCCCAAGTGATTCTTCTGTTTCTTTATGCGTTAGATCAAATATCATACTTTTTAATTCATTTAATCGATAATCCATTTGATAAAATGCATAACCTTCATGCTTTAAAGGGTGATTTACTCGAATCTCGTATTCTTTAACTTCTTCCAAATCATCTGCTTGACCAGCAACAGCATCTGCCTTTTGCTTATACAGCGTTGCATTTGTTTGGAAGTTTTTCGCAACAACATTGACACCTTGTTTCAACTGTTCGCCTTGTGGAGCATTGTCATGTGTTTCTAATATAAATTTATCGTTCTTTAAGAAATAACCTTCCATTCCTGGAATTGCGCGTGTTTCACCTTCACGTAACCACATTGAATCATCTACATAAAAGCCAGGTATTAGGTGGAGCATAACGCCCAAAATAAACACAATTAAGCCGACATGATTCACATATGGACCATAGCGAGAAAAACGACCACGTTCCGCTAAAATGGATTGATCTTCACGACGTACCTTGTAGTTGAGCTCTTTTAATTTCTGCTCTACTAATTCAAGTGTGTCATCCGCATTTTTAATAGGTTGCCCTTCTGCAATGACACGTTGGCGCTTCATAAAGCTTGCATGGCGCTTTACACGTTGATTCTTTAACGACTTATGTAATGGAATACCACGGTCAATACTCGCAATAATAATTGACACACCGAGCATTAATACAAGTATTTGGAACCAAATGGACGAATACACATCCGATAATCCGAGTGAATAATAAATTTCGCCAAACCAACCGTATACATCTGAGTAATACTTTTCTTTTTCTGCATCAGTTGCAACGCTTACATAAAACTCCTGCGGTAAAATAGTACCGATAGAGGCTACTACTAAATTAATAATAATAAGTGCAATCCCGACTTTTACACTCGAGAAAAAGTTCCAAACTTTATCAATAATTGATTTATTATGCGTTTTTGAACGAATGGCTGTTCCTTCATAGCGCATATCTGCTATTTTCTTGTCTTTTTCCTCGGCAGATAAAGGGCGTCCACATTTTTGGCAGAGCTTTGTGCCTTCTGGATTTTCATGGCCGCATTCACATAGTAATTTATTCATCACGTAAAAACTCCTATTCCGGCTTTATCGATTCTAAATATGATGCGATTTGAGCTTCACTCATTTCGCCCGTGATAATGCGATCCACTGTTCCGTCTGGCTTAATAAAAATAGAGGTTGGTAGCGGATCAATATTATAGGCTGTAAAAACACTTTTCGTTTTATCAATAGCCACTGGGAAATTCATCCCCATATTATCAACATATTTTTGTACTTCAAAATCTGATTGTGCAAAGTTTACTGCAATAATTTGTACACCTAAATCTTTGTACGTTTCATATTGCCTTGTCATAGCAGGGAATTCACGTTCACACGGTGCACACCATGTACCCCAGAAATTTAATAGTACGCCTTTTCCATCGTAATCTGCTAATCGATGTTTTTCACCGTTTAAATCGACGACCTCAAAATCAGGCGCTTTTGAACCTACATTTACTATTTCAATTTTGTCTTTCGTCCATGCTGCGTATACGGTATAACCAATCGCTACTGCAAGTACAGCTAAAATAATTCCTCGGGTGATAGAACGTCTTTTTTTCTTATCCAACAAAAAAACCTCCTTCTAGAAGCACTTCTACTTGTTGCCTATTATAGCAAACAAATAGAAGCAACTAGATTGATTAATATGAATGATTTATGAACGTTTCCACTATTTTCTAGTTGTTAATCAAGCTTACCCGTTTCTGCAAGCACGCGTAATTGTTTTACTTCATGCTTCGATAATTCTCGGTATTCCCCAGCAACTAAGCCCGTTAAGTCTAAAAAGGCAAAGCGTTCACGTTTCAGCTTCACAACTGGTGTACCAATTGCTTCAAACATGCGGCGCACTTGACGATTGCGTCCTTCATGAATGGTAATTTCACAAATTGCCTTTCCGGCCGCTTCATCATAGCTTGTCATGCTTACTTTAGCAGGAGCCGTTTTACCGTCCTCTAATTTAATCCCGCTTTGTAGCTTCATTAAACCTTGCTTCGTTGGAATACCTTTAACTCGCGCTATATACGTTTTATCTATTTTAAACTTCGGGTGTGTCATTAAGTTTGAAAATTCACCATCATTCGTTAATAAAAGCAGCCCTGTTGTATCATAATCTAATCGTCCAACTGGGAAAATTCGTTGGTGGACACGCTTTTTGAAAATATCCGTTACCGTATTACGACCTTTATCGTCTGTTACAGCAGAAATATAGGCACGTGGTTTATAAAGTAAGAAATACACTTTATCTTCTTTTTCAAGTTTTACGCCTTCCACTTCTATTGTGTCAGAACTTGCCACTTTTGTTCCTAATTCACGAATGACTTTTCCGTTTACTTTTACTTTTCCTTCGACAATTAATTGCTCTGCTTTTCGTCTTGACGCGACGCCTGCATAGGCAATCACTTTCTGTAATCTTTCCATAAGTTCACCTCATTGATTGATCAGTTGCTTTGACCGCATACATTCACTGCATTCGATAAAGCATAACTGTGTTAACTATATTAACTGTTGAAAATTATGTCACATTTTGCGGTAATAGAAAAGGGAAATTACTTTTCATTACCTATATATATTAAATACTGAAGCTGAATCGCCTATTTCTTTCGTTGCTTTTTTGCGAAAATGATAAGTTACGATAATATAAATTCTTTCCATCAAACAAAAAAAGAGCTCCTCACAACATTAAATGCAATGAAGAACTCTGTATCAATTTTTAATTATTGGCGCGTCCGATACAACATACCGCTTCTCATTTCCATCTAGCAAGCTTTGCGAAAACCATTTCATCGTTTAAGAAAACATGCCATACTGCTCGTTTGGATTCACTATGCCGCGAAAGATAGACAACATGCCGAATTTGCTTCTGTTCACCTTTTTTTAGGAGCATCTCCATCGGTTCATCTAAGGTAATGGTCACGCCATTTTTCTTGTACTTCCCATCATCTGCAACCGTTTCTAATTCATATGTCCGATCGATTTCATCCGCTAAGCCTTGATGAACATTCCAGTCATTTGCACCGTTCAATGTCACGACAACGAACTTTTTGTCATCTCGCTCATAGTACGTGGCAAGCGTACGCCCTGCGACTTTTGTATAACCCGTCTTTCCTGCTACAGCGCCATCTTTCAAATGTAACAGGCGATGTTTATTTCTCCAACGTGTGCCTTCATTGTATTGTGTTGTGGAGGCAATTTTTTCAAAGGTTTCATTTTTCATCGCAATTTGCAACATTTTTGCCGTATCCAATGCAGAAGATAAATGATCTGGATGATGTAAACCCGTTGGATTCGTAAAATTGGTTTGTGTAAGGCCATAATAATTTGCTTTTTCGTTCATTAATTTGGCGAATCCTTCTACTGAACCGCCTACATGTTCCGCTAATGCCGTTGCTGCATCATTTCCCGATTGCATCATCAAGCCGTACAATAAATATTCTACTGAATAGCTGTTCCCCTCTTCCAAATAAATCGAGGAACCTTCTACTGATGCCGCCTCTTTTGAAACTATGACCTGTTCACTCAAATCACTATTTTCAATGACGACAATGGCAGTCCACATTTTTGTCAAACTGGCAATCGGTAGCCTTGCATCTACATTTGAACCGAGCAATACACGACCATTTTGCGCATCGATGACTGCATAGCTACTTCCTTGTGCATTTACGGTCACGTGATTTAACAGTAAAAAGCTGGCTAAAATTATTACCACAAACCATTTTTTCAACGAGCCACTCCTTTATTTTTGGGTAAATGTTTCTTGGAATTTCGTTAAGAATAAATCGGTTGGCTGCTCATCATCTTGCTCAATTTGCTCCGGTAAAGGTGGCAGCTCATTAATATTTTTCAAGCCAAAATAATTTAAAAACTCTTTCGTTGTCCCATATAAAATGGCACGACCTGTTCCTTCCGCTCTTCCCACTTCTTGAACGAGCGCACGTGCTGCCAATGTGGCAATTGGTCGCTCACTTTTTACCCCTCGTAAATCTTCCACTTCCGCGCGCGTCATCGGTTGTTTGTAGGCAATGATTGCTAGTACCTCTAAAGAAGCGCTTGTCAACACTTGGTTGGTCGGATTTTCAATTAATTTTTTCAATGTATCCGCAACATCTGGTTTCGTCGTAATTTGGTACGTACCTGCAAGTTGTTTCAACGTAATTCCGCGTGCCTCTTCTTCATTATATTGCGTAAGAAGCTCACTAAGACCCGCTTCTATATCCATTTGTTCTACTTCTATATATTGGGCCAGCTGTTTAACCGTCATTCCTTCATCACCGGCTACGAATAATAATGCCTCAATTCGGCTCAGTAATTTGTTCGAGTTCATCGCCAATATCCTCCTTTTGTAACAAAACCGATAAATCATCGAAGTTTTTTTGTTGTTCAACAAAAATGACTTGGCGTTTCATTAATTCTAGTAACGTTAAAAATGTTAACACAAGCATCGATTTATCTTCATAAGTGAAAAGGTCCGAAAACATCACTTTTCCCCCATTATTTTTTAGCACATTTATGACCGCACGCATTTGTTCTTTAACCGAAATTTCTTGTCTTGCTATACGCGTGGCTAACGGTTTTTTTAATTGTTTACGACGCATTAATTTTTGAAAAGCACTCAACATATCAAAGACGTTGACATTTTTATCAAATAACGCGAGCTGCTCATCTGGCATATACTCAGAAAGATCGGCTGGCGCTTTTGTAAACACTTGGCCTCTCTCACTTTCTAATTCTTGCAATTGAATCGCGGCTTCTTTATATTTTTTATATTCAATTAAGCGCATCACTAACTCGTCACGAGGGTCTGGATCATCTAAATCAATTTCCGTATCATCGATTTCCCCTTCATGAATTGGAATTAACATCCTGCTTTTAATCGCAAGAAGTGTTGCTGCCATTACTAAATATTCACTTGCTTCATTCAGTTCTAATGTTTGCATCGCATGGATATGATCAATATATTGTTCCGTCAGCTCGGCCATCGGAATATCATAAATATCAATTTCCAAACGATGAATTAAATGCAATAATAAATCTAGTGGCCCTGAAAAGGCATCTAGCTTTACTTCGTAGGACATATTACGAAACCACCTGTCATTTCTAGTCGAAATTTATCATAACACAATTATATAATATATTTTAATAGTATAGAGGAAAGGTGAGAACAATGCATCCTTTGTTTCATCCGTTATTTGTCGATTATTGCAGCTATTTTAATGGCAATGAAGACTATTTTGAATGCCATGAAGTATTAGAGGAATATTGGAAAGAAATTGCCCCTGGCGAAAAGCAGCACCCTCTCGTTGGCTATGTACAACTTGCAACGGGCTTGTATCATTGGCGACGAGGAAATTTCGTAGGCGCTGAAAGAATTTTACAAAAGGCAATGGCTATTTTAGAAAAAAGCGATACCCAGCCATTTTATGAATATATTAACAAGGAATATTTACTAGAACATATGCACATTAGTTTACAGCGTATTCACGGCGCACAGCATTTCTTGGCGTTTAAACTTCCCATTACAGATGTCCCACTACAGCATCTCGTGTCACAAAAAATCACTTCGTTGCCTTCACTATCAACACAGTTTATTATGAATAAGCATATGCTTCGGGACCGTTCATATATTCTCGCTGCACGTGATTCAAAAAAAAGAAACCGACATTAGTCGGCTTCTTTTAATATAGGTATGCATTTTTGTATAAATGACTCTGTTTCTTCATTTGCTTGAATGGTTTCATATCCAAATTCTCGTAGCTCCTGTAACATTTCCATCGCTACACCTTCCCCACGATAGGAAGGTATGACAGTAATATGTTGAATTGTGGCAACCGCATCTTGCTCAACTAGCCCCACTGCCCCTACATATTCATCATCCTTTTTCCATAAATACAAAACCCATTTTTCATCTTGTTCGTAATGTTGAATGGTTTCCATTAAGCGCTTAATTTCTTTTTCTTGCGGCATTAACGAAATTAAGCCCATTGCAATTTTTTCAAGTGCTTTTTTATATCGTACTAACATTTCACATTCCCTCAATTCTACCATTGCAAATCCTATCAAAAGATAAATGGAATTGCAATAACACAATTTTCCAATGTTATAATCCTCGGCGGTTGTCGGTACTTTACTTCGTTGAATACATATAAAATAACGGACTAATTACATAAATGAACAGCAATGACCAAGTAATAATACCCATTAGTAAACCAAGGCCCCATTTTGCCTGTCTTGAAAGTTTCATAGATTACTCTCCCTTTTTCAGTGTTAGCGGGAGATCGTTTATAACAATATCCTCATAGCATTCTCTTTTAATTGCCAATTGATGTTCACCATTTTCAACGAAGACAACAGCTGGTCTTGGAATACGATTATAGTTAGATGCCATTGAATACCCGTATGCACCTGTACAGAACATCGCTAAAATATCCCCAGCTTGTGCCTGTTGTAATGAAGCGTCAATGATTAGTTTATCACCAGATTCACATAGTTTCCCTGCGACCGTGTATGTACAAGTTTTTGCTTCTTGCGCTTTATTGGCAATGATTGCTTCATATTTTGCATCATATAGAGCAGGACGGATATTATCGCTCATCCCTCCATCAACAGCAATATATTCACGTACACCAGGTACTGTTTTTTGTGAGCCGATTGTATAAAGTGACGTTCCTGCATCTCCTACTAAAGAGCGACCAGGTTCAATCCAAATTTCCGGCATTGCTAATTTTAGCTTACTGCTTTCGGCTTGCACAGTTTTGATCATTTCTTCCACATATTCATGTGGTTCAAGTGGTGTATCTTCAGCTGTATAGCGAATGCCAAATCCACCGCCCAAATTTAAAACGGTTGCATCAAAGTTATGAGACACTTTCCACGAACCCATTTTTTGCATCACTTTTCCTGCGGCAAGGCTAAAACCATCCGTTTCGAAAATTTGTGAGCCAATATGACAGTGTAAGCCGAGTAATTGGATATATTCATCTTGTACTACTTGTTCAAACGCTGCATCCGCTTGGCCATTATTTAAATCAAAACCAAATTTTGAATCCGCTTGACCCGTTGTAATAAAATCATGTGTATGCGCTTCAACACCCGGTGTTACACGCAGTAAAACATTCATTTTTTGTTGTCGTGCATGAGCAAGTTCTTTCACTAAAGTAATCTCATAAAAATTATCAATTACGATACAGCCAACACCTGTTTCAAATGCCAGCTCTAATTCTGCAAACGACTTATTATTTCCATGAAAATGAATGCGCTCTGCTGGAAAATCTGCTTGAATGGCTGTATAAAGCTCGCCCCCTGATACAACGTCGAGCGATAAATTTTCTTGTGCCGCTAATTGGTATGCTGCAATACAAGAAAAAGCTTTCGATGCATACGCAACTTGGGCCGTCACACCTAATTTATCAAATGTTTGCATAAAACCACGTGCTCGTTTACGAATTAAAGCGACGTCATATACGAATAATGGCGTTCCATATTGTTTCGCCAACTCAGTCGTATCGACACCACCAATTGTTAAATGTCCTTGTTCATTGATGCTTTGTGTTCCATAAAAATGCATAGCTTTCTCCCCTAACTTTAGCACAGGTGTACTAATTTTCTTAAAAGTCACAAAATACCATATGAGAACTTTAACATAGGAGAGAAAGTCATGCAATGTAGATTCATGAACGTTTTCGCTGTTTTGCACCGACTATATACGGTCGAGGTGCGTCTTGTGACACTGGGAATCGAATGACGACACGCATAAAGGCTTTTGGGAAAAATGGAATGAGCGGCCATAAATACGGCACATTCATCGGTTTTAATGAACATAAATAGCTGAAGATAATGAAACCACCGATAAAGAAACCATTCAAACCAAACAAAGCCGTACTCGTTAATAATAATAATCGGAAAATTTTCACCGAAATACTGAGCTCGTAACTGGGTAGTGCAAATGTGAAAATGGCGGTAATTGCTATATATAACACGACTTCACTTGAAAATAAGCCAACATCAATTGCAATTTGTCCAATAGTAATACCCGCTAGTAAACCCATCGCCGTCGATAACGGGGTCGGTGTATGAATAGCTGCTAATCTTAAATATTCAAGCCCGATATCCGCAATGATTATTTGTAAAAACAAAGGAATTTCACTCGGTTCCTTTGACCCTAAAAAAGCTAATTTTTCTGGCAGCAAATTATCATTTGTTACCAATAAATACCACAACGGCAGTAATGTTAGACTGAAAATTACTGCTATATACCTTAAAATACGCATCATCGTTCCTACGATCGGAGCTTGACGATACTCTTCTGCATGTTGCAATAAGTGAAACATTGTCACTGGCATGAGCATGACAGAAGGTGACGTATCCACAATAATCGCAATATGGCCTTCTAATAAATGCGCTGCGACAATATCTGGTCTTTCTGAATAACGAACGAAAGGCACTGGATGGAATTTTTGTTTAAACAACCATTCCTCAAGTGACTTATCACCCATTGTTAAGCCATCATGATTAATTTGATGTAAGCGTTCAATAAGCCAATGTAAATGTTTTTCATTTACTAAGTTTTCCATATAGGAAACAGCTACATCTGTTTGCCCAAGGGTTGTGAGGTGGTGCATTTGAAACCTTAATTTCTCACTTCGTATCCGCCTACGAATAAGTCCTGCGTTTTGAATAATGTTTTCTGCAAAACCATCACGTGACCCTCGAATAACTTTTTCATTATCAGGCTCTTCAGGATTACGACCAGGATATTGCCGGAATTCTGACAAAAAGCAAAAGCCATTTTGTGTAATGAATCCCACTCTCCCACTAAGGACTCCTAGTAGAAAATCATCGATAGAAGTTGATTCTTCATTGCCGTGATAGTTGAAGTGCGCATGAAAATACGCAACCTCATCAGTAATGTCTTCCTCTTCCTGCCACTGCAAACTGGCTAAAAGCTCCGTCAAAGTATCGCTATTGATTAATCCACTTACATAAACGGTAAGTGTCGGTAAATTTCTTATCGTAATTACTTTTATACAAACATCAAAAGTATTTTCTGAATCAAATGTTTTTTCAAAGTAATCTTTTGCGAGTTCTAAAGTTGCAAACAATTGATTGCTGTTCGTCATTTATTTATTCACCGTCTTTGAAGTCGTTGTTAAATCCATCCAGATTTTTAGCTGTGCGAGTATTTTCTTTTCAAGACGCGATACTTGTACTTGGGAAATTCCGAGTCGATCCGCAATTTCCGTTTGGGTTAAATCCAAATAATAACGGAAATAAATAATTGATTGTTCTCGTTTCCCTAGCTTTTTGAGTAACTCTTTTAATGGGATATAGTCAAACGGTAGCTCTGATTTATCGTCTCTCATTTGATCCATTAATGTAATGGAATCCCCATCATTTTCAAATAATTGTTCATGAAGGCTGGCTGGATCACGCATTGCATCCGCTGCCATTAAAATTTCATCATGTGTCACATTCAAAATTTGCGCAAGCTCCCCAATCGAAGGCGGTTTTTCATTCGTTTTTAAATATTCGTCCGTCGCATGGCGAATTTTAAAGTTGAGCTCTCGAATCGAGCGGCTCACTTTCACCATGCCATCGTCCCTTAAAAATCGTTGAATCTCACCTATAATCATCGGAACGGCATACGTTGAAAATTTCACTTCATAGGATAAATCAAATTTATCAACCGATTTCATTAAGCCAATGCAACCGATTTGAAACAAGTCATCTAATTCAACACCCCTTGATGAAAATCGTTGGACAATGGACCAAACGAGTCGAGTATTACCTTCAATCATAGTTTTTCGTGCATCTTTATCACCGGCTTGAGAACTAGCAATGAGTTTTCTCATTTGTTCTTGCGTTAATAACGTTTCAGATGACTGTTCGATCTTACTCATCCCCCTATTTCGTTACGTAACAAGTGTGCGTGCTGAAGATATTTGTTTCGTAAACGTAATGACGGTTCCAATTCCGACATTCGACTCCACTTGCAAAAAATCTGAAAAGCTTTCCATAATCGTAAAGCCCATTCCTGAGCGTTCAATTTCTGGCTTTGTCGTGTAAAGTGGTTCCCGCGCTTGTTCAATGTCCTCAATACCACATCCTTCATCTTTAATCGCAACACTAATTGCTGCCCCGTCGCGAATAGCATGGATCGTTATGATGCCATTGGGATTATTCGCATAGCCATGAATAATGGCATTTGAAACAGCTTCTGAGACAATTGTTTTGCATTCGGATAATTCTTCGATTGTTGGATCTAATTGCGCAATAAAACTTGTCACGGCAACTCGTGCAAGCCCTTCATTTTCGCTGCGTGCTATAAATGTTAGTGTCATTTGGTTATCCATTGACAATCCCCCTTGCCTGTAAAATTACATTTTGCTCTGAGCCCTCCATAATTAAGCCACCTAACCCTGAAAATTTAAATATTTTTTGCATTGTTTCAGATGGATTTAAAATGACCGTTTGCCCATCTACCGCTCGTAGCTCACGTATCCTCCCCAAAATGAGTCCAATACCTGAACTATCCATAAAGTGCAGTTGCTCTAAATTCCAAATAAGTAACTTCACATTCCCTTGTAAAATCGCCTTGGAAATTTGTGCGCGCACCTTCTCTGTTTGATGATGATCTAGCTCTCCATACAGCTTAATAACGAGAACTTGATTTGGATGAAGTGTCATATTAAATTTCACAGTATCGCCCTCCTTCTTGTTCGCAAATTCTCTATTTCTTTCTAGTTTCCTTTACGACTGACAAAACTAGAATAAATTCGCTAAAAGTAGTGCCCGTGCGACAACTGCTAGTAGTATAGGGATATTCCAGTCATTTTAAACATTTTTACGCATACAAAAAGCCCCGAAACTTTTGTTCGAGGCTTCAAGTAGTTTATCCAATTATTTCAACAACTTCTTTAATTTTTGTTATGGGCTCTTTTGATAGCTTTTGGCACTCTCTAAATGCGCAATGCTTACAACCTATACACTGTTTTTGCTCAATACATTGGAGCGCTGCAGAAATCGCATCACCTGTTTGTTGATAAAAATATTGCTCCCCGATTTTATGAAGTAATCCATTTCGTTCTAGCATCGCTTTTAAGCTTGGCTGAACCTCACAAATAAACACTTCCCCCCCGTGCGCCTTAAAATGCCGAACAATATTTCGGAAATACTCCTCGCCTGTTGAGTCAATAAACGGAACTTTCTCCATCCTTAAAATTAATATGCTCGGCTTATAATGAACGGTCTTCATAATCGCTTGCTCAAATGTTTGGGCAGCACCAAAAAATAAAGGTCCTTCAATTGTATACACACTAATTTGCGGGCAATCATTTGTATTTGAAACAATATCGGCTTGTAGCTTCCCTTCATTTGTATTTAAATCGGGTAAAACTTTCGTCACAATGAGCATTTCACTCATACGCTTGGCAAAAAGAACGACCGCGAGTATTAAACCTACTTGTACAGCAAATGTTAAGCTCGTAAAAACCGTTAATAAAAACGTAATAAGTAAGACAAGCGAATCACCGGATTTCAGCCTTAAAATATGTAAAAAATGGTGACGTTCACTCATATTCCATGCAACAATCATCAGTACAGGCGCCAAACTTGCAAGCGGGATATGCACAGCTAATGGCGCTAATACAAGTAAAGTTAATAAGACAAAAACGCCATGAATAATACCAGACATCGGGGAAACAGCACCTGTTTTAATATTGGTCGCCGTTCGTGCAATGGCACCCGTAGCGGGAATACCACCAAAAAATGGCGTCACAATATTCGCAACCCCCTGCCCAATTAACTCTCGATTACTATGATGTTTACTTCCTGTCATCCCATCTGCAACAACTGCAGACAATAACGATTCAATCCCTCCTAGCATCGCAATGACAAATGCTGGACCGAGAAGTAAATAAATACGTTCCCATGTGATTTCTGGAATTTGAAAGTGTGGTAATGTATTTGGAATCGCGCCATATGTCGAACCAATCGTTGCCACATGGTCTTGTAAAAACAACATTGCAATTACGGATGAAAGAACAATTCCTACTAACGCCCCCGGAACTTTTGGTAATAGGCGTGGCGTAATTAAAATAAGTACTAAACTAATGATTGCAACGAGCACGCTATAAATATTAATCGTTGTAAGATGGTTTGAAATTTCTAAAATATTTAAATGGAACTTTTCATGTTGTTGCATATTGGAAAGTCCTAAAAAATTCGCGACTTGCCCTGTAAAAATAATGACCGCTATTCCAGATGTAAATCCTACCGTTACCGGGCGAGGTATAAATTTGATAAGTGTACCTAACTTAAAAATCCCCATCAAAACGAGCATGATTCCCGCCATTAAGCCGGCAATTAACAGATTTTCATAACCGTAAACGAGCACAATTCCAAGCAATACAGGCACAAACGCACCTGTTGGCCCTCCAATTTGATATTTAGAGCCCCCTAATAATGAAATGAGTATACCTGCAATAATCGCTGTATAAATTCCGTATTCTGGCTTCACACCCGAAGCAATCGCAAAAGACATAGCTAATGGAACGGCAATAATTCCAACAATAATACCCGATAGCAAATCCTTCTTCAAATGCCCCATTGAATAGCCTTCATACCTACCCGACCACTTAATCCCCATACCGATACAAGCCCCCTTAAAAGAATGCTTAAAGTAGAAAATAGTTGTATTTTTTAACAATATACGAACAATACTACCATATTCATAGAAATGCATAAATGAGATTCAAAAAATAATTCCATTTCCCCCAACAAAAAAGCTATTAATCATTCCAATACTTCGAATGACTAATAGCTTGATTAATTATTATAATTTAATCACAAATGCTTGTTCAGCTTTTTTAATGATGTCTTCAGTAATTTCTTTGTTTGAGTATAATTTAGCAATTACATCACCTTGTTTAACCTGCATGCCATTTTTCCCAACTAAAGCTACACCTGCATCATAGTCAAGAGTAGATTCTTTTGTTAGACGCCCAGCACCTAAAGCTACAGAAACTTCGCCAATTAATAAAGCATTTACTCTTTCTATAGTACCGCTATTAACTGCTTTAATCTCTTCACTATATTTTGTCTCTTTTAGATGAATATCTGAAACATCTCCGCCTTGTATCGTAATTAACTCTTTAAATTTCTCAAGTGCTTTACCGTTTTCAATGACTTCTTTAACAGTAGATAATGATTCTTCTTTAGATTTCCCTGTCGCAATCTCATACATTAAAGAAGAAATGATTACACATTCTTCGTAAAGGTCTTCATGAGTATTATTCATATTCCCTGAAAGCAACTCCATCGCCTCTACAACCTCCATTTTATTACCAACCATTAAACCTAGAGGATTATCCATATCAGAAATATGAGCTACAACTTTTCTTCCTAACTTTTCACCGATTGAAGACATTGTATCAGCCAATAATTTTGCTTCTTCAAATGTTTTCATGAATGCACCCGATCCACATTTAACATCTAATACAATACCATCCGCACCACTAGCAATTTTCTTACTCATAATAGAAGCCGCAATTAAAGGAATGGAATCAACAGTTCCAGTTACATCACGCAATGCATATAATTTTTTATCTGCTGGAACAAGATTGGCTGTTTGACCAGCAACAGCAATTTTATACTGATTCACATTATTAATAAATTCTTCAGAAGTTAATTCAGTTCTGAAACCATTAACCGATTCTAATTTATCAATTGTTCCCCCTGTAATACCCAAACCTTTACCACTAAATTTAGCGACAGGTACGCCTAGAGCGGCAATAATCGGCGTTACGACAAGCGTAACTTTATCTCCTACACCACCTGTTGAATGTTTATCCACTTTAAACCCATCTATAGATGACAAATCAATCACATCACCTGATTCAATCATAGACTTTGTTAAATAAAATGTTTCATTATCTGTCATACCATTTATGCGGATCGCCATTAACAATGCTGAAATTTGATAGTCAGCAATTTCGTTGGCCGTGTATTTTTTTATAAAGTATTCAATTTCATTCGCAGATAGTTCTTGCCTATTTTTCTTTTTTTCAATAATCTCAATTATATTCAAAATAATTCCCCCTTATTTCAGCTCATTTAAAAAGCTTTTTCCAAACTTAGGTGCTGCTATATTAAAGTTTTCTGCAATTGTTGCAGCAACATCCGCAAACGTTTCGCGCAATGGTAATTGTGAACCCTTTTCAAAACGTGGTGAATACACAAGTAGTGGAACGAATTCTCTCGTATGATCTGTTCCTTCAAATGTCGGGTCATTCCCATGATCTGCTGTAATGATTAATAAATCTTCATCTGTAAGCTCTGCTAAAACTTCCGGTAAACGGCGATCAAATTCTTCAAGCGCCTCCCCGTATCCAATTGGATCACGGCGATGCCCAAAATTAGCATCGAAATCGACTAAATTTAAGAAGCTTAATCCATGGAAATCACGTTTTACGACATCGACCATCTTATCCATGCCATCCGTATTGTTTTTTGTGCGAATCGATTCTGTCACACCATCTCCATTAAAGATGTCCGCAATTTTGCCAATAGCGATTACATCCAAACTTGCATCCTTCATTTCCGCCATTGTTGTGCGACCAAATGGTGTTAATGCATAGTCATGACGGTTTGACGTACGTGTATAGTTGCCTGTTGTCCCTACGAATGGACGCGCAATAATGCGACCTACTAAATATTCAGGATCAAGCGTTAACTCACGTACGATTTCACAAATTTTATACAATTCTTCAAGTGGAATCACTTCTTCATGTGCAGCAATTTGTAACACTGGATCTGCCGATGTGTAAACAATAAGTGCGCCTGTTTCCATATGCTCTTGCGCGTAATCGTCAATTACTTGTGTACCACTGTATGGTAAATTACAAATTACTTTGCGACCCGTTGCTTCTTCTATTTTTGCAACTAATGCTGGGGGGAATCCTTCTGGATACACTTTAAACGGTTTATCAATGTGTAAACCCATCATTTCCCAGTGCCCTGTCATTGTATCTTTCCCAACGGACGTTTCTTGCATCATGCCATAAAATGCACGCGGATTTTCTGCTTTTTCAATCCCTTTTAGTTCATGAATATTAGATAATCCTAATTTAGCCATCGTCGGCATCGTTAAGCCATCCATTTTTTCAGCGATATGACCTAATGTATGCGAACCTACATCTCCAAATATATGCGCATCTGGTGCTTCTCCAATACCTACAGAATCCATAACAATCACGTGTATTTTTTTAAAAAGTTTCATTATTACTTCCACTCCTCTTTTATCTCTTTCATTTTACAAAATTTTTCACAACAAATAAAGGTCAGACTTCCGATGACGATTATTTTTTATGTTCGTTCACCATATTTGCCCTATGCTCGTGGATGGAATTGTTTATACACTTCCGATAATCTCGTTTTACTTACATGTGTATAAATTTGCGTTGTTGAAATGTCTGCATGTCCTAAAAGTTCCTGAACCGCTCGTAAATCCGCTCCATTTTCAATTAAATGTGTCGCAAATGAATGCCTTAGTACATGCGGTGTAATCTCTTTTTGAATGCCTGCTGTTAAAGCGTGACCCTTAATTATTTTCCAACAACCTTGTCTTGTAAAACGTTTCCCTCGCTGTGTAATTAAAAACGCGTCATTTTTTGGTGCATTGCCTAATAATTCAGGTCTTGCTCCTTCTAAATAATTTGTACATGCGTGAATGGCTCCTCTTCCTAAAGGGATAATTCGCTCTTTACCGCCCTTACCAAAGACGCGAACGAAGCCCATCGTAATATGTACATCTTCTAAATTTAACTCGATTAATTCACTAATGCGCATACCCGAGCCATATAATAATTCTAATAGCGCAATATCACGCACGCCCTGTGGTTTTTCAATTGTAGGTGCGGCTATTAATGCATCGATTTCTTCTATTGATAATACTTTAGGCAAAGTTTGCTCTTTTTTAGGCATTTCTAAATGCACAGTTGGATCTTGTTCGGCTACTTTTTCACGCAATAAAAATTGATGAAACGATCGAATCGACGAAATTTGTCTTGAAATCGTTTTAGACGATTTTCCAACGGCCCGTAAACTATCTAAAAAATTTAGAATATGATGACGTGTGACAACGTTAAAGGATTGAATATTTTGTTCAACATGTAGATGACGCGCATAAGCGATTAAATCCCTTTTATAAGATTGCAGTGTATTATCTGCAAGCTGACGTTCTACTTTGATAAAGTGAAGATAATCTTCAATTGGATCTTGTAATGATTGCATATGATTCGCCCCCATAAATACTTCTATCTATATATAGTATCATTTTCTATTCGTATGTCGGTACTATTCTCATTAGCACTTTTGTATAGAATAAGAGCATTTATTTTACATTTCATTTTTCATACGTTATTCTTAAAACCATAACGTGACAGTCTGAGGTGATAATTTTGGGATCGAGAAACTAAAAATTGGTGAGCTTGCTACTGCATCCGGCGTGACAAAGCGT
Organism: Solibacillus cecembensis; assembly: GCF_001439635.1. Taxonomy (GTDB): domain Bacteria; phylum Bacillota; class Bacilli; order Bacillales_A; family Planococcaceae; genus Solibacillus; species Solibacillus cecembensis. Next base: position 97,213 of record NZ_LMBZ01000001.1, on the reverse strand, counting down.
ACAATTGACTACTATACAAATATAGGACTTCTTTCAGTAGAGCGTTCCGTGACGAATTATCGCTATTATGATCAGGCGATGATTGAGCGCATTCATTGGATTGAAGCTCAAAAAAGACGTGGAAAATGCCTGGAAGAAATTCATATGCTATTGTCTCCAACGGCTAGCGTCCATGAAGAAATAGACGTACAAGAAATTCGACTGCAAATGCGCAAGCTTGAAAAAGATGTCGCCATGCTTATGGAACAATTAGATGACAATGAAAAACAAAAATTAAAGAAAAAAGTGTCCCTCGAAAGCGCGGCACTAATGCAGTCCCTTATATTAATCTTAAATAACTAGGAGGTGAACGTTCTACTTCGTGAGTAGAACGTCTGATTGACCACAATAATAAACTTAACGATTTTCGCGGTGTTAATCGCTTTAACCGCATTTTTTGTAGCGACCGAGTTCGCTATTGTAAAGGTTCGACAATCTCGTATTGATCAACTTGTTGCTGAAGGTAAGTCTGGATCTTTATCTGCTAAAAATGTAACAACCCATTTAGATGAATATTTATCAGCCTGTCAGTTAGGTATTACGGTAACTGCACTTGGTATCGGTATGGTTGGAGAATCGACTTTCGAATTCATCCTGAACCCGTTGTTCAATACAATTGGGATTCCAACTGACTATATTCATTGGTTCACAATTGGTGGTGCTTTCTTCTTAGCTACATTTTTCCACGTAGTTGTTGGAGAATTAGCGCCAAAAACAATTGCGATTCAAAAAGCAGAGGCCGTAACATTAGCGTTCGCAAAACCTATACAAATATTCTATAAAATTATGTTCCCTTTAATTTGGTTATTAAATGGTTCTTCTCGTTTATTATTAAGAGCTTTTGGTATGCAGCCTGCAAGTGAACATGAAATTTCTCATACAGAAGAGGAATTAAGATTACTACTTTCAGAGAGCTACAAATCAGGCGAAATTAATATGAATGAATTAAAATATGTAAATAATGTATTTGAATTCGATGATAAAATTGCGCGTGAAATTATGGTCCCCCGTACAGATATCGTAGGCTTTGATGTTCATGCGACGTTTGAGGAAGTATTAACACAAGTTTCAGAAGAACGCTATACGCGTTATCCTGTTTACGATGGCGACCGCGATACGATTTTAGGTTTCTTAAATATTAAAGATTTTTTAACGTTAGGTATGAACAATCGCATTCAACCTGCTTCCTTTAAGTTAGAAGATTTCATCAATCCAGTAATTCGTACAATTGAAACAACACCGATTCAAAATTTACTACAAATTATGCAAAAGAAGCGTATTCACATTGCGATTTTATTAGATGAATATGGTGGTACGAGTGGTATGGTAACAGTTGAAGATATTTTAGAGGAACTTGTTGGTGAAATTCGTGATGAATTTGACGATGATGAAATTCCTGAAATTCGAAAAGTTGGAGACGATCATTACCTCGTTAATTCAAAGGCTCTAATAGATGATATTGCAAAATTATTACATCTTGAATTAGAAGACCCTAATGTTGATACAATTGGTGGCTGGTATTATTCAAATATGCCCGATTTAAATATTGAAGATTCTTTCTTTTATGAAGGCTATGAATTTAAAATCCGCGAAATTGACGGACATCAAATTCAGTATTTAGAAATTAAAAAAGCAGCCCCAGTGGAAGTTACAGAGAGCGCTTAAACCCAATCAACTCAAAAAAATGTCATCTTACCAGAATTGGTAGGATGACATTTTTATTTCATATTAGAGGATTGAAAAAAATGTATATTGATCTTTCCCTTTATTTTTCGATTGGTAAAGTGCCTGATCACTGCGCATGAAAATACTAGCTTCCGTTTCCTGGGGCGTTTCTTGAATCGTCCCACCAATACTTACAGACAATAATTCCCATGTGGCATAATCTTGTTGTTTCTTTCGGACTCGCGTGATGACTTCATTCGCTAATTTATGTAGCTCCTGTTCATTTGCATTCTTTACAACAATCGCAAATTCATCTCCACCAAACCGTGCAACAAAGCTCTTTTTATCCACAACTTCTTTCAAAATTCCTGCTAATTGTTTGAGCACTTCATCACCTTCCAAATGCCCGTATTGATCATTTACTTGTTTAAAGTTGTCTAAATCAATTAATAATAAACCGATGTGTGCCTTATTTTTCTCCAAAATCAATTGTTCCATATACTGGATATACGAGGAGCGGTTATAAACCCCAGTCAATGGATCGTATGTAGCAGAAATAATTGTACCCTTCAAAATTTTCGAAATAATCAACAGTAAAATCCCCGCTATCCCCATTGCAAAAACTAAAATAATCCAGAAATTCTGTGTGTTTTTTCTTAAAAGTTGTAATTCTGTATGATTATTATACTCTATGTAAATGATTCTCTTCGTAGAATTGCCAAGTTGGTCTTCAGCAAAGTATGGTATAAGTTGATGCGTTTCAACAACTCCATCATTTGATTCTATTAAAACTTCAACTTTTCCGCTGTTTTCATAAGATTTGTTATACGCCATTTGTAACTCTTGGTCTAATTGATGAATCGTCTTGATGTCATCTTTTGATCCTAAGAAAAAACCTTCATCCCCTATAATTCTCACATTATTTAAATCATCATATTTCATCACTAAGTTTTCTGCGGTTTGCAAAAAGTTGAACGATTCGAAAATAGGGGAACTCTTTAACTCCCTACCCATTTCAAATAAATACTTTCCATCTTTCGTTGCTAAATAACTATATTTCCACAATTCATTTGTAATTGCAGAAATATCTATTCCATCCGAGTAATACTCACCACTATTTCTTCTGTCATCTAATAATGCAGCAAAGTTTACACAGCATTCAGAGAATTCTAGGTCCAAGCTCGGCTCATACGTTGTTAAAATAACTGTATTGTGTTCATCGATAATGAAAAAATCCATGCCTGTTCGATTTTTAATTTCGTTTAGATTCCACGAATAAATATCCGGATCGGATTCGTAATACTTTATTGAAGCACGCAACTCGACTTCCATACTTTCTGCATATGCATTATCCAAATACAGATAGGCTTTATCTACTGCTTGCATATCTGATAGTATATGATTTTCGATAAGCGTGCGGCTTTCATATTGCTGTTGCTTTATATCTTGAACTAATAATTGTCGATTCACTAGTGTGATAACGCTTACGATAATGACTGTAAATAATAATAAACTAACAAGTAATTTTGCCCATAAATTTTTCATATAAAACACCACACTTTATCATTTTCATTCATCTTTTTTTCAAGTAGGAGGATATTTTTCTGACTAATTAGGAGAAATGAATGAATATTGGTCTTTTCCCTTATTTTTTGATTGGTACAGTGCCTGATCACTACGCATGAAAATAGTTCCTTCAGTTTCTTGCGGTGTCCCTTGAATTGTTCCACCAACACTGATCGATAGGTGCTCCCATATGGCATCATGTTGTTTTTGTCGAACACTTGTCAATATATCATTTGCTAATTTGTGTAACTGCTGTTCAGATGCGTCCTCTATAACAATGGCAAACTCATCCCCACCAAACCGTACAATAGCCCCCTTTTTCCCGATAACTTGCTGCAAAATAGCAGCTATTTTTTTGAGCACTTCATCGCCTTCTAAATGTCCAAATTGATCATTTACGAGTTTGAAGTTATCCAAATCAATTAATAATAAACCGATGTGCGCCTTATTTTTCTGCTGTATTAATCGGTCCATATATTCTACATAAGAAGAGCGATTATAAACCCCTGTCAATGCATCAAACGTTGCTAAACGAAGCGTTTCTTTTAAAATTCTCATAATAATAACGAATAGTATGCCTGTTGTAACAATACCTACTGCTAGTAAAAACCAAAATTGATGCATTTTTTTATTGATCAGCTGCATTTCGGTGCTATTGCTATAATGTACATAAACAATCCGTTTTTTTGAATCCCCCTGCTCATTTACCGAATGATATGGAATAAATCGGTGCGTATCCTTTATTCCACCGTTAGAACGTATCATTACTTCTGCTGGTTGTTCGGTTGCTGTTGCATTTTGATACACTTCTTTTAATGTAGGACTTAGCTCATCAATCGTTTTAATATCATCTTTCGTTTGTAGGAAAAAGCCTTCCCCACTAATTATTTCAATATTTTTCAAGTCTTCATATTTTCCAATTAAACTTTCTGCTGTATCAAAAAAATTAAAGGTTTCAAAAATAGGGGAATCCCTCAATTCACCCCCAACTTCTAATATGTATCGACCATCTTTTGTCGGCATAAAACTATATTTCCATAAATCCTTCGTCACTTCTGCATTTTCTATACCGTTTGAAAAAAATTCATCGCTCTTTCTTCTTTCATCTAAAAACGCTGCAAATCTTTTACAGCAATCCACCAAATTCAGTCCAACGCTCGGCTTATCCGTTGAAGCGACAATTCTATTTTGTACATCGATTATGTTAAGATCCATCCCTGTACGGCCGTATATTGCTTGCATATCCCACGAATAGACATCCGGATTGGCTTCATAATAGTTTTGTAAATAAAGTAACTCGGTTTTCATTTGTTCAAAATACGTTTGGTTATTATAACTATGTGCTTCATCAACCATTTGCATATCCGATAAAATATGATTTTCGATTAGCTCTCGACTTTCATGCTGTTGCTTCTTTATGTCTTGTACTAATAGATGCCTATTTGCGAATGCAATAACGCTGACGATAATAATCGTAAATAGTAATAAACTAAGAAGTAATTTTGCTAATAATTTTTTCATACAAATGCACCATACCTTATAAACATCTATTACATTTCAATATTGAATAAAATGAATTATGTATAATCTTTCTGTCGTAATACTTTTAAAGTAACTCAAAAGCATTACTATTATACTACCAATTGAATCATAATACCAATAAATCATTACATTCGTATGATACTCATCTAAAATTAACGCAAAAAAAATTGAACAGCCCCTCAGCTGCCCAATTTTTCATACATTATTCAAATCTTACTAAGCATTACTGTCTCCAACATTGTCTTCTTGATCATGACAACGCCAGCAAATGCCATGGAATGTTAGGCGATGGTCTTTAATAATAAAATTCCAACGCTTCTCCACAATGACTTCTACATCGTCTAATAAATCTTCTTGAATTTCGTCTACCGCGCCACATTCGATACAAACTAAATGATGATGAAAATGTTTTGCACCTTCTTGACGCAAATCATAACGAGATACGCCATCACCAAAATTAATTTTGTCAACGACCTTCAATTCTGTTAAAAGCTCCAGTGTGCGATACACTGTCGCTAAACCAATTTCAGGTGCTTTTTCTTTTACTAATAAGTAAACATCTTCAGCACTTAAATGGTCTTCTTCATGCTCTAATAAAACTGCTACGGTTGCTTCTCGCTGTGGCGTCAGCTTATAGCTCGCACTATGCAGTTGTTTTTTAATTCGATCAATACGGCTCTCCATGCGACGCCCTCCTAAACTCACTTCATTATACCAAAGGAGTAAATCTGATTACAAGATAATGATTTTATTTAAATACATAGGATATCACAAAATTCTCTAGGGTAAATACAATAATCATTAAAACGAGCACCGCCACAACCTTTTTCCATGGAACAGCCCCTCTTATCGTTCGTCCAAAACTAATTTTATGTCCACTTTTATATAACATAATCAATAATAGACAATATAAAAATTGAAAAGGAAACCACCAAAGTGCATATAGTTTAATAGAATGGTGTTGAACAAGTAAAAAGACCGAGCTAAATCCTAAAAAAGTTACCTTAATCGCGATAAATATTGGGGCAATCATCGTTAAATATTTATGTGTGGAAAATAATAATACCGTCAGAATTGCTGCAATAAATGGGACAGTACTCCATATAAACGTCGGCTTGTCCACCGACAGTAAACGGCGGTCTCCCCATTCAATAATTTGTGTTATTTGCTGTATGTCAAACAGTTGATAGCAAGCTACCCCGCTAATAAAGCTTAAGACAATCATTGTTGCGTACTGAACGTAAATCATTTTGCGCATGTTGGACTCCCCCTTGTCCATACAATCTATGCTCGTCTACTGTTCATATGCCAATAATTTTCAACTTCCATAATTTCGTTTTGTAGTTTGTCAACTCATAAAAAACAGGGGAATTATTGATTCACAGTCTCAGAAATTGCATACTATCTATACAAGATCGGCTAAGGACGCAATTACTCTAAGACACAATTGATTTTCATCCACAACACCGCAAAAACAGTCTTTGCATCAAAAATTTGCTGATCGTTCACCATTTGTTCAGCCTCTTCCAACGAAACTTCCATTAACTCTACAAATTCATCCTCATCTAATTGCGCAGGCGTTTGCATTTTTGTTAGATTTCGCGCAACATACACATGAATAATCTCATCGGCAAACCCAGGGGATGTTGCAAAGGATTGTAAATAGTGTAATGAATCCGTTGTATAGCCCGTTTCTTCCTCTAATTCACGACGAGCAGTAACAATCGGTTCTTCCTCTTTTTCAATTTTTCCCGCAGGAATTTCAATAATCGAACGTTCCAGCGCTTTACGAAACTGTTCGACAAGTAGAATTTTGTTATTTTCTGTAATCGCTATGATGGCAACTGCACCAGGATGATTAATTATTTCACGCTTACCCGTTGCACCATTTGGCAATAACACATCATCAACTTTTAACGAAATGACTTTTCCATCAAAAATTTTTTCGGATTGTATCGTTTTCTCTTCGAATTTTTTCATTACTAGGCCCCTCACTTGTTTTACATGTTCTATCCATTGTACCATTAGTCTATACTTTTCTATCATACTGAAGTTTGGGGGAATTTAAACGTGAAAAAAAGAATTTTAGGCACGAGTCAAATTGAGATTTCTGAAATGAGCTTAGGTTGTATGTCCTTGCCTCCAAATAAAGGAGAAGCCGAACTGGTCGTTGCTGCCGCTCTGGATTATGGTATAAATTATTTTGATACAGCTGATTTATATGATAAAGGGATAAACGAGGAAATTGTCGGCGAACTCGTAAAGAAAAATCGACACGACATACTTTTAGCAACGAAAGCCGGAAATCGCTGGGAAGAGGGTAAAGAAGGCTGGCACTGGGACGCTTCACCTGCCTATTTGAAACAAGCGGTAAAAGATAGCCTTCGTCGACTGCACACGGATTATATCGATGTGTATCAACTACATGGCGGAACAACAGATGACAATTGGGAAGAAATTATCGACACATTTGACCAACTAAAAAAGGAAGGGCTTATTCGCGAATACGGAATTTCATCCATCCGTCCAAATGTTTTCACTCACTTTTTAAAAGATAGTGGCGCTATTAGTAATATGATGCAATTTAATATTTTGGATCAGCGGGCAAGCGAATATTTTACGACGATTCAACAGTCCGGTGCTTCTGTTGTAACGCGAGGTTCGATTGCAAAAGGCTTACTGACAAATGATTGGCGTAATCGTCTGCAATCTTATATGGGGTATGAAAAGGAACAAGTTCAAGAAATCATTGCAAAAATTGAGCACAACTACGGCGATGTTCATGCAGCAGCTCTTGCTTTTAACTTACATTATGAAACAATTGCTTCTACTGTCATTGGAGCACGAACGATAGAACAGCTTCAGCAAAATATGACAGCGTATGAGAAAGCACAACAGCTCGGTTCAATTTCTACTTTACTTGAATGGATAGGGCCGGAACGTTATACAGAACATAGATGAAAAAAGCGATTATTCTCACAGTTGTTGCACTTATTATCGTCATATACGCATCCACTATGACCTATGAGCAGCAAACGGTTATACCAGAACTCCGCGTACTGTTAAAAGATAAGCCATTGGAAGGCGCTTTAAGTACTCTAGAAATCCCATATTGGGGAACGATTATTTCAATAGAATCCAGAGGCTACTTTTATTTCATTGAATTTTTAATTCGCAAGGCGACGCATTTTATCGGGTATGGCATACTTGCGGTCATTTTTTACTTTTTATACTTAAAACTTAAATGGCGTTTCCCTAGTATAGTAGCATTTGTCACGATTTTTATTATTGCTTGTTTAGATGAATATCGTCAAAGCCGTATACCAGGTCGAACCGGGATTTTCGATGATGTGCTCATTGACGTGGCGGGTGCGCTTTTCTTCTTACTATTTGTCAAAGTTATGATTACATTGAAACGAATTGTAACCAAAAAAAGCTGAGCATAGTTAAATGCTCAGCTTTTATAATGTTAAAATTTCGAACCTTTATTGCCGTATTGATCTAGCAGCTCTTCAAAGCTCATATTTTTCTCGCGTTGCTTACGATCAAATGCCGCTTTTGCAATACGCTCCTCTTCTTGAACTTTTTCTTCCGCAAGCATATCCTTCTTAGCTGCCTTTAATTTCGCCAGCACATCGCCACCTAATTGATCAGCTAATGTTGCCGCCTTGTCTTTCGGTAGTTCAAATTCATTGTTCGTTCTTTGTTGTTGTTTTTTTCTTGCCATCTATTATTCACCTACAATTTTTTTTAGCGTTGGACGATTGTTGCGACACCTTGCCCGCCTCCGATGCATAAAGTAGCAAGACCAAGCTTTGCATCTTGCTTTTGCATCTCATGTAAAAGCGTGACTAAAATACGTGCGCCACTCGCTCCAATTGGATGTCCGAGTGCAATCGCGCCACCGTTTACATTTAGTTTATCATGATTGAAGGCAAGTTCGCGATCAACTGCTATCGCTTGTGCAGCAAACGCTTCATTCGCTTCAATTAAATCCATCTGTTCTAAAGTTAAGTTCGATTTTGACAATGCCTTTTTCACAGCTTGAACCGGCCCTATCCCCATAATGGATGGATCAACACCTGCGCTCGCATTTGCTAAAATCGTCGCCATTGGTGTCAAACCAAGTTCAAGTGCACGCTTTTTCGACATCACAATGACAGCAGCTGCGCCATCATTAATTCCTGATGCATTGCCAGCTGTAACCGAACCTTCCTTTTTAAAGGCTGGTCGTAACGTACTTAGTTTTTCTGCTGTCGAATTTGGCTTCACATATTCATCTTGTGCAAATACAATTGGCTCCCCTTTACGTTGCGGAATTTCAACTGGCACAATTTCATCTGTAAATTTCCCATCTGCAATAGCGGCTGTGGCACGTACTTGTGAGCGTGCTGAAAAGGCATCTTGCTCTTCTCTCGTAATTTGATGTAAATCACATAAATTTTCAGCCGTAACACCCATATGATAATCATTAAATGCACACCATAAGCCGTCTTTAATCATTGTGTCCACTATTTTTTGGTCGCCCATTCGGAAACCTTCACGTGCATTTTGTAATACATATGGAGCCTGACTCATATTTTCAAAGCCACCCGCAATAATAATGTCAGCATCCCCTACTGCGATTGCTTGAGCCGCTAAATGCACCGCCTTTAAACCTGAACCACAAACTTTATTAATCGTCATTGCTGATACTTCATTCGGTAAGCCTGCATGAATGCTCGCTTGACGCGCTGGATTTTGTCCTAAACCTGCCGCCAAAACATTCCCCATAATGACTTCATCGACCAAAGTAGGATCCAAGTTAATGCGTTGGTACGCCTCTTTCATCACTATACCACCTAAAACCGGCGCTGCAATATCTTTTAACGTCCCTTGAAATGCGCCAATTGCTGTACGTACTGCACTGACAATTACAACTTCTTGTGTCATAAAAATTCCCCCTTAGCTTAGCAGTTCCCTTTGTGAAGCGAATGTTTCAATTTCATTCGTCCGCCTAATTTTACCAAACATTCTGAAGTTTTTCGAGATAGGATTTTTGTTTCATTTTGAATAATATATAGTGTCTACTGTATTAGAGCGTTTCAAATAGGAAACAACTAAAACAAGTGAGGTGCGAATGATGAAAAAGAAATTAATGTTAGCTTCTAGTATCGCGACAACTTTTTTAGCTACCGCAACGGCTGTTTCAGGAATTATGCTTACAAATCGATTAATGTATATTAAACCTAAAGAGGCATCCTTTATCTATGACCGTGAAGTGAAAGCAAAAAGATTTGACGAGGCGTGGTATAACGGTTGTTTAAAAGATGAACTAACAGTCCAATCCCCGAACGATTACACAATAAAAGGGATTTTTCTAAAGCCTCTGTCGACAAAAAATACGGTGATTATTTGTCATGGGGTGACCGAAAGTAAAATGAACTCAATTAAATACGCTCGCATGTATGAAAGACTCGGCTTTAACACTGTTGTGTATGATCACCGCCGCCATGGAGATTCTGGAGGGAAAACGACGAGTTATGGCCATTATGAAAAATATGATTTACAAGCGCTTGTGCAAGCGGTAAAGGCTATCATCGGGGAAGATGCATTGTTAGGCATTCACGGAGAATCAATGGGCGCTGCGACGACTTTGCTTTATGCAGGTACGGTCGAGGATCATGCGTCATTTTATATATCAGATTGTGCATTTTCAGATTTCCGTGAATTACTTGCACGCATTATTAAAAATTCCATTTCCATCGATTTTAAGTTTGCTATCCGTTTATCTAATTTTTTTATCCGGATGCGCGAAGGCTATTCGTTCGATCATGTCAATCCGAAGCTAGCCGTAAAAAATATTATGAAGCCTATTTTATTTATTCATAGCGAGCCGGATGATTTTATCCCATCTACTATGACTGAACAACTTTTTGAAGCGAAGCCAGATGCAAAAATGTTAAAAATTTTTAAAGAAGGCGCTCACGCACAATCGTTCAATGTGTCACCATATGAATATGAGCAAGTGATCACGAAGTTTTTACAGGATTTTATCGGTGACTACCGGAATAATCTAGAGATAGATCCGTTTGTATAAAAATAAAAGGCATGGAAATCCACAATTTGTGATTTCCCATGCCTTTTTGTTATTTAATTATTCCGATTGAAATACAATATGCCATTCATTGCGTTGTTCTAAAAATTCCTTTGCTAATGCTTGTGCACCTTCTAAACTATGGCTCGCTGCCCAACCGCATTGTACTTCGTTACATGCCGGTACAGAAGTTGCAGCGAGTACATCTTGTGCAGTCTTTTCTAAAATTGTTAAAATGCCTTCATAATCATCATAGTTAATAAATGAAACGTAAAAACCAGTTTGGCAGCCCATTGGTGAAAGGTCTACAACTGCGTCCGAGTGATTACGGATGCGGTCTGCCATTAAATGTTCTAATGAATGAAGTGCCGGCATTTCCATATGCGCCTTATTCGGTTGCTTAAAGCGAATATCATACTTCGTTACAACATCCCCGTGTCGCCCTTGTTTCGTACCTGCCAGGCGCACATATGGTGCTACCACTTTCGTATGGTCTAAATCAAAACTTTCAACATTTGTTTGTTCTATTGTCATTGTTTGTTCCTCCTATTTAAGTAATTATGCCTCGGCATAATTACGTCTGGAATCGGCTTTGTGCTAGCACAAAGCCGATTCCGTGACATCCGCCGGAGGCTCTAATTTATTTCAGCGGGTGTTTGGACACCCACTGAAGTAAATTAGATAAATTGCATTGATTGAATAAAAGATTGGATACGTGCATTGTCATTTTTTTCGAAAAACTGTGCCGTAGCTCCATCGAAAACGATTTCGCCATGCTCTAAAAAAAGAATACGATCTGCTACTTCGCGAGCAAAATTCAAATTATGCGTCACGATAATCATGGACTTTTCTTCTTCCGAAAGGTCCTTTAGCACTTTCAACACTTCCCCTTCAAGCTCTGGATCCAGCGCACTTGTCGGCTCATCAAAAAGTAAAAACTGAGGCTCCATTGCCAAAGCCCGCGCAATCGCCACCCGTTGCTGTTGCCCACCTGACAATTGTGCAGGATAGCTGTCTATTTTTTGGCTAAGCCCTACTTTTTCTAGCAATAATTGACCTTTCTCAACAGCGTCAATCCGCGTTTCTTTCAGCACAGTTAACCGACCTTCGATGACATTTTCTAACACTTTCATATGTGGAAATAAATTAAAACTTTGAAACACCATCGCAGTGCGTTGGCGAATTGCTAATGTATCTTTTTTCGATACAGGCTTCGATAAATCAATCTTTATGTCACCAACAGAAATTGTACCTTTTTCTGGTTTTTCTAACAAGTTAATACATCTGAGAAGTGTGGACTTCCCAGAGCCAGATGGACCTAAAATAACTGTGGTTTCGCCTTTATGAAAGGTCAAATCAATATTTTTCAGCGCCTCTTGCTGCCCGAAATATTTCGTTACTTGTTGAAACTTTACGATATGAAGCAACTCCTCTCTTAGACATATTTGGATGCATATTTTTCAAGCCTACCTTGTAAATACATCAGCACACTTATAAAAATTAAATAAATAACTGCACACAATGAATAAATAAGCAAAGGCTCATATGTACGGGCTGTAATTTGTTGTCCAACCATAAACATATCCGCTAACGTAATGCTGGCAACCAGTGACGTCCCTTTTACTAAATCAATAAAGTCATTCGTAACAGATGGCAATGAAATACGAATGGTTTGAGGTGCAATGACACGACGCAACACTTGCCAATACGTCATCCCTAAAGATTCGGCTGCTTCCCATTGCCCTTTTGGAATTGCTAAAATTGAAGCGCGAATAGATTCCGAGGCATATGCACCGGTATTCAAAGAAAATGTAATAATCGCAGCCGTCCATGCATCCAACGTTATACCTGCTTTCGGAAACCCAAAGAATACGATGAATAATTGCACAAGTACTGGCGTGCCACGGAAAATCCACACATAGATGCCAAAAATGGCACGTAATATTTTATAATTGGAAATTCGTGCGAGTGCAGTTATAACCGCTACTACTAAGGCAATTGCAAATGCAATAAGCGAAAGCGGGATCGTCACAATAAGTCCCGCTTTCAAAATCGGCCATATAGAATCAAGTGCTATTTGCATTTCCCTACTCATCCATTAGCACTTCCTTTCTATTAAATCTCCTTCTATTGAATGAAGATAAAATGGAGCCGCCACGACAGCCCTATCGTTTTTAGTTATTCGAAATAATATTTTCACCAAAGTACTTTTCGGAAATCGCCGTAAAAGTACCATCCTCCGTGCGTGTTTGAATGATTTCATCTAACTTTTCACGGAATTCCTCATTGTCCTTATTTAAAATTAACGCAATGTCAGATGAACTTGTTGAACCGTCTACAATTTTCAACTTCGCATCAGGCTGTTCTTTTAAATACGTTAAAAACGTTACGCGGTCATGAATCGTCCCATCTGCACGCCCTTGTGTAACTAATTCAATCGAGCTTGTTAAATCTGTTACCGGTACGATCTCTGCCCCCAAGCCTTCCGCATCTTTCGCAAAATTACTCGTAATCGTTTGCGCTGCTTTTTTACCATCTAAATCTTCAATTTTAGTAATGTCCGTATTATCTTTGTTTACAGCGAGCACGGCTACTGACTCCATGTAAGGAATCGAGAAATCATATTTTTCTTTCCGTTCATCTGTAATCGAAACATTATTAATGACAAAATCATATTTATCCGTATCTAATCCGGCAATGAGTGAATCCCACTTTGTTTCAACGAATTCCGCCTTCACACCTAAATCTTCTGCAATTTGAGCAGCAATTTCATATTCAAATCCTGTTAAATCCCCTGCTTCATTATGATAGCTAAACGGTGGGAACGTGCCTTCTAAGCCAATTTGAATGACACCTTCCTCTTCAATATCCTGCAATTTATTTGTGTTCTTTGCCTCATCTTTCCCTCCACATGCCGCCAGTACTAACGACACTAACGCTAAAGATGCTAATAATTTTTTCATTGTTTTTCCTCCCAACATTTAAAACCAAGTTATTTGATATGTTTTATATTATTACAAAGAATATTAAAAAGCAATATTATATTTAGAAAGTTTAATTAATTCAGTTTTTTAAAAAAGTACATAAAAAAACTACCCTTGTAAATTTCTACAAAGATAGTTTCAACTTTATTATTTATCTTGGAACTTGTTCATTTGCGACATCATTTGACGTACTTGCTTTTCAGAAGGTTTACGTCCCATTTGTGCCATCATCATACGAATCATTTGTTCATTAATTGGTGGATTATCTTTTAAATACTTCATCATATATTGACGAGCAGCGTAGAAACCAATTGCTACACCTGCGATTAATGCAATAATAATACCTAAAATCCATGCCCATGTCATAACTTCCAACCTCCTCTACTACCAATATACCGAGAAAAACTCTCCAAGAAGGATTATACACTAAAAAGGTAGGCGTTTCTATATATTAATTTTGGACAAATCAGACTTAGTTCCCCTCAGCCTCTAGACCTAGTTGAAAATACAGTTACAGGTCATTACCCGAAAATCATGCACACGGTAAGATAGAAATATCTTAAACAAGGAGGAACAAATTATGAAAAAGTTATTTCTATACACAGCAGGTTTCATAGCCGCTCTTTTCGCACTTGTGTTACTTGCACCCGTTGCAGGTCTGTTAGTTTCCGGCCTACTATTAGCTGCTGGTTTACATTATTACACAGAAAGTAAATCTACTTTCGGGAAAGTAATGAGCTTAGTTTTAGCACTTGCTGGTTTAATTAGCGCATTATCGAACATTCCAGGTTTTATCGGATTAGTCGCTATCGGTATTCTTTATTACATTTACAAATCACGTAAAAATGAAAAAGTAGAAATTTTTGCAACAACAGAAAAAGAAGAAGATCCTTTCACTAACTTTGAGCGTGAGTGGGCAAAACTAAATAACTAAGGAGCGGATGAAAATGAAAAACTTATTAGCGAAATTTAAATATTCAATCCAAGCAGATTTACATGATTTATTTGATAAAAAGGTTGAAAAAAATCCTCTTTCCATGTTAAATCAGTATATCCGAGAAGCTGAAAAACAAACCGAGCAAACGGGCAAACTTTTAACGCGTCAAGCACAACTGAAAAAAGAGTTAGAAGCTCAGCTTATTCAAACAGGTGAGATGCTTGAAAAACGCGAAAATCAATTAGCACTTGCTACAACTACGGAAGAAGCAGAATTAATTACCTTTGCAAATGATGAGGTACTCGCTTATGGGACACGTAAACAAGCTTTACTTACAAGCATGGATGCAGCAAATGAAGAATATTTTGCACTTGAACGCAAGTTTGAAACAATGAAGCATAAAATTAAAGATATGAAAGTTCGCCAACTCCAATTAATGGGGAAAGAAAATGTTGTACGTGCCCATCATCAAATGGACAAAGTATTAACAGCAAACAAAACAGAAAACTTCGATGAATTGTCTACTTATATTGATGATTTAGCACAAAATATCGACCGTAAATATGAAGTGACAACGTTTGAAGCACGTTTAGCACAATTGGAGAAAGAGAAAAAAGTAATCGAGCTTTCTTAATCCAGTTCAGCCAGATTTTATACAAAAATAAATGTTATACTGCAATAAGGAGAAAGTCCTCGTACTTTCTCCATTTTGCACGTTAAAAGGAGGTTTGCCCATGTCGAAAATTTCATCTGATCAGCTTGCGGTTATTGCCATTAGTTTTGCTTTAGTTATTTTAGTTGAATTGACGCTATTTAATAATGGCAGCGTCTTTTTGTTCATTGCAGGTTTGGCACTCGTTGTTTATAGCTTCAAAAAGAAAAAGAAAAAACAAGTTTCTCTTTGGACTGGTATTATTTTGTTATTCTTTGCCATCATCACTTTATGGACACTTCGACTTCTCATAATCGGTGTACTCGTTTTTGTCCTCTATAAATATTTAACGAAAAAAGAGGAGCAAATCGAAATTTTTAAACATCCGCTAAATAAGCAGCTTCAGCCAAATACATTAATTGGCACGACTCCTGCTGAAACGGAAGCATTTCAATGGCGAGACATTCAAATTCAACGCTTTATCGGTGATATTACTTTAGATGTGACGCAAACCATTTTACCCCATGGGAAATCTATTATTTCGATTCAACAATCTTTAGGTAAAGTTCGTGTCATTGTCCCTTATGAGGTGACAGTTAAACTCCATTACTCCACAATTTACGGAGAAGCGACTTGTTTTGACTATCACCCAAAACGCCTGATTAATGAGCAATTTTCTTTTGATCACGGCGATTCAGATGCCAAACGGATTCTTGTTATTTACGTTACCTCTTGGATTGGGGATGTGGAGGTGCGACGGGGATGATTGCATTTATTAGTCGACTGTTCACCTTATTCATCACCTTTTCTATCACACTATTTATACTATTGTTATTGATTTTAGGAGAACCGATTGAAGAAAACTGGCGATTTTTATGGGAAGATCTTGTATCTCCCAATCAAGTACCCATTATTGTCATTATGCTCGCTATTTTTTTAGCACTGAGCTTTATTATTGCGAGTTGGATGGGGATTTCTTTAAAATTAAAAGAAAGCATAACTACGCGCTACGTAAGAAAAATTGCGGAGCCGAATTTTTCTCAAACGATTGGAAAATCAAACAGTTCACTAAATAAAGCAATGCGTGTTGCCAATGAATTAATCGAAACACAGCGTGCCTCATTACAACGTTTAGCAACGGAAAAAGTGCAAACGAATGATGCCATCGTTCAAGAACGCCTACTTGCCGAACGTCAACGGCTGGCGCGTGAGCTTCATGATTCGGTTTCACAGCAACTATTTGCAGCCTCGATGCTACTTTCCGCATTAACCGAACAAGAGCAAGATGAAAAATCACAAAAGCAGCTTGGTCAAGTCGAGAAAGTTGTCCAACAGGCTCAGCTTGAAATGCGTGCCCTTCTTTTACACTTGCGCCCTGTCGCATTGCATAATAAAACGTTAGCAGAAGGCCTTGAAGATTTAATTTTAGAATTGCAGGAAAAAGTGTATTTCAATATTGATTACCAAATTGAAGAGATTTCCTTATCTAAAACAGAGGAAGACCATCTTTTTCGTATCGCACAGGAAGCCTTATCTAACACGCTTCGCCATGCTAAAGCAAATGAGGTCGAGCTATTATTTATTGCCCGCGATCAATTAGCCATTTTGCGCATTCAGGATAATGGCTTAGGTTTTGATATAGATGGAGATGGGGACAAAACTTCTTCATACGGCTTACGTAATATCGCGGAACGAGCTGTGGAAATCGGCTGCACGTATAAAATTGTTTCCGTCCCAAATGAAGGAACGATTGTCGAAGTAAAAGTCCCTTTGAAAATGGAAGTGAATTTACAAAAGGAGGAGCAAGAAAATGATTAAAGTCGTTATTGCGGATGATCATGAAATGGTGCGAATTGGTGTTTCTTCTTATTTATCTGCACAGCCTGATATTGAAGTAATAGGAGAAGCAGTCAATGGTCAAGAAGCAGTTGAAAAAGTGCTTGAGTTGCGTCCAGATTTAGTGCTGATGGACAATGTAATGCCCATCAAAAACGGTGCACAAGCGACAGTCGAAATTTTACAACAGTGGCCGCAAGCAAAAGTAATGATGGTCACAAGTTTTATCGATGATGATAAGCTGTATCCCGCACTAGAAGCAGGCGCTGTAAGCTATATATTAAAAACATCCAATGCTCGTCAAATTGCGGATGCCATTCGTAAAACGATGACCGGTGAAACCGTATTAGAGCCAGAAGCAACGACAAAAGTAATGGCTCGAATGCGTGGTACGACAGCCGCCCTCCATGACCATCTAACTGAACGCGAAATGGAAGTCCTATTATGTATGGCATCGGGCAAAGCCAATCAAGAAATTGCCGAACAATTATTTATCGCCTTAAAAACAGTGAAAACCCATGTTAGTAATATATTAAGTAAATTAGAAGTGCAAGATCGCACACAAGCGGTCGTCTACGCCTTTCAAAATGGTCTTGTGAAATAAGTTATAGTAAAAAAGGCACTAACTCGCATTTCATAGTACGAGTTGATGCCTTTTTAACTAGTGATTTTTTTGATTGCGTGCATAAAATGATTAGCCCAGTAAAAAATAAATGCGCCCGAAGTTATAAGCTGCTCCTTCCGTTATTTTTTATTTCCAGTTGGCTGTTGTACATTATTATGAATTACTGCATTGAACTCTGCTGAATATTCTTCACGGTTGTTGTTATTCTTAGGTTTATCGTCTTTCTTTTTCTTTTTGAAGCTTGTTTTACCTTTCTTCGCCATTACTTGTCCACCTCCAAAATTTATAAATCAAAAGAAGCGTTTGACTATTTATTTTTATTTGATTGTTGGTTCTTGTCATGGTTCGTTTTATTATTTGCATTTTTGGCTTTCGCATCAAATTCTGCAGCGAATTCTTCGTTTAGATTATCATTCGGGTTATTGTTATTACTATTGCTGTCGTCAAGGTCTTTACTTTTGTAGGTACCAAAAGGGTTATGCGTTCTTTTATTCATTGTCTTATTGCTGTTTCGATTATTTTTATTGCCGTTTTTATTCCCCATAGATGTTCACCTCCTACAATCTAATGTGCGCAAGATAGGAGGAATTATTCTTTAGGAATTTTTAAGACATAAGCATGACTACTTATAGTTAGGGAAAAGATACTTCTTACTCATGGAAACTTTCTAATGTAAAGCTAGTTTCACCTATATTAAGTTATATACTATGGTAAAATACAAATATTGAAATAAAGAAATTTATGATAATATAATTCAAATTAAGGAGCATTCTATGGAAACGACTTTTACGTACGAAAAATTTGCGGGCGATGGTATTTTAACATTACTCGATCCACTTTATATACTTGCTTTATTATTCTCGGCTCTGCTACTCATTGCCGTTTTGCGCTTTGTCGTAAATCCAAAAATAATGCTTTTTGTCAGTGCGTTTACTATTTTACTTATGGGGCAAATTCATATTATCGGAGGTATTTTAGCAGATGAGCTTAACTTGGGGGGATCTAGCAAAAATTTTTATTTTTTAATTACGATTGCAATGATTCAGGTCGGCGTAGTAATTATTTCATTTAAGAAAAATAAGCAAAAATAAAGGGGCGCTTTCCCATATCTTTCACGCCCCTTTATAATCTGAAATATCCACTTAATCCCTGCTTGAAAATCCATTTTTTCTTTTTTAGTAGGTGCAGTTAAAAGCTAAAGGTTAGAGGGCTGTGAAATAATGCCCTTCTAACGCTTTATACAATGCCTATTTAGCTAGCTATTTTAATCCGTTTCATCGGTAAAAGTTAGTGTAACTGCCTGAACTAAATCCATTCCTTCAAATTTTGACGGAGAAAAGAAATCTTCCATCTCATAGGTTCTCATACTATTACCGCCATCATAAATCATCAACGCAACAGGTATTTCTTTATTCATTTCAATCTTTTGAAATTCTGTCAAAAAGCCTTTTGCAGAAGCCATCATTTCAAAATCGACATCTAGTGCACCCGTTTTGAAAGAGGATCTTCCATTTGTGTTAATGTTAAAATCGATTGCATAGTTATCTTTAAGCAGCATTGCAAACGTACCTTCTAATCTTTCGTCTGCATCGGCATCTTGTCCTAAAGATATTCCCAAGCCACCTGCATCCTTCCAAGTGCCGTCATCATTCAAAATATAAGCATTAATATTAAGTCCTCTTGCAGTTTTAGGCGCTTTGAAAGATACGATATTAGTATCCATTTTAATTCCTAACGAATCCAAAAGATATGTATCACTTTCTGAGACCTTATACGGTACAACACCTTCCTTGCTAAGTGATTTCGGTTCACCTGCGTTGTTTGTACAAGCCGAAAGCACGATTGCCATAATCATCATTAATAATAATGCACAGAACTTTTTCATTTTAATTACCTCTCTCAAAAAAAATTCTCTTCCTATAATTCCATTTGCAATTTAATACCATTAGTTTACATTTAAATTACAATTATATCACTGTATTGGAAAAATGAGGTGGTATTTAAGATAAACGGAGGAATAGCAATGAACATTAAACCAACAGCAGATGTATTAACCTCTTGGATCGAAAGTTATGTACCTAAGAAGGATTTCTTTTTTATATCTTTAGAAGCAATGAAAAAAGGGGTAAATTTTTCCGATGCACTCATTATGCCAATTAATGAGTTTTACAATCACAATACATATGGTCAAATTTCTTATTTAAACAGCTATGAATATTGGAATATTAAAAATGCACATTATGTTGTAATTGCAGAAAGTGAATGGATCGAACAGCTATCAGAAGCAGACCGCGCATTCATTCTAAACGAACAAATACAATGTGAACGAGGATTAGTATTACCCGCTTCCTTTATCCAAGACATTTCGCAAATTCCGCCATACTATGTGCAAAATAATCAGGTTGTTTTACAGCGTAGTATGTGGGAAAAGTTGAGTCATTCTTGTAAAGAACAGCTACTTACATTGATGGTTTATGAATGGTGGGATAAAGGGGATTGTGAGGATATCCCCAATTTCTTACCCGATTTTTTAAAACCATTTGCAAATACATTTGGTGTTCATCAAGGCGCCAATTGTTTAGCGGCTGTGTTATTTGCAATTTCTGAAGGAAAACAACAATGGTTTATTCATGAATGGGTCCATCAGCATACATTTATCGAAAAATTAAATTACTATCAGTATGAAAAAATTTGCACTGAAAATTTACAGGAAGGCGATGTACTTGTATGGATTGATGAAAAGGATATCATTCAACATGCAGCCTACCATATCGGACAAAATCTATTTTTTAATAAGCATGGCCAAACAATTTTTGACCCGTGGAAATTATTAAAAAAAGAGCACTTGTATAATAAATGGGCACCTTTTAAACCAGTTGTTTATAGACGTCATTAGTCATATGTATCTCAAAACACCACATAATCTACTATTTTAAAAAATGGGGAAGTAATTATTTTATTCACTCCAGTTTGGTTAAAAATAATTTTCCTCCCCCATTCATTTCTAATCGAAAATTGTAACTACTTTATTTACAATCTCCTTAGAGAATGAGATATTTCTCAGTTGCTTATATAATTATTTCGATTTCTCGGGTTGCTGTTGGTAATCCTTTTCAGATACTAAAGGAATGGCTCTTAAGAATAGAGCAACAACGACTGCAATTAACATGATGATTGCACCTACAAGGAATGTTGTCGTTAGGGCATCACTGAAAGAATCCTTCATATTGACGATTATTTTTTCAACGAATGGCAGAACTTCGGCAGGTAATTGATTTTGGATTTGTTCTAATCTCGGTTGGTCCAATAATACCTTTGGATCCATTAACTCTCCAAATTGCTTTTCTAAATCAGGAGGGAAGTTTGATTGCTCAACTGAAGCACTACCAGCAAACACATCTATCGTCCTTGTTGTCATACGGGAGCTCATAACTGCACCAAGTATGCCAATTCCGATTGTATTCCCTAAGGAACGGAATAATTGCGAAGATGCGGATGCCACACCTAATTCTCTTAATGGAACAGCATTCTGTACAGTTAGTGAAAAAACAGGCATGCTAACGCCAAGTCCCATTCCAATGATGCATAAATAAATAATTAATAGGTAAACGGGTGTATTCAGTGTAATAAATTGAAGCAGAAATATCCCAATTGTAGTAGTCAACAACCCAGATATACCCAACGCTTTAGATTTTCCTGTCTTTGACATATACTGTCCTGCAAAAGTGGTTGCAAATACCATTACAATAGACATGGGCATCATAATATATCCCGAACCACTTGGTGAAATGCCCTTTACACCTTGGATAAAAAGTGGTGCATAAATCATCACACCCATCATTCCTGCGCCAAGTAGAAATCCCACCACATTCGATATCGTGACAATATCATTTTTAAACAAAGAAAGTGGAAGCACTGGTGACTTCACCTTTGATTCCGTGAATATGAACGCAGAAAGTCCGAGTATTGTTAATCCAAAAAAGCTGAGAATTTCCCATGACGTCCAATTGTATTTTCCTGGACCATCACCTGCAAGACTAAAGGCTAGCAGTAAGGAAACTATTATCATAGTTAATAAAAAGGAACCCATGTAATCAATGGTTTCCCCCTCTCTACGCGGCACTTTTGGGAATAAGACCATGATCATAATGAAGGCGACAATCCCCAGTGGGAGGAAGACCCAAAATACCCAATGCCATTCAAGATGATCAACAATATACCCACCCATCAAAGGTCCGAGCACACTGGAAATGCCGAATATACCACTCATGAATCCTGTCCAGCGAGCACGTTCTCTTGGAAGGTACAAATCACCAATTGATGTAAAGGCTGTTGACATGATGATACCCGCACCAAACCCTGTAATACCGCGAAAAGTAATTAATTGATAAATGTCTGTAGATAGACCTGATAAAAATGCACCAAACGTAAATAACCCGATTCCAACTAATATAAACGGCTTTCGTCCATAAATGTCTGAAAGCTTTCCAACAAGAATAGTAGCCACAGCCATTGTTAGCAAATAAATCGTAATGACCCATGTATAGTAATCCATGCCACCTAGCTTCGAAATAATACGCGGCATTGCAACGCCTATAATAGTTTGGTTAATAGCCGAGAAAAACATGGCTACCATTATAGCAATCATAATTGCAATCTTTTTCTTTTCCGTTAAATGAATCATTTATCATTTCCCTTCCGTAAGTCGTCTATATTTTTTACAGCTCGCTCGAATGTTCCGATTAAAAAATCTACATCTGTTTCGGATAAATGGCTAAACACTAATTTCATGGCTTTACGCCCTTCATTTTGAACTTCAGCTAAGGCTTCCCTTCCTTTAATAGTCATTTCCAAGAAGACAACCCTTCGATCTTTTTCATCACGAATACGGGCAATATATCCATTATCAATTAATTTCTCTGAAGCAATTGTCACTGCTCCTGGAGTAAGATGCAGCGAATCTGCCAACTCGGACATCTTCTTGGGACCACTTCGTTCTAGCAAAAATAAAAGATGTGATTGAGACCCTGGAAAACGCTGTTCAAAAATCCCCTTCCATATATAGCTCATATTTTTAGATAATTTCCAGTACAATTTTTCAAATTGCGAAAAGGTTTTTTCACTAGGCAATGACATTTGACTCCCTCCTTCAAAATTATTTTAACAACTAAATAGTTTAGTCATTAAAGTATTTATACGTATAGCATTCAAATGTTATGCATGCTATACATATTTATTTTACTTATGAACATGAAGCCTTACACATATCCCTAAGCATTTTTTTATTATTTTGCTTGAAAAAGAAAAACACTTAAACAGATTGTCTCCTGTTTAAGTGCCTTTTTTATGTGACCGTTTGTCAAATTAAGTGCAACAGTTCTTCCCGAAACGCCTCGTATGCAGTTTTCCAGCCAAGGCATTTCCTTGGCCGATTGTTAATGAAATGGAGTGCTTGGTTCATATCATCTAGTGTCACATGATCGAAATTTGTTTTCTTAGGGAAGAACTCGCGCAGTAAGCCGTTTCCGTTTTCATTACTTCCACGTTGCCAGGAAGAATAAGCATTCGCAAAATAGACTTGGATGTTTAGTTCTTTTTCAAGTACGTTGTAACAGCTAAATTCTTTTCCACGATCGGTTGTCGCCGTTTGGATTGCACCTTTGGGCAATTGTTGGTGTAACTGTTTGACGGCTGTTTCCATTGAGTTTGCGGAACGGTCTGGAATCAAAATACCTGTGTACCAGCGGGTTTTACGTTCAATAAATGTAGCCACGCAACCTTTAGCTTGTCCACGTCCAGAAACGACTGTATCTAACTCCCAATGTCCAAATTTTTCACGTTTACGGACTTCTTTTGGACGTTTTGAAATGGGCGTACCAATATTGAAACGCCCTCTTGTTTCACGAGGTTTCTGGCGTTTTCCTTTTTGGCGAAGAACTGTTAAAGGCATTTCTAATAAGCCGTTATAAATCCAACGGTAGATGCTTTTAAAGCTCAGTTTCCCCTGATACAAGCGGCCGACAATCTGTTCAGGTGACCACGTTTCGCCCAACTTTTTTTGAACAGCTTCTTTTAAATCTAGTGTTAGTTTTAGCTTCGCACCACAGTTCTTTTTATTCGTTTGATAGTGATTGTGTGCTACTTCGGCTGACCAATTTGTATGGCGATTCAGCTCTCTTGAAATGGTCGAGGGACTGCGTTTTAGCTGCTTCGCAATTTTTCGTTTGGAATAACCTAATTCAAGATAGGTTTCTATTTTAGCGCGTTCAGATATGGTAAGATGAGTATAGCTCATAACGATTTCTCCTTTAAATGTTGGTGTGGTAACTACATTTTATACGAGGTCGTTATGGGCTTCTTTTATTTTGTCTTCAAAGTGTTGCGCTTAATATTACAATTCATCATGTCGTAAAAACAATATCTCCATCATCTTGAATTTCACCAACGATTTCCGATAAAATATCTTCCATTGTCACAAGCCCGATGATGGAACCTTTGCCGTCTGTTACAACGCCCATGTGTTTATGCGTTTGCTGCATTTTTAAGAAAACCTCTTTAATTGGTATCGAATGTTTAAAGCGTAGAATGTCATGAATAAATGCCGTACTATTATTCGAGCGACCTGCTGCAATATCCGTTAACATTTCTTTTGTGTTAATACATCCAATCACATCATTCTTCTTTTTCGTACTATCAATGATCGGATATCGTGTATATTCAAATTCTTCGATCACTGCTATCATTTGCTCTAATGTTTGTTGTTTTTCTAGCATCACCATCTTTGAGCGAGGAATCATAATATCCTCTAATTGACGTGAATCAAAAGCAAAAATATTTTCTAAATAAGCAAGCTCCGTTTTATTAATCTCGCCGCCTTCATAGCTTTGCGTCACAATCATCTTTAATTCCTCTTCTGAATACACTTCATCATGCCCCGCTGGCTTTACACCAAATCCTTTTAATAAAAGTTGCGCTGAACCATTTAACACTGCAATAAAAGGCTTGGACACTTGTCCGAACCAATAAAGTGGAGGCGCTAACAGAAGTGTCATTTTATCTGCATATTGAATGGCTAATGTTTTCGGGATTAATTCGCCAAGTACTACATGTAAAAATGTGACAACTGATAATGCAATTGCATAAGACAAAGCTGTAGAAACGGTTTCACCTAAGTTTAAAAAATCAAAAATAGGTGCTAATATTTTTTCAACAGTCGGCTCACCAAGCGCACCTAAAATAAGGGCTGTAACGGTAATTCCTAATTGACATGCTGATAAGTAATAGTCAAGATTTGCTGTAACTTTCTTTGCAATAATTGCTTTTTTATTCCCTTCAGATATAAGCTGATCAATACGTGACATACGTACTTTTAAAATCGCAAACTCTGCACCGACAAAAAACGCCGTTAGTAAAATAAATAATGCGATTAATGCTAAGTTTATAATAATTATACTGTCCAATAGATTCCCTTAGTTAAAGGGATTCACCTCCATTAATAACCTGTTATTGTTTAAGAAAATTTTGCTTAAAGACTACTTCTTTAATATGATAGTTGTCCACTTCACCAATCACCCATACATGATTACCGTGTTGTATTTCGACACCTTGTATTACTTCTGATTCAATGGCTAAACCTGATTGAAGTGCCCACCCACCAATTGTATCAATCTCTTCACTACCCTCGAATTCGATACCGAAGCGATCTTCTAAATCTTCTAACAAAACACGGCTATTAATCGTATAATCATTGTCGCCTGTCTTACGGATATCATCTACTTCATCCGCATCAAACTCATCACGAATTTCCCCCACAAGCTCTTCTAAAATATCTTCCATCGTTAAAATACCCGCAGTCCCGCCATACTCATCAATAACAACAGCGATATGCACACGTTCTTCTTGCATTTTCAACAATGCATTTTGTATCGGAGTTTGTTCAAATACAAATGGTATTGTGCGGACAAAATCTGTCAAATTTGCTTGACGATTCATTACAATGCGACTTAATAATTTATTAGCGTTCACAAAGCCGATAATTTTATCTTTATCATTTTCTTCAACAACTGGATAACGGGTATAATTATGCTCATCTAAAATCGAGACAATTTGCTTTGTTTCCATATCTTGATCAATTGCAATGATTTCTGTACGGGGCACCATTATATCTTTTACAACATGCTCATCAAATGTAAATACATTTTCCATATATTCTAATTCTTGCTTATCAATTTTCCCACCTTGGAAACTTTGCGCCATAATAATTTTCAATTCTTCTTCTGAATACGCTTGATCTTCACTAGCCGACTTTACACCAACTGCACGTAACAGCAAGCGAGATGTACCATTTAGTGCTTTAATAAACGGAGACATTACTTTTCCAAAATAATAGAGTGACGGTGCTAAAAGTAATGTCGTCTTTTCAGAAAACTGAATCGCTAATGTTTTTGGTGCCATTTCTCCAATGACCACGTGTAAATAACTCACTACTGCAAGTGCAATACCATAAGATAAAATATTCATTACTGTTTCTGGGGTATTTAACCATTCAAATACTGGATACATTAAATGTTTAATATAAGGTTTTGTAAAAGCACCTAAACCAATTGCTGTGATGGTAATACCTAATTGACAAGCTGACAAATAATAATCAAGGTCACTTACTACTTTCTTGGCAATGACTGCTTTTTTATTGCCTTCATCAATGAGTTGATCAATCCTTGATTTGCGGATTTTAACGACTGCAAACTCAGCTGCTACAAAAAATGCTGTCAATCCTAAAAAGATAATTAATAAAATGATATTTAATATACTCGAGTCCAATATGTTCCCTCACATTGAGGGATTCACCTCCGTTTTTTTCCTCAAAAAATTTATCTCTTTAATCATCAAAATAATTACATACAATATATACGAAAACTAGTACGTGATGGTTTCACAAAAATCATCTATTATCACCTTTCTTTACTATTTACCACAAAGGTGACAAACTTAACCAAAAATAAAATGCCTTTTTGTAAGTTATTATTGCCTTTTAATAACCACTCTACTCACTTAATACAATGCTCTACAACTATTTTCATAAAAGCCTAATTATTAATTTCTGTTGCTCGATAAATAAATGATAATTATTCATCAAAAATCAATTAAAAATAGCTGGAAACAACGTATAAAACAAACATATTTCTCTCCTCTTATAACATTCACCACATCATATCTTTTCCCCTATCATAACGAACGCCTTGCCATTTTTACTGCTGCATACATTTCATCTCCAAAAACTACCCGTTCCACGCTTCTCTTTTTTTAATTTAGAAATTTCAATTGCCACTTAAATTTACCGCAATTATTCGAATCGTAGTTTTTGACAAATGCACTTTTGAGCGTTTAAATATCGTTAGTAAAATAAATTCGTAAACTTTTTTGAGGACATACATTGTATAAAATTTTACGAACTTACTCATAATACGATTTTGCGCTACACATTTCTTGATCGCTCTACCAGTAGATATCAGAAAATTTAAATAAATATACTTGAACGAATTCCCTATCAATTATGTCAAAATTAAGAACAAATTCTTTGACCATCGGAAAAGCCTGGTGTATATTATAAATATAGTTTAGCACTAAACATTTTCAATTAAAGATATTTTTTTCAAGTAAACACATGATGAGGAGATGACATTTTATGATGTTAATGGAAGGTAAAGCTGGTTTAGTAACAGCTGCAGGATCAGGAATTGGACGAGCTAGTGCACTAGCTTTAGCAAAAGCAGGCGCAAAAGTAATGGTTTCAGATGTAAATGTAGACGGTGGTCTTGAAACAGTTAAATTGATTCAAGAAATCGGTGGCGAAGCTCATTTCTTCAAGTGTGATGCTAGTAATGAAGAAGAAGTAATCGCACTTGTTGACGAAACAGTAAATAAATTCGGGAAATTAGACTTCGCACACAATAACGCTGGCATAAATGCACAACAAACAAAAATCGGTGAAGCTGATTCAGCTGCATGGGATAAAACAATCAAAGTTAATTTGTATGGTACGTTCTATTCTATTAAGCACCAAGTAAATGCTATGCTAAAAACTGGCGGTGGCTCTATCGTTAACACTGCTTCTGGTGCTGGTATGGAAGGCGCTGTAAAAATGGCTGCTTATGTATCATCTAAGCATGCTGTAGTTGGATTAACAAAAGCAGCTGCATTAGAATATGGTAAAGATAAAATCCGTGTCAATGCGATTGCACCAGGTTCTACAATGACACCAGCTATCGAAGGTTGGGCAAAGACTGCACCAGAACAATTTAATGCAGTATTAAAAGCTATGCCTTCAGGTGAAATGACTCAAGCTGAAGACCAAGGGAATGCAGTATTATTCTTATGCTCAGACCTAGCAAAACAAGTTAGTGGCGTAGTATTACCAATCGATGGTGGATACACAGCAGGAAAATTACCACTACAATAATTAATTATTAACTCCAATACTTCCTACACTGAATGGTGTTGGAGGTGTTGGAGTTTTTTAATAACAAAAATCTGTGACATCTGCCAAGGGCTTTATCGAAAAATTTTTCCATGAAATTGGCTTTATGTATTGCCCTCTTTCCCTACACGATTAAGTAAATTTTAATAAAGGTTAGTCAAATAAATATTCCTTCATATTTTCGACAGTCGTATCAATACCATTTTTCAAGGATTTTTGATCAGCTCGGCAGTATTTTTCTGCATTTTCTAAAGCAATAAGTGCACTTTCTAAAAATGGCTCCTTCTGTAAATCTTTATACAGCTGCGTTAAAATAAGCGCCTTATTCCAGTACCAACGCGCATTTTCAGGATCAAGCTCAATCGCACGTTCTATGTAAATCATCGCTTCAAACGGTGACCAATTAAATCGGTTCATTGTTTGTCCGGTGATGCCATAAAATACTGCTTGATTCGGATTGTGCTTGACTGCCTGAATAAAACAATGGACACTTTCATCATAATGATGGGCCATTAAAAATAGCTGCCCTTGTACAAAAAAGGACTGTGCTTTTCGCTCATCATCCGCTTCTATCGCATCCTTTTCAAGCTGTTTAATACGCAGTGAAAATGGCTCTTCCTCTTTAATCGAGCGGATTTCCTCAACTTCGTCAAACTCTTCGTACGATTCATTGCTACGCTCAACACTTTGTGCAATTTGTTGCACCACGTTTGGAAATTTTTCATATTCATACTGCGCAAATAATTGAAGTAATTGTTCGGCAATTTGACTTTCTTGTTCATCTTCATTTTCTTTTGCTGCTTCATAGCAAGCTAAAAACTGACCATTATAAAAATAGTTTTCAATTTTTGACATTTCGACTCCCCTTTACCTTTTACATTACGTATTATACATGATTTATTATTGTAAAATCATGCTTCCTTCCATTGTCATAGCAAAAAGGGCTATAATTAACGAAAAATTCACCCAAATTAAATTAATCCCCGTCCCCACAAATAGTTATGGACTTACTTATCCATCTCCTCCAAATCGACTGTGTTAAAAATTTCTCACTTATGATGATAACTCTATTAAATTTACTGGTTTTTTCTTTGATTATTTCCAATATTGGAGTACACTAATATCATAGATTTTTAATATAAATCTATTTTATGTCAAAATTTGCACAATGAGTTCCCTTTATTTTTTACTACAAATAAAAGAGGTGTTTCGTATGTATCATTCAGTAACAGCCAAACGTATTCTTTTCTTTGTTAAGGAACATCATGTCGAGAATTTCAAGGAATTGGCGGAGAAGATGGCAGGTTTCATCACCCTATCGAAAACTGGCGCATTAAATCTTGAAGAAACATGGCTAACGGCGTTTAATATTTGGGTATTATTGCAACCAGATGATGAACTTATTATCGAATCTTTTGATAAAACTTTATACTATTCAACCAACCATATCATCATTACCGCTCTAACAAATGACTATCAATTTAATTTTATACGCACACATCCAAAATCGACTCCTGAACTTATTTATATTGCAACTATCCTTTTAACGATGGCCTTAAATAGTTGGTATATGAAATTACTAACAGACAATCATCTAAATGACATTGCTGAACGGATGCTACATCAAAATTATTTCGAATCCCATCTTGGCGAAGAGGATGCCATTAACTTGTTTATTAATGATCAAGCCCGTGTTGTAAAAGTTTTAGTCTATGAATTATCACATACCAATACATTCGAACGCATTATTAAAAATGCTTGTGATAATGCACAATTCATTTATAAAGATACATTTCAAAACGAGCAATTCATTCATTCAATCAAAAGTAAAAGCCTGCTATGAAATGTCATAGCAGGCTTTTACACTTTATTTTGAAACAGATGCAGCCACTTCAGCAACTACAATTTGAGAACCCAGCATTGGCGATTCTGCTTGCTCACCTTGTGCACTAGCAGCAGGTCGTTTATGTGTTTCTTTAAAGGCATCACTTTCACGCCAAGCTTCAAAGTTTTCTTTTGATGCCCAGTACATGACAACGCTCATTTCATCATGCTCTTCAAACTGTGTTGAAACTAATACTTCAACTTTTTCAAATCCTTCAAATTGTTGCAATGGACCTGGTTTTGCAAAGTTTGGCGCTAGTTTCATAGCCATGCCCTTTTTTACTCTTATACGGTTTGTTACAGTAATCATCTTGCCATCTCCCTTTTAATATAAATTTAACTCATTTAGAAAATACATTATGTAGCCATTTACGCAACGTCATACCTCATCTTAGGCGAATGTCGCAAAATTTTAGAGGTGATTTTCGAGCTTGCTCAAAAAACTTAAAACCTACTAAACAATTTCATTTAATCATTTTCATTGCATACTTGCAATTAATAACTATTCGCAATCATCTTACAATACCCCTCCCCTTTCAAGAACACGGTATAATAACGCTATTACGTTTTGTACGAAGGAGTTTAAGATGGAATTTTCAATTATTGCAACAAGTGATATTCACGGACATACCGAACGTTTTTCACAGCTGGCCAAAATGATTCAAAAGGAAAAGCCAGCTTTATTAATAGATAACGGTGATTTTTTACAAGGCAGTCATTTAAGTTATTACTATGAACAAGTAAAAAAAGACATACACCCCCAAATCGCACTGGCAAATGAACTTCTATATGATGTTGCGATTTTTGGCAATCATGAATTTAATTATCCGTTAAATGAGATTGCCCACATGAGGAAAGCATGTCATTTCCCATGGATTGCGGCAAATATTCGAGATTTTGCCCGCCCTTACTTCATTAAAGAAACACACGGTATCCGAATTGCTGTCATTGGGGTTGTGACACATTTTGTCCCCCAATGGGATGAAGATGATTATACGACTTCATTATTTTTTGAAGATGCGTTAGCGAGTGCCAAAAGAACGGTACAGCATGTTCGTTCACATGAAAATGTACAACTCGTTATTTTGAGTTACCACGGGGGCTTTGAACAGGATCTACATACGGGACATCGAATCGATTTAGAAGATGGCGAAAATCAAGGCTATGCCATGCTGCAACAAATAGACGGCATTGATATTTTCATTACGGGGCATCAACATTTGGAAATCGCAACGAAAGTAAATGGTATTTCGGTCGTACAACCCGGTGCAAATGCCCATTGCTTTGCTCAAATTACGGTTACAATTGAGGATGATGAAATAACGCATTCACCTGAACTCGTCTATGTGGATAATTCCATTCAACCGCAAACTTTTGATGAATTAAATCAATGGAAAAATACTTGGATTGGTGAAAGTGAAATCGATTTTTCGTATTCCGATTTCTTCTCCCCTAGGTTCCAAAGCATACCGTATACACAGCTCATTCATCAAATGCAGTTACATTATACTGGTGCGCAGCTTTCCGTGACGGAGCTCCCCTATCATTCCACTGGTGGATTCCCGAAAAATATCCATTACGGTGATGTGCTTCATAATTTACCACGCGCCAACCATTTAAAAGTACTTGCATTAACCGGTTCAGAAATTCGAGAGGCACTGGAACTATGTGCCGCAGTATTTGCAATAAATGATGCACATGAAATTGATTTTAGTTCGACGGTTCATTACCCCGAACCACAGCCATACACGTATGATTGCTGGGGTGAACTTGATTATGAATTAACTATTTCTCAAGCTGTCGGTCAGCGTGTCACAAAACTGCATTATCAAGGACGAGAAATCCAGCCAGATGATGTATTTGAAGTAGCTGTTAATAGCTACCGTGCCACGGGTTCACATCATTTTACAATGATGAAAAAACAGGCGATTCGAGAAGTTCCTACGATTATTCCAAAGTTAATAATGCGTTATATTCATGAGCATAGCCCAATAAAAATTACACTGGAAAGCTCTTTCCAAGTTCGAAAATAGCGAGTGATTGTCAAAAAGGCGTTGTTTCAAAATGGGACAGCGCTTTTTTTGGGTAATTTCAACTTTTCTGAAACCTTTTACAATTTCATCCGTAAATGTTAGTACATACAAAATAAGGGGGTGTTTACATGCTATTTGGATTTTCAATAGAGCTCATTTATTTGACCATTTTAATCGGGATTGGCTGTCTCACAGTTGTTTATTTACTTTTTGCGGACATGGCGGATGGTGCGGTTGATGGTATACCCTTTTTGGATCCCGCTGTTATTTTATCCTTTATTACATTCACTTCCGCTTCAGGTTATATATTTGAACGCTTCTTGTCATTTACTAGCGTAGTGAATCTCATCATTTCAATTATCATTGCGTGTATCTTTACCGCACTAATTTACTATTTTTTACTCGTTCCACTACGCGCTGCAGAAGTTTCCCTTGCCTATACAGATGAGTCATTAGAAGGGCAAGTTGGGAAAGTCATTGTGCCTGTTCCACTAAACGGTTTCGGTGAAATGGTTATTGAAACGGTGAATGGTATTATTTCAAAGCGTACAGCTAGCTATCATGGCGTTGAAATTCCTTATGACACGCAAGTATTAATTATTGAAATGAAGGATGGCACAGCGTTTGTAGCAATTTATGAAAAAGAGGAATTTTAACTTTATATTAAAGGAGGATTTTTTTATGAACGGTTTATTTATTGTAATTGGCGTTGTTGTATTTTTAATTTTAGCAATCATTGCTGTTTATGTAACAAAATATCGTACTGCAGGACCGGATGAGGCATTAATTGTGACAGGGAGCTACTTAGGTTCAAAAAATGTACATACCGACGAATCCGGTAACCGCATTAAAATTATTCGCGGTGGTGGTGCATTCATCTATCCTGTGTTCCAACAAGCTCAGCCATTAAGTTTACTATCTAGTAAGCTCGATGTGACAACTCCAGAAGTGTATACAGAACAAGGCGTTCCGGTAATGGCCGATGGAACAGCCATTATTAAAATCGGTGGCTCGATCGCTGAAATTGCCACTGCCGCGGAACAGTTTTTAGGAAAAGCAAAACAAGAGCGTGAAGGTGAAGCACGTGAAGTTTTAGAAGGTCACCTGCGTTCGATTTTAGGCTCAATGACAGTAGAAGAAATTTATAAAAATCGTGATAAATTCTCCCAAGAAGTTCAACGAGTTGCATCTCAAGATTTAGCAAAAATGGGCTTAATTATCGTTTCCTTTACGATTAAAGATGTCCGTGATAAAAATGGCTACTTAGAATCCCTCGGAAAGCCTCGTATTGCTCAAGTGAAACGTGATGCGGATATCGCTACTGCGGAAGCGGATAAGGAAACACGTATTAAACGTGCTCAAGCAGCTCAAGAGGCGCAACAAGCCGAACTAGAACGTGCTACTCAAATTGCAGAGGCTGAAAAAGATAACCAATTAAAAGTTGCGGAATACCGTCGCGAGCAAGATATCGCCAAAGCACGTGCTGACCAAGCATATGAACTCGAATCGGCACGCGCGAAACAGGAAGTAACGGAGCAAGAAATGCAAGTTCAAATTATTGAGCGTCAAAAGCAAATTGAACTAGAAGAACGTGAAATTTTACGTCGTGAAAAGCAATATGATTCTGAAGTGAAGAAAAAAGCAGATGCTGAGCGTTATGCGGTTGAACAACGTGCCAGCGCGGAAAAAATGAAGCAATTTGCGGAAGCAGATGCGGAGAAATATCGTGTGGAAACACAAGCACAAGCACAGGCAGAGCGCATTCGTTTAGATGGTATCGCCAAAGCCGATGCTGAGCGTGCACAAGGTACAGCAGAAGCGGAAATTATTCGCTTACGTGGTCTTGCAGAAGCCGAAGCAAAACAAAAAATTGCAGAAGCATTCGATCAATACGGTCAAGCAGCGATTTTAGATATGGTTGTGAAAATGATGCCTGAATACGCAAAAGAGATTGCTAGTCCACTAGCGAATATCGATAAAATTACAGTAATTGATACAGGTAGTGGTGAAGGCGGTGGCGGTGCCAACAAAGTGACATCTTACGCAACTAACCTCATGGCAACATTGCAAGAAACGCTGAAAGAAACATCTGGACTAGATGTGAAAGAGCTAATTGAAAGCTACGCAGGCAAACATACGCTACGTCCAGAACTAGAGCAAATTGCTGCAAGTCTAGAGAAAAAGCAACCTCCTGTAACGGTTGAAGAAGTAAAAGAGACAGACGAGCAATAGTTGAAATAGCGACTACCTATGCGATGAATTTGATGTCCACACTACAAAGATTTTTAGTCATTGACGTGAAAATTCGAATTGAATCGTATATAGAAACAAACATCAAGAAAAACTAATTTCAGAAAAGTCCAATTTATTTCTAGCACCCTAATTATAAAGTGTTTATAATAAAACAAGCAGGTAGTTTCTTCCACTACCTGCTTGTTTTTTATTTTTACGACTAGTGCTTATAAAACTATTGTAGCAAGCTCATCTCACTAGGCGTTCATAAAGGATGTGTAATTCGTGTCTACTCAAGAATTGAAAAACTTACGCGCTGACTGTGGCAATTGTTTCGGTTTATGTTGTGTCGCCCTCCCCTATGCTAAGTCTGCTGATTTTGCTTTTAATAAGGACGGCGGGACACCTTGTAAAAACTTAAACCCCGATTATCGTTGCAATATCCATCAAAAATTAAGAAATGAAGGCTTCCGTGGCTGCACTGTATATGAATGCTTTGGCGCTGGCCAAAAAATTTCCCAAATAACGTACAAGCAAAATAGCTGGAGGAATAACCCGTCATTAGCAAACGAAATGTTTGATGTATTTCCTATTATGCAACAGCTTCACGAAATGCTTTACTATTTATATGAAGCACTTAGTTTGAAAGAAGCGCAGCCTCTGTACAAAGATTTACAGGATGCGATCGCACAAACCGAACAGCTCACAAATTTAAGTCCGCAGCTACTATTGCAACTGAATATTTCCGCTCATAGAGAAAGGGTTAATCCATTACTTTTACAGGCAAGTGAACGCGTTCGGTCAAATGTTAAAAACAATAAAAACCCAGCTAAACACATGAAGCGAACAGACTTTATTGGTGCT
The DNA here is from genome assembly GCF_001439635.1 of Solibacillus cecembensis. Taxonomy (GTDB): domain Bacteria; phylum Bacillota; class Bacilli; order Bacillales_A; family Planococcaceae; genus Solibacillus; species Solibacillus cecembensis. Next base: position 61,801 of record NZ_LMBZ01000001.1, on the reverse strand, counting down.
AAATTAAAAGGAAATGACCTTAGAGGAATGAATTTAAGGGGCGCTTTGCTCATAGCTGCTGACCTCCGAAATTGTGATATGAGAGTTGTCGATTTTATCGGGGCGGATCTACGTGATGCGAATTTAAGTGGTGCTAATCTTTTAGGGAGTATTTTTCTCACACAAGCACAAATAAACGCTGCTAATGGCGACCGAAATACCGTATTACCACCGACCTTAAGTATACCTAAACATTGGTTAGTTTAATGTTGGGGTTAAACTTTTTGTCTGTACATATCAAAGAAGCAAGCAGGTAGTCATTGCCACCTCCTTGCTTCTTATACCGCTACAATAAGCTATAGTTTAATTGTCCAACCAAATGGATCTTCCATTGTGCCATATTGGATGCTCGTTAATGTATCATAAAGCATTTGTGTTACTTCACCGATTTGCCCATCATTAATTGTTAGGACTTCCTCTAGCCATTTAAATTCTCCAACTGGCGAGATAACTGCTGCTGTACCTGTTCCGAATGCTTCTTCTAACGTCCCATTTTTCGCAGCTTCTACAATTTCAGCAAACTCAATTGCGCGTTCTTCGATTGGAATATTTTTTGATTTTAATACATTAATCATCGAATCGCGTGTAATCCCTGATAAAATACTACCATTAAGTGCTGGTGTAACAACCTTCCCTGCAATTTTAAAGAAGATATTCATACTCCCCACTTCTTCAACATACTTATTCTCTTTTCCATCTAACCATAATGTTTGAGAGTAGCCTTGTTGACTCGCAAGCTCTGACCCTTTTAAACTACTTGCATAGTTTCCAGCCGTTTTTGCCTCACCTGTACCCCCAACAACCGCGCGTACATATTGTTGCTCCACTAAAATTTTCACAGGGTTAATGCCCTCTTTATAATAAGAGCCTACCGGAGACATAATAATCATAAATTTATATTGCTTCGAAGGATTTACACCTAAGTATGGCTCTGTCGCAATAATAAATGGACGAATATATAAAGATGTACCTGGTGCAGTCGGAATCCAATCACGATCTACACGAACCAATTCCTTCAATGCCTCCAACGCAAACGCCTCATCAATTTTAGGAATACAAAGGCGATCATTAGATGCATTTAAACGTTTGAAGTTACGATCTGGACGGAATAAATTCACCTCGCCTGAAGCTGTTGCATAGGCTTTTAACCCTTCAAATACGGCCTGGCCATAATGGAATACCATCGCAGCTGGGCTTAGCTCTAGTGGCTGATATGCTGTAATTTTCGCATTGTGCCAGCCCTTACCTTCTTCATAATCCATTACAAACATATGATCTGTAAACACTTGCCCGAAGCCGAGCTGATCAGCTTCTATTTTATCCTTTCTATTTGCTGCTAGCTCTGTTGTAATTTGGTATGTTGTCATGTCTATTGCTCCTTAATTAAAAATTAAAATATTTACAATCTATCATACCACTTTATTTTTAGAAAATTTATAATTTTTCATTATTTATTCAATTTTTTTATCAAATTAGCACAACCGGACTTTTATTAAGCTTTCTAATACATATGTTTTTTTGTAAACTGACGAGGTAGTCGCTACAATTTACAAATAGAAATGCAATTATTGCCTAGGAAATAATTTGCTCGATTCCATTTCCTAGTCTCTGAAAAAACACTTTACAGTACGTGCGATTCCTACCTTTTAATTTCAGTTATTGGTGCGGTCATTATTTCAAAAAAGCGTGGGATATTTTGTTCATTCACGGCAGCTAACACCGCGCAAGATGGACCTGCTGATTTTTGTAATGGTAGGTTAATTTCATACGTATCACTGCCCGTAAAACGTTCGATTTCTATGCCAATGCCTTTTGATCCAGTTGGCCAAAGTGCTTGAATAATGCCTTCTTTTAATCCGGTATAAAGTTCGCCTAACGCAGCAATTTTTTTCGGATTATTAACCACTTCTTCTCCTACTAACGGCTCGCCCACAACAAAATAACGGCAATTAGTGGCGTTACTAACAAATGCTTTTTCTCCAAGCATCGTCAATGAAACAGCGGATTGAAGTGCTTGGAAGTTCGTTTCACTTGAGCCGGTAATTGGTGGCATAGGCTCATTTATTTCACTAAAAACTTGTTGGAATCCATTTATGTACGGCTGCCAAGCATCATCACCTGAAAAGTTTGCGACTACTAATTGTATCGGCATTGCCCCCGCACACCATTGTTCTAAAATCGCTGTTCTTGCCGTAAAGTAGCCCGTCATCTGATGCGGTACTTGTACTTCATCGTGCGATTTTTCGCCAATACAGCCTGAATTATCAATCGTAACAATGAGCGTACCTACTTGGATTGCATTTCTCATATTTGCGTACCTTGTCGTTGAACAACCACTTTCAATACAGGCATAACAAGCATTGCGACAATAACATTAATGACCGTTGCAATAGACAATGTAACAATTGAAGCCATATAAAATTCAGCTGAAATTAAAAAATAAAACGGCAATGGTGCAATAACTCCATTGGCAATAATGGCAAAAATCCATTTCGACATATGAAAACCATTTCGGTGTAGTACAGTAAAAATATAAATGATAAAGAACATTTCAACCGCGATAAGAACATGGAAAATACCAAGCGGCATCCCCGAAGTCAAACCTGTGGCAATATGTCCAAGCGCTCCTGCAACTCCTGCAAAAAGAGGTGGTAAAAACACAGCACTGATGAATGCCGGTGCGGAATCAAGTGCAGCCGTTGTAATAGGCCCAGGTACTTTTATAAAACTTCCAATGACACAAATTGCCGCAATAAGAGCGGTTAACACCATTAAACGTAATTTATTTTTATCCATGATTGATCTCTCCTTTTAAAATTTGTGGTAGCCCGTACCAAACACGGATAACCGTATCAGCCTCTTTACACAGCTTTTGATATATTCTGCCACATGTGTCGCGCATTTGCCGTACTTCTTTTTCAAGTGGAACGACCCCGCGACTCATATCTGTACAAATACAAATCACTTGCGCATGCTTATTGAGTTCACATAGTTGCTCTACAATTTCCATCGCGACTGTCTCTTCTGGTTGTGCTAACATCGCTTGAACAATTGTTTCAAATTCACTAATAACGACAACATCTTTTTCTGAAATAGCTGTGATGTCTGGTATTTCACCTGCAATATCATGCACAGCAACGTTTCCTCGTTTTTGTAACATTATTTCTACATAGTTTCGTTTACCATTATAGGCGCCTCCGAGAATGACGTACATGCTGCCCCTCCTAAAAATTGTTCTAGTTGTTCCCAGTGTAATGTATACAGGACACGATGCTTAGCAAGCATATTTTGAAACGATTGCTGCGGTTGTCTATAATGCGCGAGCAATAGCCGAATGACTCCACCGTGCACAACAAACGTATAGGAACCTTGTTGCTTGATTTGTTGTTGAAATGCTTGCAAAACACGCTGTTCAAATGCACCCAAAGATTCACCATTTGGTGGTGTCACTTCATAAGGATCATCAATCCAAGCGCGATACATCGGTTTATTTTTTAATTGTTCATATGTACGCATTTCAAAATCACCAAAATTACTTTCACGTAACTGCTGTATCCCATTATAAGTTACATTAGGGAAATAGCATGCTGCGGTTTGCTGACAGCGTAGTAAATCACTGCCATAAACGACAGTTGGTGCAATGGGCAACCGCGCAGATACTTCCTGTAAAATCGGTTCATCTGTCCAGCCGATGTATTTTCGTTCAATATTAGCTTGCGTTTTTTCATGCCGAATTAAATGAACAGTAACACCACGAGCCATAATAGTACCTCCATCCCTTCACAATGCGCGCCAAGTAAATCTCCACTTACGCCACCGAAGTTTTTTATAATCCACTTACGGTACAAGTAAACACCTATAAACACGGCGAACAAAAGAAACAATAAACTATAATTGGCGAGCGCAATACAAATGACGATATAGCTTACACATAAAAGCACGACACTGATAGAAAGCTGTTTTTTTAGGATGATTCCTTTAAAATACGCTGCCAATCCTGTTTGCTTTGACGTTTCGGTCGTTAAAAACACAGTCAACACACCGATCCGCGCAAGAAATGGAATACATAATAAAAATGGAATAATCGCTACGTGTCCTTGCACAATAGCTTCATAAACAAAACCTATTTTCAACAACAGCAAGCACATCACACTAATGACACCGAATGCACCTGTTCGCGGATCATCTAAAATGGCTAAACGCTTTTCTTTGTCTCCGTATGAAAAATAAGCATCACTCATATCAATCCAACCGTCCAAATGCAAGCCACCTGTTACAACAATCATTCCGACAACGAGTACAATTGTGAGTAGTAGCGGTGAAATATCACTATATGTCATTAATCCATAAGCCGTTGTTGCATATATGCCGCCCATTATTACTCCGATAATCGGTAAAAAAGCATACATCCATGTAACGGTTTTAGCGTTCATCTCAAACGACCTTTTCACAGGAATGGCCGAGAAAAATTGCCACGCTAATAAAAATCCAATTGCACTATTTTTCAACTTGTTCACTCCTTACTTCCATTGCTGTACAAGTTGGTATTGTACTTCATACGCTGATTTACAATGTGCAACTATCCATTGATTGAGCTTGCCGATAAGCGCTCGGTACAATTCTACTTCATCATTACTTGCGCTCGGTTCATCCAATATTTCATTCGATACAATGACGACACGCACCCCTTGTTGCTGCCATGCGAGAAGCTGGTTTTGAAAGACCACTACATAATCTGCAATCCGGTGTTCACGATTTTCAAGCGTTTCTGTATAATACAGCACATTGGCCAACCACGTTGTGACGCATTCAAACAATAGCACATGCTGATCACTTAATCGCTTAATGGCATCTGGTATTTCTACTTGCATTTCAATTGTTTTCCAGTGCAATCCTTGTTGTTCACGATCCAGCTGATGACGTGTAATGCGCGCTTCCATTTCTCGGTCAAATGCGACTCCTGTAGCGATATAATGATAGTGCAAATCCTGTCCATATTGCTGAACAAGTCGCTCGGCAAAGGCACTTTTCCCACTTCTCACGCCACCTGTTATAAAAATCATCTATATCCCATCCTTTAATGCAATAAAAGAACAAGCAGTTGTATAAGCTTGTTCTCTTATTATAATTCTATTTAAATAACTCTGGATAGACTGTTTCTGCCATTATTTGAACAGCTTGACCAATTCGTGGTGCAGGACGTGACATAATATCTCCATTTACTAAAAATACTTGCTTATTAGTCAATGCACTAATTTTATCCCAACCAGCACGTGACATAATTTCTCCTGTTGGATCGTCAATGTAATTATTCGTTGTTACAATGACTTCCGGATTACGTATAATGACGTCTTCCTCTGTCACGCTTATCCAACTTTTTTGATCTGCAAAAACATTATCTATACCAGCTGCATCCATTATTTCTTGTTGGAATGTTTCGCTACCTGTTGTCCAAATATCTGGAGACGGAGAAATTTCATAAAATACTTTTTTCTTTGTTTCAAGTTTAGCCGTTTTATCTTGTACTTCTTTAATTTGTGCTTGAATATCTTTTACGATTTTTTCCCCAGTTGGCTCCACGCCCATTACTTCAGATAATTGGATAATATCCGAATATACATCATCAAAATTAGCGGCAGATTTGATAACGAAAACTTTTAATCCAACATCTTCAAGCTGACTAATTTGTGCTTCATCACCAACTGTATAAGCAACAACAACGTCTGGATTTAATTCTAAAATACGTTCTGCATTGATAGCTGTAGATGTTGAAACACGCTCAATATTTTGGGCAGCTTCTGGATACGTATCAAAATCGGTTGCACCAACAATTTTATCTCCAACACCTAATTCAAATAAAATCTCCGTATTGCTTGGTTGTAGTGAAACAATTGTATTAGGTACAGTATCAAATGTTACTTCTACACCTCGATCATCAACAACTTTATATGGTTCATTCGTGTTAGAACCCTGCTGTTCTTGATTCGCTTCGTCTTTTGGCTGACTAGCTATTTTTTCATTCGTTGAGCATGCTGTTAATAAAAGTGCGGCTGCGAATGGTGCAACCCATTTCATTGTAATTTTCATCTTTGTTCCTCTTTTCTTTTTTTAACCGGATAAGATTTACTAATGAATGGAATTTCATTGTAAGAATGCTGTTTGTTCATATAAACAGCCATGACGAAAAATACATTCGCTAAAAGCCCTAAGAAATCAAATAAAATTTCCGGTACCTCTCGTTCTTCACTAACTTTATGTAAAGCGCGATATGATTTTTTCGCTTCACTTCGGCAAATATGAAGCCTTGCAGCACTTTCTATTCCCTGTGGTAATAAAAATTGTCGAATAACTTCTTCAACATGACTGACATAAAAATCATAGCGACCACTCAACCAATTTAAATCATCTTCAGTAATAGCTAGTTTCCCTCGCACAGAACCATTTACATGATAAGCAAGTGGCTGAATAATTTGCAAGTCTTCTAAAACAATAGCGCCTTTATCATCCTCCACTAATGTCGGTAAGACAGCACCAATCCTGGTCGTCAGCGAATCTGTTCGGATTTCATAATCCACTAAAGAAATTTTCTCACGCATAAACGGATAGCATGAATAACGAATATCCTTTTTCAATGAAAGTGCCTCATTTGCTTTCTAAAATTTTTTTAACGGCAATAAAAAAATGCCCCCCAAGGAAATGGATGGCATCATAAATATCATAATAGAAAACTACGAATATTCCTGCCGCACATTCTCTTTAAATCCGAAGAGTATTTGTTACGATCAGAAAAAGCTTGGTGTCTTGGCTTTGCGCTTATCATACACGTGAAAATATTCCCGCTTTTTAGCAGTCTGTTTTCATCCATGTTCATCAGCGCTCACAGTTACGGATATAGCTTCGGATTCACACCGAATTCCCAATTTATGCTTATAGCACTTTTTCCTGCAAACTTATTAAATTTATAAACATACTGTACCATACGAAAGTTCACATGCAAATGGATTTTTAGTAATAATAATATTTAAACACGTCTGTTGATTTACCAACTTTTGTGTAAAAAACCAATAAAATAGAGTCTTCTCATGTTGATTAGCGTTGAACTGGAAGACTAAAAGTATCTTTTATTAATCTCCGCCCCCACCGCAGCTTGAGCAAGAACTACCAGACGAGCAACTACTTTCGGAGCTTCCCGACCCGCACCTCGTACAACTAGCTGAACTGTTGCTGCTTTCTTTCATATAACTAAAAAATTCATCATAATGAAAATAGGAAACCGATAAGAAAGGAACGAGCATTGCATTATAATTTTGCTGACTTTTTCCTTTTTTCATCATTACATGGATGTCATTTTTATCATAGTCTTTTACTCTATTTGCTGTTTTTTTCATGGAAGATATAAGTGAGAGGACAACTGGCATAGACTTGGCATCGCTCTTAAAATATTTATCGATTAGTTCATTTTCCGGGAAATTTTTAAATTCATCAATAATATTTGGATGTACAGGGAATCTGAAAAACCCTTTATAAAGATGGACGTTTTCCTTTCTTATGAAAAAAAGCTCTGCATATAGCCAATCAAAAAATCCACGCAAATCAGGATCCGGCTCTACATTTACATTTGGATTATGATGAAGTGTTGCCCCTAAATACTTCTTCGAAAAGTCCTCATACTCACGGGTAAACATGAGCATCTCATGCCACAATTCATCGACTTTTTCGCTAAACATTGGCGATTCTTTTAATAGAGAGGTCAAAATAAAATAACGTTTTAAATCCAGAAGACGCCACCCATACTCATTTTCCTTTAACTTATTTTGTCTACTTACCCTATCTGCTACATTTTCCATATAACCTTTACTAAGGGATTGCTCCAAGTTGTCACTTAGCTTTTTTAATCCTTTAATTGACTTTATATCCAGTACTGTTGGAGATAAGCTAAATTTAAATGACCGTTTTTTACGTATAAATAAAATTAACCAAATAAAAACAACAAGCAGGAGTAACCATCCCATCTAATTCCCCCATTCCTATTTGAATATATTTTAATAGTGTTCATTCATTACAAGACGGTTGTTATCAAGTACGCCAAGGCATGTAACTAGTCCATTGAATTTCCCGAAAATTATTATGCATTGAGCTAGCCCCTTGTATATTTCCCATAATCTTACCATGGTACCTTTAACAAAGACCACCAAAGCATACAATCACCCAAAAAGTCTATCTCCGCATAACAAGAGGAATGAAAAAAGAAGCTTCCCAAAAGTTTACACAACTCATGAGAAACCTCAATTATAATTCTTTATGTTAGTCACCATACATACAAGAGTTGTTGGTGATTTTTAGTGATTGGATTTGTCCCTATAAAAGCAGAACCTAGCCTTTTTTATTTATCTTCAAACAATTTTTTCTTCAACTAAACTCTAAAATATTTAAACCCTCGGATGCTTCTGGTGCTTCAAAAAACCTAGTAACCTGAATAAACGTCTCTTCCGTGTCAAAAGTTGCTCTTTCGGGTTGTTCGTTACGCCTTTGTGCAATTTGGCGTAAGCATTGCTCATTATTTAAATTAAGGAAAATTAGTTGATGGTTTGCATTGACCTCTGACGCTATATCCAAAAACCATTTGCGCTGTTTTTGAGTGTTACCTGGAAAATCCATCACTACATCTGTACCAACACTTAATATGTTTTGGACATGCTTTTTCACCATCGGCTTGAGTTGTGCTGAGAATTTTAGGTAATCCTCAAATGATGTAATCTGATTGGGATAAAGAGATTCAAGCCAGTCATCCTCAGATAACAGTACTGCCTGTTTTTCTATAGCCAATTGTTTTGATTTAGTTGATTTCCCTGCTCCCATTTTTCCACAGAAGAAGTATAGAGTTCCTATGTTATTCATATTTTTATCCCCCGAGCTTATTTTTATTGGTTGTTGCCCCACCTTGTAAAATTATAACTTACTACCCAGATTATTATTAGTAGCAACTATGGATATTTTGATAGTACAAGAAAAGGATTAAATTGAAATGGAAGAATGAAAAAAACTTCCCAAAAGTTTACACAACTCATGAGAAGCCTCGATTTTAATCCTCTATGTTAGAAAACGTTAGCATTCCACTTCCATACAAGACCAGTCATATCAATGGTTTAAGCGACTTATTAAATCATGCCGCCCATAACACCCTCCTATGAAATTTCGTTACCACATCATCTTTCATACGGGATGAATCATTAGCAGCTATACAAATTTCAGGTTAGAGGTTTCACCGGAAGGTTTTACGATATTAAACACTGCGGACACTTCCCATAAATCTCAAACTTATGTGCTTCCACTTCATAGCCTGGAAGCTTTTCACCGAGCATTTCCATTGGGCATACTGCCAGTTCCTTTACATTGCCACAATCACGGCAAATGAAATGGTGATGATGGTGAGCCGACTCACAGTGCATGCGGAAATTTCGTTCCCCATTTAGCTCGGTCTCTTCTAAAATATCTAACTCTACAAATGTGGCTAAGTTGCGGTAAATCGTGTCAAAGCTCATCCCTGGGGAGTCTTTTTTTAATACTGCCAACAAATCACGGGCAGTCAAATATTTGTCCGTAGCTGCAAACATATCCAAGATTAATGCTCGTTTATCTGTTTTTTTATAGCCATTGTCCTTTAATATTTCCCACGCGCGCGTTTCATTCACAATACTTCTTCCCCTTTCGACTTCGTTGCCATTTTTAAAGTCAATTTCTTCAACATAATGACGATTAATAAAATGAAAATGGATGTGACCACAATTGTCCCACCTGGTGCTAAATTTAAATAGAACGCTGATACTAACCCAATAATGACAGCTAATTCACCAAATATAATTGAGTAAATAATCGCTTCTTTAAAGCCGCGCGCTATTCGCATAGCCGCTGCCACTGGTAATGTCATCAAGCTAGAAACGAGCAATATACCGACAATACGCATACTTGCCGCAATAACAAGTGCGACAACTACCATAAATAACAAGTGCACCCACTTTGCAGGCAAACCGCTTGCCTTCGCATATTCTTCATCAAATGACAGCACAAATAATTCCTTGAAAAATAAGCGTAAAAATAGAACAACAATAATCGCAATAGCCAACACAACATACAAGTCTTGGCGTGATACAGCCGACACCGAACCGAATAAATAACTCATTAAATCCGTGCTAAAGCCGCTCGCAAGTGAAATGAAAATTGCGCTTATCCCAATACCACCCGACATGATGATAGGAATCGCTAGCTCTTCGTAATGCTTATATACGCGACGTAAACGCTCAATTAATATCGACCCACTCACCGATGCCACAATACCCAAATAAATCGGATTTAGTAACGCAAATGCCGCGACTGACTGACTTAAATATAGACTGCCTGCAATTCCTGCAAGCGTCACATGTGAAAGCGCATCGGCAATAAGGGATAGCCTTCGTACAACGATAAATACACCAAGTAATGGCGCAATAATCCCAATAATTAGCCCTGAGAAAAAGGCATTTTGTAAAAATTCATAGTTTAAAATTGCTTCAATCATCTGCCCACTCCTCTTAATGAATCTTTCGCACAGAGTGGCCGTACCATGCATCTATCTTCTCTTGCGAAATCGTATCAAAATCGTTTTTATAACCATGGAAATGAATTGTTTGATTTAAACACGCGACATGGCTAATGCGGTCTGACACAATATCTACATCATGTGTAACTAAAATCATTGTGATTTGGTGTTGAACATTTAAATGAGCGAGCATATCATAAAAAGCCTGCACGTTTTCGTGATCAATTCCAACAGTTGGCTCATCCAAAATTAATAGCTTTGGCTGCGCTACGAGTGCACGTGCAATAAAGACCCGCTGTTGTTGACCACCTGATAGTTGCCCAATGTTTCGTTTCGCAAAGGACTCCATTCCAACGTCGGCGAGTGCATGATATACAAGTTCATCTGCATTTTTCGGTAAACTTTTAAATAAACCTGTTTTTTTTGCTAAACCACTTTTCACAACTTCTTGTACAGTCGCTGGAAATCCTGAGTTAAACGCGTTGGATTTTTGTGAAACATAGCCAATCCATTCACGATGTTTAAATTGATTCGCATTTTCACCAAACAGTTCAATTTCACCCGTCATTGGTTTTAATAATCCTAATATTAGTTTTAATAACGTCGACTTTCCCGAGCCATTTTGACCAAGTAATGCTAGAAAGTCGCCTTCTTCCACGCGCAATGAGATGTTTTTTAACACTTGCGTATATTCATATTGAAACGACACATTTTTCATTTCGATTAAAGGTTTTTTCATTTTCTTCGCTTCTTTCTAATTCAAAATCATTACGATTTACAAGGTGTTAGTATAATTTACTTTCCACAAGATGTAAAGGAAATAAACTTGAAAGGAATGCATGTTATGAATAAATTAGAATGGTTTGAGAATTTTCAACATATGGATGATCATGAACTACGGAAATTCGCTAAAAAAGAGGACTTAAAGTTTTCGATTGAGGAAATTCAACAGCTTCGTCTCATCTTTCAAAATGCTTCATTGACTTGGCTTTTTTCGGGTATCCCTGCTGCTGAATTAAAGAAAACAGAGTCCCTCATTGGCGAAAAACGGTTGAAAAAATTAAGAAAAGTCATTGGGCTATGATTTATTTTTTTGTCCATTGAAAAAGAGTATGGAAAACGATTAAGTACGTTTTCCATACTCTTATTCTATTGTTCGTTCTATTTAAAATATTACTCGATAAATTTATTTTCGCTTTTCACACATTCCTCGATACAAAGCTCGATACTTGCGAGTAAATCCCGCTGAGCCCAGCCTGGTACCTTACCATGTGCAATAGCGAGTTCGAATGACGCTGGGATATGAATAAATCCTGCCTGCACATTTTCTTCCTTGCTGGCATAGCGTAATCCTTCATACATAATATTATTACACAAATACGTACCCGCCGTATCTGAAATGGTCGCTGGCAAACCAGCTTCATTTAAGCGATTTACCATGGCGCGTATTGGCAATGTTGAAAAATAAGCCGCATCTTCACCCGCATGAATCGGTTCATCTACAAGAGCTACCCCTGCATTATCCGGTTCCCCGTCCTTTATATTAATCGCTATTCTTTCTGGTGTAATTTTCGTACGTCCTGCTGCTAGCCCAAGTGAAATAATGAGACTCGGTTGCACTTCTTCTACGTACTTCATAAATTGTACCGGTGATTTTTCAAAGTCTACACTTAAAATGCGTCCTTCCACTTGGTAATCCGAAAACACCTTTTCATGTAGTGCCTTTACAATTTCCATTGTTGGATTGATTGGGTTCGATAAAAATGGTTCGAACCCTGTTAATAATATTTTTTTCATTTATAGTTCCTCCTTGTTCGTTTATAAATCTTTAATAAGAGCTGTCATTGTGCGGTCTATCAACATTATCCCATTGGTTTTACTTTCCAATAAAACAGTAAAAATATACGTTTTTCCACTATCCCCCGTTACATAACCTGCCAATGTATACACATTCGTAATAAAACCCGTTTTCGCAGTTATTTTTCCCTTAACATCGCTTGTTGTAAAGCGTTTGCGCAACGTCCCACCAACGAGACGCTCGTCATAACCTGCGACGGGAAGGGATTGATAAAATGTTTGAAAATACGATTTTTGCTGCACTTCATATAATAATGAAGACAAACCATTCGCTGTTAGACGGTTGCGATCGGATAAGCCTGAGCTGTCCGCCAATATCCAGGCATCCATTGGGATATTCAGCGACTCCCCATATTCCTCCATCACTCGTAACCCCGCCGCTAAATTACCCTTCGCTTTTTGTTGTTGTCCCATTGATTTCACCAATATATCCGCAATACTATTATTGCTGAGCTTCATAAAAGCAGGCAAAATCGCAGACAATGCACGAGATTTTTTCATATGAATAAATTTGGCATCCGCTGGTATTGGTGCTGTAATAATTTCACTATTCTTCGAGAATTGAATACCCGCCCTTTGAAGTGTTAGTTGCATTGCTTGTAGTGTATTTTTGGTTGGCTGTTGCAAGGTTACCCATTCTTTTTTGCTACTTCCCTGTGGTAAATCACCCGAAATAATAATGCGGTTTGTATTATAGGAGCGTTCTATTTTCATCGTATTTTTTTGGCCTTTTGCAACTGTTTTTGCTTGATTAGTAATCGTCATTCCACTTAGATTCGGAATAATTTCATAACTTGGCTTTACTCCCACTTTTCCCGCTGTTGCTGTAATAATAACTGTACTTGCATCAAAGTCTTGGTTTTGTGACATCGTAATGGCTGATGTCCTCGCACCGAAGTAGTACGTTTCATCGATTTTATCAACACCCGGTGGCAATGTATTTCCAGAAAAGTACGTATCATCTCCCACGATATCGCCATTAACTTTTTGAATGCCTTGATTTTTCAATGCGTTTGCAAATGCTAGAAAATCAGCGTTATTTAACGTTGGATCCCCCGTTCCTTTTATGTATAGATTGCCATTTAGTTCTTTATTAATGATTACTCCGTCAATATATACATCTGTTGTAAAGCGATAATCTCCCCCTAAAACAGCAAGCGCGGCTGCACCTGTTAGTAATTTCATATTAGAAGCTGGGCGCATCAATTTTTCGCCATTATGTTCATAAATAATTGCCCCTGTTTGCATATCTCGTATTGTCACAGCTGCTTGATTATTCCCTAAACCTTGTGTAATCACCTCATCAATAGAAGCGAAAGATTGCAGTGGAAACGCCATGCATAATGTGATAAGCACAATCAATGAAACAATTTTTTTCAAACTTTCCCCTCCGTTTTAACTTGTATAGTTTTCAGTATATTCATTTTAATTCAATTATAGCAAACAGAGATTGAAATTTTACATGAAGGCGCGCAAAAAAGGGTTGGTCAACCACTAAATTTCCCCTTGTAATAAATTTATGTGGTCTTGCATGCTGTCGTTATATCACTTAAAAATTAAGTTTGGGATGGAAAGTAGAGCGGGGTGAGGTCGCGGAAATGTCTATTAAATGAGTAAAATTGTCTATTAAAACTTAGTTTGTCTATTAAATGTATCAATTTGTCTAATAGCCGAAGTATTTTGTCTATTAACGCTAGTCAAATGGCGATTATCAAAGGGAAATTGTCTATTACCCTAAGTAATTTGTCTATTAACAACATTTCAATTAAAAAAGACAGTTTATTTCATTACAAATATCCAGAAGTCTTTAACAGTACCACCATTTTATGTCCCTTTCCCGCATGAAATACCATAATTATCCAAAACAATCCCCCTGCATTAAAATTTGCAGGAGGATTGTCATTAAACTTCCTTATTCAAAACTCTTTTTTCTCGCTTTAAACGCTGCTTCATCCCTCATTTGTTTTTCCATAATTTCGACTGAACGTTTTCGCCGTGCATTTTTTTCTTGTAAGTGTTCCAGTTCTTCAGGCATCGCGAACTCCATGCCAATTTCAGCCTCTTCCATATTTGCTTTCGTATTTTTAATCATCCTGCCAACACTAAGTGCATTATTCGCTTTGCTACTCATTTTTTGTATTTTTTGATTGTCCATTTGTTTCCCCTCCATAATTATTTTGAATTGCTTCATTAGTTTGTTTTGCTTTATTTAATTTATACGAAGGTAAATATGGACATTTTTGAAGTTCTCATAATTTGCACAGTTAGAAAAATCCTAGGGTTTCAACTGCCAATCAGATATCGAAAGGAATGATTGAAAAGTGTATCTTTATCACCCAAACATTTTTTCACATATTCACTTTGTACTTCCTACCAAAATTTATACGCTCAAAATACTGCACATCTTTGGCATTTTATGATTCAACTATAAAACCTTAATCAGCAATGTTGCAAAAGCTAAAGTATTAAAAAAGCTGAGTCTGCAGACTCAGCTTTTTATTTTGGTTGATTAGATTCATTGAAAAAGGTGCCCATTACATATTGAAGAAAACATGTTTCTGAGTCTATATCAATATCATCTTCAACATGAATGTTTAATCCTTGTATTTCGTTAGGTTGTTCTAAGTCGTTTTTCATCGATTGCCTCCGCGGTTGTATAGTTACGCCCTTTCACAAGATCCATTAATTCTCCCATTGATCGGGGAAGTAATGACTGTTGTTGAATTAACCCCTCATGTAACATTGTTTCATAACATTTTACGAGCCATGGCTTTTCAATATGCGCTTTTACTAACAGTGCGTCATTTGAAAATAGCGCATCTCGTTGTCCTGAATAAAGTAATTGTCCTTTATGAAAGACGATAAAATGATCGGCCCATTCATAAATTAAATTGACTTGGTGCGTGGAATATAAAAATGTTCGCTCTCCATCATCAAGTTCATCTAAATACGTCGTAAGTTGATTTGAAAAATAGTAATCTAAACTGCTCGTTGGCTCATCTAAAATATAAATTTTTGGATCCATCGCATAAACGCCTGCAATCGTTACACGCTTCTTTTGTCCACCACTTAAAAAATGAATAGGGCGCTCGGTTAAGTCTTCAAGTTCTGTTAACTGTATGGCGCTTGAAACATTGTGCTCAATTTTTTCATATGGCCATTTTAAATTAATAGGTCCATATAAAATATCTTGTTTGACAGTAGAGGCAAATAACTGATTATCCGCCTCTTGAAAAATAAAGCCAACACGCTCTCGCAAGTTAATTAATTGTTTTTTTGAATAATGTAAGGTTTCATTTAAAAATTGAATTTCGCCATTAGTTGGTTTTTCAAGTCCGATGAGTAACTTAAAAAATGTTGATTTGCCTGAACCATTTTCACCGAGAATAGCAACTTTTTTTCCTTTTGGAATAGATAGTGAAAGTTCATGTAATGCCTTTGTACCATTGCTATATTGGAATGAGACATGATCAAATCTAAAAAAGCTTTCTGTCATAATCAAGACCTCCTTACAAAACAAGTATCGCTATACCAACTACGATAAAAATAATCGCTAGCCATGTTAACTTTTGATCCCATTCTTTGTCGATTAAAAATTGTTGTGGAATAATGAATTGTTCAATATTTCGTGCGGCCATCGCATACGACATCGCTTGATAACGGAAAAAAATTGATCGAAATAGAGCGTTAATGAGTAAGCTTAATGATTGAAAGCCTTTTTTGTATGTTCTGTACCCTAAACGAGCGTGCTGCGCTGTATAAATCTGCGCGACCATTTCTAAAAACAAAAAAATAAAGCGATACATGAGCTCGATTAATTCAATAATAATCGTTGGCACTTTTAATCTCGCAAGTACCGGGCTAATTTCATACATCGGTGTTGTTAATATTAAAAAATATAAGCAACTGGTCGCACTAATCGAAGTACAAAATATCGTAATTGCACGTATTCCATCGTTTGGTAAAATAAATAGTTGCATCGTAAAAAGCGAACCTTGCCATAAAACCGATGTAGGAACATCCTGTGTAAATGTAATAGATAGCACAATGGCGACCATCCCAGCCGAAATAAAACCAATTGGCGCAAGAAGTAATATGATATATGTTTTCCAAGGGATTTTTGCATAAAAGATAATGGCACCACTCATAAAGAACAGTGTCCAAACCGAATAATTATTATTTCGTAATAGTGTTGCGAACAATAACGTAATGAAACTAAACGCCATCTTTTGGCTAGCTGCTACTTTTTGTATCGCATTATGGCTCGCAATAAAATCAATTTTTAGCATGTTCTTTCGTATGCTTTCCACGCATAAAGCCGATGAAATAGCCTATAATTAGCGCGCCAATGACACCTTGTAAAACGAATAATAAGCTTTCGATTTCACCACTTGGTGGTTCCCAAATTGCACTAAACCAAGGCTCATAATCTGCTGCGATTTCTGTAATTGCTTCTTCAGCCTCACCATCAGCACCGCCAAATTCTGCATCTTGTAAAAATAAGAGTGGTAAAATGGCTAAAATGACAACGCCAATCAGTAAAAGTAAATTTTTCTTAAACATGTTAGCTCTCCTTTGGCTTTAAAATACGTAGTTGAACTAATTCTTTCATATTATATTTTTGTAAGAAGTTCATAATCATCACAGTTAATAACCCTTCACTAATTGCTAACGGAATTTGCGTTAATGCAAAGATGCTTGCGAATTTTTGGAATGAACCTAAAATACCACCAACTTCAGAAGGGAACGCTAATGCTAATTGAACAGATGTCATGACATATGTACCAAAATCACCAAGCATCGCCGCTAAAAATACAGCTACGCTAAATGATAATCCCCATTTTGTTGCTAATTTAAAAACTCCAACGGCAATAAATGGTCCAACTATCGCCATTGAGAAAATGTTCGCACCTAATGTTGTAAGACCTCCATGTGCAAGTAGAATCGATTGAAATAGTAAAACGATTGATCCAAGTACACTCATAACAAATGGTCCAAATAAAATAGAACCTAATCCAACCCCAGTTGGATGGGAACAGCTACCTGTTACCGATGGAATTTTTAATGCGGATAAAACAAATGTAAATGCACCTGATAAAGCAAGTAGTAGTTTGCTTTCTGGGTTTTCTTTTACGACTATGCGAATGACTTGAAGCCCCTTCATAAGAAACGGTAGGCATAGTGCAAACCAGAAGATAGCCCAACCTATCGGTAAAAATCCTTCCATAATGTGCATGGCATGCGCTTGCTTTGGTATAAATAATAAAACGATACCGAAGTAAGCAAGTTTTGGTAATAATTGTTTCATGTTTTTACTCCTTTTTCATATTTGATGAAAAGTGCATAAAAAAATACACTTTTTAAGAGTAAAAGTGCATCACAAAAACAAGCGCTTATTGCTTGTTTCACGCACCTATCCTCGTAGGTCTGAATCAATAAATTTTTGGTAGGTATCCTGACTTCTCTTCAACGTATTCCATGCCTTCCCACATAAAAAAATGCAGTGACGTAATATGTAATACTCCAAGTTACAGTTGCGGGACAGCACCAGAATCTCACTGGTTTCCCTATTAAGCTTAAAAAAGCACCAAAAATCATTCAATTTTCATCATGTGAAAAATAGTATCACTGTAACCAATATTTGTCATCAATAATTTTTTGATTATTCTTTAAATAAATTGAATGAAATAAGAAAATTGGTAATTTACTTGTCAAATTTGAGAAGTATGTTCTCCCATAAACGCTTCCCTCTTCTGAATAGTGATAAATTTTAATTAATTGTTATTGTAAAAATGGAAATAAAATGATAAAGTTACGTTAATTTCATAATGAATGTAGTAAAGTGCTCTTATTTTGTAAGAGGTAAAAGGGAAATTAGTTAAAATCTAATGCTGCCCCCGCAACTGTAATAGCTGATGAAATTACAATCAATCACTGTCAAATTGATGGGAAGATGTAAAAGTAAAATGACGCTTGAGCCAGGAAACCTGCTTTGTTACAGCAACATGACTTTTCGGTGGGAGAAGGGCGGCGACAAATACAGTTTTTTGTATTCCATTACATATTTTTTAGGATGCCTAAGCCTATTTCTAGTTCTTACTGGAAATAGGCTTTTTTTGTTTAGGGGTATTTCGTGTGTTAGCACTTAATATAAAACATTTTGAAGGAGAGTTATTTAGTGAAAAACTATGTAAAAACTCTAGTTTACGGTTTTTTATTAACTTTTTTACTTGTAGGTTGCTCTAGTGAAGAACCTGCTGAGGTAAATGCAAATAAAGAATCGACTGGAACATCACAAGCAAATGAAAATGTGAATGAAGAGGCAAATGAGATTACTTTCACAGATACAACAGGAAAAGAAATTACACTATCTTTACCAGTAACAAAGGCTGTTGTTATTAACCGTAATACAGCAGAAGCTATTACATTATTGGGTGCACAAGACGCGATTATCGCAACAGGTGACAATACAATTAAAAATAACGGCTATTTAGGGTTAAATGATTTACCAGATGTGGGGAAAACAGACGAACTAAATATTGAATCGATTTTATCTTTAAAACCTGAAGTTGTCTTTACATTTACAAATCGTCCAGATAATACGCTTGAGGAAAAATTAGAACCTGTAGGAATTAAAGTGGTTCGTTTAAATAACTATTTAGCAGATCAAATGGATGAGGAACTACGTATATTAGCAAAAATTTTCGGAAAAGAAGATCGCGCTGAAGAGTACATTACGTGGAAGCAAAATATTGAACAAATATTAACACAACGTACAAAAGATATTCCAACAGACCAAAAGAAATCCGTATTAGCATTATCTGCTGGTGCACTCAATACAAATGGAAAATATAATATTTATCCAACGGCAACACTAGATGGACAAGCTGGTCCAGGGGAAGGTTTTGCCACTATTTTAGCAGGTGGTATTGATCCGACGCCAGATATTTTATGGGAGTCTACAAAGACGTCTACAACTGTAAACGTTGAAGAAGAATTTGTCTTAACGGCAAATCCAGATGTCATTACGTTACATGGTAATTTCTTTGGGGGCTATGATGTAAAGGATGCAACAAGCTTTACCGAAGTAATAGACAATGTTGTTACGAATACAGCGGTTAGCCAAATGACAGCCGGAAAGAATAAAGATGTTTATATGTTCTATACGAACTTCTTCGGTTCTGATAAAGGATATATTGGACGCTTACAATTAGGTAAATATTTATATCCAGATAGATTTGAAGACATTATTGTAGAAGATTATATCAAAGAATACTTCGAAAATTGGTTAGGGGTTGCAGCAAGTGGAATTTGGTTCCATAGTGCAAAATAGTTGGTTGAAACTAGGTGAAGTGAATGTCTAAACAAGGCAAATTGTCTTCTCCAAGAGCTTGGATTGTATTAGTTTTATTAATCGTTTTATTAGCTGTTTCCGTATGCTATGCCTTGTTATCAGGCAGTGCAAATATCCCTGTTAAGCAGTTAATAGGTCTTGAACCGATGACGGATGAAATCAATCGATACATAATCAAAGAAATTCGAATGCCCCGAATCCTACTAGCAATTATAACAGGCATGTCATTAGCAGTTGCAGGGGTTGTTATGCAGGTGTTATTGAAGAATCCTTTAGCGAGTCCATTTACATTAGGGGTTTCAAGTGGGGCCTCTTTTGGGGCTGCATTAGCCATTGTTTTAGGAACTAGTATTTTTGGAATGGATTTAGTTGCCTCAGGTAAATGGCTTATTGCATTTAATGCCTTTTTCTTTGGATGTATCTCTGTTTTTATTGTTTATGGAATTGCCACAATTAAAAATGGATCAACGACCGTTTTATTATTAGCAGGTGTGGCAATCGGCAATTTATTCTCAGCGGGCGTTTCAGCAATGAAATATTTTTCAGATAACGAAGCATTAAAAAATCTAGTCGTTTGGCTTATGGGCGGTTTTTGGGGGGCAAGCTGGGAAGTCGTTTATATACTTGCTCCCTTATTAACAATTGGCTTATTGATTTTACTTCGTTTAAGTTGGAGTTTTAATTCTCTTAATGCAGGTGATGAAGTAGCAAAGACGTTAGGTGTTAATGTAAAGGTACTAAAAATCGGCAGTTTATTACTCGTTACATTACTCGCTTCAAGTTCTATTGCCTTTGTTGGTATTATTGGGTTTATTGGCTTAGTTGCACCGCATATAGGTCGCATGCTCGTTGGTGTAGACTATCGTTTTTTAATTCCGGTTTCTAGTCTACTAGGTGCTTTGATATTACTAGTAAGTGATACGGTAGCAAGAACTATACTTGCTCCGATTGAGATCCCAGTTGGAATTATAACATCTTGTATTGGTGCGCCATTTTTCATCTATATTCTATTACAAAAGAAAAAGGATTATTGGGGGTAAAATCGTTGTTACACGTACAAAATCTATCATTCTCTGCGGGGAAAAAGCAAATTTTACATGACTTGAATTTAACATTATCACATGGAAAATTTGTGGCGATTATTGGACCAAATGGTGCCGGAAAATCAACGTTTCTTAAATGTTTAGCAGCTGTAACAACGCCTACATCTGGCACGATTTCAATTGACGGTGTTCTTTTAAATTACTTGAAGGGTGAGGATCGTGCAAAAAAAATTGGATACGTCCCACAACATTTTTTACAAAGCTTTCCGATGACGGTTCAAGAATACGTCATGCTTGGGCGAAAGCCGTATATTAAATGGAATGTCACGGATTTAGATCAACAAGTGGTGAATGAGACGTTACAGTATTTAAAGTTAGAGAGTTTACAACAGAATTATGTCGATGAATTGAGTGGCGGAGAGCGCCAAAGAACATCGATAGCCCGTGCATTAGTGCAACAACCAACTATTTTAATACTTGATGAACCAATTTCTGCATTAGATATCAAACATCAAATTCAAGTATTAAATTCAATCAAACAATTGGCAAATGAAAATCGTTTAGTCATTGTCGTACTGCATGATTTGGAACTGGCGTCTAGGTATTCAGATTATGTCGTATTAATGAATCAAGGTAAAATTTATAAAGTAGGTAGTCCTTCTGAAGTCATTACTAAACAAAGTTTACGTGATGTTTATGATGTGCATGCAAAAGTTCATCCAACCGAATTTGGGCTATCTATTACAGTGATAGAAGCCGTTTAAAACTGTAAATGTCCTGTACTGCAAATTTTGTGGTTCAGGGCTTTTATTTTAAAGAAGAACAATTGGAACTTTATACGGACTTAGTGTTGGACAAGGAGAATAGCAATTAATTATGGTAAAAGCAGTCAAATAAAAATATGAATCAAAATAACATTAGACACTTGTCATTTTGATCCATATTCTCATTAGTTCGATTTAAAAAACATGTCTTACTATGCAACATAATTGACACGTTGCCTAACTTCTCATCTGAACATTTTACTTTGTATTAATCGTCACGGTCTTCATTGTTGTGAAAAACTCTTTTGCAGCCTGACCTTGTTCACGGGCGCCAGTACTTGAATTTTTCACGCCACCAAATGGCGCTTGAGGCTCTGCTCCACCTGTTTCATCATTTACTTGAACAAGGCCTACCTCACTACGGTTGATAAAATCAAATGCTTTTTGAATATTACTTGTATAAATAGAGGCACTTAAACCAAACTGTGAATCATTCGATAATTGAAGGGCTTCCTCATAATCTTTTACCTTTATGACAGCTAAAACTGGTCCAAAAACTTCTTCGTGTGCAATCGCCATGTCATGCGTTACATTTGTGAAAATCGTTGGATCAATGAAGTATCCTTCCGACTGCCCCTCTGTAGGACCACCGCCAAACACTAGTTGTGCCCCATCAGTTTTTGCTTTTTCAATAGCAGCTAAAATATTGTCATATTGCCCTTTAGATGAAACAGGACCCATCGTAACACCAACTTCAATTTTTTGTGCTTCTACAATTAATTGCTCTAAAACTTTTTTATAAACAGCTTCTTCAACGTATACTCGACTAGTAGCAGTACAACGCTGGCCTGTTTGTTTCATCGCACCTTCAATTGTCAACTTGGCTGCTATATTTAAATCCGCGTCCGCCAAAATAATGGCCGCATTTTTTCCACCTAGCTCTAGTTGGATTTTTTTATTCGTATGACCTGCTGTATTTAAAATATTTTGCCCTACACCATTAGAACCAGTGAATGTAATCGCTTTAACTTCAGGAGCTTCAAGTAAAACTTGTCCCACACTTGAGCCTCGCCCTTGCACAATATTTAATACATTTTTCGGCATGCCTGCTTGTTCAAACAGTTCACCAATGAGCTTTCCTGTTAAAGCTGCTTCAATAGAAGGTTTCCAAACAACGGTATTGCCATACACTAATGCTGGTGCTATTTTCCACAAAGGGATAGCAACAGGGAAGTTCCATGGCGTAATCGCTGCGACAACACCAAGTGGTACGCGCATGGAGTACAATATTTTTGTTTCACTCGCAGAAGGTAATACTTCACCCGTGGCACGCATTCCTTCTTGTGCGAAATAACGTAAAATGGAAGCACCACGTTTCACTTCACCAATCATTTCGTTTTTAGTTTTACCCATTTCACGTGAAGCCGTTTCAGCCACGATATCGATATTTTGTTCAAGTAAATCTGCCGTGACACGTAATATTTCTCCACGCGCTACCGGAGATGTATTTTTCCAATTTTCAAATGAGGCATGTGCTGCTACAACAACCGCTTTTGTTTCGTCAGTCGTTATCAGCTCTATCTGACCGACACATTCAGATGGCTTTGCTGGATTAAATTGCTCTCGGATTGCTCTTGTAATGATTGCCATAAAACCCCTCCTTATATTGGTACTATTTTCAACCCTATTTCTCTACAATTGTTTTACGTACATATTCAAATGTTTCATCTAAAATGCGTAACATTTCATCTAATTCTGCTTTCGATAAAATTAGAGGTGGTGAGAATACAACTGTATCTTGATCATACGTGACCGTTCGTAAAATTAAACCGCGTTTCATCGTTTCTTGTACGAAAATTGGGCTTAATGGTGTCTCGAATAATTCCCCTGTTTCACGGCTCTTTACTAATTCAATCGCGCCGAGTAAACCTATCGTACGAACGCAACCGATAAAGCTATATTTTGCTTGTAGCGCTCTAAAGCCTTCTAACAACGCTTCACCCATTTTTGCAGCGTTTTCTACAAGGTTTTCACGCTCGATTATTTCAATATTTTTCAGCCCAACTTGACAGGCCAGTGCGTGTCCACTGTACGTATAACCGTGCATTAATGTACCTTTTGATAAAGTACAGAAATCTTGATGAAGCTTTTCTGAGATTACTACACCACCAAGCTGTGCATAGCCACTTGATACACCTTTAGCAAACGACATCATATCCGGTACCACATCATAATGCTCCATACCGAAAAATTTACCTGTACGACCAAAGCCTGTAATCACTTCATCTGCAATGAATAAAATACCGTACTCATCACAAATTTCACGCACTTCTTTAAAATAGCCTTGTTGTGGGATGTTCACACCACCGGCACCTTGAATTGGCTCTGACACAAAGGCTGCTACTGTTTCTGGTCCCAGCGCTTCAATCGTTTCACGTAAATTACGCGCGGATTGATTGTATACATAGTGGAAATCGGGTGCATGCGAGTTCGTAAAGTCACGAAACGCTTGTAAACCTGTCGCACTTGTAGCACCCATGGCTACACCGTGGTAAGATTGCGTACGTGAAATAATTTTTTGGCGCTTTGGTTGCCCTTTTAGTAACCAATAGTGACGTGCCAATTTAATCGCTGTATCGTTTGATTCTGAACCACCTGAAGTGAAAAATACTGAATTTAAATCGCCAGGAGCTAAAGAAGCAATTTTAGTCGCTAAACGAATTGCTGGTTCGTTGCTAAATGTCGCAAAACATGAACTGAATGCTAATTTAGCCATTTGTTCTTTGGCTACTTCCGCAATTTCTTCACGACCATGACCGACGTTTACATTCCATAAAGAAGACATACCGTCAATATATGTATTGCCTTCAATGTCTTTTAAATAAATCCCTTTACCTTCTGTGAAAATCGCAGCAGGTCCTTGTGTTTGTTGCTGTTCAATGGATGTAGTTGGATGTAGAAAATGCTTCTGATCTAATACCTTTAGCTCTTCTTTAAGTTTAATTGTCATAAATACCAACCTCTTTCCCTTAATAGTTTTATACACTTTATTAAAAGCAATTTCCGTGCCAACTACTAAGAAAACAAAAAAAGAAACACTTTTATTTAAAGTTGTTTCTTCTTTCGATCTAAAGGCTAATGCATTTAGTCATTTCAATTATTTTAGAATCTTTTCCAAAGCCATGTGCATTTCACTTTCGCAACTCTCATGCATATACGCACAATTGATGCAAAATCGCATCATTAATCCTCGTATGTAACGTGGCGTGTTAATTGATATTTTTGTATTTTCCTTACTAAAGTCGATTGATTACAGCCTAGTGTATTTGCGGCTTGGCGTATACTTGTATGTTCAGACAAGGCTTGCTTAATCATTAACTTTTCAAATGCTTCTACTTGCTCCTTCAATGTACCGCTTGAAAACGGCGACACTGTGGGTTCTCGTAAAGAGGGTTCAAATGCAATCTGCTCCGAATTTTTCACCATAACAGGATTACTATCTAATTCCTCTTGCACGTTATTTATTGTTATTTCAGGTTGAGTTGTTAATAGGCACATACGCTCCACCGTATTTTTTATTTGGCGAACATTGCCTGGCCAATCGTATCTTTCTAATAAGTTCAAGGCAGATGATTCCATTGTCCGATAGATTCCATACTTCTCTTCAATTAAAGTTAAAAAATGATTGACCATCGGAATAATGTCTTCGCGTCGTTGCCTTAATGACGGGATTTCAATCGGAATAATATTTAAACGGTAATATAAATCCTCACGAAAACTACCTTGTCGAACCATTTCTGCTAAATTTCGATTCGTCGCTGCAATAATACGAACATCAATCGCAATCGGCTTACCGCTCCCGATACGTTGCACTTCGGATTCTTGTAGCACGCGCAATAATTTCGCCTGCATGAGCAATGGCATTTCACCAATTTCATCTAAAAAAACAGTTCCCCCCGATGCAATTTCAAAGAGTCCAGCTTTTCCACCTTTTACCGCTCCTGTAAATGCCCCTGCCTCATAGCCAAAAAGCTCTGATTCTAGTAATGTTTCTGGAATAGCACTACAGTTAATCGTTAATATTTGCTTATGGCTACGTCTACTATATGCATGAATAAGCCTTGTAATTTCTTCCTTCCCTACGCCCGATTCGCCACCAATCAATACAGTAGAATCTACTTCTGCAATTCTCATAACACGTTCCACGACTTGTCTCATAGCAGGCGACACGGCTATTAAACTACTTTTTATAAACTCTTCAGTTTGCAACGTTTGCAGTTTACTTTTAAAATTTTCATTTTGAACTTCTAATTTTTTCACTTCTTTTTCTAAGCGATTTAGTTGCGTCATATCGCGTGTAATCGCTACTACATATTGCAACTGAAAATCTTCATCAAAAATCGGATTTCCTGTAACTAACAGGCATTTCCCGTTAATGAATGTTTGCAAAATCGTTACTTTTTCTTGAGATTCGATTACTTTCATCGATATAGAATCACTCATTAACCCTTCATTGATAACGTCTTTTGCGTATCTTCCCATTAAATCCATACCGACTATTTCAATATCTATTTCATTTTGAAATAAGATTTTGCCCTGACCGTCACAAATCGTAATGCCATCTGAAATGGAGTTTAAAACTTTAGATGATAATGGGTTCATAAAATCAATATCGCTAAACTGCTTCATTGGTCTTACATAAAATAAGTTCCCTTGCATCGATTCTAATACATGCACAAAATTGCCATTTACTTCAAATGTTCCTTTCCCCTTAGGATACTCGTTTACTATTTTTTCAATTAGCTCGTTTGGTAGGTCGCTTTTTACAATTAACTCCTGATTTTTGACAACAAAAAATTGTTCTTCTTTATATTGTACTTTTGTCGACATATAGATCGCCTCCTCTCAAAACTTAAATACCCTTAGATAGCATGCTATCTAAGGGTATTCCTCATTCTATTTACAGTTCTACTCCGATGCGAATTTTTCCTCTATTCGCTCGATTTGCTCTGTCTTTTTTGAAGCTAATTTACCTAGAATAAAGAACAACAAAATAGAGCCCACTACTACAATCGAACTTAAGTAGAACTGTGTACGTAAAGATTCAATTAATACTTGGCAGAAATAAATGAGGACTAAAATGCCAATTGTTATATACGATAAACCTGGGAATAACCACATTTTTATCGCTAATGGCTCAGTCGTTTGTAAATCATAAGAACGGCGGAATCGAATTTGTGAAATGGCGATAAAAATATAAACAACAATCATTAAGCCTCCCACACAGTTCCCTAAAAAGTAGAAAATAACTTCAGGTGAGACAAAGTATAGTAAAGAACAAACATATGCGACTACCGTACTGCCAAGAATAGCCGGCACTGGTGCTCCCCGTCGATTTTTAATTTGTGAGAATACTTTTGGTGCGTTACCTTGGCGTGACATTTCAAGTAACATCCGTGAACTCGTATAAAGTGCCGAATTCAACACCGAAATAAGGGATACAAAAATGACGATTTGAATAATTTGAGCTGCAATTGGAAGCCCAGCCATCGATAATATATTTGCATACGGCGCTGCGAGCATTGTTGAATCGTTCCACGGTAAAATCATAATCATGATTGCTACCGAACCAACGAAAAATAATCCTAGTCGGAATACGACATTTTTAATCGCACGAACAATATTTTTCGCTGGGTTTTCAGACTCTGCTGCTGCAATGGCTGCAACTTCAGCACCACAAATAGAAAAGATTACAAATACAATCGCTGTAAAGATCGGAATAATACCATTTGGCGCAAAGCCACCAAACTCTGTTAGAATACCAAATCCTTTTGGCTCATAGTTTGGCCAAATTCCTAAAACCATCGCTGTACCAACAACTAAAAATGCAATAATTGCGGTTACTTTAATAAATGATATCCAGTATTCAAATTCACCGAATGATTTAACAGAATAAATATTAATAATCGTCATTAATAGTGTAATACCTACACCACCAACCCAAACCGGGATGAATGGGAACCAATTATGCAACATGCCACCAATAAGAGCTGCTTCTAATCCGACAATAAATACCCAGCTTGCCCAATACAACCAGCCTACTGTAAAGCCTGCCCACGGCCCAATATATTTTTCTGCATAAGAAGCAAAAGAACCGAGCTCAGCCGAACTACCAGATTTTCTTCCTAAAACCATTTCTCCAGATGCCATTTCTCCAACCATCTGCATGATTAAAACGATGAGTAAACAGGCAATCGCATATGATACAACCGCTGCTGGACCTGTACTTAAAATATTTTTCCCTGTACCAACAAATAGCCCTGTACCAATAACTCCTCCAATAGATATCATCGTAATATGCCGTGTTTTTAGTGACTTTTGCAAAGTTCCCATTCAACCACTCCTTAAGTTTCGATTGTTGACATTACTTGCCCCTTCCAAATCAATATGCAACAGCGTCATTATGGTTAGATTTTTTTGAGCGCCGCCAAAAAGCTCTCCTAAAAATCCATGTCCTCAAAACCTAATCAAGCAATTTTAATGCCAAAGCCAAAATAATGTGACAAAAAAAGAGAAGGTTTAGCCTTTTTAGATTTCATGTCTACTTTCTCGTTAATAGGTGTGGTGAATTTTTGCATTTTTGATTCAAAATTGCATCACTACAATTATAAATGCATCACATTATCCGTAAGCTCGATTGAATGAGCTTACAATATTCATTTCTTCTCTATACTTCGCCACTGTACGTCTTGAAATTTGAATACCTTCCGCACATAGTATATTAGTAATTTGTTGATCAGCTAATGGTTTGTGTTTGTCTTCCGTTTCAATCAGTTGTTTTAATCGTTTTTTAATATGCATGATTGAATCGATTTTCCCAGAACTATTCACGAGTCCTTTTGTAAATAAAGATTGTAAAGCATAAATACCATGTGGGACTTGTACAAATTTCCCGCGAATCGCACGACTAACAGTTGATTCGTGAACTCCTAACACATCGGCTAGATCTTTTAAACGCATCGGCTTTATTGCCTCTAGCCCCGTTGTAAAAAAATCCTCCTGCAGCTGTATTAACCATCTTGCTAATCCGTAAAGTGTTTTATCACGTTGTTCGATTCCTTGTAGTAACACAAGCGCATCGTTCATTGTCTTTTGATAGTACTCTTTATAATCTGAATCATTTTTGAGCAATGCTACATATTCTTCATCAATTGAAATAGCGGGTAAATAGTGACGATTTAATTTAACAATCCACTCCCCACTCATTTCCTTTATTTCTATATCCGGAATGACATATGGCGTCGTTTCGAATTGATTTCCAGGCATCACAGGTTTTAGTTTTTTAATATATTGAATCGTTTCCTTCACTTCTGCTAGAGGCATTTTATATTTTTTACTGAGTTGTTTCATGGCTTGCGCAGCTACTAACTCTAAATCCGAAAGTATAAATTGTGAGGCCATTTTAGGTGCAAATAAGTCAAAATCTATTTGTATTAGTAAATACTC
The DNA here is from genome assembly GCF_001439635.1 of Solibacillus cecembensis. GTDB lineage: Bacteria > Bacillota > Bacilli > Bacillales_A > Planococcaceae > Solibacillus > Solibacillus cecembensis. The sequence continues at coordinate 32,662 of NZ_LMBZ01000001.1, read as the reverse complement.
TTGATAACTACGTGCACCTACCCCAACTGGCTCAAAAGTTTGCAGTAAATCCAATATCACCTCTACATGAAATAGGGTCGTTTTAAATTTTTCCGCTACGACTTCTAATGGAACATCTAAAAATAATCGATTATCTAAAGATTGAATTAAAAATTTTAAAATTCTTAAATCAATCACAGATAGGTTTTTATGCATCGGCACTTGTTCTAATAAATATTGCTCGTAGCTTTCTTTTTGAGCAAGCTTCATCTCAATCATATTGAAATCTTCATTTTTTGATGCCGAATGTTGTGGTGAAAATGCTTTGAAATCACAACCGGCTAATTTCATGATTTCCTCATATTGACTTTTAGCTTTTGCATCTGTCACGACTAATAATGGGTTTTCATTTGCTTTTTCATAAATATATTGTTCTAGCTCATTAATTGAATATTGTAGTATTTCTAAATGTTGCACAAGTTGTGTCGTCAATATTTGCGTTACTTTTTGTGTAGTATTAATTGTCATTTGCATACCCACACCCCCAAAAACCTTTTTTTCTACATATTAACACTTTTATTCTCTAATTTACCATTTTTAATAAAACTATTTTAATATTCAAAAAACAATTGACTAATTGTGGAATATGCGATTAAAATACACATATATAATAATAGTTATTACAATACGGTAAAATAGGAGGGTTAATTTTATGTTTCAATTACCAACAGTACAGTTTACAAAAGAGCAAGAACAATTTCGCTTAGAAGTTCGAGCATTTTTACAAGAAGAAATCGCAAAGGGTACATTCATACCAAAATGTGATTCATGGTTAAGCGGGGATGACCCATCTTTTTCAAGATTAATCGGGCAAAAAGGTTGGATTGGTATTACTTGGCCAAAGAAATATGGTGGGCAAGAGCGCAGTACAATCGACCGTTACATTTTGACTGAGGAATTTTTAGCTAGTGGTGCACCTGTTGCAGCTCATTGGTTTGCCGATCGTCAAACTGGTCCCCTTCTTTTACGTTATGGGACAGAAGAGCAGCGTGAATTGTTCTTACCACAAATCATTAAAGGTGATTGCTACTTTGGAATTGGTTTAAGTGAACCAAATAGTGGCTCTGACCTCGCCTCAGTCAGTACACGCGCTGAAAAAGTGGAAGGCGGCTGGCTTGTAAATGGACAAAAAATATGGACGAGTAACGCGCACATTTGTAACTATATGGTCACTTTAGTGCGAACAAGTCCTTTTGATGGAAAAAGTAAACATGCTGGACTTAGTCAGCTCATCGTCGATTTACATGCAGATGGTATTACGATTGTGCCAATTAAGTTTTTAACAGGCGAATCCCATTACAATGAAGTGTTCTTTGACAATGTTTTTGTACCTGACAATATGGTTGTAGGAGAAATCGGTAACGGGTGGACACAAGGTCTTGCCGAACTAGCCTATGAGCGCAGTGGTCCAGAACGTATTTTAAGCACATTTCCATTAATTGATGAGCTCATTCAAGAGCTAAAACGCCAAAACAATTCTGAAGGGTTAAAGCAAGCATCTAAAGTTGTTTCAAGATTATGGGCGCTTCGTAACCTATCGATTGGAGTAGCACAATTATTAGAATCAGGTGACAGTGAGAACGTGGCCATTCCTGCTGCCCTTGTAAAAGCACTTGGTACGAAATTCGAGCAAAGCATTCCTGAAATCACGCGGCTTTTAGTGCAAACGTATCCAACACTAGATGCCACGCGGAAAATTGATCGCTTTATGGCAGAGTCCATTTTACATGCACCTGGCTTTACAATTCGCGGTGGAACTTCGGAAGTACTTTATGGTGTAGTAGCGAAAGGGGTTGTAACACAATGAGTGAAATGAAAGATATGATTTTAGATGTGGTAGAACGCATGTTAAAAGAAAATGTGGATAAAGATTTAGTAGATATAATTGAGCAAGGCAAATGGGCATCAAACTTATGGGGTTTATTAGAAGAAAACGGTATGACGATGGTTGCCACTTCTGAAGCGAACGGCGGTGCAGGTGGTGATTTGGAAGATTTACTAAATATCGTGCGGTTAACAGGAAAATATGCTGCCCCTATTCCATTTTCAGAAACAACATTCGCTAACTATTTACTTGAACAAACGAACTTACATGTGGCGAATGGTTTAGCGACGTATATGCTTTCTAATACTCAAGCATTTGTATTAGAAGACGGCAAATTATCGGGTGAAGCGATTCATGTACCTTGGGCGCGTCATACAAAGCATTTCGTAACATTAGCCAATAGTGTGGATGGCATCCATTTGGTAGAAATCGATTTAGGGCAAGCTGAAATTACTCATTATGCGAACTTAGCGGGCGAACCACGTGATACGGTAAAGTTTCAGAATGCGATTGTTTCACAAGTATCTGCCACGTTATCCTTTGATGAAATTGGTACGATGACAACTCTTGAAACTGCCTTTCAATTAGCAAGCATGACGGGTGCCATTGATAAAATCAACGACTTAACCGTTCAATATACGAAAGAACGCGAACAATTCGGGCGCCCGATTCATCGTTTCCAGCTCGTTCAGCAACATATTGTGAACTTAGCAGGTGAAACGGCGATTGCTTTAGCAGCATTTAATAACATTACGGATGCACTTCTGAACAATCATCAAAATAACGAAGTAGCTTATGCACGTATTCGTTTTGAAGAAGCTATTCAAGCAGTAGCAACGATTTCACATCAAGTACATGCTGCAATTGGTACGACACACGAACATGCCCTGAATCAATATACACGTAGACTTTGGGCATGGCGTGATGAGGGCGCGAACACTTCCTATTGGACGGATGTTGTGGCAACACAGCTTTTAGAAAATAGCGGTGATCGTTTATGGGACTACTTAACGGATACAAAAAATACGGTAATTAAATTATAGGGGGAATTACAATGGCTGATTTACTATTTGAAGTGAAAGATCATATTGCAACAATTACGTTAAACCGACCGGAAGCGTATAATGCCTTCAGTGAAGAAATGATTACAGATTGGATTAAAGCACTCGAAACGGTTCGTGATTCGGATGATATTCGTGTCGTTATCGTCAAAGGAAACGGCAAATCATTTTGTGCAGGTGGCGATATTAAAGCAATGCAAGCAGGTGAAGGTTTCTTCAAAAGTGAAGAGGACATTTCTTCTACTGGCTTAGCACGAAAAAACTCACTGTGGAAAAAGATTCAGCGCATTCCCCTTCTTCTTGAAGAAATTGATAAACCTGTCATTGCACAAGTTCACGGCTTTGCTATGGGTGCGGGTTTGGATATGGCGTTAATGTGTGATATTCGCATTACAGCAAAGTCAACGAAGATTTCAGAAAGTTACATTAATGTGGCGATCGTTCCAGGTGACGGTGGTGCTTACTATTTACCGAAATTAATCGGGATCGACCAAGCATTAGACATGTTCTGGACAGCTCGTGTCTTAACTGCTGATGAAGCAAAAGAAAAAGGTGTTGTCACATTTGTTGTGGAAGACGATGAGCTAGAGGCATACACACTCAATTATGCAAAAGATTTAGCAAGTCGTCCTACAACGACATTACAATTTATTAAGCGCGCTGTTTACCAAAGTCAAAAGATGGATTTACGTTCTGCTCTTGACTATATTTCTTCACAAATGGCTATTGTAACCGAGTTAGATGATTTTAAAGAAGGCGTTAGTGCGGTCGTAGAAAAACGCAAACCTACTTATAATAGATGAGCAAAGGAGGAAGAACAGATGCAACCTCTTGAAAATATTCGAGTGTTAGATTTATCTCGTGTCTATGCTGCCCCCGCTGGCTCAATGATGCTAGCAGATTTAGGCGCAGAAGTAATTCGCGTAGAACATCCCGTCGGCTCAGATAGTATGCGTGACTGGGGTCCTTTTTTGAATGACCAAAGCACGTATTATTTATGTGCGAATCGCAATAAAAAGTCGATCGTGCTAGATTTAAAAACGGAAGCAGGCAAAGTCCAATTTAAGGAACTTGTCAAAGATGCAGATATCGTACTCGAAAACTTTAAAACCGGCGATATGGCGCGCATGGGACTAAGTTATGGCGAGTTAAAGAAAATAAACCCGCGCATTATTCACTGCGCGGTAACTGGTTTTGGTCAAACAGGCCCCCTTGCTTATGAACCAGGATTTGACCCTGTCATTCAAGCAATGAGCGGGCTAATGAGTGTAACTGGCTCATCTGATGGTGAAGCAACAAAAGTGGGTGTCCCTATTGCCGATATTTTAACTTCTAATTACGTGGTCATTAGTATTTTAGCTGCACTGCGCATGCGTGATCAAACAAATGAAGGGCAATTTATTGATTTATCTCTACTTGATGTGCAAATGAGTAGCTTGGCGAATGTGGCGAGTGCTTATTTAAATACAGGCTTTTCTTCCGAGCGTTTAGGTAATCGCCATAATAATGTAGCACCTTATCAAGTATTTAACTGTTCAGATGGTCCATTAATGATATGCGCTGGATCAGACGGTCAGTTCCAAAAGCTTTGCACCATATTAGACCGTCAAGAATGGGCAAATGATACGCGATTTGTAACAAACACGTTACGTAAACAGCACGAAACGGAGCTTGTTGAGATGATTGCTGAATTGACGATAAAGAAAACGCGAGATGAATGGCTTGAATTATTACAACAATATAAGATTCCTGGTGGCCGTGTGAATACGATTGCTGAAGCACTAGAACAGCCTCAAATTCTCGCACGTGATATGATTGGCGAATTAGAGCACGAACAATATGGTAAAATCAAGTTCGTCAAAAATCCGTTACAGTTTTCTGACTTAAATATTCAATATCATTTAGCCCCTCCTACTTTAGGAGAACATACGAAAACTTTCCAGAAATCCACTCTTTCAAAATAAAGTGCGATATACTATAAGTAATTTATCATTTGAGTAGGTGACGTATTGAATCAAGAGACTTTCGAAAAAAACTACACCATGTCGTCGCTGCACAAAGCGATCAAAGTTTTAAAGGCATTTACGAAAGAAGAACCAAGCCTTTCTTTAACTGAGCTAAGTAAAAAGACGGGCATTAGTATTTCCAGTTTGCAACGCTTCGTTTCCACCTTTGTATATGAGGGATTTTTGCATAAAGAAGAGCTTACGAAACGCTATCAATTAGGGCATTCCCTGCTGTACTTAGGTAACTTAGTCAAGCAAGAATCGAGTCTAATCATTGTAGCTGACCCGTTACTAAAAAAGCTGAATGAAGAAATCGGTGAAAGTGTTTCTATGAGTATTATCGATGGATTAGAGAGACGGTGCATTTTAAACTATGATTCAACCTATCCACTATCCACGAAAATGTTTGTTGGCGACACTTCCCCTCTTTATGCAGGTGCGTCTTCTAAAATATTGCTCGCATTTATGCCACATCTTGAACAATATTTAGAAAATATAGTGCTTGAACCAATTACAAATCAGACAATCCTTTCAAAAGACTTACTGATTTCAGAATTACAACAAATTCGTTCTTTACGCTACGCCAAAAGTAATGGCGAACGTGTTCGAGGTGCATGCTCTGTTACGGCGCCCATTTTAAATGCTTCTCATCAAATCATCGCCTCCGTAACCATTCTCATTCCGGAAGTACGATACGCTGATTATGACGAACAACAATTAATCGATAGCATTACACGCACAGCATTGGAAATTGAAAATCAATTGTATTAATGACGCAATTACAGCACAAATCTCTTACTTAGAGTATTTGTGCTGTTTTTTCTATCCATAATACATAGTAAATTTTTCGTGATTCACTAAAGATCATTTTGAACTTTTCCAATTTGCACATTAAGTAACGTTATTGAATATGCTAGTAAAAACGCCTATTTTATTGCAAGCTGTTATACAATGAGGCATGAAAAGGAATGATGGAAAAGTGTATCCTTATTACACAAATAACTCTTTCGCGAATCCACTAAGCGCTTCTTACCGACAACCATACACGCAATATACTGCACCGATTCGGCATTTTATGACCCAACAACCAAGCTACAATCAGCAGCGTTGTATAAGTCAAACCGAAGCCGATTATATGGCGATGAATCGGTTACTGTGGCTGGAGCATGTTAACTGGACCCGAATGACGATTACTAGCATTGTCTTCCAGTTGCCCGATTTGCCATTTGTAGAGCAACGCCTTTTACAAAATGCAACCGATTTAGGCAATTGTCTCCGTCCTTTTTATGGCGACCAAATTGCAGATCATTATGCAAAGTTGATTCATGAACATTTAGTCATTGCAGCCGAGCTCGTGACAGCAGCTGCAAAAGGCGACACAATTACAGCAGAGGTCAAAGAAAAAGCATGGTATAAAAATGCAGATGACATTGCCCTATTTTTGAGCAGCATTAATCCATACTTATCTTATGAAGCTTTACAAAAAATGCTTTATAAACATTTAGAGTTAACAAAAATTGAAGCTGTAACAATGATTCAAAAAAAGTACAAGGAAGATGTTGCTGTTTTTGATGAAATTGAAGCTGAGGCATTGGCTATGTCCGATATGATTGCTTCAGCCATTGTCCAGCAGTTTTTTTATTTATTTAAATGTCCCTACATGTGTTGAAATTGCCCTGTAACATAAATTAAGAAGCTTCTAATCCTTCATCTCGGATTAGAAGCTTTTGTTTTTCAATGTAAATGATTCTTTTCTTCCCATTCTTCTCTTAAAATCCCCATACGAATGGAGTCATAATAATGTCCTTCGTTATATCGTACTTTTCGAATTCTTGCTTCCATTTGCATGCCTAGCTTTTCACCGACACGGATCATTCGTTCATTTCCTGACCAAGTCGTAAAGCCTACCCGAACTAAAGGCAACGTATTAAATAAATGGTCAATCCATAATGTTAATACGCGGGTTCCTAAACCTTTGCCCCATGAACCACTTTCGTGAAAAACAATCCCTACCTCCAGCCATTGGGAAGGTTGATGTTCCCAGTAATAAGAAACAACGCCTCTTACAACTCTATCTACTTCAATGACCCAAAAATCATCTTCACCTACCCATTTTAAACCTGTTGGAAAAAATGCTTCATAGCTCATTGCTTCATGTGGATAATAAGGTGCATCCCATTTTTTCCATTCCGGCTGCTCGTCCTTGTAAATTAATTCCCACAGTCGAAGTAAATCTGTTTCTTCCACTGGTCGAATGACTAATTCGTTATCTGTATACATTTAAGTTCCCCTTTTCAATTTTCTGAACGTGAAGATAAATAAAGTGCTAAATCTCTAATTTTCTCATCTGTTTCTGATTCAATTCGCTCTTTTTCTTTTGTATAAGAATAGAGTGTATCGCCTTCAATTAGACGACCTGAGATGTTTAATAAACTAATAGCTTTTTTATTGGATTTTTTCGCTACGGATAGTTTTGTAAAATCACCATAAAGGTTTAATTCCCCACCATTTTTGAATCATAAGCCTCTATAATTATTTTCTAGATTTGATTATTAAACCCCTTTAATTACTCCATTCAAATCGAATTGTTTCCTCGTAATATATTTGATAAAAAATCTGAGCCTATACTTCAAAATGAATAGTGGCAGACCTAGTAATTTACGCTACAATAATAATGATAATTTCTATTTTTATTGAAATTTATTATTGAATAGTTAAAATCAGGCTTGGCGTTTATGATTGAAGGGGGTACATATTTTGGTAAAAGTAAGTATAAAGCACATTGATGCGTTTAGTTCCATTCCTGAGAAAGGGAATCCAGCTGGTGTCGTACTGAATGGCGAGGATTATACAGAAAAACAAATGCTCACTATTGCTGCAGCAGTTGGATTTAATGAAACAGCATTTGTTGTTCCTTCGAATGTTGCAGATTTTCGCATTCGTTATTTTACACCTGGACATGAAAATAATTTATGTGGTCATGCGACAATGGGAACGGTTTATGCGCTAAGAATGAATGGTTTATTAGAAAAACCAGCTTTTACAATTGAAACAAATGCAGGTATATTGCCGATACAAATTCATGAAGAAAATAATCAATTACTTATTACGATGCAACATGCGAAACCACAGTTTCAATCATTTGGCGGTTCAAAGTCTGATTTAGCGGCTTCCATTGGATTACGAGAAGAGGATTTACACCCAGAATATCCAATTGTTTATGGGAGTACAGGCATTTGGACATTAATTGTCCCAATTAAAGAACTATCAAGCTTTTCAAAAATGGCACCCAATACTAAAGAATTTCCAAAGGTTTTATTAGAGATGCCAAAAACTTCTGTTCACCCTATTTGTTTTGAAGTGCGTGATTTTGAAAACGCCATGCATGCGCGTCATTTTTCATCTCCTTATTCAGGTACTATTGAAGATGCAATTACAGGTACAGCTTCAGGCGTGATGGGGGCTTATTATAAAAAGTATGTAAATAAAGATATTCGTTTGCCTGCGACACTTATTGTTGAGCAAGGACATGAAATCAATAAAGATGGATAGTATATGTACATGTAAAAGAAGATGATGAACAACTAGATATCTCGATTTCAGGTACGGCTGTTTTTGTGAAGGATATTGAGGTTGAAATAGAGTAATCCTATGTTCAAATAACTTTAAAGAGCCTTTCTACAATTTCATGTAGAGAGGCTCTAACTTTTTAAATCGAATATTAATTTCAGACCTACAATTCCCCGCCTTTCCAGGTTTTGCGTATAAATTATCTGTATATTACAAACATTCGACCGGAAACAAGAACTAACTTACTACAAAATCGTCTACACTAACAACTATAGAATTTTTTAGGAGTTGTTAATCATCGAATTGCTAACGGATAAATTAATCATCATCGCACTTTTCATATTAATTATTCACTCCATCGAAACGTTAGCTTATGCCGTGCGTTTATCAGGAGCTCGCGTAAAGTTACTAGCATCTGCTTTATCTCTATTCAATGTAATGGTCATGGTTTCGAGATTAGCGAATATGATGCAACAACCATTTACAGGCAGTTTAGTGGACCATGCACCGACAGAAAATGCATTAAGCTATGTAGAAAATCAGTTTCGTATAATTATTGGAGCAGCATCTATCGGTACTTTAATCGGGATTATCCTTCTCCCTACTTTTATTGCTATATTTTCTAGAGCAATCATTCATTTGGCTGAAGAAAGAGGAAACATCCCTGCTTTAATGAAAAAGGGGTTGACGTTTGAATATATAAAACGTGGGATGAAGCACATTCGTAAGCCTAGTTTTGCTTTTGTAAAAGAGATTCGTATAAAAGATATTCCCATGAAACTTTTTGTAATCAACATAGTTATTACAGCGATTTATACAATTGGGGTTCTCTCTTCTCTTTATGCAGCTTTGCTCGTCCCAGAGCTTGAAACAACGGCTGCAATGGCTTCAGGGTTAATCAATGGGATGGCTACAATTCTTTTGATTATATTTATTGATCCTAAAATATCCATTCTTGCGGACGATGTGCTAAATAAACAAGGCAGCTATTTAGATTTAAAGAGAATGTCTGTCATGATGATGGCATCCCGATTTTTAGGCACTTTATTAGCTCAACTATTATTTATTCCAGGGGCACATTACGTTGCTTGGTTTGTTAAATTGATTGCTTAACTACAATAAAAACCGTCAGCATATCGATTGAAGTATGCTGACGGTTTATTGTCGCTTTATTTGAGAATGTTAGTACTATTTATGAACCAATAAACTGCATCAATAGCTCGTTAAACTTTTCTCGTTCTTCCCAAAAAGCGCCATGCCCACTGTATTGAAATGGAACAAGCTGTGAGTTTGTAATTTTTTGATTTAGTTCTTGAGCTTGTGTAAATGGAATTACTTTGTCATGAATACCGTGAATGATTAAAGTAGGGGCTACTATTTTGGGAAGGTCATCATAGAGTTGCTCATCTCTTAGTAAAACGATAACTGCCGCGGTTGACCACCCTGCTGCCTGTAAGCCCATTTGAAAAAACCAGTCTGAGAATGGACCTGTTATATACTGAAAGAAAAAAGTGTCTATTACATTCTGCATCATCTTCGGGCGGTCATTTAACGCCTCGTTAAGCAATGTATTCGCCGTCTCTGTTGTAAAACCAACAGGAGCAGCAGCGTCTACAAGGACAAGCTTCGACACACCATAACCATTAAACCGCGACATATACCGAATCGCGATGGACCCACCTGTTGAATGACCAACGAGTGTAAAATTAGTTAATTGAAGTGTACTAACTACTGTACGGATATCGTCCGCCAATCGGTTATAGTTGTAGCCACTCGTTGGCTTATCCGAATTACCGAACCCTCTCCAGTCAATACCTATACAGCGATATCCCTTTGCTGATAAAAAATCAAACTGATACTCAAACTGCTTATGACTTAATGGCCAGCCATGTATAAAAACAATGGTCTTGCTCCCCCCAGGATTGATATCTTCTATGAATAAATTGACTCCTGGTTCCACATTAACGAAATATCCCATGTACTTCCCCCATAAAGTGGCTTTATGATTAAGATATTCATGCGAAGAAAATGGGTTACATTATATGAAGTGACAAGTCAAATCACAGAAGTTTACTACTTATCATCAACAATCTCCCCTAAATGTTAACTTAGATCCCTAATTTCTCCAATTGTTGTTATTAACTTTCATCCCAACAGCTAGCCAATGGGAGTCCCATTCCGTGATGTCATTGCCTACACGACAAGCTAATCCACAAGCTCGACCATCTGCAACAAACGAACCGATCAACCATTTTTTCGAATGCTTACCATCCTTTAATGTAATGTTGATAGAGGGCATTTCAATATAATGCTGATAAATATAAAGATTATCTGTATAATGCGCAAATTGAGATGTTGCTTGCTTTTCCCCATTTGCTTTATGAATTTCAATGGTATTGCCCTCTCGTGAAAATACCGGCTTTTTTACATAGCCAACACCCTTACTGACAAAAGGTTCCGCGCTCATGTATGTAGGTAACATATACTTTTCAATGGCTGCACGTTCTTCAGCTGTAAATAATAACGGTTCGCCTCGGCGTTCCCAAATTAACCACAACAATATTTTGGATTGCAGAACATACGCGGCAGGTGAGTTAATAATCGCTAATTGTTTATCTCGAACTAGTTCCAGCAAGGCAATACCGATTCGAGTTAGCTCGCCATCGTCGGATACATCATCAATTAAAAATTCAAGGGGGTGTGCTGGGCGATATAAAATATCAATTCGTTCCATATTTGGCGTGTATAAGCCGCGCTCAATTGTTGCGGTATTTTCTTCATATATAATTAGCTGCTTAATCGGCACGTACTCAATTTCAAATGGTAAATGCTTTTGGATATATTGAACATGTGCATTTTCCTCGAAGTCTTCTTGTGCTTCTTTCCCTGTAATCACAACTTTAATTGGCGCAGAAGTTGGCTTATTTAAATATTGAATCGATGCAAATAACGCTTGCGAAAGACTTTTAATCAACACATCAGCTCGGTTGGTGTTTTCATAACCAAATTCATCACATAAAAATTGGTTCATTTCAAAAGTTTCGGTAATAAGAAATGGCGTATCCCCATTTAATTCAATCGCTTTAATCGCACCCTCTTCTGTACAAATAAAGTCAAAGCGTGCTAAAACCGATTGCTGTGGTAAATAGTCGAGTGAAAAGAACGGAATCATTTCTTCTCGAATGCCTAGCATCACTAGCTGCTCCGCTGATAAATGCTTAAACTGCTTCGCGACCTTTTGAAAAATGCGCCATAAAATATTTGTCGCATAATAGATTTCATCGATTTTTTCCTGCGTCATCGGCATAATGTCATACAAGGCATATTCCAACTGATCGACATTTGCAAAAAAATGCGGATATTGACTATAAAATGCTGTACGTTGCTCTGTATTTGCATTTAAGTGATTCTTTTCCTTCATAATTAGTCACCTCCGTACTGCTTACGAAGATCCTGATCCACCACGAGAAGCACCGCCAGAACTAAATCCTTGTTTACCGCTTGAATAAGAATTCGTTTTCTTCGTATTCGAGTTGCTATATCCTCCACCACTACCTGATGTAGCAGCAGAACGATTTTCTCCGTCACGTTTATTCATGGATTTATACATACTACTTGCAGCTAAAGCTCCCACTGAAGCAAACATTAATCCGTTAAAGAAATGTTGCGAATACAACGGCGAATTTTCATCTAAACATTCACTCGAACCGTCATCAGACTCCTGCCACACTTCACAGTCTCCATAATATTCGCTCTCACCAATATGTACTAATTCTTCATCCAGGTCACTATCCACATATTCTTCTGTGATTACCTCGTCAGGAATTGTTACGGCTTCCTCCTGTACGGTTTCAGTTATTTCTACTGTGTCGCTAGGTGATGAATCGAATTCTATTGTTTCGTTAGAATATACAATGGTTTCTTCAGTACTTCCGCACCCAGCTAATGTTAAAGCAGAAACCGTAGTAATAACCGTATATTTAACAAGTGATTTTTTCGTCATATGAAATCCTCCTGGTGTTTTTATTTAATACGTTTACGATTGAACATGCCAATAAGTTTCATTTTAAGGATAAATTAGGAACTTTTCCGACTTGATTTCTTATTTCCGGTATTTTGTAGCGGTATCAAGTACTGGTTCATCCATCACTATTTTATTCGTTGCGCTGATTGTGTATGTGATTCTCAAATGGTTATACACGCAAGGCAAGAAACAATCTTATTGCAAATTGAATGGAAACTAACTCTCCAGGAAATAAGGATGAAATTGGTTAATCAACATGTTGGAAAATAATAAAACACGCGACTAAATTCAAGTTTCAGAATTTGATCGCGTGTTTCTTTTTATAAGTTAAACGCTCGGTACAGAAACGCGACAAATTCCGAGCGTGTGACCGGTTCATTTGGATTAAATTTGCCGTTATCACCTAAAGCAATACCGTGCGCTTCTAGTGCAGCAATATAGTCATAGCTCCAATGCGTTTTCGAAACGTCTTGAAAATTACTTGTCCCGCCTGGTGTAAGACCGAATGCAAGGACGATTACTTTTGCCATTTGTGCGCGCGTCATAGGTGCATCTGGATTAAATGCCCCGTCTGAACCATCAATGATACCCGCTTGTTGAAGCTGCATGATGGCTTCATAATACGGATGATTGGTTGGCACATCACTAAATATTGTCGCCTCACGTTTTGGTTCAAGGTCGAAAGCACGGGCAATCATCACCGCGATATGTTCGCGTGTGATTGGGTCATTTGGTCGGAATGAACCGTCTGGATAGCCGTTAATAATCCCTCGTGCTGCAATATTTTCAATCATTGCCTTTGCCCAATGTCCAAAAATATCGTTAAACGTAATTTTTGGTTTTGGTTCTTCTTTTGGAACTTCCGGTGGTGTTGGTTGCTCCGGTGTTGGCTCTATTGGCTTTGTTTCTGGTTTTGTTTCCAGATTTGAGTCTGTGTTTGAATCCGTTGATGTCCCACCATTATCTACTGGTGGTGGTATTGGATCTGGCTTTGTTATGCTATTCGCTGTTCGTTTAATTGTGATTTTGTAAGTACTTGAATCACCATTCTCCGCTGTTACGACGATTTCTACCACATTATCGCCCACCTGTAAGTTCTGTGGATTGCCTCCAGTAATTGAAACCTGCGTATCTGCATCGACCGTCTCTGTCGTCAAATTGGCCGACCTTGTTTCATAAGGAACCGAAACTGTATAGTCGAGCGTTTTTCCATCAAAGTTTGGTAGTATACTTCCATTCAAATGGATACTCTTCAGACGTACATTTTTACTTGGCAATACTTGAACAGAAATAGTAACGGGCACATTCTGCACATGATTCGGTAAGTTTTGTAATTTCCCCGTAAAGGTGTATGTGCCCGCTTTGTCTTGTTGGTACCTTCCGCTATTCTTATCCCAAATGACAGAAACTGCAGGTAATTTTGTACCATCACTTAAAGTAATGTCCACTGTTGTAGGGAACGGGATAGAACCTACCTTTGTGCCTTTTTCTACTGAAAGCGATGAGTTATTCGGATTCGTTATTGTAACAACTGGAGCAAGAACCCTCATCTGATTATCTATCAAATTCGTTTCGTTTTGAATATAGTTTGGATCTCCACTAAATGCCTTGAAGGTTGGCGTATAGTCACCGGCAATAACTGTTTTTGGCAAGAAATAAGAATTATTGACCCACTTCTTATAGCCATCCTCCCCATATGTCCCTGGATTGTCTAGAGTAAGCTCTACCTGTTCGTCATTAACCAAAGCAATAACTTTAGTTGCATATATAGAACTTCTTGCGCTTAGTTTCAAAATTTCACCTGGAATTGGATTTATTACTGTTGAATCTAATTCAGCCTTGTTTCCCACCCAGCCATTAAGCTTCTTCTGTATATGAATCGTTACCGTAGCAGGCATACTTTCAACGCCTCTTTTATCTTCAACGGTATACGTAAATTCATCCGTACCTAGTTTGAACTTTGTATCAGTTGTATATGTTACATTCATTTCAGTTTCACTTGAATCTTTTGTAATTGAGCCTTTTACAGGTTCTTTAACAATATGACCAAAAGTAATATCATCTGATGATCCCTTGTAGCTTCCAGACGTAGTAATCTCAATCGATGTTGTATCCTCATCAACGATGATCACCTTGTTGTCTGCTTCAGGCTTTGTATAATATGTGATCGTAATGTTCGCAGAATTCTTTGAATTATGAATTCCGTCATTCGCAGTCCAAGGAATAATTACACTAGTTCCTTCAACTAAACTTGCAACTGGTGTAAACTTCAATGTACTTAGCTCAGAGGGTGTAAGCTCATAGCTTTGACCTGGCTGTAAACTCGTTTCAGCACCTTCGAGTTGAGCAGACAGACTTCCCTTTTGCGAAAAGTTACTAGGTATATTAATTGTAGCATGACTTAATGCATCATTATCGTTATCCGTATAATATGGAGCATTTGTGAATTGCTCTGTTGCAAAGCTAATCGGTTGACCTAGCTCTGCAATAATTGATAAATTGTCTACAACAGGAGCTTCAGATACGATAATCGTAGCAGTTGCATCATCCTGTGCATATTGGATACCATCATAAGCGTTCCAGGTGAAGGATGCTGACCCCTTGACACCTCCGTTTGGATGATAAGTCAGATAGCTTAATTCTGCATAATTCACCTTCGCATTAGCTGGAATTGGAGAGCCATTGAATCTCAGTATACCTTTTGCAGGATCCGGCAGTGTTATGATATGAATCATTTCCGCCAGTTCGTTACCTGGATCGATATAGTGATCTAGGAAACCATCCTCACCAATAAAATTAATGGATTGTTCGCCTAGACGCATATACTTTGTAAAATCAGAAACCTTAGGTGAACTGTTAAGCGTTACAGTTGCCGGAACCTCAGCAAATTTCGTTCCGTTGTAACCATTCCATAAGAATTCTACGGTACCATCAAATCCATCTAGTTCTGGTATAAATTTTAATCGATTTAAATCTTCAGTCAAAATCGTATCATTTATAGCAACATCCGCACCCTCTAAAACCAATTTGCCTTTTTGAGAATCAGGCAACGAAAGAATTTGAACCGATTGAAGGTTAGCTCCATTAAAAGTGTGACCATTACTTTTGAAATATTTACTTTTAAAGTCATCTGATGTAAAGTTAGTCGGTATATTTCTATAGCCCGACTTATTAATATCCTCTACGATGGGATCATGCGTTGATATTGACACCAAATGCTGAACTTCACCTGGATTGGTATAGTTTTCACCCGATACCCCGCCGCCTCTGTCCTCACTTAAAATAAAATTAACGATGTATTCTTTAGAAGGATTAATTATAGAATTAGAAATCGTGAAATCGTTCCATTCGCGTTCTTTATCTACCACTGAAGTAAATAAATTCTTTGCCATACCAAGATTACGTTCTATCACTACCCCGTTTTCAACAACTTTTTCGATCACACTTACCTCGATAGAGTAATTACCATCTAATTTTGTAAGGAAAGAAGTATCAGCTGTAATTTTTCCGTTTTCAACTTTAAGATTAGCTGAAGTTAGCTCTGCTTTTTTTCTGCTACCGCCATCAATAATTAGTTGAACCCAGTCGATAGTCATTTGCCAATTCGTATTAGGAGTGCTTGAATTACCTGTACGATTATCTAAATAATAATGATGATTCGTAATACCTACGTAATTATCATCAAGTGCAATTCTGTCCCAGTCTTCTTGGGCAAATGGAAGTGCAGAGATATTCCATTTTCCATCCTGCCCTGTCATTGCCCCTAAATATGAACTAGCAGGAATTTCCTTTTTATAATCTTCGCCATTCGTTCCTGGACCTCCGTTTATAATTGCATTGTTCCATTATCCAGTATTTGGAAAACCCGTATAGTTTGGTCCGAGTGCAATATTAGAAGAATTACTTGAGAAATATACTCTTAGCCATTCACCACTTGCAGCTAACAAAGGATTATATTCATCTACATCATAACCTCTCACAAGCAAGTAAGCATTCTTAGTAGGGAGTTGATCTACTCCTTCAATCTTTACTTCAACCGGATAACGTTCATAATCATTACTATCCGATGCATGATTTTTCTGGTTTTTCAAGCTAAAATCTAAATCATTATCTTTTGGTGAATCAGCAGCTCCTCCACCCCAATTGTCCGTGTCTGTGAAGTAAGAAATAGAGGCACTCGCTGGTGTTGTGACCGTTATTGTTTGTATAGCGGCACTGTCGGCTGAAGCAGCCATCCCCTGAATCATGGTTGAACTTGTTGTAACGGTATTTCCTACATGTGACTGTCCGTTGCTCGTCGTCTGTGCGAATGCGGGCAAACTTCCGAAAAGAGTTTGCGCGAATAATAGACAAATCGCGATGATTGACAGTCGTTTTTGAATTAATTTCTGCATAATTTTGCTCACTTTCTTCTTGCGTTTTGTCGAATCTTTTCTATGCGTAACGGCCCTTTTAACCACCTTTTTTTAGAATATTCATAAAATTACTACACTTCAATATAAATCTTAAAGGTTAAAACTGGGTTAAAAAAATGCATCTTTTTCGAAATAAACTTAAAAAATTTTGTACAGCAATGCAAATGAGAAATAGAATCTTTTATAGTAACTAAAACAACCAACTGCTCAAATTAATAAGCAGGTGGTTGTAAAATTTTAAACGTATAGAAGCTGGATCACTCCATTTTGATAGACATTATATTGTACAAACTACGATTATTTTAATGAAATCTAACGCGTTTAGAGGAGTCTAAATGAGCAACTTCCCCGTTTCATTAAGTAATTGATGAATAACTCTCAGCCCACTTCTCATAAAAAGCTCCACCTTGAACCGGATAATTACATTAATTGGTTCACCAACATTCTAAATCATGGAACACTAGGCTATTTAGCACATACGGAATTGTAAGTAACAACTTTATTTCTTCACTGCTCACTATCCTTCATCTCATGCATCACCAACTCATAATACAATGATTGATTTTGTAATAATTCCGAATGGCTGCCTTGCTCTACAATTGTCCCCTTATCAAGCACAAAGATAATATCTGAATCTTTAATAGTAGAAAGTCGATGCGCAATAATAATGGTCGTTTTATTTTCTCGAATCACCGCGAGATTTTGTTGTATTATTTTTTCTGTGTTTACATCTAATGCCGATGTAGACTCGTCTAAAATTAATACTTCTGGCTCTCTAATTAAAGCACGGACTAATGCTAATCTTTGTTTTTCACCGCCTGAAATCGTTATGCCACGCTCCCCTAGTGAACTATCATATTGATCCGGCAATTTTTGAATCATGTCATCAATACACATTTCTTTGGCTAAATGGATCATTTGATTATCCATTATTTTATTATATCCCAGTAATAAGTTATCTTTTATCGTACCTGGAAATATGTAGGGATCTTGAAAAACAATACTTACTTTCGATCTCCAACTATCTTTTGAAATATTCGTTATATTAATATTGTTTGCCTGTATACTCCCCTCCTCTACTTCATATAAATTTTCAAGTAAACTTCCAATCGTTGATTTCCCACTACCACTAGGTCCAACAATTGCGATTTTCTTGCCAATTGGTATATTTAAAGAAAAGTCTTTTAAGATAAACTTTTCATCTGGATTATACCGAAAAGAAATATGATTCATTGTTAATGACTCAATTGAGGAAATCGTTTGAATACGCTCGGTTTTCTTTGAATTTGCATCAAACCAATTGCTAATATTTTCAACGGAAGCCATTTTGCCAGAAAACGAAAAGATTAAATTGTACACTTTGACAAATGAATGGAGCAGCTCTAATGTAAGTTGGTAAATAACAACTAATAAACCAATAGACATGGCCCCTTTAAAAACAAGGTATCCCCCATAGCCAATGACAATGATTTGCGCAATGGACGTAATCGATTCTAATGAAAACACCATTTTTATCTTTAGCTTGCCTTCCAACATGACACTTTGAAAGTATTGAATAAAACTGTTTTGATACCTCTTTTTTTCCCAATCCCCTCGATTATTTGCGATTACATCACGCGTAGAAGTGATACATTCTTCTAATACAATGAGTAGCGAAGATTTTTTATTTTGAATATCTTTCCAAGCTTCTTTTTGCTTCTTTGATAAATTTTTTCCCGATTTTATATAGAACAAAGACAATATAAGGATCGATACGAAAAGTAGAGGAGATGCCTTTAAAAATAAAACACCAATAATAATTGTGCTTACTAAATGCTTGATAATATCCGAAATATCTTCTCCTATTAATCTTGCTACTATCGGTATTTCATTTGAAAAAAAGTGGACATAGCGCGCATTTCTTTCTTTTTGAATGGTATTGATTGGCGTACTATATAAAGTCGATAAACCTTGCTCCACTAATTGGTATTTTACACGACCATGAATTTTACTTTGAATATAAGGATTCACAACAAATAGTAGGATGAATACCAAATAACATAAAGCGATTAATAGTACATACTTTAAAATCCCACCAAAATCTGATCCCATTATGATTTGATCAATAATATATTGTTGCAACGTAATTGAATAAACAAAGCTGATTGATTCAAGTATTAATAAAAAAATAGCAGTAAAATAGATTAACTTTTGATTTTTAATATAATGCCAAATCCAATGCATATTCTTCATAAGCGCCCAGCTTCTTTCGTTTGTAATATAAACTTCTTATAAAGACCATCCTTGGCTAGTAATTGCTCATGTGAACCCGATTCTGTAACGTTGCCATTATCCAGTACGTATATATGATCATAATCTCGAATCGTACTTAATCTGTGCGCAATCGTTATGACCGTCTTGTCCTTTAAAAAGTTATCTAAAGATTTTTGTATATTTTTCTCCGTTATATTATCTAATGCAGATGTTGGTTCATCCAATATGACGATGGATGGATTCATTAAAAATAGCCTTGCCAAACCTACTCGTTGTTTGAGTCCACCTGATAAAGTATTCCCTTTTTCATCCACTTTCGTATTATATTGATCTGGTAATTCCATAATATAGTCATGCAGATGGGCTGCCTTTGCTGCCTCAATGATCTCTTCTTCTGATGCATCTGGATTTCCAAATAGAATATTTTCTTTAATAGTTGAGCCAAAAATATAAACATCTTGAAAGACTATGCCAATCGATTGTCTAATCGTACCTAAACTCAGCATGTGAATGGGATGGCTATCAATTGACAGTTCCCCGCTATTACAATCATAAAAACGTGTAATCAACTTGGCAATTGTTGATTTCCCACTTCCTGATTCTCCGACAAACGCTATTTTCTGACCAGACTTAATCGTGAAACTTAAATTTTTTATTATCGGATAATCAGGCGTATAACCAAACGAAACATTGTCAAAATTGATATTTCCTTTTACCTCATTTAAATGGACAGCCCCAACACTTTCAATAATCATTGGTTTTAAATGGGTAAATTCATATAGGTTACTCGCTTGAAACATAAGCATTTTTTGCTCTGTTAAAAGCGTAATGATGGATGTTAATTTATGCATCGTAATTAAATATAGTAGTAAAAATGAAACAAATTCTCCTGCAGTTATCGTTCCTTCTTTTATTAAGTAACTCCCTAATAAAATGAGCATGATTGCCCCAAAGTAATAAGTAAAACGACGAATTGATCCTCTTAAATAGGCATACCAATAGCGCTTTGTATATAAATCCGTATTGTTTTTTACTTCTTTTAATGTTTTATTTAAATCCCATTCAAAGCTATTAAACACATTCAATTCTTTGAGTAAAGAGACACTTTCATAATATTTTTGTCCTAAATTGATTTGACTTTCCGCTAGTTTTTTGGAGATAGTCGTAGCTTTCTTTTCAATCCTTGGACCGAATAAATAGTAGAGGGAAAAGCAAGGGATGATTACGATACTCAAGTAAAGACTAATATCTAACATAAAATAAACAGCAATCGAAACAAATAAAATATGTTGTATAATTTCAGGGAAATACCTTCTATATAATTCTTGTAATGCTGCAACTTCCGTGTTTACTAGGGCGAGTATTTTCCCAGTAGAGTTCTTTTCAAGATAACTGACACCTTGAATTCGTAATTTCGTTACAATATTCCACTGTAAATCTCTCACACTATTTTCCTGTATGTATCGTTGCAAATATTCTTTTGAGGCGGTAGCAATCAATTTCAGCAATAATATTAAAAATATGGCGATCAAACAATAAACAAATAAATTGATATTGTTATTTTTTAAAACATCGTCGATAAAATAGCCAAACATTTTTGGAATGATCAATTCGCTCACAGAAATAATCAATCCACACATAATTAATAGTAAAACTTTACTTTTATATGGCTTTATAAAGGAAATCGCCCATATATAAACTTTCATCAAACTTGTTTCCTTCGCATTTATATTTTTCATTTTACACCTCTTCTTCCGTCCGTTTCTTCCATAAAAGTAAAATATCTAAATATTCTATATTTTCATTATACAGAGATGGTGGAATAATTGTAATAAAATTCAAATTTTATCCAACTTGATTTCCAATGATTTATTTAAGAAATTATTGCACACAAAAACTCGCTCAATTCAACATTTTAGAAGGCTTCTTCCTATAGTTTTTGTCTCTTTAGTTGTCTGAAACAACCGATAATAGTGCAAATATCATATGATAATCAGTAAAAAATCACTAACCTTTTTATGGTAATATAGTAATGTAGTTCATCGGAAAGGTTGGAGAAAATGAAAAAGTTTTTAATGGCATTAGTAGCAATTGTGATGTTAAGTGGCATTAGCGGGGAAACAGCAAGCGCGAATACGACGGTTACATTAGACGGCGGTAAAGTAGTCAACAATCGTACCCTCGTACCATTACGTGCTATCTTTGAAGAATTAGGTGCGACAGTTCAATGGAATCAAAAAGATAAAACAATTACCGCCAAAAAAGGGCAAACAGCTATTTGGTTAAAGGTCGGCTCAAAATCAGCGAAAATCAACAACAAAACGGTTACAATTGACGTGCCTGCGCAAGTGTATAACGGTTCAACATTAGTACCATTACGCTTCATTAGTGAATCATTTGGCGTAAAAACTACGTGGAACGCAAAAGAAGAAACAGCAATTTTAACGTCAGGTGATAAAACCATTATCGTTAACGCAGGCGAATTTGATAGCGCTATTGCACTGGACACAATTGATATTAAATCTTCACCTGGTGAAATTTATAGCACAATCGGTGTCATTCCAGCTGACGCCAACGTAAAAGTCGTAGGTGGTGTACCTTTTGGCTACGATCAAGAAGATTGGTATAGCCATGAAAAGTACGGTTGGTCGAAAATACAATACGAGGGATTAACAGGTTGGGTTGCGACGCATAATTTATCATTCCAAAATCCATACAGCTGGGCTCCTGGCATAAAAGACAACACGTTAAACCAACTTCAGAAGGAATTCGTTGGAAAGGGCGACAAATTCAAACTAGTTGAAGCGGGCGCATTTAATGGGGTTGGCTCACTCGAATTTTATGTACAATTTGACGGCGTTGGTCAGTGGTACCGGGTCGTATCGATTAATCCAAAAACGGGTTGGTATCATGGGTAAGTGATTGCGTTTTTGGTATTCGTAGGCAAGCGCTACAAAGCCGGTCATAGTAATTTTGATTGAAAAACCTATAAAATATACATTAAAATTCTCCACTATGTTCTTTTAGAAACCTAGTGGGGATTGCTATTTATAAACCAATAAATTGAAAATAGCCTATCTCTTCTACCCAAGCAGAAAAGCATATAACCCTGAAACTGGCTTTTCTTGAAATTGAATATTCCCTTTTTTAAAAGGTCAATACAACCATAGGAATTTTGATTTTACATGCCAACGCTTATACAAGCAAAAAATACCTTTTCGAATAAATTAATAGTAAACATAGGAAAGAAGGTTTTTTTTTGTGTTCATGTAAAAAAAATTGTTCCTGCAACCTTTGTAAAAATCGTTTGAAACCATGTGGTGTTATTCCAGTATCAAAAGCAATAAAAGCAATAGATGTATGCGAAATACCTAAATGCGATTGTTCTGGTAGAGTGAGCTATACAGTTCCGGACGTTGAGTTTATAGCAAATATTTGTCCAAATTGTAATCTTCAAGGCAGTTTCGTTTCAACCGAATTTTTGGGCATAGCATTCAACTCAACATTAGTTAATCCACCTCAATGTATATCTACTAATGTAGGAACCATTTTAAATGTCACAGGATTCGGTACAATAAAGAGCGTTCAGACAGCTCAAGGTACTTTTACGCTACAGCTTTTGCAAAACTTTGTTGGTGACAATGTGCTTCAATTTAATGCAGCTGGTTTCGATCAAAATGGGATTGATTATTTGATAAGTCTTAACATATCTTTACCAGACGATTTTTTTATTATTTCTTTTTGTAATTCCTGTCATTCGTCATCTCCAGGGATGCTGAACAAAACTTCAAAATCACATAATCTTCGAGAAAATTTAATTAAAGGAAAAATTACGATTATGAGGAATGGGCATATCGAGGTTAAAGAGTTTTAATGGCTATTTTATTCATACCTGGTGGACAGATATCCAGGATTAGGAAGTAACAATAAAGGTTTGTTTTTTTATCATTACTGCCTGTTTTTGTTGAAAATTATATTGAAGTCGCCTTTTGTATGAGCAATTGTTCTACTTCCATTTTTAACACTTGGTTCGCATAGCGAAGGGCTATATCTTCACCAGCCGTTGCAATCGTAACATCACTAAAATGCGCATCAATTTTAACCCATCGAACAATGCGTATCCCCTTATTCGCTAGCTGCCTTTTTTGCACGATATACGCCTCATTTAGACCCTTCATTAACAAATCCGTCCAACGACTATAAAACGCATGCATTTTCAATCCTTCAAGCTTTGAATAATCCTGCTGAAGAGAACGGATGGCCAGATCAAGTACAATAAATTCATGGACGATTGGTCGTTCATCTAAACTAATCATAGCCGTCAACTACTTGTGCGGATTGAATCATTGCAAAATCAACCTTCTTTACAACCGTTTCTGTTTCTACCAACAATTGCTGTTTAGCTATTTCTAACGTTGTAATGACCCCAAGCTCCACAGACCATATTCCCTGCTTAAAAATCGAAAAAGTAACCATTAGCCCTTGCTTATACGCTTGTACAATGGTTTGTTGCAAATCTTCTAGTTCCCATTCTGTTTTTTCTTTCGGTGCTGTGTAAGCTAATTCTTTTTCCCAATCACGCAAACGCTGAATATGCTCTGGTAACATCATTGCCGTCCATTTCATCGTACCCCGGTCTTTATTCATTTCCATTCTACGCCCCTTTACGCAAGATGCCCACCAACTAACCGATTGCGTGCAATTGCTGTACCTGATTTCGTATAGGAGACAGCACGTAAAATCGATGTTGCGCCAAATCGCTCTCGTATGCTGTCCACCGTATGCCCTAAAAGCAAACGCTGCTCTTTGCCTGTATCAAATAAATCTAGCTGAATACTCCGTTCTTGCTCCACATTGGAGATCCGTACGGACAACTGGCGCGCTGGTTCCCCAGCAAAATGTGTATCGAGTAATTCTTTACACACCTTATAAATCGCCATCGTTTCATTTGTTGGTTCCGCAATCGTTTTCGAACGGTAAAAACCTTTCGTCATCGCAGCTTTACTATAAGACAGCCCAAGCGAGATTGTGCGCCCTACATAACCCGCTGTACGTGTACGCCTTGCCACGTCCTCACACATTTCAAGCAGAATCACACAAATTTCAGCGCGTGTCGTGTAATCACGCATTAGCATTTGTCCTTTTCCAAAACTAATTTGCCCACTGACAATCGGCTCTCCAAAGGTCGAATAATCAATCCCATGGGCATGATAGTATAGCTGATTCCCCATCACACCAAACCGTTGTTCCAGCGCCTCCAAGTTCATATTCGCTAAACCCCCGACCGTAAAAATTCCCATGTTATTCAAACTTACTTCCATCCGATGACCAATACCCCACATTTTAGAAAGCGGGCGAACGGACCACAGTTTTTTCGGTATATCCTCATACGTCCATTTTACAAAGCCTGTCTTTTTAGCCTCCAAATCAAGTGCCAACTTGGCCATTAACATGTTCGGACCTAGCCCAATGGCAGAACGAATATGAAATTGCTGAAAAACCGCTTGCTGAATCGCTTTTGCCGTTTTTTCAGGTGATCCCCAGATTTTCTCGCATCCCGTCAAATCAATAAAACTCTCATCAACGCTATACACATGAATCGCCTCTCGTGGAACGAATTGTGCAATGAGCTTTGTTATTGCCATCGACATATCCAAAAAAAATGCCATCTTCGGTTCGAATAAACGGATGTCTGGATGATTGGGTATTTCATAACGTCTATTTCCTGTTTTAATACGAAATCGTTCTTTCATTGGTGGAGATGCAGCTAGTACAATACTTCCAGGCTGCTGAAAATTGCCAATCACTGCGATTGGTACTTTCATGACATCCAGTCCTTCCAACATCGCCATACAACTTGCATAAAAGCATTGCATATCAATACAAATAATCGAACGATTCGGCAACGGACAATTTATCATAAAAGCACCTCCATATAAAACATATGTTCTCGTTTTTATTTTAAGAACAATTGTTCGTTTTTACAAGTGTTAATTTTATCCTCTAAGAAGAGAATTCCCCCTTTATTAGAAATTTTCTACTCTAAAGTTTCTCCACAAAAAGAAAAAACGCAGCACCATTTGATAGGCACTGCGTTTTTTTCTTGCTGTTCAATTGATATCCCTTTTGTAAACGGAATGAATTTTAAAATGTTTAACCAAAACTACCCGCGCATTGCGTCGATTAGCTCTGGTTGGAACTTGCCATCTCGCAACATGGCGATTTCTACTTTGTAAGGCGCTTGCTTATTTTTCGCGTCTGCTCCTACAAATGGCGTTTCTAAAATTTTCGGTACGTGCATTAACTGCGGGTGATGCACAATATAGTGCATCGCTTCAAAACCAAGCTCACCAAAACCAATGTTTTCGTGACGGTCTTTCCCAGCACCACGCACGTTTTTAGAATCATTAATGTGTAGTACTTTTAATCGATCTAAGCCAATTATTTTGTCGAATTCATTTAATACACCATCAAAATCATTAACGACATCGTAGCCTGCGTCATGTGTATGACATGTATCGAAACAAACGGATAATCGTTCATTATTCGTGACACCATCAAAAATACGCGCAAGCTCTTCAAAATTACGACCGATCTCTGTACCTTTGCCAGCCATTGTTTCCAGTGCAATTTGAACTGGATAATCTTGTGAAAGCACTTCATTTAACCCTTCCACAATTCGTGCAATCCCAGCGTCTACTCCTGCACCGACATGCGCACCTGGATGCAACACAATTTGTTTTGCTTCCAGCGCTGCAGTACGTTTAATTTCTTCTTGCAAGAAATTGACACCAAGCTCAAATGTTTCGGGTTTTGTCGTATTCCCTAGATTAATAATGTACGGCGCGTGGACGACAATATTGCTCATACCATGTTCTTGCATATGCATAAGACCTTTTGCAATATTCAATTCTTCAATCGGCTTACGACGCGTATTTTGCGGCGCACCTGTGTAAATCATGAATGTATTCGCTCCATAAGAAAGTGCCTCTTCACTTGCACCAAGTAACATTTTCTTACCGCTCATAGATACGTGAGAACCTAGTAACATCAATATTCCCTCCTATTTATTTGTACGACGTTTAATACGACGCTCGCGTTTTTTAACTTTTTCCATTTCCCATCTCATATTACGTTTATAGCCTGGTTTAACCTTTTTCGGCTTTCGAACAAGAGATATCGCTTTTTGGTCAATTTCGTCGATTTGCTTCACGCGGTTTTTACGTGAGTGACGCTCTTTCAACTCAGTCCATTCACCATTTTTCACATCTTTTTGTACAAATGGAATACCCATTTTTTCGATACGAACAATTGCATCTTCATCTTCTGGCTGGAACAATGTAATCGCTGTTCCTTTTGTGCCAGCACGAGCGGTACGACCTACACGGTGAATGAAAAACTCTAAGTCTTCTGGAAGCTCATAGTTAATCACGTGTGAAATCCCTTGAATATCGATTCCGCGCGCAGCAAGATCTGTCGCTACGATGTATTGGAATTCTAAATCACGAACTTGTTTCATCATTTTTTTACGGTCACGTGGTGATAAATCTCCATGAATTTGTCCTACACGAATGCCTTGCTCTGCTAAAAATGTCGCAACAGACTCAGCATTTTTACGTGTGTTACAAAATACGACTGATAAAAATGGATTAATTCCCTTCATGACTTCCAATAAACGTGCGTTACGTGATTTTGAACGTACAGGTACTAATACAAAATCAATGCCTTCTGCAACGGGGCGCTTATCATTCATATGAATATGCGTAGGTGCATCCATATATTTTTTTAAGAAAGGCTTTAGTTTTTCTGGAATTGTTGCTGAAAATACGAACATTTCCAGCTTATCTGGCATAGTTGAAGCAAAGCCATCAATTTCTTCGATGAAGCCCATATCAAAGGCTAAGTCTGCCTCATCAACGACTAAGATTGGCGCAGTGTGTACAAGTAAGGCGTTTTCTTTTACTAAATCGCGAATACGTCCTGGTGTACCTACAACAATTTGGGGTTGTATTTTTAATCGGTCGATTGAACGTTGTTTATCTGTTCCGCCGATAAATAATTTCGAAGTAATTTCCGTTCCTTCAGTTAACTGGTTTAACGCATCAAAAATTTGTTGCGCAAGCTCGCGTGTTGGCGATGTAATTACTGCTTGCACCTCTTGTTTTCCTTCTTGAATACGTTCCACAATTGGTAATAAAAAACTATGCGTTTTCCCTGTACCAGTATGTGCTTGTCCAATCGCACTTTTTCCTTTTAGTACGAGTGGAATCATTTCTTTTTGAATCGGTGTCGGTTCTGTAAATCCAAGCTTTGCAATAGCGTCCTGCAAAAATGGCTTGAAATTATAATCAGTATATTTTGACATGTTTCGTACCTCCTAACATCTGTCCTATTGTACCATGTTTCGTACATTTAAGTGACCATCTGCATATCATAACGATAAATAGTTTTGTCGTCAAACAGGAATGAGGGAATAGGGAAAAAAAATGCGAATTAATTGTCCATTTTAGCAAAATCATGCTGAATTAAAGAAAGGAGCTTATTATGCGTCCTCCATATTATTATCCATCTGGTTTTATGATGAATCCAATGCAAATGCAAATGCCAATGCGTTATCCTATGTATTCACCTTATCAAATGCGAGGTTCGATGTTTTCACAAATGCCGATGCCGAGACAAATGCCATTCCAAGCCCCAAGAGTAGGATTGGCAGAAGCAGGTTTAGCAGGGGCGGGATTAGCGGGAGCTGCTGGTTTGGCTGGGGCAGCTGGTTTGGCAGAGGAAGCAGGTATAGCAGGAGCAGCTGCAGCTGGCGGCGCCCCACGCTTAGAAGGTTTTTTAGCGGGCGCAAATTCATTGTTTTCAAATGCCCAAAAGTTTACACCGTACGTTCAACAGGCTGCTCCAATGTTCAAAAATCTACCTGCATTGTGGAAAATGTATAAAGGTTTTAAAGGCGAGCCCGATACATCTGCCGACTTAGCAAGGGAAATATTCGAATCAACAGCCATTGCTCCAACAGAAGGCCGTGGTAATCAAGGACCGCCGTCCGCGCCAACAGGACAACGAGGTAACCAAAGACCTCCATCTGCACCAACAGGACAACGAGGTAACCAAAGACCGCCATCCGCACCAACAGGACAACGAGGTAACCAAAGACCGCCATCCGCACCAACCGGTCAGCAAGAAAATCAAAGACCACCATCTGCACCAACAACTCCACGCCCTTCTGTACCAAGAATCTTCCAACCACCATATGATTTTTAACCTTTAAAATAGCTATTTTCCGAGATAAAACTCACCATGCTGAGAATGCCAAGCCCCTTACTGGCACGATTGTTTGCGACTATCCGGTTGAATGGCTCTATCCATCGTATTTAGAGTTCTATCCATCACTTTTAACTTTCTATCCACTTGCCCCATAAGTATCACCAACACTTCCACCAACTCACTGGTAATTTCACATACAAAAAGGACTGCCACAAAAGAGTGAATTCTTTCGTGACAGTCCTTCTATTTTGAGCTAGTTAGCGAAAACTGGCTTTCTGGACCATTGCCCTGCAAGATGCTTAATTTTACGTGCGACTTCCTTTTGTGCTACCCGTTCTGCCGCATGTTCCCCGACTTCATGCATCCCGACGCAAACGCTATGCTGTGCTTGTTGGAACATTAATACATCATTGACATCATTGCCAAAAGCGATGTATTGTTGGACGCCTAAACGACTTAAACCTTTAACTTTATTTAAATCGTTCGAGCAAATATCAATAATTTTCTCATCTGCATATTCAAATGTTGTGACGGATAATGTATGTACAAATTCCTTTACATGGGACGGTGGATCAAATAATAACACTTTGGAAAAGCCATTTAATTGTTCAATAGCTAAACGCTTTGCCTTTTTCTCGCTGTTTATGCCTCGGTACATTGGATGATCCTCACTGCCCGAATACGCATAATCCCAATCACTGTCAGCTAAATACGATAATCCATGTTGTGCAATTAGATTCATGATTTGCGTTTGAATCGCTGCGTCTAAAAACTCCACCTCAACTTTTCCTTCAACAAATGTAAAAGCCCCATTACTCCCAATCATGCGACATGAATGAAAATCCTTTGGTATGACCGGTAACATATCACGAATTGGACGAGCTGATGCAAAAATTACTTCGTGTCCAAGCTCTTCACAAAATTTCAATGCCGCTGTTATTTCTTGATCAAGGGGTTGTCCTTGAAAGCAAATCGTTCCATCTAAATCAAATACAAAAATCATTTCCTCACCTCTACCCACTAGTTTAACGAATTTTCGTTACAATAGGGAAAAGAAATGCCCCATAATCAAAAAGTTGTATAACCGCGTATACATTTCTCAAACCTCATTCGTTGTATAAGTGTAAGGAGGACAAAACATGAAAAAAGAAGATCAATTTACCTCCTACCTCATTCAGATTGGAGAGGAAGTGTTTCGTTTGTTGCGCGCTAAAGGAGCGTCAAAAGAGGATGCGGAGGACATTATTCAAAATACCTTTTATAAGATTTACACATTGCTCGATACATTAAACGATGCAACGATTCGCCCTTGGTTTTTCCGCGTTGCATTAAATGAATACATCGATTTCAAACGTAAAAAGGAACACCAAAATATTCATTTTTCAAAAGAGGTTCATACAAAATTACAGCATTGTGACGATGATTTTGACGCGATTTTTAACAAAGATGAAATTTTCTTTTTGTTGAAGGATATAAAAAAAGAATACACTGAAATTTTCTTTTTAAAGTATTATTACGATTTTTCATATGAAGAAATCGCAAAACTTTTGGGGATTCAATTCGATAGTGTGAAGCAAAAATTATACCGCGCACGGAAATCCATTCAAACACAGGTAGGAGGAAAAAAATCATGGATTCAACGATTCAAAAAGCATTAAGAAAGGCAAAATGGAAACAATTGTTCAAAATCAGTCTCATTTCGCTTATTGCAGGGTTTATATTACTCATCAGCTTTTACAAGGTCGGCAATTATTTTGCGGCAAAAAGCACGGCTCGGCTACATGAAGCATTATTTTTACACAATGCCGTAGCGGAGCCAAACGTTCAAATTAACTCACAGGTGACAAGCAATCGATCAATGTTTGGGGGCAATATTATTACGAATCGCTCCAAAAATGTGAATGGTTACTTAGTTCCGTGGAGCACGCTGACAAGTTCATACGGTTGGATTCGAATTGGGATTGATCATAATGAACTCATTCCTGGTTTCCGTTCATCTGGAGCGAACAGTTACGAATACGATAAACAAACGAAGCAAAAAGTAGCGACATTCTATCATCCTTCTATTATAGAATATTATGACGGCGTTCAAAATGAATTAGCCGAAGTTGCACAGCTTGAGAATCATGTGGCGGAAGTTGCTATTTCGTTTAATGGACCAA
Organism: Solibacillus cecembensis; assembly: GCF_001439635.1. Classification (GTDB taxonomy): domain Bacteria; phylum Bacillota; class Bacilli; order Bacillales_A; family Planococcaceae; genus Solibacillus; species Solibacillus cecembensis. The sequence continues at coordinate 2,037 of NZ_LMBZ01000001.1, read as the reverse complement.
TGACAACCGATGAAATTTCCGAGCTTATCCCAGACAGCTTCAATATCGACTGGCTGTATATGACTTCCGATCTCGGGGATGAAAGTATGGGTCCTTTAGGGATGCCTGTTTACGGATTTAGCCCAGGGAAGTTTGAAAAAAATATGTACGATGACTTTATTGAATCATTAAAGCAGTATGATAAAGATGGTTACAATGAAGTAATTCAACAATTTATTACTGAAAATGAAGGTAAAGATTTCCGCGCTGTAAAAGTGCTAGGCGTCATGTTAACAGGACGTTCAGAAAGCTTTGAACAATTAGTAGACGCGCCATTCATTCGTGGTGCATCTGTTGGGGTCACAGCTCCGATTGTTCCTTATATTCAACCAACGAAATAATAAAGAGCCTGTCCTTCCAAAGTTTTATGGAGTGACAGGCCTAAATTATTTATGAAACCGAATTTTCCTCAAGCTCTTGCTGCACATTTTTGAGCAATGCATCAGCATCATCCCCGAGCACGATTTCACCATTGACGATCGCAAATAAATGACATTCACAAATTTCGCAATTGGATGTACAGCCGGTTTCCATAATCTCCACATCATCTCGTTCGATGAGCACATCATATGCATCCGCAGCGCCTAATGATAAGTTCGTCATGCAAAATTCGACTTGATTTTTAAGTACTGTTCCCTCTTTTTTCTTTTTAAAAAATGAAAAAACCATGCGCTTTCCCCCACTATGTACATTTTTCTTAGCTCCCATTATACACAATGATTCATTCGAATGATTCCAGTACGCTTTAATCCATTAACATATCATGCTAAAGTATGAACACATTTTGGCTTACACATCATTTAACTTTACTTTGTATTTACGAATTGCTCTTAGATCCCCTTCAGACTGGAAAAAGCCTTGCTCAATCAGTTTGTGCACACGATAGTTGATCCATGAATCGGAAATATCATGCTCACTTTCACCTAACACATGCCCGATTAACAGCACAGCCTTGAGCCACGAACTTTCATCCTGCCTATCACGATGAAGCATTTGCGCCATCTTAATAATAAAAGCATCATCGCGGTTTTCATCCTCATAATGCATTTTCCCATGTCGCCAAGTACGCACGGCACAATCACTTGCCAATAACTGTTCCGCCTCTTTTTGATAAATCGCGAACAGCTCATCAGTCATAAGTTCGATCCATTCATTTTTTATAAATTTCTTCATTTCTTCCGAGACCACTTCACCTGAACGACGAATTTCACACCATGTATCTTTCCCTTTACAAGTTTCAAGAACATTGAAATACGTATTACATATATAGCATGTGACCTTTTTCCCTGCGAGGAGTTTCGTAACAAAACGTAAACCAAATTGTTCTGCAGCGTTTTCACATGTCCAAATAATAATTTTGGAACCTTCCGCGATTTGCTCTACTTGCTGAAGCCCGGCTTTAAATAATTTTTTATACCGCTCAATGTCTTCCTGGTCAAATAAATAATGATCTTCAAGCCACTGCAACCGATTTTTTAAACCCGTTTCAGTATGTATATTTTGAATAGGGTCTTCACCAAGAAGGCTCGGAAAACCAATGATTTTCACCTGCTCCCCTTTCATAGCACAGCGTAAAGATCCATAGGCAGACTCACCAAAAATAATATGTACCGTTTGCATCCGTTTCCCCTCCAACTCCTTAGTTTTTCCAGTTTAACATGGGGTTTTGTTAATTTCAGAAAATTATGAGCACGATTCATGTAGCTTTTGAATAAAACTCGATAAAAAAGAAGTTAAAAACGCTAATTTATAACATCAAGAAATCCACTGTATATGCAAGATTTCATTCGAAATATGATCCAATGCAATTTCTTTTGGACAGCATTGAAAACTTTGTTGTATCTAGGTTCAAACGATAGTGCATAAAAAGATGTATATAAATGAAATACAGAAAAACACTTAATACATTGGTATGGCAACATGCACTGACCTAAAAAAATGAGACAAATAAAAAACACCTTACGTTTAAATCAGGTATTTAATACCAATAAATTAACG